>NZ_SKBU01000018.1 GCF_004337705.1 Rubrobacter taiwanensis
TGGCGTCGTCAGCATCAGGCCGTAGCCAGGCGTTGCCATTACAAGCGCAGAGGCGTGCTGCTGGCATGAATTACAACTGTAGTATTAAGACGAAGGAGCCGAACGCCACATACAGGAAGTGGACGCCGGCGAGTCCGAAGACCTCGACCGGGAAGAACGCCGCTATACCGAGCGGCACCATCACCGCGAGCGTGGTGAAGGCTCCGGCGGCGTTGATCCTCCGCCAGAAGAGGCCCACGAAGAAGACGGCGACGACCGGGGGCGAGATGTAGCCGAGCACGGACTGCAAATACTGCACGAGGGTGGGGAAGTTCGCTATCTGCGGGGCCCAGATCATGGCGAAGATCATGAACGCCGCCGTCGAGATGCGCCCGATGTATACGAGCGACCGCTCGGTAGTCTGCGGCCGGAAGCTCCGGACGAAGTCCATCGTCACCAGGGTCGAGAGGGCGTTCAGGATGGAGTCCACGGTGGACATGATTGCGGCCAAGAGGGCGGCCAGAATCACGCCTCTCAAGCCTATCGGCAGCAGATCGAACGCCAGCGAGGGGAAGACGAGGTCCGGGTTGTCCAGATCGGGGTAGAGCACGAGAGCCATCGTCCCGGGCAGCACCATGATGAAGAGTATGGGCAGCTTGAGCAGGATCGCAAAGAGCGCCCCCCACCGGCCGTGGTCCAGGTTGCGGGCCCCCAGCGTGCGCTGCACTATCACCTGGTTGGTGCACCAGAAGTAGAAGCCGAGGATGACGGCACCGGTGAAGATGCCCGGCCAGGGCGTCAGCTCGTCGCCCAGGGGCCGGATCAGGCTGAAAGCCTCCGGGGGTGCGGCCTCCTCTACCGCGCTCCAGGAGGGGATCGCCATGAAGGTCATGACCGCCACTATGGTGCCCCCGATCAAGAGCACTATCCCCTGGATGGTGTCCGTGATCACGACCGCCTGCAAACCGCCGAAGATGGTATACATGCCGGCGAGCGCCGCGATCACGACGATGCTCACCCACAGCGGGACCTCCGGGTAGAGCGTCTGGAGCACGATCCCGCCCCCGTACAGGGCGACGGAGAGGTCCACGAAGACGTTCGTGAAGATCAGGAACCCCGAGAAGGCGAGCCGCGAGTTGTGGCCGTACCGGCGGTCCAGAAACTCCGGCATCGTGTAGACCCGGCTCCTCAGATAGAAGGGAAGGACGAAGATAACGAAGAAGATCAGGGCCACGGCCGCCAGCCACTCGAAGTTGTAGACGGCGATGCCGTTGTTGTACCCGGAGCCCGCAAGCCCTATGAAAGAGGCCCCGGACTGGTTGGTGGCGAGGAGCGAGAGGCCGATCAGCGGCCAGATGAAGTTGCGCCCGCCGAGAAAGTAGTCGTCAGAGTCCTTCTTGCCCCGCCCGACGATAAACCCGATTATCCGCGTGGCGACTATGTATACGAGGATTATCGCTATGTCTATGCCGCCAAGATCGAAATCCGGCATGCTTCCCACCCCTCTCCGTCCGGGCCGGTACTCCACCGGCATCACACATCTTCTCTTTCCCGCTCTCCCGGAGATTTAAGCCCGGCGGTTAGCGGGATATTCGATGCGGGTAAGAACACCTCCGGAGGAACCGGAGCGAGGAGCCGCCCATGGCTGGAGACGACGAGCGCATCATCCTCGACGACCGGCGGATGATGATCCTGACGGCCGCCGGCACGCTGGCCTTCTTGGTGGTGGTGTTCTTCGTGTTGCTGATCGGAGGTGTGCCGCCTTCCACCGCGCTCCTGTGGATCCTCATCATCGCGCTTCTGAGCGCTCCGGTGGAGTTTCTAGTGCTCTCGCGGCTCGGGCGCAGGCTGTAGCTAACCGCGCTCCTTCGTCCACAGCAGGTACCCCAGTCCCGCCCAGGAGAGTCCGAAGAGCACTGAGAGCCCCAGATCCACACCCCGGTACATCCCCCCGAAGAGCAGATCCAGCGGAATGAAGACGGCCACGACGAACGGGTAGAAGTTCCAGCGCGGCAGGGTCTCGTTGTAGAAGGTGGAGTAGCCGATCAGGACGAGTCCGAAGGCCAGGATGAGGAATCCGAAGGAGGATGCTGCCCGCCCGGCTTCGAGCCCGAACGCCTCCGCAACCAGCCCCCCTCCCAGCATCCCGAGCCCGATGAACCCTTGGACGAACCCGGCCTCGCCCACCCCGCCCATGCCCCCGGCGTAGAGCGCGTGGAAGCCGAACATCCCGGCCAGCAGCAGAACTACGGCGCCGATGAGCAGGGCGGCCGCACTCCCCGGAGCCGCCCCGGTGAAGTTGAGAACCGCGCCCGAGCTCCAAAGCAGCCCGCCCAGAGAGCACGCCGGCCCGCTCAGCCGCAGCGATCCTTCCCTCAATTTCTTCCCCGTGCCGACCGGTCCGACTCGCCGGACACCGCCCGGGCGTAGCAGTTACGGAGCACGCTGCGCCGAACCACAAGCCCGTGCATCCGCCACTCCAGATCCCGCAGCATGAGGTGCGCCACCAACGCCGCATACCACCGGGACCGCCCGCGGACCTCGCGGCGCATATCCTCTATCCGGTACCTCTCCTGCAGCAGCGCCTCGATCTCTCCCTCCACGAGCTCCAGCTGCCGGCGCAGCTCCTCCGGGCCGGCCACACCTACCACGCTCCTTCCGCCCCCTCCCCATAAATATATCCTACCGCTACAGGCCGAGGCTCAGGCCGTAGCGGTGGGCGGCGGTGCTCTGCACGTCCTGCACGGTCTGGAAGACCACCTTGAGCATGCTCTGCTGCGTCCTGGTGAGCCGGTCGGGATCTATGCGGTTGTTCGGCTCCTCTCCGCGCTCTATGGCCTCCAGGTGGTGCACGAAGCGCAGCTCCGAGAGGTAGTTGTAGGCGTCCAGAGCGTTCTCGGCGGTCTGGCGCATCTCCGGCAGCGTTCGGGCCACGTGCCGGAGCCGGTCGGCGGTGTTGGCGGAGTCCAGATAGAGCACCTGCATGGCGAACGCCCGCGCGAGGTCCACCACCGGCCGCAATCCCTGCGCCTTGACGTCGAAGGTGTGGCGGTACCGGCCGCTGCGGTCCAGCACGAAGCGCCGGAAGAAGGAGAGCGGCGGCCGGTGCGAGAGGGCGTTGCGCACCATGAACGGCAGGAAGAGGCGCTCCCGCTCCAGAGCGGCTGCGATCCCGGCCTTCAGCTCCTCGACCAGCGCTCCTTCCCCGTAGAGCCCGCGCAGATCGAAGAAGATTCCGGCCTCCATCAGTTCCTGCGCCTCGGACTGCAGCACCCACCGCCGGAAGGTCTCCTTCCAGCCGGAGAGCGTTCTGCGCCACCTGGGGTTGCGGGCCATCACTTCTCCCGCGCAGAGCGCGAATCCGGCCTCCGCCAGCGCAGCGTTCGCCCTTTCGGCGAACGACCGGAACCAGCTCTCCGCGGCCTCCGCCTCCCCGGGCGAGGCCGGGTCGGCGTAGATGAGGGCGTTATCCTGGTCGGTCAGCAGGCTCATCTCCCGCCGCCCTTCGCTTCCGAGCGAGAGCCAAGCCCACGGCAGCGGAGGCGTCCCCGCCTCCTCCTCGACCAGCGCCAGCACCCGCAACATGAGGCGGTCGTTGATCTCGGTGTTGATGGTTATGAGATCATCCGGCTGCACGCCCTGCCGGTAGAGCCGGATGAGCAGCGCGGCCTTCTCCGCGTGCATGCCCTGCAGCTCGGAGGCCGAACCCGCCCGCTCTATGCGCTCGACCATGAACGCCGGGCTGTGCCCTTGGGCCCGCGTGATGTCCTGATCGGAGACGACCCCGATCAGGGCCGATCCCCCGCCGTCCGTGACGACCACGTGCTCCGCCCGGCGCTGCATGATGGCCATGAGCGCCTCGAAGACCGGAGCGTCCTCCCGCAGGCGCACCACGTCCCGGTTCATAACCAGCTCCACGGGTGTTCCGGCCGGGGCCGCCTCGGCCACGACCCTGTTGCGCAGATCCGCGTCGGAGAGAACGCCGGCCACCCGGCCATCCCGCACGACCACCGCCGCGTCCGCCCCCCTCTCCCGCATGGCGCGGGCCGCTTCCCGCACCGGCGTCCCCGGAGAGCAGATCACGGGGTCCCGGCGCACCACCTCTCCCAGCCGGGTTCCGAAGAGCAGCCGCGCCCCGGAGGCGTCCAGCGGCACCCGGCTGGCGCGGATGTAGGCGCTGAGATCGCTGTCGAAGAAGGCAGCGAAGGCGTCGTGATCCTCATACAGCCGGCGGAAACGCTCCGCACCCAGCAGGCAGCAGACGGCCGGCTCAACGACCCGGGCCTCGTAGGGCAGAGGACCGCCCCGGACCAGACCATAGGAGCCGAAAACGTCCCCCTCGCCGCACTCGTCCACCAGCCTACGGGTCTCCGAATCCGTCAGGCGCACGACGCCAGACTCCACGAGGTACAGGTAGTCGTGGGCGGTCTGCCCCGGCTGCAGTATGACCTCTCCGGGCTCGAAGTACCTGATCACGACCTCGCCCAGCAGCGAGCGGCGTTCCCCGGGCGGCAGGCGGTCGAAGGGCGGAGTACGGTCGAGCAGCCCCGCGACGCGCTCTGCTATGGCGGAAGAGCCCACGCGGTCTTTACGGCCGGGGGGAGATCAGCGCAGAACCGTGCTGTCGTCGGGTATGACCTCGACCGCGTCCGGGTCGGTGTGGAAGACGCGTACCTGCACGGTAGAAGCAGCGAGCAGCACGCCCACAAGCCCGCCGCCCCCGAGCTCCTGCGGCCGGGCCGGCTCGACCCACCCCACCTCGGCGTTGCTGAGATCCTGGTCCGTGGTCACGAAGCGCTGCAGGAAGAGGCTCGCCGGGACGCGCAGCAGGAACGAAGCTGCGATGCTGGCCAGGATCAGCAGGTACAGGTCCCACCCGGAGGTGAGGCCCAGGTACAGCCCACCCCCGATGAACGCCAGGAAGAAGAGCGCAGCCAGCAGGTTGGCGGCCACGATCGTGGTCCCGCAGTTGCGGTGGATGGCGAGCTTCCTCTCCCCGGCCCGGAGCCGCCTGAGCGCCTCGCGCGCAGCGCTCTCGACCTCCTCCATCGAGCGAACGCCCTGCACGAAGAACCCGTCGTCGGTGGAGAAGCCGTTGAACCGCCGGTGCGGCTCGCGCTCCATCATCACGGCTATGGTGGCGTGCTCCAGGGCGTGGTTGCGGCGCAGGATCCTGTTTCCGAACATGCTCCTGAGCTGCTTCGGGTAGACGAAGAGGCTCCCCACTGCCCTCAGCGAGTAGAGCACCGGCAGGATCAGCAGGAAGGCCACGAACATGACCGCGAGGAACACAAAAACAACGAACAGCGTCATCGCCTCACCTAGCCTCCGAAGTTTGCCGCCGCAGGGAGATTATACCCGCCGGGACACCACATACCGAGAGGAGATTCACCCTCGCCACGAAAAGGGCAGCGCGACCTCTCCCGGCGCGCTCAGATCCTCGGCCAGCTCCAGCGCCGCGAGCGCGACCTCCCGGTGCTGCGTCCGGTCCCCGGGCCGTCCCATCGGGTGGTTGTAAGGGAACGGAACGCGGGCGACCCGCGGGGCCCCCACCCCATCCTCCATGGCTACGGTCACGGTCGGTATCCCCCGCGCCTCCACCGCTCTCGCTACCAGTCCCACGGACCGGTGACAGAGCGGTCACGAGGGGGTGAGGAAGGCGAGGTGCACACCGTCGTCCGCGAGCTTCCCCGCCACCTCGGGTGCGGTCTCCTCGGCCAGCGGGACGGGATCGTGTATGGCACCCATGAAGCTGAAGTGCCGCCGGTTGAGCCGTCCCACCACGCCCTTGCGCTCCAGCCCCCGGAAGGTCCACAGGGGGAAGACGCCGTCCAGATCCTCGCCACGCTCCGGGGCGTGGTAGGCGTGGGTCCAGGTCAGCTCGCCGGCGTCGTTCGGGATCTCGCGGTACGAGCAGTCCCCGAGAGGGTCGTCTATGTCGAAGCGGGGCTGATCCGGCAGGTGCACCCCGCCGGTGGTGACGAGCGCCACCTTGCAACCGGAGAGCGGGCGCCGCAGGGGAGCGAACGGCAGCTCAGACATTGAAGCGGATGAGCAGCACGTCGCCGTCCTCCACGACGTAGTCGCGGCCCTCAAGCCGTATCTTCGCCGCCTCCCTCGCCCGCGCCCAGGAGCCGGCCTCAACCACGTCCTTCCAGTGGCCCACCTCGGCCGCGATAAAGCCGCGCTCCATGTCGGAGTGCACCCTGCCGGCCGCCCGCCGGGCGGTCGAGCCCCGGGCGATGGGCCAGGCCCGGCACTCGTTCTCGTTGGCGGTGAAGAACGTGATGAGCCCCAGCAGCCGGTACGCCGCCCGGATGAACTCCTCGAATCCGGTAGACTCCACCCCCACGGCTGCAAGATACTCCCGGGCCTCCTCCCCGGGCAGCTCGGCCAGCTCGGCCTCCAGCCGGGCCGAGATCCGCACCACTCCCGCTCCCTCCTGCGCGGCCAGCCGCTCCACCGCGGCGCTGTGGGCGTTGCCCCCGGCTATGGAATCCTCGTCCACGTTCGCCACGTAGAGCACGGGTTTGGCGGTTATTAGCGTGCCGAGAGCCTCCTCCAGCGGCCCGGACGCCGGGTAGGTGCGCGCGGGCCTGCCGGCGGCGAGGTGCTCCCGCAGCCCGGCGAGCGCCTCGGCCTCGGCGACCGGCTTCCTCTCGCCGCTCTTGGCGGCGCGGGAGACGCGCTCGATGCGGCGCTCCACCGTGTCCAGGTCCGCCAGCACCAGCTCGGCGTTCACGGTCTCGATATCCTCCACCGGGTCAACCCGGCCGGCCACGTGCACCACGTTCTCGTCCTCGAAGCAGCGCACCACGTGCGCGATGGCATCGCACTCCCGGATGTGCGCCAGAAACCGGTTGCCCAGTCCCTCACCTTCGCTCGCGCCCTTCACGAGCCCGGCGATATCCACGAAGTCCACCGTCGCCGGCACGACCCTCCGGCTCCCGATGGTCTCCGCCAGCGCTTTCAGCCGCCCGTCCGGCACGGCGGCCACACCCGGGTTGGGGTCTATCGTGGTGAACGGGTAGTTGTGCGCCTCGGCCCCGCCCCGGGTGAGGCTGTTGAAGACCGTGGACTTGCCCACGTTCGGCAGCCCGACTATCCCTACCCGCATACCGCGTTTAGAGTAGCTGCGATCACCCGGCTATTGTAGCAACCGGAAGCGCTTGGGAAGCGGTATCCGGCCGGTCACCCCCGCGACGCCGAGCAGGATCAGGGCCAGCCCCGCAAGCTTGGGGACCGTAACCTCCTCCCCCAGCAGGAGCGCTCCGTAGAGAAGGCCCATCGCCGGCACCAGATACGTGACCATGAGGGTCTTCGTCGCCCCGACGTTCGCGATCAGGCGGAAATAGATTATGTAGGCTATGCCGGTGCTCCCGATCCCGAGCCCCAGCAGAGCCGCAACCGCCACAGCCCCGGGCCGGCCGTCCGGCAGCCCAAAGAGCAGCGCGAACGGCAGCACGACCAGGAACCCGGCCAGGTTCTGCCCCACGGCGGGGATCAGCGGCGGCACGCCCTCCAGGCGGGCGCGGGCGTAGAGGCCGCCGGTGGCGTAAGCCGCCGCACCCAGCAGAACGGCCAGATGCCCCAGCAGGGCCCACACCCCTCCGGCTCCGCCCCCGCCGCCCCCGACGAGCACGGCCACGCCCGCCACCCCGATCAGCAGCCCCGCGAACCCGGCGACGCCCAGCCGGTCCTCCGGCAGGCCGGGCAGGAGCAGTACCAGCGTCGCGGCGAAGAGCGGCGTGGTGGAGTTCAGGATGGCGGCGGCCGAGCTTGAGATCCAGAGCTCCCCCCACGAGATGGCGAAGAACGGCAGCGCGGAGTTCACCACCCCCAGCAGGAGCAGCGGCTTCCAGAGCGAGTACATGCGCTTCGCGCTGAATCCCGGCTGGCCCGGGAAGAGGCGGCTCAGCAGCGGCAGCAGCGCCAGGACGGCGCAAACGCCGAGGAAGGTACGCGCGGCGACCAGAAAGACGGGCGTCACCTCGGCCACCGCGACCTTGATGAACATGAACGAAGCCCCCCAGAGGGCCGCCAGGGCCAGCAGCAAAACGAAGTCCTTAAGCCTCATGCGCAGAACGATACACCCGCCCGGCAGCGACAACCACCCGGTTCTTGCCGCGCCCGGACCGGGCTACTGCTTCATCCCCTCCCGCTCCCGGCGCCTCAGGGCCAGCGCCCCGCCCAGCGTGGAGAAGAGAACGAGAACCGCTGCCTGGACCACCGCCGCAACGAGCAGGCTCAGCAGGAAGAACAGCCAGGCTTCATCCGGGGTAATCGGGGCACCCATCCACTCTTCTATGGTGCGCGCGACCTCCTCCATGCCCAGGCCCCGCACGGCCACGGTAGATCCGACCGCGGCCCCCATCACGTAGACCGGGGTTGCGATGCAGCCGGCGACCAGTCCGGCGGAGGCTCCCCGGCCCGGACTCTCCCCCCGGGCGGTGCCCGCGGCCCGCTTGCCGCAGTAGTAGCCGATGAACCCGGCTATCAGGATGGCGGAGAACGCGCCGAGCAACCCGGAGACGAACCCGGCTACCCCGCCAATGGCTCCCCAGTTGAGCCCGACCCGGACGGTCTCGTTCTGTGTCAGACGGTTCACCGTTCCCATTCTACAGCCACCGGTTACCTTACGGGCGGGCCACGGCCCGCCCGGCGAACGCACCCAGCCCGAAGGCCGCCAGAACCCCGAGGAGCGAGAGGTACCCGCCCAGCACCTCTCCCGCCCCCAGCAGGCCGGCGGGCGCCACAGGCCGCAGCGTGAGATACACGCCGCCGGCCACAGCCCAGAGTACCAGCGCCGCCAGAACGGTGTGTCCCGCCATGGGCCGGGTGAGCACCCAGCCGCCGGTCCCGGCCAGCAGGAAGCAGGCCGCGTAGAGGGGCCAGCCCGCCACGTACCCCGCGAGCGTGCCCGCGCCCCAGCCCGCAGCAGCCCCGAAGAGCAGGGCGCGCAGCAGGTGGCTCAGGAGCAGCGTCCCGGAGCGCGGTCTCTCGGAAGATCGGCTCATGGAAGCGGAGGATACAGCAGAGGCGGCACACCCCGCCAGCGGGTAAAATACCTCTGCGGTATAAGAGGCGACGCGGGGGATAGACGACGGAAGCGACCGAAGCAGGGAACCCGAACGAGAGCATCCGGGTAGCGATAGTGGACGACCAGCACCTGTTCACGAGCGGATTGGGGCGTCTCGTCGCCGTGCAGCCGGACATGGAGGTGGTCGGGGAAGCGCACAACGGGGAGGAGGCCGTCGCCCTGTGCCAGGAACTCACCCCCGATGTGGTGCTGATGGACATCTCCATGCCGGTCATGGACGGCGTCAGCGCGACCCGCAGGATAAAAGAGCTCGTCCCCTCCACCAAGATCCTCATCCTCACCGTGCACGCCGACGACGCGCACGTCTTCCGGGGCATCCGGGCCGGGGCGTCCGGGTATCTGCTCAAGGACTGCACGCCGGAAGACCTGGCGCGCGCCATACGCACCGTGCATGCCGGAGACACGATCATGGCCCCGGACATAGCGCGCAAGATGCTCGCGGCCTTCGAGCACATCGGCAACCGGAATGCGGGTCTCACCCCCCGCCTGACCGAGCGGGAGATGCAGGTGATCACGGCCCTCGCCCAGGGCAAGAGCAACAAGCAGATCGCTCACGCTCTGGGCATCTCGGAGAAGACCGTGCGTAATCACGCCTCCAACCTGTACAGGAAGCTGCACCTCTACGACCGCACCCAGGCGGTGCTCTACGCCATCCGGGAGGGGCTGGTGGACCTGAACAGTCTGGACGATCCCAATAAGAGGTAGCGAAGCGGCGCATTTTACAGCCCACCGGGCGAGGTAGTAAGCTTTGGATTCCGGAGCGAGCAGAGAGGAGACTGATATATGAGCGAGCCCCGCCTCGTATGCAGAGTGTGCGGCATCGTTTTCTCCGAGCGGCAGGCCCGCATAAACGTCGTGGACCCGGAGGAGGATAGCAAGGACCGGCTCCAGTGCCCTAGATGCGGCTCCCTTCAGATCGAGCCCTACACCTTCGACCCCGAAGCCCCGATGCCGGATCTCTACGAGGAGGAGCAGTAGGCGCCGCCTACCCCTCCCGGTTCCTCAGCGCTACGGTGGTGGTAAGCCTCTGGCTCCCTTCGTCCGCCACGACCTCCAGCGTTATGCGAACCATGCGCGCCGATGCGGGGTCTACGGGTGCGCCATTCTCGCTCAGGTACTCGAAGGTGAGGGAGCCTATGGACTCGGCGACTGCATCGGGATAGGCGGGCCGGCTGCGCGCGAGCCCGGCCTCCGTAAAGAAGCTCCGGTACCGGCTGTACCGGCCGAGCGCGTCGGTGCTGTTGCCGGCCGGCCTGTAGAGCCCGTAGCCTATGAGCTCGCACCGGGAGCCGGGAACCACGGCCGGGTCCGGACACTCGACCCTCCGGTCCCCGTTCAGATCGTTCCCGAAGACGATCAGCTCCGAGTTCGACTGAGCCAGCAAGACCCGCCCGTCTCCGCCGGCTTTATCCACCGGGTAAGCGGCCCGGATCTCGCGCCTCATCCACTCCAGCCCCACGCGCGCATTCTGGACGGTCTCGACCTTGTCGTTGCCGACCTTGAACACCCGCAGGCTCATATCGAAGACGGCGTAGAGGGCGAACATGGACGCCGTCATGAGCAGGATCGTTACCAGCAGCTCGGCCAGGGTGAATCCCGTCTCGCTCTTCAGAAGACGCTCTTTCACCCGGCACCTCCGGCTATATCTCCTCCACGGGTCTCGCCACAGTCGCCGTCTTTCATCGAGACGCGCGAGGTGGCGGAAGACACCGTCATGCGGCGTTCTGGATGCGGACTGCCCCTGACCGTCACGCAGATGGAGGCGCTCGGCGACATGTAGAAGGTCATGGCCCCGTAGGGCTTGAAGCCGAGGGTGCGGGTGGGCGCGCCGCCGGTCTCCGGAATGTCCTCTGGGGCCGGCGAGACCCACCAGCCCTGGTTCTGGTCGTCGTTGTTGAGCGGGTCGTGATCCCGCACCTTCACGTTGGCCGGGAAGTAGCGGGGGATGCTCTCGGTCACGTTGCCGGCGGTTACCGCGTCTCCCCCGGCGGAGTAGGTGCGGTCCAGCTTCACCAGGTAGTAGTCCGGCCCTTCCTCTTCGCCCGCGCGCTCCGGCACCAGCACGACGCGCCACTCGACGAGCTGGTTGGTCGCCCGGGCATGGGCCAGCCGCAGGTCCGCCTCCAGCTGCCGGGCGGCGGCCTCCACCCGGCGGGCCTCCAGCAGGCTCAGCCACCAGAGCACGGCGATGGCGATCAGGACCCCCATGATGGCGATCACGGCCAGCAGCTCCGGCAGGGTGAAACCGCCCTCACCCCGCCGGAGGCGTGCGCCAGTCCGAGAGACCCGGCATCCCATGCATAGAACATCGGTCCGCGAAGTGCGCAACTTTAACTGCACCGGGACGAATGTCCCGGGCGGATCCGGGTCTCCTGCTCTATGTACTCGTCCTCTCTGACTGAATAGATTTAGATGGAGAGGAAACCTCCGGAAAGGAAGCGCCATGACCAATCAGCCGTTCGCGGTGCCGCCCACGAGCACCGCAGCCCGGGACACGAATGTGTTGGGCCAGAGAGTGGTGGCGACCATCATAGACGCCGGGATAATCACGGTCGCGATCTTCGTGATCTCGTTCGTGCTGGGGATTCCGGCCGCGATCATCGGCAGCGACGCGTTGCTGGTGCTGGTGAACCTGCTCGTCTTCCTGCTCTCGTTCGTGATCGCCTTCGGCTACTACATCGTCCTGGAGGGCAGGTCCGGACAAACCATCGGGAAGAGGATCTGCGGGATCAAGGTCGTGGACGCGGACACCGGCCAGGTTCCGGGCATGCAGGCCGCCGTCCTGCGCAACGTGCTGCGCGTAGTGGACGGCTTTATGGCCTACCTGGTCGGGTTTATAGTGGCCATAACCAACGACCAACACCAGCGACTCGGGGACAAGGTAGCCCGCACGCTGGTAGTCCGGGCCTAGCAGCGCCAAAGTCCAGGGCGGGGGGGCTGCGCGGAGCCCCCGCTCTTTTTACCTGCGCTCCAGGAACTCTATGCGGTAGCCGTCGGGGTCGCGGACGAAGAAGAGCCGGGTGCCGCTGCTGCCCATCTCGTGCGGCTTGCTCTCGAAGTCCACGCCGCCGGCCCGCTCCAGCCGCTCGGCCAGCGCGTCGAGGTCCTCCACGGCGAAGGCGACGTGGCTGTAGCCCTCGCCGAGCTCGTAGGGGCGCTCCCGGTCGTAGTTCAGGGTCAGCTCCAGCCGCGGCTCGGGCTCGCCGGGCACGGCGAGGAAGGCGTTGACGGCCTCGTCCCCGATCGGGCTCTTGCGCACGAGCTCAAGGCCCAGCTTGTTGACGTAGAAGTCTATGCTGCGGTCCAGGTCGTAGACCCGGTAGCAGGTGTGCAGGTACTGCATAAACTCCGGCCTCCTCTCGTTCTCCTCCACCGGACAGTATAAGCGGTCCGCAGGTTCCGCACCTGCGAATAGCTGGGCACCGTCTTTTGAAGTATCCTTTCCGGGACATGGAACCCGGCCGCAGCATAAGGGGAATCGCGGGCGTTCAGGCCCGGCGGGCGACCAGGATCGCCCAGGTCGGGGCGCGCTACGGCTTCGGATACATCTTCGGCCGGCGCCTGCTCCCGCCCTTCCGCCGCCGGCAGGACCCGGGCCGCCTGGGTCTGAGGATGAGGCTGGCTCTGGAGGAGCTGGGACCGATCTTCGCGGAGTTCGGGAGGTTCCTGGGCGCCCGGGGGGATATAGTTCCTCCGGACGTCGCCCGCGAGCTGAAGCGCTCGGAGACCGTGGTGAAGCCCGAGCCTTTCAGCCGCGTCCGCCACCATCTGGAGCGCGAGCTCGGCAACCGGCTGGAGCGACTCTTCGTGGCGTTTGAGGAGGTCCCGATCCGGGCGGGTTCCCTGACCCAGGCACACCGGGCAGTGCTGCCCGGCGGCCGGCCGGCGCTGGTCGTGGCGGCCCGTCCGGGCATCCGCGGCGACCTGCTGGCCATGCGCCCGGTGGCGGAGCTGGTCCGCCGGCAGCAGGGCGACCGGCTCCCGGTCAACCCGGTCGAGCTGGTGCAGGAGTTCATCTCGCACGTCAACCACCGCCGGGATATGCACCTCGCCGGGCGCACCGCGATCCGGCTGGCGGAGCTGGAAGGCGTGTCGCTGCGCGTTCCTGCCTTCTACCGGCGCTACACCACCGCCCGGGCCATAACGCTTGAGGCCCCGGACGCCCGCCCCGAGCCGCTGAACCGGGAGGCGGCCGGGAGACTGGGGCGAATCCTCATACGTCTGGCTCTGTTGGAGGGCATCTTCTTAGCGGACCCCGCGCCGGAGAGGTTCGTGCTCGCCGCGGGGGAGCTGTGGCTCGCCGATCCGACCGAGACCCTCGCCATAGACCCGGAGAGGATGCGCGGCCTCGCGGAAGTCCTGGCCGCGGTGCGGCGGGGAGACGCCGCCGGCATAACGCCCGTGCTGCCGCTCACCGGCTGCCACGTGCCCCGGGACGCCTACCTCTTCAACCGCGAGATGCGCGAGACGCTGGGGTTTTTCGGAGGACCGCTGTGGCGGGAGCATCCGCTGGAGCGTATAGCCTCCCGTGCTCTGGAGTCTGCCCGGCGCGGCGGCGTGCGGCTGCCGCCGGATCTGGCCCTGATGCTCGACTACCTGGTGAAGGTCGAGGAATTCGTCCGGGAGCACGAACCCCGTTTCTCCGGTGTGGAAGCCGCGGCCGGAGCGGCCGAAGAGCTCATCTCGCGCTACCGCGATCCGCAGTACCTGCTGGCGCGCACGGCCCGGCGGCTGGCCCAGTTCGACACCTATACCGACTACCCGCGCCAGATTCACACCGTTCTCAACGAGCTGCGCGACGGGGAGATCCAGGTCCGGTTCCGCCATCAGGGGCTGGAGGAGCTGATCTCGCGGGTAGACATCCTCGCCAACCGACTGGTCTTCGCGCTCCTGATAGCGGCGCTGATCGTCGGGTCGTCACTCATCGGGATCTTCGGCGAGGCAGATATCAGGGTTCTGGGCATCAACATCTTCGGCCTTCTCGGGTTCGTGCTCGCGGCCCTCTTCGGGCTCTTGCTGCTGGCCGGAATCGTACGGTCGAGGCGGCTCTAGGGGCCGGAGGCCGGACGGAAGAGCCCGAAAACGGCGGAGTAGGCGTGCAGGCGGGTGCCGCCGGCGGCGGGACCGATCTCCCCGCCGCTGAAGCAGCCGCCCGCCGGAACATCTCCGACCAGCTCCCGGAGCACGCCGGTCTCGAAGCCCGGCCGTCCGTACAGCCCGCGCCCCCGGGCCACGCAGGAGAACAAGAGAGCTCCGGAGAAGCCGCCGAGACCGCCGAGCGCCTCCCGCAGGTCGGCAGCGGCAGAGGCGGCGTCCCGCAGGTGGAGCCGGAGGCGGGCTCCCTCAGAGACCCGCTCGGAGACGGCTATCGCCCCCGAATTTGGGTCCGCACCGATGAGATCCCGGATCAGGAAATCTCCCCGTCCCGGACGCTCCAGAAACTCGTCTCCCGGAATGCCGGCGTACAGCGCGGTCCGGGCGAGCTCCCGGTCCCTCCCGTCCAGGGACCGCAGCACCTTCCGCAGCGCCTCCAGCGCCTCCGTCCCGTCCAGCTCGTAGATGATGTTGCCCTCCGAGCGCGTCACCCGCATGAGGGGTCCTACCGGGCGGCAGCCCTGGGAGGCTACCGCCTCCACCTCCACATCGCCCGAGAGCGCCACGCCCACCGTGCCGTCGAAGAAGACCCGGTCCCCCAGAAAGAGAGCATTGCCGCCGCGGGCGGAGGAGCCGCTGGCCAGACCGCCGATCTTCGCCGGGCCGGGGTAGGCGTAGTCCAGCCCGGCCAGCAGCTCCGGCCGGAAGGTGAACGGGTCCGCCAGCAGTACGAAGTGCCGCTCGCCGGCCGGCACCCCGAGCGCCTCATGCCAGCTTCCGGGCGGTCCGTCGAGGTCGGGGAGCGTGCTCGGGTTCAGGCGGAAGGGGAGTACTTCCACCCCGGGCAGCCGGGCCGCGACGAGCGAGACGGCGGGACGGTGCTCGATCTCCTCCCCGCCCCCGACCACACCCGCGGCCGAGCAGCCGGCGAGCACCCGCGGCGACAGGTGCTCCGAGAGCTCCTCGCAGACCCGGGGGAAGGCGTCGGCGAAGCGCGGGGAGATGAAGACGAAGAGCAGATCCGGAGAGCCCGGCCCCAGCTCCTCCCTTATCTGCTCGGCGCACTCCCGGATCGCGATCTCGGCCGTGATCCAGCGCGAGACCGCCGACGCCCACCTCATCTCCACCACCGCTTTCTCCACCGCCGGGAGAGCACCGCACGCCGCCGCAGAAAGAGGATGAAGAGCACCCCTCCGAGCAGCGCCGGAAAGGGGAGCCCGGCGGCTGCCGTGACGGCCGCCCAGAAGGCGAGCGAGATGAGGGCGCTGTCCAGCAGCATGGGACGCGGGACCGTGCCCCGCCACCAGCCTCCTAGCGCCAGGAGCAGCGCCGCGGCCAGAGTCCCGGAGAGCGCCCACCCCAGATAGTTCTCCACCGGCACGCCGTAGTACGCGCCACCCTCCGGCCACACCCAGAGCCCCAGCCGGACCGCCCCGGGGTCCAGCACGCCGTCGAGGGCGACGAGTAGCAGCGCCGCCGAGAACACCCAGCCGGCCCTGCGGCCGGGGGTGTCGGAGGCGCGCGGCTCCGCAGCGGCCACGGCCCCGATAACGAGCGGGACGTAGGCGACCGGCAGCGCGTACGGCACCAGACCCGCCAGCTTCGGCCCGAGCCCGGCCCCGTAGGAGAACTCCCCGTAGGGGAAGCCGGTGAGCACGCCCGTGATCTCCACGGCGAACGCGAAGAGCGAGAGCCCGGCCAGCGAGATCACCGCCCGGCGAACGCCGAGGCGCAGAAAGAGAGCCGCAATAGCCGGGGCCGCGATCACGGCGACGGAGATCACCGAAGCGGTGCCAGAACCGGGGGTCTCCGGGAAGCGGACGGCCAGAACGCCCGCCAGGAAGAAGGCCGGGCACAGCACGAGCAGGTGCCGGGGCAGAACTCCGCGCATATCTCTACATGGTAGCCCAACACCGGCGGGCTGGTATATTTGAGGCGTGACCGCCCGGCTCTTCCATATCTCCCGGCCCGTGCTCTGGATTAACGCCCTCGGCACGGGCGTCATCGGGATGTGGCTCTCGGGCCACCTCTGGACGTGGGCGGCGCTGCCCGTCCTGCTCTGGCTGACCCTGCCGTTCAACCTCCTGATCTACGGCGCAAACGACATCTTCGACCGAAAGACCGACGAGAAGAACCCGCGCAAGGGCTCCTTCGAGGGCGCGCGCATCACCGGGGCGGAGATCCCGAAGATATGGACCGGGATCGCCGCCCTGAACTTGCCCTTCCTCGCCTACTTTGCGCTGGCACTGCCGCCCGCATCCCTCCTCTGGGCGCTGCTCTACACTGCGCTCTTCGTGCAGTACTCGGCCCCGCCGCTCCGCTTCAAGTCCCGCCCGTACCTGGACTCACTGAGCAACGCCGCCTATGCCTTACCGCTCATCTTCGTGCCGCTGGCGCTGGGAGATTCGCCGGTGTGGCCGGCGGCGCTCGGGCTTATGGCCTGGAGCGCGGCCAAGCATACCTTCGACGCCGTGCAGGACATCCGGGAGGACCGGGCGGCGGGCATACGCACCACGGCCACGCAGCTCGGGCCGCGCGGCGTGGTGCTCTGGAGCGGGGCGTGGTGGGCGCTCTCCGCCCTCCTCTTCGCGCTGGTGAACCTCCCGGTGGCGCTGGTGAGCGGCGGCTATGCCGCCGCCCTCCTCTACGCTCTACACCGGCGCCCGACCCCGGTGAATGCGCACCGGCTCTACCCCCTCTCCATAGCCTTCCCCTACATCGCCGGGACCGTTGCCGGGGTGCAGCTCGTGGCCGCCCTCTCGCTGGGGCTGTACCCGTGAAGATAGTGGTGGTGGGCGGCGGGATCGGAGGACTCGCCGCAGCGGCCCTCCTCTCCCGCGCCGGACACCGGGTAACCCTGCTGGAGGCCACAGAGCGGCTCGGCGGCAAGAGCCGCCGCATCGAGCTCGACGGACAGATAATCGATACCGGTCCCTCGTTCCTAACGCTGCCGGGCGTCTGGAAGGAGTTCCTGCGGCGCTGGGACGCTCTCGGAGGAGGCAATCCCCCGGCGGCGGAGGTGGCGGCTCTAAAGCTGCGGCGGCTGCCGGGACTCGGGACCTACTACCACCGCGGCGGCGCGGTCCCGCTGCCGGTGCCGGAGGGTCATCCCTGGCACCCAGCGTGGCGGCGCTTCGAGGAGCTGCACGGTCCACTGGGGCCGGAGATCCTGCACCTGCTCACGCTGCACCCGCTGGACCGCCGGACGCTTCCGGCCCTGAAGAGGCTGCTCGGCATCTACGGACCACGCCTGACCACCCGGAGCTATCTGAACGGTCTGGGCTGGCTCCCCGGCGGGCTGCGTGAGATCCTGGCCATACACACCCTGAATGCCGGTGTAAGCCCGGCGCGCACCCCGGCCCTCTTCGCCAGCCTCCCGGCGGTGATGGCACGGGAGGGCATCTGGGTCCCGCACGGCGGCGTGTACGAACTCGTGCGGGCACTGGAGCGCCTCTGCCGCGCGGGCGGGGTCGAGATCTTCACGAACGCCCCGGCAGAGCACCTCTCCGAGGGAGAGGTGCGGGCGGCCGGGGACGTATATCCGGCGGACGCGGTGGTGAGCGCGGTGGACGAAGATCGGCTCGCGCGGCTGCTGGAACCGGGGAAGAAGATTCCCCGCCGCAAAATGTCTTGTTCGGGAGTGGCCATATACGCCGCGCTGCGCGAAGGGCTCCCGGAGAACCTCCCCCCGCACACCGTAATCCTCCCCGAAAATCCGGACGAGCTGTACCGCAACCTCGAGGCCCGCACCGAGCCGCACCAGGCGATGGCGTTCGTCAACTACTACCGGCCCGGCGAGGTGTACCCGCAGAACGAGAAGCCCGTGCTGGCGCTGCTTCTCACCGCCCCGGCGAACGGCCGGGAGTACGGACTGGAGCGCGGTTTCGTGCGGCGCGAGGTCGAGCGCGTGAGCCGCCTCCTGGGACTCTCCGGGCCGCTGGCGGAGCTGTTCAGGGAGTACGCGATCCTCGACCCCCGGTACTTTGGCGCGTGGGGCAGCCCAGGCGGGGCTCTGTACGGCCCGGCGCGGCCGGTGTGGAGGAGCGGCCCTCTGCACCGCCCGCGGTACACCGACCGCCGACGGCCCTGGCTCTGGAGGGCCGGGGCCTCGGTGCATCCGGGCGGGGGCCTTCCGGCGGTGCTGGGCGGGGTCCTGGTCTCTACCGAGCTGCTGCTCGAAAGGGCGGGTTAGCCCCACTCCGTGTGCAGGTTCGGAGGCTCCCGCAGCGTCCGTAACACCACGCAGTACTGCTCGGTCTTCTCCCGCAACGCCGCCAGCTGTTCGGGTGCAGCCTCCGGGGCGTCTATCTCGAACCGG
Organism: Rubrobacter taiwanensis; assembly: GCF_004337705.1. Lineage (GTDB taxonomy): Bacteria > Actinomycetota > Rubrobacteria > Rubrobacterales > Rubrobacteraceae > Rubrobacter_C > Rubrobacter_C taiwanensis. Next base: position 18,492 of record NZ_SKBU01000018.1, read on the forward strand.
GTCCGGATCTCCTCAAACCCGACCGGTACGTCCCTCGAGACGCCCAGCGTTCCGCGCAGGTCCAGATCCCCCTCCACCGTCACCTCTATCCGTCTGACCGGTACGCTCATGGCCTCGGCAACCATCTGGCAGGTGACCTGAGCGCAGGCGGCCAGCGCTCCGAGCAGGAGGTCTCCCGAGCAGGCGGCGGTCCCGGCTCCGCCCACCCCACTGTGCGCCTGCGCCTCATAGACGGCGCGCCCGATGTCTACCGAGCAGGCCATGGACGTGTCCGCCTGACTGCCCCGCGCCGTCAGGGTTATCCGGGAGGCGCCGGGGTCGCGGCGGTACCTCTCCTTCAGCGGTTTCTGGATCGATCTGAGATCACCCATTCAAACCTCCTCACTCATTTTTCCACCTCGGGGAGCGTGCGGGAGGCGAGGAGCAGCAGGACGAGACCGTAACCCGCCAGCACCGCGAAGTTGACCCACACGTCAGCCAGCGTCCCGCCCGGCTCTATCATCTCCTGGATGACGTTGTTGGCGTAGAGCACCGGGAAGGCGTGCCCGAGCCATCCGGCCCAATCTGGCAGCTCGCCCACATCCACCAAAAAGCCGGAGAGGAAGACGGAGGGGAGTATGATCAGGGGCACAAACGGGAAGACCTGCCCCTCCTTGCGGGCGAAGGTCGAAACGAAGATGCCGAGCATGACGCTCGCTATGGCGAGCAGCCACACGACCGCAAAGAGCGTGGCGAGAACGTCGGCGTCGTAGTCCAGCTCGAAGAGCCACAGCACCTCTCCCAGCGCGACGGCGGCCTGAAGCGTCGCCAGCCCCAGAAACCCGAGCACGTACCCGCCGATGACCTCGGCCCGCCGGAAGCCGTTTATGAACATCCGCTCCATGGTGCCCGCCGTCCGCTCCTGCACGAGCGCTATGGCGCACAACAGGAACGCCAGGAAGTGGACGATGAAGGCCGCCGCCGGGACGGCGTAGCGCCCGGTGTCGAAGCCCTCCGGGAAGGTGTCGAAGAAGAGCTTGAGGAAGTACACGATGACCAGCGGCCCGACTATGGTGAGCACCAGGAACCGCGGGTTGCGCCGGAGCTGCCCCAGCACCCGCCTCCCGACGACGAAGGTCCTTCTCATTACGCCTCCTCCCCGATGATGGAGAGCACGACCTGCTCCAGCGAGTCGGCCTCGACACTCACGGCGGAGACGCTCTCGCGCAGCCCGTAGGCGTGCAGCGCCTCCGCCAGGTCCTCGGCCCGCCCGCCGATGATGCGCTCCTCTTCTCTCTCGTCTTCCCGGACGAGGAGGCGGGTCCTGCCGCGCTGCAGGATCTCGCGCGGCTCGTCGCAGACGACGACGCGCCCCTGCCGGAGGACCGCCACCCTATCGCACAGAATCGCTTCGTCCATGAGGTGCGTGGTGATGAACAGCGTGGCGCCTCCCCGCGCGAGCTCCCGGAAGGCGGCCCAGAAGCGGCTCCTCAGCCGCGGGTCCACCCCGGCCGTCGGCTCGTCCAGGAAGAGCATCTCCGGCCGGTGGACGAGCGCGCACGCGAGCGAGACCCGGTTCTTCATGCCGCCGGAGAGGGTGTGGACGGGATCATTCGCCCTCTCTTCCAGCTCGACGAACCGCAGCGCCTCCCGCGCCCGCTCCCGCAGGCCCCGGACGCCGTGGGCCGCCCCGAAGAACTCGACGTTCTCCAGGGCCGGGAGATCGTCGTAGAGCACGGGGGACTGGGGCATGTACCCGATCCGGCGCCTCAGCTCCGGCCTGTCCTTCAGCGGGTCGAGCCCGAGCACCCGCGCCCGGCCCCCGCTGGGACGCAGCGCTCCCACGAGCGCCTTTATGAGGGTGGTCTTCCCGGCACCGTTCGGCCCGACGAGCCCGAAGACCTCGCCCCTGCCCACCGAGAGGTCCACGCCCCCGAGCGCCTGGACCTTCTTGCCGTACCGCTTCTCGAGCCCCTCTACCTCTATGGCGTCCATCTTCACTTCCCTTCCGGCCTCAGCCCTTCCAGGAGCATCCGTACCGCGTTCTCTACGTGCTCTTCGTCGGTGAGGCCGTCTTCCCTTATCGCGGGGAAGAAGACCTTGCCGCCGACCTGCGGGAGCAGCATCCCGATAAAGGCCCGCGCGCTGGACCTGACATCGTGCGGGCGGAGCCTGCCGAGCTCGACCTGGTGGGCCATGTAGCTCTTGAGGAAGCCGAGGATCCGCTTTATGACGGCGTTGCCGAAGACCTCCGCGATCTCGGGCCGCCGCATGGCCTCTCCCACCAGCAGCCGCGCCATCCTCTGGGCCGCCGGGTTGTCGAAGGTGGAGAGATACCTCTTGGCTATGAGCGGCAGCACCTCCTCCGGCGGGCGGTCGAGCAGCCGCGCCGGATCCCGGACCGCGCGCAACACCGGTATCCTCGCCCCCAGAACCTCCCTGAAGAGCGCCTCCTTGTCCGGGAAGTACCAGTAGATCAGGGCCGGAGACCGCAGCCCCGCAGCCCGCGCAATGCTCTTTATCGTGGCCCCCCGAAACCCCTTCGTCGCAAACTCCTCAAACGCCGCATCCAGAATCCGCTCCCTCCGCCCCACTAACCCTCCGCATACACGCCCGATCGACTATCCAACCAACAGTCTGCCACTGATTGAACGATTAATCAAGTAGAGGTTTTGGGGTTGGGGGACAAAACGGGTAACATTTGGCACCGGGGGAGCTAGAGAGCACGGGAGCGAGAGATGGAGTTTCCCGCCAACCGTCCGGACCTACCGGACATACTGGTTGAGGAGGATCTGGGTTCGGAGGACACGCCGCGCGAGCTGCAATTCTTCAGCCGGGGGATCATGACGCAGAGTCTGATGCGGCTGGGGCTGCCGCCGGAGCGGGCTCTGGAGCTGGTTTTGAGCATCAAGTCGGAGCTACAGGAGCGGGGGATCAAGCGCATCCCCCACTCCAGGCTGCGCCGGATGATCCTGGAGCGTCTGGAAGATCTGGAGCCTGAAGAGGCGCGTTATCCGGACCGGTTCCGTTATCTGGAGGAGCAGGGCGGTGCGCTGGTCGTGCTCATCGGGGGGACCACGGGGAGTGGGAAGACGACCGTGGCGGTGAAGGTGGCGCACCGGCTGGGGATAGAACACGTGGTGGGCACGGACTCTCTGAGGGAGGCGCTGCGTTCGGCCATCTCGCCCGGCATCGCGCCGGCGCTGCACGAGTCCAGCTACACCGCCTGGCAGACGCTCGCCAAGTTCGCCGGGGACGGCCCGGAGGTGCAGCGGATGGGCTTTCTGGAGCATGCCCGGCCCGTGGCGACCGGGATCAACGGTCTGCTGCGGCGGGCGCGGGCCGAAGACGTCCGCATCGTCATAGAGGGCGTGCATGTGGTTCCGAGCCTGCTGGAGGACACCTTCCGGGAGGCTCCGAACGTGATGATGGCGGTCGTCAACGTTCCGGACGAAGAGGAGCACCGGGAGCGCTTTCAGTCCCGCTCGTATGAGAAGTCGCTCAGGAAGTCGGCGGCGGAGTATCTGAAGCACTTCCCGGCCATCCGCGAGATCCACGACTTCATAGCCGAGGACGCCCAGAAGCACGGTTTTCCGGTCATAGACTCCCGGGATCCGGAACGGGCGGCTGCGTTGATCATCGAGCGGCTGTGGCGGCGCATTCTGGCCGCGGATCTCTGAGCTAGCCCTCCTCGCTCCTCAGCTCCGAGAAGGCGAGGCTCCGCGCCAGGTTCAGAGCGGCGCGGAGGCTGGACGGGCTGGCTTTACCGGTCCCGGCGATATCGAAGGCGGTGCCGTGATCCACGCTGGTGCGAAAGAACGGCAGTCCGACCGTTACATTCACGCCGGCATCGAATCCGGAGAGCTTGACGGGGATGTGTCCCTGGTCGTGGTACTGAGCAACCACGATATCGAACTCGCCCCGCGCTGCGCGCATGAAGACCGTGTCGGGCGGCCAGGGACCGCTGGCCTCTATCCCCTCTTGGCGCGCCCGGTCCACGGCCGGAGCGATGTGCTCGGCGTCCTCGCTTCCGAAGAGGCCGCTCTCGCCCGCGTGCGGATTGAGGCCGGCTACGGCGACCCGGGGCCGGTTGAAGCCCAGCCGCAAGAGCGCCTCGTGCGCGAGCCGGATCACGGCCAGCTCCCGTTCTTCCCGCACCCGCTCGATAGCCTCGCGCAGCGAGACGTGGGTGCTGGCATGGATCACCCGCAGGTTATCCGCCACCAGCATCATGGCGTAGTCGCGTGTCGAGGTGAGTTCGGCCAGGATCTCGGTATGACCCGGGTATCTGTGTCCGGCCAGGTGCAGAGCCTCCTTGTTCAGCGGAGCGGTCGCGATGGCCCGCACCCGGCCCTCCAGCGCCAGCTCCGTCGCGAGCCGCAGGTACTCAAAGGCCGCAGCCCCGGCGCGCGCGTCCAGCTCGCCGAACGGCAGGTCGCGCGGCAGGCGGGTAGGGGAGATCACATCCACGCTCCCCGGCTCGAAGGCGGCTTCTTCCGGACCGGAGACGGCGTTGATGCGCAGGTCCGTGCCCACGACCTCCGCGGCCCGCTCCAGAATGCGGGCATCTCCGACGACCACGGCCCGGTTCTCCCGGTGCACGGCGGGGTCGGCGAAGACCCTGGCTATGATCTCCGGCCCGATGCCGGCCGGATCCCCCATGGTTACGGCCACGAGCGGGTGAGACAAGGCTACTCCTTCCTCGCTCCGGTGAGAATCCGCAGGGCCCGGCGCAGCGTGTCCGGCCCTCCGAAGGCCCCGGCCTTCGTAACGACCGGCCGGGCCCGCGGCCCGATAACCGTCCCGGCCGGTACTCCGGCCTCGATCTCGTCCGCTAGAAGTATACCCCGGCCCCCGAGCCGCCGAACGACCTGCACCGCCGTGTCCCCGCCGGTCAGCACCAGCCCTTCGAAAACCTCCTCGTCCGAGAGACCGGATACGACCTCGGCGAGGGCTCCGGAGATGACCGCCGGGTCTCCACTGTCATCGGTCGAGTAGAGAGCGGCGCTCTTCCCGGCCGCCAGCGCTCCCCGCGCCCGTCGACGAGCGGCCTCCACCGCAGCAGCTTGCCCGCTCCCGGAGGCCCGCCGTGAGTCCAGTGGCACCGGCTCCACGTCCGGCGCCTCCAGCAGGCGTCGAAGCTGTTCCCGCGACACGTCGCTGAGGCTGCCGACGACCACCAGGGCGTTGCGAACCCGCGGAACCCCTGTGTACCCGGCGCCCGGCCCCGGGTACACCGCGCCGAGCGCCAGCGCCAGCCCCGCGGACCCGGCCCACAACACCTCCTCCGGCTCGGGGACGACCCGCACCAGCGCCTCCAGATGCTCCTGTGCCTCCGCGTCGGCCACCACCCAGACTGCCTGTGAGAGGGCGCGCCGCACGGCGGCCGGGTCCGCGAGCTCCGGGGTCTTTAGGAGGGAGATCCGCTCCAGACCGCCCGCGGCGAGCAGCGCCGGGATGCGGCTCTCGCGCACGGGCGTGCGTGGGTCGCGGGCGAGGTCGGTCTCGTGCACCGGCACGCCACGCAGAAGCTGCACCCCGCCGCGGGTGGTGCGCCCGCCAGCGGGGAAGGCCGGAGCGACGATCGCCCGCTCCCGCCCGCCGGCCGCAAGAGCCGCCGCCAACTCGGCCGCCACCGGGCCGCGCAGGGTCGAGTCCAGCTTCTTGTACGCGATCCCGGCCTCCCGCAGCACCGCTCCGGCTTCAAGGACCCGCTCGCGGGCCGCCTCCGGAGGCAGAGCGCGCGAGTCGGTGTCCACCACCGCTGCGTCCAGATCACCGGGCGGGCTCTCTCCCCTGAAGACGACGGCGGTGCGGTAGCCGGCCCGGGCGAGCTGCACACCTGAATCGGCGGCGCCGGTCAGGTCGTCGGCGACCATCCCGAACCTCAAGGCCGACCGCTCCCTCCCGGGATTAGCTCCTCGAACTCCTTGCGGGGATCTACACCCCGGCTCATCTGCCAACGATAGATCAAGATGACAAAGACAGGCGTCAGGATCGCCGTCGTGACCGTGGAAGCCGCAACCTGCGCCGTTGCAACCTCGGCTACGGCCTCGTAGGCCGGGTCCGCCAGCGCAACGGCGGCCGGAGTCGCCACGGCGTTGCCCGCGGTGGAGGCCTCGGCCGCCCCGGAGACAACGTTCCGCTGCCGGCGCGGCCGGCGGCGGATCAGGTACCATCCGTAGAGGAAGGCTATGGCGCCAAAGCCGGAGATCACGACCGTCATCACCCCCAGCAGAATACCCGGCGGCCCGGCCGTCAGGATGGTCCCGAAGTCTATGCTCGCTCCCAGCGGGAAGGCGAAGAAGGGTATCAGCAGCCGCTGGCCGGGCTTCAGGAAGTTACGGATGTCCTCATCCAGATTCCCCAGCACGAAACCTGCCAGTATCGGCACCAGCACGGCCACCAGGGCCAGCAGCGGTATGTCCGCCAGCCCTGCCACACCGAGCGCCACCAGCGTAAAGAACGGACCGTCGTTTATAGAGATCACCGAGACCGCACCGGTATCGGTTTCGTTGCCGAACTCCTCGGTGAGGGCTACGAAGAGTCCGCCGTTGGAGTTGGTCATCGCAGCGATTATGGCGACGGGGACCAGCCCGAGCAGAGTTCCGTCCGGCATGAGTGCGGCGACCGCCAACCCCACGGCGACCCCCGCCGCCAGCTTGCCGAGCAGGATCGCAGCTCCCTTCTCCAGCGGCACCCCGGCAGCACGCGCCGGGATCTGAGCCCCCATACAGAACAGGAAAGCCCCGATGAGCGCCAGGGCCCCCTCCTTAAAGAGCGCGGTGGTGAAGCCCCCGATCTCCAGGGCCTCGGGGAAGAACGTATTGAGCGAAGCCCCCAGAAGCAGCGGGACGATCATCAGCCCACCGGGGATACGCTCTACCGTAGCGAGTATCCTCACCCGTCCCTCCTAACCGAAGATCGCATTCGCGATTAGCAGTGCGACTAGCGAGACCGCCCACACGATGGTGGTCGGAACGGACCAGGTGAGGATCTGCTCCTTCACGTCCCTGATACCAAGCGAACGATTAATTACCCAGAACATACTGTCATTAAAGTACGAGAAGACTATGGAGCCGAGGCAGGCCGCCTGCGCCGCCAGAATCAGGTTCACATCCAGCCCGGAGACGATGGGGGCCGAGATGGAGGCCCCGGTTATCATGGCGACCGTGCCGCTGCCCTGAATTATCCGCACCAGACTGGAGATTACGAACGGCAGCAGGATCGCCGGCAGCGCCGTAGCCGCGACGAGCTGCCCCAGCTCGTCTCCGGCGCCGCTCTCCCGCAACACGTTCCCCAGAGCGCCGCCGGCTCCCGTCACAACGAGTATGATCCCTGCCGAGCGTATCCCCTCCTCCATCCGATCCAGAGCGTTGGAGCGCTGCACGTGCCCGAACAGCCCGTAGATAGCTATCAAAAGACCTATCCCCACGGCTATTACCGGATTACCGAAGAACTGGGCGTACTCGAAGACTCCCCCCTCCAACTCCAGCGCAGCAACGGTCGTGTTGGCGAAGATCAGGAATATGGGGACCAAGATGGGAGCGAGCGATCGGCCCAGCGGCGGCAGATCCTTGGCCTCCTCCTGCTCGACGAACTCCTGGAAGGTCCGTGGCCTCTCGGGACGCACCCAGCCCTCGCCGGTCTCATCCGGGAGTTGGTAGATACGGCGGCCGAGCCACCGGGCGTAGAGCACGCCCGTTATGGCTATGGGAATCCCGAATGCCAGCCCCGCGAGCAGCATCGTCCCGACGTCCACGCCGTAGATCCCGGCCACCCCCAGCGGTCCGGGGGTCGGCGGAACGGCGTGGTGGGTGGCCGTAAGCCCGATCCCGAGTGCCACCCCGAGCGCGATCACGGACTTGCCGGTCCTGGTAGAGAACGCCTTGGCCAGCGGCGTCAGGATCACGAATGCCGAGTCCACGAAGACCGGTATGGAGACGACATAACCGGTGAGCGCCAGCGCCCACTCCTCCTTCCTGCGCCCCAGCCATCTCAGGAAGCTGTAGGCCAGCCGCTCCGAAGCGCCCGAAACCTCCAGAATGCGCCCCAGCATGACGGCCAGCCCGATAACGAGTCCTATCACCGCTAGCGTGTTGCCGAACCCCTCGGTTATGGCGGTGGCAACCTCCACCGGCGCGAGCCCTCCGATGAGCCCGGTGAGCGACGCCGCGATCAGGAGTGCCGGGAAGGCATGCACCTTCGTGCGCACCACCAGAAAGACGAGCGCGAATACACCTATGAGAAGACCTAAGGCGGCTTGTACTCCCGGATCCAAAACCCCTCCTCGATCTACGCTGCCTTACGAATCACCAAACGGCGTTAGATACCCTTCCGTGTCGAACTCCAACTCCTCCGACTCCCCGACACGCCGGGCACCTCCGGTAGCCAGAGCCTCGTCTAACAGATTCTCCGAGACGTATACGTCTCGGAGGTGCAAGGTGTTCGGGATGCGCACGAAGCGGGTCTCCTCCGGCGGCACGCCCCAGTTGCATCGGATGGCGGCCTCTATCGCGGCGCGGTCGCTCTCCAGCACCGGCGGTATCTTGCCCCGCTCGACGAAGGTGCTGGTCAGGACGTTCTCGTTGGTGACACCAAAATCTATACCCTCGAAGAGGCGGCGGGTGGTGAAGTCCGCGAGTCCCACGCCCAGCGCGTTGCCCCCGGTCTGCTGGCTGAGCCGGCTCACGATGAGATACTTCACCCGCGGGCTCTCAGGTTCCTCCACGCCGGGTATCTTGAACCGCCCGATGATGTTGGTGTCCATGCCGGTGCCGGAGTAGTTCTTGCCCAGCTCGTCCACGAAGAGTACGTCCACATCTTCCACGGGCAACTTCGGCATCATGGCCGCAGCTCTCCGTAGCAGCTCCGCCTCGCGCCGTGGTATCTCCTCCGGAGGGATGGCCTCCAGTACCGAGATCTCGTCGTAGCCGTTCTCCACGATGCCCACCCCGAAGAGCACCCGTCCCGACTCCAGCACCCTGCACCCCGCCTCGACCATGAAATCCCTGATGCCCCGTACTCCATGGGAGTGCAGAACCAGCGCCTGCTCGTGCTTGCCGAGCCCGATGGAAGCCATCTTCAGAAGTCCGCTCTCGATCTCCGCCCGGAAGTCGGTGTGGGGCTTGATCCTCCCGACCAGAACGACGCCGTCGGCCCCGGCGGCGAGGCGGTCCATGTATACCGGAATACCGTGCCCGGTCTCCCCGATCCTCACGACCTCCATCGAGGACCGGATAGGGGCACCGCAGAACTTCTCCGTGATCCCGAGGCTCCTCAACACCTTCACCTGCCCCGCAGCGGTGGCCCCGCCATGGCTCCCCATCGCCGGGACGATGAACGGTTCGGCCCCCCTCTCCCCGAGAAAGCGCACCAGAGCCCGCAGGATGATCGCCACCCCCGCAATTCCCCGGCTCCCAGCGGTGACGGCGACGCGCATGCCGGGCCGTATGCGCCTGGCTATCTCCTCCCGCGCACACTCCCGCCGCAGCGCAGCCTCTACGTCCCCCACGCGCTCGCCGGAGAAACGCTGCCTGACCCTCACGACCCTGGGAAACTTCATGGCGCCCTCCTACACCAAATGGATCCTCGCAGAAGTAGCCTCCCGGAGAGCCTCCAGAGCCTCCTCCGGCACGGCCCGGTCGGTTATGAGATCGTCCACGACCTCCACCCCGGCTACCTCGAAGAAGGCCGGATCCCCGAACTTGCTGTGGTCGGCGAGCAGCACAACCCTCCGGGCAGCCCGGATCATGGCCCGCTTGATCTCGGCCACGCCGATCCCGGCCTCGCTGAGCGACCCGTCCACCACAGCGTGGATGCCAAGCAGGAGTACGTCCACATGCAGCCGGCCCAGGAACTCCCGCGCCACAGGACCCACCAGCGTGAAAGACCCCTCCCGAACCTCGCCGCCGGTGACTATCACGCGAGACCCGCCACCGGAAGCCAGCGCCGCAGCGATGCCGACGTCGTTGGTCACCGCCGTGACCTCCGGCCCTCCCTCCGCCACCGCCTCGGCCGCACAGAGCACGGTTGAAGAGGAATCGAAGATCACGCTCTGCCCCGCCTCCAGCAGCGAGACGGCATGCCGGCCTATGCGCCGCTTCTCATCGGGATTCTGGCGACTGCGGTCCGCGAAGAGCGGCTCGAAGGCCGTGCGCCCGGAAACCACAGCCCCCCCGCGCGTCCGGCGTACCCGCCCACCAGCACTCAGCTCGTCCAGATCCCGCCGCACAGTAGACTCGGAAACCCCGATCTCACCAGCCAGCTCCGAGATCGAGGCCGCCCCCCGCCGCAGCAGAATCGCCAGCAACTCCGCCCGCCGCTGCGCCGGTATCTTGTGCAAAGACCCCCTCCCCAAATCCACCAACCTCCTGACTCCGGCAATATATCATTTTCTGTCATTATCGATCAAGTTATTCCAGAATTAGCCATCCTTTGGCAAGGAGGGGTTGCGGGGATAATCCCCGGGTCCTCCCGGGGGGTTTTTGCGCCGGGCTATCTCGGGCGTTCGGGGGTTGGGGGAGTAGCGGCTGTGACCAGGTTACGGATCTCGCGCAGGGCTACAGAAAGGGTGGAGAGGTCGAAGACGCCGCCGGAGTTTATATCGGCGAGCACCTGCAGGGTACGGTCCACGGCCCGGCGGTTCTCCTCGGCCCAGGCCTCGATACGCTCCGGGGCGGGGCGGTTTTCGGGGGCGGTGAGGAGCACTTCGGCGGTGAGTTCGGCCTGCAGGTTGTATAGGTCGTCGCGCAGGGCGGCGCGTGCGAGCGTCTGCCAGCGGGTATCGCGGGGCAGCGCCTCGATATGTTCGCGCAGCCAGTGCAGGCGGAGCCGGTCGCCCAGGTGGAAGTACACGGCGGCGGAGGTCGCCACCGGGTGGCCGGTGGCGGCCGCCACGTCCACGATATCCAGTGCGGAGAACATGGCGCTAAGGGTTGCGAGCCGGTTGGCGAGATCGGCCGGGACGCCGTCTTCGGCGAGCTGCCGGGCCCGCCTTTCCAGTACCTTCCGGTCGCCATCGAGCATGAACTGCGGGATATGTTCGGCGAGTTCGGCCGCGCCGGGAGCGAAGTACGCGATCGTCTTCCGGATCTCCAGCGGGGGGCGCCGGTTGCGCAGGAGCCAGCGCGTGGCGCGTTCGACCAGCTTGCGCGCCTCGAGCAGCATGCGGGTCTGCGTTGTGGCCGGGATGCGGCCGTCCAGGGCTTCGATCTCGGCCCAGAGCTCGCGCATGCTGAAGATCTGGCGCGCTGCGGTGTAGGCGCGGGCTATGTCCGGGAGGGCCGCGCCGGTCTCCTCGCTCATCCGGTAGGCGAAGGTGGTGCCGGCCCGGTTCACCATGCCGTTGGTGACGTGGGTAGCCGTGATCTCGCGCCGCAGCCGGTGCTCTTTCATCCGCTCCCGGAAGCGTTCCTGTAGCGGGTGCGGGAAGTAGCGGATGAACTCGTCGAAGAAGTAGGGGTCGTCCGGCAGGTCGCTCTTCAGCAGCCCGTCGTAGGTCGAGATCTTAGTGTATGAGAGCAGGACGGCAAACTCCGGGGCCGCAAGCCCCCCGCCCTCCGACTTGCGTTCGGCGATCTCCTCCTCCTGCGGCAGGAATTCCAGCTCGCGGTTCAGCACCCCGGAGCTCTCCAGGGCCCGGATGTAGCGGGCGTGCACCTCTGCCATCGAGTTCGCCTGAGCCACGGAGTTGCTGATCGCCTGCGTCTGCAGGTAGTTGTCGCGCAGCACGAGGGAGGCGACCTCCTCCGTCATCTCCTCCAGCAGCTCGTTGCGCTGCTTTTCGGTCATGTCCCCGCTCTCGACCACTGAGTCCAGCAGGATCTTGATGTTCACCTCGTGATCGGAGCAGTCCACTCCGGCGGAGTTGTCTATGGCGTCCATGTAGATGCGGCCGCCGCCGAGCGCGTACTCTATGCGGCCCCGCTGCGTGAAGCCCAGATTGCCGCCCTCGCCCACGACGCGGCACCGGAGGTCGGCCGCATCGACCCTGACCGCGTCGTTGGCCTTATCTCCCACCTCGGCGTGCGTCTCGCCGGAGGCTTTCACGTAGGTACCGATGCCCCCGTTGAAGAGCAGGTCCACCGGAGCCTTCAAGAGCGCGCTTATGAGCTCGTTCGGCGTCATCCGCTCGGCGTCCACGTCCAGAAGCTCCCTCACCTGCGGCGAGAGGGGGATGGACTTGGCCGTCCGCGGCCACACGCCGCCGCCCTCGGAGATCACGCGCGGGTCGTAGTCCGCCCAGGTGGACCGGGGCAGCTCGAAGAGGCGTCTGCGTTCTTCGTAGCTCCGCTCCGGGTCGGGGTCGGGGTCCAGGAAGATGTGCCGGTGGTCGAAGGCTCCGACCAGCCGGATATGCCGGCTCTGAAGCATCCCGTTGCCGAACACATCCCCGGACATGTCTCCGATCCCGACGACGGTGAAGTCTTCCTCCTGGACGTTCATCCCCAGCTCGCGGAAGTGCCGCTTGACCGACTCCCACGCGCCGCGCGCGGTGATACCCATCGCCTTGTGGTCGTAGCCTGCCGATCCCCCGGAGGCGAAGGCATCGCCGAGCCAGAATCCGTACTCTTCGGAGATGCCGTTGGCTATGTCCGAGAAGGTCGCGGTCCCCTTGTCCGCGGCGACCACCAGATAGGGGTCGTCGCCGTCGTAGCGTACCACCCGCTCGGGCGGCCGGACCTCGCCGTCCACGAGGTTGTCCGTCACGTCGAGCATCCCGCGCACCAGGGTCTTGTAACACTCAACGACCTCCCTCTGGAGCGCCTCGCGCCCGCCGTCCGCGGGCGGCCGCTTGACAACGAAGCCGCCCTTGGCGCCGACGGGCACGATCACGGCGTTCTTGACCATCTGGGCCTTCATGAGGCCCAGGATCTCGGTCCGGAAGTCCTCCCGCCGGTCGGACCACCGGATGCCGCCGCGCGCGACCCTGCCGCCCCGCAGGTGCACGCCCTCGGTGCGCGGCGAGTAGACGAAGATCTCGAACATCGGCCGCGGGAGCGGGAGCTCGGGTATCCGCGAGGGGTCCAGTTTGAGCGAGAGATAGGTCTTGGGCTCCCCGGCGCGGTCTTCCCGGAAGTAGTTGGTGCGCAGGGTAGCCTGAATGAGGTTCAAAAAGCTCCTGAGTATGCGGTCCTCGTCCAGGCTCGCGACGTGCTCCAGAGCGGACTCTATCTCGCCCCGGAGCCGTTCGGACTCCTCCGCGGCCCGCTCCCGCCGCTCCGGATCGAAGCGGGCCTCGAAGAGCTCTATCAGGAGCCGGGCGATGCGCGGATTGGCAGAAAGGGTGTCCTCCATGTAGTTCTGGCTGAAGGTGGTCTCCGTCTGGCGCAGGTACTTGCAGTAGGCGCGCAGGACCGTTATCTCGCGCCAGGTGAGCCGGGCGCCGAGCACGAGCCGGTTGAAGCCGTCGCTCTCCGCGGCCCCATGCCAGGTGCGGGCGAAGGCATCCTGGAAGATCTCCCGCACGCCGTCGGCCCGGAACTCGCCGTCCCCGCGGTGGATCAGACCGAAGTCGTGGATCCAGACCGGCTCCCCGCCGGCGGGTTCTATCCTGTACGGGCGCTGGTCCAGCACCTTCACGCCCATGTCCTCCAGCAGCGGCATGACTTCGGAGAGCGAGATCTGGTCCCCCCGCCGGTAGAGCCGGAAGCGCAGGAAGTCTTCGGGCTCCTCCAGCCGGTGGTAGAGCCTCATGCCCAGGTCCTCCCCGGACCCCAGACTCTCCATCTGCTCGATGTCCGCCGCGGCGGTGCGGGTCAGATACTCGTCGCGGTAGCCGGGCGGGAAGGCGTTGCGGTAGCGGTTGAAGAGCTCGGTGCCCCGCTCCTCGCCGAAACGCTCCACGAGCGCGCCGTAGAGGGTGTCCGGCCACTCGCGGGTGGCCTCCACTATCCTGGCTTCTATCTCGTCTATGTCGTAATCCCGGGGTGCGCCCGAGTCGGTGTAGACGATAAAGTGCAGCCGTGCCAGCACCGACTCCGAAAGGTGCACCGAGAACTCCACGCTCCGCCCGTTAAACTCCCGCTGCAGGATCTCCTGGATCCGCTGGCGGGTCTGGGTGTTGTGGCGTTCGCGCGGCAGATAGACCAGGCAGGAGAGGAAGCGGCCGTAGGTGTCGCGCCGCACGAAGAGCCGCACCCGCTGGCGCTCCTGCAGATGGACTATGCCCAGCGCGATGTCGTAGAGCTCCTCCTCGGAGATTTGCAGGAGCTGGTCGCGCGGGAAGGTCTCGAAGACCTCCAGCAGCGCCTTCTCGTAGTGGCTGTTCGGCGGGAAGCCCGTCCGCCGCATGACGTTCTCGATCTTGCGCCGGATGAGCGGTATGTCCCGCGGGTTCATGCTGTAGGCCGCCGAGGTGTAGAGCCCCAGGAAGCGCCGCTCGCCGCAGACCTCGCCGTTCTCGTCGAACCGTTTGACACCCACGTAGTCCAGGTACGAGGGCCGGTGCACCGGGGAGCGGGAGTTGGCCTTAGTCAGATTGAGCAGGTGCCTGGAGCGGGCCAGCCGCCGCACCTCCGGCGGCAGCTTGGCGAAGCTCCGGGATCTCGGCTCCCGGCCCTCCTGCCGCAGGATGCCCAGCCCCGTGCCCGGCACGGTGCGCAGCACATCCTCGCCGTCCTCGACGGCGAGCTCGTACTCCCGGTAGCCCAGGAAGGTGAAGTGGTGGTCGTCCAGCCACCTCAGGAAGGCGCCGACCTCGGAGACCTCCTCCCGGTCTACCGGCGGCGGGTTCTTCTCGAACTCCTCAACGATCTCGCGGATCTTCCGGCGCATCCTGGGCCAGTCCTCGACCGCCGCCCGTACCTCGCCAAGGACGCGCTCCAAGTTCCATCGCAGCTCCTCCAGCGCCTCCGGCTCGGTGCGCCGGTTGACCTCGATGTGTATCAGGGACTCCTGAAGAGCATCCTCAGCGTCCGGCGGCAGCAGCTCCAGCAGCCTCCCCCGGCCGTCACGCCGCACCCGGACGATGGGGTGGTTCATGAAGTGGATCTCATACCCCAGACGCGTGATCTCCATGCTTGTGGAGTCCACCAGAAACGGCATGTCGTCGTTTACGATCTCGATCGCCGTGTGAGTGGACTGCCAGCCGTACTCCTCGTGCCGCGGGTTGTACACCCGCACCTTCGCCTCGCCGGGTCTCCGCTGGCGCATGAAGTTCCAATGCGCTACCGCCGCCCCGTATATGTCCACCGGCGAGCGCTCTACCAGATCCTCCTCCGCGGTCCAGCCGTAGTACTGGCGCACGAATTCCTCAACCCGCGGGGCCTGATCTTCCGGCAGCAGCTCCCGGACGCGGGCCGCTACCTTGTCTAGAATCTCTTTCTTGGTCGGCACTCTGCAAAACCTCCTTTGCGGCCCGTAGCTTATCCTCCGCGCGCCGCCGCGTCATCCGGCGGCGAGCCTGGCCTCCGGAGCGCCCCGTTTCTCGTCTAGCATCCCCTCCTCCGTCTGGGCCACGAGGCGGGTCCCGGTCAGGTCGCCGGTCACGTTGCACATGGTGCGCGCCATGTCCAGGATGGCGTCTATCCCGGCCACCAGCGCGACCGCCGCGAAGGGCAGCCCGGCCTGAGTGATGGCGAGCGAGAGCATGATGAGCCCGGCCCCCGGCACGCCCGCCGTCCCGATGGAGGCCAGCACACCCACCAGCACCACGCCGAGGAGCTGCCCGAAGCCGAGCTCCACACCCGAGACGCCGGCCACGAAGACGACCGCGGCTCCGACGTAGAGCGCCGTGCCGTCCATGTTCACCGTCGCGCCGAACGGCAGGGAGAAGCCGTGAACGCCCTTCCTGACCCCCATGCTCTCCGCCGCGCGGATGCTCACCGGCAGCGTCCCGCTGCTGGAGCGGGTGACGAAGGCGGTAAGCATCGGTTCCCTGGCCGCGAGGAAGAAGCGCCGCAGGCTCACGCCGAAGAGCAGCAGGAGCAGGGCGTAGAAGCCGATCTGAAGCGCCACGCCACCGTACACCACGCCGGTAAGCCGGGCGAGGGGGAGCAGCGCCTCGGCGCCCACCTCTCCGAGCGTCACCGCGATGAGGGCGAAGACGCCCACAGGAGCGTACTCCAACACGCCGCGCACGATGAGGAACATGACCTCCGCCCCGGCGTCGAACAGGCGGCGGGCCAGGCCGGCGAGCTCGCGCAGACGTTCGTCTGCGCTGCTCTGCATCGCGCCCAGCGCCAGCCCCACGAGAACGGCGAAGAAGATCACGGCCAGCACGTTCCCCTCCACCATCGCCGCAAACGGGTTCTCCGGCACGATGTTCAGCAGCGTCTCGCCTATCGGGGGTGCCTCGGCGGGCTCTTCTCCGGCCGCTCCCGGCATGCTCAGCCCGCCGCCGGGCCGCACGAAGAGCGCCAGTGCTATCCCGAGCGTGATCGCAACGACGGAGGTGAGCATGTAGTAGAGAAAGACCTTGCCCCCGATCCGCCCGAGCCGCGCCGGGCCGATGGAGGAAACCCCCACCACCAGCGTGAAGAGCACCAGCGGCACGATGAGCATCTGCAAAAGCCGCAGGAAGAGATCTCCGAGCGGCTGCAGCACCTCCGCCCGCGGCCCCAGGATGAGCCCGGCCGCCGCGCCGAGCACCAGTGCGATGAAGAGCTTCCAGATCAGGGGGAAGTCGAGGTACCGCCGCAAGAGAGATCGTCTCTCCCCGGATTCCATCCCCTTCACCTCCTCTCCTGCAGAGCCTCGAAACTATTGTCTCATATCCCCGTCCTCTCGTACCGCTCTATCCGCTCCCGCACGCGGTCCGGGACCGGGATGGCCCGTCCCTCCTCTACGCAGTAGGAAACGTAGATTATCTCGGCCTCCAGGTAGGGGCTGCCCGGCCGCTTGTCTTCGTGCGGGTAGATCTCGAATCTCGCCGTGAAGCTCTTGTTGCCCAGGCGGGGAACGGCGACGTGCACATCCAGCAGTTCGTCCAGCCGGGCGGGGCGTTTGAACTCCAGCGTAGCCCTGACGAGCGCGAACTCGAATGCATCATCCCCCACGACCAGGATACCCAGGTTTCTGAAGTACTCCGTGATGGCCACGTCGCAGTAGGTCATATAGTGGCTGTTGAAGACGATCCCCTGGCCGTCGATCTCCGAGTACCGCACCCGCAGAGTGTGGTAGAAGCGCGCCGGTTCGGCCAAAGCTCCCTCCTCTCCCGAAGACACACATCGCCCCCAGTATAGGCGAGGGGCACACCTCACCCGCCCGGTGCGGACTTGCGCCGGACGGTGAGCAGCACCAGGCCGGCCAGCAGCAGCCCGCTCCCCAGCAGCGCCGGGCCGGTGAGCCGCTCGCCGAGCACGAGCACGCCCAGAAACCCCGCCGTGAGCGGCTCCGCGAGCGAGAGGGTCGCGGCGGTCGCCACCGGGATATACCCGAGCCCCCGGCCGAAGAGCAGGTACGCCACGGCCGTCGCGACGAGCCCCAGGTGCAGGGCGACGGCCGTTCCACGGGGCTCCACCACCCAGCTCAGGTCCCCGGCCAGCAGGAACGGCGAGAGCAAGACTCCCCCGAGGCTGAAGGTAACGGCCACCACGGTGACGGAGGGGATCACGTCCAGCAGCCGCTTGCTCGCCGTGGCGTACGCCGCATAGGAGAGCCCCGCTCCGAGCGCCAGCAGAACTCCGGCGGCATCCACGGTTATCCCGCCTCCGGCCCCCACCAGAAGCCCGCAGCCGAGCACGGCCAAGACGGTCGCCGCGGCCCAGCGGGCCCCGGGACGCTCGCCCCGGAAGAGAAAGCCGAGCAGACCCCCGAAGACCGGTGCGCTCCCGATGGCGACGATGGTACCCGCGGCCACGCCGGTGAGGGCGACGCCGTTGAAGAAGCAGATCTGGTAAGCCGCTATGGCGCCGGCGGCCACGGCGGTCGCCGGACGCGTCCAGCGGTGTCCTCCTGTGCGCAGGCTGCCGCTAAAGAAAGCGAAGGCCAGCAGAGCGGCCCCGCCGAGCGCGATCCTCACCGCCCCGACCGTCTCCGGCTCCGCACCGGCCGGGGCGAATGCCTGTGCCGTTCCGGTTGTGCCCCAGAGCACCGCAGCCGCCAGCACCAGCCAGCGGCCCGCAGCCTCGCTGGACACGCGCATACCCGCTCCCGGCATCACCCGGGTATTCTAACGAGGATCAGGGCCGGCGTTTGCCGTTGCGGGAGATCTCGGCGACGAGGTCCAGAAGCTCGTCCGGGCCGTAGGGCTTGCGCAAGATCCGGGCGGAGCCGTGAGAGCGGTCCTTCAGAGACTTCGCCTCCGGGTCCTTCTTGGCGGCCGTGAGGACGACCGGGATCCTGTTCGTCTTAGGCATCGCCTTGAGACAGTGACAGGTCTCGACGCCGTTCAGCTGCGGGATGGAGACGTCCACGATGATCAGGTCTACCCTGTGGGAGATGGCCTCCTGTATAGCCCGTCGGCCGTCCGGGACCCGGATCACCCGGTGCCCGGCTCCGGTCAGCGTAGCGGCGGCGTTCTCCAGAGCCTCTGGATCGTCGTCCGCGACCATGATGGTCATCCGCTCCATACTTAGCGCGTATTTATACACCCTGGCGAGGTGAATTGCACAACCCTGGCACTTCATTTATACGCCGGGGCAGAGCGCGCTACACCCTCCAGAAACAGGAAAGACACGGAAATTAAGATAAACTTAACCTCGGCAGATAAGAGCTAAACTCAAAAGAGGGCAAAGGCGTGGCACGCAAAACGGCGGACGAGAAGTACCACCGGCGCGGATTCAAGCTGCGCCGGGAGATTCAGGCGCTACTCGACCGGGACTACCGCTCGGAGATCGTGGACCACATCAGGGAGCGCGGCAACGTCCTGCAGGCGGACGGCCTGACGCTGCGCATCGCCGATGAGTTCGGGTTCTGCTACGGCGTGGACCGGGCGGTGGACTATGCCTTCCAGACCCGGGCCAGGTTCCCGGACCGCAGGATCTTCATCACCGGGGACATGATCCACAACCAGTCCATGAACGACCGGCTGCGCGAGATGGGCATCGAGTTCCTCTCGCAGGGCTTCGACGGCCGTCCGGATGAGGCGTTCGAGCGGCTGACCCCGGAAGACGTGGTCCTGCTCCCCGCCTTCGGTGCGCCGGTGCAGTGGGTTAGGAAGCTGCGTGAGCGGGACTGTATCATCGTAGACACCACCTGCGGCTCGGTGCTCGCCGTCTGGAAGCGTGTGGCGCGCTACGCCCAGAAGGGCTTCACCAGCATCATCCACGGCAAGTACTACCACGAGGAGACCAGAGCCACCGCCTCCCAGACCACCAGGGACGGCGGCAACGGCAAGTACCTCATCGTGCGAGACCTCCGGGAGACCGGCTACGTCACGGAGTTCATCCGGGGCCGGATGAGCGCGGATGAGCTACGCGAGAAGCTCGGCCACGGCATGAGTCCCGGCTTCGATCCGGAGGAGGATCTGCAGCGGGTCGGCGTCGCCAACCAGACCACGATGCTCATGACCGAGACCATGCGGGTCGGCGAGGAGATCCGGCAGGCGATGGCCGACCGCTACGGCGAGGAGAACCTGGCCGAGCACTTCGAGCTCTTCGACACCATCTGTTCGGCAACCCAGGACCGTCAGGACGCCCTCTTCCGGCTGCTAAAACACCCGCTGGACGTGGTGGTGATCGTGGGCGGGTACAACTCCTCCAACACCAACAACCTGGCGATTATCGCTGCAGAGCGCGTGCCGCGCAGCTACCACATCGCCGCGGGGACCAACATCGAGGGAGACGTCATCCGGCACAAGCCTCCGGGCACGCCGCTCGACCCGCGCCAGGAGGTCGAGGAGCGTGGCTGGCTGCCGGAGGGAGAGGTGAAGATCGGGCTCACCGCCGGAGCGTCCACCCCCAACTCCCAGATCGGGCTCGCCATAGAGCGCATCCTAAAGGCCCGGGGGCTTGCGCCGGCGGATGTCTTCGCCGCAAATAGCTAGCCCCCGCCCCTGATAGAATCAGGGGTATGGCAGAGAGCGAGAGAGACCAGAACAAGAAGTTACAGCTTCCCGTAATCCCGATCCGGGAGATGACCCTCTTCCCCGAGATGGTTACCCCCGTGCTGGTCGGACGCCGCCCGTCCAAGGCCGCCCTGGAGGAGGTTGGGGAGGATGGCCCGATCCTGCTCGTCGCCCAGAAGGACTCTCAGGGCCCGCCCGTCCCGGAGAACATGTTCGAGTTCGGGACGACGGCCGTAATCCAGCAGATCATAAGGCTCCCCGACGGCTCGCTCAGGATACTCGTCGAGGGGCAAAAGCGCGCCCGGGTTACGGGCTGGGTGCAGACGGAGCCGTATCTGATCGCGGAGCTGGAGGAGATCGAGGAGCCCGAGCTGCCGGAGGAGCTGCCGCGGGAGCTCTCGGCGCTCATGCGCACCGTGATCCAGCAGGTGCAGCAGATGAGCGAACTGGGCGGCCAGGTGCATCCGGACCTCGTGGTTGCGGCCATGAACATAGAGGAGCCGGGCAAGCTCGCGGATCTTATCGCCAGCCAGCTCATCTCCAAGCTGGAGGACCGGCAGGAGATCCTGGAGCGGGTGGACTACGCCGGGCGGCTGGAGCGCGTAAGCGTCGCCCTCTCGGAGGAGCTGGAGGTCCTGAAGCTGCGCAGCCAGGTGCAGCACCGGCTGCAGGAGCAGATGCAGAAGGGCCAGCGGGAGATGCTCCTGCGCGAGCAGCTCGCCGCCATCCAGCGCGAGCTGGGCATCATGGACGAGCGCAGCGAGGAGATTGAGGAGCTCCGGCGGCAGATAGAGGCCGCCGGGATGCCGGAAGAGGTGAAGAAGAAGGCGGAGAAGGAGCTGGACCGCTACCGCAGGCTGAACCCGGCCTCCGCCGAAACGGGTGTGATCCGCACCTACCTGGACTGGATGACGAGCCTGCCCTGGAGCAAGTCCACCGAGGACCGTCTGGACCTCGAAGAGGCCCAGAAGCTGCTGGACGCCGATCACTACGGGCTCGAAGAGGTCAAGGACCGCATCCTGGAACACCTGGCGGTGCGCAAACTGGCCCGAAAAGAGCGCAGCAGCATCCTCTGCTTCGTCGGGCCGCCGGGAACCGGGAAGACCTCCATCGGCCGGGCCATCGCGGACGCTCTGGGACGCAGATTCGCCCGCATCTCTTTGGGCGGCATCCGGGACGAGGCTGAGATAAGGGGCCACCGCCGCACCTATGTGGGCGCGATGCCGGGCCGCATAATCCAGGCCATAAACAACGCCGGGACGCGCAACCCGGTCCTGATGCTGGACGAGATAGACAAGGTAGGCGCGGACTTCCGGGGCGACCCGTCCTCCGCCCTGCTGGAGGCTCTGGACCCGGAGCAGAATCACGCTTTCAGCGACCACTACCTGGAGGTGCCCTTCGACCTCTCGGACGTGCTCTTCATCGCGACGGCCAACGTGCTGGAGACAATCCCGCCGGCGCTCCGGGACCGGATGGAGGTCATCCGCTACTCAGGCTACACCGAGGACGAGAAGACCGAGATCGCGCTCAGGCACCTGATCCCGAAGCAGATCGAGGCCCACGGGCTGCCCGAGGGCTCGCTGAAGATAACCGAGGACGCCATCCGGCGCATCTTGCGCCGTTATACCCGCGAGGCCGGCGTGCGCAACCTGGAGCGCACCATCGCCACGCTCTGCCGGAAGGTCGCACGCAGGATAGTGGACTCCGGGGACGGAGGCGTCTCGGTCACCATAACCGGGGACGACCTGGAGGAGTACCTGGGGCCGCCGCGCTTCCGCTACGGCGTGACCGAGGAGAAGGACGAGATCGGGGTCGCCACGGGGCTGGCCTGGACTCAGGTTGGCGGCGACATCCTGTTCATCGAAGCGACGACGATGCCCGGCAAGGGCTCGCTAACGCTCACCGGGCAGCTCGGGCAGGTGATGAAGGAGTCGGCGCAGGCGGCGATGAGCTACTGCCGGGCGAACGCCCGGCAGCTCGGCATAGAGCCCGAGGACATCTCCAGGCAAGACGTGCACATCCACGTCCCCGAGGGAGCGGTGCCAAAGGACGGCCCCTCGGCCGGTCTGGCCATGACGGTGGCCCTCATCTCGGCGCTCACGGGCCGGCCCGCAAAGCGGCAGGTGGCGATGACCGGTGAGATCACGCTGCGCGGAAGGGTTCTGCCCGTCGGAGGTATCAAGGAGAAGGTGCTCGCGGCCCACCGCGCGGGGGTCAGGACCGTAATCCTGCCGGAGGAGAACCGCAAGGATCTCGTCAAGATCCCGGAGAACGTCCGGGACGAACTCGAGTTCGTCTTCGCCGAGCGTATCTCAGACGCCACGAAGGTGGCACTCGGCCGCCGGAGAAGGAAGAAGCCGTCCCGGCCGGAGAAGGAGCCGGCCGGGACGGCCCTCTAGATGCCCTGGCGGCCGTCCGCCAGAGCTATCTCCAGCACCTTGTGCGCTATGTCCTCGAACTCCTGCGCCCTGACCGAGTCCCCGGTCAGGGTGACGCTCGACCCGTCGTCGAAGAACATCTGCGCCACCTCGGTGCGGGAGCCGCTCTTCTCCAGATAGCTTCTGGCGAGCGCTACCAACCCCGCCAGCGCGGTCAGAGCGAGCAGATACTTCAGAACGCTACGCCTCACCCTCTTCCTCCTTCAGGATACGCGAGATCTCCCGCCCCGCGTTGCGCATGTCGTAGAAGATCAGACCTATCCTCGCCTCCGTTCCGGTAATGGCGGCCAGAACGGTCTCCCCGTCCACCCGCGAGAGCAGCACGTACCCGAGCTCGTTGCGGACCTTCACGTTGCGCGGAGCATCCCGGCCCTGCTCGCGGGCGGTGCGCCCGGCCAGATTGAAGAGAGCCGAAATCATCGCCGAAACCCTCTCCGAGTCCACGCCTTCGGGGAGCGTGGAGGCCAGCGTCTCACCGCCGGAGATAACCACCCCCGCCTTCACGTCCGGCGAAAGCGACTGCAGCTCCCCGAGGACTCGCCTCAAACGCTCTCCTCTGCTCCTCTCCGTCACTCGCCTCCTTCCGGACGCGTACAGCACCACTCTTCTGATCCTCCCGGGATTATACCGGCTTAACAAACGGTCCGCGGAATGGTAATATTGCTCCCGCAGTCCCCGGGGCGATTAGCTCAGCGGGAGAGCGCTGCCTTCACACGGCAGAGGTCGCTGGTTCGATCCCAGCATCGCCCACTTTGAAAACCCTCCCTCCGTCTGGGGGAGTTCGGATTATTCCGTACCGTTTCCACGATAGAGGGCGGCCGAGTCACATACCGCCGGGGCGGGCGAATACGACCTGCACCTCTTCGGTAGTCACCAGTCCTTTATCGATCATCTCGTCTAGTCTGGGGAGTATCGCCTCGATCTTCTCCGGGCGGTCGATGGCTATGATGACCACGGGCAGGTCGCCGGAGAGATCCAGGATCCTGGCCGTGTGTATTTGCTTGTCCGCACCGTAGCCTTCTATTCCGTGAATTACCGTGGCTCCTGCTATCCCTCCCTCGTGCAGAGCTTCGACTATCGCGCGGTAGAGGGCTTTGTGTCCGTACCGGAAGGAGTCACCTATGTAGATGGTCAGCCTGGTGGCGCGCAGCGTGTTCATTTGGATCCTCTCCCGGTTCTCCACACGCGGCGAGTGCCGCGAGCCATAATCACTCCTAGGTAGACGGCAAGAAGCCCTAAGAGCACCTGACCGAATGCATTCAGCATATACCCGGCAAGATTCCCGGCGGAGAGGAGCTGCAGGGACTCGTAACTGAAGATCGAGAAGGTCGTATATCCACCGAGCATGCCCACAGCGAAGAAAGCTCGAGATCGATTCGAGAGCACTCCCTCTTCTACGTAGTGTAGCACCGCGCCGATCAAGAAGCATCCGGAGACGTTAATGATAAAGGTCCCCCACGGAAACGCGGTCCCGTAGAGAGATGTGATCCAAGAATCCAACAAGTAGCGGCTGCCAGCCCCGACCGCGCCTCCCAGAGCTACGAAGAGAGTGTTCATATCCCTGCGGGCTGGGATACCCGGATATGGCTGCGTACGCTATCCGCCGTCACCTATTCTCCCACCAGGCCCCGGACAAGAACGACCCCCAGATACACGGCAGCGAGGCATATGAGGAGCTGACCGAGCGCATTGAACAGGGTGGCCCTGGCGCTCCGGAACCGGAGCAGTTGCATGGTCTCGTACCCGAAGGTAGAAAAAGTTGTGTATCCGCCCAGGATACCCACGGCGAGGAGGTGCCGCGCTCCTCCCGGAAGTCCTCCACTCTCGATAAAAGCCAGGACCACGCCTATCAGAAAAGACCCCGATACGTTTACGAAGAAGGTCCCCCAAGGGAAATCCGTATCGAGCCGGGTCATGATCCAGACCCCCACGAGGTACCGCGCAGCAGACCCGACGGCCCCGCCGAGGGCCACGTAGATCAAGCTCTCCAGCATGCAACACCGGTGCCCAGCCTCTTCAGAGCTCCGCCAGAACGCACGATCTACACACTCAGGGCCCCCGTGAGGAGAAGGTAACCCGGTATCCAGGCCGTAACCACGCCTATTATTATCGTGAAGATCCCGCTAAAGCGCAGCAGCTGCGTCATCCCCAGAGCCAGCAGCAGCCAGTAGACGAACCACAGCACCGCCCAGGCCGCCCAGTTGAGACCCAGCCAGAAGGGGCCCTCGCCCGCAAGAGTGGTAAAAGCTATCGGCACCGCTGTTAACGCCACGAAGAGACAATACCAGCCGAGACCTCGGCCGTCGACGTCCAGAAACCGGTTGATACCCACCCACAGGTACGTAAACGCGAATAAGAGAAACTGCGCCGATGCCAGCACGCTGAACTCGTCTGCTCCGGGACCGAAGGCCGAGTAAAGCGCCACAAGCAGCACCAGCCCCCCGGTAAAGATGTTCATGACCCAGATCTCTCGATCTTGTATGTAGCCCAGAAGCCATATTCCGTTCAGGACGAGAACGGCACCCACATAGAGCAACCCGAGACCAAGATACATCGATGCACCACCTCTCTTATCGCTGTGAAGAGTTCCTCTGCAGCGATATTCGATCGGTGTTCTGGCGGTGTACGTACACCGCCAGAACACCGGGCTACTTACTACTTACCGCGACGAACCTCCGGCTATCCCTTATGCGACCGTCAGCCTCTCTCTATCCCCGGAACTCCACCCTTGTCTGGTTGATCTGCGGCTCGCCCGGAGCATGAGGCAGCCGGGCCTCCCGTGCCACCCGGCTGGGAACGTCCTGCGGGATGACGGGCCGCTTGAAGATCTCGGTCGGTATGTAGAGCGAGACGCACGCATTCGGGATGTCGACGATGCCGCTAACCCGTCCCTCCACCGGAGCCGTACCGATTATGATGTAGGCCTGCTCGTCGGTGTACCCGCAGGTCTTGAGGTACTCGATGGCGTTCAGGCAGGCCTGACGATAAGCGACGGTGAGGTCCAGATAGTGCTGGGTGTTGTCCTCGCTGACCCCGACACCCTCGAAGACCAGGAAGCTGGAGTAGCGGGGCTGGAGATGACTCAGCTCGAAGATCGGCATGTGCGTCGGGCGGGTCATGCCATACTTCTCCATGCCGCCCTTGATCAGCTCCACTCCGAGATCTATGTACCCCGCCATCTCGATCGCCCCGCAGAAGGTGATCTCGCCGTCCCCCTGCGAGAAGTGCAGATCGCCCATCGAGAGCTTGGCACCCTCCACATAGACCGGAAAATAGATGCGCGACCCGATGGTGAGGTCCTTTATGTCGCAGTTGCCGCCGTGCTCCCGCGGAGGAATCGTCCGACACGCCTCCCCGGCGACCCGCTCAAACTCGCTCCCGGTGAGCGTACCCAGCAACGCGTTCTGAGGAAGCGGTGGCAAGGCCAGCGGCGGCACCCGGTCCGGATTGGTGTCGATCAGAGCCTGTTCCCGGCGATTCCACCGGGCCAACAGATCGTGTGAAGGGGCACACCCTATAAGTCCCGGGTGCTGGATCCCCACGAACTCAACATCCGGAACGTGGCGCGAGGTCGCATAAAGGCCGCGCAGGTCCCAGATCGCCTTGTGAGCATCAGGGTAAACGTCGGTGAGAAAGCCGCCCCCGTTCTGCTTGGAGAAGATGCCAGTGTAGCCCCACTGCTGCCCCGGCCCGGAAGGAGGCCCCATGTCAAGGATATCCACAACCAGGATATCCCCCGGCTCCGCACCGTTGACGTGTATCGGGCCGGAGAGCACGTGGCACGGAGTAAGGTCAATGTCGCGGATGTCGTCCGCAGAGTCGTCGTTCCTGACCTGCCCGTTGGTCCAGTCCAGACACTCGATGCGGAAATCCGTCCCCGGATCGGTCGACGCCGCCGCCGGAATGTCCGGGTGCCAGCGGTTGTGCCCGGGCACTTCCTGTTCCTGCATCGGCTTATTCACGTCGACCTTGAACAAGGTTTCGGGCATGACTCCTCCTGTAGTCGCCGAACTCTTCCGAGAAACGCTGGCAGCTCTGCCTCCGGGCCCTGCCCGGTGCTCCTTTCCGCTATCCAACCTCCTTCCCGGAGCCCGATGTGCACAAATGAATGTGCATATCTCACCCCAATATCGAGAGCGGGGGATTATAGTCACGGATCGTGCGGGGTGTCAATGATGCAGGTGGATAGAAAATGAACTAATATGGAAATTGAAACCAGAGGCATCGAAGAGGAGGCGAGGTGCCCGTCTACGAGTTTGTCTGCGAGAGCTGCGGTCCGTTCGAGCAATGGCGGAGCATGGGAGAATCCGGAGCAGACATGAGTTGTCCGGAGTGTGGAGAGGCGGCGCGCAGGTTGTACACGGCGCCCGCGATCAGGAGGATGTCCGCGGGCCTCTACAGGGCTCTGGATCGGGCGGAGAAGAGCGCGAGCGAACCGGAGGTGGTCCGGAAGCCCGGCAAAGGAAGAGACCTCAGAAGCGGACATCGCCACGGTCCCGGGAGACCCTGGGCCCTGGGGCATGGCTGATCTCTCAGTAGGGGCGGTGGGATTCGAACCCACACTGTACGGATTTTAAGTCCGCTGCCTCTGCCGGTTGGGCTACGCCCCCGCACTCATCGCTGTGAAAGTATACCAACTCCGTTTTTCAGGTCGTGCGCCGTGCCGTCGAGGAGGTCTTTCTTCGAAACGGTGAAGCTCTCGTGCCCGCAGGCCCGGACGGCGGAGGCCAGCAGCGTCAGGCCCGCGCGGAAGACCTGGGCTCTCAGGAGCGGTACGGCGTAACGGGAGGAGATCTCTCCCGGACTCAGCGGCTCCAGCTCATCCAGCAGCGTCTCTACGTCGTTCAGGCCGATGCGGTGGATCTCGAGCGAGTCGCCGCCGGAGAGGAGGCCGGCCAGCGTGGTGGCGGTCCCGCCGGCGGCGATGAGCCGGTCCGCGCGGGCGGCGGGTGGGAGGTGGAAGGTCTCGAGCGCGAGTGCGGCCAGCCGCTTCCGGTCCGCACGAGTAAAGCGCTCGTAGTCCCGGGTGCAGCGGACGCTTCCGAGATCGAAGCTCCTGAGCCACTCCGGGTTCCATCCGGCGCGGCCGGAAGATATCTCGGTGCTGCCCCCGCCCACGTCCACGACCGTGGCGCGCTCTCCGGGCCTCAGGTCCAGCGTTGCGCCCGCGAAGGTCAGAGCGGCTTCCTCCTCTCCGGTGAGCACGTAGAGTTCGACACGCCGCCGCTCCAGTTCGGCCGCCAGCGCGGCCGCGGCGGGTCCGGCATCGCGCACGGCGCTGGTGGCGACGGCGGCCACCCGCTCTACATTACGCTCCGCCGCCAGCTCCAGGTACTCGTCCACCGCGGCGAGGGTGCGTTCCAGCCCGGTGTTCCCGAACCCGCTGCGTCCGAGGCCGGTTATGCGCTCGCGGCGCTCGCCGGGCGGGATCAGGAGCCGGGTGGAGTTTGAGCCCAGGTCTATGATCGCGAGGCTACTCATCCGGGGTGCAGCAGCGGTCCTCCGGGTAGGGGTTTCCGAGGCGCTCCAGAGTCCACTCGGCGACCGGGTTCGGGAGCGCCCCGGAGAGGTGGAGCGCCGTAAAGGCGTGCAGGCACTTCACGTGCCCCCCGGACCGTACCCCGGCCACCCGCGTCCCGAAGAGCCGGGCGTGACGCTCGTGGATCTCCTCCACGGCGCTCTCGCCCAACGTCTGCTGCGCCTCGCGCACCCCGCCCGCGGATTCCACACGCGAGATGGCGGCCACCAGCTCGGGGCAGGTCACCCAGAAGCTGGTAGGCATCTCGCGGGTGCGTTCGTTCTCGATCACGCTCGGGCGCCCGAACGGACAGCGGGCGGCGACGCGGAAAGGTCTCGGCCTGCGCCCCAGCTGGCGCGCGACCGCCTCACGGTCGTCCATCGTCCTCCGGGATTATGTAGACCTTCTCGCCGGGGCGGACCATGCCGTACCGCTCCCGGGCCGTACGCTCCAGCCCCTCCGGGGTCTTCAGAGATTCGATGGCATGTTGCTGGCGCGCGTTCTCCCGCTCCGCCTCGTCCAGCCGCTGCTCCAGCACCGCTATCTGGGAGCGACTCTCCATGATCTGCTGCAGCGGCGCTATATACGCCGCGAGCAGGAGTCCGATCAGGGCCGCATAGAGAATCACGAACAGCGGCCGGAGCTTCATCTACTCCTCTCCTATGGTGTACACCTGGAGCATGTTCGTGGACCCCGGCGTGGTGTTCAGCACGCCGCCCGTGATTATCACGCGGTCGCCCTTGCGGACGAACCCGGCCCCCTCGGCCGCCTCGATAGACATTCGCACGCGGGCCTCCATGTTCCCCACCTGCTCGCCCGAGATGGCGTCCACGCCCCAGACGAGCGCCAGCATCCGTACCGTGCTCTCCTCCGGGCTTACGGCTATGATCCTGTTCGACGGGCGGAAGCGCGCCACCCGGATACACGAGAGCCCGCTCTGGGTGGAGGTGATAATAGCCTCGGCGGCCAGGTCCTCGGCCAGCTCGCAGGCGGCATGGGTAAGCGCGTCGTACTTATCCCCCCGGCCCCAGGCGGTCGAGGCCGCCAGATCCTGACCGTAGGCTATCGCGGACTCGGCCGTGCGGCAGATGCGGTCCATCTCCTGCACGCTGCGCAGCGGATAGCGCCCCACGGCCGTCTCGCCGGAGAGCATCACCGCGTCCGCCCGATCGAAGATCGCATTCGCCACGTCGGAGACCTCGGCCCGCGTCGGACGGGGGTTGCGGATCATGGAATCCAGCATCTGCGTCGCGATGATCACCGGCTTGCCCGCCCGCCGGGATCGGGCCACTATGCGCTTCTGCTCTATCGGGACCTGCTCGGCGGGGAGCTCTATGCCCAGATCGCCCCTCGCCACCATGATCCCGTCCGCCGCCCGGATGATGCGCTCGATGTCTCCCACGGCCTCGTGCTTCTCGATCTTGGCCACGACCGGGGTCTTGCCGCCGAACCGGCGGATGCGGTCTTTGAGGTCCAAGATCTCGTCCCCCGAGCGCACGAACGACATCGCCACCCAGTCGGCCCCGATCTCCCTCACGCCGAACTCCAGATCCTCGATGTCCTTCGGCGTGAGCCCTCTGATGCTCAGAGAGGAGTCCGGGAAGTTCAAACCCTTGTGCGAGAGGACCAGCCCGCCGGTGATCACCTCGCACTCAAGCTCGTTCTCCCCGACGCGCACGACCTTCAGATCGAGCAGGCCGTCGTCTATGAGGATGCGGTGCCCCTCCCGGACGTCCTGAGCGATCCCCTCGTAGGAGACCGGCAGGCGGCTGGCGTCGCCCAGGAAGTCTCCCGGCGCGATGGTAACCCGGTTTCCGGGCACAAGCTCCGTTCCCCCAACCACGTTCCCCACCCGTATCTTCGGCCCCTGGATGTCCTGCAGGATGGCGACGTTGCGGCCCATCTCCCGGGCGAACTTGCGGATCAGCTCCGCGCTTCGCGCGTGATCTTCGTGCTCACCGTGTGAGAAGTTCAGGCGCGCCACGTCCACCCCGCTCCGGATGAGGCCCTCGATCATCTCCGGCGTCGAGGTGGCCGGTCCCAGCGTGGCGACTATCTTAGTGCGGCGCACTATCCTCCTAAACCCCCGCGTTGAAGGCCGCCCGGCCGGGGTAGGCCGCGAGCTCCCCGAGCTCCTCCTCGATCCTCAGGAGCTGGTTGTACTTGGCGACGCGGTCGCTGCGCGCAGGGGCTCCGGTCTTGATCTGCCCGGCGTTCATCGCCACCGCCAGATCCGCGATGGTGGTGTCCTCGGTCTCGCCGCTGCGGTGGCTGACCATCGCCGTGTACCCCGCCCGGTAAGCCAGGTTCATCGTCTCCAGGGTCTCGGTGAGCGTCCCGATCTGGTTCACCTTGATGAGGATCGAGTTGCCCACACCCTCTTCTATGCCCCGGGCGAGGATCTTGGGATTGGTCACGAAGAGATCGTCCCCGACCAGCTGCACCCGGCCGCCGAGCCGCTCCGTGAGCAGCCTCCAGCCCTCCCAGTCGTCTTCGGCGAGCCCGTCCTCGATGCTGAGGATGGGGTACTGGTCCGCGAGCTCGACCCAGTAGTCCACCAGCTCTTGGGAGCTCAGCTCGCGCCCTTCGCCTTCGAGCACGTACCGGCCGCCCTCGTAGAACTCGGAGGCCGCCGGATCGAGGGCGAAGGAGATCTGATCCCCGACCGAGTAACCGGCCCGCTCCACAGCGTCCGAGAGTAGGGCCAGCGCCTCCCGGTTGCTGTCCAGGTCCGGAGCGAACCCGCCCTCGTCGCCCACACCGGAGGCGAGCCCCTTCTCCGCGAGCAGCTTCTTGAGAGCGTGGTAGGTCTCAACCACCGCCCGCAGCCCCTCCCGGTAGCTCTCGAACCCCACCGGTACGACCATGAACTCCTGGAAGTCTACGTTGTTTGCCGCGTGCGCCCCGCCGTTGAGGATGTTGGCGCAGGGAACGGGCAGCGTGTGCGCTCCGGCCCCCCCAATGTACCTGAAGAGCGGCAAGCCGGTGGCTCCGGCCGCGGCCTTCGCCGCCGCCAGCGAGACGCCCAGGATGGCATTCGCCCCGAGCCGGCCCTTGTTCTCCGTGCCGTCGGCCTCGATGCAGGCCAGATCCACCGCCCGCTGGTCCGTTACCTCCAACCCCAGCACGGCTTCGGCCAGCTCGGAGTTGACGTTCTCGACGGCCTGCATCACGCCCTTGCCCAGATAGCGCTCTTTATCCCCGTCCCGGAGCTCCACCGCCTCGTTCTGCCCCGTGGAGGCCCCGGAGGGCACCAGCGCCCTGCCGGCGTACCCGCTCGCCGTCACAACCTCCACCTCCACGGTCGGGTTGCCCCGGCTGTCCAGCACCTCCCGGCCATGCACGGCCACGATCTCGGTCATCCGCCGACTCTCCCCTCTTCTGTGCCACCACCGAACTCAACGAGCTCTCAGCCTCTAACTCTACGCCCCAGAGGCTGATCGCACAAGCTAGCCGGGTATGTTACTGCTGTTCTTCCGGCAGTCTCGGACGGTATTCAGGAAGGTACCGGGCGTCGCGCTCCTCCAGCTGGTCGAGCACCCACCGGTTGAAAGCCTCGGCCCGCTGCTCCTCGGTCAGGCTGTCCACGATGGTCTGCCGGGCCTCCTCCAGCGGGGTGACCTCTTCCTCCCGGATCTCAGTGACCTCCAGCACGTGGTAGCCAAACTCGGTCTCGACCGGGCCGACGATCTCGCCCTCCTGTGCCTCCCAGACGGCCTCGTCGAAGTTCTCGACGTAGGAACCCCGCGGCTGGCAGCCCAGATCTCCGCCCTGCTCCCTGCTGCCCGGGTCCTGCGAGTGCTCCGCGGCGAGCTCCTCCCAGTCGCCGCCATCCTCGAGCTGCTGCCGAACCTCCTCGGCGAGCTGCTCCTGCTCCCGGGTGAAGAGGATGTGCCGGACGCAGCGCTGCTCGGGCGTGGTGAACTGGGCCTCAACGTTCTCCTCGTAGTAGGTCCGGACCTCTTCCTCGGTCGGCTCAACACCGGCCGTCACCCGTTCCTGTACCTTCTGAACGGTGAGCCCCTGGCGCACGAACTCCCGGAACTCGCCCTCGGTGAACCCGGCCTGGGAGAGGGCCTCCTGGAAGATCGTCTCGGGCGTCCCTCCCCGCCCGGCCTGCCGGGCCTGATCGAAGAGCTGCTCCCTCGTCTGCCGGACCTGCTCTTCTACCTCCCGGTTCGTGACGGTAATGCCCTGCTCCTCGGCGTAGGTCCCGGCGATCTCGGCCGTAAGCAGGTGCAGCATGACCTGATCCCGCACCGCCGGCCACTGCGGAGACTCGGGCGTTATGCTGCCGGCCCCGCTCCGCTGCGCGAAGCGGTCTATCTCGGCCTGGACTTGGCCCTGCGTGACCTCTCCTCCATCGAATCTGGCGACCACCTGCGCCCCGGAGGGCCGGTTCGGCTCGGCCGGAGCCGGCGAGCAGCCCGCAACGCCCACCAGCGCCACGGCTGCGGCGGCCAGAAACACCTTCGCACGCCTGCTCATGGTCTCTCCCAAAGCGATCGCACCTCGCTATCTGGGTAGGGGTAGTTCATGCAGAAGTCGCGGGGATTATAGCACGAGAGCTCGCAGGGCCGTCTCCGCCAGCTCCAGACCCCGCAGCTTCGAGCCGCGCACGGTCACGCCCCCGGAGCGGTTCTGCACCACGCCCCCGGTCGCGCGCCGCAGCTTCGCCGCTTCCGCCGATCCCGCCCGGTAGCCCGTGAGGCTCAGCGCCCCGGAGCGGCAGCTCACGGCGTTCGCTCCCAGCTCGCGCGCAAGCAGCTTGACGCGCGAGATCCCGAGCAGGTTCTGCGCCGGCACCGGCAGCTCCCCGAAGCGCTCCTCCAGCTCCTCGGCCAGATCTTCGAGCCCGGCGAGCGAGTCGGCCTCCGACGCCCGCCGGTACAGGTTCACCCGCTCCACCTCGTCCTTTACGTAGTCCGGCGGCAGGTAGGCGTCGAGCGGTACCTCCACGATCACGGACCTCCGCTCCTCCCGCTCGACCGGCTCGCCCTTCGCCTGAGCCACCGCTTCCCGCAAGAGCTGCAGGTACATCTCGAAGCCGACCGCCGCGATGTGCCCCGACTGCTCCGCCCCCAGCAGGTTCCCCGCGCCCCGGATCTCCAGGTCGCGCATCGCCACCGCGAAGCCGCTGCCGAGCTCGGTGAAGTCCAGCAGCGCCTCCAGCCGCCGCTGAGCCTCCGGTGTTGCTCCGAGCGGCGCGAAGAGATAGGCGTACGCCTGCCGGTCCGAGCGCCCGATCCTGCCCCGCAGCTGGTAGAGCTGCGCCAGCCCCATCGCGTCTGCCCGGTCCACTATGAGGGTGTTGGCCGTAGCGATGTCCAGCCCGCTCTCCACGATCGTGGTCGAGACCAGCACGTCCGCCCGGCGGTCCAGGAAGGTCTGCATCACGTCCTCTAGCGCCCGCTCGGACATCTGCCCGTGCCCGACCACGAAGCTAGCCTCCGGCACCAGCGCCCGCAGCCTCTCCGCGACAGCATCTATGCTCTCCACCCGGTTGTGGACGAAGAAGACTTGCCCGCCTCTTGCGATCTCGCGCAGGATAGCCCGCCGCACCAGCTCCTCGTCGTACGGCCCCACGTGCGTGAGGATGCTCTGCCTCCCCGCCGGAGCCGTCTCTATGATGCTGATATCCCGCAGCTCTGAGAGCCCCATCTGCATCGTGCGCGGGATGGGGGTGGCGGTGAGCGTCAGCACGTCCACGCTAGTCTTGATCTCCTTCAGGCGCTCCTTGTGCGCCACCCCGAAGCGCTGCTCCTCATCCACGATCACGAGCCCGAGGTCTTTGGGGCGCACCTCCGGGTTCAGCAGCGCGTGCGTCCCGATGAGCACGTCCACCTCTCCCGCCCGGAAGTCCCGGATTATCCTCTCCCGCTCGGCGGGGCCGTCGAAGCGCGAGAGGCTCTCCACGCGCACGGCGAAGCTCTCCAGCCGCTCCCGGAAGGTCCGGTGGTGCTGCTGCACCAGGATGGTCGTCGGGGCGAGCATCATCACCTGCTTGCCCGCCAGTGCCGCCTTGAACGCCGCGCGCACGGCGACCTCGGTCTTCCCGAAGCCCACATCGCCGCACACCAGCCGGTCCATAGGCCGCGGCCGCTGCATGTCCCGCTTGACGGCCTCTATGGCGGCGGCCTGGTCCGGCGTCTCCTGGTACGGGA
This sequence comes from Rubrobacter taiwanensis, assembly GCF_004337705.1. Classification (GTDB taxonomy): domain Bacteria; phylum Actinomycetota; class Rubrobacteria; order Rubrobacterales; family Rubrobacteraceae; genus Rubrobacter_C; species Rubrobacter_C taiwanensis. Next base: position 52,542 of record NZ_SKBU01000018.1, read on the forward strand.
AGCTCTCCTCCAGCTCCCGTTCCCACTCACCGTCCTCCGGGAAGGCGTACCCCTCCGCGCCGGCCCGAGCCACCTGCAGCAGTAACAGATCCCCGGCCAGCGCTTTGACCCGGCGGCGAACCCGGTCCGTAAGCTGCTCCCAGGTCTGGCCGCCGAGCCGGTCCAGCCGGGCCGTACCCCCGCCGACGTACCGGTGCAGCAAATCCATCTGCTCGTAGGGCACGAAGAGCGTGTCCCCGCCCCGGTAGGTGACCTGCATGTAGTCCCGGACGGCCCCCAGAGCCTCTTTTGCGACCAGCCCCTCGAAGCGCCCGATGCCGTGCACCAGGTGCACCACGAGATCTCCGGGCTTGAGGTCCGCGAACGCCCCGACCGCCCGGCCCGGACGGCGGCGCTCCGCGGAGCGCCGCCCGAAGAGCGCATCCCGCCGCACCACCGCGAGGCCGCCCTCCGGGTAGATGAACCCCTCCTCTATCTCGTGCGGGATGGCGTAGATCCCCGGCCCCAGACCCGCGTCCACACGCTCCGCCTCCCGCACCCTCCTCCCGGCCCGCTCGAAGGCGTAGACGGCGCGCCGGGCTTCTCCGGCAGAGCCGCAGGCCACGAACACCGCCAGTCCGTCGCTCACCATCGCGTCCAGCCGGCGACCGGCCTCCCGGACCGTGGTGCTCAGGTGCGCCGCAGGGGGTGCGGAGATCACCTCCCCCTCCCCGCTCCCGCCGAACCGCAGCGCCACGTCCTCCGGAAGCTCCGGCTCGTAGAGCTCCGGCACGAAGCCGTCCACCTCTTCGAGCCCTTCGCGCTCCTCTTCGGCCCAGACCTCGGCGTCTTCCGGCAGCCGCTCCAGCGGCGAGATAGGGTCCAGCCCCAGCAGCAGCCGGTCCAGCCCCGGCACACGCACGCCCCGGCCGACCTCCTCCGGCCACTCCTCCCCGCTGCGGGCCGCGAGTACCGGCAGGTCCCCCTCCCTCACCGCGTACGCGCTTACGCCCTCCAAATCCCGCACGACCCGCTGGGTTGCCAGGGAGACGGCCCGCACGCTCTCCACCTCATCCCCCCACCACTCGACACGCACCGGCGACCGGCGGGTGCCGGGGAAGAGGTCCACGATCCCGCCCCGCACCGCAAACTCCCCGGGGCGGCTTACCCGGTCTACCCGCTCGTACCCGAGCGCCGCCAGCCGCGATAGCGCCTCGTCCATCTCCAGCGGCAGATCCGGCTCCAGCAGCAGCGGCTCGTGCAGCGGCGTCCGCTCCCGCAACGCCACCGGCCCGGCGACGATCAAGCGCGCCTCCCCCATCGCGTGCAGCGCCCGCTGCCGCTCGCTTACCCGCCGCGCACCGGGACCGAACACGTCCCCGTACACCGGCCCGCGCGAGGGCAAATGCACGACACCCTCCACAAAACAGCGGGCGTCGCGCGCGTAGCGCGCGGCATCCTCCTCCGAAGAGGCAACGAGCAGCACCGGACGCCCGGCGGTCGCCGCCAGATATGCTCGGAGGCGCCGGGGAGCCTGGATGTTCTTCAGCCGGGTCTCGGGCACCGGGTAATTCTACCGCTCCCGCGCCGGGTTCCAAGCGGCAACGCCGCACGAGAAGGGGAGCCGGCCGGCTCCCCCTTCCGCACGACGGGTGTTCTTACGAATGCAGCACCTCTACCAGCTCGCGCACGGCTCCGGCGCTCTTGTGGAGATCCTGCAGCTCCTCCTCGGTGAGGTCGAGCTCTATGATCTCCTCTATCCCCCCGCTCCCGAGCTTGACCGGCACGCCGACGAAGAGCCCGTCTATGCCGTACTCGCCCTCAAGATATGCGGCGCAGGGCAGGATGCGCTTCTGGTCCAGAACGATGGCGTCCACCATCTCCACCGAGGCGGCCGAGGGCGCGTAGAACGCGCTCCCCTTCTGCAAAAGCTTGACGATCTCGGCCCCGCCGTCGCGGGTGCGCTGCACGATGGCCTCCACCTTATCTTTCGGCAGCAGCTCGGTGATGGAGACGCCGCCCACCGTGGCCATGCTCGGAAGCGGGACCATGGTGTCGCCGTGGCCGCCGAGCACGAGCGCGAAGACGTCCTTGACCGAGACGTTCAGCTCCTCGGCGATGAAGGTGCGGTAGCGGGCGGTGTCCAGGATGCCCGCCATCCCGATCACGCGCTCCTTCGGGAAGCCGCTGGTCTCAAGCGCCACGTGGCACATCGCGTCCAGCGGGTTGGCCACCACGATGATTATGCACTCCGGAGAGTACCGCACGACCTCTTCGGTGACGCTCTGCACGATCTCCTGGTTGTTCTTCAAGAGGTCGTCCCGGCTCATCCCCGGCTTGCGCGGCATGCCGCTCGTGATGACCACCACGTCGGAGTCCGCCGTCTCCTCGTAGCCGTTGGTACCGATGACCTTCGACTCGAACCCCTCGACCGGACCGCTCTGCAGGATGTCTAGCGCCTTGCCCTGCGGTAGCCCCTCCACGATGTCCACGAGAACCACGTCGGCGTAGTTGCGCTCCGCCAGCCGCTGCGCCGTCGTGCCCCCGACGTTGCCGGCACCGACCACCGTAACCTTGCTGCGGCCCATCGACCCTCCTCGGTTGTAGCTCTCTCGCACCGCAGGGCATTATACCCATCCAGCGGGCCAGGAATCCCACCCGCGACCAGATGTCTCTATAGATGGCCTCCTGCTGCATCGTCCGGTACCGCACCCGGGCGCTCCGGCGGAGAAGGCCGGTGTGAGCGGCGGTCCTTTCTCTTAGAATCCGGGTATGCGAGACGGGGAAAAGGGCTCTTCTGAGGAGTATCTGGCACTCCACTCTCCGGCCGTCGAGCGGGTCATCGCGGCGATGCGCCGGAACGAGGCGGGGGCCCTCTCGCTGAGGACGATGGGCGAGATGGCCCACCTCAGCCCCTACCACTTCGCGCGCACCTTCAGGAAGGTGACCGGTGTGGCGCCCGGCGAGTTTCTGACGGCCGTGCGTCTGGAACGGGCCAAGAAGCTGCTTTTGAGCACGGACTTGAGCGTAGCCGAGGTGTGCTTCGAGGTCGGCTACGGGAGCCTCGGGACGTTCACGACCCGCTTCCGGGAGCTCGTCGGCCTGACACCGGGCCGAATGCGGCGGCTGCCCGAGGAGCTGCACGAGGCTCTGGCTCGCACCGGCGGGAGGACCCGGGGGATGTCCCCGGAACGGCCGGGGCCGGGCGTCGCCTTCCGGGTCCGCGGCTGCGGGCTCGCCGGGACTTTGATCTTCGCCGGGCTCTTCCCCTCGGCCCTCCCGCAGGGCCGGCCCGTGGCCGGGGAGATCCTGGAAGCTCCCGGAGATTACCGGCTGGCCCCCGTCCCCGACGGCCGCTACCACCTCATGGCCGCCGCGCTCCCCTGCTCGGGAGGCCCCTCCTCGCTGCTGTTCCCCGGCGACGCCCTGCGCGTGGGACGCGCTCCGGCCACAGTCGAGGTACGGGGCGGCAGAGCCGCCGGAAGGATCGAGGTAGAGCTACGCCCCCCGCGAAGCACCGACCCGCCGGTACTCATCGCCCTGCCGGCGCTGCTCCTGGAACGGCTCGCTGCCCGCTGAGGCAAAGAGCAAGATAAGAGAAGTCTCCGGCCGTACCCCCGATTACGCTTGCTCCGGAACGAAGAAGAGGAGAGACAAGATGAGGGTACTACTCGAGCCGGAGGCGGCAGAGTTGGAGAAGATCTCCGGGCTGCCCGTAGAGACAGCCCTACCGCGGGCCGCCCGCTTCCTGAACCGCCTGGCAGAAGACCGGGCGTTCATCGAAGAGGAGGTCCTACCGCTCCTCCGGGAGGCGCAGGGCGCGCAGGAGGAGTGGTACGTAGCCCGCCGCTACGACGACCCGGACGGCTCCTACTCGCTGCAGCTCTTCGTCTGGCCTCCGGGAACGGGGACCAGGGTCCACGACCACTCCTCCTGGGGAGCCTACCGCTGTCTCGCCGGCACCGTGCTCGAGGAGCGCTACGAGCGTCTCGACGACGGCTCTATCCCGGACCACGCCCGCCTGAAGCGCGCTTGGCGGCTCGATTGGGGACCGGAGCACGGAGCCTCGACCGTGCTGCCCGGGGATGGGGGGATCCACCGGGTTAGCAACCCCGGCGAGGAGGTGGCGGTCAGCGTGCACCTCTACGGGCCGAGGTTGCGGGAGGTGGACGGGCGGGACTACGACCCCTCCCGGGACTACGTCTGCGACCGGCGAGATTGAGGTCCCGATCAAAGGACCGCACCGGGCGCCGAAAGAGCAAGATAGAAGAAGTGCCGGCGCTGCGGTCCGGGTACGCTTGACCCGCAAGCGAAAACCTGCAGAAAGGGGAGGAAGTGATGGAGCACATCCACTCCGCAACGCTGACGGTCAGAGGCCCTGCATCGCAGCCGGAGAGGCGTGAGAGTGTCGAAGAAGGAGGGCGATGAGCGGTAGAGCAGGCGGGCTGGCGGTCCACGCGGAGGGTCTGGTCCGCCGGTTCGGGGACAACGTCGCGGTAGACGGTGTGGACCTGAGGGTGCGTCCGGGTGAGATCTACGGCTTCCTCGGTCCCAACGGAGCCGGCAAGACCACCACGATCCGCATGCTCGCCACCCTGCTCCGCCCCGACTCCGGCACGGCGCGGGTGCTCGGGCACGACGTCGTGCGCGAGGCCGGCGCGGTGCGAGGGAGGGTGAGCCTCACCGGCCAGTTCGCCTCGGTGGACGAGGACCTGACCGGGCTGGAGAACCTCATCCTGATCGCCCGCCTGTTGGGCTACTCGCGCAAGGCGGCCCGGGTACGGGCCGGAGAGCTGCTCGAAGCCTTCGGGCTGGCCGAGGCGGCCGGCCGGCAGGTAAAGAAGTACTCCGGGGGCATGCGCCGCCGGCTGGATATCGCGGCGAGCATCGTCGTCACGCCGGACCTCATCTTCCTCGACGAGCCGACCACCGGCCTCGACCCGCGGAGCCGCAACCAGGTGTGGGAGATCATCCGCACCCTCGCCGCCGGGGGCACGACGGTGCTCCTGACCACGCAGTACCTCGAAGAGGCCGACCGGCTGGCCGACCGGATCGCCGTCATCGACCACGGGCGCGTGATCGCCGAAGGTACCCCCGGCGAGCTCAAGTCCTCGGTCGGCTCCGGCGCCCTGCACGTGCGGCTGCGCGACCCCGGGGACCGGCCCGAAGCCGAGCGGATACTCTCCCAGACGCTCGGCGCTCCCGTGCACCGGGAGCCCGACCCGGCCGCGCTCTCGGCCCGCGTCTCTGACCCGGAGCGCGTGGCCAATGCGCTCGCGGAGCTCTCCCGCTGTGGCGTCGCGGTAACGGACTTCTCCCTCGGCCGGCCGAGCCTGGACGAGGTGTTCCTGGCTCTCACCGGCCGCCCGGCCGGCGAAGACGAAACCGCTACCGGTGAGGAGGACGCGGCATGACCACTGAGACCACCCCGACACAGACGGTCCGCGAAGAGACGCTGCGCTCGGCGCTGGCGGCGGGTGGCCGTCCGAAGCGGCCGGGAGCGCTCTCCGCCTCGCTCACCTTCGGGTGGCGGGCGCTCTTGAAGATCAAGCACGTCCCCGAGCAGCTCTTCGACGTCACGGCGTTCCCGATCATGTTCACCCTCATGTTCACCTACCTGTTCGGCGGGGCCATAGCCGGCTCTACGTCCGAGTACCTGCGGTTCCTCCTGCCGGGCATCCTGGTCCAGACGGTCGTGTTCATCACCATCTACACCGGGTTTACCCTGAACACCGACATCTCTCGGGGTGTCTTCGACCGCTTCCGGTCGCTGCCGGTCTGGCGTCCGGCGCCCCTCGTCGGCGCGCTGCTCGGCGACGCCGCGCGCTACACGATGGCCTCGGCGATGGTCCTCGTGCTGGGTCTCATCCTGGGCTTCCGGCCGGAGGGCGGTCCGCCCGGCGTGTTGCTGGCGGTGCTGCTCGTCCTGGTCTTCTCGTTCAGCCTGTCCTGGATCTGGACCGCCCTCGGGCTCGTCCTGCGGACGCCGAACTCGGTCATGGGCGTGAGCATGATGGTGCTCTTCCCGCTCACCTTCGCCAGCAACATCTTCGTGGACCCGCAGACCATGCCGGGCTGGCTGAAAGCGGCGGTCGGCGCCAACCCCATCACCCACCTGGTGACCGCCGTGCGCGGCCTGATGCACGGGACCGTGACGGCCGGGCAGGTAGGCTGGGTGCTCCTGAGCTGCGCGGCGCTCGTGGCCATATTCGCCCCTCTCACCATGCACCTCTACCGCAACCAGAGCTGAGGCGGTTCGCGGAAGTTTGCTTCCGCGAACCCTGCGGCTTCATGCCTCAGGCGTCAGCTCCTCCAGCTCGGCGAGCACGGCGCCGCCGGAGACCATGGAGCCTTCGCGGAAGGGAAGCCGGGTGACCACCCCGGCGTAGGGAGCCACGATGGGCTGCTCCATCTTCATCGCCTCCAGCACCAGGAGCGGCTGCTGCGCCCGCACCTCTTCGCCTTCCTCGACCAGGACCTTGATCACGATCCCGGGCATGGGAGCCTCCAGACTGGTACGTCCGGACTCGCCGGAGCCTGACTCCATATCCTCCAGGTTCAAGGCGGGCGGTCTGGCGAGCGTGTGCTCGCGCCCCCTGCACGAGACCCGCACCTCGCTCCCTTCGCGCTCGACCCGGGCCGCGACCGGGCTGCCGTTCGCCTTCAGGTGCAGCTCGTTGCCCGTCCGGGCCAGAAGCCCGACCTCATACTCCTCGCCATCCAGCCGCAGCCGCCAGAGCCGGGCACCGTTCCGTTCGGCTTCGACCGTCCGCTCCCGGCCGCCGTCCAGGTAGCGGATGCGAGCGGCTCCGCCGGCCCGCCAGATCCCCAGCTCGAAAGGATCGCGCGCCGGGTTCCCGCTCCCGGAGAGCTCCTCGACCGCCGCCGCGAGCAGCGCCTCTGCAGGAGCCTCCCCGGGACGACCGACGAGCCCGTGCGTCTCCAGGAAATCGGTCGAGGTGTCTCCGGCCGCGAAGGCGGGGTGCCCGGCCACGCGCCGGAGCAGGGGCAGGTTGGTCACGACCCCCTCGATCACGTAGCTCCTGAGCGCCTCTTGCATCCTTGAGACGGCCGCCGGCCGGTCCGGGGCGTAGACGATGAGCTTCCCGATCATGGGGTCGTAGTTGACCGGGACCTCGTCGCCGGACTCCACCCCGGCGTCGTTGCGGATGCCCGGCCCCTCGGGCGGCCGGAAGAGCAGGATCCGGCCGCCGGTCGGCATGAACGTCTCCGGGTCCTCGGCGTAGACGCGGGCCTCGATCGCGCTGCCCGTAAGCTCCACGCTCTCTTGCGCGAACGGCAGCCGCTCCCCGGCAGCGACCCGGATCTGCAGCTCCACCAGATCCCGGCCCGTGACGAGCTCGGTAACCGGGTGCTCCACCTGCAGGCGGGTGTTCATCTCCAGGAAGTAGAAGCGGTGGCCCTCCAGCATGAACTCCACCGTCCCGGCGTTGCGGTAGCCGGCGGCCTCGGCCAGCCGCACGGCCGCCTCCCCGAGCTCCTCGCGCTCCTCTGGCGTCAGGGCCGGAGACGGAGACTCCTCGATGATCTTCTGGTGCCTACGCTGGATGGAGCACTCCCGCTCACCCAGGTGCACCACGTTGCCGTGGTTGTCGCCGAGAACCTGCACCTCGATGTGGCGCGGCCGCTCTATCAGCTTCTCCAGGAACACCCGGCCGTCGCCGAAGGCCGAGAGGGCCTCCCTCTGCGCGCTCTCCACGGCGTCCGGGAACTCTCCGGGGTCGCGGACGGCGCGCATCCCCCGCCCGCCGCCGCCGGCGCTGGCCTTGATGAGCACCGGAAAGCCGATGCGCCCGGCCTCCTCCGCCAGCTTCTCCACGCTCGTATCATCCCCGGTATATCCGGGCACGGTGGGAACGTCCGCCTTCTCCGCCAGCCGCTTGGCCGCCACCTTCGATCCCATGAGCTCCATAGCCTCCGGGGGAGGCCCGATCCAGACGGCTCCCGCCTCCTCCACCGCCCGGGCGAAGTCCGCGTTCTCGGCCAGAAACCCGTAGCCGGGGTGCACGGCCTCCGCGCCGCTCTCCCGGACGGCGTCCAGGATGCGTTCGATGTTCAGGTAGCTCTCCGCGGGTGCGGCGGGGCCGAGCAGGTAGGACTCGTCCGCGAGCCGCACGTGCAGGGCCCCGGCATCGGCCTCCGAGTAGACCGCGACGGCCGCTATCCCGAGCTCGCGGCAGGCGCGGATTATCCGGACCGCGATCTCACCCCGGTTCGCGATGAGGATTCTGGAGAACATCAGGCTCGTATCCAGCTCGCCCGGCGCTTCTCCAGGAATGCCCGCAGCCCTTCCTGCCCCTCTTCGCTCGTGCGGGTCCGGGCCATCTGCCGGGCCATCGTGTAGGTCTCTTCGGAGATATCTATGCCGCGCAGCGCGCGCACCAGCCGCTTGGCCTCCGCGAGCGCGTTGGGCCCGCCCTGAAGCAGGGCATCCACCTTCTTCCGCACCGCAGCGTCCAGCTCGCCCTCGGGGACCACCTCGTGCACGAGCCCGATCTCCCGCGCCCTCTCGGCCCCGAAGCGCTCGCCGGTCAGAAACAAAGCGGCGGCGGCCGAAACCCCGATCTTGGCCACCGCGACCGGAGCGATGGTGGAGGGCGTGATGCCGAGCCGCACCTCGGTGAACCCGAACCGCGCGCCCTCGGCCGCAACCACGATGTCCGAGGCCGCAACCAGCCCGCAGCCGCCGCCCAGCACCGCGCCGTGCGCCCGGGCGACGATGGGCTTGGGGCACTCGTCCATCGCCACCAGCATTCCCGCCAGCCTCTGCATGTCCTCCACGTTCTCCTCGTAGGAGAGCTCTATGCTGCGCCGGAGCCAGTCTATGTCCGCTCCGGCGCAGAGCGAGCGCCCCGCGCCGGAGATGACGACGGCGCGGACGGCGCCGTCCCGCCCGGCCTCTTCTATGGCCTGCCGGATCTCGTCTATAAGGGCGTTGTTGAGCGCGTTGTGCACCCCGGGCCGGTTCAGCGTGAGGCGGGCGACCCCGCCTTCGACCTCGTAGCGCAGGTTCTCGTATGGCATCAACCCTCCCTCTCTACATCCGGAACACGCCGTAGGTCGTGTCTTCTACGGGCGCGTTGGCTGCGGCGGAGAGCCCCAGAGCCAGCACCATCCGGGTGTCGGCCGGGTCTATCACCCCGTCGTCCCAGAGCCGGGCGGTCGAGTGGTACGGGTTGCCCTCGCGCTCGTACTTCTCCAGGATCGGGCGCTTGAACTCCTCCTGCTCCTCCGGGCTCATCTCCTCGCCCCGGTCCAGCCGCACCTGCAAGAGCACGTTCGCCGCCTGCTGGCCGCCCATGACGCTGATCCTGGCGTTCGGCCACATAAAAAGAAGGCGCGGCGAGTAGCCCCGGCCGCACATAGCGTAGTTCCCGGCCCCGAAAGACCCCCCGATGATCACGGTAAAGCGCGGCACGCGCGCGTTGGCGACCGCCATGACCATCTTCGCCCCGTCCTTGGCGATGCCGCCGTTCTCGTACTCTTTCCCGACCATGAACCCGGTTATGTTCTGCAGGAAGATGAGCGGGATCTTGCGCGAGGAGCACAGCTCGATGAAGTGCGTGCCCTTGAGGGCGCTCTCGGAGAAGAGGATGCCGTTGTTGGCGATTATCCCCACCGGGATGCCCATGATCCGGGCGAAGCCGCAGACGAGCGTCTCGCCGTAGAGCGGCTTGAATTCGTGCATCCGGCTGCCGTCCACGATGCGGGCTATGATCTCGCGCACGTCGTAGCTCTTGCGCGGGTCGCGGGGGATGATGCCGTAGATCTCGCGTGCGTCGTACAGCGGCTCCTCGGGCTCCGCCATCTCCCAGGGCCACTCCTTGCGGGTGTTCAGATTCTCGACGATCTGGCGCACGATGGCCAGCGCGTGCTCGTCGTTTTCGGCGTAATGGTCGGCAACACCGGAGATCCTGGTGTGCACCTCCGCCCCGCCCAGCTCCTCGGCCGTGACCTCCTCACCGGTCGCCGCCTTCACCAGCGGCGGGCCGCCGAGGAAGATCGTGCCGTTCCCCTTGACGATGACCACCTCGTCGCTCATCGCCGGGACGTAGGCCCCTCCGGCGGTGCAGCTCCCCATGACCGCAGCGATCTGCGGGATCCCCTTCGCGCTCATCCGCGCCTGATTGTAGAAGATGCGTCCGAAGTGGTCCCGGTCCGGAAACACCTCGTCCTGCAGCGGCAGGTACGCCCCGCCGGAGTCCACGAGGTAGATGCACGGCAGGCGGTTCTGCTCGGCGATCTCCTGCGCCCGCAGGTGCTTCTTGACGGTCATCGGGTAGTAGGTGCCGCCCTTGACCGTAGCGTCGTTGGCCACGATCATGCACTCCCGCCCGGCCACCCGCCCGATGCCCGTCACCATCCCGGCCGCCGGGACCTCGCCGCCGTACAGCCCGTAGGCCGCGAGCGGCGAGAGCTCCAGGAAGGGCGTGCCGGGGTCCAGCAGCAGCTCTATGCGGTCGCGCACGAGCAGCTTGTTCCGCTCCCGGTGCCGCGCGCGGGCCTTCCCGGGGCCGCCCTGCCGGACCTCCCTCGTCCGGGCGCGCAGCTCCTCCAGCAGCTCCTCGTAGGCCCCGGCGTTGGAGCGAAACTCCCCGCTCCTGGGGTCCACGTAGCTGCGGATCTTGCTCATGGCTCGCCTCCGGCAGCCCCCATCAAGTGTTTCTCCGTCTCAAGATCCGATAACACGCGCACCGGTATGGTAGCCACCCCGTCCGGTCCGCGCCACCATCTACGCCCCAGACGCCGAGAGCCCGGCGAGCACCTGCGCGAGCTCGTAGAGCTCGGGATCCAGCGGACGGATCTTGCCGGCTACCTCCGGAAGGGGGATGCGCTCCATCCGGCGGCCCTGGAGCCCGATCATGACCCCCGTCTCTCCGCCGACCAGCGCCTCGACCGCGGCGGCCCCCATGCGGCCGGAGAGGATGCGGTCGTAGGCGAGCGGGCTCCCGCCGCGCTGCACGTGCCCCAGCACCGTGAGCCGGGACTCGAACGCCCCAGGCGTGCGGTTTATGTACTCGTGCAGCTCCGCGGCCGTGAGAGCGGCACCCTCCGCCGCCACGACGATGAAGTGCGGCTTGCCCCTGGCGTAGGAGCGCCTCAGCGCCTCGAGGATGCCCTCCGGGTCGGGCTCGAACTCCGGCACCAGCACGGCCTCGGCTCCGCCCGCGATGGCGCTCATGAGCGCGAGGTAGCCGCAGTTGCGGCCCATGACCTCCACCACGTGCGCCCGCTGGTGCGAGCTGGCGGTGTCCTTGATGCGGTCTATGGACTCCAGCGCCGTGTTGAGCGCCGTGTCCACCCCGACGGCCATCTCCGTGTGCGGCACGTCGTTGTCTATCGTTGCGGGGATGCCGATGGTACCGATCCCGAGCTCGAAGAGCCGCTGCGCGCCGGCCAGGCTCCCCTCGCCCCCGATCACGACCAGGCCACCGATCCCGGCTCCGAGGAGGTTCTCCGCCGCCCGGCGCTGCCCTTCGGGCGTCACGAACTCTTTAGAGCGGGCCGTTCCGAGCACCGTCCCGCCCCGGTGCAGGATGCCGCCTACGGAGCGGTCGTCCAGCCGGCGCCTCCTGTCTTCCAGGAGCCCCTCGTAACCGTTCTCCACGCCCCAGACCTCCCAGCCGCGCTCCAGAGCCGTGCGCGTAACGCCCCGGATGGCCCCGTTCATCCCCGGCGCGTCGCCCCCGCTGGTCAGGACCGCGATCCTCACCGGGGACCGGCCTGCCCGCTCTCCGCGCGGCGGCGCCAGCGCTTCTCCAGGTCCACGACGGGCAGGACGACGAGTCCGAAGAGCGCCGCAAGCAGCCACTCCGCCGCCCCCAGCGGAGCGGTGTGGAAGAGGAAGTTCATGAACGGCAGGTAGACGAAGGCGAGCTGGAGCAGGAGCAGCGCTCCGATGCCAACGAAGATCCACTTGTTGGTAAACAGCCCGACCTCGAAGACCGAGCCGCGCAGGGAGCGGCACTCTATGAGGTAGAAGATCTGGTAGAAGATGATCGATGTTACGGCCATCGTCTGGGCCGCCTCGATCCCGCCGGACCGGAAGCCGTACTCGAAGAGGAAGAGCCCCACCCCGACCAGCGACATGATCAGCCCCACCACGGCGGTCCGGAGGAGCAGGATTCTATCCAGAATAGGGGCGTCCGGGTCGCGCGGCGGCCGGCGCATGGCGTCCGGCTCCAGCACCTCGAAGGCGAGCGGCAGAGCGAGCGCCACCGCAACCACTAGATTGACCCACAGAACCTGCGTCGGCAGCATCGGCAGGAGCGCCTCCCCGCCGACGACCGGGAAGAAGGCCACCCCGATCAGGATAATAAGCGCCTGCCCCACGTTGGTGGGCAGCAGGAAGGTGAGCGCCTTGCGCAAATTGTCGTAGACGCGGCGGCCCTCCTCGACCGCCGCCTCTATGGAAGCGAAGTTGTCGTCGGTGAGAACCATGTCGGCCGACTCCTTTGAGACGTCGGTGCCGGTGATCCCCATCGCAACCCCGATATCCGCCTGCTTGAGGGCCGGCGCGTCGTTGACGCCGTCGCCGGTCATGGCCGCCACCTCGCCCCGGGCCTGCAGGGCCTTGAGGATCCGCAGCTTGTGCTCGGGAGCGACGCGGGCGAAGACGTTCGTCCGCTCGACTTCCCGTATAAGCTCCTCGTCAGAGAGCTCGTCCAGCTCCTTCCCCGTGAGCACCGGCCCGTCTCCCTCCAGCAGCCCGAGCTGGCGCCCGATGGCCGCGGCGGTGGCCTTGTGGTCGCCCGTGATCATCTTCACCGTGATGCCGGCCCGGTGGCAGGCCTCGATGGCCTCTATGGCCTCCTCCCGCGGAGGGTCGATCATGCCCGCGAGCCCCAGCAGCTCGAACCCTCCTTCTACGTCCTCCTCGCTCAGCTCCTCCAGCTCACCCGGCACCTTGCGGGCGGCGAGCGCCAGGACGCGGAGCCCCTCGCCGGCCATGCTCTCGGCCCGCTCCAGAACCTCGCCGGCATCCGGCTCGCAGCGCTCCAGCACCACCTCCGGAGCACCCTTCAGGTACACGATCTGCCCGCCCTCCGGCAGGCCGTGCAGGGTAGCCATGTACCGGCGCTCGGACTCGAACGGGATGGCGTCCCGGCGGGGCCGGAGCTCGCGCACCTCGTCCGCCGTAAGGCCTGCCTTCCGGGCCGCCACGAGCAGAGCGCCCTCGGTCGGGTCTCCGGTGATCCGCCACCGGTCCTCTTCCCGCCTCAGCTCGGAGTCGTTGCAGGCGACCCCCGCCAAAAGCAGCTCGCGCAGAGGCTCGGGGACCTCCTCAATCCTCTCCCCGTTCCGGGAGAGCTCCCCCTCGGGAGCGTACCCCACCCCGCTCAGCTCGTAAGTCTCTCCGCTCCCGGGCGCCCAGAGCTGCCGGACGGTCATCTCACCCCGGGTCAGCGTACCGGTCTTGTCCGTGCAGATCACGGTCGAGCTGCCCAGCGTCTCGGCGGCCGGCAAATACCGGATCACGGCCCGCCGGGCGGCCATGCTCCTGACCCCGATGGCCAGGGTTATCGTGATGACGGCCGGCAGCCCCTCGGGTATGGCGGCGACCGCGAGCGCCACCGCTGCGAGCACCGCGTCGGCGAGCGGGAATCCCCGGAACAGCCCCAGAACGAGCAGCAGGAGGGCGACGGCCAGTATGGCGACCGCGATCCACTTCCCGACCACGGCTATCTGCTTTATCAGGGGCGTCTCGACCTCCTGGGCCTCCTCCAGCATGGCGGAGACCCGGCCGAGCTCCGTGTCCCGGCCCGTCGCGGTGATTACCGCCGTGGCGGTCCCGCCGGCCACGAACGAGCCGTTGTGCACCATGCTCGTCCGGTCGGCGACCGGCGTATCCTCAGCCACCGGCTCCACGTCCTTGGAGACCGGGACCGACTCGCCGGTGAGCGCCGCCTCGTCCACCTGAAGCCCGCGGACCTCCAGCAGCCGCGCGTCGGCCGGCACCCGGTCCCCGGCCTGCAGCAGCAATATGTCTCCGGGGACCAGCTCGGCGGCGGGCACCATCTCGCGCCCGCCGTCTCTTAAGACCAGCGTCTCGTCCGGGACGTAGCTGGCGAGCGCCTCAATCTCCTTGCCGGCCCGGTACTCCTGCATGAACCCGATCAGGGTGTTCGCCACCACGACCGCCAGGATCACCAGAGCATCGATGGTCTCGCCCAGAACCAGCGCCAGAAGCACCGAGGCCAGCAGCACCCAGATGAGGGGGTTGTTGATCTGGCGCCAGAGGATCTCGAGCACCCCCTCGCGCGAGGTGCTCTCGATCACGTTCGGCCCGTATTTCTCCAGCCGGCGGGCGGCCTCCCCGGAGGTGAGCCCCCGTCCGGCGGAAACCCCCAGCTCCTCCAGCACCCGCTCGGCGGGAAGGGAGGCCGGATGCTCCTCGATCTTCTCCGTCAGCAGGTCAGCCATGACCCCTGAGTCTACCCCTCCCCCGGGCTCACCGGTGTTGAAACGCTCACCCTCCCGGCACGACGAGCACCGGACAGCGCGCCGCCCGCAGCACCTTCGTGGAAACGCTGCCGAGGCGCCCGCGGTCAATCGTCCCCGGACCACGGGCGCCGACGGCGATGAGGGCACAGCCCGGCCCCTCTTCTGCGGTCCGGATGATGGACGTCGCAGCATCGCCCACGAACGGCCTGACCCGGATCCGCAGCTCCCTCCCGCCCTTCGAGAGCTCCGCCGACCGCTCCTCAAGAGCGGTCCCGGCATCCCGCAGAAGCTCCTCCTCCCGTCGCTCCGTCAGGTCCCGGTCCGAGCGCGCCGGCAGCGAAAGTGCCGGGTGAGAGCGCACCAAGATCAGCTCCGCGCCGAACGTCTCCGCAAAACGCGCCGCCAGCTCCACGGCTGACCGGGCCTCATGCGAGCCATCGTCCCCGGCGACTACTCGCTGCGGCGGCCACGCCTCGCCGTCTCTCAGAACCAGCACCGGGCAAGCCGCCCGGTGAGCTATGCCCTCCGAGACGCTGTCCAGAGCGAGGCGTTTGAGCGTGCCGAGCCCCCGGCTCCCCACGACTATGAGGTCCGCCCGGAGCTCTTCGGCCAGCTTCAGCACCGTCTCAACCGAACGCCCCTCCCTGAGATGGGCTCCCGCCACTTTCCCGCCCAGCTCCTCGACGCGCCGGACCTCCGCCTCTAGCACCTCCCGTCCCTGACGCTCCAGTTCACGCCGGATGAAGCCGCGGGCGTGCGGCGAGGGGATGTCGTGCCAGACGTGGACGACGTGCAGCCCGGCCCCGAGCCGGCCACACAGGTCCACCGCCGCCCGGGCGGCCAGAGCCGCGTCCTCAGAACCATCGGTGGACAGCAGGATCTCACCCAGGGGTGCTTCGCTCATTGAGGCTCCCTTCTCTCTCGACCCGGAGCCGGGGATCCGTTCCGGGCACAGTACGGCGCAGCAGCCGCTCGGCCCGCTCGAAGAACCGGGTCCGGTCGAGCAGCGGGTTCCAGACCCCGACGGTGATGCAGTAGTAGGTGTCGTAGGGGCTCTCGTGATGGATGTCGTGGTGCCGCTTGGAGAGGATCACACCCCAGTCCTGGAGCCGGGCCACCCAGGCCGGAGGCTCGTCCATGTGAGCCCACTTGTGGAACTGGTTGGTCAAAAACACGGCCCCGGCCAGCAGGAGGAAGAAGGTGCCGAAGAGAAAGCCCCACACGGTGGTGCTCACCGGCACGGCGAGCCAGACTACCAGCATGAACGGGACGCTCACCAGGCTGTTGTTGCCGTTGGTGTCCACGAAGTCGTGACGGACGATCCCGGTGGGATCCGTGTGGTGGTCGCGGAAGGGCTTGATGAAGTTCGGACCGAAGACCGGCGTCTTTGCAGAACCGAAGTTGTCCAGCAGGAAGTGCACGAACCCGGAGAGCAAATCCGCCACCAGGTAGGCCGCGACCGCCAGCAGCGGCAGCGCCAGCAGGTAAGCGGTCCCAGGCACACCCCGGTATATCTCCGCTCCGATCAGAGCCGCCAGCAGGAAGAACGCCGCGATGCCCAGGTACTCCAATACCCGGTGCCCCGGAGAGGTTCCGGACCGGCTCTTCGAAACCGAACTCTGACTCATACTTTGCCTCCCAACACTAGACTTCAATTTACCCGATCCTACGTCTTTGGACATGCTCCCGATCACGAGTCTCCGCGCATGAGAACAATAGCCGGAAGCAGCGGAACGCCACTCCGGCCTGCGGCTTGACACGCACCGGGCGGCGGATACCCTGACCCCGGGAGAGTCTCCCCGAGGAGGTGCAGGCCGCATGGAGTGGGGCTTCGTGGTTCTGACCTTGCTCGCCGCAGCACTGGCGGCAGGCGGGGTGCGAGTTCTCGGCGAGCACGAGCGGGGCGTGGTCTTCCGCCTGGGCCGGCTGCGAGGCGGGGTCCGGGGTCCGGGTCTCACGTTCCTGATCCCGGCCGTAGATCGGATGTTCCGGGTGCACGTGGCCCCGGAGGAGCTCGCCATCGGCGAGCAGAACCTGCCCACACGCGACGGCGGGCTGCTCTGTTTGAGCACCGGTGTACGCTACCGGGTGGCCGATCCCATAAAGAGCGTCAGCACGGTCGCGGACGCGCGAACCTCCGTGCGCCACGCGAGCGAAAGGGGCCTGCGGAGCCTCTCGGCCCGCCGGAACCTCGAAGATTTCTTCGAGCGCCGGGACGTGCTGGAGGGCGAGCTGCAGGATATGCTCAGCGAAGCGCTCCGACCGTTCGGCGTCGCAGTGATGGCCGCGACGCTCCACACCGTCGAGATTCAGAAGAAGCCGGAGTGAGCCTCACGTGAAGAAGTCCACAAGCTGCAGGTTCTCGAACTCGGCGGCGAGAGCCGGCGGCAGCTCGGCCCGCTCGGGGAGCGGGCTGGCACTCCGGGCAACCTCCAGGAAGGCGGCCACGGCCCCCACCACCGGTACGTCCTTGCGCAGAAAGACTACTATGGGACGGCGTGGCGGCTCGGCATCCTCTATCCGCACGAGCGCAAGACGCCCGTTCTCCAACATCCGGGCGACCGACGAGCGCGGCAGGAGGGATACCCCCAGCCCCCGCTCGACCATGCGCTTGGCCGCCTCTATGTTATCCAGCTCCATGACCCGGGGAGCGGAGACGCCAGCGGTCCGGAACATGGCCCGGGTGAGATCGTAGTAGCTGGAGGTGCGGTCGAAGAGGATCAAATGCTCCCGCCCTACCTCCTCCAGCGTCACCTCACCCCGCTCAGCGAAGGGGTGGCCCGGGCTCACGACCAGCACGAGCTCGTCCTCGTAGAGCGGAAGACTCTGAATGTCCGGATGACGCATCGCCCGGCCGAGCCCGAGCTGCACCTCCTCCCGCAAAACCATCTCCAGCACCTCCTCAGAGTGCCCGGTCCGTACCGAGACCTCCACCCCCGGGTGCGCCTCAACGAAGCTCTCCAGAAGCTGCGGCAGCGCATACGTGCTCACCCCCGGCGAGGCCGCAACCGTAAGACGGCCGCTCTGAGCCTCCCTCAGCGCCTCGATCCGCTCCCGCCCCTCCCGCAGCGACGCCACCGCCCGCTCCGCATACGGCAGAAAGACCCGCCCGGCATCCGTCAGCCGCATCCCGCGCCCGGTGCGCACGAAGAGCTCCTCCCCCAGCTCCTGCTCCAGCGCCTTCAGGCGCGCCGTGAGCGTCGGCTGCGTCAGAAACAACTCCTCCGCCGCCCGGCTCAGATTGCCCAGCCGGGCAACCGCCAAAAACCCCTCTATCTGCCTCAGAAGCACATCCACTCCCCATAAACTTTTTCTATAAATATAATTTAAGCAAACAATTGGAATTATATCAATGTGTGGGTTAGAGTCCCTGGCAGTTGCAGGCGGGCATTTCGAGAAAGGAGGCGAGACGGATGATTCCCATCCACTACAGGGACTCTGAGACGGAGGAGGAGTTGGGTCGCGGCTTTGAGGAGACGCTGCCGCGGGTAGGGCAGTCCGTCTTCGTCGAGGACGTTGGGGAGTGCCGGGTGGTCTACAGGTGGCAGTGTGGTCCTGGGGCGAGCGTGGCTTACGTGCGCAGGGTCTTGCCCGAGGAGAATTACTCGGCTTAGAATCCCTTTTAGCTGCTGTAGAGTCGAGTTGTTAGAAGGGAGTGAGGGGCGCTCCCGGCACCTTCGGCGCTGGGAGCGTCGGAAGTCTTATGAGCCACCGCGAGCGCAAGTTCCCAGCAGGCATTGAGTTTCCGGCGGGCATCTACGAGGAGTACGCGGAGATCCTTTCGCCCGAGGCGGCGGGCTTCGTAGCGAAGCTGGCCCGGGAGTTCACTCCGCGGGTGCACGAGCTGCTCCGGAGGCGTGAGGAGCGTCAGCGGGAGTTCGACGCGGGCGTAAAGCCGGACTTCCTTCCGGAGACGCGCGAGATCCGTGAGGGGGATTGGACCATAGCCCCCGTGCCCGACGACCTGCAAGACCGGCGGGTCGAGATCACGGGTCCTCCGGACCGCAAGATGCTCATCAACGCGCTCAACTCCGGGGCGAGCACCTACATGACGGATCTGGAGGACGCCAACTGCCCCACCTGGCGCAATATGCTGGAGAGCCAGTACAACATCCGGGATGCGGTGAACCGCACCATCACCTACGACGATCCGGAGACGGGGCGGCACTACGAGCTCAACGACGAGGTATCCACCCTCATCGTACGTCCGCGGGGCTGGCATCTCTTCGAGAAGCACATGCTGGTGGACGGTGAGCAGGTGCCCGCTCCCCTCTTCGACTTCGGGCTCTGCTTCTTCCACAACGCCGGGAGGCTCATCGAGATGGGCTCGGGCCCGTACTACTACCTGCCCAAGATGGAGAGCCACCTGGAGGCGCGCCTCTGGAACGACGTGTTCAACATGGCTCAGGACGAGCTCGGCATCCCGCGCGGAACTATCAAGGCCACCGTACTCATAGAGACGATCCTGGCCACCTTCGAGATGCACGAGATCCTTTACGAGCTCCGGGAGCACGCGGCGGGTCTCAACTGCGGCCGCTGGGACTACATCTTCAGCTTCATCAAGAAGTTCCGCAACACGGACATAATCCTGCCCGACCGGGCCCGGATAACGATGACGGTCCCGTTCATGCGGGCCTACACCCTGCTGACCATCAAGACGTGCCACAGAAGGGGCGCGCACGCCATCGGCGGCATGGCGGCCCAGATCCCGGTCAAGGGGGACCCGGAGCAGAACGAGAAGGCGTTCGCCGCCGTGCGCGCGGACAAGGAGCGCGAGGCGAAAGACGGCCACGACGGGACCTGGGTGGCTCACCCCGGCATGGTCCAGACCGCCAAAGAGGTCTTCGACCAGTACATGCCACAGCCCAACCAGATAGACAAGAAGCGCGAGGACGTCCACGTAACCGCCGAAGACCTGCTGGAACCGCCGGAGGGCCCAATCACGATGGAAGGCTTCCGCAACAACGTGAGCGTGGGCGTGCAGTACCTCGGAGCCTGGCTGGCCGGCCGCGGCGCGGTACCCATCTTCAACCTCATGGAGGACACGGCTACGGCCGAGATCTCCCGCGCCCAGGTGTGGCAGTGGATCCACCACCCCAAAGGCATCCTGGAAGACGGCACCGAAGTCACGGTGGACCTGTTCCGCCGGGTGCTGGCCGAGGAGCTGGAGAAGATCAAGAACGATATAGTCGGGCCGGAGCGGTTCGAGAGAGACGAATTCGGTAAAGCCGCCGAACTCTTCGACAGACTCTCCACCCAGGATGAGTTCGTCGAGTTCCTCACCATCCCCGGCTACGACTACCTGGAGTAGAAAGGAGCCAAAAGAGAGAAGACCCCAGGCGGAAGCGGCCCGAAAAAACCCGGCGGCCCGCTTCCCCAGCTTCGGATTCCTATTGTAAGTGCATACAGCAGATATATTCTGGAAGCATGGGAGGAGAGAGATGAGTACGACGAACGGGAAGGCGGATGCTGTGCGGCGGATAGCCGAGAGCTGGCGTTCTGAGCGGTGGGAGGGGATTGAGCGTCCCTACAGCGCTGAGGACGTGGAGCGTTTGAGGGGATCGGTCGTGATCGAGCACACGCTCGCCCGGCTGGGTGCGGAGAGGCTGTGGTGGCTGATGCGGGAGCGGCCGTTCGTGCGGGCGCTTGGGGCGCTCACGGGGAATCAGGCCGTGCAGCAGGTCAAGGCGGGGCTGGAGGCGATCTACCTCAGCGGCTGGCAGGTGGCGGCTGATGCCAATCTGGCGGGGCACATGTACCCGGACCAGAGCCTGTATCCGGCCAACAGCGTGCCGCACGTGGTGCGGCGCATAAATCAGGCGCTGCAGCGGGCGGATCAGATCGAGCACGCCGAGGGTGAGAACGGCAGGTACTGGTTCGCTCCCATCGTGGCCGATGCTGAGGCCGGCTTCGGTGGGGCGCTGAACGTGTTTGAGATCATGAAGGCCATGATCGAGGCCGGGGCTGCGGGGGTGCACTTCGAGGACCAGCTGGCTTCGGAGAAGAAGTGCGGGCACATGGGCGGCAAGGTCCTCATCCCGACCGCGCAGGCGATCCGGAACCTGATCTCCGCCCGGCTCGCCGCGGATGTCTGCGGCGTTCCTACGATCCTCATCGCCCGCACCGACGCCGACGCCGCCAACCTCATCACCTCCGACGTCGATCCGGCCGACGAGCCCTTCCTCACCGGCGAGCGCACCATGGAGGGCTTCTACCGCACGAAGGCGGGCCTCGAGCAGGCCATAGCCCGCGGCCTCTCCTACGCCCCGTACGCCGACGTGGTGTGGTGCGAGACCTCCACCCCGGACCTCGGAGAGGCCCGGGAGTTCGCCGAGGCCATCCATGAGAAGTTCCCCGGCAAGCTGCTGGCCTATAACTGCTCACCCTCGTTCAACTGGAAGAAGCACCTCTCCGAGGAAGAGATGGAGAACTTCCAGGAGAAGCTCGGGGAGCTGGGCTACAAGTTCCAGTTCGTGACGCTGGCCGGGTTCCACGCGCTCAACTACTCGATGTTCGAGCTGGCGCGCAAGTACCGGGAGCGCGGCATGGCCGCCTACTCCGAACTGCAGCAGGCAGAGTTCGCAGCCGAAAAGTACGGCTACACCGCTACGAAGCACCAGCGCGAAGTCGGCGCCGGCTACTTCGACGAGGTGGCGCAGGTAGTCGCAGGCGGCATGGCCTCAACCACCGCCCTCACCGGCTCCACCGAGGAGGCGCAGTTCAACGACTAGCGAGAGGGGGCGGTAACCCGCCCCCTCCCCTACATGACCCCCGCGGGGCCTCCGGAGACGTAGAGCGTCTGCCCGCTGATATAAGACGCCTCGTCGGAGACGAGGAAGGCGACGGCGTTGGCGATGTCCTCGGGGGTGCCCATCCTGCCGAGCGGGATCTCCTTGGAGATGATCTCCTTCATCTCCTCCAGCGTGATCCCCATCCTCTCCGCCGACTGCCGGACCATGTCGGTCTCGATCCAGCCCGGAGCCACCGTATTTACCGTGATGCCGAACCTGCCGAGCTCAATCGCCAGCGTGCGGGCCATGCCCTGTAACCCCGCCTTCGCCGAAGCGTAGTTGGTCTGCCCCCGGTTGCCGAGCGCCCCAATGGAAGAGGTCATGATGATGCGGCCGTAGTTCCGCTCCACCATGTGCTTCTGAGCCGCTCGCGAACACAGAAAGCTCCCCTTCAGATGTACGTCTATCACCCGGTCCCAGTCCTCCTCACTCATCTTGAAGAGCAGGTTGTCCCGGATGATGCCCGCGTTGTTGACCAAAATGTCCAGCCGCCCGAAACGGTCCACGACCCGCTGCACAGCAGCCTCCACCTGCCCGGCATCGGATACGTCGCAACCGATCGCAATCGCCTCCCCACCAAACCCCCGAATCTTCTCCACCGTGCCGCGCGCAGCCTCCTCCGTGATGTCCAGCACGGCGACTTTCGCCCCCTCCTCAGCAAGCTTCACAGCCTCGGCAGCCCCAATGCCCTGACCAGCACCAGTCACCAGAGCCACCCGGCCATGTAGCCTTCCCGCTCCGTTCTTGCTCGTCATGCCTCCCTCTTCTAGAGAAGTAGCCTGCAAGATCTGCTCATATCTTCTAACTAGATAAATATACCATGACTATATATATGCCAAACCATGATAGCGGTTTCCGGGGGTGTTCATGCGCTTAAGACCCGCGGGAGAGATCTCTCCCGCGGGTCTTTAAGGGCGGGGGTTTACTATTTACATGTAGATTCCGCCGTTGATATTGAGGGTCTGGCCGGTGATGTAGTCGCCGTCCACGACGAGGTAGCGGACGGCCCGGGCCACCTCTTCGGGTTTGCCGATGCGGCGCAGGGGGATGCGCTTGAGGATCTTCTCCTGCACCTCTTCGGGGACGCTGGAGAACATATCGGTCTCGATGAAGCCGGGGCAGACGGCGTTGACGGTGACGTTGTAGCGGGCGAGCTCGATGGCGGCGGTCTTGGTGAACCCGATGATACCGGCCTTGGCGGCCGAATAGTTCGCCTGTCCGAGGTTGCCGGCCTGTCCGACGAACGAGCTTATGTTGACGATAGCACCGCTCTGCTGCTCCATGAAGTGCGGCAGGGCGGCTTTGACGGTGTAGAAGCAGCTATTCAGGTCCACCTGCACGACCCTGTCCCATTCTTCGGGGGTGAGCTTCTTCATCGTGCGGTCTATGTTGATACCGGCGTTGTTGACCAGCACGTCTATGCGGCCGAACTCGTTCACGGTATCCTCTATGAGGCGGGCGGCCTGTTCGGCGTCGGCCACGTCGGCCTGGATCGCCACGGCTTTTTGCCCTCCGTTGCTCTTGATGCTCTCGACCACTTCCTGGGCCGGCCCCTTGCTGCGGGAGTAGTTGACGACCACCTTCGCGCCCCCGGCGCCCAGTTCCTCCGCGATAGCCCGCCCTATGCCTCTTCCGGCACCCGTAACCACGGCTACCGCGCCCTCGAGTCTCGCCACGGGCTCCTCCTTTCGACACGTTTTCCCCGGCTTACGGCCAGCATATTAACGAGCCCGGGGGTTCCGGACTAGATGTGATGGGCACCTAACTGCGGAAGCGCTGCGGGCGCCTACTTCGAGCGCGGCCCCAGCCAGCCGCTCACCTTCGGCCAGAGTCCCTTCTTCGCACCGCGACCGGTCATAAGCCCGACGTGCCCAGCATCCAGTACGAAGAACTCCTTATCCTCGCTGGAGATCAGGTCCATAGCCGCTTCGGCCTGCGGGATGGTGCAGATGTGGTCCTTCTTGCCCGCGATAGAGAGGAACGGGCAGCGGATATTGGAGAGGTCCACCCGGCGGCCGCGGAGCCGGATCTCCCCTTTGACAAGCTTGTTCTGCTGGTAGAAGTCCCGGATCCACATCTTAAACGCCTCGCCGGGGAAGGGGGGGCCGTCGTTGACCCACTTGTTCATGGCCAGCCAGGTCTCCATCGGCTTGTCCTGCATGATACGGTCCCACATGGTGACGTAGGTGCCGATGTAGTTGGTGACGGGTTTCAGCATCCGGTTGCCGGTATCTATCATCTCGCCCGGAATGTTACCGAAGGCGTCCACGAAGTCGGCCACATCCATGTACTTCTCGCCGGTGAAGAGCCTGTAGAGCCCGATGTGTTCGGTGGCGAAGTCCACCGGAGCGGTGAGCAGGATCAGGTTCCTCAGCCTCTCCGGGAAGAGGGCGGCGTACATGGCGCTCATCGTGCCGCCCATGCAGTAGCCAAGCAGGGAGAACTCCTCCGTACCGGAGGTGCGCATCACCTTGTGGGCGGCCCGGCGCATGTAGTCCATGACGTAGTGCTCGAAGGAGAGCCCCGCGTCCTCGTCGCCGGGGATGCCCCAATCGAGCATATACACGTCGAAGCCCTCGTCGGTCAGGTACTCGATAAAGCTGTTACCTGGGAGCAGGTCGAGCACGTAGGGCCGGTTTATGAGGGCGTAGACGATGAGGAGCGGCACCCGGTGCCGCTTTTCGGCGTACGGCTGGTAGCGGTAGAGCTTCGCCTTGTTCTTGGTCCAGACGACCTCTTTAGGGGTCTGGCCGGTCTCGGCGCGCGCACCTTCCAGGACTATCTTCATCCCCTGCCGGTACTTATCCAGAAAGTCGTCGAAATCTCCGGGGATGATGCTCTGCGGCTCGATCATCTCCTAGCTCTCTCCCTTCCTGCGCACGTCCTCGACCGTGATCTGGCCCTCGGCCCCCGTTCCCCGGACCTCCCGGAGGTCCACCCCGAGCTCCGCGGCCCGGCGGCGGGCGGCCTCGGTGGCCCGGATCTCGCCCCCGTTGCTGCTCTCAAGCCGCTCCACGGCGGCGAGCAACCGGTCCAGCTTCTGCTCCACCCGCTCTATGCGCCGCTCCATATCCTCCATCCGGCCGGAGCCGGCGGCTTCGGTCTCAAGTTCCTCCTCCATGCGGTCTACCTTGTCCTCCAGCGCGATGACGAGGCTCGCCACCCGCGCTATGTCCGAGCGGGTGGGGAGCTGGAGATTCCTCCAGTACTCCTCCGAGGTGCGGCGCATTACCTTATACGCGCTCGTGTAGTGCTCGAAGAAACGGCTGGAGGCCTCCAGAAACTCCTCGCGCTGGATCACGTCCTCGAGGAATCTGGAGAAGGGACCGCTGGTGGCGTTGTACCACTGGAGCATGGCGGCCATGGGATCGGCCGGAAGGCTCTCCGCCTTCATCAGGTTCTCCCGCACCTCCTCCATCATCTGCATCCAGCGCGGAGCCAGCTTCAAGGCGTCCAGAGAGGCGGACGCCGTCTCCCGGTAGGTCTCGGCAGACTTGTCCATCCAGCGCTTCATGCTCTCCCGGACCTCGGTGCCATCCGGCCCCGGAACGCCGCCCATGCCCGGCATGCTGCCCGCGCCGACGCCCTCCTCCACGCGATCCCGGCTCCGCTCCATAAGATCGAACCAGTAGCGGTAGAGACCGTAGGGATCGACGAGCATACGACTCCACATCCTGGATGCGGTTTCATACCACTCCTTCCAGAGATCCGCATGGTTATTCCCCTGCTTCGCCTCGGGCATTATTACCGCCGCTCCTTTCGGAATCCGCTACGAAACCGTGCCGCTCTGCATTCTACCGCGCCTCGACAGGAAAAGGCGGGAGCGCATACTCGATGCGCTCCCGCCCCCGCGCCGGCAACGGGCTCTAGCTTCGACCGCCGGCGTGCGCCCTGAGCGTCTCCACGACGCTCGGATCGGCGAGCGTGGTCGTGTCCCCGAGGTCCTCCTGCCCCTCCGAGAGCCTGCGCAGGATGCGGCGCATGATCTTGCCGCTCCGCGTCTTCGGCAGGTCGGGGGTGAAGATGATCTCCTGCGGCCGGGCGTGGGCCCCGATCACCTTCCTCACCTGCTGCCGGAGCTCCTGAGCCATCTCGTCATTCCCCTCATGACCACCCTCGAGGATCACATAGGCCACGATCGCCTGACCGGTCTCCTCGTCGTGACGGCCGATGACCGCCGCCTCGGCGACCGAGGGATGCCCGACGAGCGCGCTCTCGACCTCCGCGGTAGAGATGCGGTGGCCGCTGACGTTTATCACGTCGTCTACCCGGCCCGTGATCCAGAAGTAGCCGTCCTCGTCGCGCCGGGCTCCGTCGCCAGCGAAGTACACATCACCGTACTTCTCCCAGTAGGTCTCCCGGTAGCGCTGCGGGTCCTTATACAGGGTGCGCAGCATCCCCGGCCACGGGCGCTTGATGACCAGATTCCCCGAGCCCTCACCCTCGATCTCGTTGCCGGCGTCATCGTAGATGCCGGCGAAGATGCCGGGGAAGGGCCGCGTGGCACTCCCGGGTTTGGTCGTCGTGATCCCGGGCAGCGGCGTGATCATGATCCCACCCGTCTCCGTCTGCCACCAGGTGTCCACGACCGGACAGCGGCCGCCACCGACGTGCTCGTGGTACCACTCCCACGCCCTGGGGTTGATGGGCTCCCCAACGCTCCCCAGGAGCCGCAGGCTGGAAAGATCGTGCTTCTCAATGTCGGCCGTCCCCTGCTTCATGAACGCCCGGATGGCCGTCGGAGCAGTGTAGAGAATGTTCACCCGGTGCCGCTCGATTATGTCCCACCAGCGGTCGCTCGCCGGATAGGCCGGCGTACCCTCGAACATCAGGACCGTCGCGCCGTTGGAGAGCGGCCCATAGACAATGTAGGAGTGGCCGGTGACCCACCCGATGTCCGCCGTGCACCAGTAGATGTCGTCTTCCTTGAGGTCGAAGACCCAGTCGGTAGTGGTGTTCACGTGGGTCAGGTAGCCGCCGGTGGTGTGCACGATGCCCTTGGGCTTGCCCGTAGAGCCCGAGGAGTAGAGGATGTAGAGGATGTCCTCCGAGTCCATCTCCTCGGCCGGACACTCCGGATCGGCCCCGGCCATCAGCTCGTGCCACCAGTGGTCGCGCCCCTCGACCATGCTCACGTCGTCCCCGGTGCGCCTTACCACCACCACGTTCTCCACCGACGGCGCATCCTCCAACGCCTCGTCGGAGTTGGCCTTGAGCGGCGTCCTCTTGCCGCCGCGGGGACCGCTGTCGGCAGTCACAAGCACCCGGGCCTCGCAGTCGTTGATCCTGTCGCGCAAAGAGTTGGCACTGAAGGCCCCGAAGACTACCGAATGCGGAGCCCCGATCCTCGCACAGGCCAGCATGGCTATGGGAAGCTCCGGAATCATGGGCAGGTAGATGGAGACCGGATCCCCCCGCCTCACCCCTAGAGACTTCAGCACATTGGCAAACTTCTCGACCTCGGCCTTCAGCTCCGAGTAGGTGAGCGTGCGGGTGTCCCCCGGCTCATCACCCTCCCAGATAATGGCCGTCTTCTCACCCCGCCCCTGCTCTACCTGGTAGTCCAGGCAGTTGTAGGAGGCATTGATCTTGCCGCCCACGAACCACTGCACCTCGGGCGGGTCCCACCGGAGCACCTCATCCCACTCCCTGAACCAGTGCAGCCGCCGGGCCCTCCCGGCCCAGAAAGCCTCGGGATCCCGCGCCGCCTCCTCGTAGATGCCGGCGTCCCTGACGTTTGCCCGAGCGGCGAATTCCTCCGGCGGCGGATAGGTGCGGACCCGCGTCTGCTCCTCCGTCATCTCTAAAACCTCCTTCTCCCTGAGAGAACATGCGACCGGAGGACGCCTCCCCCGCTCTATCGGTTTTTAAGTATACCCGAATGCAAATGCGGCAAACACCCGCAGCAGAATACCCCCCGCCATCAAAATATTCACACCGTCCTGTGAATATGTGCACAACACATATAGTGGTTTGGCGGCAGAATTCCGGGTGAGATGAGAAGCGTGGCCATACATTCCGGGATCTTGCGCGGGCATGTGGAAGCACTGGCCGGGATGGCGGCTGCCGGCCGGGGGATGCGGCGGGCGGTGACGGAGCGGTTGCTCGCGGAGAGCGTCTTTCTGGGCGGGGCATTGAGGGCTCCGCCGAGCGTTGCTGTGGCGTTGTTCCGGGTGCGGGAGAGCGTGGGTTCGCAGCGGAAGGTGAGGCTGAGGGATGGTCTGGAGGTACCGGTGCGCGAGATCCGGCCCGAGGACGCGGCGGCGCTGCGGCGGTTTCACTCGCGGCTGAGCGAGCGTTCGATCCGGCTGCGTTTCTTCGGGCCCAAGCCCGAGCTCACCGGAGAGCGGGCGCGCTACTTTGCCGAGGTGGACGGCGAGGACCGGTACGCGCTCGTCGCGCTGGACCCGGAGGATCCGGACGAGATCATTGGGGTCGTGCGCTTCGACCGCGACCGGGAAGACGGGGAGGCCGCCGAGTACGCCGCCGTCGTGGAGGACCGCTGGCAGGGCAGGGGTCTGGGCTCCGCCCTGACGCGCGAACTCGTCGGGGCGGCACAGGAGCGCGGCGTGAAGCGCCTGAACGCGCTGGTGATGCCCGGAAACCGGCCGATGATCCGGCTCCTCCGGCACCTGGACCTGCCCGAGAAGATGTACCGGGAGGATGGCGTGGAGCGGGTCGAGATCTCGCTCAGCCAAGAGGCGAAACGTCAGAAAGTTCTGCGGGAAAACACGAATTATAACGCCTGAGCCCTTCCCCATCACCACCTCCAAATGGAATAATTAGCCGCACAGGTAGTAGGCTACGTAGCGAGAGGGGGCAGAGCGGGGCTGTATCGGTCGCGGCAAAGACTCTGTCCCCTCTCCCGTGCTTGCGGAAGGAGGTGAGATCGGTGACCGGGTTCGGCAAAAATCGTCTTTGGTAAGAGTCGAAATTCTTTAAATATTTATAGAAACCCTGGCGCGTGAGGCATACTCCGGTCTAGAATTCCCGGATATAGTTAGGGTGGTTTCGCTCATCCCAGAAAGGCGGGGGTTGGACGGCTCGCAGCGCAACAGGGTAGTCAGTGCATACATATACGGGCTGGCCGTCGTTGCCGTCTCGTTGGTTTTGTATTGGCTCTACTCCTTCGGCCTGACCGTCACGTGGACGGCTCTGGGCGCGGCGGTGACCCTTCTGGTCGTTTGCGCCGTCTCCCGCCGCTTCCCCGTGACCTTTGGCAGAAACACGGTCGAGGTGGTAGATATAGTCGTGCTGGCGGCTCTGGTATGGCTGGGCCCGCTCTGGGCGATCTTGGTTGCGGCACCGTCCATGATATGTCGGGAACGACTCCGGGCGGTATACGATGCCGCCAACCACCTTATAATCATCTTGGCTGCGGGCTACGCTTTCCAAGCTTTTGCCGAACCTTTGATTTCTTCCTCCCAGCCTTTTGATGACTCCTTCGCGTATGGAGTTATAGCCGCTAGTGCTGTCTACTACATAACAGACGACGTAATTACCTTATTTCTCGGGCGTTTGAAATATAGAATGCGCGCAACTCAAATCCTCTATACCTCTATGCTACCAACAGTTCCTTCGGACGTAGCGGCCATCCTTACCGTCCTCGGGGCGTCTTACATGTTGGCCGTCTTCGGTCCGGCGGCGTCGCTCGTGCTCTTCGCCGGCGGGTTCGGGGCGTTGACCTCTCTGCACCTCATCTGGCACCGGCAGAAGGAGAACGAAGCGCTCAGAGCAGAGAACCGGCGGTTGCGAGAGAGCCTGAAGACCTCGAATCTGACGTTCGCGCTGCAGCTGGTACGTCTGCTGGGCGAGGAGGATGGCACGATACCGGCGCGGGCGGCCGCTGCGGCCGTCTACGCGGCGGATCTCGCACGCAGGCTGGGACTGGACGCCGAGCGCGCAGAGAAGGTGCGGCTGGCGGCGCTGCTGCGGGACGTGGGGCTAGCCGGGCTGCCGGGCGAGGTTCTGGGTGCTCCGCTCGAGCGGCTGAATCCGCTCGGCAGGCGGCTCTATCGCGGGCATCCGGTGCGCGGAGAGCAGGTACTCGCGGCCGCCGGTCCAGAGTTTGAGGAGGCTGCGAAGTGGGTGAGGTGGCACCACGAGCGGGTGGACGGGACCGGATACCCCGACCGGCTGCGCGCGGAATGGATCCCGCTCGAAGCCAGGATCCTGGCCGTAGCGGACGCTTACGTGGAGAGGATTCTGGGCGGGGCGGGTGAGACCGCGGCCCCGGAAGCCCGCCGCGCCCTCGCCGATGCCGCCGGCGGGGCGCTGGACGGCAATGTGGTGCGGGCATTCCTGTCCGTGCTGGACGCCGGAGGCGAAGACTACGTCCGGGCCGCCGGCGAGCGCTTCGCCTTCCCCGATGACGCGCGGCCCGAGACGCCGGGGAGCGGCGTTCCGCAGCTGCGGGTCGTATAGACTCGGGTTTGACAGTTGACGGCCCTGCTCGGTGCCACGCCGCCCCAAGAACCCGCATGAATCAAGGGGTTTCCATGGGGCGGCGGTTCTTTTGGGCCAAAAGTGTAGTGCCACGTGTATTCGTGAAACACTTGTATGGTAAGCATGAACGTGCTATGATGGTTGTGCCATGTTCATCCGCCAGAAGACCTTCAAGAACAAAGACGGCTCCACCCGCACCTACCTCCAACTCGTCGAAAGCGTGCGCCAGGGCGTCCGCGTCCGTCAGCGGGTGGTCGCCACCCTGGGCCGGCTGGAGGATCTCCAGGACGGCCGGCTCGATGCCCTCATCGAGAACCTGGCCCGCTTCTCTCAGAGCACCTGGCGCCGGCTCGAAGAACAGGCGGAGCGCCTGAACGTCCGCTGGTCCAAGCAGTGGGGTCCGGCGCTGATCTTCGAACGGCTGTGGCGAGAAGCCGAACTGGACAAGGCCTTCGAGGCCCTCCTGCAAGATCGCCAGCTGGCCTTCGACGTGGCCGAGGCCGTCTTCACCATGGTGCTGAACCGCCTCACCGACCCCTGCTCCAAGCGCGGTCTGGTGCGCCAGTGGCTGCAGGGCGTCTACCGGCCCCAAGCCGAGCAGCTGGAGCTGCATCACTACTACCGGGCGCTGGACGTCCTGGCCGAGCATAAGGAAGCCCTCGAAGACCGCCTCTTCGCCCGGGCCCGCGACCTGTTCTGGACCGAGGTCGACGTGGTGATGTGGGACACAACATCCAGCTACTTCGAGGGCGGGGGCCCCGAGAGCTTGGCGGCCTACGGCTATTCCCGGGACAAGCGCCCGGACCGGCCGCAGCTGGTGGTCGGCGTGCTCATGACCCGGGACGGCTACCCCATCGCCCACGAGGTCTTCCCGGGCGACACCGCCGACAAGGCCACGGTGGAGACCGTCCTTGACGCGCTCAAGAGGCGTTTCCACCTACGCCGGGTGATCTTCGTCGCCGACCGGGGCATGGTCAGCCGCCGGATCCTGCGGGCCATCCAGGAGGCGGGGATGGAATACATCGTCGGCATGCCCCTACGCCGGCACCGAGAGGCCGAGGCGGTCTTGAGCCAGCCGGGGCGGTATCGCAAGGTGAACGACCAGCTCCAGATCAAGCAGGTGGTCCACCACGGTCAGCGCTACATCCTCTGCTACAACCCCCTCCAGGCCGAGCACGACCGCCAGGCCCGGGAGGCGGTCCTGGCGCACCTGAAGCAGCGGATCGAGCGCGGCCAAGCCAAGGATCTCCTGCGGAACCGCCTCGTGGCCCGTTACCTCAAGGCCCTGCCCCAGGGTGCGTTGGTGGTCGACACCGATGCCGTGAAGCGGGCGGCCCGCTACGACGGCAAGTACCTGCTGCGGACCAACACCGACCTCGACCCGGAGGCCGTGGTGCGGGCCTACAAGGATCTCTGGCGGGTCGAGCGCGCCTTCCGTACCCTCAAGTCCGCCCTGGACCTGCGGCCCATGTTCCACTGGACGGAGCGGCGGGTGCGGGGGCACGTCATGGTCTGCTTCCTGGCGCTGGTCCTGGAGAGCCTCTTGTTGCGCAAGCTCCGCCAGCAAAACCCCGATGTGAGCTACGAGGACGTGCTCCACGACCTCTCGCAGCTGCACGCCGTGGCGGTGGAGCTGGACGGCGAGGCCTACCTCACCCGCACCGAGCTGGTCGGGCAGGCCTACGAGGCCTTCAAGGCCGTGGGCCTGCGGCCGCCGGCGCGGGTCCAGCCGATGCCACGTCCCGCCACGACCCCCGCCGGGTAGTGTAGTGGTACGCAGCCCCCGTGCGCCCAAGAAAGCCTTGTGTTTCAAGGGTTTTCAAGGACCAAGGTGTCAAAGTCGAGATAGAAGAAGGGCGGCCGGAAGGGCCGCCCCCGAAAGAACCCGCTGCGCTTCCCGTCAGCCTTCCAGCAGCAGCGCCTCCGGGTCCTCGATCAGCTCCTTGACGCGCACCAGGAAGCTCACCGCTTCCCGGCCGTCCACGATGCGGTGGTCGTAGGAGAGCGCCACGTACATCATCGGACGGATGACAATCTCGCCATCCACCACGACGGGGCGCTCCTCCACCTTGTGCATGCCCAGGATGCCTACCTGGGGGGCGTTCAGGATCGGGGTCGAGAGCAGCGAGCCGAAGACGCCGCCGTTGGTTATGGTGAACGTGCCACCCTGCAGCTCCTCCAGACCCAGCCTGCGCTCGCGGGCCTTCACGCTGAGCTCGTAGATCTCGCGCTCCAGCTGCGCGAAGTCCTTGCGGTCGGCATCGCGCACCACGGGGACTACCAGCCCTTCCTCGGTCGAGACCGCCACCCCGATGTCGTAGTAGCGCTTGAGGACGATCTCGTCGCCCTGGATCTCGGCGTTCAGCTCCGGGAAGGCCTTGAGCGCCCCGATCACAGCCTTCGTGAAGAACGACATGAAGCCGAGCCTCACGCCGTGCCGCTCTTGGAACGCTTCCTTCCGGCGCGCCCGCAGATCCATCACGGCACTCATGTCCACCTCGTTGAAGGTGGTGAGCATCGCCGCGTTCTGCTGCGCCTCGACCAGCCGCTTCGCGATGGTCTGGCGCCGCCGCGACATGCGAATGCGCTCCTCGCGGCCGTCGCGGGCGGGCTGCGGAGCGGGCTTCTCCTCGGCGGCGGGCTCGGCGCGCTTGCCGTCCTCCTCCGCAGGCGGAGCCGGAGGCTTCTCTTCCTCTTCGACCCCGATGCGCTGCTCCACATCCTCGCGCGTAATCCTGCCGCCCGGACCGCTCCCGGAGATCTCCGAAAGGTCCACGCCGTGCTCCTCGGCCAGCTTCCTCACCGACGGAGCGGCCCGGCCCCCGGCAGCGGCCTCCCGGCCGTCCTCCACAGGCTCCTCGGCGGCCTCCGGTTCCTCCGCTTCGGCCTCCGGCCGGGGCGCTCCGTCGCCCTCGCCCAGAGTACCGAGGACATCCCCGATGCCGACGGTCTCACCCTCCTCCTTCAGGACGCTGGCCAGCACCCCGTCCTGCTCGGCCTCAACCTCGAAGTTGATCTTGTCCGTCTCCAGCTCCACCAGCGGTTCGCCGGCGGTTACGGCCTCGCCCTCTTTCTTGAGCCAGCGGCCTACCGTGGCATCGACTACCGACTCGCCGAGCTCGGGGACCCGGATCTCAACCGACACTTCTCACCTCTCGCTCCCTGGAACTCTTTACATTATCGAAGGCCGCCCGCACGATACCGGCCTGCTCGCGGGCGTGGAATCTGGCCGACCCCTGAGCCGGAGCCGGCCGGGCCGGCTTGCCGATGTAGGAGATGGGAAGCTCTCCGCCCACGAGCTGCCGCAGGCGGGGCTCCATGAAGAACCACGCTCCCATGTTCCTGGGCTCCTCCTGAACCCAGACGATCTCCCGCAGGTTGGGGTAGCTATCGATGACCCTCGCCAGCTCCTCCTCCGGGAAGGGGTAGAGGAGCTCGACCCGCGCGATAGCCACATCTTCGGCCTCCTCGCGGTGGTCGCTGGTGTCCATGTCCACGTAGATCTTGCCGCTGCACAGCACCAGCCGCCGCACCGAATCCCGCCGGTCCCGAGCCTTCGGGTCGTCTATGACGGGCCGGAAACGCCCCTCGGCCAGCTCCCGGATGTGGGACGAGCTGGCCGGGTGCCGGAGCAGGCTCTTAGGGGTCATGAGCACCAGCGGCCGCGGGTTCTCCCGCAGCAGCGCCGCCTGGCACCGGAGCAGGTGGAAGTACTGCGCCGCCGTCGTGCAGTTGGCGACCCGCATGTTCTCCCGCGCGCACAACTGCAGGTAGCGCTCCAGCCGCGCGCTGGAGTGCTCCGGCCCCTGCCCCTCGTAGCCGTGCGGCAGTAGGAGCGTCAGGCCGGAGGACTGCCCCCATTTCGCGTGCCCGGAGGAGATGAACTGATCTATTATGGCCTGCCCGACGTTGGCAAAGTCCCCGTACTGGGCCTCCCACAGCACCAGCGCCTCCGGCGCATTCAGGCTGTAGCCGTACTCGAAGCCCAGGGTGGCAGCCTCGGTGAGCGGGCTGTTGTGCACCGCGAAGGACGCCCTGGCCTGTGGCAGCGCCTGCAGCGGCACGTGCCGGCCGCCGGTCTTCACGTCGTGCAGTACGGAGTGCCGCTGGGAGAAGGTGCCCCGCTCGGTGTCCTGGCCGGTGAGCCGGATCGGCACGCCGTCCGCGAGCAGCGAGGCGAAGGCCAGTGCCTCGGCGTGCGCCCAGTCCACCCGGCCCTCCTCGTCCAGACCGCCCCGGTTCTTCTGCATCAACCGCCACAGCTTGGGCTCCGGATTGAAGCCCTCGGGCAGCTCCAGCAGCGAGCGGTTGAGCTCCAGCAGCTTCTCCACCGGGACGCCGGTCTCCGGGATCTCGGCCAGCGGCGTGTAGGGCTCCTCGATGGTCTCGGAACCCAGGTCCTCCTCCGCAGAACCCTTGCGGATCTCGTCCATCCGCTCGTAGAACTCTCTTGCGATCCGCTCGGCCTCCTCGGCGTTGATGATGCCCCGCTCCTCCAGCTTCCGGGCGTAGATCTGCCGCACCGGCGGGTGGTTGCGGATCTTCTCGTACATCTCGGGCTGGGTGAAGGCCGGCTCATCACCCTCGTTGTGTCCCCACCGCCGGTAGCCGATGAGGTCGATCATGAAGTCCTTGTGGAAGGTCTCCCGGTAGGCCCAGGCCATGCGCGCCGCCGCAAGGCACGCCTCGGGATCGTCAGCGTTGACGTGCACGACCGGGATCTCAAACCCCTTCGCCAGGTCGCTCGCGTAGTTGGTGGAGCGGGCGTCGCTGGGCTCGGTCGTGAACCCGAGCTGGTTGTTGATTATGATGTGGATCGTGCCGCCCGTCGTGTACCCGGGCAGGCGCGAGAGGTTGAGCGTCTCGGCCACGATGCCCTCACCCGGGAAGGCCGCATCCCCGTGCAGCACGATGGTCATGGAGGCCTCGTCGCTTCGCTCGGGCGGCCCGGCGGCGTCCCGCTTCTCCTGCGCGGCCCGCGTGAGCCCCTCCACGACCGGGTTGACATGCTCCAGGTGGCTCGGGTTCGGCGCCAGGTTGATGAGCACCTTGGAGTCCTCCTCGCCGTCCTCCAGGTAGAAGCCCCGGATGCCGAGGTGGTACTTCACGTCGCCGACCCATCCCTGCCCCTCGTTCTCGGAGACGGCCGAGTCCCCACCCTTCTGCTCGAACTCGCCGAAGATCTTCTGGTACGGCTTGTTCAACACGTGCGCGAGTACGTTGAGCCGTCCCCGGTGCGCCATACCCATTACGACCTCCGGGATCTCGGCCTCGTTGGCGGCCCGCACGAGCGTGTTGAGCATCGGCACCACCACGTCCGTGCCCTCGACGGAGAACCGCTTCTGGCCCAAGAAAGTGCGGTGCAGGTACTTCTCGAAGGTGTCCACCCGGGTCAGACGCCTCAGGAGCCGCAGAGCGTCTTCGCCCTGAAGCTCCTCCTTGAATCGCTCGGACTCGACGGCGTCCCGCAGCCAGGTGCGCTCTTCCGGCCGGTAGATGTGCGAGAAGTCGTAGCCGGTCGTTCCGCAGTAGATGCGCCGGAGCTCCCGGGCGGCCTCGCGCGCATTCGAAACCCGTCCGGAGACCGGCCCCCCGGGGATGGTGGCCGGGAGATTCTCAAGCTCGCCCTCGGTGATGCCGTGAAACTCGGGGTCGAGTGTGGGATCTCCGGCCGGCTCGCTGCCTAGAGGATCGAGCCGCGCCGCCGTGTGGCCGAAGTCGCGGATGCACCGGAAGTAGCGGGCCGCGGCCACCACCTTCTCCACATCCACCCCGGCCCGTACCCCGTCCGCCGCCGGTTCGCCGGGCACCCAGCCCTCGAAGAACTCCCGGAGCTCCTCGTCCACGGCGGCCGGGTCCCGCCGGTACTCCTCGTAGAGTTCCAGCACGTAGCCCAGATTCGGCCCGTGAAACTCTCTGCCAGTCAGACTACTCAATTTACATCACACCTTACGCGCTCTGATAGACCGTCTTCTGCCTTTTATACCTTGCGCCCGCCGGGGGAAAACTATAGCAGGAGCACGCCGGAGGGAGGATCCACACCGGACCCCGGCGTGCCTCTCTCCACTTCCCCTCGGGGGAATGACAGCATCATAACCTTCCCTAATGATAACCGATACCCGGCTCGTTGCAGCGCTACTCCAGCTGCTCCAGCGCGAGCCGCATCTCCCCGGCCAGCTCGCCGTGCTCGTGCGCCAGCGCCCGCTCTATCCCGCGCCGGTAGACCTCCTTCGCCTCCTCTTCCCGGCCGAACTCGACCAACGCCTCACCGAGCCGGGCGTACGCGTTTCCCTCGTCTTCGTGCGACGCTATATAGCGCCGGAGCACCCGCACCACGTCCTCCGGCCGGCGGGCCTTCTCGTACTCGTTGGCCAGTGCCAGCAGGCCGGTGGGGTTCTCAGGGTCTCTCTCGAGCATCCGCTCGAAGTAGGATATGCGGCTCTCCACGTAGACCACCTCCCGTTCCGGCCGTTAGTATACGTCAGAAGAGATCTGACGCTTGCGAAGAGAGAGGGAGGCACCCGTGGCGCACTTCGACACCCGCGCGGTCCACGCCGGAGAGCGGCTCCCGCTCAGAGACCACTCCCCGACCGCAACCCCCATATACTCATCCACCACCTTCTCGCACCCGGGCATCGCCACTACCGACCGGGTACTGGGCGGCGAGGAGCCCGGCTACAGCTACACTCGCTACGGCAACCCGACCGTGACCGCTTTCGAGCAGGCCATAGCCGCGCTGGAGGGCTCCGGGCGGGCGGTGGCCTTCGGCTCCGGGATGGCGGCGGTGCACGCCGCCCTGCTGGCGGCGGGCGTGGGAAGCGGGAGCCGGGTGCTGGCGGCCGAGCAGATCTTCGGCTCTACCTCCTCCCTGCTGGTGAAGGTCTTCGACGCTCTGGGCGTGAAGACGCGCTTCGTGGACGCCTACGACCTGGAAGCGATCGAGGAGCAGCTGAAGGGCTTCTCCCCCACCGCCCTCTTTCTGGAGTCGGTCTCGAACCCGCTGCTGCGGGTGGCGGACGTGCCCCGCATAGCGGAGCTCGCCCGTGATGCCGGGACCGCCGTGCTGGTGGACAACACCTTCCTAACCCCCTACCTGCAACGTCCTCTGGACCTCGGAGCGGACATCGTGATCTACAGCGCCACCAAGTTTTTGAGCGGCCACGGCGACGTCACGAGCGGGGCCGCCGTCGCGGACGCCCCCTACGGGGACGCCCTCTACGAACTGGCCAAGCTCGTCGGCGGCATCCTGGGCCCCTTCGAGGCCTGGCTCTCCCTGCGCGGTCTCAAGACCCTCTCGCTGCGCATGCAGCGGCAGTGCGAGAACGCCGCCGAGATCGCCCGACACCTAGCAGAGCACCCGAAGGTCTCCCGCGTCCATTACCCGGGCCTCCCGGATCACCCGGACCGTGAGGTCGCAGAGCGCGTGATGGACCGCCCCGGAGCCGTGCTGGCCTTCGAGCTGGCCGAGGACAGCCGGGAGGCGGCCTTCCGCTTCCTGGACGCGCTCGAGCTCTGCGTGCGCGCTCCCACCCTCGGGGACGTCTACACTCTGGCCATCCATCCGGCCACTACCTCCCACCGCGACCTCTCGCCCGGCCGCCGCGAGCGGCTCGGGATCCGGGAGGGCCTCATCCGCCTCTCGGCCGGCATCGAGAATCCGGACGACCTGCTGGAAGACCTCGAACGCGCCCTCCGGGAGGTGTAGCTACTTCGGGCGCAGAACGGAGTCCAGCTTCGGGAAGGGGAGCGAGCTGACCATCAGGACCGCGAGCACGCCCGTCACACCCAGAGCGACGGGCGGCGGAGCGGCGAGCACGGCCAGCATCGCCGCCACGCCTGCGGGCGGGATCGGGAGTCCCAGGAACACTCCGGCATCCCTGAGCGTCGAGAACCGGGCCAGCCGCCACGCCCCGCAGACGAGGTACAGAAGAGCGATCAGCAGGGCCGGAATTCCTCCCGAGGCGCTCACGTACAGCGCCAGCGCCGGCACCGCGCCGAAGGAGACGAGGTCGGACAGCGAATCGAGCGTGGTGCCGAACTCGTTCTCCTCCAGCTTCTCCCGAGCGACCCGGCCGTCGAGCGAGTCCAGCGCAGCCGCGAGCACGACCAGCCCGACGGCCGGGAGCAGCCGGGAGTGTGCGACGAGCGCCAGCGCCAGAAAGCCGGCCGCCAGATTGCCCGTCGTGATGAGGTTCGGCAGCGTGACGAAGCGCCTCATGCATCGCCCCTCCGGTAGCGCGCCAGCGGCGTCGCACCCGCCCTGACCCGCTCCCCCGGCCTCACCAGCACCTCGGCGCTCCCGTCCGGCAGGAGAACGTCCGTACGGGAGCCGAAGTGGATGAGCCCGATGCGCTGCCCGGCACGCAGGCGGTCGCCCGCCCCGACCCAGCAGGCGATCCTGCGCGCGATCATGCCCGAGATCTGCACCACCACCACCCGTCCGAACTCACCGTCTATGGCGATCCGGTTCCGGTGGTTCTCTCCGGAGCGCTCGAAGAGCGCCGGGAAGAATCCGCCCTTTACCTCTTCTACTCCCACAACCCGTCCGCTCACCGGACTGCGGTTGACGTGCACGTCGTGTAGCGAGAGGAAGGTGGAGATCCTGACCGCCTCCCCGCCCGGCAGCCAGGGGTCGCGCACCTTCTCCACCCCGGTCACAGCGCCGTCCGCCGCGGCGTACACCACCCCGGGCTCCGGGACGAGCGGCCGCTCCGGGTCACGGAAGAAGAGGGCGGCGACAGCCGCCGCCAGAACGCCGAGCCAGCCCGACCTGCGCCCGAGCGCCAGCAGCAGCGCCCCGGCGAAGAGCGGGGTCAGCACGTAACGCTTCGCCTCGTTCCAGCTCTGCCGGGTCACCGGGGAACCTTCTCACAGGCGAAGAGGAAGGCGGGCGGGACGTTGAGCGGAGAGAAGCGGAACCTCACCCCGCCGAAGAGCGCCTCGAGTTCGGCCCTGATTAAGGGCGAGTACTGGAGCACCAGGAAGATGCCGCCCGGCGCAAGCGCCCGGTGCGCGGCTCCCAGGACGCTCCGGCGCAGCTCCGCCGGAAGGGTGGTGAAGGGCAGCGCCGAGACGATCACGTCCGCGGGCTCGTCCTCCAGATAGAGCGTGACGTTCTCCGCCGAGTCGTTTATGACGCGGAGGCGGGGGTCGCTGCCGAGCTCCTCAGAGACGAGCCGCGCCAGGCTCCGGTCCAGCTCGAAAGCCAGAAGCCGGGCATCGGGCCCGAGCCGCTTCAGGATCTCACGCGTACAGACGCCCGTGCCCGCCCCGAACTCCACGACCGTGCGGGCGCCGGAGAGGTCCGCCGGATCCAGCAGATCCCGGACCGCCCGCCGCGACGTGGGCAGCACGGCCCCGACCTGCCGGGGATTGGCCAGGAAGGATCGGAGGAAGCTGATGCGATCTTGTATGGAGCTTCTCACGAACCGGTGAAGGAGTCAGGCAGCATAGAATCTAATTTACAATCG
The DNA here is from genome assembly GCF_004337705.1 of Rubrobacter taiwanensis. GTDB lineage: Bacteria > Actinomycetota > Rubrobacteria > Rubrobacterales > Rubrobacteraceae > Rubrobacter_C > Rubrobacter_C taiwanensis. The sequence continues at coordinate 91,693 of NZ_SKBU01000018.1, forward strand.
ACCCTGCCCCGGATCAACCGGGTTTGAGGGCACCGTCGCACGGGAAATGTAATCCGTACGGTCGTGCTGTGGCGATGAAGGAGGTCACACCCTGTATATCGCGAGCGTCATCGGCTGGATCGTGATCGGCCTGCTGGCCGGAGCTGCCGCCCGCTTCCTGATGCCGGGCCGGGACCCCATCGGGTGCTTGGGAACGCTGCTGCTCGGCGTGGCAGGAGCTCTGCTCGGCGGCTTCCTCTACACGCAGGCCACGGGCCGCCCCCTGGCCATAGGGTTCGATCTGGCGAGCTTCGGCGTCGCGGTGGTGGGCGCCTTCATCGTGCTCCTGATCTACCGCCTCGTCGCCGGCCGCCGCGTCTAGCTGCGGGCGAAGACGCTCAGCAGCACGCCCCCGAGCCGCCGTTCGACCCGCTCCACTTCGAAGCCGGCCTCCCGTACGTACTTCAGCGTCTCCCGGTCCAGGTGGCACCCGCCCGCGACCCGCTTCCAGACCGGCGTGGCCAGCTCCTGCAACCGGCCGATACGGTCCGCCCGCACGTGCTCCAGCAACCGGAGCTCGCCGCCGGGCCGCAGCACCCGGCGGGCCTCTCTCAGAGCCCGCTCCGGGGCGGGGACGGTGCACATCGCCAGCGTCGCCGCCGCCGCGTCGAAGCTCCCGGCCTCGAACGGCAGATCTTCGGCCGCAGCCACCACCAGCCGGACGGGGAAAGGAGCTCCCCGGGCCCGTTCCCGGGCCCGGCCCAGCATGGACTCGTCCGGGTCCACCCCGACGAGTTCGTCCAACTCCGGCGGGTATAGCGGGAAGTTCAGGCCGGTCCCGACCCCAAGCTCCAGCACCCGGCCCCGCAGTCCGGCGAGAACCTCCCGCCGCAGCTCCCGCAGCCCGGCCCTCTCCGGAACGGCGAGTGCGGCGTCGTAGAGTCTGCCGTACATCTTGTCTCCGTTATATCAGGTTAGCCTCCCCCGCGGAGCGGGTACGTTCCGCCTGGAAGGCCAGGTGCGTTTGCAGGAGGTGTCCACGCCCATGAGTAAGAGGAGCACGCACCGGGGAGGACGATCATGAAGAAGGCCCTGATAACGGCGGGCGGCGCTCTGGCCGCCGCGGGGGCGGTACGGGCCCTGAGACGGTCCCGGGAGGGCTTCCCCCAGCCGCGCTCCGGAGGCCGGCGGGTCCTGATCCTCGGTGGCGGATTCGGAGGCTTCTACACCGCGCTCAGGCTCGGCGAGCGCCTGAAGAGCTACGCCGGGACCTCGGTGCTGCTGGTGGCCCGGGACAACTTCTTCACCTTCCAGCCGCTGGTGCCGGATGTGATCTCGGGCAACACCGAGGTGCGGCACATCGCCATCCCGCTGCGGCGGCACCTCCACCGCGCGGGCGTCAACTTCCTGCGGGCCGAGGTGGAGGGCATAGACCTCGAAAACAGAATCGTACAGACCTCCCGGGGACCGCTGGAGTACGAGCTTCTGGTCATAGCCCTCGGCGGCCAGCCCGCCTACTTCGGCGTCGAGGGGGCCGAAGAGCACTCCCTCAGGCTCTGGGACATCCGGGACGGGCTTAGGATGCGCAACGCGGTCATCGGGCGGTTCGAGGAGGCGGCCGCCCTGCGCCCCGACGACTACCCGCCCGGCCTGCTCACCTTCGCCGTGGTCGGCGGCGGCTACTCGGGCGTGGAGGCCGCGGGCCAGATCCACAACCTCATCCACAAGGGCATCCGTCCCGACTACCCCTGGGTAGACTACGGCCAGGTGCGCCTCGTTCTGGCCGAGGGCCTGCCGGAGATACTGCCCGAGATAGACCCGGCCCTGCGGGAGGTCGGGCGGCGGCGGCTGACGAACCTCGGCATCGAGGTGCACACGGGAGACTTCGTCTCCGAGGTCTCCCCCGAGGGTCTTAGCTTCCGGAGCGGGGAGTTCATCCCCGCCCGGACCGTGCTCTGGAGCGCCGGAGGCCGCGGCTCGGAGGTTCTGGAGAGCATGACCGCCGAGAAGGATAAGATGAACCGGATCGTCGTGAACGAGCGCCTGCAGCTCCCGGGACACGAGGGAGTGTGGGCGCTCGGAGACGCGGCCTCGGCCCCGGGACCGGACGGGAACCCCGTCCCCCCGACGGCGCAGGGAGCCGTCCAGGAGAGCGAGGTCGTGGCGCACAACGTCTACGCCAGCCTCACCGAAGGAGAGCCGCGGGAGTTCGAGTACCGGCCGCTCGGCCAGCTCATCGAGATCGGCGGCGCGTTCGCACTCTCCGAAGTGATGGGCTGGAAGCTGAGCGGCACTCTGGGACACGCCCTGGAGCGCGCGGTGCATCTGCAGCGCCTCACCGACCGCCAGAAGCGCGTGCGGGTGCTGATGGACTGGGCGCTGGACTACGTCTTTCCCCCGGACACCTCGGACCTGGGGCTCTGAGCGGGCTACCTGACCGCCGCCGCGGCATTCAGCCGGCCGTGCCCGTAGTAGGGGTCCTTGCCGCGCGGTCCTAGATCTACGGCGGTGTCTAGGATGCGGTTGCGGATCTGGAACTTGCCGTAGCCCCTGCCGGCCAGCAGCCCCGCGGTCCCGGAGACGTAGGGCGCGGCCATGCTGGTGCCGCTCAGGCTCCGGTAGCCGCCGGGGAAGGTGGAGAGTATCCCGACGCCGGGGGCGGAGATGTCCACCCAGCTCCCGAAGTTGGAGAAGCGCGCGCGGCCGTCCTTCTGATTGGTTGCGGCTACCGCCACGGCGTTGCCGTAGGCCGCCGGGTAGATCGGCGTGTCGGTGCTCTCGTTCCCGGCGGCCGCCACGATCACCGCCCCCCGCCTCCAGGCGTAGTTCACGGCCCGGGCCTCGGCTGCCACGTAACCGGGGCCTCCCAGGGAGAGGTTTATGACCCGGGCTCCCCGATCCGCCGCCCACTTCATGCCTTCGATCCCGTCCGCCACGGAGGCCCCGTACGGGCCCACGATCCTCCCCACCATGAGCCGACAGGCCGGACACGTCCCGGCCACTCCCTGCCCGTTGTTGGTAACCGCGGCGGCTATCCCGGCCACGTGCGTGCCGTGTCCGTCCCGGTCCTCGGCCACCCCGTCACCGTCCACGAAGTCCCGCTGGAGAACGACCTTCGGTCTCAGCTCCGGGTGCCCCTGAGCAATGCCGGTGTCCAGAACGGCGATCCTAACTCCCCCGCCCCGGGCCCGGTCCCAGGCCCGCGGCAGGCCGACCTTCCGGTGCCCCCACTGCTCCCGGAAACGCGGGTCGTTGGGAACCCAACCCGGCGTCCGGAGGTAGTTGTAGTCCGCGGCCGCGACGGCCGGACTCCGCTCCAGCGCCCGCCGCACCCTCTCGAGCGCCTCCTGCCGCCTCTCCTGCGAGCGCCGGTTCTGTATGGCGGGGACGGAGAGAACCTGAACGCCCAGCGCCGGCAGGTCCTTCTCCACCTCGACGGCGGTAGTGATCCCGCCGAGCCGGGTCTCGACGGTGTTCAGCACCTGCGCGGGATTCGCCCCCGCCCGGTACGCCACGACGAGCTCTCCCGCTACATAAGGGATTCCCCGGGCGTCCCGGTCCACCGCGGGCTCCGCCTGTCCCCGGGCGGCGGAGGCGAGAGCGAGCAGAGCGGCCGCCACCGCCGCGGCCGTAACCAGAACCCACAGGTGACGCCTGCTGCGTATCACGATCCCCCCTTCGCCTTAGGTGAAGCGGCGCGGCACCGGACTCCCGCCGGTGC
>NZ_SKBU01000019.1 GCF_004337705.1 Rubrobacter taiwanensis
CTCCTTCTTTGGTCAGTTACAGAGCAACTAGACCGTATACAGGAGTAGGCTCCTCCTCTTCAACCTCCTCTATGAATAATTCAGGCTAGAGGAGGTCGGCGTCCGGTATCCGGGGTTGGCCCGGTCGGAGGAGCTTCGCCGGACGGCCGAGAGGTACTACGCGGACTTCCGCCCGGCGGTCGAGGCGGGCGAGGAGGAGCCAGAGGCCTTCGCGCGGGCCGGCGAGCGGAGCCTGAGGGAGCTGGAGGCGCTCGAAGGTGCTGTACAGGAGATCCAGCGCGTGGCCCAGGAGCGCTCGGAGGCGGCGCTGGACCGGCTGCGGGCCGCGAACGCCGCGGCGCAGAGGAACCTCATTGCTGTCGTTGTGAGCCTGTTCCTCATCGGGGCCGCGCTCTCGTACACCACGGTGCGCATGGTCGGCGAGCTCCGGAGCCTCTACGCCCGGGAGCAGCAGACGAACGAGAAGCTCGCCCGGAGCGAGGAGCGCTTCCGCGCGCTGGTCAAGAACTCTTCGGACATCATCAGCGTCTTTGAGGCCGATGGCACGATTATCTACCACAGCCCCTCGCATCAGCGAATCCTGGGCTACCGGCCGGAGAAATTGGTTGGCCGGAACGTGTTCGAGCTGCCCCACATCCACCCGGAGGACTTCGGCATACAACGGAACTTCTTCGGCCGGATCCTGGCCTCCGGGCCGGACGAGCTCCAGACGGCCGAGTTCCGGTTGCGGGACGTGGAGGGCCGCTACCACGTCATGGAGGCCGTCGGAGCCAACCGGCTGGATGACCCGCTGGTGCACGGGATAGTCATTAACTACCGCGACGTGACCGAGCGCCACCAGGCCGAGGAGAAGCTGCGCTTCCAGAAGGCGCTGCTGGAGTCTCAGACTGAGGCGTCCATAGACGGCATCCTGGTCGTCTCGGAGGGCGGAGAGATCCTCTCTTACAACCGGCGTTTCGTCGAGATCTGGAGCGTCCCGGAGGAGGTTATGGACTCCCGGCGGGACGAGGACGTGCTGCGGTTCGTCGTGGAGAAGGTCGAGGACCCCGTGGGTTTCCGGGCGCGGGTCGGGTACCTCTACGAACACCCGGAAGAGGAGAGCCACGAGGAGATCCCGCTGAGAGACGGGCGGGTCCTGGACCGCTACAGCGCGCCGGTCAGGAGCGCGGACGGCGTCTACTACGGCCGGGTCTGGTACTTCCGGGATATCACCGGGCGCAAGCGGGCCGAGGAGCAGCTGCGCCGGTATGCGGCTTTGATCGACCTCTCCTACGAGCCTATCTTCGTCTGGGATTTGGAAGAGGGTATCGTCGAGTGGAACAAGGGATGCGAGCGGCTCTACGGCTACAGCAAGGAGGAGGCTGCCGGCAGGGTGAGCCACCGGCTGCTCAAGACCGTCCACCCGATAACGGTGGACGAGTTGAAAGAAGCGCTCCGGCGCGACGGCGTCTGGTCGGGCGAGGTGCGTCACACGACGCGCGGCGGGCGCGAGGTGATCGTCGAGAGCCGTCACCAGCTGGTTGAATCACAGGGGCGGCGGCTGGTGCTGGAGACCAACCGGGACATCACGGAGCGCAAGCGCATCGAGGAGGAGCTTGCGCGCTCCCTGCAATCCAAAACGGACTTCCTCGCCGACGTCTCGCACGAGCTGCGCACGCCGCTGACCATGATCCGCACGAACGCCGAGGTGGGACTGCACGTCGCACGCGACTGCCCCCACATAGAGCAGCTGGAGCAGATAGCGGTGGGGGCGGTGCGTATGTCTCGGCTGGTGGACGACCTCCTGTTCCTGGCCCGCTCGGACTCCGATTCGCCACCGCTAGAGATCAAGGCCGTGGCCGTACCGCTCTTCTTGGTCGAGCTGGCCGGCCGCGCGGAGGCTCTGGCTCGGGAGCGCGGCGCGGCCTTCGAAGCCTCACTCTGCGGCGAGGGCTGGCTCAGGATTGATCCCGCCCGCATCGAGCAGGCCGTGCTTATCCTGGTGGACAACGCCGCCAAGTACGGCTCCACAGGAGATCCGATAACCCTGACCGCGGCTACCGCGGGCGGCGAGCTGTATCTGAGGGTGGAGGACCGGGGGCCGGGCATCCCCGCCGAAGATCTGCCGCGCGTCTTCGACCGCTTCTACCGGGGCAAGACGGCTCGCAGCGACGGGCGTTCCGGGGGAGGCACCGGCCTGGGGCTCGCCATAGCCCGCACCATCGTGGAGGCACACGGCGGCCGGATGGAAGCTGCAAACCGGCGCGGGGGCGGGGCCAGCATGTCCATCTACCTGCCGGTGGCTCAGAGCCTTGCGGATACGCCCGAAGTGCGGAGCCCGATCGGCTCCGCGTAGGTCTACTCCCCGGAGGAGTGGCTCTCTTCCGGTCTGGTTCTCTCGGCGCGGAACGCCGCCGCAGCCAGCATCAGCGCGCCGGCGACTATCGCGACGTCGGCGGCGTTGAAGACGGGCCAGATGCGGAAGTCCAGGTAGTCGGTCACGGCCCCGGCGGCGATGCGGTCGAAGAGGTTCCCGGCCGCCCCGCCGAGCACCAGTCCGCATCCGGAGGTCACGTACCGGGATGGAGGGTGGGCGAGCAGCATCCAGAGCACCGCGCCCACCGCGATGATGCTCCCGATCATCAGGATGCCGGGGCTCCCGTCCAGGATACCGAACGCTCCGCCGGGGTTCTCGATGTAGGTCAGGTGGAAGACGCCGGGGATCAGCGGCACGCTCTCCCCAATGTTCATGGAGGACTCCACGGCCCGCTTGAGCACGTAGTCCACCCCGAAGACCGAGGCCGCGATCAGGGCCGCTCCCGGCACCGCGGCTCTCCGGCGGCCGGCTCTTCCCTTTTGCGGATGATCACTCACGGATGGTCAGATCGTACCATACGGCCGTCTTCTGGCGGCCTCGCTTGGCCAGGGGATGATCGAGGCGCCGCCGCTGCGCTCCAGCACGGCGTATTTGATCTGCTCCACCCTCTCTATACCCTGCGTCATGCGCGCCTGCTCTAAGATGTCCGCGGGCCGCCTCAGGTCTGGGTGAGGTCGAGCCGGAGGCCGCCGGCGAATGCTGCGCGGCGCTCGTGCAGCCGGGTGGCGGCCTCCCCGCAGGGAGCACACCACACCCTGCCGCTCCGGACGAGATCCCGCAGCACCCCAAGCGCCTCGTTCAGTACCCGGAAGCGTTCTTCCCGGTCCGCGAGGAACGGGTGGAACAGCAGGGATGCGTAGCCGCCTTCTCCGACGATCTTTTCCAGGACCGCCCGGACCCTCTCCCCGAAGCGGTGGGGAGGCAGGGGGTCCTCCGACCCCGTGTCGGCCCTGCGCAGTTCTCCGAAACGCGGCAGATAGTAGTAGGCGTCTATCAGCCGCCAGTCGAAGGGCAGAACGGCGAGCCCCTCCAGCATGCCCGCTCCCTCCCCCGCCGGTGAGCAGTAGGTGAAGCCCAGCTCCGCGAGCAGACCCCACGAGGAAGGGTTGAGCCGCCCCCCCGGCGGCCGGAAGCCCCGCAGCCGAAGGTTCAGCCTCTCCATCTCGCGGACTCCACGCTCCAGCAGCTGCACCTCCTCGGCGGGACTCAGACCCGCCCAGTACTCATGCCGCCAGCCGTGGTATCCCAGCTCGTGGCCGCGGCTCGCGATCTCCAGGAGCGCTTCGGGGTAGATCCGGGCGTTAAGGCCCTCGACGAAGAACGTGGCCCGGATGCCGGACTCGTCCAGCAGATCCAGCACCCGCGGCAGTACGCGCCTAACCGAGAAGTGACGCCCGAGCGGTTCTCCTCCGGGCCACAGCCCGCGCTCCAGATCTGCAGCCTCCCCCAGATTGTCGAAGGTCACGCTGACCGCGGCGTGGGGACGCTGTGAATCCCAGCCGGCGGCTGCGCCGCTCGCATCGCTCATCGTCCGCCTCCTTCCCCCCATCCGGTAACCTCCCCGACCACGTTCAGGAAGGCCTTCAGAACCGGAGAGGTATCGCCGCGCCGCCAGACGGCTCCGAGCTCTATCTCCGGCGAAAGGCCCTCGACAGCCTTGTAGACGACACCGGTCCTCTGGAGGTTCCGCAGCGAGGCGGGGACCAGCGTCACTCCTATGCCCCCGGCGACCAGACTGACTGTGGTCTGCATGAGCCAGGCCTCCTGTACCACCCTGGGCTCGAACCCTGCCCGCCGGCAGTGCGCCGCGATCTTGTCACGCAACCCCGCCCCCCGGTATTTGGGAGTGAGCACGAACGGCTCCTCCGCGAGATCCTGAAGCGTTACCCGGGGCCTCGCCGCCAGAGGATGCGTATCCGGCAGAACCGCGACGAAGGGCTCGCGCGAGACGGACCGAGACTCCAGAGAGCCCTGCTCGAAGAGCGGCAGGTACAGAAAGCCCACGTCCACACGCCCGTCACCCAGAGATCCAAGCAAACGATCCGGATCCGCCTCCCGCAACAGCAGCTCTACGCTCGGGAAACGCTCGCCGAAAGCCCGCAGAAGCGGAGGGAGTATCCGGTTGGCGGCAGAAGGTACGAACCCCACGGATAGCCGCCCCACCTCTCCCTGCCCGGCACGTTGCACTACGCTGGCCGCCTGCTCAGCGTGTACCAGAAGCCGCCGCGCCTCCTCCAAAAGCAGCCGCCCGGCCTCCGTCAGCCGGACGTTGCGCTTGTTGCGGTAGAAGAGCCGCGCCCCAAGCTCCTCCTCCAACTGCCGAATCTGATAGCTCAACGGAGGCTGCGCCATGTGCAGCCGCTCAGCCGCCCGAGTGAAGCTCAACTCCTCCGCCACAACGACGAAATAACGCAGCCGCTGCAGATTCATGCCTGGATTTATACAGGATATGTATTAATAGGTCAAGTAAATGTATTGGACGTATTACTCTTCTGAGATCAGAATTAGGTATGAGGAGTTTGGATGAGATATCTTGCGGCATGGTAGGCAGTGAGCTCATATCTGCGGAGGAGGCTGCGGCTCTGGTAGGGTCGGGCAGCACGGTCATGGTGGGGGGGTTCGGTCTGGTGGGGACGCCGCTGACGATACTTGAGGCGCTTGTTGCTTCGCCGGGGGTGAGGGATCTCACGACGATCAGCAACAACGTCGGCGAGCCGGGCAAGGGGCTGGGGAAGCTTTTGCTTGCGGGCAAGATCCGGCGGGTGATCGGCTCCTACTTCACCAGCAACCCGGACGTTCTGGAGCGTTACGGCCGCGGTGAGCTGGAGGTCAGGCTCGTCCCGCAGGGGACGCTGGCCGAGGCCATACGCGCCGGGGGTGCGGGGATCGGGGGGTTCTACACCAGGACGGGGGTGGGGTCGGAGCTGGCCGAGGGGCGGGAGGTGCGGGAGATAGATGGGCAGCTCTACCTCTTCGAGAAACCTTTGCGGGCGGATATCGCCCTCATCCGGGCTCACCGGGCGGACGCTTTAGGCAACCTGACCTACTACAAGACGGCCCGCAACTTCAATCCGGAGATGGCCACTGCGGCGGATGTGGTCGTCGCCGAGGTGGACGAGATCGTCGGGGCCGGGGAACTGGACCCGGAGCACATCGTAACGCCGCACCTGTACGTGGACTATCTGGTGCGGGCGGAGATCACGCTCAGGAGCGGGCCGGAGCCGCTCTTGGACCGGACGGGAGGTGGGTGAGTTGTCGGCGAGTCCGGTGGCGCATGAGATCGCGCGCAGGGTCGCCCGGCATCTGAGACCGGGCGACGTGGTCAACCTCGGCATCGGCATCCCCACGCTCGTGGCCGATCACGTGCCCGGGGGCGTCAGGGTCTTCCTGCAGACCGAGAACGGCATGCTCGGGGCCGGTCCCACGCCCGGGCCCGGGCGGTTGGACCCCGAGCTCATAAACGCCGGAAAGCTTCCGATCACGGAGGACGTTGGGGCCTCCTACTTCTCCAGCTCCGAGTCCTTCGCCATGATCCGGGGCGGCCACGTCTCCGTGGCGGTTCTGGGCGTCCTGCAGGTGGACCGTCTGGGGCGTATCGCCAACTGGGCGATCCCGGGCCGGCCGGTCCTGGGCGTGGGCGGGGCGATGGACTTGCTCGCGGGGGCGAAGACGGTCGTGGTGGCGACCACGCACCTGACGAAGAGGGGCGAGCCCAAGATCGTCGAGGAGTGCTCCTTCCCGCTCACCGGGGACCGCCCGGCGGACCTCGTCGTGACCGAGCACGCCACCTTCTCCGTAGACGAGGAAGGGCTCGTACTGGAGGAGGTGGCACCGGACTCGGCGTTCGAGTGGGTGCGCGCGAATACCCTCGCTCCCTTCCGCGTCTCCGCGGAGATCGGGGCGGAATCCGCCAGGGAGGGTCTTTGAGGGGTCCGGGAGAGAGCGGGGCTCCGGCGGCCGTGTACCGGGACCATCTGAGGCAGGGCCGGCTCGCCTACCAGCGCTGCACCGATTGCTCGTCCGCCGTCTTCTACCCGCGGGTGCTGTGTCCGGTCTGCGGGAGCGGCGCGCTGGAGTGGCGCGAGAGCGCGGGGTGGGGAACGGTCTACGCGACGACCGCCGTGCATAGCCGGAACCGCGAGCCCCGCAGCGTCGTCTTGGTGGACCTCGATGAGGGCTTCCGCATGATGAGCCGGGTTGAGGGCGTTCCCGCGGAGGAGGTCGAGATCGGGGCGCGGGTGCGTTTCGAGGTGCGTCTGGAGGGAGGAGAGCCCGTAGCGGTTTTCCGCGGGGAGGAGCGTTGAGCCTCCGGGGCAGGGTGGCGATCGTCGGGGCGGCCGAGTCGGATCTCGGCGAGGTCGGGCCGGGCTTCACGCCGCTGGACCTCATCGGGCAGGCGGCGAGCCGCGCGCTCGAGGACGCCGGTCTGAACAGAGAAGAGGTGGACGGGCTGTTCAGCGCCTCGGTCTACTACCAGATGCCGACGCTCTCCGTTGGGGAGTACCTCGGCATCCGCCCTCGCTACTCCGACGCGACGATGATGGGTGGCAGCTCCTTCGTCTCGCACCTGCTGCACGCGGCGTCTGCCATAGTGGCCGGGCTCTGCGAGGTGGCCCTGATCGCCTACGCCTCTACTCAGCTCTCCGACGGCGGATTCCGCGGCGTGAGCGACCCGCCCGATCCCTACGAGACCCCCTACGGCCCGCGCTACCCGGTCAGCATGTACGCTCTGGCCGCCTCCCGGCACATGTACCGGTACGGGACCACCCGCGAACAGCTCGCCGAGGTTGCCGTTGCCGCCAGGGAATGGGCGAAGCTGAACCCGAAGGCCTTCAGGCGCGATCACCTGAGCGTCGAGGACGTGCTCTCCTCGCGCATGATCTCCTCGCCCCTGAGCCTCCTGGACTGCTGCCTGGTGACCGACGGCGGCGGCGCTCTGATTCTTGTCTCCGCCGAACGCGCAGAAGAGCTGCGCAAGCCCCCCGTCTACGTGCTCGGCGTGGGCGAGGCCCACTGGCACCGCAACATCTCCGAGATGCCGGACCTCACCGTGACCGCAGCGGTAGATTCAGGACGACGGGCCTACGAGATGGCGGGTGTCGGTCCGGAAGAGGTGGACGTGGCGATGCTCTACGACGCCTTCACCATCAACCCGATCTTGTTTCTGGAGGACTTGGGGTTCTGCGAGAAGGGCGAGGGCGGCCCCTTCGTGGAGGACGGCCGCATAGCCCCCGGCGGAGAGCTTCCGGTCAACACCAACGGCGGCGGGCTCTCGTACAACCACCCCGGCATGTACGGCCTGCTCCTGCTGGTCGAGGCCGTAAGGCAGCTGCGGGGCGAGTGCGGCGAGCGGCAGGTGGAGGGCGCGGAGGTCGCCCTCGCTCACGGCAACGGCGGCGTGCTATCCAGCCAGGTGACGGCCGTCCTGGGCTCGGCGAATGCTCTGTGAGGAGGAGTCTCCATGGTCGAATCCAAAAAGATCCGGGTGAAAGAAGAAGATCTGCGGGAGTTCTGTACACGGATTCTCGAGTCCGCCGGCGTCCCGCGGAACGATGCCGAAATCGTCGCCGACTCGCTGGTAGATGCGGACCTCGCCGGAACGGGCTCCCACGGCGTAACCCGGATGAGCGACTACCTCGGCCGGATGGAGCAGGGACTCGTCTCCCCGGTCACGAAGATAGAACTCGTGCGCGAGACACCCTCGACGGCGCTCTTGGACGCGAACAACGGCTGGGGACAGGTGGCCTCGGAGAGAGCGGTCGAGCTCGTGGTCCGGAAGGCCAGAGAGACGGGCAGCGCCTGGGTCGGCGTCCGCAACTCCAACCACAACGGCACGGCGGCCTACTGGACCGTGAAGATCGCGCACGAGGGGATGGTCGGGATCTGCTCGATGAACACCTCGCCCGTCATGGCCGCCCACGGCTCCAGACGCCCCACCCTTGGCACTAACCCCCTCTCCATCGCCGTCCCGTCGAGCTCCGGCCGCCCGGCCGTGCTGGATATGGCCACAAGCGAACAGGCGCGGGGCAAGATCATACTCGCCGCCAAGAACAACGAACCCATACCGGAGGGCTGGGCGATAACGAAAGACGGCCTGCCGACCACCGACGCAAAGGAAGCGCTGAAAGGTAGCGTCCTGCCCCTCGGCGGACCGAAGGGCTCAGGACTGGCCATCATGCTGGATATCCTCTCCGGTGTCCTGACCGGAGCCAGCTTCGGAGCCACCATGCCCCGTATGTACGACGACCCGGCCCCCCAGAGAGTCGGGCACATCTTCTCCGCGATCGATATAGAAGCCTTCATGCCGCTGGATGAGTTCCTCGCCCGCATGGACGAGAAGGAGCGGGAGACCAGAGAAGGCCCGCCCGCCCCCGGCTTCGAACGCGTCCGGATGCCCGGCGACGGCCGCCACGAACGTCAGGCCGAACGCCGCACCCACGGAATCCCTCTCAGCCCCGAGATCCACGCCGAACTGTTGCGCCTCGCCAAACGCTACGGCGTTCCGGCCGAAAGACTCCGGCCACACCCCCGGACAATCACAGACTGAGATAAAAATTATATAAATAGCCGGAAAAACAGTATTTGACGTATCATGGATGGTTCAAGATAATGACGATGAGGAGGTTTGCTAAATAGGGTGGTGCGGGGCCCGCCGGGCGGGTGTTCGCGTTACGGGAAGGAGGAGCGGCGGTGGCTGACGTGGTAAGAGAGGTACGCAACGAGCGGCTGGCGCGGATACTGCCGGAGGCCATCGGAGCGCTGCACGAGCTGATCGAGAAGCATCGGGTGACCGAAGAGGAGTGGCTGGCGGTGCTCGGCTTTCTAACCGAGGTCGGCAAGAAGGACGAGTTCGTCCTGCTCTCCGACGTGACGAAGACCTCTGTCCTGGTGGACTCCATAACCCACGAGGACGGCGCTGCCACCCCGAGCGACGTGGAGGGTCCGCTCTACCGCGAGAACCCACCGTGGCGGGAGAAGCCGGTCAAGATCTACGAGGAGTACGAGGGTATCGAGGAGGGCGACGTGCTCTTCGTGCGCGGCAGGGTCACCTCCACGGACGGCACGCCGCTGAGTGGCGCGGTCCTCGACGTCTGGCAGACCGGCCCCACCGGCGGCTACGACGTCTGGGACGAGAGGCAGCCGGACTACAACTTCCGGGGCCGCTTTGGGGTGGAGGAGGACGGGAGCTACGAGTTCCAGACCATGGTGCCCAAGCCCTACACCGTGCCGACCGACGGCCCGGTGGGGAGGTTGCTGGAGGCCATAGGGCAGCACCCCTGGCGTCCGGCGCACATACACCTCATAGCCGAGGCGGAGGGGCATGAGACGCTCACGACCCAGATCTTCTTCCCGGACGACCCCTACCTGGAGAACGACACCATAGGGGCGGTCAAGCCGGAGTTGGTCAGGCCGCTAGAGAGGTGTGAGGACGAGGAGGAGATCTCGCGCCGGGGCCTCGACGGCCCGTTCTACACCTGCGAGTTCGACATAAAGCTCAAGCCCGTAGTGCGGGGCTGACCGGAGGAGGGAAGATGGCCGAAAGAACCCTGATCCGTGGCGGACACATCATCTCCATGGACCCCCAGATCGGGGACATCCCCGGCGGGGACGTCCTGATCGAGGGCGAGGAGATCGCGGCGGTTGCGCCGTCCGTAGACGCCTCCGGCTGCGAGGTGGTCGACGCCTCGGGCGCCATCGTCATCCCGGGCTTTATCGACTCCCACCGGCACACGTGGGAGACCGTGATCCGGGGCATCGCCCCCGACGTCACCCTCGACGGCTACTTCCAGCTCGTCCTCGACACTTTAGCTCCGGCCTACCGCCCGGAGGACGTCTACGCTGGGAACCTCCTCGGCACGCTCGAGGCCATAGACGCCGGGGTGACCACGCTCTTGGACTGGTCGCACATCAACAACACCCCCGACCACGCCGACGAAGCCATCCGGGCGCTGGCCGAGACCGGCATCCGCGCCGTCTACTGCTACGGCAACCCCAATACCTCCCTCGCCGACTGGTGGTTTAACAGCACCCTGAAGGCCCCCGAGGATATCCGGCGGGTGCGCGAGAGGTACTTCTCCTCCGACGAGGGCCTGATGACCCTCGCCATGGGGACCCGCGGCCCCGGCTTCTGCACCCCGGAGGTCGTCAGGCACGACTGGGAGCTCGCCCGGGAGGTCGGTGTCCCGATCAGCGTCCACGTCGGGATGGGGCCCGTAGCCGGGCGCTTCAGGATGGTCGAGCAGCTCCACGACCTCGGTCTGCTCGGCCCGGATATCACCTACATCCACTGCAACCACCTCACCGACCGGGAGTTCCGGCTCATCGCGGAGACCGGCGGCACCGTCTCCATCGCCCCCATGGTGGAGATGACGATGGGCCACGGCATGCCCCCGACCGGGGAGGTCCTGGCGCACGGTATCCGGCCCAGCCTGAGCTGCGACGTGGTGACCAGCGTCCCCGGCGACCCCTTCACCCAGATGCGCTTCCTCTTCGCCGCCGAGCGGGTTCGGGTCCACGAGCGGGTCTTCGAGGAGGAGCTGGAGGAGATACCGCCGCTCCTCTCCTCGCGCGACGTGCTCGAGTTCGCCACCATCGAGGGCGCGCGCACCGTGGGCCTCGCCGACAGGACCGGCTCCCTCACCCCCGGCAAGAAGGCCGACGTCGTCATGCTGAGCATCGAGCGGGTCAACGCCGCGCCCGTCGTGGATCCGGTGGGTACGGTGGTGTGCAGCATGGACACCTCCAACGTGGACTCCGTGTGGGTGAACGGGCGCGCCCTCAAGCGCGGTGGCAGGCTCGTGGACGCGGACCTGGAGCGTGCCCGCGGCCTCGCCGAGGACTCGCGCGACTACCTCGTCGCGCAGGCTGGCCCCCTGCCGCACTGGACTACCCCGCGCACGGCGGGGGAGGCGGCGCCGGGCGTCGGGGCCTGAGCGCGGGCTGTGCGAGCCGTTTTGCTGGAGCGCTACGGGGAGCCCTCCGCGCTGCGCCCGGTAGAGGTTCCCACCCCTAAACCTCAGGAGGGCGAGGTGCTGGTGGAGGTGCGGGCCGCCGCGGTGAACCGCAGCGACGTGCTCAACGTTCGCGGCTCGTTCCCCATGACCACCCTGCCCCGCATCCCGGGCCGGGACTTCGCCGGGATCGTGGTGGAGGGCCCGGAGGACCTTCTCGGCAGGGAGGTGTGGGGCACCGGGGGCGGAGAGCTGGGTTTCACCCGCGACGGCACCCACGCCGAATACGTGACCCTGCCTCGTGGCGCCGCGGTGCCCGTGCCGGAGGGGCTAGATCTGGAGGGGGCCGGGGCCTCCGGGCTCGCGTACCTCGCCGCCGCCATGGGGGTCATGGATCTGGGCGGGATCTCCGCCGGGGAGACGGTGCTCGTCACCGGGGCGGCGGGCGGCGTCGGGAGCGCGGCGGCCGGGATCTCGCGCTGGAAGAGAGCCTCCCTCGTGATCGGGGCGGTCAGAGACGGATCGGAACGGGAGGCCGCAGGGAAGGCGGGAGCCGGAGTCGTCATAGACACCTCCCGAGAGAACGTGCCGGAGGCCGTCATGGCCGCAACAGAGGGGAGGGGCGTGGACCTCGTCCTCGACGCCGTCGGCGGCCCGCTCTTCGAGCCCTGCCTGAACAGCCTCGCGCAACGAGGGCGCATGGTCGTCCTCGCGACGGTAGGGGAGCGGCGGGTCTCCTTCGACCTCTTCGACTTCTACCGCAGGGAGCTGCGGCTGCTTGGGCTCATGACCTCGCGGCTCGACGCCGCGGGCAGCGGGGATGTGCTGCGCAGCCTGCTCCCCGGCTTCGAAGCGGGCATCCTGCGCCCCCCGCCCGTGGCCGGGCGCTACCCGCTCGAGCAAGCCGGAGAGGCCTACTCCCGGGTCGAGAGCGGGGAGGCGGGTGGTCGGGTGCTGCTCGTCATGGATTAAGCGGCTCCCTCCTATTCCGGATCTCTGGGGAGGAAGCGTACCCCGTGCGGGCCGTGGTCTCCGGCATGGTCCACCTGGAGCGTGGTGTGCTCGATACCGTACTCCCGGGCCAGGAGAGCCTCCAGGTCGCGGCGGCGGGCGTGGCAGTCTTCGTCTTGCTCGACGAGGACATGGGCCGCGAGGGCCGGAAAGCCTGAGGTTATGGTCCAGATGTGCAGGTCGTGCACCTCGCGGACGCCGGGCTGCTCCGCCATGCGCCGACCGACCTCCGCGGCGTCCATGCCGGGCGGAGCGGCTTCGAGCAGGATGTTGACCGAGTCGCGCAGGAGCTTCCAGGAGCTGAAGACGATGAGCAGCCCGATCCCGGCGCTGATCAGGGGGTCGGCGTAGCGCCAGCCGGTGAGCACTATAACGAGCGCGGCGGCTATGACCCCGGCGGAGCCGAGCGCGTCGGCGAGCACGTGCCGGAGCGCTCCCTGCAGGTTGAGGCTCTTGCTACCGGAGCGGAGGAGGATCGCCGCCCCCGCCGCGTTCACGCAGAGTCCCGCGAAGGCGATCAGGAGCATCCAGCCGCCCAGAACCTCCGGCGGATCGAGCAGCCTCCGGTAGGCTTCGACGAAGATCCAGACCGAGATCGCCACCAGCGTCGCGCCGTTGAAGAGGGCCGCCAGGATCTCGGCCCGCTTGTACCCGAAGCTCCGGTTCGGGGTGGCAGGGCGGCCGGAGAGCCAGAAGGCGAAGAGGGCGAGCGCGAGCGCTACGTTGTCGGAGAGCATGTGCCCGGCGTCGGCCAGCAGCGCGAGGCTGCCGGTGAGGAGCCCGCCGACGGCCTCCACGACCATGAACGTGGCGGTCATGGCCAGCACCGCGGTCAGTGCCCGCCGGTTCCTCGCCGGATCGTGCGCGTGGGAGTGAGTGCCGCTCATGAGCGCCTCAACAGCCGGAGGCCGTTGGCGATCACGAGCAGCATCGCGCCCGTGTCGGCGAAGATGGCCATCCACAGGTCGGCCATACCCATCGCGCCCAGCACCAGAAAGACCGCCTTCACGCCGATGGAGAAGACCACGTTCTGCCAGATCACGCGCATCGTACGGCGCGAGCGCTCCACGAGCCGCGCCAGCTGCGAGAGGTCGTCCCTCATGAGCGCGACATCGGCGCTCTCCAGCGCTACATCCGTCCCGGCGGCCCCCATCGCCACCCCGATGTCTGCCTCGGCGAGCGCCGGAGCGTCGTTGATCCCGTCCCCGACCATCGCGACCGGCCCGTGCCGCTCCCGCAGCCGCCGCAGCTCGGCGAGCTTCTCCTCCGGCAGCAGTCCGGCCCGGTAGCCGATCCCGAGCCCCTCCGCTACCCGGCGCGCCACACGCTCGCCGTCCCCGGTCAGCATCACGATCTCCTCCACCCCGGATCTCCGCAGCGCCGCCACGCTCTCTGCTGCGCCCTCCCTCCCGGCGTCCGCCACGCCGAACGCCGCGATGAGCTCTCTGCCGTCCCCGAGCAGCACGACCGTATCCCCCCGCTCGCGCAGCCGCTCCACCTCGGGCGGCAGCGGAATGGCGAACAGCTCCGGGCTCCCGGCCAGCAGCTCCCGGCCCCCGACCACTCCCTTCACCCCTAGTCCGGTCAGGGAGGTGAACGAAGCGGCGGGTTCCGGAACGATCCCCTGCCGCCGGGCGTGCTCGGCTATGGCGCGCCCGACGGGGTGCTGGCTCCGGTCCTCCAGCGCCGCCGCGAGCTCCAGAGCTTGCTCCTCTGATGCGCCGTTCAGCGGTACGACCTCCGTGACCGCCGGCCGGCCGGCGGTGAGCGTGCCGGTCTTGTCCAGCGCCACGGCCCGCAACCCGGAGAATGCCTCCAGAAAGGCTCCGCCCTTGATGAGCGCACCCTCGCGCGTGGCAGCGGTCAGCGACGAGATGATGCTCACCGGGGTCGAGATGACCAGCGCGCACGGGCAGGCGATCACAAGCAGTACCAGCGCCCGGTAGAACCACTCGTCCCACGCCCCGCCGAAGAAGAACGACGGAACCAGGAAGACGAGCGCCGCCCCCGCCGCAACGAGCGGGGTGTAATACCGGGCAAACCTGTCCACGAACCGCTGAGCGGGGGCGCGGCGCTCCTGCGCCTCCTCGACCATCCGCACGATGCGGCTGATGGTCGTCTCCCCGGCCCGGCGGGTAACCCGCACCTCCAGCGCGCCCTCGGCGTTGATCGTCCCGGCGAAGACCTCATCTCCCTCCCGCCGGATAACCGGAGCACTCTCCCCGGTGATGGGGGACTGGTCCACGGCCGAGACTCCCCCCACCACCACGCCGTCGGCCGCTATCCTCTCGCCCGGCCGTACCACGATCACGTCCCCGAGGCGCAGCTCCCCGGCCGGAACCTCCTCCTCTCCGCCACCCCGCAACACACAGGCACGCTCCGGAGAGAGCCGCATCAGCTCCCGGATCGAACGCCGCGCCCTTCCCGCCGCGCGCTCCTCCAGCGCGTTGCCCACCGCGAACAGAAAGACCACGAGCGCACCTTCAGCCCACTCCCCAAGACCGGCAGCCCCCACCGCCGCCAGACTCATCAACACGTTCATGTCCAGCGCGAACCGGTTCCGCACCGCCAACCACGCCCGCCGGAAGATCGGGAGCCCCGCCAACACCAGCGCCGCCGCAAACGCCCCGTCCCCGACCCACCCCGGAGCCCCGGCGAACCCAAACCCGAAGCCGAGAGCCAGCAGAACACCCGCCAGCCGCAGCGAAGCAACCCCCGCCCGGCGCGGCCGCTCCTCCAGAGATTCCTCCGCCCGGTAGCCCAGAGCCCCCACCGCCCGCGCAATCTCCCCGCCCGGCGCAAGCTCGGGGTCGTGCCACACGGCGAGCGTCCCACCCGCCACGCTCACCCGGACCTCGCTCACCCCCGGTATCCGGCCGACCCGCGACTCTATCTTCGCCGCGCACGAGGGACAGTCCATGCCCTCCACTCTCAGCCTCGTCCTGCGCACAGTACCTCGCCTATCCATGAGCAATTGTTCATATATCTGTGAGGATTAAACCATTTTCGGTGTTGGGGTACAAGGGGTGTGAACGGGTTGCGGTTTTGGGGTAGGAAGCCTGCGTAGAATAGGTTCATGGGAGAGTAGCTGCGGCGAGTTCTTAGGAGAGTTTGAGTTATGAAGCCATATCCCACGCCTGGGACGGATCCTGCGCACGACATACTCCGCTATGAGAAGCATTCGCTGGACGTGATCTTTGGTCCGGGCACTGTGGCCGTTATCGGGGCGAGCGACGCTCCCGGCAGCGTCGGGAACACGCTGGTGCGGAATCTGATCGAGGGTTCTTTCGGCGGGGTCGTCTATCCGGTTAATCCGAGGCGCAAGAGCGTGATGGGCATCCGGGCCTATCCGGCCGTTGGGGAGGTGCCTGAGCCGGTGGATCTGGCCGTGATCGCCACGCCTGCGCCTACCGTGCCGGGGGTGGTCCGGCAGTGTGTGGATGCTGGGGTGAAGGGCGCGATAGTGATCTCTGCCGGGTTTCGGGAGACCGGTTCTGAGGGCGCCGAGCTCGAAGAGCGGGTGTTAGAGGAGGCACGCCGGGGCGGGATGCGTCTCATTGGGCCGAACTGTCTGGGCGTAATGCGTCCGCATACCGGGTTCAACGCCACCTTCGCGCAGGCCATGGCGCTGCCCGGCAGCGTGGGGTTCATCAGCCAGAGCGGGGCGCTTCTGACCTCCATCCTCGACTGGAGCCTGCAGGAGAACGTGGGATTTTCGTACTTCGTCTCCATCGGTTCGATGCTGGATGTGGGCTGGGGGGATCTCATCTACTACCTCGGCGACGACCCGCGCACGAAAAGCATCGTGCTCTACATGGAGAGTGTGGGGGATGTCAGGAGCTTCCTCTCCGCCGCCCGCGAGGTTGCGCTCTCCAAGCCGATCATCGTTATCAAGGCGGGGCGGACCGAGGCCGCCGCTAAGGCCGCCGCCTCGCACACCGGGGCGCTCACCGGCAGCGACCGGGTGCTGGATGCCGCCTTCCGCCGCAGCGGGGTACTGCGCGTGGACAGCATATCCGACCTCTTCTACATGGCGGAGGCGCTCTCCAAGCAGCCCCGTCCGCAGGGGCCGCGCCTCACCATCATCACCAATGCCGGCGGTCCCGGCGTACTCGCGACCGACGCGCTCATCGACGGTGGAGGAGAGCTGGCGCGGCTCTCCGGCGAGACCATGGGCGAGCTGGACGCGCTTCTGCCGGAGGCCTGGAGCCGCGGCAACCCGGTGGACGTACTCGGCGATGCCGACCCCGAGCGGTACACGAAGGCGGTGGAGATCGCGCGCAAAGATCCCGGGAGTGACGGGGCGCTCGTGATCCTGACCCCGCAGGCGATGACCGACTCCACCCGGACCGCCGAGCATCTCCGGTCGCAGGCGCGGGGGCGGGAGCCCATTTTGGCCAGCTGGATGGGCGGGGCGGAGATAGCGGCCGGGCGTGAGATCCTCAACCGCGCTGGCATTCCGACCTTCGCCTACCCGGACACCGCAGCGCGGATCTTCAACTACATGTGGCGCTACAGCTCCAACCTGCGCAGCCTCTACGAGACGCCGGTTCTGGCGGACGAACCCGGGGAGTCCGATCGCGAGCGCGCGGCGGGGGAGATCATAGAGAGGGTGCGCGGGAAGGGCCGCACGCTGCTCACCGAGGCCGAGTCCAAACAGCTTCTCGCCGCCTACGGCATACCGACCGTCGAGACCCGGGTAGCGGAGGGCGAGGACGAGGCGGTAGAGGCCGCGGGGGAGATCGGGTACCCGGTCGTGCTCAAGCTCAACTCCGAGACCATCACCCACAAGACGGATGTGGGCGGTGTGAAGCTGGATCTGAAGGACGGGGACGCCGTCCGGCGGGCCTTCCGCGAGATCCGGGGCGGCGTGAGCGCCGAAGACTTCCAGGGCGTCACGGTGCAGCCGATGGTTCCGCTGGATGGGTACGAGCTCATAGTCGGCAGCAACATAGACCCGCAGTTCGGGCCGGTGCTGCTCTTCGGCAGCGGCGGCTCGCTCGTGGAGGTCATGGAGGACTACGAGCTCGGGCTGCCGCCGCTCAACACCACCCTGGCGCGCCGGCTGATGGAGCGCACCCGCATCTACCGGGCGCTCCAGGGTGTGCGCGGCCGCGACCCGGTAGACCTCGGGGCGCTGGAACGGCTCCTGGTGCGCTTCTCGCAACTCGTGGTGGAGCAGCCCTGGATCCGGGAGATAGACATAAACCCGCTGCTGGCCTCCTCCGAGCGCCTGATCGCGCTGGACGCCCGGGTGCTGCTGCACGACGCAGACACCGAAGAAGGCGAGCTGCCGCGGCCCGCCATCCGGCCGTATCCGGAGCAGTACGTGGAGCGGACGGAGATGAAGGACGGGACTCCCGTTACCATCCGGCCCATCCGCCCGGAGGACGAGCCGCTCATCGTGAAGTTCCATGAGACCCTCTCCGAGGAGAGCGTCTACATGCGCTACTTCCGCGCCATGCGGCTCAGCCAGCGCACCGCGCACGAGCGGCTGACGCGCATCTGCTTCGTGGACTACGACCGGGAGATGGCGCTGGTCGCCGAACGCCGGAACCCGGAGACGGGCGAGCGCGAGATACTGGGCGTCGGGCGCCTCAGCAAGCTGCACGGCATTCCCGAGGCGGAGTTCGCCCTCATCGTCAGCGACCCCTACCAGGGCCAGGGGCTCGGCACCGGGCTTCTGAGCCGGCTGCTGGAGGTCGGGCGTAGAGAGGGGCTGCGGCGCGTAATCGCGGACATCCTGCCCCAGAATCGCGCCATGCAGCGCATCTGCAAGAAGCTCGGCTTCAAGCTGCGCCACGATCCCGAGGAGCAGCTCGTGAAGGCCGAGATAGACCTGCGCGCCCCCGTGGGGGCGTAGCTTACCCTTTGTGCTGCTGCAGGGCGAGCCAGACGCCCCAGGCGATCTGGACCGCGCCGATGAGGCGCAGCAGGTTAGGGCGGGCGGCGAACCAGTCCGCGGGTGCCCGGGCGGGCCCGAGCCTCCAGAGCAGCGCATGACCGCGCGGGGAGAGGATGGCGATCACGCCGTCCCCTATGGTGAGGATGGCGGCCAGCTCCTTTATGCGGCGTCCGGTCATCAGCTCGTGCGCTCGGCCAGCGTAAGCTCTACCGTCTGCTCCGACCCGTCCCGGACTACGGTGAGCTGCACCGTGTCTCCGGGGCGGTACTCGCGCAGGACGGCGAAGAGATCACCGGAGCCCTCGATGCGGGTTCCGTCCACAGCGGTGATAACGTCTTCGCGCCGGAGTCCGGCCTCGTCGGCCGGGCTGTCCGGGACCACCTCGGCCACTATCACGCCGGAGTCAGCCGGGATGCCGAACCGCTCAGCTATCTCCGGCGTCAGGTCCACCGGGGCGATCCCCAGGAAGGGGTGTACGGCCTCGCCGGTCTCGATTATCTGATCGGCGACCGAGGCGGCCGTGGTGGAGGGGATGGCGAACCCGATGCCCTCCACGGGTGCTCCGGAGCGGGTCTGAGGCAGGTAAGCCACGTTGATCCCGATTACCTCCCCCTCCCGGTTGGCCAGCGCCCCGCCGGAGCTGCCGGGAGAGATGGCGGCGTCGGTCTGGATCAAGTCCACCAACGCCGGAGACTGGACGCCCTGGGTGAATTCGGCCGGGATCTCGCGGTTCAGCCCGCTGACCACCCCGGAGGTGACCGTGGACTGGAATCCCGACGGGCTGCCGATCGCGACCGCGAGCTGGCCGACGACCACCTCGCCGCTGTCGGCGAACGCTGCGGCGGGCAAGCCGTTGCGGTCCACCCGCACCACGGCCAGATCGGTGAACGGGTCGGTGCCCACCACCTCGCCGCGCTCGGTGCTACCGTCCGCGAAGGCCACGTTTACGGCGCCGGCGTCCCCCACCACGTGTGCGTTCGTGATAATGTAGCCGTCCTCGCGGTAGATCACGCCGCTCCCCAGCCCTTCCCGGCTCTGGGGTCCGAACGGCGTGAGCTGGATGGCCTCAACGTTCACCTGCACCACCGACGGTCCTACCTGCGAAGCTACCCGGGCTACCGGCTCGTCCTCCGGAACCTCGGCGGCCGGCGGAGGGGCGCTCTGCACCACGTTGGCCGCCCGCTCCTGCGCAGGATCTTGCGCGGTCAAAAGCTCGCAGCCGCCGAGGAACAAGACCACGACCGCCAGCAGGGAAACCAGCCTTGCAAGCTTCAAGCTCTTACACCTCCTGCGGCGTTCCTGTCAGACTCGGGCCTGCCGCGAGTGCCGGACGTGCTCCAGGGACATCCGCAGCAGGTTCACTACGTGCTGGTCGGCCAGCGAGTAGTAGGCCATCTTTCCCTCCCGCCGGTACTTGACCAGATCTCTGGCCCGCAGCACCCGGAGCTGGTGCGAGACCGCCGACTGGCTCATCCCCAGTACCGCCTGGATGTCGCAGACGCACAGCTCGCGTCCCATCAGCGCCGAGAGGATGCGCATCCGGGTCGGGTCACCGACCGCCTTCAAGAGCTCGCTGGCGCCGTACACCTCATCCATCGAGGGCATGGAGTCGAGCGCGGCCTCCACCTGCTCGGGGTGTATCCCGGTCTCCTCACAGGCCGCTCGGCTGATCGTTCTCTCCGTCTCGTGCATGACACTGCCATTATATACCCGCGGTGGCGGGTATCCTTAGTGTATGCGGGAAGAGCGGGACAGGCTGATGGTCCCGGCGGAGCTGGCCCGCGTCGGCCGGGCCCGCCACTACATCGCCTGGCGGGCGGCCGTGGCCGGGCTGCGCGGCAACGACCTGCACGACCTCGCCGTCGCCGCCGAAGCCGTCCTCACCGACATCCTCCTCTCCGGCGAGGGCGGAGAGCTGGAGATCACGGCCGAAGAGGAGGCGGGCTCCCTGTACGTCTGCATCTCCCACGCAGAACTCTCCGAACGCCGGATGCGCGACCTCCCTCGGCTCCTGGACCACTACCTGGACGGCTACGAACTCTCCCCAACCTCAGCCACTCTTACAAAACGTATATTAAGATAAATAATAGAATTTACAATTACAATACATTGTATTAGAGTTGTCCTGCGAGGGTTCTCGGGGGTCTGGGTGTTCGGGCGGTATTTTGGGTGCGGTGGGGGAGAGCACGCTCGTTCCGGGGCGGTTACGGGGCCTGAGCCTCGCTCGGAGCAGCGGGTTTCCTGCTCGGCAGCGCAGCGGGAGGCTTCCTGCTCGCCGGGCTGCTGGTGTGGTCTGTCATCCTGCTCTCCTCGGCGCTCGTGGCGGCACTGGGGCTGGCGGCGTTGCTGGTCTGGGGATTGCGGGCCGGGAAGTGAACACGCCTACCGCACGCCTGCGACGCGTGAGTCAGTTACGGCCGATAACCTCTCCCGCAGCTCCCTAACGAAGCTCTCCGGATCGTCCACTGCGGCGTGGATCTCTTCCACTTCTTCCGTGCGGCGCAGGAAGCCCTGCAACCGGTGTGGCTCGTTCAGGCGCAGTGTCACGTCCGTTTTGCAGTTGATCGCCAGGCATGCCGAGCCGTTTTGCGTCTGCAGGCCGTCACCGGACTTTAGGGCGGTTCTACGGGCGAGTTCCACGCTTGAGATCTCCGCGTAGGGGATGAAGCCTTCGGCGAAGACTCCGTAGCGGAGCCTGAGCCCGGCCGGCTCCAGGCGGTGGGGGAGGGTGGCGAGCGAGGCCGGGAAGGCCAGAAGCCAGAAGATCGCGTACACCCCCAGAACCAGGTGCGCTATCTTCAACCAGTCCCAGGGGATGAGGAGATGTACGGCGAGCAGCTCCACCGGCGCGACGAGCAGCGCCATCACGGCCAGCACCCACATCATAGAGCTTCTGTGGTAGGTGAACTCCTCCGGTTTTCTGTGCTGGAAGGGCCAGCGGAAGAGGCAAAACATCAGCCGCAGCTCCAGCACCGCCAGCCGGGCGAGCTTGCGCGGCAGTACTGCGGCGAGCGCCTCCTCCACCGCCCGCCGGCCGTCCATCCCTGCCGAGCGCGCCCGGCGGTAGCCGCGAAAGGCCAGCGCAAGCTCTCCGGCTACGGCGAACAGTAGCGCGGCCTCCAGCGCCACGACGATAAGGATCGCGTCCCGCAGATCCAGCACCCCGGACCACACCAGCGCGGCCTCCGCCAGGATGATTCCCGGAAGAGACAACTTCAGGGCGTGGCGCTTCACTCTTCCTCCAGGTACTTCCGGAGCAGCTCGACGAACCGCCGCTGGGCCGGAGCGAGCTGCGAGGCGATAATCTCTACCAGCACCTCCCCTTCCGCGCCGCCGACACCCTCCGCGCCACCGGTCATCTCCTCCTCGGATAGCGCTCTGTACCGCCGGGCGCACTCGCGCGCGAGCGCCTCCACTTCCGGTGCGTCCTCCGGGAGATCGGCGATGTCCGCCACGCGTCCGGCGATGGCCAGCTCACGCCGGTACTCTTCCGGATGCTGCGCGAAGTAGCGGGCCATGCTCTCTATGGCTTCGCCGTACTCCGCGGGCCACCGGAAGGCGTCGAGCGTTGCCCACAGCCGCCGCTCCCGCTCCAGCAGCTCCGGGCTGACCTCGTCGTGGAGATGCTCTCCCAGATGCCGCTCCAGTATCCGCATTGTGGGAGAGGTGTCCGGCGCTTCTAGGTCTTCGCGGGCGAGCAGCGCTTCTAGCAGGGCTCT
Source organism: Rubrobacter taiwanensis (assembly GCF_004337705.1). Classification (GTDB taxonomy): domain Bacteria; phylum Actinomycetota; class Rubrobacteria; order Rubrobacterales; family Rubrobacteraceae; genus Rubrobacter_C; species Rubrobacter_C taiwanensis. The sequence goes on from NZ_SKBU01000019.1 coordinate 21,943, forward strand.
CCGATCTTGCAGATGCCGGATCTCCTCCAGCACCCCGGCGTGCAGGGCCTCGAGCGCCCGGCGCAGGGTCTGGCCGCCGTCCGGGGCCGCGAGCACTTCCCGCACCTGCTCCAGCGAGAGACCCAGCTCCCGTAGGCGTTTGATGCGGTGCAGCCGCAGAAGCTCGTCCGCACCGTACAACCGGTAGCCAGACTCCGAACGCTCCGGCGTGAGAAGCCCCAGCGCCTCGTAGTGACGCACCGCCTTCGGCGTCAGGCCCGCGAGCTTCGCCGCATCCCCGATCTTCAACCGCCTGCTCATCTCGAAGATGAGTCTAAACTCTGACCTTGCGGCAAGGTCAAGCGCTCAGCGGAGCTTTGCCTTTATATCCTCTTCCTGGTCGCGCAGATAGGCAAAGACGTCCTGGGCGAAGCGGACGGCGTGTTCCTCGTTCAGGTTGAGATGCCGGTTGTTCAGGGCCGATTCGAGGGACTTTATGGCATGGTCGGCCATGCCGACCATCATCTCGGCTTCTCTCAGGATCTCTCGCCGCTCCTCCTCCGGCAGGGCACCGCTTTGCTGCACCTTCTCCCGGTGCTTCTCCAGATTCCGGATGAAGTCCCTGATACCCAAAGCACCGCACATTATAGCGGGGAGCTTTCACCTTTCAGCGGCCTCGGGTCCTTGACTCTTGCAGGATCTCGCGCGTCACGGCGGAGGCTCCTGCCCGCCGGGCGTGCTCTTCGGCCAGACGCCGCGCCCGGCCGCGCAGGAACGGCGGGATGCGCCGCAGCTCCTCCAGAGCGTCCTCGTTCCAGGGGAGATTGTCTCCGGCGGGGGGCGGTTCGCTGCGATGCCGGCGCAGCGCCGCATCGAGGGCGTCCGCGATCGCACCGGTGCCGGCGTAGCCCATGAGTGGGGCGGGGGAGAGGGGATGGTGCGAGCGCGGCGGGCAGAGCTCCAGGAAGGGGATGCCCAAAGAGTCGGCTACGGGGGCCTCAAGAGCCGTCCCGATCAGGAGGTCCGGCCGCGAGCTCTCCGCACGGGCCGCCACCTCGTCCGGATCGTCGGTTGCGAACGCCTCGTCCGTGAACGCCTCGGCCCGCCACATGAAGTCCCGCTCCATGTGGAGCAGGTAGGTCCCGCTCCAGATCACCTCCATCCCGAGCTCGCGCGCGCAGGTGTAGCCCAGCCCCAGCGCATAGGTGAGATCTCCGAATACGGCCACCCGGCGGCCTTCCAGAACCTCCGGCGGGGTTATGCGAGCATACCAGGGAAGTCTGGCCGTGTTGGCGAGCTCGCCCCAGATGACCCGGTTGACGTCCGAGGCGTCCAGCGAGCACAGCTCCCCGATGGATCGCAGAGCAGCTCCCGTCCCCACCGCCCCCAGGATCGGCGCCGCGACGCGCGGGATCTTAAACTCGTCCTGCAGGTACAGGCTGGCCGCCTCCCCGAACTCGCGGTGAAGGACGACGCTGGCCCAGGCCCGCGGCAGGCGCGCCAGATCTTCCGCACCCGCTCCGAGCGGCACGACGGCATTGATCTCGACCCCGATCAGGCCCAGCAGGCGCTCCATCTCGGCCAGCTCCGCGGCGGCCAGAGGCTCCAGCACGGGCGCGCCGAAGAGGTTGACGGAGGGCTCCTTCGTGCGGGAGCGGGGCCGGTTGGCGAAGGCTTGTACCAGCTCCAGTAGCGCCAGGTTCGCGGCCTCCACCTCCCCGACCTCCGGAGATTCCCAGTCGCTCCGGATCAGCTTCGGGCTCCTGCCCGTACGCCGGTCGGGAGGGAAGCTCATCTCCGGCGGCTCCTCGCCGGAGATGAGCGCCGTATCCGAGCGGGCCACCAGCACGGCATCCGGAGCGTGACGGCGGACCGCCGCCGAGAGGTCCCCGGCGAAGTCGCCCGGGGCTCGGGAGCTCTCGAACGGCGGGATGACCGGGCTCAGGGTGACGGGAGCCGCCGTGCCGGAGCGGGCGTAGCCCCCGAGCAGGGCCGGGAAGTGCCACTCCGAGGGGAGCGCCCGGAACACGGCCCGCACACCCCGCATGCTCGCGGCCACTCGCAGGATGCCGTGGCTGCCCGGCCCCTCGTAGACGCCGCGCAGAACCCTCATAGCTCCAGAGCGTCCAGCTTGGACGCCCGGTCCAGCGGGGTGATGAAGAGCTCCAGCAGCCGGCGCGCGCCGGCGTAGCCGTAGATATCCCCGCTCAGGAAGTCCAGCGAGAGCCGGCAGAGGTGGCCCCGGGCGGTCAGCGGGGCGTAGAGCCCGGGACCGGCGATGACCAGATCCGGCCGGCTCTCCTCCACGCGCTCGATCTGGCGGGTCCACTCCGGAGCCTCCACGATGTCTATCTCCACTCCCAGCGTCTGGAGCTCGGGGACGAGCGCCGGCCGCGCGATGCGCGGGGTCCCGACCTCCAGAATCACGGCTCCCGCTCCGGCCAGCGTGCGGGCGAGCGGAATCTCCAGCCCCGTGTCCCCGGTGAGGAAGACGCGCAGACCCCGCAGCCGGTTGCGCAAGCCCTCCACCTCCGCAAGCGCCTCCCGGGCGCGGGCCAGCTCGTTGATCTCGCGTCCGGCCGCCCGCGCCACGTCCCGGATGAAGCGCGCCGTTCCGTCCACCCCGACGGGCGCGAGGGTGTGCACTACCCCGGCTCCGCGCTCCTGCGCGGCCCGGAGCGTCTCGGTCAGGTAGGGCTGCAGCGGGGCGACAACCGTCTCCGGGCCCACCGGGGGCATCTCCTCCGGCGGGGGGCTGGGGATGAAGCCGGCGACCTCGAGCCCGGCCTGCTCCAGCTCGCCGGCCAGCCTCCGGCGGCAGTCCGGAGATGCCCGGCCGGCGAGCACCACCGGCCTCAGGCCCGGGGTGCGGGAGTCCTCCGGACGCCGCCCCAGAAGGCCGCTCAGAAAGCCGCCCCGTTCCTTCGGCGGACCCTCTTCCCGGCCGGGGGCATCTGCGGGGGCGCGACGCAGCAGGGCCGCGAGTGCGGAGTCCTCCAGGCTCGTCGTAAAGCCGCCGGACGGGAGCTCCAGCGCGTGAACTGCGAGGTGAAGACGCCGTTCGATGAGGCCGGCCTCGCCGCTCAGGTCTATCCCGAGCAGGCGGGCGGTACGGCCCACAACCAGGATGCAGAGTTCGCACTCCCGGTAACGCCGGGCGGCCCGGCCGACCTCGGCCGCCAGAGCCCCCCGCTCCGGCGGCTCCGGATCCAGGACCACGTACGCGGTGCGGGCGCAGTCCGGGCCGAATGTGGAGAGGAGCGTCCGGGCGGCGAAGGCCTCCGCCCGGGTGCCGACGACCACGAAGAGAGCGTGCGGCAGCGCCTCTCCCAGATGTCCTATGCAGTACAGGGGAGAGACTGTGTCCGGCGTCCCCGCTTCGTTGAGGATCGTCAAGGTCCCCGCCTCCCGGCCCCGGGCTCCCGATTTGGATTTTAGCTCAGAGCAGTCAGCGTCTTCAGCGCGAGTTCCATCATGTTGTCCACGGCTCGCTTCATGTCCTCGTCCGAGATGCGCACCGGCTCCCCGGTGTGCAGCGTATCCGAGACCGTGAGCAGGCATCCGGCCCGTACGCCCCGCATCGCCGCCAGCGTGAAGATGGCGGCCGCCTCCATCTCCACCGCCAGCACGCCCAGAGAGCTCCAGCGCTTCTGGGCTTCCTGCAGCGTGTCGTAGAAGAGGTCCGAGCTGACCACCGGACCCAAGAAGGTCTTGCGCCCGGCCGCTTCCGCCGCGTGGTAGGCCGCGTGCACCACCTCGAAGTGCGCCGCCGGAGCGTAGGGAAGACCCTCCGTGAGCCTGAGTACCGTGCCGTCCTGCGGCGTGGCGGCGGTCGCGATCACCAGATCCCCGAGCTGCATCTCCGGGTGGTAGCCGCCGCAGGTCCCCACCCGGAGCAGGTTCTTCGCCCCCAGCATGATGAGCTCCTCGGTGACGATGGAGGCGCTCGGACACCCCATGCCGGTGGCCTGCACCGAGACGGGCCGGCCCTCGAACTCCCCGGTGTAGCCCAGCATCCCGCGCTCCTCGTTCACCAGCCTGGGCCGCTCGAAGAAGGTCTCGGCTATGTACCGGGCGCGCCGGGGGTCCCCCGGCATCAGCACGCTCTCGGCGAAGTCTCCGGGCTCGGCTCTGATGTGTATCGGGCTCAACGCTCCCCCTCTCTACCTGCTGCCTCCCAGACGCTCCCCAGAATAGCAGGGATGGGCTCTACGGGTTCCGGCGCGATCTCGAAGGCGTCCTCCGCGAGCTCGGCCGCGCGCCGCAGGTTGCGCGCACCGTAGATGAGCGCGAGGGTCTGCCCCGCCTCCACCCGGTCCCCGACCTTGGCGCAGACCTCCAGCCCGACCGCCGGGTCCACCTCATCCCCCTTCTTCTCCCGGCCCGCCCCCAGCGCGAGCGCCGCCCGGCCGAGCTTTATCGCCTCGGCACGCCTCAGATAGCCGCCGGCCGGGGCGCACACCTCGGTAATCTCGTCCGAGACCTCCAGGTGCTCCAGCGCCCGGTCGTCCCCGCTCTGAGCGCGGACGAACTCCCGGAACTTCTCGTATGCCGCGCCGGAGGAGATGGCCTCCTCAACCTGACGCTCCGGCTCCTCCACGCCCTTGAGCTGCAGGAGCCGGACGGCTATCTCGCGCGCCAGAGCGTCCAGATCGCCTGCGACCCTCTCGCCCCTGAGGAATCTCAGCGCCTCTCTGACCTCCAGCGAGTTGCCGATGGCGCTCCCCAGCGGCTGGTCCATCTCCGTGATGAGCGCCGCGGCGCGAATGCCGAGCGAGGTGCTCAGGCGTACCAGCAGGTCCGCGAGTCCCCGCGCCTCCTCCAGCGTGTGCATGAACGCGCCGGAGCCGCACTTGACGTCGTAGAGCAGGTGCCCGGCTCCGGTCGCCGCCTTCTTGGAGACGATGGAGGAGCCTATTAGCGGCAAGGAGTCCACCGTGCCGGTCGCGTCTCTGAGGGCGTAGATGGCCCTGTCCGCCGGAGCTAGCTCGCCGGCTTCCACGATGGCCAGCCCGATCTCTCTCACCTGCCGCTCGAAGCGCTCCCTGTCCAGCGCGCACGTGAAGCCGGGGATGGCCTCCAGCTTGTCTACCGTGCCGCCGGTGTAGCCGAGCCCCCGCCCCGAGAGCTTGGCGACCGGTGCGCCGCAGGCCGCCACCACCGGGAGGGAGGTGAGCGAGATCTTGTCTCCTATCCCGCCCGTGGAGTGCTTGTCCACGCATTCCGGGAAGGAGTAGCGCTCGCCCGACTCCGCCATAGCTCGTGTGAGCGCCAGCGTCTCCCCGTAGTCCATGCCGCGGATGAAGATCGCCATCAGGAGCGCGGACATCTGGTAATCCGGGATCTCCCCCGCGGTGTAGCCCTCGACGACCGTCCGGATCAGGCCCTCCGGGAGCCTGCCCCCCCGCTTCTTCTCCTCTATCGCCTCCAGCGCCGCCTCGACATACGACAAAACCTTCTCCTCCCGGGCACCCGACTGCAGCGGACTCCATCTTACCCGCACCCCGCGCTCAAGGCACCGCGGCGGGGTGCGGGAGGGCCGATGCTATAATCTCCGGCACCGGCTTGGCTGCGCTGAGGAGAGTGGGCCCGGCACGGGCCGTTCGGGGGCTTCGGCTCGCCGCCTTCTCAGCTTGAGCGATCGAATCCCGCAGGGGAAAGGAGCGGCAGATGACCGAGCGTGAAGTGATGACCGTGCCGGAGTCCCTCCGTACCGGAGAGGGACGGTAGCGGGGATGCCCGGCAGGCGCCTCGAAGGCGTGGCGGCCTCCGCAGGCGTTGCCATCGGTCCCGCCTTCGTGCACGCTCCCCGGGAGCTCGAGCCGGAGCGGGCCACCATCGAGGAGTCCGAGGTCGGGGCGGCGCTCACGCGGTTCCGGGAGGCGGTCGGGGCTGTGGTCGCCGCGATCTCGCGCACCCGCGACGAGCTGCGCGAGGCGGGCTCCGGGGAGGCGGAGATCCTGGACGCCCACATCGAGCTCGCCGAGGACCCGGAGCTCGCCGGGGGCGTCGAGGAGCGCGTGCGCGCTCTTGAGAGCCCGGAGTCGGCGGTGCTCGCCGTGGGGGAGGAGTTCGCGGGCATGTTCGCCGCGATGGAGGATGAGTACCTGGCCGCCCGCGCCGACGACGTGCGCGACGTGACCCGCCAGATCGCCGCCGAGCTCATGGGCGTCTCCGCCGCTGGGCTCGCCGGCCTAGAGAGGCCCTCCGTCGTGCTCGCGCGCAACCTCGCCCCCTCCGAGACCGCCCGGATGCCAAAGGAGAAGGTGCTCGCCCTGGCTACCGCCGAGGGCTCGAAGACCTCGCACGTCTCTATCATGGCCCGCTCGCTGGGCATCCCGGCCGTCGTGGGGCTCGGGAAAGGGCTCGAGGACGCCTTCGGGGCGGAGGTGGTCGCCGTAGACGGCGACGAGGGCTACGTCATAGCCGACCCGGACCCGGATGAGGTAGCCCGCTTCGAAGAGAGGCGGCGGGAGGCTGATGCCGAGAGGGCGGCGCTGGAGGAGTACCGGGGGATCGAGGCCCGCACGCGTAGCGGGCGCCGCATAGAGGTTGCGGCCAACCTCGGCTCCCCGCAGGAGGTGGAGGACGCCCTCGCCTGGGGTGCGGAGGGCGTCGGGCTCTTCCGCACCGAGTTTCTGTTCATGGAGCGGCCGGAGCTGCCCTCCGAGGAGGAGCAGTACGAGGCCTACCGGGGGGTCGCGGAGGCCTTCGGAGGGAGGCCCGTGATCGTGCGCACGGTGGACATCGGCGGCGACAAGGATCTCCCCGGCGTGGACCAGCCCGAGGAGGAGAACCCGTTCCTGGGCTGGCGCGGCATCCGCATGAGCCTCGACGTGCCGGAGCTCTTCAAGACGCAGCTCCGGGCGCTCCTGCGGGCGGCCGTGGCGGGGAACCTGAAGGTCATGTTCCCGATGGTCTCCGATGTGGAGGAGCTGCGCGCCGCGAAGCGCATGATGGACGAGTGCCGGGCCGAGCTCGAGGGGGCGGGCGCCGAGTACGGGCCCTTGGAGACCGGCATCATGGTCGAGACCCCGGCGGCGGCGCTGTGCGCCGGGGAGTTCGCCAGAGAGGCGGACTTCTTCTCCCTCGGGACCAACGACCTCGTGCAGTACACGCTCGCCGTGGACCGGGGCAACGAGAGGCTCGAGCGCCTCTACCGGGCGGATCACCCGGCGGTGCTGAGGCTCATCGAGATAACGTGCGGCGCGGCGAGGGAGGCCGGCATCATGGTCGGCGTCTGCGGAGAGGCCGCCGCCGACCCGAAGCTCATACCCCGGCTCGTCGAGCTCGGTGTCACGGAGCTCAGCATGAGCCCGCCGTCCATCCCGCGGGCGAAGAAGGCGGTTTCGGAGCTCCCGTAGGGCAGGGCTCTCAGGAGAGAAGGCTCTCTCCCGGCAGGGAGTTCCGCTCCGCGCCCAGCCATTCGGCCACCGTGGCCCCGATGTCCGCAAACCCGCGCCGGACGCCGAGGTCGCGCGGCGTACCGCCACCTACGACCAAAAGCGGGACGCGCTCGCGGGTGTGGTCGGTGCCTCTGTAGGTGGGGTCGTTGCCGTGGTCGGCGGTGATGATGAGGATGTCCTCCCGCGTCAGCGCGTTCAGAAGCTCCGGCACCCGGCCGTCGAAGCGGCGGAGGTTTCCGGCCATGCCCTCGGGGTCGCGGCGGTGGCCGTACTTCGCGTCGAAGTCCACGAGGTTCGCGAAGACGAGGCCGGAGCCTACGCTTCCCAGCGACTCCAAGACGGCGTCTACCTTGGCGGCGTCGTCCGGCGGGGCGGGCAGGTGGCGGGTTATGCCCTTGCCGTCGAAGAGGTCATTGATCTTGCCGACGGCGACGACCTCATGGCCGGCGGCCTCTATCCGGTCCAGGTAGGTCTCGCCGGGGGGCGGGATGCCGTAGTCGTGGCGGTTCTCGTTCTCGCGCTCGTAGGCTCCGGGGGAGCCGTGGAAGGGGCGGGCGATCACGCGCTCGACGAGGATCTTCCCTTCGCCGATCAGCATCCTGTGGGCCTTCCCGCAGGCCTCGTAGAGCTCTTCCAGGGGGATCACGCCGGTGTGGGCGGCGACCTGGAAGACCGAGTCGGCGGAGGTGTAGACGATCCAGGCTCCGGTTCTCTCCTGCTCGGGCCCGAGCTCCTCTATTATCTGCGTCCCCGACGCCGGCCGGTTGCCGAGAACCTTCCGGCCCGTCTCGCGCTCGAATCGCTCCACGATCCACTCCGGGAAGCCCTCCGGGTAGGTGGGGAGCGGCTCTTCCGAGATTATCCCCATCATCTCCCAGTGTCCGACGAGCGTCGCCTTGGCCGCCGAGAGCTCGACCATGAGCCCGTGGGATGCCCGCGGCGAACGTGCAGGCTCCACGCCTGCTATCTCCGCGATGTTGCCTAGCCCGAGCGCCTGCAGGTTGGGAACCTCCAGCCCGCCCACGGCTCTCGCGGTATTCCCCAGCGTGTTCGCGCCCTCGTCGCCGAACTCTGCGGCGTCCGGTGCGCCGCCGACTCCCACGCCGTCCAGAACGATCACCACGGCTCTCCGTCCCATGGGGCTCCTTTCCGGGTCCGGGTTAGAGTAGTATACAGCCGCTGCGTTTGACAGAGCCCGCAGCGAAGATTAACGTTTGCGCTCGTCGGGGTCCGGAGAGGCAGGAGGTGCCGGCATGCAGGTGTTGTGGGGTATGGGCGGGATGCTGTTCATTCTCGCCATCGCGTTTCTCTTCTCCTCCAACCGCCGCGCCATCCGGCCCCGCACCGTGCTCGGGGCTCTCGCGATCCAGGTCGCCTTCGCCGTCATCGTGCTCTACTGGGAGCCGGGACGCACCGCGCTCGAGACCCTCGCGCGCGGCGTCCAGGCCGTTATCGGGGCCTCGGAAGACGGTATCGAGTTCCTCTTCGGGGGTGTGTTGGAGGGTGAGGGCGTGGGGTTTATCTTCGCCTTCCAGGTCCTGCCGGTCATCATCTTCTTCGCCTCACTTACGGCCGTGCTCTACCACCTGCACATTTTGCAGTGGGTTGTCCGGCTGTTGGGCGGAGCCGTCCAGTGGCTGCTCGGCACCAGCCGGGCCGAGTCCATGTCGGCTACGGCCAATATCTTCGTCGGTCAGACGGAGGCTCCGCTGGTGGTGCGGCCGTTCGTGGAGAAGATGACCCGCAGCGAGCTCTTCGCCGTGATGACCGGCGGGCTGGCGAGCGTCGCGGGCTCGGTGCTGGTGGGCTACGCGCTGCTCGGCGCGCGGCTGGAGTACCTGATCGCGGCCGCTTTCATGGCGGCTCCGGGCGGGCTTCTCATGGCGAAGATGCTCATGCCCGAGACCGAGACGCCCCTCACCGCTTCCGGCGAGGCCGTGGCCGAAGTGGACGAGGTGGTCGCCGGAGAGGCCCCGGCGGGAACCGAAAAGCCCCGCAACGTAATAGACGCGGCCGCCGTGGGCGCCCTGGACGGCCTGCGGCTGGCGCTGAACGTGGGCGCGATGCTCATCGCCTTCATCTCGCTCATCGCGCTCATAAACCTCATCCTGGGCGCCGCCGGCGGCCTCTTCGGCTACGGGGAGCTGACCTTCCAGCTCATCCTGGGCTACGTTTTCGCCCCCGTGATGTTCGTCATCGGGGTGCCGTGGAGCGAGGCCATAGAGGCCGGGAGCTTTTTGGGCCAGAAGCTGGTGCTGAACGAGTTCGTGGCCTTCGTGGAGTTCGGTCCGCGGGCGGACGAGTTCTCGGACAAGGCGGAGGCCATCATAACGTTCGCGCTCACCGGCTTCGCCAACTTCGGCTCCATCGCCATCCTCATCGGCGGCCTCGGCGGCATCGCGCCCTCCCGGCGCAGCGAGATCGCCCAGCTCGGGCTGCGTGCCGTGCTCGCCGGGACCCTCGCCAACCTGATGAGCGCCACCATCGCCGGGGTCCTGATCGGCTGAGCGGGCCGGCTTATTCCTCGAAGGGGACTTCGACGACCCTCTCTTCGATCTCGGTCCGCAGGGCGGCGAGGCGCCTCTCTATGCTCTGCGCCACCTCTTCCACGGGGACGAGCTCGCTCTCCTGCTCGCGACGCAGCTTCAGCTCCACCCCGCCCCGCTCCAGGGAGCGGGCACCCACGGTCAGGCGGATAGGGTTCCCGATCAGGTCCGCATCGTTGAACTTCACGCCCGGGCGTTCGTCCCGGTCGTCGTAGAGTACCTCCACGCCGCGGCCCGTCAGCTCCCGGTAAAGGTCTTCGGCGACCGCCTCGCCGCCGCCCAGGGAGATCAGGTGCACCTCGTAGGGGGCGACCGTGATCGGCCAGACAAGACCGTTCTCATCGTTGTGCTCCTCGGCCACGCAGGCCAGCAGCCGGCCGACCCCGATGCCGTAGGAGCCCATGAGTACGGGCTTCGAGTCGCCCTCGGCGTCCAGGAAGGTGCAGCCCAGGGGTTCGCTGTAGCGGGTGCCGAGCTTGAAGATGTTGCCGACCTCCACGCCGCGCGTGGTGCGCATCGCCTCGCCGCAGCGCGGGCAGGCGTCGCCCTCCCCGGCCAGCGCGATGTCGGACACGATATCCGCCTCGTAATCGAGGCCGTAGTTCGTGTTGATGAGGTGGTAGCCGTCCTCGTTCGCCCCGGCGGCCAGGTTGGGCGAGTCCTTCACGGCGTCGTCCACGACGACGAGGGCGTCCTTGACCCCGACGGGGGATCCGTACCCGGGCGAGGCTCCGGCGTGCCGGATCTCCTCCTCCCGTGCCGGGCGCAGCTCCTTGGCCCTCACCGCGTTCGCCAGCTTGGTCTCGTTCACCTCCATGTCGCCGCGCACGACGGCCAGCACGAACCTCTCCACGTCCTCGGTGCCCTCGGTGATCGTGGCGACCGCGAAGAACGCCTTGGCGGTCTTGGACTCGGGGATGCCCAGGAAGCGCGCCAGCTTCTCGATGGTGTCCGCGCCCGGGGTCTCGATCTTCTCGGCCTTCCGGGGCTCTTCGGGTTCAGCGGGGGGCTTCCGGAACTCCGCGATCTGGCGGTTCGCCGTGTAGCCGCAGGCGTCGCAGATCAGGAGCGTGTCCTCCCCGATCGGCGTCGGGTACATGAACTCGTGCGCCATGCTGCCGCCCATCATCCCCACGTCGGAGCGGACGGCCAGGGTGGGCAGCGCGCAGCGGTTGAAGATGTTGAAGTACGCCTGATAGTGGTTGCGGTACTGCCGGTCCAGCCCTTCCTCGTCGGCGTCCAGGCTGTAGCTGTCTTTCATGGTGAATTCGCGGGCGCGGATCAGACCGGCGCGGGGGCGGGGATCGTCGCGCCACTTGATCTGGATGTGGTAGAGCAACTGCGGCAGCTGGCGGTGGGACCGGATCTCCTTGCGTACCAGATCTCCGATCACCTCCTCGTGCGTCATGGCCAGCGCCATCTCGCGCTCGTTCTTGTCCTTGAAGCGGCCCAGCTCGGACCCGATCTCGTACCACCGGCCGGTCTCCTTCCAGAGCTCCGCCGGGTGTACTACGGGCATGGAGATCTCCTGCCCGCCGATGGCGTTCATCTCCTCGCGCAGGATGTTCTCTATCTTGGCGAGGGAGCGTTTGGCGAGCGGCAGATAGCTGAAGAGCCCGGCCGCCAGCTGCCGGATGAACCCGGCTCTCAGGAGCAGCCGGTGGCTCTTTACCTCTGCGCCCGCGGGCGCCTGACGCAGCGTCTGGGAGAACATCTGGCTCATTCGCATTCGTGCGACCCCCGGTGTGTATGTCAGAGTGCCTGGCAGGTGGCAAGAGTATACGGGCGGCGGGTTGGCCGTTCAAAGCTCCGGCTTCGCACGGCGGGCCGTACGGTGCCGGGCGCCCTTCTCTGATCTCCGGCCGGTCGGCTTCTTCCGGCACTCCACCCGACACATCTCCCCGGGTCCGGTACGCTCAGAAGCGCTCCACTGCGGGGCGCAGATCCAGCTCCAGCGTCCAGGCGGTGGGGTCCTGAGCGTGAAGCTGCCAGTAGACTTCGGCTATGGATTCGGGTGAGAGCATGGTGTGGCTCTCGCGGCCAGGGTACATCTCGCGCACCCTCTCCGTGTCGATCTGGCCGTCGATTATCACGTGCGCCACGTGTATCCCGCGCGGGCCGAACTCCCGTGCCATGGACTGCGCCAGCGCCCGCAGCCCGAACTTGCCGACCGCCAGCGCCGAGAAATTCGCCGAACCGCGCAGGGAGGCGGTGGCCCCGGTGAGCAGCACCGTGCCCCGGCCCCGCTCCGCCATCTCCGGGAGGACCTGCTGCGCTGCGTGAAAGGCACCGGCGCAGTTGACCCGCCAGCACTCCTCGAAGGTCTCCGGCGGGACCTCCAGGATGCCGCCCATCCGGAAGGCCCCGGCGTTGTACACCAGAACCTCCGGGGCGCCGAGCTCGTCACGCACCCGGTCGAAGGCGGATGCGACCGAGGCGGCGTCCGCAGCGTCGGCGGTGACGGAGAGTACCCGCCCGCCGCGCTCTTCGATCTCCCGCTGCGCCCTCAGGAACGACTCCCGGCGGCGGCTCATGAGTGCCACGGCGAACCCTTCGCCGGAGAAGCGGCGGGCCACCGCCGCCCCGAGGCCCGGCCCCGCCCCGAGTATGACCGCGATCTTCTCGCTCAAGATCCCTCCCATGTGCTCGTTTGCAGGGGCAGGAGAACTCTACCACCCGGTTGCGGCCGGTGCGGAAGCCGCTAAGATGGCCTCCGTGTTGCCGGAAGAGCGGACAGCGGAGCGGGAGTCCGGGCTCTCGCCGTACCTGGAGTTCACCCGGGCGGAGTGGAGCCGGTTGCGGGCGGCGACGCCGCTTACGCTCTCCGAGGCGGACCTTGAGCACCTGCGCGGGCTCAACGATCGGGTCTCGCTGGGAGAGGTGGTGGACATCTACCTCCCGCTCTCCCGCCTTCTGAACCTCTACGTAGAGGCGATGCGCGCCCTGCATGGGGCGACCGGCACCTTCCTGGGCAGCCACGAGGCCCGGGTGCCGTACATAATCGGGATCGCGGGCAGCGTCGCGGTCGGAAAGAGCACGACGGCCCGTATCCTGCGGGCGCTCCTCTCCCGCTGGCCGAGCCATCCGCGCGTGGACCTGGTCACGACCGACGGCTTCCTCTACCCGAACCGGGTGCTAAAGCGGCGCGGCCTGATGAAGCGCAAGGGCTTCCCGGAGAGCTACGACCTCCGGCGGCTGGTGAGGTTCGTCGCGGACGTCAAGAGCGGGCGGCCGAGGGTCGAGGCCCCGGTCTACTCGCACCTGGCCTACGACATCGTGCCGGGAGAGAGACAGGTCGTCCGCCGGCCGGATATCATGATCCTGGAGGGTCTGAACGTCCTGCAGACTGGGAGCCCTCCGCGTACCCGCGGCCCCCGGCTCTTCGTTTCGGACTTCTTCGACTTCTCGATCTACGTGGACGCCGACGAGCGGGACGTCCGCAACTGGTACATCGAGCGCTTCCTCACCCTGCGCGAGACGGCCTTTAAGAACCCGGCTTCGTACTTCCGCCACTACGCGCATCTCCCGGAGCGCCAGGCACGCGCGGTGGCCGGCAGCATCTGGGACGAGATCAACGGCCTCAACCTGCGCCGGAACATCCTCCCGACCCGCTCCCGGGCGCGCCTAATACTGGAGAAGGCCGCCGATCACTCGGTCCGGCGCGTCAGGCTCCGGAAGCTGTAGGCCGCTTCGCGTATGCAAATTCGCTGCAGGCGCCGAAGAGGGAGGCTAGAATCCCCGTCGCGATGCTGCCGGTGAAGCGTGTACGGAAGATGGCGGATCACGCCGTGGTGATCGGGGCCGGGGTCGGGGGGCTGCTGGCCGCGCGGGTGCTCCTGGAGCGCGCCGGGCGCGTGACGGTGATCGAACGCGACGGATTGCCGGAGACACCCGCTCCGCGTCCGGGCGTGCCGCAGGACCGGCACCTGCACAGCCTCACCACCAGAGGCAGCGAGCTTCTGGAGCGCTTCTTCCCCGGACTGGACGCCGAGCTGGCCGCGGCCGGCGCCCCGCTCATGGACCAGACCGCCGATGTCGTCACGGCGCTTCCGGCCGGGCGGCTGCCGCGCTTCGTGTCCGGGATCACGATGCGCTCCGCAAGCCGCGCCCTGCTGGAGCACCACATCCGGCTCCGGCTCCGCGCGAACTTTCGCATCCGTTTCCTGGAGCGCCGCGAGGTCACCGGCCTCATGACCGAGGGAGATCGGGTCTGCGGTGTGCGCGGGCGGGTTCGCGGCGGGGGCGGGGAGTTCACCCTCCCGGCGGATGTAGTGCTGGATGCGAGCGGGCAGAACTCCCGCGCTCCGCGGTGGCTGGAGGAGCTCGGCTACGAACCGCCACGGGAGACCGTCGTGAACGCCCGGCTCGGCTACGCCACCCGGTGGTACCGGGTGCCGGAGGACTTCGACGGAGACTGGCAGGCCCTCGCGGTGCTGCCGGGCTGGCCGGAGAACCCGCGCGGCGGGGTTCTCCGGCGGGTCGAGGGGGACCGTTTTACGGCGGTCATGATCGGCATGGGCGGCGATTATCCACCCTCCGAGGCGGAAGGATTTCTAAAGTTCGCCCGCAGCCTGCCGGACCCCCTTATCTACGAGGTGATCCGGAACCTGGAGCCGGTCTCTCCGGTCTACGGCTTCCGCAACACGGCCAACCGCCGCCGCCACTACGAGCGTCTCCGCCGCATGCCCGAAGGGCTGCTCGTCTTCGCCGACGCCGCTACCGTGATGAATCCGGCCTACGGACAGGGCATGACCGCCGCGGCCCTGAGCGCTGCGGCGCTGGAGGATTGCCCGGGGGGTAGGGGATTCGGCCGGCGCTTCCACCGGCGGCAGGTCCGGGCCGTCGCTCCCTGCTGGACCGCCAGCGTCTCCAGCGACCGGCAGTGGGCGGGGGAGCCCACGGCCCTGAGGCGGCTGTTCGACCGAATCTCCGGAGAGGTCCTGCGGCTCGCCACCGAGGACCGCGCCGCGGCGCGCACCCTGCTGGAGGTCAAGAACGTCCTCAGACCCCCGGCGGCGCTGGCGCGGCCCGGACTCCTGATCCCGGCGCTGGCCCGCTCGGTCTTGCCCGGTGCGGAGCCGCCCGGCACGGTACGCGCCCTCGGCCGGGCCTGAGGGCTTTTCGTCAACCCACCCACCGGGTTCCCTCCGCCAGGAGGGGGTCCCGCAGCGGAACCGCGAGGTTGTAGGTCACGTCCTTCCTCTCCACCACGATCGGCCAGCGCCGCCGCAGGGCGACCTCGAAGAGGCTGCGGTTGGGGTTGAAGGCTATCGGGGTCTTCACCATCTCCAGAAAGCCCACATCGTAGAGGGTGTCGCCCACCCCGACGGAGGCTTCGAGGCCTAGATCCGTCGCCGCCAGGAACTCCTCCAGCACCCGCCGCTTGTTCGCGAAGGCATCGCGCACCGCCTCCCCGGTGTACCGGCCCCGCTCGTCGCGGGCCAGCAGCGTGCCGATGGCCCGGTCGAAGCCCAGAGGCTTGACGAAGGTGTTCAGGATCTCCTCCGGCGAGCCCGAGATGGCCAGCAGGAAGTACCCGGCCGCTTTCAGCCGCCGGGCCAGATCCCGGGTGTAGATGTGCAGCCTCCGGCCCCGCTCCTCCACCACCAGCCGGGCGCACCGGCGCAGCTCCTTCAGCGTGATGCCCTTCAGCTCCCTCTGAAACAGCCGCACCACCATCCGGTCGTAGCGTTCGTAAGATCCCCGGCGCTCGACCCAGGCGTAGTAGTCCTCGCTCAGCTCCCCGCGCACCCGTTCCGGGAAGACGCCCTCGTCCACCAGCTTGCGCGTCAGAGCCGGTACGAGTCCCCTGCGGAAGAGGGTGCCGTCCACGTCGAAAACCGCCAGACGTTTGCTCATTGGCCGCTCCCTGCGCAGAATACGTACACAGGGCGGATGATACGCCGCTTCGGCGGGCTCTGCTTCGCCCGAAGCGGGGTAGAATGCTTCCGGAGCGCAAGCCCGCGCGCCGGGGGTGTCCGGACCGCGCGGATCGGGAAAGGAGCACCAGGGATGCACAGGCTTTCCTGCGGGCACGTGGTGAGCGAGCCCGGCCAGACGCACTACTGCAGCTACCTGCGTCTGCAGGAGATGCTAAGCCTCCAGCCCGCTCCGGAGGAGCTGCGCCACCCGGACGAGCACCTGTTCGTCATCACGCACCAGGCGTTCGAGCTATGGTTTGCGCAGCTGCGCTTCGATCTGGAGCGGATCGTCGTGGCGCTGCGGGACGACGACGTGCCGCTCGCCACCTGGCTCGTCCGGCGATGCGTCGCGATCCTCAAGCTCTTCTCCCCGATGATGCGGGTGCTGGAGACGATGTCCCCGAGCGACTTCTTCGCCTTCCGCGAGCATCTGGCGCCCGCCAGCGGCACCGAGAGCTCGCAGTGGCACGAGGTGGAGCTGCTGGCCGGGCTGCGGGACGAGGGGTTCCGGCGCTTCCTGGAGGCCGAACCCTCGGGGGACCCGGAGCGCGGTGTGCCCTCGAAGCTGTGGACGGACCGGCTGGAGGAGCTGTGGAACCGGCCGTCCGTCGCCTCGGAGCTGCGGCGGCTTTTCGAGCGGCGTGGTGTGGGGCCTGCGGACATCTACGTGGTTGCGCCGGAGAAGAACCCTCACGGCGACCTGATGCTGCTGGCCGAGGCGCTGCTGGATTTCGACGAGGAGTTCCGCATCTGGCGCTTTGCCCACGCCCGCACCGCCCAGCGGGAGATCGGGCCGGACACGGAGGGGACCGGGCACACCTCGGGCGTAAGCTATCTAGACCGCGTGGCCACCGGCCGCGCGGACTTCTTCCCCGAGCTCTGGCGCGCCCGGGAGGAGCTCTGGGAGCGCCGGCGGGGGTAGCGGGCACAAGAGGGCGCTCTCCGGTGGTATATCATCTTATCCGGGTCTGGCCGGTATACACGCAAGGGACGGGGGTGTTCCTCCGTCCGGAGGAGAGGGCGAGAGATGCAGACTCAACAGAAACTTCTGGACTTCTACGAGGCGCTCCGGCTGGTGCTGGAGCACACCGGGAGGCTGCCGGTCGAGCGGGTCCCGCTGCAGGAGGCTCAGGGACTCGCGGTAGCTGAGGACGTGCGGGCGCAATTCGACACCCCGCCGTTCGACAACTCCGCCATGGACGGGTACGCGATCCGCAGCGCGGACGCGGAGGTCGGACGGGAGTTCCGCGTAGTGGACGAGGCCCCGGCGGGGCGTCCGGCGGAGCGGGACGTCGGGGAAGGAGAGGCCGTAAAGATATTTACCGGTGGCGTGATCCCGGCCGGGGCGGATGCCGTCGTGCCGGTCGAGGGTACCTCGGGCTGGGGAGAGAGCTTCGAGCTCAGGAAGGAAGTGGCCCCTGCGGCGAACATCCGGCGGGCCGGAGAGGACGTGCGGGAGGGGGACGTCATCCTGCCCGCGGGCACCGAGATCGGCCCGCCGGAGATTGCGCTGGCCGCCAGTCAGGGCTACGGGAGCCTGCCGGTCTACCGGCGGCCGAAGGTGGTCGTGCTCTCGACCGGCAGCGAGCTCGTGCAGCCGGGGGAGCGGGAGCTCGCGCCGGGCGAGATCTACGACTCCAACTCCTTCGCCATGGTCGCGCAGGCGCGCGAGGCCGGGGCCGCGGCGCGCAAGGTCTCACCCGCGGCCGACGATGCCGCCGCCCTGCGGACCGCCATCCGGGAGGCGCTCGGGGAGGCGGACGTGCTCGTCACCAGCGGCGGGGTCTCGATGGGCGAGAAGGATCTCGTCCGGGAGGCGATGCACGAGCTCGGGGTTGAGCGCATCTTCTGGGGTGTGAAGCTCAAGCCCGGAAAGCCGATCCTCTTCGGGGCGCGCGAGGACGTGCGCGTCTTCGGGATACCCGGCAACCCGGTCTCGGCGATGGTCTGCTTTGAGCTCTTCGTGCGCCCGGCCCTGGTGAAGATGGCCGGCCGCGAGGACCGGAGGCGGCCGCGCATCCGGGTGTACTTCGACGAGGAGGTGAAGAACGCCTACGGGCGGCTGCACGCCATGCGGGTGCGGCTGGAGCGCACGCGGCGCGGCTGGCGCGCTACGTCCGTCGGCGCGCAGGGTTCCGGCCTGATCTCCTCGCTCACGAAGGCGGATGCTCTGGCCATGATCGGACCCGAGACCGGTGGTGTCCCCGCCGGTGAGGAGGTCGAGGCCGTGGTGCTGCGCGAGGACGTGCTGCTGCGCCGGAGCGGGGCGGAGAGATGCTAGAATCCTCCCGCATGTTCGAGCCCGAGGAAGCCGTGTTCCGCAGACGCCTCATGAAGGAGGTCGCGCCCGGCATACCCGTTCACTTCTCCTTCTACTCGCCCTCGGTCAAGGTCCAGGTGATGGAGTCCGCGGAGAGCATCCCCGGCGCCAACGGCCGGTACGTCGGTGATGCCGTCACCATCGAGTTCGTCCCGGAGGATGCGGCGGCGGTCGAGCGGGTGCGCGAGTACGTCTGGCGCTGGGAGCGACACAGTGTCTGGACGGCGGTGCGCAAGATCAACCACCTGAGGAGGGGCGTGGATCCCGGGAGCGTACCGGGCATGCTGGAGCCGGTGCGCGGTGTGGACCGGCGGGCGGCGGCCAAGGCCGCCGAGGCGGTGGACCCGGACGAGCTGGAGGGCATGATCCTCTCGGAGGACGTCAAGGCGCTGGCGCGGGTGCCGGGCATCGGTAAGGAGGACCGGGCGCGGGCCGTGGTGGAGTTCTACCGCAACGAGCGCAGCGGGCGCATCTTCCTCTACGCCGCCAACCGCAACGACCGCTTCCGGGGGAAGCCCGTGATCACGGAGCTGGACCTCTCCGGGGACGTCCCGGCGCAGGTCTTCGATCACGCGGCGCGGGCCCAGCGGCTCGGCGACCCCGATCCCCTGAGCGGGAACGAGCCCCCGGGGCACACCACCGTGCGCGACGCTAATCTGCTGCACCCGATGCCCATGACCCCGGCTCTGATGGGCCGCGGCGTGTACCACCCGGAGCAGATAGAGCGCTTCGCGGAGGTGCTGGAGCGGATATTCCTCGGGGGGGAGCGGCTGGCCGGGGTGAGGGAGCTACGCATCCAGCGCGGGCTCGTCTTTCATACGCACAGGCTGCCCGGCGTGGGCCCAAAGACGCGCGACCGCGTACTGGCCAGCGGGCTCCTGGACCACGAATACACCTTCGAGAACCTCGTCCGGATACCCGGCGTGACGGCGGCGCAGGCGAAGGTCATCGCCGAGGCCGCCGGCGTGGAGGCCGGTGTCCGGTAGCCTGTACGGGTTCGTGGCCGCCCGGGGCCCCGTGAGCCCGGAGGAGATCGCCGCCGAATTCCTGAAGCTCCGGGGCGGGGACGGCGAGGCCCGCTCGCACGTGGAACGGCTGGTAGCGGGCGATCCCAGATTCCGCCGGGACGCACAGGGGAGGCTGCTGACGCTGGACCTGCGCTCCGCCGCCCTCCGGGAGGCTCCCTACGTGGTCTTCGACGTTGAGACTACCGGATCCTCGGCCGACGGGGGCGGCATAACCGAGATCGGGGCCGTCAGGATAGAGGACGGTCGGGTGGTGGACCGGTTCTCCACCCTGGTGAACCCGGAGCGGCCCATAGAGCCGTTCGTGGCCCGCCTCACCGGCATCACGGACGCGATGGTCGCCGGCGCTCCGAAGACCGCCGAGGTGATACCCCGCTTCGAGCGGTTCACGGAGGGGACGGTGCTCGTGGGTCACAACGCGGCCTTCGATTGCGCGTTCGTTGCGGCGGCGCGCGGCGGCGAGCCCCTCCCCAACCCCGTCCTGGACACCCTGAGGCTCGCGCGGGCGCTCGTGCCGGGGCTCCGGCGCTACCGGCTCGCGGCGCTGGCCCGGCACCTGCGCGTGCGGGAGAGCCCGAACCACCGCGCCCTCTCCGACGCAGCGGCCACCGCCGAGATCTTCCTCAAGCTCCTGCAGATGCTGCGGGAGGCGGGCGTCCGCACGGTCGGGGAGGCGCTGGAGGTCCGGGGGCGCGGGAGCCGCCTCCCGCCCCGGAAGCGGCACCTAGCCGAAGGGCTGCCCTCCGCGCCCGGCGTCTACTACTTCCTGGACGGGGCCGGCCGGGTTCTGTACGTGGGGAAGGCCAGGGATCTCAGAAGACGGGTCCGCACCTACTTCTCCGGGGGGGACGGGCGGCGCAAGATCGGACGTCTCGTGCGGGAGGTGGCGGAGGTCAGATTCCGGCAGACGGAGACCGAGCTGCAGGCGCTCGTGCTGGAGGCGAGGGAGATAAGGCGGCTCCGGCCGCCGTACAACACCGCCGGGCGGGAGCCGGAGGCGCGGTGGTATCTCCGCTTCGACCTGCGGGAGGAGTATCCGGTGCCCGAGCGAGTGCCCGCCGGGGAGGAGAGCGAGGGAGCGGTTCTGCTCGGTCCCTACCGGAGCGCGGGGGCGGTGGACGTCTGCATCGAGGCTCTGGGCAGGGTCTTCCCGCTGCGGCGATGTGCACCGGGGGACGGTCCCTGCATCTACGGCCAGATGGGGCGCTGTGCTCCGTGTACGGGCATGGACCCGGAGACCTACCGGAGCGCCGTCGTCCGGGAGGTGGTGGAGTTGCTCCGGGGCGAGGGCGGTGAGCGGCACCTGAGAGCGCTTGCGGCCGAGCGGGACCGGCTGGCGAGCGAGCTGCGCTTCGAGGCGGCCTCCCGGCTGCGGGACATCATCTCCGGGATAGAAAGGATCCGGCTGGCGCGCTCGGTGCTGGACGGCGGGTGTGTCCGGGCGGCTGTGTGCCCGTCCCCGGAGCCGGAGAGGGTGGAGGTCTTCGTCCTGAACCGGGGGAGGCTAATCGCCCACCGCAGCTTCGGAGCCGGGGAGGAGGAAGAGATGCGGCGTCTCGCCGGCCGGGCACTGAAGGCGCCGGCGGGAGAGAAAGGCTCTCCCGCGGACGAGGCACGCATCGTGGCGGCCTACCTGCGCCGGCATTACCCGGCCGTGGAGGTGATCCCGCTGCTGGAGCCGGGGGATCTTCCGGCGGCCGCGCGGCAGATCCTCGGCCGGTAGTCCGGCGGCGTTAACGTGGTAGAATTTTGATTAACAAAAAGAGTTGTAGGAGGATTGTAAGGTTACGGAGCAGGACGTCTCTCAGAGGGCACACAGAATACTTCTGGTCGACGACGAGCCTTCGCTCCAGAAGCTTCTGACCCACGCTCTCGAGCGGGAGGGGTTTCAGGTCAGGGTGGCGGGCGACGGCGAGGCTGCGCTGGAGGAGGTCGCTGCCTTCGAGCCGCACCTCGTCATCCTGGACATCATGCTGCCCAAGCTGGACGGCATGGAGGTCTGCCGCCGGATCCGGGCCCAGAGCGACGTTCCGATCATTATGCTCACCGCCCGCGACGACGAGATCGACCGGGTGGTGGGGCTGGAGCTGGGTGCGGACGACTACGTGACCAAACCGTTCGCCGTGCGGGAGCTGGTGGCGCGTGTCCGGGCGATAATGCGGCGGGTCGCCGCTCAGGCGGGCCAGAAGACCGAGGAGCTCAACTACGACGGGCTCAGGATCCACATCCCCAGCCGGCGGGTCACGGTCGACGGGCGGGAGGTGGATCTCACCTACACGGAGTTCGAGCTGTTGATAACGCTGGCGTCCAGCCCCGGGCGGGTCTTCTCGCGCAGCGCTCTGCTGACCCGCGTGTGGGGGGATGAGTTCCGTGACGAGCGCACCGTAGACGTGCACATCCGGCATCTGCGGGAGAAGATCGAGCGCGACCCCCGTAACCCCGAGTTTATCCACACCGCGCGGGGTGTGGGGTATGTTTTCCGCTAGGAAGGGATTCGGTAAGGTTCCGAAAAAGCGGCGCGGATGGTCCCGGTTCAGGCCCCGGGCCGGAATCCGTCTCTGGTTGACGGCGCTGTTCGTCCTGATCACGGCTCTGGCCGTCTTCACGGCCTACGCTTTTGTGAGTCCCCGCATTGAGGACACCTTGAGGCAGACGAGCGAGGCCAACTTCTCGCAGGTAGGCGAGGGATTTGTGGCTCTGGTGGAGGAGCTGCGGGAGGAGAACCGGACGCTGACGCCGGAGGTCATAGAGTCCTACGCCACCAGCCGCGGGGTGCAGTGGGGCGTGGTTCTGGGGGACGGGGGGCAGATAGTCAACGGTACTCTGGACAACTGGGACCAGAACGTGGTAGAGCGGGCCGTCGCGAGCGGGCGGCCGCAGCAGAGCATAGAGCCCATCGAGACCGGGGAGCGCGAGGGGCAGGAGCTGGCCACCTACGCCGCGCCGGTGAACCTGCAGGGCCAGCGCGACGCCGGGGCGGCCGTGGTCTTCGTCCGGTACATCACGCAGAGCGACTCGGACAACGTCACGGCCGCCATCCGGAGCATCGAGCGGATCGCGCTGCTGGCCGGGGCTCTGGCGCTGCTCATCGCCGGGGTCGCGGGGTATCTGGTGGCGGACCAGATCTCGCGCCGCATCAGCCGGCTGGGGCTGGCGGCCCAGCGGCTGGCGCGCGGGAACTTCGACGAGCGCATCAAGACCCGGCTCCGGGACGAGGTGGGCTCCCTGGGGGAGACCTTCAACTCGATGGCCGCCTCGCTGCAGGCGGCCTTCCGCCAGATACAGGTCGAGAAGGAGCGCGGCCAGACCATCCTCAACGGCATGACCGACGCCGTCGTGGGCGTGGACCGCGACCTGAACACCACCTTCCTGAACCAGCGGGCGCGGGAGCTGCTGGCGGCCTCTGACCAGGACTTCCAGCGCCGGCTGTATGAGATTCTGGCCAAGGCGCGGTTCGCCGGCGAACCGGTGACCGAGCCGGAGGTGCACTCGGCGGAGAAGATAATCGAGGTGCGGGCCGCGCCGCTGGAGGACGGCGCGCTGGCCATTCTGCGGGACGTGACCGAGGAGCGCCGGATTGAGAAGGCCAAGGCGGAGTTCATCGCCAATGCCTCGCACGAGCTGAAGACCCCGCTCTTCGCGCTCTCCGGCTATCTGGAGATGCTGGAGGACGAGGAGGATGAGGAGGTGCGCAAATCCTTTCTGCAGGACATGAAGCTCCAGACCGAACGGCTGCAGAATCTGGCCCGCACGCTGCTGGATCTCTCGCGCCTGGACTCGGGCGCGGTAACCTTCCGGCTGGAGGACGTGGATCTGGAGGAACTGCTCTACGAGGCACGCTCGGCGTTCCGCTACGCCGAGCGGGAGATCCGCGTCCGAGCCGAAGAAGGCGTGCCCCAGGTGAGAACGGACCCTATCCAGCTCCAGCGCGTGATCTCCATCCTGCTGGATAACGCGATCAAGTACTCACCCGAGGACGAGCCGGTCGAGCTGGAGCTCTCCCGCAACGGCGAGAAGGCCGAGATCCGGGTCATAGACCACGGCTGCGGCATCCCGGAGCAGGACGTGCCGCACATCTTCGAGCGCTTCTACCGGGCGCACGGCTCCTCCCGGGCGGACGGGACCGGGCTGGGACTGGCCCTGGCGCACGAGATCTCCACCCACCTCGGGGCGGAGATCCGGGTGCAGAGCGAGCCCGATGCGGGCAGCACCTTCACCCTCGCGCTCCCGCTGAACAAAACTTAACCTCAACTACAAGTTAAATAACCTCTCCTTAGCCGCTGGGAAACAGATCTGTGCAACAATTGGGGCACGAGGTAGCGCCTGGTTCGTCTGAAATTCTCCCCCCTCCCTGCGAACCAGGCGTACCTCTCTTTCAGAGGGAGGGCAGTCCGAAGAGGGCCAGTATGGGCCGGACCACGGAGAGTATGAAGCCGAAGGCCGAGACGCCCGGCACGAAGATGGTGATGAGGATCAGGCCCAGCAGTATCAGCGGGCCGTACTGGTTCATGAAGCCTACGAGCCCGTCCATCGAGCGGGGGAGGAACGGGAAGAGCACTTTCGCCCCGTCCAGCGGCGGGATGGGGATGAGATTGAAGACGAAGAGCAGCGCATTGACGAACGCCACGCCCGCGACGATCCCCACCAGGTACTCGCCCTGCACGCCGGGCAGGCGGTAGATGACGGCGCAGACCGCAACGAGGATCAGATTCGAGAGGGGGCCGGCGAACGCCACCGCCACGGGGCCCCACATGCCGCCCCGCAGCTTCCTCAGGTCCACCGGGGTCGGGCGGCCCCAGCCGAAGCCCACCATGAGGAGCACGAGACTGCCCAGCACGTCCAGGTGCGCCGCCGGGTTGAGCGTGACCCGGCCCTGCCGGTAGGCCGTGTCGTCTCCGAGCCGGAGCGCCGAATAGGCGTGCGCCGCCTCGTGGATGGTGATCCCCACGACGAAGCCCAGAACTATGGCGACCGCGAGCGCGGGATTGGCTTCGAACAGGGAGAGGATCATGCCGGCGCTAGCCGACCCTCACGGCCGTGATGGTGACGTGGTTGCCCGAACCGGAGGAGACGTAGGAAGCGAGCTGCGGCTTCAGAACCTCCGTGGAATCGGCCACGGCCCCCAGCTCGGTCATCCCGGCCGTCACGGGGGCATCGACCCCGCCTTCCGGGCTGTTCAGCTCCCGCACGCCGGAGATCATCACCCGCAGATCCGGACGGTCGGCGGGCTTTATCTCGATGACGAACGCCTCCGGGATCACCGGGTCCGGCCGGATGGCGGTGACCGTACCCGTCACCGGCGAGTAGACCGGGGTTCCGGCCTCTGCGCCCACGTCCAGCGCCCCGGTTGCGGGACCGGGCCGGCCTGCGGCTTCCATTATGTAGTACCCGATCCCCTCCGGGGTCGAGCCGCCGAAGAAGATGCGGGCCAGCGGGCTGGCGGAGAGATCCTTCCCGCGGGGCTCCAGCTCCAGCAGATGCTCGCCGTCCGGATGATAGCCCAGCCCTGTCAGGTTGGCCGGTCGGACGGGTATCGAGATCTCTACTCCGTCCACGCCGGCGATGACGGTGTCCGGCCCCGCCGCGTTGGGATCTATCGGCAGATAGTTCTCCGGCGAGCCGGAGTTCTGCGCGAAGGCCGCCGCGAGCAAGACCAGAGTGACCGCCAGTACCAGCCCCAGCGCGGCCGACCGGCGGCGGCGGTAGAGGCGGTTCCTCTCCGCCTGGCGCTTCGCCTGCCGGTTGCGGAGTCGTTGCTCTCTGATGGCGATCTTTCCGACGTCGGGGCGGATGTCCAGCCGGGCGGGACGCCCGGGCCTCACGCCCTTGCGACGGGTGTTGCCCCCTCTCATAACAGCTCCGGATTATACAAGGTCGGGGAGCCCGTTGTCTGCGCGGGATGAAAGGGTCGTTTTCCGAGTACAATCGGTTAGAATCAACGGCGAGGTCCCTCGAGGAGAAGGAGCGGTCAGTTGAGTCTGCCTCAAGGCGAACGGCGGCGCATCTCCTACAAAGAGCGCTTTCTGCATCTGATACAGCCCTTCGTCCGGTTTCTCTCGGGCATGAGAGTTCGGCCCAACACCCTGACCGCCACCGGCTGGGCACTCTCCGTGATGGCCGGCGTCCTCTTCGGGCTGGGCTACATCAAGAGCGCCGGAGCCCTGATGCTCTTCGCCGGCCTCTTCGACACCCTGGACGGAGCCGTGGCCCGGCACTCCAATCAGATGACCGTCTTCGGGGCCTTCTTCGACTCCACGCTGGACCGGCTCTCGGAGTCCGCCATCTTCATGGGGATAATCTACTACTACGCCATTACCGCCAACCCCTCCGGCGCGCTGCTGGCCGCCGCTGCTATGACCTTCTCCCTCATGACCTCCTACGCTCGCGCCCGCGCCGAAGGCCTGGGCTACAAATGCCAGGTCGGGCTCCTGGAACGGCCGGGCCGGGTGCTGCTGCTCTCCGTCTTCTCCATCTTCGGCCTGATGACCGTCGGCGTCGCCGCAGTCGCCGCGGGCGCGGCCGTGACCACCGTGCAGCGCATCCTGCACGTCAGGAGGCTCGGGTCGTAGCCGCCGGACGCCCCCGGGAGTACCTGGCTAAGCTCCGCCGCGAGGCGGACGCCCTGGCCGGAAGGGCCGCCGCCGAAGGGCTGCCGGCCCCCGCCGGTGACGCCTCCTCCGGCGTCCTGCTCGTGATGCCCGTCCCCGAAACCCCCCCGGAGACGGAGGCGATCCTAAAGAGCCTCGACGCCATCCGCCTCGCCGGAGCGTACCTCACATGGTCCTCCGGAGGGCTCCTGCGTCAGGAGATCTTGTGCACCGAACCCCGCGCCCTCGTCGTCGTCGGCCCTCAGTCCGCCCGCCGGGTGGACGAGGCCGGATACCCCCTCGCCCGTACCAGCCTCCTCGAAGCCTCAGAGGGAGTCTGGATCGACTGGCGGCACGGCACGGCCGCCCTGCGCTTGCCGCCCCTCGCCCCGGCCCTCGAAGACCGGAGCGCCAAACGCCGCTTCTGGCAGGCATTCCTCCGCCTCCGCCCCCTCGCCCACTGATTAAGTAAATACTCCAAATGTTAAAAAATATTAAATTTTCATGTTGCGGCGGGAACGGAGAAATCCCTTTATTTAAGCCGTTTTCACGCAGGCTGGGCGGTAGAGTCTGGTCTGGGGGGATTGCGTTACATTTCGGTAACGGCTAGAGTGCCGGCAGATGCAGAGGAGGGGGGATTCCTTCTAGAGATCCCCTTTTGAGACCAATAGAGACCGGAAGGAGACCGGAGCTTTATGCCTCAAAGGGTAAAGTCTCTTGTGCTATTCGGGCTGATAGCCGTTCTATCGCTCTCGTTCTCCCTGACTGCCGGGGCGAGTCCGCAGAGTGAGGTGGAGAGCAAGCAGGATGAGATCGCCGCTGCGCAGGAGGAGCTGAACGGCATCCGGATGCAGGCGGCCGCGTCCTACGAGTCGTACAACAACGCGGTCTTCCAGCTTGGGCAGACGGATGCCAGGATTCAGGAGATCAACGCCGAGCTGGAGGCTGCCGAGGCGGAGCTGCAAGAGGCCCGGGCGGCTCTCGGGCAGCGGGCCAGCCAGGTCTACCAGAGCGGGAGCCTGGCGTTCATCGACGTGCTGGTGGGGGTTCAGGACTTCCGGGACTTCGCGGCCCGCATCAACCTGATGCTCAGGATCTTCGAGGAAGAGCGCCAGCGGGTGGCCCGGGTGCAGGTTGCCGTCGAGGAGCTGCGGTCGCTGAGGGCCGATCTGCAGGCGCAGCGCGCGCAGCGGGCCGCCGCCGTCCAGGAGGCAGCTGAGCAGCGGACGCGGGCTGCGCAGCTGCAGGCCGA
This sequence comes from Rubrobacter taiwanensis, assembly GCF_004337705.1. Taxonomy (GTDB): domain Bacteria; phylum Actinomycetota; class Rubrobacteria; order Rubrobacterales; family Rubrobacteraceae; genus Rubrobacter_C; species Rubrobacter_C taiwanensis. Next base: position 48,979 of record NZ_SKBU01000019.1, read on the forward strand.
GGCCGAGTCTTATCTGGCCTCCCTCAACGGCGAGCTGCGGCAGATTATCCGGGCTGAAGAGGAGCGGCAGGCGCGGCTCGCCGCCGAGGCTGCGGCCCAGGCGCAGGCTGAGGCCGTTCCCACCTCGCAGCCGGTCGCGCTGCAGCAGCAGGCCGTCGAGGGAGAGCGGCTGGAGGAGCTCCAGGCCGCTGCGGAGCGTGCCGCTGCCGAGTTGGAGCGCCGGCAGGCCGAGGCCCGGGCCGCCGCCGAGGAGGAGGCTCGCCTCCGGGCGCAGGCTGAGGCGGCGAGGGAGGCCGAGGAGCAGGAGCGTCTCCGGGCGCAGGCTGAGGCCGCCGCCGAGGAGGAGGCTCGCCTCCGGGCCGAGGCCGAAGAGCAGGCCCGGCTGCAGGCCGAGGCGCAGGCCGCTGCCGAGCTGGAGCGTCAGCAGGCCGAGCAAGAGCGCCAGCGGGAGCTTGAGGCTCAGCAGCAGGCCGAGGCCGCGCAGCAGCCTTCCGGGGCGCAGGGCGCCGTGGAGAGTGACGGCGGGACCGCGCAGCAGCAGTCGCAGCCTGCGCAGCAGCAGCCCGCGCAGCAGCAGCCGGTGCAGGCACAGCCCGCGCAGCAGCAGCCCGCGCAGCAGCAGCCGCAGCAGTCGCAGCCTGCGCAGCAGCAGCCCGCGCAGCAGCCGGCGACCTCCTCTGGCGGGGGTTCGGGTTCTGCGGTGGTTGCCGAGGCCCGGACGTGGCTGGGTGTCCCGTATCAGTGGGGCGGGGCTTCGCGGGCCGGTGTGGATTGTTCGGGGCTGACGATGATGGTCTACCGGGCCTTCGGCATCTCCCTGCCGCATTCGGCTGCTGGGCAGTACGGTTACGGGAGCCCGTCCAACGGCGGTCCCGGCGATCTGGTCTTCTGGGCCATGGGCGGGGGTGGCATAACCCACGTGGGCATCGCCACTGGTAACGGGACCGTGATCCACGCGCCGTACCCGGGGACCGTGGTTCGCGAGGAGGCCATCTGGCAGAACGGCTACGTGGGCGCCAAGCGGCTGCTCTAGGGCCGGACACAGGAGCGCGGGACGCTTCTCTAGGGGAGGCCGGAGCCCTATCCGGCCTCTCTCTTTGGGTTGCGGACCCCGTGGTAGAATCGGTGAGAGATGTTCCGGTCTTTTCTCCATCTTTCACCGTGCCCGGTGGCTGCAGGGGGACCAGAGCGGTGTGCCGCTTCGGGTTCCGGGGGCTTGTGCGGGCTTCTGCCCGCCGGGGCCGTTGCGTTCGGTGGGTGGGACGGTTACCTCAGGGTCTCGCTCTGGGTGTTGCTGGGGCTTTTAGCCGTGCTGGGGGTGCTCTTTGCCGGGATGTTCGGCAGGTTGCTCGAGGCGCGCGGGGAGCCTCCGGCGACCGGATTCGAGGCCATGATCGGGGAGGTCGGCGTGGTGCGCGAGCCGGTAGGAAAGAAATTTTCCGGCTGGGTCTTCGTGCGCGGGGAGCGGTGGCGGGCCGTGGCCGCCCGGGATGCGCCGCACGTGATCGGGTCAGGTGATAGAGTAGAGATCGTCGGTTTTCGAGGGAACGCGGTGATAGTGCGTCCCGCCGGGCCGGAGGGAGGGCCCGGGCGAGCTAGCTAGGCGAGAAGGAGGAGTCTTCTCTATGACACTGGGTCTATTGCAAGAGGCTGGTTTCGGAGCGCTGGTAATACTTCTGGCGGCGGTGCTCTTCGGGATGTTCATCCTCGCGAGCGCCATAAGGATCGTCAACGAGTACGAGCGGGGCGTCATCTTCCGGCTGGGTAGGGTTCAGGGCCGGGCCAAGGGGCCGGGGCTCTTCTTCCTGATCCCGATCATAGACCGGATGGTCAAGGTGGACCTCAGGACCGTCACCATGGACGTGCCGCCGCAGGATGTCATCACGCGGGATAACGTGCCCGTGCGCGTCAACGCGGTCGTCTACTTCCGGGTGCTGGACCCCAACCGCAGCGTCATCGAGGTCGAGAACTACGTGCTGGCCACCAGCCAGATCTCGCAGACCACGCTCCGGAGCGTGCTCGGCAAGAAGGATCTCGACGACCTGCTCACCAACCGCGAGGCCATCAACGAGGAGCTGCAGGCCATAATCGATGAGCAGACCGATCCGTGGGGCGTCAAGGTCAGCGTGGTGGAGGTCAAGGACGTGGAGATCCCGCAGCAGATGCAGCGGGCCATGGCGCGCCAGGCCGAGAGCGAGCGCGACCGGCGGGCCAGGATCATCACCGCTGAGGGCGAGTATCAGGCCTCGCAGCGGCTGCGGCAGGCCGCCGACCGGCTGGAGAGCCCGCAGGCGCTCATGCTCAGGATGTTCCAGACGATGAACGACATTGCCAACCAGCAGAACTCCACCATCATCCTGCCGGTACCGCTGGACCTCTTCCGTCCCTTCCTGGACCGGGACGGCTACGAGGCGGACCGGAAATCTCCCGAGGTCCGGCGCAAGGAGGAGAAGGAGGCCGGAGAGATCTACAGGCAGACCATGGGGGAGGTCAAGGCCGAGCGGGAGGACGTGTAATCTTCCCGAAAAACCAATAAAATATTCCGGGTTTTACGGCTGATTAACGGTCCGGCATACCGGGTAACAAGTAGGCCGGGAGAGATCCCCGGACTGCGTACGACCGTACTAGTTAGAAACTGATGGTTGCCAGGGACGAAGAGAGGGCCATAGGTTTCAGCGCATCAGAACCGGTGAAGCTGGAGATACCCAGTCGGCCGGAGTACATCCTGCTGGCGCGGCTTATCGTCTCCGGGGTCGGCCGGGCGGCCGGGCTGAACGCCGACGACATCTACGACCTCAAGCTCGCAGTGACGGAGGCCGTCACGAACGTGATCCGGCACGCGAACGTCGAGTCCTTCGAGATCGAGTACCACCTCATGCAGGGCGCGGTGGAGGTCTCCGTCACGGATGCGGGCGGAGGCTTCGACGTGGAGAGCTTCGAGCGCGGCGCCGGCACCTCCGGCGGGTTCGGGTTGGCCGTGATCCGGAGCCTGGTGGACGAGCTGAGCCTGAACTCTTCCGGCACTGGGACCCGGCTCAGAATGCTCCGGCGGGCCGCCGAGGAGCGTACATCCTCGGCGGGCGGTGACATCTAGCGGTGGTGTCCTTTACCGCCCGGAGGGGCCGGCATAAAATGATCTGCCTGGCGTTGCTGATTCGACACGGCGGGAGACGGCTTGCTGCAGCGGGTTAATCCGGGTCACAAGTCCTTCGCGGACTACAGGAGCATCATACCCCGTGAGCTCTACGAGGAGGTTGCCGAGCTGGCGGGACGGTTGGAGGGTGCCCGCGTGCTGCACGTCAACGCCACGGCCTTCGGCGGCGGGGTGGCGGAGATACTCTACACGCTCGTGCCCCTGATGCGGGACGTGGGGCTCGGGTGCGAGTGGGAGGTCATGTTCGGAGCCGAGGCGTTCTTCAACGTCACCAAGGGCTTCCACAACGCGCTGCAGGGATCCGCCTTCGAGCTGACCATCGAGGACCGGGCCATCTACGAGGAGTACAACCGGCAGTCGGCGGCGGCGCTGGAGGACGAGTACGACATCTTCTTCATACACGACCCTCAGCCCGCGCTTCTCAGGCACTTCGCGGAGCACATCTCCGAAGAGAGGAAGTGGATCTGGAGGTGTCACATAGACACCTCGACCCCGAACGGGCAGGTGATGGAATACCTGCTGCCGTATCTCCTCGACTACGATGCCCAGGTCTTCACCATGGAGAGCTATGCCCCGCCGGGCGTCGACTTCAAGAAGCCCGTCTTCATACCCCCGGCCATAGATCCGCTCTCGCCGAAGAACATGGCCCTTCCCGCGGAGGATGCCCACTACATCGTGGATCAGTTCGGGGTCGATGCGAGCAGACCCATCCTGCTGCAGGTCTCCCGCTTCGATCCCTGGAAGGACCCGATGGGGGTCATAGACGTCTACCGGATGGTGAAGGAGGAGGTCCCGGAGATCCAGCTCGTCCTGGTGGGGTCGATGGCGCACGACGACCCCGAGGGCTGGGACTACTGGAACAGGACGGTCGAGCACGCCGCCGGCGACGAGGACATCTTCTTGTTCTCGAACCTCACCAACGTCGGCTCCATCGAGGTCAACGCCTTCCAGAGCCGGGCAGACGTCGTGATCCAGAAGTCCATCCGGGAGGGGTTTGGGCTGGTGGTCACCGAGGCGCTCTGGAAGGGGCGTCCGGTGGTGGCCAGCCGCGTGGGTGGCATCCCGATGCAGGTCCCGCCCGGCGCCGGTCTGCTGGTAGATTCCATACCCGAGGCCGCTTCGGCCTGCGTAAAGCTCCTGAACGACCCGGAGATGGCGCGCGAGATGGGCCGCCGGGGCAAGGAGTACGTGCGCCGGCACTTCCTCACCCCGCGCCTGCTGCGCGACGAGTTGAGGCTCTTCGCCGAGCTGCTGGGGGTCTAGGATGGTAGCCTGTCGGACGCGGGGTTTGGAAGGAGCGTGAGTCCGTGGGGGTCAGTGAGGAGAGCCGGCTGGTAATCGTCTCCAACCGGGGGCCGGTCGCTTTCGAGCGGGACGGAGAGTCTGAGGAGCGCGCCTACTCCCGCGGGGCAGGGGGGCTCGTCACGGCGCTGACCGCCGTCTCCCGCCGCCGGGATACCGTATGGATCGCCTCGGCGATGACCGACGAGGACGTGGCGGTGGCGCGCGAGTCGGAGAGCGCCGTGGAGGTCGAGGATCTGCGCGTCAGGCTGGTAGAGCATGGCCCGGAGGCCTACAACCTCATGTACAACCACATGGCGAATCCGCTCCTCTGGTTCGTTCAGCACTACCTCTACAACATGCCCTATCAGCCCGAGCTGGGGGAGAGCACCCGGCGCGCCTGGGAGGAGGGGTATCTCCCGGTCAACCGCAACTTCGCCGCGGCCGTGGCGCAGGTCATCGGGGAGGACGACCGCTTCCCGATAGTGCTGCTGCACGACTACCATCTCTACATGACGCCGCTGATGGTGCGGGAGCGGCTGCGGCGGGCGGCCTTCCTCTCGCTCTTCGTGCACATACCGTGGCCGCAGCCGGACTACTGGCGCATCCTGCCCCGCGACATCCGGGAGGCTCTGCTGCACAGCCTCCTGCAGGCGGACGTGCTCGCCTTTCACACCCGGCGCTACGCGCGCAGCTTCCTGGATACCGTCTCGCAGCTGCTAGGGGCCGAGGTAGATTTCGGGAGGGGTGCCGTGCGCTACGGGGGACGCGAGGTCTGGGTGCGGGCGTACCCCATCTCCATAGACGCCGGGGAGTTCGAGGAGATCTCGGAGCGGGATGAGGTGCTCAGAGAGGAGCGGGAGTACGTCTCGAAGCTGCCGGGGAGGCTCTTGGTCCGGGTGGACCGGATGGACCTCTCCAAGAACATCGTGCGCGGCTTTCAGGCGTACGGCAGGATGCTGGAGCGGCACCCGGAGATGAGGGGAGAGGTGACCTTCCTGGCTCAGCTGCAGCCCTCGCGCGGCGACATCCGGGAGTACGCCGAATACGCTGAGACGATCCAGGACGTGATAGCCGGGGTGAACGCCGCGCACGGAACCGGCGGCTGGAAGCCCATCGAGCTCTCGATGGAGGACAACTTCCCCCGGGCCGTGGCCGCCTACCGCAACTACGACGCCATCCTCGTGAACCCGGTCTTCGACGGGATGAACCTCGTCGCCAAGGAGTCGGCGGTGGTCAACCGCAAAAACGGCGTCCTCATCCTCTCGGAGAACGCCGGAGCACACGAGGAGCTCGGCGAGCACGCTCTGACGGTCAACCCGTTCGACATAGACGAGCAGGCCGAGGCCATCTACCGGGCGCTTAACATGTCCGAGGAAGAACGAAAGAGGCGTGCCGCAGCTCTCAAGGAGACCGTCCTCTCCAATACCATCGAGGACTGGGTCGAGGCGCAGTTCGAGGACATCCGGCGGTACATGCGGCGGCATCCGGTGAGGGAGTAGCGGCTCAGGAGGCCGCCCCGCGGGCCAGCAGCCTCAGCACGCTCCCCACGCCCTCTACGCCGTCCACGACGAGATCCGCCTCCCGCACTATCTCCGGCGGTCCCTCCTCGCTCTCGACCCCGACGATCAGGGCCTCCTTCAACGCGCCGGTGTCGCGCAGGCGGCGCAGCTCCCGGAAGGCGTCCAGATCGGTCGTGTCGTCGCCGGCGAAGAGTGCCCGCTTCGGCCGGTATTCCTCCACCAGCCTGCGGACGGCCGTGCCCTTGTCCGCGCTCACCGGAGGCCGCGCCTCCACGACGCCGCGGCCGACCGTGATCCTGAGCCCCAGCCGCTCCCCTTCCCGGGTGACGAACTCCCGGCACCGCTCGCCGACCTCGGGCGGTACGTTGCGGTAGTGGATGGAGGCTGTGATCCCCTTGCTCTCCACGAACGCTCCCAGCGGTCCCAGCTCCTCCCGGCAGCGGCGCTCCAGATGTTCGACGGTCTCCCGGTAGGGCCGGGCCTCAGGTATCACCCAGATCGCGCCGTCGCGCAGCAGCTCGAAGCCGTGGTTGCCGAAGTAGACCATGCCGTCCAGCCGGAGGAGGTCGTAGGCGTCGCGGGCCGTCCGGCCGCTGACGCCGGCCACGATTGCGCACCGGTCGGCGAGTATGGAGAGGGTGCTCCGCAGCTTCTCCGGAACTTCGGACATGTCCGGGGTGGGAACTATGGGGGCCAGCGTACCGTCTATGTCGGTGAAGACGCCGACGGACGGCAGATCCCGGCTCCACTCCTCCAGCCTCTGCCACGCTCTCTCGCTCATGCAGGTTGAGGATACGCCAGGCGCGCAGCGGCGGCAAGGATGCGCGCGTTCGCCACCCGACTACCAGGTCTCGGTGACCTTGCTGAGCCCCCGGGGCGCGTCCGGGTCGAGGCGCTTGAGGCGTGCCAGATCGTGGGCGAGCACCTGTAGCGGCACGGCGTACAGCACGGGCGAGAGCTCCTCGGGACACGGGCCGGGCAGAAGGAAACCGCAGGGAGCCTCCCGCACCGGGCCCTCCTCATCACAGACCACCGCAACGTCGGCCCCCCGCTGCCTGAGGCTCCGGACGAGGGAGACCATCCCCGGACGCGTCCGGCCGGGGGGGATGATCGCGATCACAGGGAAGTCCCGACCGATCATGGCTATCGGGCCGTGCCGGAGGTCGGCAGCGGAGAACGCCTGCGCTACCACGTATGAGGTCTCCATGAGCTTGAGGGCCGCCTCCTGAGCCGTTGCCAGATTGTAGCCGCGCGAGGTGACCACCAGATAGTCAGCGTAGCGGTAGCGGGCCGTTCCCTCCCACCCGCGCTTCAACCCCGCCCGAACCTGCTCCGGCAGCTCGCGGACCGCCCCACCCGGGGTCGCCCGCCCGTTGAGCGCCTCCACGAACAGGTAGAGCGTCAGCAGCTCCGCGGTGTAGGTCTTGGTCGCCGCAACGCTCTCCTCCTTCCCCGCCCGCAGAGGGAGGTGGAACTCCGCGGCCTGCGCGAGCGCGGAGCCCTCGTCGTTGGTGAGGGAGAGGGTCGCAGCCCCAAGATCACCCGCCCGGCGTACCGTCTCCAGTACGTCCCTGCTCTCCCCGGACTGACTGATGCCCACGGCCAGAACCCCGCCGAGATTCATCTCGCTCTCGTAGATGGTGAAGGCCGAAGGCGAAGCGAGGGCCGTCGGAGTGCCCAGATTGACCTCGAAGAGATACTTGGCATACAGAGCGGCGTTGTCCGAAGTGCCCCGGGCCGCGATCATGACCGAGCGAAACCCCCGGGTGCGCAGCGCCCGCGCCGCCGCATGTACCGCTCCCCACCCCTCCTCGATTACGCGCCCGAGCACCTCAGGCTGCTCGTGTATCTCCCGGAGCATCTTGCTCACAACCCACCCCCGTTCACTCCACTACCTCCAGATTGCCCGATCGGAGCACCCCGCCATCCCCCTCACGAACCGGCGCAGCAGAGAACCCCGCATAAATGGTATAGACAACATGATATGAGGGAGTAAGGGGGGCTGCAAGGGGGGATGGCAAGAATCGGGTGGTGGAGGCGGGGGCTGGCGTATATCTTTCTCTGGCGTAAGGAGGTGAGCGGGCATGTGGGCCAAAGACGGGGTACGTCATAGCTGGTCTGAGGACTACCGGCGGGTGGAGCGGGCGATCTTGTATCTGGTGGAGAACTTTCGGCGGCAGCCGGATCTGGGCGAGGTTGCCCGGGCCGTCGGTTTGAGCGAGTATCATTTCCAGCGGGTCTTCAAGCGGTGGGCCGGGGTCTCGCCCAAGCGTTTCGTGCAGTCTCTGACGCTCCGGCATGCCAAGGGGTTGCTGGAGTCGCGGAGTGTGCTGGAGGCTGCGTACGGGGCTGGGCTCTCGGGGCCGGGGCGGCTGCACGATCTGTTCGTCGCCTGTGAGGCCGTGACTCCGGGGGAGTACCGGCGGCGGGGCCGGGGTGTGGAGATGGTCTGTGGCTTTCACGCTACGCCGTTCGGGGAGTGTCTGATCGGGCTCACTCGGCGCGGGGTCTGCTGGCTCTCCTTTCTGGAGGGGGGGCGTGATGAGGCTCTGGAGGAGTTGAGGCGGGAGTGGCCGGCCGCGGTTCTCCGGGAGGATTCCGGGCTCACCGGTCCTGTGGTGGAGCGGATCTTCGGTCAGATGGGCGGGGAGCCGTTGCGGCTCTTTCTGCGGGGCACGAACTTCCAGATCAAGGTCTGGGAGGCGCTCCTGCGGGTGCCGCCGGGCGGGCTCGTCTCCTACCGGGAGCTCGCCGGGAGCGTGGGGCGTCCCGATGCGGTGCGGGCGGTCGCCGGAGCGGTGGCCCGCAACCCGGTGGCGTATATAGTTCCCTGCCACCGGGTCATCCGCAGCACCGGAGCGGTGGGGGGCTACCGGTGGGGGGCGGTTCGGAAGCGGGCGATGATTGCGCGCGAGGCTGCGCTGCGGGCCGGTTAGGTCCTCTCGTGCATTATGAGGCGGGCGCGCCAGAGGCTTGCGGCGTGGGCGAACCCGAGTGTGCAGGCGGCTCCGCCGGCGAACGCGGCGATCCGGGCCGCCGTCTGCAGGAGGCCGCTGCCGAGCAGGCCGTCGCCGCTCAGCAGGGCGGCCAGGAGGGCGGCCAGGACGCAGAACGTGCCCCAGATCCAGGCGTTCTTGCGGTCCCGTTGCAGAAAGATGGATACGTAGAGTTCGTCGGGTGTCAGGAGTCTCTGTGGCGTGGGCCGGATGCGGGCGGGAGATCCGCCCGCGAAGGACTTGAAGGGCCGGGGTGGGATGAAGTAGGCGAGCGCGGTGCCGAAGACGGCTCCCAGGGCGTAGATCAGGGGGCCGTCGGGGCCCAGCGCGTATGCGAGCAGGACGAGGAGCGGGAAGCCTCCCGCACCCAGCGCGGTCGCGTTGCGCAGGGTGTCCCGTTCGCTGTTCTGGACGCGAAGAGCCTCCCGGGCGCGGGGGCTGCCGTCGAGAGAGCTCTCGTCGAGGGGCTCTGCGCCGCCCAGCCGGATCAGGAAATCCCGCAGCTCCTCATCCGGCGGGCGTCTCAAGAAGCGTCTCCGGAGGTCGGCTCGCTCTGGCTTCTGTTGGGGTTCGGGGGCTTCAAGTCACGCTCCGTGTAAGGTTCCGCGGGTTGCCACGGTCGGCGGAAGCCATTATATACATCCTCTAGGTGCTGCCGTCGAGCGGCTCGTTCTTCTCCAGGCTCTCCAGGGCCCGCAGTGCGGCCTGCTTCAGCTTCCGGGAGCTGTCCGCCCGCAGGACGGCGCGCAGGTCCTCCATGGCCGGGTTCCTCTGGCCCAGAGCTGCGCGGGAGGAGGCCCGGTTGTAGTAGGCGAGGCCGAACTCAGGGTCCTGTTTGATGGCCTGCGAGGTGGCCTCCACGGCCCCGAGGTGGTCTCCGGTGGCGTCCAGGCTGGCGCCGAGCGCGCAGTAATAGCGGGGGAGGGGCTTGCGCTGCACGAGTTCGCGGTAGATCTCGACCGCCCGCTCGTAGTCGCCCTTGCGGTAGGCGTTGCCGGCCTTGCGCTCCTCGGCGGCGACCGAGCGGGCGGCGAGGGAGACCAAGATCACGGTCATCGCCATATACACGAGCATCACCGGGACCGCCCGGTCCGGGCGCGCCATGTTCACGATCACGGGCAGCCAGAGCACGAGGATCCCGGCGATCGCCAGCGGCACGAGGCGTGCGGCGAACTCCCCGTAGGCTTGGGCGCGCAGCAGGTCGCGATTCTGACGACCGATTATGGCGCCGAAGGCGAGGAGGACCGCAGCCGTTATACCGGCCGGGATCCAGAGGCTCAAGAGAGCTCCTCGATGGCCTGACGGCTGACCTTGCGGAAGCGCCGGGGGAGATCCACCTCCAGCGCCTTCTTGAAGTCGGCCAGGGCCGAGCGCTTGCGGCCCATCTTGCGGTAGTTCATCGCCCGGTTGTAATAGGCGATCCCGTACTCAGGGTCCATCTCGATGGCGCGGCTGGTGGCCTGCAGGGCTTCCTCGTGGCGCTCGGCCGCCGCGAGCGCCGCTCCCCGGAAGGCGTGGTAGCGGGCCAGGGGCTTCTCCCGGCCCAGCCGTTCGTAAAGCCGTTCGGCCTCCTCGTAACGGCCCTTGCGGAAGGCCCGGGCCGCTTTGCGCTCCCCGGAGGGGATGGAGAAGATGTTGCAGAGCAAGATCAGGGCTCCCATCGCCACCGCCCAGGTCAGGGGGACCCAGTCGGCGGGCGGATTCTGGATCAGGGGCAGCGTGGCGGCCATCAGCAGGATGCCGCCGAACGGCAGCATCCGCCGCGCAACCTCGCCCCATGCCCGGGCGCGCACCAGATCCCCGTTCGCCGAGACGACGGAGCGGTAGCCGATGAAGATGAGGAGGGCGATGAGGAGGAAGAAGATGGTGTAGTTCATGCGGCCCTCCTCATGGCTACCCGACCGGCGCCGCCTTCGCGGTCTCCAGCACCCTCAGCGCGGGGGCGGTCAGGCGCTCGAACTCCGCGTCGCCGATGGCCGGGCGGGCTCCCTCGACCGGGATCCCGCGCTCCAGCGGGATCCAGGACTTGCACCCCCCGTAGCTCTCGCTGTAGGGGATCTCCACCGGCTCCGGCAGCAGGTAGTTCCTGAGCACCAGGATGGTGAGCGGCTTCTTCGGGCGCCACTTGAGCCGGCTCTCGGCGTACTCCCGCGTCCAGACGTGGTAGGGGTCCAGCGCTTGCAGGGTCTCTTCGTCCGAGATCTCGTACGCCCGGTGCACCTCGGCGAAGGAGGTGAAGCGCACCGGACCGTCGTCCCGGCCGCCTCTCGTCTCCTCCAGGATGCCGTGGAACCCGGGCTTGAGCTGCTCCGGGTTCTGGTGCTCGTAGCTCGGGAAGAGCAGGAAGCGCTCGCGCTCGACCGCGAACGCCTTCTCGCGGATGCCGCCCTTGCGCACCGCGAGGGCCGTCAGGCCGCGCTCCATCGCCCGGATCGCGACCGCCCACTCCTTGAGAGCGTGGCGTAGAGGGTTCAAGGTTTGCACCTCCCGTATAATGGGTGTCCGCGTGTGCTGTAAGAGATTATATATGTTGCCGGGAGGGCTTCGATCTCCTCAGGAGGGTAAGAGATGACGGATGTGTCGCAGGAGTACAGGATCGAACGCGACTCAATGGGAGAGGTGCAGGTGCCCAGCGCCGCCCTCTACGGGGCGCAGACGCGCCGGGCGCTGGAGAACTTCCCGATCAGCGGCCTGCGTTTCCCGCGGCGCTTCATCCAGGCGCTCGGGGCGATCAAGCTCGAAGCCGCCGAGGTGAACCACGAGCTGGGCCTGCTCGACGGGCGGCTGAAGGACGCCATCGTAGAGGCCGCCGCGGAGGTGGTGGAGGGCCGGCTGGACGACCATTTCGTGCTGGACGTCTTCCAGACCGGCTCCGGGACCTCCACCAACATGAACGCGAACGAGGTGATCGCCAACCGCGCCATCCAGATCCTGGGCGGCGAGGTGGGCTCCAAAGACCCCGTCCACCCCAACGACCACGTGAACAGAGGGCAGTCCTCCAACGACGTGATCCCGACCGCCATACATCTTGCGGCCCTGATCTCCATCAAGGAAGACCTGCTGCCGGGGCTGGAGAAGCTCCGGAGCGCGCTGGAGCGGAAGGCCGAGGAGTTTGACGGCGTGGTGAAGACCGGCCGGACGCACCTGCAGGACGCGACCCCGATCCGGCTCGGCCAGGAGTTCCGGGGCTACGCCGGACAGATCGAGCGCGGCATAGAGAGGGTGGAGCGCGCCCGGGAGGAGCTCTCCGAGGTCGCTCTCGGCGGCACGGCGGTCGGTACCGGCGTGAACACGCACCCCGAGTTTGCCGCCAAGGTCTGCGAGCGGCTCTCCCGGCGGTTTGGCGTCGAGGTGCGCGAGACGGAGAACCACTTCCAGGCTCAGAGCGCGCTCGATGGGGTGGTCTTCGCCAGCGGGGCTCTGAAGACCGTGGCCGTCTCGCTCATGAAGATCGCCAACGACATCCGGTGGCTCGGCAGCGGGCCGCGGGCGGGTATCGCCGAGATCGCCCTGCCAGAAGTGCAGCCGGGCTCGTCCATAATGCCGGGGAAGGTCAACCCCGTTATCGCCGAGAGCGCCGCCATGGTCGCCGCCCAGGTGATGGGCAACGACGCCACCATAACCGCCGGCGGGCAGAGCGGCAACTTCGAGCTGAACGTGATGATGCCCGTGATGGCGCACAACCTTCTGGAGTCGATCAAGATCCTCTCCACTACCGCCAACAACTTCACCGACCGGTGCGTCGCCGGGCTGCGGGCCACCGAGCGCGGTCCCGAGCTGGTCGAGCAGGGGCTCATGCTCGCCACCGCGCTCGCACCCAAGATCGGCTACGACGCGGCGGCCGAGATCTCCAAAGAGGCCTACAGGACCGGCAAGACCATCCGCGAGCTCGCCCGCGAAAGGACGGACCTCTCGGAGGAAGAGCTGGACCGCCTCCTCGACGCCCGCAAGATGACGGAGGTATAAGCCGAGCCCGGCCTGAGGGCGCGCCGCTGTTAATTACCCGGCACCCGGCCCGGCGATACCTGCGCGGATGTCGAGGGGGAAGATCTTCGACCGGCTGAATGCCGGCGCGAGGATGGTGGTCGTTATCAACCCGCGCCAGCGACGGGTGACCGTCTGCAGGTCACCCGCCGACGCCGTCATCCTCTCTGAAAGCGAGGTCATACCCGGCTTCCGGTCCGGCAGAACAACGCTTCGCACGGGCTATTGCCGTCCCCACCCGCGTAATGTAACCTAAATTACAGGCAGGGCCGGAGGGTTTGCGTTCGGCCTCGCCGGGCAATATTCCGTTATCCGATGCTGGCCGGTTGGCGGAGTGAAGGGAGAGGACGATGAGCGTTCTCGACGCCCGGGTATCCGGGGCGGAGGTGCCGGCTCCCGGTTCCGCGGAGGAGCTGCGGCGCTTCGCGCAGCTTCAGACCCGGATGCCGGCGGTGTTCGAGGGGGTCTTCTCGAACCCGCGCGCGGACAGGACCGTTGTCGTGATCCCCAGTCTCTCGCTGGACGCGGAGGAGCTGGCCAAGATCTCGGGCGTCCACCACTACGAGGAACGGATGCTGTGCATGCTGATGCTGCTGCGGCTGCCGCGGGGCCGGCTCGTCTACGTCACGAGCCAGCAGATTGCCTCCCCGATAGTCGACTACTACCTGCATCTCCTGCCGGGCATACCTTTCCGCCACGCCCGGCGGCGGCTGACCATGCTGAGCTGCTACGATGCCTCTCGGGTGCCGTTGACGCAGAAGATTCTGGACCGGCCCCGGCTGGTAGAACGTATCCGGGCGGCGATCCCGGACGTCCGGACGGCGCACATGGCCTGCTTCAACTCCACCCCGCTGGAGCGGACGCTCGCCGTGCGGCTGGACATCCCGCTCTACGGCTGCGACCCGGCCCTGAACTACCTGGGCACGAAGAGCGGCGGCCGGGAGGCTTTCCGGGAGGCCGGGGTGCCCGTACCGGCCGGCTTTGAGAACCTGCGGGACGAGCCGGAGGTGGCGGAGGCGCTCGTGGAGCTGAGGCGGCAGAACCCCCGGCTGCGGCGCGCCGTGATAAAGCTCAACGAGGGATTTTCGGGCGAGGGGAACGCGGTCTTCCCTTATGACGGCGCTCCGGAGGGCGGGGAGGAGCTCGCGCGCTGGGTGCGGGATGAGCTGCCGCGCCGGGTCCGGTTCGAGGCGGGCGGCGAGACCTGGGAGCGCTACCGGCAGAAGTTCGCGCAGATGGGCGGGATCGTCGAGAGCTTCGTGGAGGCTGCGGGGGGCGAGGAGATCCGTTCGCCGTCGGTACAGTGCCGCATAGACCCGCTCGGCGGGGTGCACGTGATCTCGACCCACGACCAGGTCCTGGGCGGCCCCTCGGGGCAGGTCTTTCTGGGCTGCTCGTTCCCTGCAGCTGCGGAGTACGGCCGGGAGATTCAGGAGATGGGCCGGCGGGTGGCGGAGGTGCTGAAGCGGCGCGGGGTACTGGGCCGCTTCGGGATAGACTTCATCTCCGTCCGGCGCGGGGTGCGCTGGGAGCACTACGCCATCGAGATCAACCTCCGCAAGGGCGGCACCACCCACCCGTACATGATGCTGCAGTTCCTGACCGATGGGAAGTACGACCCCGAGGAAGGGCTGTACCGCACCCCGGCCGGAAAGCCGTGCTACTACTTCGCTTCGGACAACCTCCAGAGTCCGGAATACAGAGGGCTTACCCCCGACGACCTCGTAGACATCGCGGTAGATCACGGCCTGCACTTCGACAGCGCGGCTCAGCAGGGAGTGGTGTTCCACCTGATCGGGGCGCTCTCTGAGTACGGTAAGCTGGGCACCGTCTGCATCGGGGACAGCCCCGGGAGCGCCACGAAGTTCTACCGGGAGACGGTCGCGGTTCTGGACCGTGAGGCCCGGTGGTAGGGACCCTAGCCGGAGAGCAGGTGGAAGGCCACATACCCGAGCGTGGCGAGACCGGCCAGGGCGGAAAGAAGCATACCGGCCTTCGTCACATCCGAGGCGTTGATCCAGAGGGTAGCGAGCTCCCGGCTTATCTCCCTCAGCCGCACCTCCAGCCGGTCCAGAAACCGGGCTACGGGCAGCAGCTCGCCGGAGATTAGGGCCAGCCCGACGAAGACCGTGATCCAACCGGGCCCGGGCGCCAGCACCATGAAGAAGCCGGCCAGTGCCAGCGCCGCTCCGAAACCGAGGTTCAGGAAGCCCGCCGCGCTCAGCCGCCACCGGCCGCTCCGGTGGCGGCGGTAGTAGCGGTCCTGGAAGCGGCGGCCGGGCTTGCCGTGCCGGAAGCTCCGCCAGCTCTGCCGCACTCTCTCTCCCATGGCATGAGAATATACCGCCTGAGAGGGCTCATGGGGATTCAGGATTGAGCCGTAGGAGATTCGGGAGGTGAGAGTTGACCGAAAAGAGCGTCTTCATAACCGGCGGGACGGGCGGGCTCGGCCGCGCCGTCGTCCGCGCTTTCACGGAGGCCGGGTACTCGACGGCGGCCACCTACCGCGGTCCGGAGGAGCCGCGAGAGGGAGTGCTGGCTCTGAAGGCTGACGTTCTGGACGCTGAAGCCGTGGAGAGTGCGCTGCGCCGGGCTGCGGAGGAATTCGGGAGCATCCGGGGGCTGGTGAACCTCGTCGGCGGCTTTGGGGCGGGGAGGCTGGCCGAGACCTCCGACGAGGACTGGGAGAGGATGATGGAGCTGAACCTCAGGAGCAGCTTCATCGTTACCCGGGCGGCGCTGAGGTACCTGCCGGACGGCGGCCGGATCGTGAACGTGGGGAGCGCCTCGGTGGTGAGGAGGGCTCCCGGCGTCGCCGCCTATGTAGCCTCCAAGGGCGGGCTCATGGCGCTCACCCGCAGCCTGGCGAACGAGCTCAGGGAGCGCCGCATAGCCGTAAACGCCGTGCTGCCGACGATCATAGACACCCCGGCCAACCGGCGGGCGATGCCGGACGCCGACCGCTCCGGCTGGCTCCTGCCGGAGGAGGTGGCCGAGGCGATCCTGTGGCTCGTAGACCAGAGGGCCGGGATCGTGACCGGGAACCTGATCGAGCTCGGCCGGTAGCGGCTAGACCGGCGGCGAGACCAGGTCGAAGGCGCTCAGGATCACCACGATCGTGGCGAACGAGTTGAAGACGGCGTGGGCCACGAACGGCGGTAGCAGGCTGCCGGTGCGGGCGAACAGATAGCAGAGGCCGACGGAGAGCAGGAAGAGGGCGGGCAGGAGCACGGGCTCCAGATGTAGCAGTGCGAAGACGGCCGAGGACAGTACGGCCGCGAGTGCGAACGAAGCCTTCTCCGCCGCAGACCGCCCCGCCTTAGGTTCCCCCAGTCGCCTCCCCAGGAGATTGCCCAGCCTGTACAGCCCGTTGAAGAGCGCGCCCCGGAAGACCAGCTCCTCGACCGCCGGTCCGATGATCACGACCACCAGAACCGCGGCCGGGATGGCGACGGCGGGGTTCTCCGAGATCCAGACCCGCAACCCCTGCATCAGAGGTTCCTGAACGGTCGATTCGACCGGATAGCCCATACGCTCGAAGATGAACCGGGTGGCGAGATTGATCGGGATGCTCGCTGCCAGAGCCCCTACACCCACCGCAACGCCCAGCGCCAGCCCGACCGGCATTCCCCCGGCCGGTCGGGCGAGGCCGAGGGGCGAGAGGGAGTAGCTTAGGGCGCGCCCGGTCCGGCGCAGCACGAAGACCCCGGCCCAGAATGCTCCCAGCGTCAGGGCGAGCAGGATGGCGTTCTGCAGCACCACCAGCAGCAGCGTCTGACCCGCGCTCAAGACCCGCTCCCGAGGTATACCCCGCCGCCTCCGCCGCCGTCGAGCACATCCTCGAGGATGCGGAGCTTTATCGTCCGGGGCAGGAGGTTGATCTCCGCGAGCTCCTCCCGCGCGAACCAGCGCACCTCCTGCAGTGTGGGCTGCTGACCCGTGTCCTCTGGATCGCCGCCTAGCCGGGCCTCGCCCGGACCGGCTGCTAACCTGACCGTTATGTCCACCGTGTGCCGCCCCTCCCGGATGAACTCGCTCACGTAGAGCACCTCCAGGAAGCGCCCCTCCAGGCCGGCTTCCTCCCGGACCTCCCGCTCGGCACACTCGGGTATGGTCTCACGAGGCTCCAGACGGCCGCCGGGCAGCACCCAGTACGGCTCGAGCCCCGGTTTGGCGTGCCGGACGAGCAGCACCCGGCCGTCTTTCTCGACCACGGCCCCGACCCGGACCCCGAAGTCCAGCTCCCGCTGCGATGCGCGGATCTTGCCCATGGAGCCCGAGTATACATCCTCCGGAGGAAGACCGGTTGTGAGCGGGTTATCCCGACACCTTTCCGGAGAGATGAGATAGAATGAGGTTTAAAGGGGTGAGGTGTCTATGTGGTGGATATCGGTAGCTCTGTTCGCGGCGGGGCCGCTCGCGGTCATCGTCTTCGGGGCCTGGATCATAGGGCCCGTGCTCTTCTCCGCAGGAGCGGTCGTAATGGGGGCCGACCTGCTCAGGCAGGGCGCCGACCGACGGGCCAGCTGGGTGCTGGTGGTGCTGGGCGCCATCTCCATACTGGGAGGTCTGGGGCTCGTGCTGCCCGGAACTATCTGAGGGCCCGGGCGGCCGGCCGGGTCCCGACCTGGCTGCCGACCCAGACGTACCCGTCGGACCACACCTCGCGCTTCCAGATCGGCACGACCTGCTTGATGCGTTCTATGGCGTAGCGGCTGGCCTCGAATGCGGCTCCCCTGCGGGGAGCCGCCACTACGATGACCACGCTCGGCTCTCCGAGGCCTACCCTCCCGATGCGGTGGACGATGCGTACCTCCCGCACGTCCCAGCGCTCCGCTATCTCCCGGCCGATCTCCGCCAGCTTGCGGTCGGCCATCGGCCGGTACGCCTCATACTCCAGATATTCGACCCTCGCACCCTCGGTCGCGTCCTCGCGCGTGGTGCCGATGAAGGTCGCCACCGCCCCGCAGTCCGGGCGGAAGGCCCCGGAGATTATCTCGCCGACCACCAGCGGCCCCTCGACGATGGCGAACAAGCTAACCTCCCGAGACGGGCGGCAGTATCGCCACCTCATCTCCCGGAGATACCCGGCGCTCCATCCCCGCATACTCCTGATTGACGGCGAACGCTAAAGTGTCGCCCATCGGCGTCAGACCCGGGTAGCGGCCGGTCAGCTCGTTCCAGAGATCTCCCAGCGTGGCGCCGTCCCGCACCTGAAGCTCCAGCTCGCGCGCCCCGGCCTGGTCGGCCGCCGCTCCGAAGAGGAGCACTCTCACCGCTCTCGTGCCGTTCATGCCGCTCATTATGGTAACACGTCGGGCGTGTACTCCAGCCCGACCACCACGCCGAGCGCGCGGTGAAAAACGGCGAACTCCGCCGGCTCCCCGCTCAGCGGCTCCCCGTCGGCCGTAAACTCCAGATCCGGCGGCGAGGCTTCGATCAGGACGTCCCGCGCGCGGGTGAAGAAGACCCCCTCGGCCTCCAGGTAATCGGTCCTCGCGAGCGCCAGCGGTCCGAGCTCCAGCAGCTCGTGCAGCCCGACGTCCTCGATCACCACTAGGTCCAGCAGTCCATCTTCCGGGTTGGCCCTCGGAGCGGCGGGCCAGCCGCCCCCCGCGTACCGGCAGTTCCCGACCGCGACGTTTATGGCCCGCAGATCGCGCCGCTCGCCGTCCAGGACGAGGTGTAATTCGCGGGGCTCGAACTCCTGCGCGACCTCCAGCGCGGCCCGCAGGTAGGCGAGCCGTCCCCAGCGGCTCTTGAGCTCCTTGTCAACGGCCTCGGAGATCCGGGCTCCCGCTCCGCCGTTGGCCACGTTGACGAAGAACCGCTCGCCGCCGCTCCGCAACCGGATACGCGCCGCGTCCAGCCTCCGGAGGCGACCTTTGCGCAAGATCTCAACCGCCTCTTCCGGGTCCGGCGGGATCGCGAGCGTCTGTGCCAGATCGTTGCCCGTCCCGGCCGGGATGATGGCCAGCGTCACGCCCTCCGGGAAACCGGCCATCCCCAGCCCGTTGACCGCCTCGTTAACGGTCCCGTCGCCCCCGGCGACCACGAGCAGACCCTCCTCCCACTCGCGCGCCGCCGCCGCGGCGTCTCCGGGGCGCCCCGTAACTACCCACTCCGGCCCGAACTCTTCCAGCAGCGGACGCAAGATCCCGGGGTTGCAGGAGCCTCCTCTGGAGGCCGGGTTGCAGATCACGCGCACCTCGGGGACGACCGCCATGGGAATGAAGTTTACCCGATGCGCCGGAAACCGGTCAGCCGGCTTTGAGATTCGGCTCGCCGATGCGGTTCAGATGCGCCACCGGTAGCCAGATCTCCCGCCCGCCGGCCAGCTTCACCACGGCGTTATCGCCGTCCTCGGCAACGTAGCGCACCTCGCCGGCCCCGAGAGGGGTCTCGACGAGATCTCCCACCGAAAGGCCGTGCAGGAAGGCCTCCCGCAGGGCCGAGACGTACGCCAGAGCCAGCGACCGGCCCAGATGAGCGCCCTCGTCGCGCCGGTCGGCTACCAGGATGCCCGCGATCCGGTACAGGTTCGCCCGGCTGACCTGAGCTATGAGGCACGCCCGGATGGTCTGGCGGACGAGCTGCCGCTCGAACTCGGTGTACCGCTCCCCGCTGCGCTCCAGGATGCTCATCACGCGCGGGAACGCTCGCTCGGTCGCCTCGGCGACCGTGAGGCCGTTGATCCCCCGCTCGTAGAGGTGGGGGTCCAGCCGCTCTTCGTCGCGCAGCCGCGCCCGGGAGAGCCACTCCTGCCGGTTTTCGCGCCGTTGCTTCATGTACGGATTCTACCACGCGGAGGACGGAAAACACCCCCGAATCTCCTGCAAACGCGCGCTTTCCGGTTGTGGCGGGGCTGCGGAGGCATCCGACCGGATATCATGTACGAAAGCGGAAGAACGGGGGTGAGATGTCTGTCGAAGCGCGGGAGTTTCTGGAGCGATTGAAGCGGGAGGTCATAGCCCATCCGGCTCTGACCCACCCTTTCCTGGAGCGTTTCGGGGAGGGGGATGTGGACGAGGAAGGCGTGCGGGCGTTCGCCATCCACTACTACCGGCACATCCGGGTGAGCCGGCTGTATCTGGCGGCGGTCATCTCCAATGCCCGGGACGACGAGCCGCTGCAGCTGGCTCTGGCCGGCATCCTCTTCGACGAATACGGAGAGCTGGACCCCGAGCGGACGCATCCGGCCCTGTACCGGCGTTTCATGCGGGCGCTCGGGATAACGGAGGAGGAGTGGGCGGCTCCTGAGACCCTGCCGGAGGTGGAGGCGTTCATTGAGGAGCACTACAGGATCTGCCGGGACCCGGACATTCGGCTCGGGTTGGGAGCTCTCGGCCCGGCGAGCGAGTGGCCGGTGCCGCCGATCTACGTCCGCCTCTGCGAGGGCTTGAGAAAAGCCACAGAACTCTCGGAACCCGACCTGGAGATCTTCACCAGTCACGTCATCATGGACGTAGAGCACGCCCGGATCATGATGGACGCCGTCGCGCCCTACGCCGAAGACGCGGAGGGGCAGGGCCGGGTCCGCGAGGGAGCGATGCGCTCGCTGGACGCCCGCAGGAGGATGATGGACGGCATCTACCGCGCCGTCTACCGCGAACCGGCCCCGCGGACCGGCGCGTCTTCGTCGGTCAGAACCCGGGGCGGTTAGGGGAGATTCCGGCGAATCCGGGTAAGATAAACTCATGCCCGAGCTGCCGGAGGTGGAGACCATAAAGAACGACCTGCGCGAGCTGGTCGCCGGCTCCCGGGTGGAGCGGGCCGAGGTCCTCCACTCCAGCCTGGTCGAGTGGCCGGGGGCAGAAGAGTTCGTCCGGCGGCTGGAGGGCGTGCGGATAACCGGGGCCCGCCGCCGGGGCAAGCACCTCATCATCGAGCTGGACTCGGGGGACGCGCTCGTGCTGCAGCTCAAGATCGGGGGGCAGCTCCTGCTCGTGCCGCCGGTGGAGGAGCCCCGGAAGAACGTCATGCTCGTGCTCTACCTGGACGGGAGTAGGAGGCTCTTCCTGCGGGACCAGACCGAGTTCACCCGCGCCCGGGTGCTGAACCGGGAGGAGCTTGAGGAGCGGCTGGCCGATCTCGGACCCGAGCCCTTCTCCGGGGAGTTCTCGGCCGGGTGCCTGCGGGAGAAGGTGGGGAGCCGGCGGGCGCAGATAAAGCCCCTGCTGCTGGACCAGAAGGTGGTCTCCGGGATCGGGAACATCTACGCCGACGAGATCCTCTTCGGCGCCCGGGTGCACCCCCGGCGCAAGGCGAACACGCTCACGGAGGCCGAGTGGGAGCGGCTGCACGCCGCGATCCGCAAGAACCTCGCCGCCGGAATCGAGCACCGGGGGACGACGGTACGCCTGTATCGGGACGTACTCAACCGCCCCGGCGGGCACCAGCACCACCTGCGGGTCTTCGAGCGGCACGGCGAGCCCTGTCCCGAATGCGGTGGGGAGGTGGCGCGCGCGAAGGTGGGCGGGCGGCCGACGCACTTCTGTCCCGCCTGCCAGCCGGAGGATGGTCCGGGGGATGGCGAGGCGTTAACATTGTTGTAAGTTGCGTGAAAGGAGTGTTGCGGAGTGGCTGAGCGGTACGATCTCGTAATCATCGGGGGCGGGAACGCCGGGTACGTACCCGCGATCCGGGCCTCCCAGCTAGGCATGAGCGTCGCTCTGGTGGAGAAGGAACCGTATCTCGGCGGGACGTGCCTCAACTGGGGCTGCATACCCACCAAGGCGCTGCTGCACACGGCCAACCTCCTCAACGAGGTCCGGCACGGCAAGGACTTCGGGGTGGTCGCGGGCGGCATAGAGCTCGACTACGCCCGGGCCTCGAAGCGCAAGGATCAGGTCGTGGACACGCTGCGCAAGGGCGTCCAGGGCCTGATGAGGAAGAACAAGGTCACCGTATACCGGGGCGTGGGAAGCTTCGTCGAGCCCAGGAAGATAAAGGTCCAAGGCGAGGACGGCGAGCAGGAGCTGGAGGCCGGGAACGTGCTCATAGCCACCGGTTCGGCCGTCAACACCCTGCCGGGGCTGGAGTTCGACGGCGAGCGGATCATCTCCAGCGACGACGTACTCACCATGGAGGGCTATCCGGAGTCCATCATCGTTCTGGGGAGCGGGGCCGTCGGGGTCGAGTTCGCCAGCATGTACAACGACTTCGGCGTGGACGTCACCATCGTCGAGATCCTGGACCGCATCGTGCCGCTGGAGGACCCGGAGGTCTCCGCCGAGCTCAAGAAGGCGTTCGAGAAGCGCGGCATCCGGGTGCTGACCGGGACCAAGGTGGACCCCGAGAGCCTCAAGAAGACCGACAGCGGCGTGACCATCAGCGCGGACACCGGCAGCGGCGAGGAGACCCTCGACGCCGAGATGCTGCTGGTGGCGGTCGGGCGCAGGACGGTCACCGAGAACCTGAACTTGGAGGCCACGAAGGTCGAGGTGGACGACCGGGGCATAATCCAGGTAGACGAGTACTACCGCACCGCCGAAGACGGCGTGTACGCCGCGGGCGACGTGGTCGGCGGATACTGGCTGGCGCACGCAGCCTCGCACGAGGGCATAGTCGCCGTCGAGCACATGGCCGGCGAGAACCCGCATCCCATAGACCAGAACCTCATCCCGCGCGTGACCTTCTGCCGGCCCGAGGTGGCTTCCTTCGGTCTCTCCGAGGAGCAGGCTAAGGAGGAGGGATACGAGGTCAAGGTCGGCAAGTTCCCGTTCCGGGCCATCGGCAAGGCGCTCATCGAGGGCGACCCGAACGGCTTCGTGAAGGTCGTCGCCGACGCCGAGACCAACCTGCTGCTCGGGATGCACGCCATCGGGCCGAAGGTGACGGACCTGATCGCCGAGGGCGTCTTCGCCAAGCTGGTCGAGGGCACGCCCGAGGAGATAGCCATGGCCGTCCACGCGCACCCGACGCTCTCAGAGAGCTTCGCGGAGGCGGCGATGGCCGCGGAGGGCCGGGCGATTCACTTCTAGAGGCCCCTACGATCCCCGCCGGGACGGCTTCGGCTTCCGGAATCCGGTCCGCTCCGGACGGACTCTCCACGGGGGCGGCCTGTGCTTCGGCATGGCCGCCCTCTCGCTCGCCCTCTACCGGGAGCGCTACCCCGGAGCGCCGCTAGCCGAGCGCCCGCCGGACCCGGAGCTGTTGGCCCTCATCCGGGAGTGGCAAGCCCGGCAGTATCGCCCGCGCTGCGTGCGGGCCACCGTGCGGTACTGGCTGAGCTCCCTGGGCGGCAAGCCGGAGTACGCTCCGGCGCGGCTGCGGCTGCCGGACTCCGAAGACCCGCACCTCCTCTGCTTCGGGCCGCGGCCGAACACGCGCTTCCCGCTCTACTTCCGCCGCGCGCACGCCGCGGTCCCGTACCGGCTGGAGCGGGGGGAGGGAGTCTGCCGGATCTACGTCTACGACCCCGATTATCCGCGGGATAGCGGACGCCGCGTCACGTTCCGGAGAGGCGGCACGGAGTTCGAGTACGGCCGGATAAGCTCGCGGGAGGGCTGGGGGATCGTGCTCGTCCCGCTCTCGGCGATACAGGTCACAAAGCGCCGGTAGCGGTGCGGTAAGATACGAGAGGAAGAGCTGAGAGCGGGAGAGGAGCGTTGTGGCTCGCAGGAAGATCGAGATAAACGTCCTGGAGGGCGGCCAGAAGACCTACACCGTCCGGCACCGCTGGGAGGACCGGCCCGTGCCCCCGCCGCCGGACGGCACTCAGACCCAGTATCTGCCCTTCCGGCAGGAGAAGGGGCGGCACGGACGCCCCGAATGGCTGAAGGCGAAGGTGCCCGACGGGCCGGGCTACCGGGAGATCAAACAGACCATGCGGGGCCTCAAGCTCCACACCGTCTGTGAGGAGGCCCGCTGCCCCAACATCGGGGAGTGCTGGAACAACCGCACGGCGACCTTCATGATCCTGGGCAACGTCTGCACCCGCTCTTGTGGGTTCTGCGCCGTGCTGACGGGCAAGCCGCAGGGATTGGATCTCGGGGAGCCTGCGCGGGTGGCCGACGCGGTGAAGAAGATGGGGCTCAGGCACGCCGTCATAACCTCCGTCAACCGCGACGAGCTGCCCGACGGCGGGGCGAGCGTGTTCGCGGCCACCATCCGGGCCATAAGGGAGGAGGTTCCGGGCTGTGCCGTGGAGGTGCTCACCCCGGACTTCAAGGGGGACCGGGAGGCTATCAGGACGGTCATGGAGGCCCGGCCCGACACCTTCAACCACAACATAGAGACCGTGCCGCGGCTGTACGGGGCGGTCAGGCCGCAGGCGAAGTACGGAAGGTCTCTAGAGGTGCTGCGCTACGCCAAGGAGCTCAACCCGGCCGGGCTCACCAAGAGCGGCTTCATGGTGGGGCTCGGGGAGGTGGAAGAGGAGATCCACCAGACACTCCGGGATCTGCGCGAACACGAGGTGGATATCGTGACCGTCGGGCAGTACCTCAGGCCGACGGAGAACCACCTGCCGATGAGCCGCTACTACACCCCGAAGGAGTTCGCGGAGATCAAGAAGTACGCGCTGTCTTTAGGGTTCAGGCACGTGGAGAGCGGCCCGCTGGTGCGCAGCTCCTACCACGCCCACGAGCAGACCGAGGATGCCCGCCGCGCGACGGCGCCCGCGTAGAGATGGAGTTGCAAAGGCGGACGGGGCTGGAGGTCCGGCGCCTGCCAGGGCTCCAGCCGTATGCCGGAACGTGGGAGCTCCAGAGGGAGCTCGTGCTCAAGCGCCGGCGGGACGAGATACCGGACACCCTGCTCCTGCTGGAGCACCCGCCGGTTTACACTCTCGGGCGCTCTGCCAGGGACGCCTCCAACTTAGGCGCCGGAGAGGAGTACCTGCGGTCGCTCGGGGCGGAGGTGTTCTGGATCGACCGCGGCGGTGACGTCACCTTCCATGGACCGGGCCAGCTCGTCGGCTACCCGATAATCCGGCTTAAGTACCGGGAGGCACACCGCTACCTCCGGGATCTGGAGGAGGTTGTCATCCGGACCGTCGGGGAGTTCGGGCTGGAGGGGCGCCGCCATCCGGACTACACCGGCGTGTGGATAGAGGACCGGAAGATAGCCGCCATCGGCGTGAAGTTCTCTTCGGGCTGGGTCACCTCCCACGGATTCGCGCTCAACGTCAACACCGACCTGCGCTGGTTCGAACGGGTGACGCCCTGCGGCATCCGGGAGTACGGTGTCACCAGCCTGGAGCGCGAGCTCGGCCGGAGGGTTGATCTGGAGGGCGTGGAGCGCGGCGTCGTGCGGCACTTCAGGGCGGTCTTCGGAGTGGATTAAAGTCTCCGCGCTTTTCTGCCGATAACCTGTTGAGCGCAGGGTTGACGGGGAGAACGGGCGTTACTTGCGCGGGCGCGG
>NZ_SKBU01000001.1 GCF_004337705.1 Rubrobacter taiwanensis
CTCCTTCTTTGGTCAGTTACAGAGCAACTAGACCGTATACAGGAGTAGGCTCCTCCTCTTCAACCTCCTCTATGAATAATTCAGGCTATGGCGCTTGACGCGCCCCCGTCCATGCCGGGTAGAACGTGAGAATAGGTATCGAGGGTGGGCGTGACCGAGGCGTGTCCCAGAAGCTCTTGTACGTACTTGGGGTGGACGTTTCTGGCGAGGAGCAGCGTGGCGCGGGTGTGCCGCAGATCGCAGAGCCGGGTGCTTCCGGGCAGCCCGGCGCATTCCGGAGGGGGCTTCGGGCTACACCCTCACGGAGAGCAGGCGGGGCCCGAGGCGGTAGATTCCGAGGACCATCAGCGCCACGATGAGGGTGGGGAAGGCGAAGATGGCCGGGGGGCCGTGGCCGATGGCGGCGGCCCCGAACACCTCGCGCAGGGCGTCGTTCATGTATGCGAACGGCACGAAGTCCCGCAGTACGGCCAGGAGTCCCTGCGGGTCCTGATTGCGGAAGAAGCCGGAGAGGTAGATCAGGGGCAGCAGGATCACCACGGCGTAGAGCAGCACGTCGGCCGGGGAGGAGGTGAAGTTCGCGATGAACACCCCGATGCAGTTGGCGGCCATGAGCGTCATGAAGACCGAAAAGAGCGCCGCCAGCGCCCACACCGGCTCCGGGCCGTAGATAAAGAGCACGATCAGGAGCCCCGGCAGGAGCTGAAGGAAGTCCAGCACGGCATTGACCAGCAACAGCTCCAGCACGATCCGGCCCGGCGGTAGGGGGGTGAGTGCCACGCGCGCCAGGATGCCGTCGTTGAGGTCCACCGTCAGGCTCTCTCCGGCCCCGAAGGTCCCGGCCATTACCGCTACTATTCCCACGACCGCCGCGGCGAACTCCGGCGGTATGGGGCTTAGAGCGACCGGAACGATGATCGCCATCGGGTACAGCAGCTTTATGATCAGGGCGAAGCGCTTGTTCAGAAAGAGCGCCACGTCCTTCTTCCAGTAGGCGTCCGGGCGCTTGAAGCTATTCATCCGTCAGCGCCTCCCCGGTGAGCTTCACGTACACGTCTTCCAGGTTCGGCCGCCGGACGTGCAGGTCCACTATGTCCCCGCCGCACTCCACGACGGCGTTCACCACCGCCGCAACGATGCCGGGCCGGTCCTCGGTGTGCACCACCAGGTCCCGGCCCTCCGGCACGACCCGCCGCACCCCGGCGACCTCCGCCAGCGGCCCGTACTCCACCGGATTGCGCAGGGTGGCCTCGATCCGCTTGAGGCCGCGCAGCGACTCTACGAGCTCCTGCGGCCGGCCCTCGGCGGCGATCCTGCCCCGGTGCAAGAACGCCACCCGGTCGCAGAGCGACTCCATCTCGTCCACCTGGTTGCTCGCGATCAGAACCGCCGCGCCGGCTGCGGCGAGCTCGCGCACCTTCCGCTGGTAGGCGAGCTGTGAGGTGTAGTCTAGCCCGAGCGAGGGCTCGTCCAGCAGGAGCAGGTCCGGGCCGTGAGCCATCGCCTCGATGAGGGCCAGCTTCTTGCTCATTCCATAGGAGTAGGTCTTGGCCCGGTCGTCCCGGTAGTCGTCGAGGTCGAAGTGCTCGAAGAGCTCCGCGAGGGCGGCCTCGGCCTTCTTCTCCTTCAGTCCGTAGGCGCGGGCGAAGAAGTACGCGTTGGCCCAGCCGGAGAGATCCCCGTAGTGGGTGGGGCGGTCCACCATGATGCCGAGCCTGGCCCGGACCCGCCGCCGGTCCTTCAAGGCGTCCATCCCGCAGACGCGGAGGCTGCCGGAGTCCGGCACCATCGCGGTGGTGAGCACGCGCAGCAGGGTGGACTTGCCGCTCCCGTTCGGCCCCATAAGGCCGAAGATCTCGCCCGCCTCCACCCGCAGGCTGGCGTTCTCCACACCCCGCCCGCTGCTCCTGTACGTTAGAGTGATGTTCTCCGCTTCGAGTACGGCCAAGCCTCGCTCTCCGGGGTCGGTGACGGTCCGCATAATTTTAGCGGCATCTCACGGCCACGGTTGTTAGCGGGCTCACCCCGGCCTACTTCCGCCACTCGGGCGAGATGGCGACCTCCACCTCTACCGGGACCCGCCTGAGCAACGTCTCTCCGGCCCGGAGCATCGAGCGCCGGACGCGCTCGGCCACCTCGCCGGCTATCTCCTCCCGGCACTCGACCACGAACTCGTCGTGGATGGAGTTGACGAGCCTCGCATCCAGCCCCTCCAGCTCCCGGCGCATGTGGATCATGGCCAGCTTCGCTATGTCCGCCGAACTGCCCTGAATGGGGAAGTTCATCGCCTCCCGGCGCAGCGCCGAGCGCGCCTTCCGGTCCAGCCCCGAGGTGTCGCCGAACTTCCGCACCCTGCCCGAGAGCGTACGCAGGGTGCGCTGCCTGAGGGCCTTCTCCGCCGCGCCCTGCAGATAGCGCTGCACCTTCGGGTAGCTGGCGAAGTACTCGTCTATGAGCTCGCGGGCCCGCTCCTCGTCCGTACCGAGCTGCGCCGAGAGGCTCTGCGCCCCCCGGCCGTAGGCGAGCCCGAAGTTTATGCGCTTGGCCGCCGAACGCTGCTCGCCGGTGACCTCCTCCATCGGGACGCCGAACATGGTCGCGGCCGTCACCCGGTGCAGGTCCTCCCCCTGCCGGAAGGCCCGCACAAACCCCTCGTCGCCGGAGACCTCGGCCAGGATCCTGAGCTCTATCTGCGAGTAGTCGGCGATGACGAAGAGGTAACCCTCCCCGGCCACGAAGCAGCTGCGGAACTCGTCCTCGTGCGGTATCTGCTGGATGTTCGGGTGCGAGCAGGCGAGCCGGCCCGTAGGCACCCGGCACTGGGCGAAGCTGGCGTGGATGCGCCCCGTCCCGGGATGGATGTAGTCCGGGTAGGTCTCCAGATAGGTGCCGAGCTTCTTCTGCAGCTCCCGGTACTCCAGCAGCAGCTTCGCCGCCGGGTGGTCCACCCGCATCAGCGTCCACTCCCGGGTGTCCGGGAGGTCCAGCCCCAGCGCCCGGAAAGCCTCGATCACCTGCCCGGGGCTGTTCAGGTTTATGCCCGGCCCCAGCCCCTCCAGCGGCAGCACACCCTCCGGCTGCGGGAGCTGCGCCTCCAGCTCCCGTGCCACCCGGTCCCGCCGCTCGCGTACCACCCGCTCCAGCTCCCGCCACCTCCGGCGGTCGAGCCGGATGCCGGCCAGCTCCATCTCGGCCAGCGAGGGAACGGCGGCGAATTCTATCCTGGCCACGTACTCCAGCTTCTCCTCTCTGAGCACCCGCCGGAGCTTCCCGTGCAGCGGCAGCAGGACCGCCGCATCCCGCGCCGCATACTCCAGCTGCCGCCGGCTGAGATCCCCGGACCAGTCCTCCGCCCGCACCGTCTTGTCCAGCTCCCGGCCCAGATAGCGCCGCACCACCTCCTCCAGCGAGTGGCTCAGCCCCCGCTCCCCGCCCGCTATGAGCTGCGAGGTCAGCATCGTGTCGAAGATGGGAGAGACGGCGATGCCGCACTCGTGCTTGAGGAACGAGTACTCGAACTTGCTGTTGTGCGCGACCTTCACCGGCCCGCCCTCCAATACCCCCCGCAGCGGCTCCAGACTCCCCACCCCGAAGAGGTCCACCACGAACGTCCCCCCCGGCGTCGCCAGCTGCAGGAGCCGGAGCCGGCCATCCAGCGGGCTCAGAGCCGTCGTCTCCACATCCAGCCCCACGTACTCCGCCGCGCTAACCCGTGCAGCAGCCTCCCGCAGCTCTCCCTCGTCCGCAATGAGCCGGTACCCGGTCGCCTCCATGCCGGAGATTCTACAGTAGAACCCTCCGGAACCGATGATGTTAAGAAATATTAAAAAGGCAACCGGATCGAAACGGGGGTTTCGCCCTCATCTATGCGGGATTCCGGGGGGTGGGGCGATGGTTTGGGGCTATTGACGCGGGTCATTATCGCTTCTACCCTGCTGCGCTGGTACGAGGAGGGGGGATCCTCGCCGAGTGATCCCTTTGCCGGAAGTGGATGGCTAGACGAAAGGATGCTGGTTTTGGCTGCAACCAGAATGCGACCGGTTCTGTTCGCTGCGGCGGCGCTGCTGGTAGCGGCGTTGCTGGCGGCGGCGTTCTCCGCGCGGGCGGCCGAGGCGCGGTATGTTTCGGGCGAGGCTGTGGTCGCCGAGGCTCAGACGTGGCTGGGGGTTCCGTACGTCTACGGCGGGGCTTCGCGCGCCGGGGTGGACTGTTCGGGGCTGACGATGAAGGTGTATGAGGCCTTCGGGGTACGGTTGCCGCACAACGCTGCTGCCCAGTTCGGCTACGGCGTGCCCTCTGGGGGCAAGGCGGGTGACCTGGTCTTCCAGGACTTCGGTTACGGCGGGATCACGCACGTCGGCATCGCCGTGGGCGACGGTCGGCAGATCAACGCTCCGTATCCCGGCACCGTGGTGCGCTACGATCCGGTCTACCCGGAGTACACCGTCGGTTACAGGAGCATCTTCTAGAGAGCTCCGCAGCGCGCGACCTCCGGAGGCCGCCGGCTCCTCGGGCGGCCTCCGGGGCTTCGTGTGGGGATTAACTCCCGGGGGCGGCGGGTAGGGTAAACTTTAGAGCGAAGAATATGGGCGGTTCGTTCAAAATCCTGCGGGTCTTCGGGATCGACGTAAAGATCCACTGGACCTTCTTCCTGCTCTTCGTGTTCTTCGGCGGCTGGGGCTACCTGCAGACCGGGAACGTGCTGGGCGGGGTTCTGATGACCGCTCTCATTCTGGTGCTCTTCGTCTTCGTGCTGCTGCACGAGTTCGGCCATGCCTTGGTGGCCCTTCGGCAGGGGATAGACGTTCCGGACATAACGCTCTTGCCGATCGGGGGGCTGGCGCGTCTGAAGACGCTCCCCGAGCGTCCGTGGGACGAGGTGAAGATAGCCATAGCCGGTCCGGCCGTGAACTTCGCGCTGGCCGCGCTGCTGTATCTGCCGGCGTATCTGCTGTTTGGGGTTTCGCCGCTCACGCTGCCTGCGCCTGAGTTGCTGGCCGAGGGGAGGATCCACTCCGCCGGGCTCATCCTCAACTATCTGGGGCTGATGAACATCATATTGGGGGTCTTCAACATGATCCCGGCCTTCCCCATGGACGGCGGCCGGATACTGCGGGGGCTGCTCGCCACCCGTTTCGGGCCGGTGCGGGCGACCGACATCTCCTCGGCGGTCGGGCAGTTCTTCGCTTTCGCCTTCTTCGTCTTCGGGCTGCTTTCGGGCAACTTCCTGCTCGCTCTCATCGCGGTCTTCATCTTCTTTGGGGCCATGGGCGAGTCGCAGATCGTGCGCCAGCGGGAGCTGATGCGTGGCCTGACCGTCGCGGACGTGATGGGCAACAAGCGGCGCACCGAGACGGTGACGCCGTATCACAACTTCGGGCAGGTGCTGGATGCGGTCGTCCACGGCTACCAGGAGGATTTCCCGGTGGTGGAAGAGGACGGGAGGCTGGTCGGCATGATCACGCGGGACGAGATCTTCAAGGCCGCCCACTCCTCGGACCGCTGGTTGAACGTGCGGGATCTGATGCGGACGGACTTCCCGACCATCTCTCCGGAGGCGGATCTCTTCACCGAGGGCTACCAGCTTCTGCAGGAGAACAACATCCGGGCCGTGCCGGTGGTAGAGGAGGGCGAGCTGGTCGGGATGCTGACCATAGACGACATCCAGCAGGCGAGCCTGTTGCGGCAGCTTCCGAAGTAGGGGGTGAGGTGTATGAAGCGCGTGGCATCGCTGCTCCCGAGCGCCACGGAGCTGGTGCACTTCGTAGGCGCTACGGGCTCGCTGGTCGGCGTCACGCACGAGTGCGACTACCCGCCCGGGGTGAGGAGCCTGCCGCGCCTGACCGCCTCGGCCATAGACCACTCGAAGATGACGAGCGCCGAGATAGACGCCTCCGTCAGCGGGCACCTCACCGATGCGGACAGCCTCTACACGCTTAACGTGGAGCTGCTCGGGAGGCTGCGGCCGGACCTGATCCTCACCCAGGGGCTGTGCGAGGTCTGCTCGGTCTCCATGAACGTGGTGCAGCGGGCCATCGGGGAGCTGGACTCCGAGCCGGAGGTGATCTCGCTCGACCCCTACTCGCTAGAAGAGGTGCTCCAGACGGCGATCACGGTCGGCCGGGCGCTCGGCCGGGAGGATCTTGCGCGCGGGAGGGTGGCGGAGCTGAAGGGGCGGGTGGCGCGGGTCCGGGAGGCCGCATCCGGAGCAAAGCGGCCGCGCGTGGCCTGTATCGAGTGGCTGGACCCGCCGTTCGCCGCCGGGCACTGGGTGCCGGAGATGGTACAGATGGCCGGCGGCTCCGAGGTGCTCGGCAAGCCTAATACGGACTCCTTCCGCGTGAGCTGGGAGGACGTGGCGGCTGCGGAACCCGAGGTGATCGTGCTCATGCCCTGCGGCTTTAACGTGGAGCGCACGCTGCGGGAGGCTCACCTGCTGCGGGAGTTGCCCGGCTGGAGCGACATCCCGGCCGTGAGGGGAGGCCGGGTGTGGGCCGTGGAGGCCAACTCGTACTTCTCCCGCCCCGCCCCGCGGCTGGTGGAGGGAATCGAGATCCTGGCCTCAATAATACATCCTGAGCTCTTCCCCGGACCCCCGAGCGAAGAGGTCGCCGTCCGGGTCGCCTGATACTCTCTGAAACTTCCGCGCCCGCGGTGGTATATTGGTCCGGCCCATGGTGGTATCGGACATCGAATCGCTCGTCGCCCGGGCCGGGACCGATCCCGTCTGGGGCTACGCCCACTGCCTGCGCGTGCACGAGATGGCGCGCACGCTGGCACGTCTGGAGCGGCTCTCCTACGACGAGGAGATCCTGCGCCTCGCCTGCCTGCTGCACGACATCGGGCTCTACAAAGCGTACAACATGAAGGAGGGGGCCGATCACGTGGTCCGCTCCGGGCGTGTGGCGGAGCGGCTGCTCAAAGAGAGGAACTTCCCGCCGCGCGCCACCCGCACCGTGCTCGACGCGATAAAGCACCACCCGCCGGACGCCGGGGTGGGTCGTTCGGTGGAGTCGGTGCTGCTGAAGGACGCCGTCGGGCTGGACTATCTGGGCGCGGTGGGCGTCTCGCGCGTCATGGCCATGGTCGGCTCCGAGGCGGAGGTGCCGGACCTGCCGGCGGCCGTCCGGCACATCAGGGCGCTGGGCACCCGCATACCGCCGCTGCTGAGGCTCGGCAGCAGCCGGAGGATTGCCCGGGAGCGCGTGGCGGAGGCGGAGAGCTTCCTGCAGGCCCTCGGCCGCGAGACCGCCGGGCTGCAGCTGCTCTAGCGTCTCAGCCGGAGAAGTACCCCCAGAGCAGCAGCGCGCCGAGGATCGTGGAGATCCCGCCGCCGATCAGCATCCGGATGCCGGCGATGGCGTGCACGCCGCGCTCCGGGATCGGGCCGATGCCGCCTTCCTGACCCTTGCCGCCGCGCAGGAGGGCGTAGAGCCCGTATCCCAGTCCCAGCAGGCCGATGAAGATCAGCAACGCTCCCAGCGCCAGATTTACCGGCACGAGGTCCATATACGGGTTCTTGCCCGCGGGCGCGCCGGGCTAATCGTCCGGGTAAGATACGTTCCATGATCGAGAAGGGATCGTACAGAGAGGATTCCGGTGTCGCGGCCGAGCTCGAGGTCCGCTACCGGGACCTGGACGCGATGGGGCACGTGAATAACGCCACGTACCTCACCTACTTCGAGCAGGCCCGCTTCGCCTACCTTGGGGCTCTGGCGGAGAGCCTGAGCCTCAAGGCCGGACCCGCAGACCCGTCCGACCCGCGCCGGATAGCCTTCGGCCCTTTCGAGGGTGCAGAGTTCGTGGTCGCGGAGGCCCGGGTCCGCTACCGGGCGCCGGCACATCTCGGGGAGCGGCTGCGCTGCGCCGTGAAAGTCGCCGGCGTCTCGCGCAAGACCTTCGTGTTCGAGTACCGCCTGCGGAACGGAGCGGGACAGCTCGTTGCCGAGGGCTCGACCGTCCAGGTCTTCTTCGACCCCGCCACCGGCCGCAGCCGGCCGCGGCCGGACTGGTTCGTTAAGGCCGTGGCCCGGCTGGAGGGCCGGCCGGAGGAGGAGCTGGTGCGCTAGCCGCTCTTGTCCGGGTGCTTTCTGAGGCGCTCGACGCGGCGCTTCTCGGCATCCAGCGCGTAGGAGAGGCGCTTGTTCTCGTTCTTCAGCCGCCGCGCCTCGTTGCGCCACTGGTCTGCAATCTGGTGCACCAGGGCGAAGGTGAAGAGGGCGAAGGCGAGCAGGGCGGCGGTGTGCGTGAGGAAGAGGCCGCTCCAGAACCCCAGCACGCCCGCCACCAGCAGCACCGGGAAGACGTACTCGTCCGGTATCCCGGCGCGGAAGAGTGCGCGCCCGCCGTAATCCCCGGCCAGCAGCGCGGCCCCGGCGCCGGCGATGTAGATCAGAGCCTCCGCCACAACCTCTAAGATACCACGGAGATGCGGCGCCGCTCACCGCTGCTCGAACCGGACCTGCACGGTCGTGCCACCCCCGGGCCGGGAGACGATGTCCAGCTTCCCGCCTGCGCTCTCGGCCCGGGAATGCATGAGCGAGATCCCGATCCCCCACGGCAGATCACCCGCCGGAAGCCCGCGGCCGTCATCCCGCACCCGCACGATGAAGACCGAGCCGACCTTCCGCGTCTCCAGCCACGCGTTGCGGGCGCCCGAGTGCCGGCCGGCGTTCCAGAGCGCCTCGCTGACTATCCGGTAGGCGGCCGCCAGCCGCTCCGGTGGCAGCTCGTTCGGCGAGGCTGCCAGATCTTCGTGCAGCCGGAGATCGAAGCGCTCCCGTACCTCCTCCAGCACCTGCCGGAAGACCGTCTCCCCGTCCAGCTCCGGCATCCCGCTCAGGGCGTGCAGCTCGTTGATGGGCCGGGAGACGAGGTAGTCCGCCTCCCGGGTGGCCTCTACGGCACGATCCAGGATCTCCCCGGCCGCCTCCGGATCGCTCCTGCGGGCGTTGCGGTAGGCCCCGATGAGCAGCGCCGCGCCGTGGATGCTCTGCTTGAGGGTATCGTGCAGATCTTCGGAGATGCGGTTCCGCTCGCTCCGGCGTGCCAGCTCCTCCTGCTCCCGGCGGAGCTGCTGGCTTACGTAGGAGACGAAGGAGATCCTGAAGGCCAGGTAGAACATGAGCGCCACCCCCCAGACGAGCACGTAGAGCGGGACGGGGGGGGTGGCCGCCACCCACGCCAGCAGAAAGCCGTAGTGCATCGCCGGGGAGAGGGGCCCGAACCAGAAGGCCCCCACCCGCCACGGGCTGATCGCGGGCCGGGACGCGAACTCCGCCGCGCCCGTCGCCCGCAGCGCTGCCAGCCCGATCAAGCCGATCCCGAGTGCCCAGACCGGCTCCGGCCAGCTGCCGGGCTCGTGCACTCCGGCGGCGCGGAGCCTCAGATAGGCGGTGTCGGCGAGCAGGAAGAGCGTGAACGCCGCCGCCAGAAGCCCGGCGAAGGCCGGCCGGTGCCGGGTGGAGAGCGCGACCAGCGCCAGATACAGCAGGCCCGCGTTGCAGACCGGAGCGGAGATGGCCGCCGCCTCCCGGATGCCGGAGAGCATGCTCTCCCCGAGCACGAAGTGCCAGACCAACAGGCCCACCGAGATCGTAATGAACAGGGCGTCGACCGCCGCAACGAGCGTCGTGCGGTGCGTCACCCGGGAGACCAGCAGCAGGAGCGCGACGAACAAGAGCGTGCAGGAGGCAGCGTCCGCGATGCTCCAGTGCGGGATGCCGGGGAGCTGGAGTCCCATCCGGTCCGCGTCGCCCAGCGCCCTGAAGAGCAGCCCGGAGCCCAGAAGGGCCCAGAAGCGCCGGCAGGATCCGGCACTCAGCGCGGCCGCGCGCGCTATCGCGGCGGCGGCGAACGCCGCCGCGCCCCAGTACAGGCCGGCCGACGCCAGGGCTCTGCCGGAGTCCTCCGGCAGAGCTGCGAGGACTGAGACGGCCGCAGCCCACACGACGAGCGCTGCGGTAGCCAGAAACCGCGGGTCCCGTCCGGTTTCCGGTCCCGGGATCCTCAACTATCCATCCCCCCTCGTCAGCTTTCAGGAGCGTATCCTAGCAACCTCCGGTCGGCGCGGCCACTAAAGCTCCCGGCACATCCGGCCGAACACCGGAGTGTGAGGGAGCTGGAGACCTTCGGCGAGCCGGGTGCCGTGGTCTATCTGGAGGACTGCGTCCGGCTGATGGAGCTGATGCCCGGGCGGTGCGTGGACCTCGTCTTCGCCGACCCGCCCTACCGGCTCTCGGGCGGCGGCCTCACCAATCGGGGCGGCCGGCTCGTCTGCGTGGACAAGGGGGACTGGGACCGCTCCGGGGGGCTAAAGAAAGACCACGAGTTCAACCTGCGCTGGCTCCGGGCCGCCCGGCGCATCCTCAAGCCCGGCGGCTCGCTCTGGGTCTCGGGCACGCACCACATAATCTTCAGCCTCGGCTTCGCGCTGCAGCAGCTCCGCTTCCGCCTGATAAACCAGATCACGTGGTACAAGCCCAACGCCGCGCCCAACCTGCTGCACACCGCCTTCACCCACGCGCACGAGACGCTCCTCTGGGCCGCGAAGGGACCGGGCCACCGCTTCAACTACGAACTCCTCAACGGCCACAACCCCACCCGGCAGTTGTCTTCCGTCTGGAGCATCCGGACCGTCCCGCCCGAAGAGAGACGGCACGGCTACCACCCGACCCAGAAACCGCTGCGGCTCCTGCGCCGCATCATCCTGGCCTGCACGTCCGAAGGCGACCTCGTCTTCGACCCGTTCACCGGCTCGGGAACCACCGCCGTCGCTGCCAAGGAGCTGAACCGTACCTTCGTGGGGGCGGAGCTGGAGCGGGAGTACGCCGGGCTCGCCGAACGCCGCATCCGGGCGGCGGAGAGGGGGTGGGCGCTGCGGCGCGTCTCCGGGCACGGTTGACGGGCCCCCCGGCGGGGGTTAGGCTGGCCTCTGCGCAACGCGGGCACTCAGGGGGTGAGCGTCTTGACGGAGGGATACGGGCATCCGGCCCCGCTGCCGGAAGACATGGGCGAGATCTTCCGCCTCGACGGACGGCGCGCCGCCGTCACGGGGGCCGCCTCGGGACTCGGCAGGGCGATGGCGCTGGGGTTCGCCCACTTCGGCGCGGACGTGGCTTGTCTGGACATCGATGCCGAAGGGGCGTGGGAGACGGCGGCTGAGATCTCCAGGATCGGCCGGGAGAGCACCGCCATACGGCTCGACGTCCGGGACTGGGGGAGCGTGCGGTCGGCGGCCCGGGAAGCTGACGGGTGGGGTGGCCGGCTAGATGTGGCCGTAAACGTGCCCGGCATAAACCGCCGCAAGCCGGTGCTGGAGCTGGAGCCGGGGGAGTTTGGCGAGGTGCTGGATGTGAACCTGCGGGGCCTCTTTCACTGCTCGAAGGCGTTCGCGGAGCTGATGGTCTCCAACGGGGGCGGCAGCATCATAAACATGGCGTCCATCTTCGGTTTGGTCACCATGGAACGGCAGGCGGCATACTCCGCCAGCAAGGGGGGCGTCGTACAGCTCACCCGCACGCTGGCGCTGGAGCTCGCGCCGCACAACATCCGGGTCAACGCGCTCGCCCCGGCGTACTTCACCACGCCGCTGGTGCGCCAGATCATGGAGGACCGCCGGTGGTACGAAAACGTCGTCGGCTGCGTCCCTTTGGGGCGCTTCGGCGAGGTGTGGGAGATCGTCGGTCCCGCCGTCTTTCTGGCATCCCGCGCCTCCAGCTTCGTGACCGGTGCGGTACTGCTCGTGGACGGCGGCTGGACGGCCCGGTAGCCGCTTGCAAATAAGGGGTAGGGACGGGGCCGCTCATCCTTTACCCTTGCCTCATGAAGGGTCGCGGAGCGGCGCACAACCCGGGGAACCGGTTCGAGCGGATCGAGGCCGAACCCGAAGAGTTCGACCCCGGGACCGTCTACCTGAGGGACCGCTCGCGCTCGATCATCGCCCGCAACGCCAGCCCGGACATCCCGTTTGAGGCCAGCGTCAACCCGTACCGGGGCTGCGAGCACGGGTGCGCCTACTGCTACGCCCGTCCGACGCACGAGTACCTGGGCTTCTCGGCCGGGCTGGACTTCGAGAGCCGCATCTTGGTCAAGGAGGATGCTCCGGAACTGCTGAGAAGGGAGCTCTCCTCGCCGCGGTGGGAGCCGAAACCGCTCGCCCTGAGCGGCGTGACCGACCCCTACCAGCCGGTCGAGAAGCGGCTGCGGCTCACCCGCCGCTGCCTGGAGGTGCTGGCGGAGTTCCGCAACCCGGCCGCCGTTATTACCAAGAACCACCTGGTCACGCGGGACATAGACCTGCTCTGCGAGCTGGCGCGGTACGGCGCGGCCTCGGTCGCGATCTCGCTCACCACCCTCGACGACGACCTGCGGCGCGTACTGGAGCCCCGGACCTCGCGTCCCGCCCGCCGCCTCGCCGCCGTCAAGAGGCTCGCGGCGGCGAACATCCCGGTCGGCGTCATGGTCGCGCCCGTGATCCCGGGCCTGAACGACCACGAGATCCCGCAAATTCTCTCCGCCGCGGCCGGGGCCGGAGCCCGCTTCGCCGGATACACTCCGATCCGCCTGCCGCATGCCGTGGCCCCGCTCTTCGAGGACTGGCTGGAGCGTCACCGCCCGGCCGCGAAGGAGAAGGTGCTGGGCCGCATCCGCTCCATCCGCGGTGGCAAACTCAACGACCCGCACTTCGGCAGCCGCATGCGCGGTGAGGGCTTCTACGCCGGCCACATCCGCCAGCTCTTCCGGATAAGCCGCCGCCGGGCCGGACTGAGCGACCGCCCCGCGGAGCAGCTGTCTGTGGCCGCCTTCCGCCGCCCCACAGAGCAGCCGCGTCTCTTCTAGAGGTTCTGTCGGGCGAGGGTCACGTAGATCGCGATCATCCCGAGCGGGATCAGGACCGCTGCGGCCACGAACCCGCCACCGAGCCCTCCGGCCTCTCCCAGAGCGATGCGGACCGTCTGCCAGGTGATGTAGGTGAAAAGGGCCGCTGCGTAGACCTGCATCGCGACGACCAGCGTGCGCGCCAGACGGAACTGGCGCGTCCGGCTCTCCTCTGGGACGCGCCAGGGCACGTTGTAAGACTTCGAGTAGCGGGCGACGGCCGCAAGCAACAGGAACAGCGCCACGCTGATGCCGGGCAGCAGCCACAGAGCCTCTGTGGGACCGAACCGGTCTGGCTCGCCGCCAGCTCCGAAGTGCACCGGGACCTGATCCGGCAGCTCGGGGAGGCTGGTGAACAGGACGTAGAGCTGCAGCCCGACGAGCGACAGCGCGGTGGCTTCCAGCGCGTACTCCAGCCCGGAGTACGGAGGGCGCTCTTCTACCTTCAGCTTCATGACCGCAGGACAGTCTACCCGCAGCCGGGGGTAGGCTCTACTCTTACGCTTAGGAGTTGCTTCGCAAGGCCCAATTTCCTGCGCGAGGTCATCAGAGGGCTCTCAGCCACGCACTAATGGAATTGGGAGTAGAGAAACACTAGGAGGCTGCCGGTTGTAGGATCGAGATATCCACAGAAGAAGCGGTGGTGCTCCCGGGCGGCGCCTCCGTCGATCCGGAATGCCAAAGTGCGGGGTCCGGCCGCAGCCGGGCCTCTTTGCGGGCCGCTACGCTCCGGAGTCCGGTCCTTCTTCCTGCTCCGGGAGGACCGCTTGCAGGATCTGCTCGATCGGCGGCGATTCTCCGGACTCGGAGATCCACTCCAGGGTGCCGTCGCCCTGCACGACCGCAACCGCCGTCTCTCCCTCCGCTACGCCGTATCTCCCGGAGACCTGGTTCGCTTCATCCCACAGCACGTAGTAGGGGAGCTGCAGCTGCTCTTGCAGCTCCCTCACCTGCTCCATCGTCTCGGCCCGGACGATGACGGCGACCGAGGCGGCCATCGTGGGCCCCATGCGGGAATATGGCTTCGCAGAGGTTTGGGACCGCATCCTGGAGCGGTGCTGCGCACCGGCGCGCTGGAACTCCGCCCGGCGCTCTTTCAGCCGCTCGAGTAGCTCGCGCTCCTCTTCGCCCGCGTTCACGAACGCCAGTACTACGGGCCCGTGCGCCGTTCTCATATCCAGCCGGAACAGACCGCCCTGTGCCGAGGAGAGCTGGAAGTTCGGAGCCTTATCTCCGGAGCGTAGCGGCGCGTTCTCAGATCCGTTCTTCCTGAAGAGCGTCATCCTACCCCCATCCGTAGAGCTCGTCTCCGCCTTCGTGCGGTCTGAGGGGCACACCCCGACGGCCGCAGCTTCTAACATCTTGTAATAGCATGATAGTATAATCGGGTAGTCGGAGAGGCCGCAAGATCGCAAGAGAGGCGGGCGGATCTGTGAGAGATAGGGTACGAAGAGAGAGAATGCGGAGGAGCGGCGCCGGCCGCGATGCTCTGAACGTACTTCAACGCCGGCGCGGTGCCGGCTGTTTCGTGGTTCATCGACCGGAGGAGGGCTCTTAAGCATGCCTCAACTGGGCCAGGGTATTTTAAAGGGGATGGCGATAACCATCCGGCGGATGCTCGAACCGAAGATCACCCGCCAGTACCCGGAATACAAGCGGGAGCTGCCGGAGCGGAGCCGGGGGATGCTCACCGTGGACATAGACCGCTGCATCTCCTGCCTGCAGTGCATGCGGGTCTGTCCGGACCACTGCATCTCCATCGAGCAGGAGAAGCGCGACGCCGACGGCTCGGGCAAGCCGCGTCCCTATTCCGTTGGCTTCGTGATCGACGACTCGCGGTGCATGTACTGCGCGCTGTGCGTGGAGGTCTGTCCGGTCAACTGCATCTACCACACCGAGGAGTTCGAGGCGCAGGCATATAACCGGCTGGATCTCGCCCGGCAGTTCGGCGAGCGGCCGGTGGACCCGAGGAGGGATCCCAAGCCCGCGGTCAAGATACCCTTCACGACGGCAGGCGCCAAGCCGCCCATCAAGGAGAAGAAGAAGCCCACCGGGAAGAAGGCTCCCGCCACCGCGGGACGTCACATATTCGGGAGGGACCCGGAGAAGTGACCGCCGCGTGTGGCGGCGAGGGGACGTGATCCAGATCAACGCCCGGTTTCGGACCCCGCACCGGAGAAAATATAATGGCCGGGCGAACGAGAGTTGCTGAAGCGAGTCTCCAAAGGAGAGACACACCGTGGCCTACGTCATAACCGAAGCGTGTATCGGGACCAAGAACACCGCCTGCGTGGCCGTGTGCCCCGTGGACTGTATCTACGATGCGGGGGACCAGTACGTCATCAACCCGGAGGAGTGCATAGACTGCTCCATGTGCATGCCCCAGTGCCCGGTCGAGGCCATCTACCCCGGCGATGAGGTCCCCGAAGACCTGCGGGATTACGCCAGGAAGGCCGCCGAGCTCGACTACTCGAAGCTCGCGCCGGGCTGGGGAGTCAACTAGGCGGCTCTCCGGGGGAGCGGATCATGGTCGAGATGAGGAAGCGGAGCCTCGAAGAGGTAAAGGCCCTCAGCCGCGAGGAAGCGGTGGAGATAATGCAGCATGCCGGCATAGTCGGCGCGGGGGGCGGGGGTTTCCCGGCCTACTTCAAGTACAAGCGGCCCCTGCCGCACCTGATCGTCAACGCCACCGAGAGCGAGCCGGGCTACTGGGGAGACAAGCTGCTGCACAAGATATACCTGCGGGAGTTTCTAGAGCTCTTTGAGGCCATGAAGGCGGTCTTCGAGTTCGAGCAGGTCTCTTTGGGCATTCATGAGAAAGACCGCGAGTGGTACGCCGAATACGAGGACTACGTCGACGACGGCGTCTACGATATACGTTACGTGCCGGACACCTACGCCCTCGGCGAGGAGAAGACCCTCGTTAAGCACGCCACCGACAAGAAGGTCCCGCTGTTCACGAACAACCCGGACGGCTCGAGGCGCCCGGGGATGCCGCCGGACGTGGGCATTGTCGTCAACAACTCGGAGACGCTGCTTAACGTCTACAGGGCGCTCTTCCTGGGCAAGCCCGTGACGACCGTCTTCTTCACCGTCTTCGGGATGGAGAAGCACATCATGGATCTCAAGGCCTACGAAGCGCCGGTGGGTGCCTCGGTCAGGGAGATCTTGGAGATCTCTGGCATAGACGTGGATGAGGAGGTGGCGGGCGCCGATAGCGTCGTCGGGGGTGATACCGGCTCCGAGCGCTTCGTGATCGCCGACGGCGGACCGTACATCAATGAGATCCTTGACGGCAGGGCCGTAAAGAGCGGGGAGGCATGTATCAAGCGTACCACCAACTCCCTGCTCCTGATCCCCGAAGGCCGCCAGAGCAAGGAGTACGCCCGGGACATCAAGACCCCTCCCCCCGAAGAGGGCTTCGTCTCGCTGGTTGGGAAGGTCTCCGGCGTGCGGGTTCCCCTGGCGGGCGGCGTGCTGACCCCGGCCATCCCCGTCGTATCGGAGGGGGACGAGGTCTCCTACGAGCAGAAGATAGCCGAACCCGCCGAAAGGGGCTTCTCGGTCGGTGTCTGGGCGAGCATGGCCGGCAGGGTCACCTCGGTCGGCGGCGGCGCGATCGCCATCTCCGGCGAGGCTGCGGAAGGGAGCGAGGCCGGAGCCCGGGAGGAGGTCAGCGCCTAGCCGGAGGGATTACCCTTCTTCCCGGGTGACCCCGTTGACGCCGTACTCCAGGCTGTCCACGAGCGCTTGCCAGCTCGCCTCGATGATGTTCTCGCTCACGCCGACCGCTCCCCAGGTCTTCTTGCCGTCGGTGGAGTCTATGAGG
Organism: Rubrobacter taiwanensis; assembly: GCF_004337705.1. Classification (GTDB taxonomy): domain Bacteria; phylum Actinomycetota; class Rubrobacteria; order Rubrobacterales; family Rubrobacteraceae; genus Rubrobacter_C; species Rubrobacter_C taiwanensis. Next base: position 16,709 of record NZ_SKBU01000001.1, read on the forward strand.
ACGCGGGTGGTGGCGGCGGTCGCCCGGTGCTCGTCCAGGATGCGCACCTTGTAGTTGGAGAGGTGGATGTTCCTGAGCTCCGGGTAGTGGGGCTCTATGGCCCGGCGCAGGGCGGCGTCCAGCGCGTTCACCGGACCGTTGCCCTCGGCAGTAGAGATGACCCGCTTGCCGTCCACTACCAGCTTGATGGTCGCCTCCACCGTCGTCTCCCCGTCGGCCCGCTTCTCGGAGATTATCCGGAAGCTCTCAAGCGTGAAGAGCCGCCGCGCCTCTCCGGTGGTGCGCGCGATGAGAAGCGCGAGCGAGGCATCGGCCGCTTCGTAGTGGTAGCCCTCGTGCTCCTTCTGCTTGATGGCGCGCAGCACCGCGGTCACATCGCCCGGGTCCAGGCCCAGCTCCTCGGCTTTCCGGCGCACCGTGTTCTTGCCCGAGAGCTCCCCGACCGGCATCCGCCGGGCGTTGCCGACCGCTTCGGGCGGGACGTGCTCGTAGGTTCTCGGGTCCTGGGTTATGCCGTCTACGTGCAGCCCGCCCTTGTGGGCGAAGGCGCTGCGGCCCACGTAGGGCCGGTGGGCGTCCGGCGTAATATTCACCAGCTCGGAGATGTAGTTGGCTGTCTCGGTCAGGCGTGCGAGCTGCTCGTCGCTCACCACCCGCAGCCCCATCTTGAGCTGGAGGTTGGCGATGGTGGTTATGAGGTCGCAGTTGCCGCAGCGTTCCCCGATCCCGTTCGCCGTCCCCTGCACGTGTGTAGCCCCGGCCTCGACCGCCGCCAGGGCATTGGCCACCCCGCAGCCGGCGTCGTTGTGGGTGTGTATCCCGATCTCCACACCGGGGAACTCTTGCACCGTGCGGCTTACCACGGCCTTGAGCTCCGTGGGGAGCGTGCCGCCGTTGGTGTCGCAGAGGACGAGGGTCGTCGCCCCCGCCCCGGCCGCGGCGCGCAGCACGGCGAGTGCGTACTCCGGATTGGCCCGGAAGCCGTCGAAGTAGTGCTCGGCGTCGAAGATGACCTCCTTGCCCGCCTCCACCAGGTAGGCCACCGTGTCCCGGACGCTCTTAAGGTTCTCCTCCGGCGAGACGCGCAGCACCCTCTCTACATGGAAGTCCCAGCTCTTGGCGACGATGCACGCCACGGGCGCGGAGAGTTCGGTGAGTAGAGAGACGGCCGGGTCGTCCGCTGCCGCCACGCCCCGGCGCCGGGAGCGGGAGAAGGCCACGAGCTTGGCGTGCCCGAGCTCCGGCTGCTCGAAGCTGCGGAAGAACTCCAGGTCCTTCGGGTTGGAGGCCGGGAAGCCCGCCTCGATGTAGTGGACGCCTAAAGTGTCCAGCCGGCGCGCGATGCGCGCCTTGTCCTCGATGGTGAGCGTCACACCCTCGCGCTGGGTCCCGTCCCTCAGGGTGGTGTCGAACAGCTTTACGGTCATACCCTCGCCTCCGCCGCTATGCGCTCCGTTACCGCTCTGGTGGCCTGCTCCGTGGTCGCCCGACCGCCGAGGTCGGGCGTCATAATTCGGTCTTCGAGTGCGCCAGAGACGGCGCGCTCCACGGCGGCCGCGGCCTCCGGCTCGTCCAGGGAGTAGCGGAGCAGCATCGCCGCCGAGAGGATGGCGGCGTAGGGGTTCGCGATTCCCTGCCCGGCGATGTCCGGGGCGCTGCCGTGCACCGGCTCGTAGATGCCGGTGGAGCCCGCCTCGCCCAGAGAGGCGCTCGGCAGCATCCCGAGCGACCCGGTGAGCATCGCCGCTTCATCGGAGAGGATGTCTCCGAACATGTTCTCGGTGAGCACCACGTCGAAGCGGCCGGGGTCCCGGACCAGGACCATCGCCGCCGCGTCCACCAGCAGGTGGTCCAGCTCCACCTCCGGGTAGTCCGCCGCAACTTCCTCTACCACTCTGCGCCACAGGCGGCTGGTGGCCAGGATGTTGGATTTATCTACCGAAGTGACTCGCCCCCGGCGCAGCTTCGCCGCCTCGAACGCCACCCGCGCCACGCGCTCGACCTCCTCCCTCGAGTATTCGCAGAGGTCGCTGGCGTAGTCGTCGCCCTCCCGCTTCTCCCCGAAGTAGATGCCGCCGGTGAGCTCGCGCACGATGAGCAGATCCACGCCCTCCAGCACCTCCGGCTTGAGGGTGGAGGCGCCCGCGAGCGCCGGGATGGCGGCCACCGGCCGCAGGTTGGCGAACGCCCCGAGCTCCCGGCGCAGCCTCAGGAGCGCCCGCTCGGGGCGCACCGGGGCGTTATCGAAGTCCGGGTGGCCGACCGCCCCGAGCAGCACGGCGCCGGCCTCTTTCGCCCGGGAGAGGGTCTCCTCCGAGATGGGCTCTCCTCCCTCCCGGATGGCGGCCCCTCCGACCGGGGCCTCCCGGTACTCCAGTGCGAACCCGAAGGCTTCCGCGGCGGCGTCCAGCGCCTCGCGCGCCGCACCTACGACCTCCGGTCCGATACCGTCGCCGGGCAGGGTGAGGATCGTGTAGGGGGGCATATCAGGCTCCTTCCTGAATCCGGGAGTAGTTCTTTGCGAGGTAGCCCTCCAGCGCCTCCAGACCCGCCGGGAAGTCCCGGCGGCCGAAGCCTATCCTGGCGTGGAACGAGTCCGCATCCGGGTAGAGGCTGCCGGGCAGGAGCAGCACGCCCGCGCCCTCCAGCAGCTCCCGGCAGAACCCATCCGCCGGGACCGCGAGCCGCAGGAACCCGGTGCACCCGGCCCGGGGGCGGTGCCAGGAGAGGAGGCCGCCGTACTCCTCCAGCACCGGCTCCAGGCGTTCGAGGTTGCTGCGGATGATGCCCAGGTTGCGCTCCAGGATCCGCTCCTTCGCCCGCAGCGCGATGGTGGAGAGGGTCTCGCTCGGGGCCGAAGCGCAGATGGTGGTGTAGTCCTTGAGCGCGGCGGTCCGGGCCAGCAGCTCGCGGTCCCGGCTCGCCAGCCACCCGATGCGCAGCCCTGCAAGCCCGAAGGCCTTGCTCATCACCCCGATGGAGACCGCCCGGCCGTCCAGCTCGCAGGCGGCCGGCAGGCGGGCCTCCGGCTCGTACTCCAGCAGGCGGTAGACCTCGTCGGAGACGAGCCGCACGCCCTTCCCGGCGCACAGCTCGACCAGCTCGCGGAAGAAGCCTTCGTCCGGCAGGTAGCCGGTGGGGTTGTGGGGGAAGTTGACGACGGCCGCCCGGGCGTTCTCACCCGCGAGCCGGCGCAGCCCGTCCAGATCCCAGCCCGCGCCCTCGCGCAGTCGCCAGGGGACGACCTCGCACCCGAGCGCGCGGGAGAGCTCGTGCAGCGACTGGTAGGCCGGGGCGGTGTAGACGACCCGGTCGCCGGGGGCGAGCAGGGCGTGGGTGAGGAGGAAGATCGCCTCCTCCGCCCCGCTCGTCACCAGCACGTCCTCCGGTTTTAGCCCTCTGTAGAGGCGGGCTATCTCCTCGCGCAGCAGCGGGTGCCCGGCCGGCTCGGTGTAGCCCAGAGAGAGATTCTCCCACAGCACGCGGCTCCCGGTGTCGGCGAGCTCCAGCAGCTCGTTCAGCTTCACGGGCTCGCAGTCCGAGGCGCACAGCAGGTGGGGAACCGAGAACTCGTGCTCGGCGAAGAAGCGTTCGAGCCGGAAAGGGCGTGGCCGCAAGCTAGATCGCTTCCTGGGTCACCCGGGCTCCGGAGCGGTTCGCCACATACACGTTCGCGGCCCGCACGTATGCCCGGGCCGCCGCCTCCACCACGTCCTGCGAGAGGCCGCGGCCGGAGCACTCCTCGCCCTCGAACTCCACGCGCACCCGGACCTCGCCCAGGGCGTCCTTGCCGCCGGTCACGGCGTCGATGCGGAACTCCTTGAGCCGGCCCTTGATGCCGGTGGCGGCGTCTATGGCCTTGAAGACCGCGTCCACCGGCCCCTCGCCCTCGGCCTCGGCCTCGTAGGTGCCGTTCTCGGCGTGGGAGATCGTGACGGCGGCCCGGCTCTGGCGGTCGCTCGCGGCCACAACCCGGAAGTGAGAGAGCTCGAACTTGCCCTCGAAGGAGCCGACCTGGTCTACGGCTATGGCCTCCAGGTCCGCGGCGGTTACGGCCTTGTTGTCCGCTATCTCCTTGAACTGCCGGAACGCCCGGTTCAGGGCGTCGCCCTCCAGGTGGTAGCCCAGCTCCTCGAACGCCTCTTTGAGCGCGTGGCGGCCGGAGTGCTTGCCGAGGAAGATGTTGTTCCCGTCCAGCCCGATGTCCTGGGGGACCATGATCTCGAAGGTGCGGCGGTCCTTGAGCACGCCGTCCTGGTGGATGCCGGACTCGTGCGCGAACGCGTTGCGGCCGACCACGGCCTTGTTCGGCGGGACCTCATATCCGGTCATGTTGGAGACCATCCGGCTCGTGTTGGCGAGCTGGCGGGTATCCACGCCGACCTCCACGCCGTAGAAGTCCTTCCGGGTAGCGAGCGCCATGACCACCTCCTCCAGCGAGGCGTTCCCGGCCCGCTCCCCGATGCCGTTGACCGCCACCTCGACCTGGGTGGCCCCGGCCTCGACCCCGGCCAGCGTGTTGGCGACCGCCATGCCCAGGTCGTCGTGGCAGTGCACCGAGAGGGTGCGCTCCTTGAGCTCCGGGACGCGCTGCTGCAGCTCCTTCAGCAGCGCGGCGAACTCCGCCGGCGTGGTGTAGCCGACGGTGTCGGCGATGTTGATCACGTCCGCCCCGGCCTCCACGGCGGCGGCGACCACCTCCGAGAGGTAGCCGATCTCCGTCCGCGTCGCGTCCATCGGGGAGAACTCCACGTCCGGCGCGAGGCTCTTGGCGAAGCGCACCGCTTCGGCCGCCTCCTTTACCACCTGCTCGCGGCTGGAGCGCATCTGGTACTCGATGTGCAGATCCGAGGTGCCGACGAAGGTGTGGATGCGGGGCTTCCCGGCCCATTTTACGGCCTCCCAGGCCCGCTCGATGTCCGGAAACTTCACGCGGGCGAGGCCCGCTACCGCCGGTCCCCGCACCTCGGCGGCTATCCGGCTTACCGCTTCGAAGTCCCCCTCGCTGGTGATTGGGAAGCCGGCCTCGATCACATCTACCTTCAGCCGGGCGAGCTGGTGGGCTATCTCTACCTTCTCCTCCACGGAGAGCGAGATCCCGGGGGACTGCTCGCCGTCGCGGAGTGTGGTGTCGAAGATCTGTACGCGCCGCATTCTCTCTCTCCTCCTTTGCGCTTGCGACAAGATTCAGAACCGCGGGCGGGTGGCCGCCGGTGCCCGGCTACAGGCCGGGCGGGGTAATTCGGCCGGCGGCCACCCCGGATAGTCGTCGTAGGCGCGTGTGGAGGAGGGAGCGCATCTTCTCTAGGAGGCTGCCGCCCGCTCCCTGTGCGCGGTCTCCACGGGGACCGTCCAGTGCTCGTAGTCCGGGTTGTCTCCGCGCGCGGCCCGGAAGTACGCTTCCTGCAGCCGGCCCGTGATGGGGCCCATCTCACCGCTGCCCACGGGCCGGTGGTCTATCTCGACGACGGGTGCGATCTGGTACCCGGTCCCGGTCAGGAAGACCTCGTCGGCTGCGTAGAGCTCGGTCCGGTCTATGTCGCGCTCGACGACCTCTATGCCCCACTCGCGCTCCAGCAGCTCCATGACCGCGTCCCGGGTGATGCCCTCCAGGATGTCCGCGGTGAGCGGCGGGGTTACGACCTCGCCCCGGCGCACGATGAAGATGTTCGCCGCGCTGGCCTCGGAGACGGTGCCTTCTTGCGTGAGGAAGATGGCGTCGTCGAAGCCGGCCTTCTGGGCGTCGTCCACCGCGAGCGCCGTATTGATGTACGCGCCGGTCAGCTTGCAGCGGGCCGGGATGGCGTTGTCCGGGATGCGCCGCCAAGAGGCCACGCAGCACCGGAGGCCCGTGAGCTCCACGTAGTTGCCCATCGGGACGGTGAAGATCGAGAGCGAGGACTTAAGCCCGCTCAGCTTTACGCCGATTGACTCCGCGGACTTGAACGCCAGCGGCCGGATGTAGGTGTCCACCCGGGGCGCATTGCGGCGCAAAATCTCCAGCGTCACCTCGCACAGATCGTCCACCGAGAGCCCGGGGTCTATGCGCATCAGCTTGCACGAGTTGGCGAACCGCTCGTAGTGCTCGCGCAGCTTGAGGACCCTCAGCTCCTGCCGCTCCGGATTCCAGTAGGCACGGATGCCCTCGAAGACGCCCGTGCCGTAGTTGAGCGCGTTGGCGGCGGGGGAGAGGCGCACCTCTCCGAGCCGCACGAACTCGCCGTCGAAGTACGACCAGTCTCCGTCCGAGACCGCGAAGGCCTTCCTGCTCATCTCTCCTCTCCTTTCGCGCCGACCCCCTCGGCGGCCAGAGATCTCAGCTCCGCTCCCACCTTCTCGACCCGGCTCTCGGCCTCCCGGCGGCGCCGCGCCAGGAAGTTCGGGCGCCCGGCCTGGTTCTCCAGCACCCATTCCTTGGCGAACTGGCCGCTCTGGATCTCGGCCAGGATCCGGCGCATGTTCTCCTTCACGTGCTCGTCTATGACGCGCGGGCCGGATACGTAATCCCCGTACTCGGCGGTGTTGGAGATGGAGTAGCGCATCTCCGCAAGCCCGCCCTCGTAGATGAGGTCCACGATCAGCTTCAGCTCGTTGACGCATTCGTAGTAGGCAAGCTCCGGCTGGTAGCCGGCCTCGACCAGCGTCTCGAACCCGGCCGTCAGGAGCGCGGTGAGCCCGCCGCAGAGCACCGCCTGCTCGCCGAAGAGGTCGGTCTCGGTCTCCTCGCCGAAGGTGGTCTCAATGATGCCGGCCCGGCCGCAGCCGATGGCCCGGGCGTAGGAGAGGGTGAGGTCCCGCGCCCGCCCCGAGGCGTCGTTCCCGACGGCGAAGAGCGCCGGCATGCCCCTGCCCTCCACGTACAGCCGCCGCAAGACATGCCCCGGACCCTTGGGCGCGACGAGCCCCAGATCTACCTCCGGGGGGACCCGGATCTGGTTGAAGTGGATGTTGAAGCCGTGGGCGAAGAGGAGGAGCATCCCCTCCGAGAGGTTGCCCTCCACCTCGCTCCGGAAGACGGCCGGCTGCGCCTCGTCCGGCAGCAGCATCATTACCACGTCGGCCCACCGGACGGCCTCCGGCGTCTCCGTGACCGCAAGACCGTCCCGCTCGGCCTTGCTCCAGCTCGGGCTCTCCTTGTATAGGCCGACCACAACCTCGCAGCCGGAGTCCCTGAGGTTCAGGGCATGAGCGTGCCCCTGGCTGCCGTAGCCGAGGACGGCTATCTTGCGGTCCGCTATCTCATTGCCTATGTCGCCTTCCCGGTATACTCGCGCCATCTCTAGCAAGCTCCTTTCCCGGGCCGGGCCACCGGGCCCAGCCGCACCGCGTCTTCGACCTCGTTCTCCGCGAGCCACCGCTCCACGTACTCCGGGCTGCCGGAGACCGCCTCGCACCTGCCGTCCGCCCGCACCAGCGCGACCTCCTCAAGATCCGCCACCACGCCGGCCTCCGAGACGTCCTCCAGACCGGAGAGCAGGGCCGCGTAGCGGCGGGCGGTCTCCCCTTCGCAGTCCAGCACGACGGTCACCCGGACCTCCGCGCCATTGCGCGCCAGGGTGAGGCCCTCGACCGGCATGCGCTTGTTCTGCAGCGTCATCGAGAGCCGGTTGAGGGCGAGGAGGCCGCCGCAGAGGCGTATCTCCAGCGCGCTAGGCATCGTCCTCCTCGATCATCTCCGCGACGCTCATGCCGCTCGGGATCATGGGGTAGACGTTCTGCTCGGGGTCTATGTGGAAGTCCAGGATCGTAAACCCCTCGCGCTCTTCGGCCCAGCGCACGACCCGCTCCACGTCGTCTCCCTCCCGGACGGTGCGCCCGGTGAGGCCGTAGGCCGCGGCCAGCGTCTCGTAGTCAGGGCCGGTTATGGGGGTCTCGGAGTAGCGCCGGTTGTGGAAGAACTGCTGCCACTGGCGGACCATCCCCAGATACCCGTTGTTTATGACCGCCACCTTGATGTTCAGCCCGAGGTCCCGGATGGTGGCCAGCTCCTGGATGTTCATCTGGATGCCGCCGTCGCCCGCGACGACCCACACGCTCTCCTCCGGGCAGGCAAGCGCCACGCCCATAGCGGCCGGGAGCGCGAACCCCATCGTGCCCAAACCCCCGCTGGTTATGTGGCTGTTGGGCCTGGTGTAGCGGAAGTGCCGGGCGGCCCACATCTGGTGCTGGCCCACGTCGGTGACGAGCCGCACCTCCCCGCCCGTGGCCTCCCGGATGGCCTCCATGATCCGGACCGGACCGAACCTGCCCCGGGCCTCCGCCTCCTTGCGCCGCTCGGGGGCCTGATCCACGGCCAGCTCCTCACGCCAGGCGCCGCACTCCGGGCTCTTTCGCAGGTGGTTCAGGACGCCGCCCAGGGCGAGCTTCGCGTCCGCCACGATGCCCACCGTCGGCCGGACGACCTTCCCCATCTCGGACGGGTCCACATCTATGTGGATGACCTTCGCGTTCGGGGCGAACTTTTCGGGGTTGCCCGTGATCCGGTCGTCGAACCGCATCCCGACCGCGATGAGGAGGTCCGAACGGTCTATGGCCCGGTTTACGCTCGCCGCGCCGTGCATCCCCGGCATCCCGATGTTGAGCGGGTGGTCGTCCGGGAAGCAGCTTATGCCGAGCAGGGTGGTGGAGACCGGGATGCCGCAGCGCTCGGCCAGCATCCGCAGCTCCAGCTCCGCCCCGGAGAGCGTGACGCCGTGCCCGGCCAGGATGATCGGCCGCCGGGCGCGCTCTATGAGCCGGGCCGCCGCCTCCAGCGCCGGGGCCGGGATGGGCGGCGGGGCCTCGCGCAGCTGCCGGTAACCGTTGCCGCTGACCGCGGCGAACTGCACGTCCTTGGGCACGTCCACCAGCACCGGCCCCGGACGGCCCGAGCGGGCTATGGCGAAGGCCCGCCGCATCGTCGGGTAGAGCTCCTCCGGTTCCTCAACCAGGAAGGAGTGCTTGGTGACCGGCAGCGTCATGCCGGTCACGTTGGTCTCCTGGAAGGCATCCTTGCCCATCGCCGCCCGCCCGACCTGGCCCGTGATCGCCACCAGCGGCACCGAGTCCATGTACGCCGTGGCGAGGCCGGTCACCAGGTTCGTCGCTCCGGGACCGCTCGTCGCCACGCAGACCCCGACCTTCCCGGTGGCCCGGGCGTAGCCATCGGCGGCGTGCGCCGCGGCCTGCTCGTGGCGCACCAGAACGTGTTTGAGCGGGTAGTCCACCAGAGCGTCGTAGAAGGGCATGATCGCCCCCCCGGGATACCCGAAGAGGAACTCCACCCCCTCGTCCAGGAGAGCTTCGCACATCGCTTCGCTGCCGGTGCGCGGGCGGTATTCTATTCCGAAAGCGGTGTTCTCCACTGTTCTCCCATTCCCTCGTCGTGGGTACTCTGCGAGTGCCTGTGCGAAATGATTGCGGGGAAGCGCGCCGCGAAGGTTTCAGGCTAGGGTTACGATGCCACCCCGGACCGGTAGGCGAGATAGTCGTCCGCCGATGGTCCGGGGGGCCTCCCTGGATACTCGCGGGTGAATGGGAGGAGTGAGCTGTTGGGCGCGCTCGCGCTTGAGCGCCGAGACCTGCATCTGCTCCGTTTCCGTTATGTCTGTCAAGCCTCTCCTAGCTCACTCTTCTGAACGATGCTGACAGCACGATATCTGCGATCCCGGAGCTTGTCAAGCCGTTCTTTGAGAAAAAGTTCGGGACGCGCCGGTGTCTTCTCAGGCTCCGGCCCCGACGCGCTCCCTGAGGCGGCGCTTGAGCCGGAAGAGTATGGCCCCGATGCCCCGCAGCCGCAGCGGGGAGATGACCTCGTGCAGCTTCATCCGGGTATAGAAGTCGTCGGGGACGGCCAGGATCTCCTCCGCCCGCAGGCCGTTGAGTCCCTCCAGGAGCACCCCGGCGAAGCCGCGCGTGGTGGGGGCCTCCGGCGGGGCGTCGAAGTACAGGGTGACCCGGCCCCCGTCGTCTATCTCCTCGGCCAGGAAGAACGGGGTCTGGCACTCGTGCACCTGCTCCATCTCGTCGTGGTTGTCCGCCAGGTGCTCCGGCAGCGGCGGGACCTTCTCCGAGTACTCCAAAAGCAGCGGGAGCCGCAGCGAGCCGGGCGCGGCCTCGAACTCCTCTATTACGCGCTGTAGCTGGTTCGGTATGCTCATAGCGACCCTAAGTCTATCAGAAATGCATGGCAACTCTGACAGCTAAAGCGGTGGTCAGCCTCTCAGGAGATGCCCGCGCCACGTTACGTCTCGAAGGCTCCGCCCGAGGTCAATCCAGGTGCTATCTGCGCTCCTTCCCCGGGGGCATTCTGAGTGTCTGCGCTATACCGGTTACATGAAAGCTACCGGCGCGGCAAGGATGGGGTGCGGCGGCCGGCGGACCTCGTCGGCGAACGTTCCCCGCCCGGAGGCAGAGCTGGCGCTGGATGAGATCTACGCCGGCATAGAGCCGCTATCTTAGCGGCCTCGCGCTGATGCCGCAGAGGATCGCCTCTCGCGGCGCTTTGCCTGCCGATCCTGTCCCGCAAGGTAGCCGGCCGGACGCAGAGCAAGCGGAGGACAGGATGCTGGCTTGAGCAGATCGTCGCGAAAGACGGGTGGGTAGGTGGAGAACCGGTGAATAGCGATGCACCGGCTGATCTCTATACCCGGCTTACCGCCGCGCGAACAACTTTCGGAACGCCTCTTGGGCGGCGCGCTGCCCTTCCCCGGTAAGCATTACCGATTTGGCCTTGCTCGAGCCACTCGGGTAGACCTCATCTGCCAAGCCGCTCCCTAACCCTCCGGGCGCGCGGGTCCTCTGGTATAGCTGACCTCTCTTTTCCCTGCCCCGGCAGACCACCGGATGACGGCTTTCTTACGGCACGGGCTGGAGGCGGGGAGTGGAGACCTCGCCGGGCGGCTCGACCCGGGCTCCGGAGGCATTGATCTCCAGCTCCAGCGCGCGCGCCCGGACGCCGTGTGCCTCGAAGGCGGCCTGCATGGCCGGGGCGCAGGAGCCGTCCGGTGCGAGGGCGAGCACCGTCGGGCCCGAGCCGGAGAGGCAGGCCCCGTAGGCTCCGTTCTCAAGAGCGGCTTCTATCACGTCCCAGAGGCCCGGGATCAGGTGCGCCCGGTAGGTCTGGTGCAGCCGGTCCTGCATCGCCTCGCGCAGCAGCCCGTATTCCCCGGTGGCGAGCGCCCCGACGAGCAGCCCGGCCCGGCCCACGTTGAAGACCGCGTCGCGGTGCGGCACGCTCCGGGGCAGCGCCCGGCGGGCGGCGGTGGTGGAGACGGCGAAGTCCGGGACGGCGACGACGGCCAGCAGGCCCTCCGGGTACAGGCGCACGCAGCGGACCCCGCCGGGGGTGAGCGTGCCCGTTACCAGCCCGCCCAGCAGGGCGGGAGCGGCGTTGTCCGGGTGGCCGTCCAGCTCGCAGACCAGGTTCAGGAGATCCGGGGCGGCCAGATGGCGGCCGAGGAGATCGTTGGCGGCTACCGCGCCGCCGACCAGCGCCGCGGCGCTGCCGCCCAGCCCCCGCTCCGGCGGGATGGAGTTCTCCTGGATTAGGTGGAAGTGGGCGTCGGGCTCGCCCGCGATCTCGGCCACGAACTTCGCCGCCCGGTAGGAGGGGTGGTGCTCGTCTTGCGGGATGCGCTCCGCCCCCTCGCCCCGCACCTCGATAACGGGCTCGGGCGCGCGGTCGAGGCTCACGCGCATGTGGAGGGAGAGTGCGAGACCCGCCGCGTCGTAGGCCGGTCCCAGGTTAGCGGCGGTCGCGGGCACGCGGACCGAGATCACGGCTCCGTCTCCCCGGAGATCCGGGCCGCCAGAGCGCCGAAGTCCGCCGGGACCGGCTCCGGCAGCTCCGCCCGGCTCTTTACGGCGTCCGGGTCTTTGAGCCCGTGGCCGGTCAGGACGGCGACGACCGTTCCTCCGGGGGAGCGCCCCTCGCGCGCCAGCTTCAGCAACCCCGCAACGGCGGCGGCCGAGGCCGGCTCGCAGAAGACGCCCTCCGCGCGGGCGAGCAGCGCCTGGGCCTCCAGGATCTCCGCGTCCGTCACGGCGTTTATCTCCCCGCCGGACTCGCCGACCGCCCGCAGCGCGCCCTCGCGGCTGGCCGGATCCCCTATGCGGATCGCGCTCGCCACCGTCTCCGGGCGCTCCACGGCGCGCCCGAGCACCAGCGGGGCGGCGCCCGCGGCCTGGAAGCCGAGCATCCGGGGTGCGGGCCCGCTCCACTCGCAGAAGCCCTTCCAGTAGGCGGTTATATTCCCGGCGTTGCCGACCGGGATGGCGAGAGCCTCCGGCGCGCGCCCCAGCGCCTCGCAGACCTCGAAGGCTGCCGTCTTCTGCCCGGCGATGCGGTCCGGGTTCACGGAGTTCACGAGCGCCACCCCGTCCAGCTCCGCGGCTGCCCGGCGGGAGAGCCGCAGCGCTTCGTCGAAGGAGCCCTCTATCTGGACGATGCGCGCCCCGTGCGCCAGGACCTGGACCGCCTTGCCCAGGGCGACCCCGCCCGCCGGGACGACGACGAAGCACCGGATGCCGACGCGCGCGGCGTAGGCGGCGGCCGAGGCTGCGGTGTTCCCGGTGGAGGCGCAGACGCAGGCCCGGTTCCCGGCGGCCAGGGCCCGGCTCATGGCCACGGCCATGCCCCGGTCCTTGAACGAACCGGTCGGGTTCGCGCCCTCGAACTTCAGGTAGACCCGCGCGCCGGCCAGCTCCGAGACGCGCGGGGCCTCTATGAGCGGCGTGTCGCCTTCTCCCAGAGAGACGATGGCGCCGTCCGGGATGCCGGGCAGGCGGTCCCGGTACTTGCGGACTACACCGGATTTTGCGTGCGGGATGTGCGTCTTCAAGGGGGTGCCCCTCTCTTCGTAGCCGGACGGGGAGTTGCGGACCGGGGGTTAAGCCCCGGGGCCGGTAGTTCGCCCGGCTTCGCGGAGGGTGCTGCGCTCGCAGTTCATTGCAGGGTGGAAACTACCACGGCCGCTGCGCGGATTGCAAGTGTCGCTCACGACCGCTCGAGCCCCTCCAGCCCCTTCCGGGCCGGTCCGTACTCCGGGTTCAGCTCCAGCGCGCGCTCGTAGGCTTCGCGGGCCTCCTCCGGCCGGCCGGCGTGCCGCTGGGCCTCCGCCACCCGGGTGTACAGCTCGGCGGAGAGCGGGTTTTGGGAGAGGGCCCGCTCGAACTCTGCGTCGGCGGCGGCGTACTGCCCGGCCTGATTGAGCGCCGACCCCAGCGCCACGCGGTAGAGGGGCACCTCCGGGTAGAGGCCCAACACCGCCCGGTGCTGCTCTATGGCCGCTCCGGTCTCGCGGATGAAGATCAGGATCGAGGCCAGCTGCAGCCGGTGCTTTACCCGGCGGGGCTCCAGCTCTACGGCCCTCTCCAGCTCCGCGGCGGCCCGCCGGAGGTCGGCCTGGTTCAGGTAAGCCTGCGAGAGCAGCGAGCGCACGTCGGGGTCTTCCGAGATCTCCAGCGCCTGCTCGAAGCTGGTTGCAGCCCGCGCGAAGTCGTTGTTCTGCAGGTGCGCCCGGCCGAGGCCCACGAGGGCTAAGAACCGCTCGTCCTCCCCGCCGGCGAGAGCCCGGTTGTAGAGCTCCACGGCCCGCTCCGTCTCGCCCGCTCGCAGGAGCGTGTTGCCCCGCACGGCCGGCGTGGCCTGCAGCTCGCCGGGGTTCACTTCGTACAGGCGGTAGCGGTCTCCCGGGGCCTCCAGCTTGGTGAAGCCCGGCAGGTGCTCCAGCTGCGTCCCCAGTTCTGAGTTGACCGGGAGCAGGACGTAGCGCACCTTCTGGTTTTGCATGAACCGCAGCGCCCGCTCGTCCATGACACCGGAGCCGTAGAACTCGCGCACGAACCGGGCGTTCGCCGGAACCTGCTCCCGGGCGTCCTGCAGCCCGTCGTCGTCCAGCCGGCTCCGGAAGCTCACTACGTTCGCCTCGCCCGAGTAGGCCGCAAGGCAGCCGCTCTCCGCCTCCGGCGCGAGCACCAGGCTCGGCGTGTCTATGACGCCCTGCATCCAGCGGAAGGCCGGGTCCGCGCAGGAGGTCTGATCTTGTGCCAGATTCTCCGGCCGGTCCAGCGTCCCGATGCCCGCGGCGGCGGAGGGGGCCGCGGCTGCCGCGGCGACCGTGGCGAAGATCAGGGGCACGAAGGGGGACAGCTCCCGCAGCCCGCGGTGCCTCTCTGCTCTGGAGCGCGCGAACCGCAGGAGCTCGTAGCACACCCAGCCCAGCGTCACGAGCGCGGCCAGATAGGCGGGCCAGGCCAGCCGGAAGAGGAGCCAGGGGCCGATCCGGTCCCCGATAAGCGTGGCCACCGGGGGGACGTAGATGAGGGCCGGCGAGAGGAGCATAGTCCCGAGCAGCCACTTCGCGGCTCCCTCGCTGCGCCAGAGGAGGAACGGCACCCCGACGGCATACGCCGCCAGGATTACCGGATTCGTGAAGAGCGAGGGATCGGCGATGTAGGTGCCCGCACCGGTCTCTATCAGGCGGTCCTGCCGCTGCCACGTCTCAAGCAGCTGTTCCCGCACCGCCGGGTTGGCCGTGTCCAGCCGCCTCATGAGCGGGTTCCCGGTCATGAGGAGGTAGAAGGCCGGCGGGAAGCCGATACTCAGCACCGCCGTGCCCAGATGAACGGTCGGCGCCCACTCCCGCGGGTTCGTGACCAGGTGCACCAGCGCGAAACCGCCCACCGCTATCCCGATGAACATGATCCCCATCGGATGCACCGCCACCACCGACCAGCAGACGAACGTGAAGAGCGCGAGCATGAGCAGCGTCCGCTCCCGGAGGAACAGGATGCCCAGCGCGAGCGCCACCGGGAGGAAGAGGAAGCGGGCCACGTACTTGTCCTCCGCGATCCTCGCTATGAACTCCCCGCCCGGGGTGAAGAGGGAGCTTTTGAGGTAGATCAGGAAGAAGAGCCCGGTCAGCGTCCCGGCCAGCAGCGCCCCGGTCTCGCTTCCGAGGATCGTGCGGGCGAGCGCGTAGACGGCTAGCAGTGCCGCCACGATCATGGCGGGGGACAGGTAGGTCAACATGAGGTCTACCGGGTCTATGCCCGAGACCCACGCCAGCGTGGAGATCTCCAGCAGCCAGCCGTTGATCGAGAGGCGGGAGAACTCCGCCTCGGCCCCGGTGTAAGGGTAGTAGAATCCCAGCCGGTCCGTGGTCAGGAACTCCCGCACGTAGGCCAGGTACACCCAGATGTCCTCGTTGGCGTGCCTGACCCGGACCGCGGAGAGGTGCGCAAGAAGCCCGGCCACCGCCAGGAACGGGACCCAGAGCCAGTCCGGCGTAAAGAGCCTGCCGCCCGGCGGTCCGGACCGCCCCTCCAGCACGCGGAACGCCGCGAGCGCCAGCGAGCTCGCCAGAACCCCCGCGCAGAGCGCCAGGTACGTACCAGGGTTCCAGTGCAGCACCAGCGCGGGGAGCCCGAGCAGCCCGAAGAGGCCCACGCTCAGCACGAGCGCTACCGGGACGTGGGCCGGGAGTGGGAGCCGCCTGCCCAGCAGGAGCAGCGAGGCCAGAGCGCCCGGGAACATGAAGAGCGTGAGGGTCGCCAGGAACATCGCAGGCGGCAGCCCCGAGAAGACGCCCCGCAGCGGCAGGAGGACCGCTAAAGAGATGAGGGCTGCGGCCAGCAGCCCCGCCTCCGGCGAGCGGAGTCGGCTCCGGCCCGGTTCGCCCGGGCGCTCCGCTCTCCGGGCGCGTCCGGTGGGCTTTATCTTGCCGTGCATGGGAGTGTCATTTCTCCCGGTATGCTGGTAACCTACACATTCGGGTGGCAACCCGTGAATGTATACCAGATTTCGGCCGGTGCCACCCGAACGGCACGCGAGAGACGGAGGGGGTTGGCGCGACCGGATGAGCGAGATCACCGACACCGTTCTGGTAACCGGCGGGGCCGGGTTCATCGGGGGGAACTATGTCCTGCGGGCCGTGGAGTCCGGGCGGCGGGTGGTCAACCTGGACGCCCTCACCTACGCGGGTAACCGGGCCACGCTGGCGTCCGTCATGGACCGCCCGAACCACGTCTTCGTGCGGGGGAGGATCGGCGACCGCGACCTCGTCGAGGAGCTGCTGGCCGTCCACCGGCCGCGGGCGGTGGTGAACTTCGCCGCCGAGACGCACGTGGACCGTTCCATAGACTCCCCGCGGGACTTCGTGCGGACCAACGTGGTCGAGACGCTGGAGCTGCTGGAAGCGGCACGGGCGTACCTCGGCACGCTCGCTGCAGAGGCGCGCGGGAGCTTCCGCTTCCTGCACGTCTCCACCGACGAGGTCTACGGTTCGCTTGGGGAGGAGGGGCTCTTCACCGAGGAGACGCCCTACGCGCCCAACTCGCCGTACGCGGCCTCCAAGGCGGCCTCAGATCACCTGGTGCGCGCCTACCACCACACCTACGGGCTCCCCACGCTGACCACCAACTGCTCCAACAACTACGGCCCGTACCAGTATCCGGAGAAGCTGATCCCGCTCATGATCCACCGCGCCGTGCGGGGCGAATCCCTGCCGGTCTACGGCGACGGCGGCAACGTCCGGGACTGGCTCTACGTCGAGGACCACTGCCGGGCCATCGAGGCGGTTCTGGAGCGCGGGGTTCCCGGGCGCGTGTACAACGTTGGGGCCTCGTGCGAGAAGACCAACCTGGAGGTGGTGCGCACCATCTGCCGGATGCTGGACGAGCTCCTTCCCGACTCTCCACACGCGCCGCACGAGGAGCTTATCACCTTCGTCGAGGACCGGCCCGGCCACGACCGCCGCTACGCGATGGACGCCACGCGGCTGCGTACCGAGCTCGGCTGGGAGCCCGGGGAGACGTTCGAGAGCGGCATGGCTAAGACCGTGCGGTGGTACCTGGAGAACCGGGATTGGTGTGAGGAGGTTCTCGCCGGGAAGTACTCGGGCGAACGGCTCGGCCTGATGGGGGGAAGCGCGTGAAGGGGATAATCCTTGCCGGGGGCTCGGGCACGCGGCTCTACCCGCTGACGACCGCCGTCAGCAAGCAGCTGCTGCCGGTCTACGACAAGCCCATGATCTACTACCCCTTAAGCACGCTGATGCTGGCGGGGATCCGCGAGATCCTCATCATCTCCACCCCGCAGGACCTGCCGCGCTTTGAGACCCTGCTGGGCGACGGTTCGAATTGGGGACTTGAGTTCTCCTACGCCGTGCAGCCGCGGCCGGAAGGACTGGCGCAGGCGTTCATCATCGGGCGGGAGTTCGTGGGCCGGGACCCCGTGGCGCTCGTGCTCGGGGACAATATCTTCTACGGGCACAACTTCTCCCGCACGCTGCAGCGCGCCGCCCGCCGGACGGAGGGGGCGACCATCTTCGGCTACTGGGTGCGGGACCCCGAGCGCTACGGCGTGGTCGAGCTGGACGAGAGCGGCAAGGCTGTGAGCCTGGAGGAGAAGCCCACAAAACCCCGCTCGCACTACGCGGTCGTCGGCCTCTACTTCTACGACAACCAGGTCCTGGACATAGCCGCGGGCCTCACGCCCTCGGCGCGGGGCGAGCTGGAGATCACGGACGTCAACCTGGCCTACCTGGAGCAGGGACGGCTCCGGGTCGAGCTGATGGGGCGCGGCATGGCGTGGCTGGACGCCGGTACCCACGAGTCCCTCCTGCAGTCCTCCAACTTCATCGAGACGCTGGAGCAGCGGCAGGGCCTTAAGGTGGCATGCCCGGAGGAGATCGCCTACCGCATGGGCTACATAGACGCCGAGCAGGTGGCGCGGCTGGCCGAACCGATGAAGAAGAACAGCTACGGGCAGTACCTGCTGGAGTTGCTGGAGGATCCGACCGTGCGTCCCATACCCGTGGAGGGCCGTTGAACGTAGTAAAGACCGGCCTTCCCGGTGTCCTCATGGTAGAGCCCGACGTCTTCGGCGACGAGCGGGGCTTCTTCATGGAGAGCTACAACCGCAGACGCTACGCGGAGCACGGCCTGGAGGCGGACTTCGTGCAGGACAACCTCTCTTATTCCGCGCGCGGCGTGCTGCGGGGGCTGCACTTCCAGAACCCCAACCCGCAGGGCAAGCTGGTCTCGGTCCTGCAAGGCGAGGTGTTCGATGTGGCCGTGGACATCCGGGTGGGATCCCCGACCTTCGGGGAGTGGGTGGGGGTCACGCTCTCGGCGGAGAACCGGCGCCAGCTCTACATCCCGGAAGGGTTCGCCCACGGCTTTGTGGTGACGGGCGAGGCGGCGCTCTTCCACTACAAGTGCACCGATTTCTACGATCCCGAAGCGGACGGCAGCGCGCTCTGGAACGACCCGGAGATCGGGATCGAGTGGCCCGTTGAGGAGCCCGTCCTCTCCGGGAAGGACCGCAACGCCCCCACCCTGAGGGAGCTCGCCGCGGCCGGGCGGCTGCCGGAGTATTAATCTACCCCGCTGCCCAGGAAGTCCAGGGAGTGGGTGCCGAAGCTCTCCGGACGCTCGCGCCTGGCCTCTTCCCACCTCAGGAGGGCGCGGGAGATCTTCTCCGGACGGTCGTTCGGCAGCCCGCCGGTCACGATCAGGACACCCGCCGTAAGCTCGCCTTTGCGGTAGAACTCAACGGTGTGGCGGATGAAGTCGTCGCGGTTGCGGGTGACGAGGATGCGGCCTTCCTCCGCGGCGTACCTCAACTGCTCCGGATCGGAGATCGCCCTTCCCGCACGCGAGACTTCGTGGACGCTTACGGCATCCAGCCCCAGCCCCCGGGCTATCTCCGCGGCTTTCGGCGGCAGGTCTTCGTCGAGCAGGAACCTGAACGTCAAGCTACACCCGGGAGCTTCCCGCAGACCCCGGGCGCAGGAACGGGAACTCCCGGTAGACGCTCTCGGGGGTCCAGCGCTCGTCGCGCTCTATCCTGGCGTCTATCTCTTCGGGATAGAGCCTGTAGTAGGAGAGCGCCGCCCCGAGTTGGGACTCCGAAAGCCACGGGTAGGCCGCCTTCAACCTCTCGTAGTCCTCTCCGACCTCCCTGTAGCTCCGGATGATCTCCCAGACCTCCAGTCCCGTTCCCCAGACCGCCGCTCTCCGGCCGTCCAGGCCATCCACGAAGTAGATCCCGGGTACCCGGCGCATCCGCACCGCCTCCCGCAACAGCGAGACCGCAAGCTCGGAGAAGGACGGCCCCCCACGGAGGCGCCTCTCCCGCTCCAGATCCCGCTCCAGATCCTCCGGCAACCTCAGCCCTCTCGCCCTCGATGCCAAACCGACCTCCTGTTCACGATATGCACAGAGTGTAACATGAGGATGTTTTGCGAGCGTCTGCTGCGTTCGGATCGGTGCTTCCACCGGAGATCGGATCGAGTAGCCCGTTGAGGAGTCCGTCCTCTCCGGGAAGGACCGCAACGCCCCCACCCTGAGGGAGCTCGCCGCAGCCGGACGGCTGCCGGAGTATTAATCTACCCCGATGCCGGGCCGGCCCCCCGTCCGGGTTCTACGCGGGCGGTCCGCGTCGCAGAGAATCTTCCATCTGCGGGTGCGAGTCTTCGTAATGCCGGTAACGAGATCGTCGGCTGTGAACCATTTGCACCTGTTGCACCAAATGTAGTGGTTGAGTAAAATGAATCCATGAGGCGTGCATCGGTAACCATAACGGACGATCTGGAGGAGGCGCTGGAGGCCTACAGGCGGGACCAGGACATCCCACCGAGGCTGGTAGACGTGATGCAGGCGGCGTTAAGGGAGTTCCTCTCGGGACGGGGATACCTGCCGCCTCCACCGGAGAGGTCCCGGCCCAAGCCCAGAGGCGTGCCCAAGGGGCGGAGGGTACGGATCGAGGGTCCGGACAACCTCGGGGCGGCGGTCATAGAGGACCGCCGCTGAGGCACGTTCTTTTCCTCCATGATCCTGTACCTCGAGACCAGTGCCCTCGTGAAGCTCTACGCGGAGGAAGACGGCACGGAGGTCGTCGAGCGGGCCGTGGAGGAAGCGGAGCTTGTGGTTAGCTCCGTCGTCGCCTATGCCGAGGCTCGCGCGGCGCTCGCCCGCAAGTACAGGGAGGGCATCTTCTCCGAAGAGGAGCATCGGGAAGCCGTAGAGGCGCTGGACGAAGACTGGGAGACCTTAGAGAAGCCGGAAGTGACCGAGGAGCTTGCCCGTGAGGCCGGTGGTCTGGCGCAGGAGCACGCCCTGCGGGTTTTCGACGCCATACACCTGGCCTCTGCTTTGCGGGCGTGTGACGCGTGGTCGCGACGGGGAGAGGAGGACTCTGGAAAAGCGGTGTTTTTCCTGGGGTTTGACTCGAACCTGACGAGAGCGGCCGGGGAGCTCGTGCAGGTTTACGAACCTCCCGAGAGACCGGAGGATGGAGGATCCTGTTAACCCTGTGAACGGGGTGTAACCCGAGGATGGTCATGCTCTACCCTTCGTTAGCGCCCGCTGCGGTTGGGTCGGCGCTTCCGGCAAAGGTCTCTCAGCCGGCCCGCCGGCAGGCCGGCCAGCTTGGCCAGGGTACGGGCGGCGAGGCCCGCTGCGGTGAGCGCTGTGTAGAGGTGCAGCGGTCCGTAGGGGCCGTGTTTGCGGTGGTAGAGGAAGGCGTTCTTGTGGAAGCGCAGGATGGCGCCGATACGGTTGCGGCTGGATCCGCCGGTGTGGTGGAGGACCTCTACGTGGGGCAGGTAGCGGACCTCCCAGCCGTGCTGCCAGGCCCGCTTGCAGATGTCTGCGTCCTCGAAGTACATAAAGAAGCGCTCGTCCAGCGGCCCGATCTCGTCCAGCATCTTCCGCCTCAGTACCATGCACGCGCCCGAGACCCAGTCCGCCGGGGCGGGCTCCGGCAGCTCTTCGGCGAAGAGGAACTGGCTGCGTGCCAGCCGGCTCTTAGGGAAGAGCCGGGCGACGAGCGAGGTGCGGCCTGCGATCCCGGCCAGGGGGCCCAGCTCCCTGCGCGCCGAGCGCTGGATGCTGCCGTCGGTTTCCACGATCTTCGGTCCCGCTATGCCGACCTGCGGGTTCTCCGCAAGGAAACGCTCCACCTGCTCGAAGAAGTTCCGGCTCACCAGGGAGTCGGGGTTCAGCAGCACCACGTGCTCGCCACGGGAGGCCGAGATCCCGCGGTTGCACGCCCGGGCGAAGCCCAAATTCCGGTGGTTGCGGAGGAGCCGGACGCCCTCCGGGAGTTTCGGGACGGGGCGGGTGTCGTTGTCCACGACGATGGCCTCGAAGCCGCCGTAGCCCGTGGCGCGCAGGGACTCGAGCGCCTCCAGGGTGAAATACCAGGAGTCGTAGTTCACCAGGATTACGGAGAACCTCACCGCTTGCCTCTCCTGATAAGCTCGTCCCGCAGCCGCCGCAGCAGGCTTGCGCCCGCCGCGCGGGAGGACTCCCGCAGCAGCAGCCGGACGTACCCTACCGGGACCCTGCGCCCCGCCTGCACCTCGCGCCGCTTTTCGCGCATCTCCGGCAGCATCCGCACCGCCTCCGCGAGCCCTTGCAGGTGAGCCCTCAGGGTGGATGGGGAGGCCGCGCAGATCAAGAACCGCACCAGCTGTCCGGCCAGAAAGTACGGCAGGAAGCGCCACAGAAGCGGCGCGGGCAGGTTCTTCACCAGCAGGTTGATGCCGTTGCGGGTTCCCAGGCGCGTGGCGGTCGCGCTGCGCTTACCGCCGGTCGAGGCGCTCCCCACGTGATAGACGACGGCGTCCGGGACGTAGAGGCAGCGGTAGCCGGCGAGCTGGGCGCGGAAAGAGAGGTCTCCGTCCTCGCAGTAGGCGAAGAAGGCCTCGTCGAAGAGCCCGATCTCCTCCAGCATGCTCCGCCGGTACAGGGCCGCCGCCGCGCACGCCCCGAAGACGAAAGCCGGCCGGTCAAACTGGCCCCGGTCCGTCTCCCGGTGGCCGAGGCGGTAGGGCAGGCCGCTGCGCCGCAGCGCGTCCCCCGCGCCGTCCAGGACGTGGCGGTCGCGGAAGTCCACGAGCTTGCTGGCGAAGAGCCCGGCCTCCGGGCGCGCCTCGGCCGCCCGCACCAGGGCGGCCAGCCAGTCCGAATCCTGCTCCGTGTCGCTGTTCAGGAGCACCACGTACTCGCCCCGGGAGGCCCGGATCCCGGCGTTCGCCGCCGCCGAGAAGCCCAGGTTCTCGCCGAGCTCTATCACGCGCACCTCCGGGAACTCCCGCCGGACGAACTCCGCCGAGCCGTCCTCAGATCCGCTATCCACCACGACCGTCTCGAAACCCCGGAACGACTGCTCCCGCAGCGAGCGCAGGCACGGCCCCAGGAACCTGCGGGTGTTCCAGTTCGGGACGACTACTGTGGCGCGGGCGTTCACCGGGCTCAGGCAGGCTCGTCCGACCGGCGGCTGCCGGCCGGTTCGTGTATCTCCACCTCTGTAGGCAGCTGAACTATCCCCTGAATCGGGCGTGGAGGGCGCGTGATCTCGAAGGTCGCCGCTACGTCCACCCAGTCCATGTACTTGTTCCCGGCCTGAGATACGGAAGCGTTTACGCTGTACTGTCCGTTCGCCAGCAGCACCTTGAAGGTGAAGTCTACTATCACCTGCTCGCCCTTTTTGCGTTCTCCGAGCGGCTTTTTCTCCCGGAAGGTGCTGGTCGAGAACACGTCCAACCCGGTCCTATCCCGGAGGATTATTCGCAGCGAGCTCCGCTCGACATCCTCCATATACTGCAGGTGGATTCTGACGGTCATAGTAGAGCCAGGATCCACCCACTCCGCCGGCATCCCCTGGTCGTTCAAGATCTCCACGTGCCGGATCCTCACTTCCCCCGTACCGGGTCGGATGCTGCGGGCGCGGCGCTCCCCGATCTGGGAACCGGCTTTGAACTCCGGTTCTCCGGAGGCCGCTTCGCTCTTGAACGACTCCAGGTCCAGCGTTTCGCCGGGCTTCAGCGTCTCTGCTTTGCGCTGCGCGACGTCACTTGAGAGAAGGGTCTGGTAGTAGTCCAGGGTCTCGCTGGTTTCGCCGCGGAAGAGGAGCTTCCCCTTGTGCAGCAGGACAGCCTCATCGCAGAAGCTCTTTACCATACCCGCGCTGTGAGAGACGAATACGATCGTGGTTCCGGATTCCCGCAGCTCGCGCATCTTTTGCAGGCCCAGCTGCTTGAAGACCGAGTCTCCCACAGAGAGGGTTTCGTCCACCAGAAGGATATCGGGCTGGACGTTGACCGCCACAGCGAAACCCAGCCGGGCTCGCATCCCGCTGGAGTAGGTCTTCACCGGCTGGTCCATGAACTCCCCGATGTCCGCAAAGGCCTCTATCTCATCGAACCGCTGGATGATCTCCTTGCGGTTCAGGCCCAGGATGAGACCGTTTATCAGGACGTTCTCCCGTCCCGTAAACTCGGGGTTGAAACCCGCCCCGATCTGCAGCAGGGCCGCGAGGCGGCCGTTGACCTCTACACTTCCGCTCGTAGGCCGCAGCACTCCGGAGATTATCTTCAACAGCGTGCTCTTCCCGGCTCCGTTGCGTCCGAGCAGCCCGAGGCTCACGCCCCGATCCACTTCGAGGTTCACGTTCCTTACCGCCCAGAAGTCATGCCCGCGCTGCGCACGCCCGAAGCTCAGGACCTCTACCAGCCGGTCCCACTGGCCGGGATATATCCGGTACCTCTTGGATATGTCCGTGAGCGAGATCGCGGTCTTCATACCAGGTCCGCGAAGTTCCATTTTGCCCGCACGAAGAGCAGGAAGCTCCCAACCAGCAGGATCGCGGACAGCAGCGTAAAGACCAACAACTGCGATCCATCCGGTATCACGCCCTCAAGGACGAGGTTCCTGTAAGCCCTAACGATATACGCGAGCGGATTGTAATCTACTATGAACCCCAGACCCCGTTCCCGGGCCAGCTCCTCGGGCCAGATTATGGGGGTGAAGAAGAACATGGCCCGCACGACGGCCTGCATGGTGTCCCTGAGGTCCGGCAGGTAAGTGCCGAGGACCGCAACCAGATACCCCAACCCCAGCAGGAAGATGAGCTGCGGGACCATGATCATCGGCAGGAGCAGCATGGTCCAGTGCAGTTCCCGCTCCACGATGGCCAGCAGGACCGTAAGTCCCGCCAGCCCGAAGAACTGGGTTATGAAGGCCGTAACCACCGTACTCGTCGGCAGGATCTCCAGCGGGAAGACAACTTTCTGCACCAGGCCCGAGTTTCTCCGGATGCTTATAACAGACTTGTTCAGCGTCTCGCCGAAGGCCATGAAAGGGATCAGGCCGCAGTACAGATAGAGCCCGAAGTTAGCCACGCTATCGACCTGGCGGAACCTGAGCCCCACTATCTCCGAGAAGATCAGAGTGTAAAGGGCGATCATCAGCAGCGGGGTCAGGATCAGCCACGAGATACCCAGGAAAGACCCTTTTGTGCTCTGGAAGAGCTGGCGCTGCACGAAGTAGATCGCCAGCCACCGCCGGTCGTAGAGTCCGTAGAGGGCGTTCAAGACGGAGCCGAGTCTGGTTTTAGGATTGCTGGCAGACAATGTCTTCTCGATCCATCTCTGGTATGTTGCAAGCAGCAAGTCTACCCGATATCTCCGGGGGCAACTAGGGCGGCGAACGGCCGTTCGCCCCGGCGATCACGTTCGGGCCGCTGTAAATTTTACAGATGCCGGTCGGCTAATTGAAATGAGCGGAGGGAACGCGCCGATGAAGGTTCTGGTAACAGGAGCGGGCGGGCAGCTCGGCCTGGAGTTGATGGAGCTGATGCCCGCCAGGGGGTATAAGGTCATCGGTCTGACCCGGGAGGAGCTGGATATATCTGACGCGGAGGCCGTGGAAGGATCGCTGAGGAAGCACAGGCCCGGGCTGGTCATAAACGCTGCGGCTTACACCAACGTGGACAGCTGTGAGGAAGAGACCGGCCTGGCCTACAGGGTCAACACCCTCGGGCCACGCAACCTGGCCCAGTACGGCGAGAGATTGGGTTGCGAGTTGCTCCACGTCAGCACCAATTATGTCTTCGACGGGAGCAGCAGCCGTCCGTACGAGCCGTTCGATCTCCCGAACCCCATCAGCGCCTACGGGCGGACGAAGCTGGCCGGGGAGGAGTACGTGAAGTGCCTTTCTTCCCGTTTCTATATAGTGCGGACCGCCGGAGTCTACGGCATGGGGCGCAACTTCGTCCGCACCATGCTGAGACTGGCCGGCGAGAGAGACACGCTCAAGGTCAAGGACGACGAGTTCATCTCTCCCACGTACGCCAGAGATCTGGCCGGAGGGATGATCCGGGTGATCGAGTCCGGGATGTACGGCATATACCACATCACGAACGCGGGCTTCTGCTCCTGGTATGAGTTCGCCCGGGAGATCTTTAAGCTCTCCGGCCGCGAGGTAGAGGTGCTGCCGGTCCCCGCTTCGGAGTATCCGCTCCCGGCGGCCCGGCCGGCCAACGGGGTTCTATCTTCCCTGGGCAGCCCCGAACTGCGCCACTGGCGGGAGGGTCTGGCCGATTACCTGGAGCGCATCGGGGCCGCCTCTGCCGGGCCGTAGAACTCTGAGAGCAGGTGCCCCGTTACCTCCTCTATTATCCTGACCTGCTCATCTGAGAGGTCTTCCTTCCAGCCGCCGATGCAGCCCTTGCGGAAGAACTTGCCCGTTCCTTTCTCCTCGGGCGGGATGCGCTCCCAGCTGTGTTTCTCGATAGCGACCTGCAGGCGTTCGTCGTCCACGGCTATCCCCAGGTCCCGGTACATGGCCTTGAGGGTCCCGAAGGTGTCCCGCCGCAGGTCTTCATAGCGAACAAGGGCCTTCCTGCCGGGATGTTTGTCGTAGGCTTCTTTCACCAGGGAGACTACCTGGCGGTACTGTTCGGCCATCCGCCGGGTAGCGGCTTTGAGCTTCTTGGGGGTGCTGTAGTCCTGGTTCGAGCGGCTCCAGCTGCCCTCTCTCATCGCGTCCAGCCGGGAGGCGACCACGTCCCGGCTGTCCCGGATCAGGAAGACCAGCCTGCTGTTCGGCATGGACTCCATTATCAGGGGGGCTCCTATGGAGCCGTTGGGCTCTTTGACGAAGAGGAACTGGTCCCGCTTCAGCTTCGGGAACCTGACTTCGGCGCCGTCGAGGATGAAGGTCCTTATCGCTCTCAGCCACTCCTCGCGGTAAGGTTCTCCTAGAATGAACGGCCGGCTATTCAGCAGCCGCTCGTCGTTCTTCAGCCTTTCGTAGAACTGGCCGAAGAGTGCTCCCACGTAAGGTTCGAACCACAGGCTCTGGTCCGGTTGCTCCTGAACGATCCGGCTCAGCCAGGTGCTGCCTGTTCTCGGGGAGCCGAAGATCCAGACGAACTGCTCTTCGCTCAGGTGACTCTCTCGCCCGCTGGCAAGGGCCGGACCTCTGCGGAATCTCGGGAACAGCCGGCTCAGCAGGTTCTTACCCCGCCCGCCGACCCGGGCGGCCTTCCGGACCGGAGGAGGCGGCATGTACCGGTTGGCGGCCGGGATCAGAGTCGTCCGGCGCGAGTTGCGGGCGTTGGCCCGCTGCTTGCTGACGTATCTTCTGAGTTCCTCATTGCTCATTTTCCAGGGATCCTTCCACGATTTCACGTCTTCCTGGGTGCTCTCCGGGCGGAGGATTTGGGGCCGCAGCATGTCGGCCCGGAGGTTGAAGTCCCCGCCGCCCAAGGAGAAGTTGAGGTTGTAGTAGGGGTCTTCGTCCAGCGCCGCGCCCCAGCGTTCCCTTATGTATAGAGCCCCCTCGGAGCTGTTAACGTAGCCGCGGCTGGCAGACTCGTAGTGGTAGAGCTCGGCGTAGGGCGTGTAGACGATCCGGTATCCGCGCTCTCTGATCTTTAAGCAGAGGTCCACGTCGTTGAACGAGGTTCGCAGG
Organism: Rubrobacter taiwanensis; assembly: GCF_004337705.1. Lineage (GTDB taxonomy): Bacteria > Actinomycetota > Rubrobacteria > Rubrobacterales > Rubrobacteraceae > Rubrobacter_C > Rubrobacter_C taiwanensis. Next base: position 43,457 of record NZ_SKBU01000001.1, read on the forward strand.
CTCTCCTCGAAGCCGCCGACCTCTTCGAACACCGCCCGGCGCAGCATCATGCACGCCGCGGTGACCGCGCTGTAATTGCGCACCTGTTCTAGTGCTCCTCCGTATCCCGAAGAAGTGACGGGGTAATATTGGTGGGAGTGCGTCGCTATCCCCGGCATCCACACGCTCCCCGCTCCCAGCAGAACACCGGCGTGCTGGATGCGTCCATCGGGGTAGATTAGCTTGGCTCCGGCGGCCCCTATCTCGGGCCTCTGGGCGTGCTCCAGCATGGCCTCCAGCCAGCCGGGAGAGATGACTTCTGTGTCGTCGTTAAGGAAAAGAATATGCTCTCCGTCCGTGTGCGAGACGGCGAAGTTGTTGATCCTGGAGTAATTGAACTTCTCCCGGAACTCCAGAACCTTGTGCGGGGTTGAGGCAAGGTAACCCAGGGTTTGCGGGTCCCGGCTGTCATTGTCCACGATGGCTATCTCGTAGTTGGGATAGGTGGTAAGCCGCTCGATGCTCTCCACGCACCGCCTGAGCAAGGCCGCATTATCCCGGGTGGGGATGACTATGCTTATCTTGGGGGTTTGGCGTATCTCATACCTCACCCGGAAGGTGGCGGGCCGGGGGCCCGGTTCTACGGTCCCTCTTATCCTGCGCCGTTCGAGCGCTTCGGAGAGCACCCGCCCGGAGCTCTTCTGAGCGCGCCCGCTGTCTCTCCGGTGAACCCGCCGGTGGTAGAGTACCCGGGGCAGGTGGTAGATGTTCTCCGTCCTCTCTGTAACGCGCAGCAGGAGGTCGTATTCGTGAGCGCCGTCGAGCTCCGGTCTGAACCCGCCGACCTCTCCCAGCAGCGATCGACGGTAGATGCAGAGGCGGCCTACGTAGTTGTGGCACATCAGAAGGTCCGGCGAGAAGTCCGGTTTGAAGACGGGAGCGAATCTCTCTCCCCCATCATCCAACTGGTCTTCGTCGGTGTAGATGAGATCCGCTGCGGGGTTCTCCTGCAGTAACCGGACGACCTCGAAGAGGGCATCCGGGGCGAGCTCATCTTCCTGGCCCAGGATGCCGGCGAACTCTCCCGCCGCGCCGGAGATCGCCGAGTTCAGCATCTCCGGCTCGCCGGCCGTTGGCTCCGCCCGCTCGACCCTGATCCGCCCGTCCAGCCGCTCGTAGCGGGCGAGTACGTCTCTTACGGGACCGGTCGCGGAGCTGCTACAGATACGTAGCTCCCAACCGGGATAAACCTGGCTCAGCATCGAATCCAGGGCGCGCTTCAGGCGCTCCGGGCGCGGATCGCGAACGGCCATGATAAAGCTCACCGGCGGTCTGTACTCAAAGCCCGCTGCCTCTTCCCGCAGGCGGGCCATATCCCGGGCCTTCAGCCGGTTGTTTCTCACCCAGGCGGGATACTGAAACCTGACGAAGGAGGAGCGTATGTCCCGGACGTAGGTTCTCACGGAGCCCTGGGATTTCGCGGTGGAATCAGTCGCCATCTGCTCTCTGCCGGAGTTTGCCCAGTATCCTGGATGCTCCGCGGCGCACCGGGCCCGTGGCCCGCCAGGTCCGGTACAGGAGCTTTACCATTCGCCCGGCGTAGGACTTCTCCGTGAGGTTCAGGCGGCGCAGGACTTCATCCAGAATGTTCTCGCTGGCAGCCAGAATCAGCGCTTCCCGGAAAGCCTGGACCTCCGTCTGTTGCATGTGCTCTATCTCCGCCCGCAGGAGATGTACGTCCTCGCGGTGTCCGTCGCACTCATCGAAGATGAGCCGGGAGCGATCCAGGAGCAGACGCGGGCTTCCGGTATCCGGTATCTCCGAGTCGCTGCACACCGCCAGCGTAAAGAGGGTAGCCGGGGGAGTCAAGCCGGCCGAGACCTCGCCGGCGTGGAAATCCGCGCTCTCGATTTCGAGCGAAGCACCAGCGTCTCCGTAAACTATTCCGCCGGCAACCGCCCCCAGCCGGTAGATCCGGACGTGGTCGAAGTGCCGCTCCAGCAGTTCCCGCAGCTCGGGAACGTACATCTCGCCCTTGTGCTCCAGATCCCTGTGATTGCGGGCGTTTGAATGGGTCTGCTTGTCCGGGGTAGAGGTGAGGAAGACTCCGTCCTGTTTCAGAACCCGCTTCGCCTCCGACACGAACTCTTCCGGCGCTTCCAGGTGCTCTATAACCTCGAAAGCGAGAACCGCGTCGAAGCTGCCTCCCCGGTGAGGAATCCCGGGGAGATCGACTGCTTCGTAGCTGGTGTCCGGCGCTGAGAACACGTTCGATACCAGCTCCTGAGACTCGGGTACGCTGGACAGTACCGCTACAGAGCTGGCGCTCTCCGCCAACAGGCGCACGCCGTACGCCGGATAGTCCCGGACTATATTAGCTACATCCCTGCCCTCTATGTAGCGCCGGGCGAACCGGTAGCTCATCAGCCGGTTGTAGGCTGCCTCGGCGTTCTCCGGCGGCAGGTTTCTCGGGCGCTGAATCGCGTTCATCTAAGCGGCTCGCTCCTCATTAGGCAGTATCCTCTGTGAAACCTGGAATATAGTGTACGCAAAGCGGCTGCCCGTCAAGAACGCCCGTAGCCGGGCAGCCACCCGCTGAGGCCGGAAGTTCTCGGGATCTCCAAAAATCTGCCGGCAGCTGCTACTGTTTATTACTGCCGTCGGCTTTAATGCTTTGAGGCTTTACGGATGTCGCTACGCAGAACGCAGAAGATCCTAAAAACATGGGAGAAGCTGGAGTCACTGGTCGGAGCGGGGCCCGGCATCTCCCGAAGGGCTCTAGAACGGTTCCGGAGGAGCCGGCCGGGTCGACCGGTGCGCGTGGTCGCGATACTGGCCACCTACAACGAAGAGCGCTTTATTCGCAACTGTATAGAGCATCTTACCGGACAGGGAGTGGATGTATATCTCATAGACAACTGCTCGACCGACGGGACCGTGGAGATCGCCAGAGAGTACCTTGGACGCGGTCTGATCGGCCTCGAAACCTTCCCCCGGAATCACGGGCTATACCGGTGGCAGGCAATCCTCAACCGGAAGGACGAGCTGTCCCGTACGCTAGACGGGGATTGGTTCATGCATGTAGATGCCGATGAGGTTCACCTGCCACCCCGCCCGGAGCAGACACTTGCGGAAGCATTCGCCGAGGTTGAGGGAGCCGGCTGCAATGCGGTGGACTTCCAGGAATTCGTCTTCGTACCCACCCGTGAGTCTCCCGACCACGACCGTCCCGACTATCAGGAAACGATGCGCTGGTACTACCCTTTTGGCTCGTTTCAGGAGCCGCGTCTTATGCGGGCCTGGCGGCGGCAAAGGGGCCCGGTGGGGCTTGGCCAGCATGGAGGTCACAGGCTGAGCTTCCCGGGTATGAAGCTGTATTCTGAGAAGTTCAAGATGAAACACTACCTCTTCCTGAGCCCGCAGCACCTGCTGGACAAGTACGGAAGGCGCAGTTTCGAGCGGACTGAACTGGAGCGCGGTTGGCACGGCTGGCGAGCCCGGCTGGAGGCAGAGAGAATCCTGCTGCCTTCTCAGAGCGAGCTCAGAACCTATACTTCCGATAGCGAGCTTGACCCTTCAGACCCGCGCGAGCGGCATATTTCTGCGGATTGGGCAGCAAGCTAGACACCACAGATGATCCGCGGCTCCGGTCGCCCCTCGGTTATCATACGGTTGCGGGCAGACCGGGCTAGAGAAGCCGGCTAGAGATCTCTGGAGGGAGATGCGGCGCGATAACAAGACTTGGTTTGCGGTGATGGCCGGAGCCGGGCCGGAAGAACCGGGCGGCAGAGCGGACAAGAGAGGCGGGAATAACCACCCGTGGCCGTGCAGGTCATAGTAGCGGGTTTTCACCGTAGCGGCACCTCGCTCACGGCCCAGATACTGCACCGGGCCGGGTTGTTCCTGGGCGACCGCATGCTCTCCGAACATGCCAGCAACCCGCACGGTCACTTCGAGGACCTTGAGGTACTGGAGCTTCACGAGCGAATTCTGGCCGACAATGGCCTCACGTGGCAGGTGTGCGGATCGTCTTCGCTCGCTATCGGAGAGCTCCACAGAAGACAAATGCAAGACCTCGCCGGGCGGCGCAACGCGGAGCATAGACTCTGGGGGTTCAAGGACCCGCGGGTGTGCCTCTTTCTCGAGACGTGGAAGGAGATACTACCGGAATCGAAGGTCTTGCTGGTGTACAGAGATCCCGTGCGGGTCTGCCGCTCGTTGCACCGGAGACACGCGGAGCACGCGATCCGGGGCGGGGATGAAACATCGTTGCACTACAGGTTCTGGAAGGTCCCGGATCTCGCCCTGAAGATGTGGCTGACCTACAACCGGGCTCTGCTGAGGTTCGCTCGTACTCACCGGGAGGACGTGCTGGCCGTCTCGATGGACATGCTCCGGGACGGACTTCCGCTGGTAAACGTGCTCAACGAGCGCTGGGAGCTGGGTCTCCACGAAGTGCCGACCTCCGGAGTCTTCGACGCCGGCGCGACCGCCCGGGACCGTGAAGGACACCCCGTGTCCAACGAGGACATTATCAGCGAGGCGGCGGAGGTGTGGGAAGAGCTGGAGGAGATAGGGCAGAGGACCAGGAGACTGGCGGGAATGCCCGAGGCTCTCCACCGCCTGAATGTCGGCGACGAAGGGCTCTACGTGCCTCGTGAGGCTTACTCGCACCGGATGGATGCGGAGTTCCTGAGCTTCAAGGTGCGCTTCCTTGAGGAGCTTCTGAAACAGGAGGGGAAAAGGTTTGTGCCCCTGAAGCGCCTATCCGAGCTGGAAGCTGCGGAGAGGGACCTGAAGTACATACTCCACAGGATGTCGCGCAGCAGATTCGCCCCGCTCTTCAGGCTCAAACGCGGTTTCCGGATTCTGGAGAAGAGATACCTGAGCTAGGAAGTCGTTTTCTCCGCGCTTCTGGGGTTCTCACCTAGCTGGCCGTGGCCGCCTCGCGCCCGCCGATCGCCCGCTCGTAGATGCGGTATTCCGGCTCGAAAAATTCGCGCAGCTCCCGCTCGCACTCTTCAGACAGAGCGAAAGGCCGCTCGGGCGAGACGTTACTGAACCCCACCTCCACCTTCTTGCCAACCTTCTCGCACAGGTATTCGACCAGCAGGTCGAGCCGGTCGTACCGGAAGATGCGGTCCAATTCCCGCTCTCCGGGTCGGGGCCTTACAAAATTGTACTGGCGGCCCACGCGGGCGAACTGCTTGCTACCCTCCATGTAAGCCCGGGCGAACTGCTCGAACGAGACGTGACCCGCGTAGTTGCGGTGCCCCCGAAGCTCGTCCCGCGTCCGGTACCTCCACCAGCTTGAGAGCCAGTCGATCGGTTCCCGAAGGACGCATATCACCTCGTAGGAGTCGCGCGGAAAGCCCTGAGCGGCGAGGTACGGCTGCAGAAAACGCTGGAAGCCGGCATACGTAGTATGCTTGAACGGGTTCCCCTTCAGGAATGCCTGTACATAAGGCTGAAAAGCGCGTTCGATCGAGGTCGAAGCGGTCTTGGGCGTGGCGAGAAAGACAAATCCTTTCTTGGGAGCGATGAGCATGGCTCAACTCCTTGCCGAGACAGGTTGTTTTTCGTCCGGGGTGTGAGCCCGGCGCTTGAGAGACGCGTAGATGTCACGCATATGCTCTATGACGTGCATCCCGGCCGGGCTCTCTACACGGAGGACGCCTTCGGGCGGAGAGCGCCCCTCGCGCAGGGCGTGAAACAGCTCCCACTCCCGCCGCTTGCGGGCGTTGATCGTGGCCTTGAAATCTGTGTGGGACCAGTGAGCGAACTCCTCTGCCTCCAGCCACTTCAGCTCGAAGCACACGAAGTCCGGGAGCCTTACTACCGGGTCGCCCGGCTCAGGCAGCCTCAGCTCCCAATCGAAGGCTTTCTTGAAGGTGTAAGCCGGAGAGTTCCGCCAGCCCCACGGCTCGGCCTTCCCTGGAAAGGTATCGAGGTAGGCTACGCGCTCGTTCATGACGTAGACCGGAGCGCGGGGCATAGCAATAGCCCCATCTACGCCCTCCAGCTGCCAAGAGAGCTCCCGCAGCACCTGCTCGCCTTCAGGAGTGAGCACCATGTCCCCATCCCACTTCAGAGCATAGCGGGTGCGTACGTGCGAAAAGCTCCAGTTGTAGAAGTAGGTGAGGCTGTGCACCGAGTCCGGATATGTGCTCAGGTGCTCGGGCCCGCAGCGGGAGACTTCAAAAGGATAAGAGAGGATCTGCAACCGCTCCTCCAGACCCTCCTGCCGGGCAACCCTTCTTGCCACTTCCGCCGTATCATCGGTAGACTTGTTGTCCACCAGAACTACCCGCTCCACCGAGCGCAGGATGCCGGGCAGCACCCAGGGCAGGGACCTTGCCTCGTTTTTGACTCTAAGGACGGCGGTGAAGCCTGAGCTTGATGGTTCTGTGACCCAGTTCCAGCGGATAGCGTACTCCTCAAGCCCCTCCCGGTTTTCCCACTCTCGCCGGTCTCCTGCCTCAGTCACACCATCCTCCTCGAGTGCGGCGGCAGAACGTGCCCCGGGTATCTTTGCAAGCTTGAGCTGCCGGGCATCCGGATATATAGGTAACTAACCAGCCCTGGTTGCGGCAATCGCCGATCTCTCTTAGCATTTTATCCAAACTACCGTAACAATAGTATAGGTTCAAGCGAAAGACGTTGCTCAAGACATACGCTCAACGGGAAAGCCTTTCAGAGCGTACTCCGCGATCTCAGGGACCTTGTGATAGCTGCTTGCGCGGTACCTGACCCGCTTGCCGAGCATGGCTGCGGCGATCATCACGTGCGCCCGGTCGGTCTCGACCGATTTGTGCCGGGCTATCTTCCACAGCCACTCGTCCAGCTCCCGGCAGGAGAGCGAGATGTCCTCGTTGCCCGGCGGGACTTCATCGGATACCGCCTCGGCGTCGGTCCGGTAGGCCGTGAGCGTTCCTTTGCCCGGGCGGTGGTACGGCCTGAAGTCGAAGAAGAAGGCACAGTCGTGAGCCAGGTCCGCATTGCACAGCTCCTTGAGCTGCTCGTATGACCTGCGCTCCCGCGCGAAGACGGTAGCCTTCGTCTTTCCGAGTATCTCTCGAACCTCGGGGACTGCGGTGTCCACCGACGAGGGGAACACTACCACCTTCTCGAACCGCTTCTCGATGACCGGGAGGATCTTCGGCATCGTGCCGTGAAATGGCCGGCACCATCCGCCGCCTCCGGTAACGATCGCCGTGTGGCCTCGGACCTGCCGCGCTGCCTGAGGCTTATTGATAAAGATCTCCTCGTAGTGCCTGCCCGATAAGAGCTGGCGCGTTCCTGCGCGGATGAGGTGGTCGCCGATGTTGCCTCCGGCCCTGATGAAGGTCAGGTTGGGAGAGCCGGAGATCGCGCCCAACAACTTCTGGCGGCTCTTCGCCAGAGATACCGGCACCGGATAGGGACCGTTTCTCCCGGGTTGAAGACTCTTGAAGGATAAAGCTTTACCCCGCAGGAGGCCAGCCTCCAGGTTCACGAACGCGCTCAACCTTCTCGCTTCAAAGCTTGCCTGGTGCTTGAAAACCGGCACGGGTAACTCCTTTGATCTCCTGCTGCATCGAATCCAGGGCACAAGTATGACTGCAGATGTTCTTGAGGTAAACCTCTGCAGTATTTTCTAGGGTCTTTCTACAATCCGAACGGCATCGGCAATTATGTAGCCCTTGCCGCTGCTTCTGCGCGGAATGCGGATGTTCCAACGGTCTCCGGCGGGCATGTTGAAGGTCCCCAGCCAGACCCAGCGGCCGCCGTTCTGGCGCTGGTTGACTACCCGCCTCTTCCAGCCGTCGGTAGTCCGGATCAGGAACCGCGTCCGGTTATTGTAGCCGCGATCCGTCGGCCACCAGGCGAATACAGCGTATCTTCCCCGCCGGGGGATCCTGAACTTGAACCGCGCTGCATCTTGGACGTTCGCAGGGCGAACGTAGCGGTAGTCCTTGCCCCAGCGCTGGGAGTTCCATGAGCTGGTTCCCCAGTTGCTTGAAGCTCTGAAGCGGTTGGAGTTGGCGTTGTCGACCCTCTGCCTGTAAGCAGCGTAATGCCGCACACGCCTCAGATAGCGACTGATGTCGAAGTACTGCCCCGGACAGTGTGTGGAGGTCACCTGCCGGTGAAAGAGAAAGCCCTGCTCAGAAGCGCTCTGGGCGTGCCTTATGGGAACGTTGTACTTGCGGCACAGATAGGCCGAAAGCTGCGCCGATGCGTTGTAGAGAGCATCGGTCATCCACTTGGGGTCGTTGCCAAACCCCTCGTGCTCTATGCCGATTGAGGTCTGGTTCACCGGCCAGTTGCCGGCATGCCAGGCTATGTCCTTCTCCTCCACGCACTGGCCGATGAAGCCGTCAGAAGAGCGCACCACGTAGTGAGCTGAGACCTGAGCCCTTGAGTCGTTGAACCAGTTTATGGCGCTAGACCACGACCCTTCGGTTATGTGGAGTATGATCTTGTTTATGGGGTTTGAGGAGGGACGGTTGGCTGAGGAGTAGTTCTGGCTGTGCGCCCCGTACCACTTGGCCCGCTGGTAGTCCGGTCTTGCCACTTAGCAGCTCCCTTCCAGCACTGCAGGGGTAGGTTGCGCCGTTTCGGCCGGGGTTCCGCAAGCATCCGGCTTTACCATTCGGCGCGCTCCTCTATGGCAGAGGCGCTTTCCGGTGGAGCGGCGAAGAGTATCGGTTCGGGATGCACTTATATCCCCCTCCCAGAGGCAGCTTCCACAACCATTATAAGGCGGGAGGAAAGAGAACTTAAGTCTCACCGGCCTGAACGCCGATGCCCATGCAGATCGTCTGATCAGGTGTTTCTTCGGAGCGTAGATATAGAATAGAGAAGCGGGGAACAGGGTTATGCCACCTGCCGGATACACCGCTGAAGAGATCGCCCGGCGCGGCCGGGAACTCTACGAACGGGAGATACGCGAGAAGGTCGAATCCGAACACCCGGGCAAGTTCCTGGTTGTGGATATCACTACCGGAGAGTACGAGATAGACGAGGAGGACCTGGCGGCCTCCGACCGCTTGCTGGCCAGAAACCCCGATGCCGTGCTGTACGGTCTCCGTATCGGACAGAGAGTTGCGTACCGTATTGGCGCGAGTGTTGGAATCGTTTCTGGGTCTGACCTTTGGCAGTAACCGAGTTCGTTACTGCGCAGCACGAAGCAGTATTGCGTCTGTGGCTACCGGGCTCGGACGAACGGCGGACCGGAAGGCGCTCGCCAGGTGAACCGAGTCGTAGCCGCGCAGAGCATACTTTTCTGCCGGCTCGCCGGCATGGTAGACCAGCTGGTTGGAGACGTTCAGCCGGGCGTAGGCGGGCCAGTCGTCGTCCAGATCGGAGACCGCCTGCCGGTATCCGTCCTCGTCCAGGTAGACGATCAAGCGCTAGCGCCGGTCCTCTATCACCGCTTCCGGCACTGGGCCACCGCCGCGGATTCTGGGCGCTCCGCTACGCCGGCCGCGCGGCTTTACCCCGCCGGAGGGAGGATCATTTCCCCCGCTATACAGCGAATACTAGGGCCAGGGTCTCTCTCCCGGCTTCTTGCTCTCGCCCTGCTGCAGGTATCCGCGTCCTGCCAGAAACACGTTCGGGCTCTCGAAGCAGCCTGTCGGAGGCGGCCGGCTCGCAACGGCCTTCGAACCAAGCGATAAGCATGCCCGCCGGAGCTCCACGTCCCCTGAAGGAGATGCGGGCGGAGACCAGAACGCCGGGATCTAGACGACCCGGTACAGCTCCTTTACCCTCTAACCCTGAGTCTCGCCGGCTTCGCGCTGCTCGTCTTCCTCACACACGGCGTGCAGCTCCTCGCAGACCAGCTTCATAGCCTCTTCCTCGCCCGGCAGACCCTCGCGCTTCCACACCTTTTAGCGCAGCCAACCGGCAGGGAGTACCGGGCGGGATGGCCGCGCTCACCGGCACTCCGGGATAGAAGACGGCGCGAGCGTTGTACGAACCGGTCGTGGAGGTAACACCGATCTCCACCGTGGAGCCGTTTCGCCCCGGCTCCGTGTTACCGGCCGAAGATCTCGCCCGCCCTCAGCGAGATCTCCGGGACGGTGGCTGAGTGAAGAGTATCCCGGGTACCGTACCGGCGGACGGTGTTGTAGCTGCCGGATTGGGGGTCCGAGTATATCTCCACCCGCTGCGACTCGACATCGACTATCCACACTTCCGGAATGCCCGATCTCGCATAGAGCGGCAGCTTGACGTTCCGGTCGTAGGCGGGCGTGGTGTCCGAGACCTCCACCACAAGAAGCACGTCTTCCGGTGCGGGAGGAGCCTCCGAGTAGAAGTCCTCGCGTCGTTTGAGCAGGGCGACATCGGGTTGAAGCTCATTGATCTCGCTCAACCGCACCGGCTCCTGAACGCTTACCAGGTACTCTTCTGTACCATGAGTCCTGAGCAGTTCGTCGAGTCTCATCACGCAGGCGTGGTGGCGGCTGCCTATCGGGGCCATCTCTACGACCTCGCCGTCCACGAGCTCGACCCGGTCTTCCGGCTTGGGTATCCCGACCCGGGTCTTCCAGAGGTTGCCCGCCGGTACCCGGGCACGGAGCCGGGTCTGGGCGCCGCCCGGCCGCTCCGGCATGCGACAGGGGAGAGGACGTGTAATCCGGAGCAGCAGGAAACCTGGAGTCGGGAATGGCGAACCGCGGGCCGTACAGGTTCTGGCTGCGGAAGATGGTATGCTCGCCGGAATGTCGCTGCTCTATCTTGAGAAGGAGGTAGGACGGTGCCCCAGTTGCATCTTTACGTGCCGGAAGAGACGGCCGAGGCTCTCAGGAGGAGGGCTCGGGAGCGGGGCAGTTCTCTGTCGGCCTATCTGGCCGAGATCGTCGGCCGGGAGGTGGGTGGAGAGCGGTGGCCCGAGGGGTTTTTCGAGGAGGTCCTGGGCCGCTGGGAGGGAGAGCTGGAGCGCCCGCCGCAGGGAGCTTACGAGGATCGGGCGCGTTTGGGTTGAGGTGTCTGCTCGACACGGACGCGGCCATCGCGCTGATCAAAGCCAGTCCCGAGGCCGTAAGGTGGCTCAGGGAACGCACCCCTGGGAGGTGGCGCTCTCTGCGGTCACTAAAGCCGAACTGTACTTCGGAGCGCGCAACAGCGAGCGCGTGGAGCACAACTTGAGCGTGCTGCGGCGGTTCTTCGCCCCCTTTGCGAGCGTGGCCTTCGATGACCGGGCGGCCGAGGAGTACGGTGTGATCCGCGCCGACTTGCAGCGGGCCGGGGCCTTGATCGGTCCCAACGACCTCCTGATAGCGGCTCTGGCGCGTTCTAGAGACCTTACTCTCGTGAGCCTCAACGTTCGGGAGTTCGGGGCCGGGTAGCGGGCCTGCGCCTGGCGGACTGGCAGGGATAGAAATGACCTCCCCGGAGCCGCCCGGGGGCTCGTGCGGGGATGGCAATACCTCCTGATACAAGCTCTGGCTAATTCGCTACAAACGGATTATACTGCGCCCTTAGATTACGGATCGTCCCTTCCCAGAGACACGCTCACGGGGGTATCAGGATTGGTCGAGTTCAAGCAGAGGACGCTGGAGGAGGTCAAGTCCCTCGGCCGGAAAGACGCCGTGGAGCTGATGCGGCAGGCCGGCATCGTGGGTGCCGGCGGCGGTGGTTTCCCGACCTACTTCAAGTACGCGAACCCTCAGCCGCGCCTGATCGTGAACTGCACCGAGTCCGAGCCGGGCTACTGGGCGGACAAGGTGTTGCACCGGGATTTCTTCGACGAGTTCATGCGGCTGTATGAGGCCCTGCGGGCCGTCTTCGGTTTCGAGCGGATCATCATGGGCGTCCACTTCAAGGATGAGGAGTGGTTCTCCCGCTACATCGAGCACGCCGGCGGGCTCTACGAGGTCAAACTCGTGCCGGACAAGTACTCGATGGGTGAGGAGAAGACGCTCATCAAGAACATCTTCCGGGAGGACCGGGAGATGTGGGTGCCGCGCCGGGTGGAGATGCCGGACGGTACGAGGCGTCCGGGGCTCCCGCCGGATGCCGGGCACATAGTGAACAACACCGAGACGCTGCTGAACGTCTACCGGGCCTGGTTCGAGGGGCGGCCGGTAACCACCAAGTGGCTGCAGGTCTACGGCCCCGACCTGCCGCTGAAGCTCTACGAGGTCCCGCTGGGGGCCTCGGCCACCGAGCTCCTCACCATCTCCGGGGTCGATGTGGAGAAGGAGGCCGGCAGGCTCTCGGTGATCGACGGCGGGCCGTACCTGAACGAGATGGGCATCGAGTCTCTGGGCGAGGGCGACGCCTTCGTGCGGCGCACCACCAACGGCTTCCTGGTCATCCCGAAGGGGGTGCCGAGCAAGGAGTACGGCAAGATCGAGACCCGGCTCCCCGAGGAGGGGGCTATCTCGCTGGTCGGGAAGGTCAGCGGGGTCGTCATCCCGCTCGGCGGCCGGTTCCTGACGCCCGCGAGACCGCTCGTCTCCGAGGGCGAGGAGGTCTCCTACGAGCAGAAGCTCGGTGAGCCCGTGGACGAGGGATTGTCTATCGGGGTCTGGTCGAGCATGGACGGCACCGTCTCCTCGATCGAGGACGGCGTGGTGACGATCGACGGCGGCGGGGCCTTCACACGCGGGGCCGGAGCGGAGGCCGGAGCGGCTCGCCCGCGGGAGTAGCGGAGCTGCCCGTCTGCGGGCCGGAAGAGACCCGGTCCGCCTGAGTCCCATGGAGGTTGAGTGAGGCGACCGGCGTTCGGACTGCTCCTGGGAGTTTTATTGAGCCTGGCCGCCCTTGCAGCGGTCGGGCTCCGCGCCGGCGACGGGGCGAGGATGCCGGGGGTGAACGAATGGTGGCCGCTGGCCCTGGCGGTTCCGGCGGCGGGCTTCGGCTGGCTGCTGCACGGCCTGATGCTCGCCGTTCTGGTGCGGCCGCAGCTGCCGGACGTACGGGTGCGGGATATGCTGCGCGTACACCTCGGAGCCTCGTTCGTGGGCGGCGTGACGCCGTTCGGCGGAGCTGAGGTTCCATACCAGATCTACATGCTCCGGAGGCTCGGGCTGGCCTCCGGGCTCGGCGGGGCGGTCATGGCGACCAAGGCGATGCTGAACGTCTCGGTCATAGTCTTCGGCGGGTTGCTGGGCCTAGCCTTCCTCTCGGGGCTCCCCCCGGGCGAGCTCCGGACGCTCCTGGCCGCGGGGGGCGTGGTGGCCCTCGTCTGGCTGCTGATCGCCCGCCTGGTGCGCCGGCCCCGCAGAAGACGCGCCGCGCGGGGCGGGGCGGTGCGGAGGACGGTGGCCGGATTCGTGGAGGACATGAAGGACGGCTTCGTGGTGCTCTGGCGCAAGGAGCCACGCGCCGTCGTGCTCTGCGCGGGGCTCATGGTCCTCTACTGGGCCGTGTACCTGACCCTCGGCCCGCTGGCCCTGATGGCGGCGGGCTGGACGGGGGACTGGGGGCCGGTCATAACGGCCCAGCTGCTGCTGTACGCGCTGCTGCCGCTCTCCCCGACGCCGGGCGGGAGCGGAGCCGCTGAGCTCGGGTTCGCCGCGCTCGTCTCCCCTCATGTTCCGGGCGGCTACCTGCTGAGCGGGGTCCTGCTCTGGCGGGGGATCACCTACCACCTGCCGCTCGTCCTCGGGGCCTTCCTCGTCGGGCAGGAGGTGGGGGGCGGTATGCGGGCCAGAGGCTGAGGAGGGATCACTCCTCCCCACGGTTCCTGCGCGTCAGGAGATTGTTCGCCTGCTGGCTGAGCCGCGAGCGCAGCTCCCCAAAGTTCACGTTCGGCGCCTGCTGGCTGAGCCGCGAGCGCAGCTCCTCCAGGCTCACGCCCCTTAGGGAGATCTCGAAGTCCCGGAGCATGCGGGTGAGCGTGTTGCCGCCGCCGAGCTCCACCCACTCCTCGACGCGCAGCCGGGTCAGGGTCTCTACCACCTTCACCCACCGCACCGGAGCAACCATCTGCTCCTCGAGCGCGGCCTTCACCGCCTCTGCGCTCTCCAGCACGCTCCCGTCCATGGCACTGATAACGGGCACCTGCGGCCTTCGGAACTCCACCGTGTTCAGCGCTTCCCGCATCTTCTCGCCCGCGGCGGCCACATAGGGGGAGTGCGCGGCGAGCGAGACGTTGAGCCGGACGGCCCGGGCCCGCACGGCCTTCAGCCGCGAGACGGCCTCGCCCAGCGCATCCACGACGCCGGAGATGACGGTCTGGCGCGGCGAGTTGTAGTTGGCGGCCACGACGGAGCCCTCCATGCCCTCTAGCGCCCGCTCCACCTCTTCGGGCCGGGTCTGCAGGACGGCGATCATGCCGCCGGGTGTCTTCTCGGCCGCTTCGGCCATGAAGCGGTCCCGTTGAGCCACGAGCCAGAGCCCGGTCTCCAGATCGAAGCAACCGGCCGCGTAGGCAGCGCCGTACTCGCCCAGAGAGTGCCCGGCCACCACGTCCGGCCGGAGGTTCATCCGCTCCGCCTCGCGGGCGTCCTGGGCGGCACGGGCGAAGGCTTTTACCTGATCCGGCACCCGCTCCCCGACGATGCGCCGGATCGCGCCCAGCAGCTCCTCGGGCGGCTCGGGAACCCTGCCGCCCTGACCCGGAAATACGAAAGCTCTCATCTGCACCACACCTCTCGAACGCCGAGTCCTCCGCCCCCCCGCCGGTGCGAAAGGTACGACTTCAGCCCCTGAATATACCCGGGTAGCTTACCATTAAACTCGGGTTTTACGAACCGCTACTCCCCGGGAGGCGCCACCACCCGCAGCGCCCGCGGCAGAACCCGCGCTTGAAACTCGCCCGTGAGCGGCAAGAGCTCGCCGTCCACGTGCGCCGGAGATACCCGCTCCAGCTCCACGGCCACCTCCCTCGCCCGCGCGTGGTGTACCTTGGGGTGATCCAGATGCCTCCCGCGCAGAACGGAGGGGATGAGCCGCAGAACCTCCCCGATGCCGACCTCCTCGGACCAGATCACATCGAAGAGCCCGTCGTCCAGCCGCGAGATGGGAGCCAGCCGGAACCTGGCCCCGTAGGTGGTGCCTAGCGCTACCGCCACCAGCACGGTCTTCGTCTCTACTACCTCACCGTCCAGCGTGATGCGGGCCTCCCGGCACTCCAGCTCCCGCAGCAGCCGGTAGACGGCCCACATATACCTCCCGAACCCCCCGAGCCAGGCAGGAGCCTTGACCACGTTGGCGGCTACCTCGGCGTCGAAACCGATGCCGAGCCCGTTGTTGAACCGGACGCCGTTCACCTCCCCGGCGTCCACCTCCCGGACACAGCCGGCAGCAAGCGCCCGCAGCCCCCTCTCCAGAGAGGGCCCGATCCCGAGCGCCTTTACGTAATCGTTGCCGCTGCCCGCCGGAAGTACCCCCATGATCCGCCGCGTCCCGATGCAGGCCAGCGCTACCTCGTGTACCGTCCCGTCACCGCCCACGGCAACCGGCAGCGCCCCCTCCGGTAGCCCGGCCACTATGCCGGTCGCATCCCCCGGACCCCGCGTGACATGCCAGCGGTGCTCAATCCCGAAGCGGTCCAGAAACCGGGATATGCGCCCCCGCTTGCCGGCAGCCCGCCCCTTACCCGCAACGGGATTTAAGATCAGATGTACCTCGCGTCCCTCCATCTCTTCAACCGCAGCAATATACCAGAGCCCCGGCCCTGCCTGATCCCTGAAAGCGCTTGCATCAACTATTATAGATGAGAGTTAACTGTGAGATTAACAGTGATTCACCTGCAGGAGTGAGGAGGCCGTCCGGGGATGTTGGAGCGGGGGTGCGGCAGGGCCGGACCGGGAAACGCCGGTGTTTGCAGGCAAGAAGGGGCGTGGTTTCTCCGGGAGCCGTCCGCCCCACTTGATATAACGTTTAGGTAGAGGTAGAGTGCATTTTGAGTATTCGGGTTAGAGTCGCCGGATTCTGGAGGGCGGGTAAAATAGGGGGCTGTGATGGAGGATTTATTGGAAGATGCGGGGGGTTGTTCGCATCCGGGTGGTCTGCGGGCGGTAACGGCGCGGGAGTTCCGGTGTCTGAGGTGCGAGGTTCGGATGGATCTCGAGGGGGTACGGGAGTGGGTACGGGCGGCCGAGCGGGCGCGGGATGAGGTTTATCCTCTGCTTGAGGTCGACCGGGAGTTTGGGGAGATCTTGTTGGACGAGCGGCAGCGGGAGGTTTACCGGCGGCGCAGGATTCTGTACGAGGTACAGGAGGCGACGCGGCGGGTGGCGGGCGAGCGTCCGGAGATGATCCTGGTCACCTACGACGCTGCTGGGGACCGCTACGAGTGCCGCCTCTTCTACAAGCAGGCCGGGGCGGTACGGGGGCTGGAGAGGTTTTCTGTGGCGGCCCGGCTGGAGGACGTGCTGGAGTTCGGCTCGCACGCGGACCCCAACGTGCGGCTGGCTTCGGAGAAGATCGGGGAGTTCCACGCCCTCCGGCTCCGGAGGGCGGAGGAGGGGGAGATAGCACCCTCCCGCCGCGTGTTTTACGCCAGCGAGCTGTAGACCGGGATTACGCTGGGGGATAGAATATCCTCTGGCGGTCGTCGCTCTGGAAAGGCCGGTGAACCGATGAGCAGCAACAACTTCATAATGCTGGTCTTCTTGATCCTGCTGATGCTGTTCCTGCTAATGTCCGTGGGGCCCCTGATCGCCCTCTAGAGCGAAGCTCCCGAGCGGCGTATAGACCGGCCCTCCGGGTTTCAGGACGCTCCGCATCAGATCGAACCCCTCTACCCGGAAGCGCCGCTCGGGGATGCTGATCGCTTCCGGATCGAAGGAGACCGGCCGGCCCGCGGGCCGGCCCAGCGTTATGTGGGCCCGGTACTCCCGCTGCTCGCGCTCCAGCCCGGTCCGCCGGTGCAGCGTCTCATCTAGGTCGGCGGCGAGGGCGGCGAGGGGGCCGGCCCCCTCAGAGATGCCGGCCCACACCACCCGCGCCCGGCGCGGTGCGGGGAAGGCTCCCAGGCCCGAGACCGCGGCCTCGAACGGCGCGTGGCGGCGGCGAACTTCCTCCAGAGCGGCAGCGACCTCCTCCAGAGAGCCCTCCGGAACCTCACCTAGGAACTTGAGCGTCAGGTGGAGGTTCTCCGGCTTCGTCCAGCGCACCCTGCCCCGGTGGGGGAGCTCCCGTACCGCCTGCCGCAGGAACTCGCGCAGCTTTTGCGGCAGCGCGACGGCGACGAAGAGCCTCACCCGCGTCCCCGGGCGGCGCGGTTGGCTATGAGGGCGGCCATCGCTCCGGCTCCAACTCCGTTGTCCACGTTCACTACGGCCAGGCCCGGCGAGCAGGTCTGCAGCATGCTGAGTACCGCAGCGGTCCCGTCGCCGCCGAGACCATATCCGGTAGAGGTGGGAAGCCCTACGACCGGCACGTCCACGAGCCCGGCGACCACGCTGGGCAGCGCACCCTCCATCCCGGCGGCGACGACCACGCAATCGGGATCGAAGCTCCTCAACTCCCGCAGGGGGACGCCGAGCCGGTGGATGCCGGCCACCCCGACGTCGTAGAAGCCGCGTACCTCACACCCCATCTGCTCCATCACGGCCGCGGCCTCTTCAGCCACCGGTATGTCCGAGGTCCCGGCCGTCAACAGCCCCACGCGGCCGCCGGTGCGCTCCGGCTCCCCGGCGCCGATCACCAGCGCGCGCCCGGCCCGCTGCGCCGGAACCCCGGGGAGATGCTCCCGGATCGCCGCCTCGTGCCCGGAGTCCGCGCCGCTCACGAGCGCCCTCCTCCCGCCGGAGGAAACGAGCGCCGCGCAGATCCGGGCCACCTGCTCCGGGGTCTTGCCGGGAGCATAGACGACCTCCGGCACGCCCTTGCGGCGCTCCCTCCCGGTATCCAGAGCCGCGAACTCGTCCAGATAGCGTACCTCCCCAGAAGAGAGGCGGCGCTCCGCCTCCCCGGGCGAGATCGCCCCGGCAGCCACGGCGGTCAGGATCTTGCGCAGCTCTTCCATGCTCCGGAGGCGAGTTTAGCATCTCGCGCGAGCGGCGCTCTAGCGGTTCAGCAGCCGGGCCAGAAAACCCCGGCTGCGCAGCTCCTCCAGCTCGCCACGGGCCTCCTTCAGCTCCTGCTCAATGTCCGCTATGTGCTCGATGCGCTCCATGAGCATCAGCCGCTCCTCGGCCGCCGCCCGCAGCTCCATCATCTCCTCCGTGAGCCTGCGCCGCTCGACGGTGCTCTCGCGCAACTCCCTCTGCAGCCGTACGCTCCGCTCTCGCGCCTCCTGAAGCCGGGCCCGCAGATGTCCGATCTCCTCCCGCGCCCGCGCTAGCTCTAAACCCAATACCGCTACCCCCACCCGTGCCCGTACCTCCTCCAGCCGTACCCGGCCCCCGGCATCCGCCAGCTCACGGACCTCCTCCTCCGGAACGCCCAAAAACCGCGCCGCCTCACTTACCGAAATAGTCTCCTCACCCATGCCCGAAAGGATAGCTCATCTCTAACGGATTTGATCGAGATCAATGAAAATAACAATCAGTGTCAGTAAGTTGCTGGGAGAGGCGAGACGAGGAGGCGAGATGGAGCGCGTAGTGATTCTGGTCGGCACTGAGACGGGCACTGCGGAGGATGTGGCGGGTGAGATGGCGGAGGCTCTGGAGGGGGCCGGGGTGGGTGTTGAGGTGGTGGACATGGAGGATGTCGGGCCGGGGGTTTTCGGCGGCGGCCGGGCTGTGATCGTGTGCACGGCGACGCACGGTGATGGGGAGTTGCCGGAGAACTCTGTGGGGTTATACGAGCAACTGGTGGAGGAGCGGCCCGATCTCGGCGGCGTGGCGTTCGCTGTTTGCGGGCTCGGCGACAGCGCGTATCCGGACTTCTGTGCGGCGGGCCGGATCTGGAGCCGCACTCTGGGCGAGCTTGGGGCCGAGGAGGTTATCCGGCGGTACGAGATAGACGGCTGGCCTGAGGAGGAGGATGTAGAGGGGGCTCGCGAGTGGGCCGGGCGGGCGGTGGAGAGGTTCCGCGAGCTCGTGCGGGGCCGCGGCTAGAGAGCATCTCCGGGTACCCCGCTCTGTATTCCTACCGCGCGGCGCGCGGGTGTACACCACGCGCGTTCCCGGAATACCTCCCCTCCGGCCGGTATAATCCCCGCATGGTCGGCATTCTGGAGCGGGCACGGCTTGCGGCGGCGATACTCGCTGCGCGGGCGGCGCGGCACGCGAGCCGTGCTCTGAGGACCGGGGGGGGATCCACGGTCCCCGGCGTGGTCGCGCGGCGGGTGGATCCCGGCGTGCTCGCCAGGCTCTCCGGGATGCTGCCTGAAGGAGCGGTCGCCATCACGGGCACCAACGGCAAGACCACCACCACCCGGATGGTGAGCAGGATACTCTCTGCGGCCGGGATCCGGGCCATGAACAACTCCACCGGGGCGAATCTCGCTACCGGTGTGACGGCGGCGCTCGTCTCGGACTCCGGCCTCTCTGGCCGGCCGCGTTCGGAGATGGGGCTCTTCGAGGTGGACGAGGCCAGCGTTCCCGAGGTCGTGAGGGAGGCGAAGCCGCACACGCTGGCGGTTCTCAATCTGTTCCGGGACCAGCTCGACCGCTACGGCGAGCTCTCCCATACGGGGCGGGTGATCTCCTCGGCCTTCAGCTCGCTGCCGCCGGAGGGCCGGGTTGTACTGAACGCCGACGACCCGCTCGTGGCGAGCCTCGGGTACACCTTCCCGGGCACGCTGTACTTCGGGGTCGAGGAGCCCGCGCTGGACACCGGCGTGCTGCAGCACATCGCCGATTCCCGGAACTGTCCGGTCTGCGGGGCGCCGTTGCGGTACGGAGCCGTCTACTTCGGGCACGTGGGTCTCTACGACTGCGAGAGCTGCGCCTTCTCGCGTCCGGAGCCGCAGTTCGCGGCCCGGGAGGTGAGGCTGGACGGCCCGCGCGGTTCGGACTTCACGCTCGTCACGCCGGAGGGGGAGCACCGGGTGCGGGTGAACCTGCCCGGGCTGTACAACGTCTACAACGCGCTCGCGGCGGCGGCGGTCTCCCTGAGCGCCGGCGTGAAGCCCGGGCGCGTGATGGAGGGCATCCGGGGTTTCGGCGGCGCTTTCGGACGCGTCGAGCGCGTGAGGGCCGGGGACCGGGAGGTCTTCCTGCTGCTCATCAAGAACCCGGTAGGGTTCAACGAGATCTTGCGCACCTTCCTCGCCGGCGGGGAGGCACAGAACGTGCTCATCGCCATCAACGACAACCACGCCGACGGCCGCGACGTCTCCTGGCTGTGGGACGTGGACTTCGAGATGCTCGGCGGGATCCGGGCAGACATAACCACCAGCGGCATCCGGGCTGAGGACATGACCGTGCGCCTGAAGTACGCGGAGATACCCGTGCGGGAGACCGTGCCCGACCGCCGCACGGCGCTGGAGCGCGCGCTCCGGCGGACGCCCCCAGGCGGCACGCTCTACGTGCTGCCGACCTACACGGCGATGCTGGAGATCCGGCGCGTTCTCAGCGACCTGGGGTACACGCACCCGTTCTGGGAGGACAGATGAAGCTCACGATCCATCACCTCTACGCGAACATGATGAACCTCTACGGGGACCGGGGGAACGTCATCTCCATCAAGAAGCGCTGCGAGTGGCGCGGCATCGCCGTGGAGGTGGTGGACGTGGACCTGGGGGAGAAGATAAGGCCGACCGGCTGCGACATCTTCCTCTTCGGCGGCGGGCAGGACCGGGAGCAGGCGCTGCTGGTGGAGGATCTCTCGGGGTCCAAGGGTGCGGACCTGCGGGCCATTGCGGACGACGGCGGCGTGATCCTGGGCGTCTGCGGCGGCTACCAGCTCATGGGCCACTCCTACGAGACGCCGGAGGGTGACCGGCTCTCCGGGGTGGGCATCTTCGACCTCCGCACGGAGCCGCGCAAGCCGCACGAGGAGCGCCTGATCGGGAACGTGATCGTCCGGGTCGGGCTGCCGGACGGCTCCGAGCGCGAGCTGGTCGGGTTCGAGAACCACGGCGGGCGCACCCGGCTTGGGGACGTGGAGCCGCTGGGGTACGTCGTGCTCGGGCACGGCAACAACGGCGAGGACGGCACGGAGGGCGCCCGCCGGGACAACTGCTACGGCACCTACCTGCACGGCTCGCTGCTGCCCAAGAACCCCTGGTTTACGGACCTTTTGATCGAGAGCGCAATCCGCCGGGTGGACGACTCCTTCAAGCTGGAGCCGCTGGACGACTCCGCAGAGCAGGCGGCGTTCGCCGCGGCGGTGGAGCGCGCCCGCGGGCGGCGGTGAGGCTAAAGTCCCGGAGGATTTCTGCCGAAAAATGTTCGTCGACCGCCGGAGTTCCCTGCACGGAAAGGAAGGTTCATTGCATAGAGTATGGGGAGCGTTGCTGGCCGGGATAGCCCTCGCCTTCGGGCTTGCGGTGCTGCTGGCCCCCGCAGCGCCTGCAGAGGGCCAGTCCGGCGTCCGGGTCTGCGGCTCGGGCTACGGGCACGGTGTGGGGATGAGCCAGTGGGGGGCTCTGGGCCGGGCGCAGGCCGGGCAGGGCTACGCCCTGATCATCCGCTCCTACTACGCGGGGACACAGGTACGCCGGCTTCCGGACGATCCCGTGGTGCGGGTGCTGCTGGGCTCCGGCTCCACCCAGGACGTGACGGTGCGCCCGGGGCGCGAGGGGCGTCTCATCAACCGGGCCACGGGGGGGCAGGTGAGCCTGGAGCCCGGCACCTACCGGGTCCGCTACCTCCCCGACCGGAACCTCTACCGGGTCGTGAACGTCTCCGCCGGACGCGCGGTGGGGAGCTACCGGGGGCCGCTGGTCTTCCAGCCCGCCTCCGGCGGACCGCTGGGGTACGGAAGCCGCGACTACCGCGGGGCTCTGCTGATACAGCGCTCCGGCTCCGAGCTGCGGACGGTGAACCGGCTCCGGATCGAGGCCTACATCCGGGGCGTGGTCCCGCTGGAGATGCCACCCTCCTGGCATCAGGCCGCGCTGCGCGCTCAGGCGGTCGCCGCCCGGTCCTTCGCGCGCGCCTCGCTGAAGAGTGGGCCCTACGATCTCACGACCGGCTCCATGGTCTACGGGGGAGCCTCGGCCGAGACTCCGGCCACCAACCGGGCCGTCTCCGCCACCGCCCGGGTCTATGCGCTCTACGACGGACGGCCGATCACGGCCTTCTTCTCGGCGGCGAACGGGGGATACAGCGAGGACTCCCGCTACGTCTTCAACGCCGTACCCTACCTGAAAGCGATCCGGGACGTCGACGCCGCCGGGCGGCCCTTCGAGCGGCGGGCAAACTCGCCCTGGATGCGCTGGAGCGGGACGCTGAGCGGCGCGGGCCTCGGGATCGGGACCGTGACCGAGGCGCGGGTTCTGGAGCGCACTCCCTCGGGACGGGCGATGCGGGTGCGCGTTACCGGAACCGAGGGATCGAGGGAGATCTCCGGCCAGTATGCCATTCGCGACAATCTGCGCACCACCGGCATCCGGCTGGCGGACGGCTCCACCCGCCCGGGCGGACCGCTGCCCGCCGCCCGGATCTGGTTCGGAGACGCCTGCTAGAGACCGGGCCGCCGGTACGAGTGGCAGCGCTCGATCTGCAGCCGGATAAGCCGCCTGCGCTCCGCCTCTTCCACCCGGAGGCGCTCGCGCTCCAGAACCAGCCGGTCCGGCCCGCTCGGTCGGTGCGCCCGCCCGCGGCGGCCCTTGCCCTCCTCTCTGCTGCCGGTCATTCCGGAGACTCCTCGCAAAAAGTATATCATGTTGCTAGGTGGGGGCGGATCTTCCGGCGCGCTCTCGCAGCATGCTGGCCGGGAAGAAGAAGAGCGCGGGCCAGAGCAGGAAGAGCCCGACCGTGGTAATCAGCAGGACGATCCCCAGGCCGGCTATCATCAGGGTCGAGAGGGTGGCCGTAGCCGGCCGCCGGGCCGCGGTTGCGAGCGAGACGCGGAGGGTGTCGCGCAGGCTGAGGCCCTCTCCGACCATGGCCGGGTAGAGGAAGGGGGAGATCAGGGCGAAGGCGAAGAGGAGTCCGAGCGTCAGGGAGAAGGGGAGCGACCAGAGGAGTCCGCTCTGGAGGGCGTAGAACCTGAGGTTGAAGAGGAGGATGGCGAGGATGACCGCGAGCGGCAGGAAGAGGGCCCATGCCCGGAAGAAGTACCGCCGCCCCGTTGCGAAGAAGTCTCGCGGGCCGAAGTCCTGGGATCTCATGGCGTGCGTGGCGGCTCCGGCTCCGGCCGCCAGCGCCGGGGGCAGGAGGATGACCGAGAGGGAGAGGAAGGAGCCCAGAAGGCCGGCCCAGAGCACGGTTCCCAGCCGGTCCCAGATGCGGGAGAGGGCGAAGATCATGTCCGAGTCGCGCCAGTCCACGTTTTCCAGTTTACCCGGGAGAGCGGTGCGGTGAGCGTGCGCCCGGCCCGGCCGGGGGATGCGGAGGCCATCTGCGCCCTCTCCGGCGAGCTCGCGCGGGTGCTGGGCGACGAGCCGCCGGAATTCGCGGAGGTCGGTAGGACGCTCCGGAGGCTGCTGGATGAGGGCAGGGCCCGGGTGCTCGTGGCCGAGGGCGAGGGAGGAGAGGTATTGGGCGCCGCGAGCGTGTGGGTAAAGCCCGACCTTGCGCACGGAGGGGTGGTTGTGGAGGTGCCGATGCTCGTCGTGGCGCGCGGTGCCCGCGGGCGGGGAATCGGGAAGCTCCTGATGTCCGAGGTTCAGGGCATCGGCGCGGAGGAGGGAGCCAGGGCCATAGAGCTCGCGGTGGCTGCGGACAACGAGCCTGCCCGCAACTTCTACCGGTCTTTAGGATTCATAGAGACGGGGCACATCCTGATGGAGTTCCTAGGAGACCTGGAGAATCCCCCGCACCCCGATGAAGAGTAGCGTGGCCACGGCGGCCGCGTTCAGGGCGGCCATGGCGAAGGGGATCTCGCGCACCTTCCAGAGCCCCACCGCCACCAGCAGCCCGCCGAAGTAGGCGGCGGCCGGAAGCTGCAGGGGCGGTATCCAGGAGAGCGTCAGGAAGAACCCGAGCGGGTAGACCAGCGTGCGCCAGGTAGCGGTGAAGCCGTACCGCCCGCCCGGCGTCCCGAGGCGGCACAGTCCGGCGAGGAAGGCCGAGCCCGGCCCGGTCAGGAGCAGGATCAGGAGCGCGGGCAGCCACCCGTGCAGAAGAAGCCACAGCACCGCCGCCGCGACGCTGCAGAAGCCCAGGAACATCGCCGGGGCCCGGATGTCCGGGATGCGGGGCAGGACCTCGAAGAAGTGCGCCGGGTGGGCGACGAGACGCCCCAGCAGGCGGGCGAAGCTGGAGAACGGCCGGGATACGTCCCACTCGCTCGGGCCGCCCCGGATCGTGTCCCGTGTGTATCCCCGCTTCGCCACGACCCCAGTATATACGGGTGCCGGGCGGGCCGCCGCGACTGTCAGGAGCGGGCGTATCCGTTACAATCAGGAAGGTTGCACGCGCATCGGTCGAGAAGAGAGGTTCGCAGGAAGATATGGCATCTGAGAACGGTTTCGGAGCCCGTGGAGAGCTGAAGACCGGCGAGGAGAGGTACCGGATCTACCGCCTCGAGCGGCTGGAGGAGGCGGGGGTGGGGGACGTCTTCTCCTTGCCGTACTCGATCAGGATCCTGCTGGAGTCGCTTCTGCGGAGCTGCGGTGGCAAGTTCGTGAGCGAGGAGGACGTTGAGGCGCTGGCGAACTGGCCGGAGTCGGTCGGACGGGAGCTGCCCTTCTTGCCGGCGCGCGTGATCATGCAGGATTTCACCGGGGTTCCGGCGGTCGTGGACCTGGCGGCGATGCGCTCGGCGATGAGCCGGGTCGGGGGAGATCCGGAGAAGATCAACCCCCTCATCCCCGCCGACCTGGTCATAGACCACTCGGTGCAGGTGGACATGTTCGGCTCGGAGTACGCCCTGATGTACAATGCCGAGCGGGAGTTCGAGCGCAACCGGGAGCGGTACGAGTTTCTGCGCTGGGGGCAGAACGCCTTCGACAACTTCTCCGTCGTGCCGCCGGCGACCGGGATCGTGCACCAGGTGAACCTGGAGTACCTGGCGAAGGTCGTGCAGGTGCGCGACGGGGTGGCCTTCCCGGATACGCTGGTCGGCACCGACAGCCACACGACCATGATCAACGGCCTCGGCGTGCTCGGCTGGGGCGTGGGCGGCATCGAGGCCGAGGCGGCGCTGCTCGGGCAGCCGTACTACATGCTCGTACCGGAGGTGATCGGGTTCAAGCTGACCGGCGCGCTGCCGGAGGGTGCGACCGCGACCGACCTCGTGCTGACCGTCACCCAGATGCTGCGGGCGCACGGGGTTGTCGGGAAGTTCGTGGAGTTCTATGGCGAGGGTCTCTCCAAGCTGCCACTGCCCGACCGCGCCACGATAGCGAACATGGCGCCCGAGTACGGCGCAACGGCCAGCTTCTTCCCGGTGGACGTCGAGACGCTGCGCTACCTGCGCGGCACCGGGCGCGAGGAGGAGCTGGTGCGGCTCGTGGAGGCCTACAGCAAGGAGCAGGGCCTCTTCCGCACCGACGAGACGCCGGACCCGCGCTTCTCCGAGACGCTGGAGCTGGATATGAGCACGGTGGAGCCGTCGCTGGCCGGGCCGCGCCGGCCGCAAGACCGGGTGGCGCTCACGGACATGAAGTCCGGCTTCCGCCGGGCCCTGGCCGAGACCTTCGGGAAGGAGATCCCGCCCTACATGTACGACGAGGAGGACTGGGAGTCGTTCCCGGCGAGCGATCCTCCGGCGGCCATGGCGGGCGTCACGGGCGAGGGGGCTCCGAACCACGATGCCCTCCGGCGGGACGAGCCCTCCGGCGAAGAGCGGGAGATCCCGGCGGCCGAGGCGAGGGTCGAGCTGGACGGAGAGGAGGTAGTGCTGCGGCACGGCTCGGTGGTGATCGCGGCCATAACCAGCTGCACCAACACCTCCAACCCGTCGGTTATGGTCGGGGCGGGGCTTCTGGCGAAGAAGGCCGTCGAGCAGGGCCTTGCGGTCAAGCCGCACGTCAAGACCAGCATGGCTCCGGGGTCGAAGGTGGTCACGGAGTACCTGCAGACCTCCGATCTCTTGCCGTACCTGGAGGAACTGCGCTTCAACGTGGTCGGCTACGGCTGCACCACCTGCATCGGCAACTCCGGCCCGCTGCCGGAGGAGATCTCCGAGGCCGTCGAGGCGAACGACCTGGTCGTGGCGGCGGTCCTCTCCGGCAACCGGAACTTCGAGGGCCGCATAAACCCCGACGTGCGGGCCAACTACCTGGCCTCGCCGCCGCTGGTGGTGGCCTACGCCCTCGCGGGCCGGGTGGACATAGACTTCGAGACCGAGCCTCTCGGGGAGGACGCGGCCGGAAACCCGGTCTACCTGCGGGACATCTGGCCCTCTCAGGCCGAGGTCAGGGCCGAGATAGACCGGGCGCTCGACCCGAACCTCTTCCGCAAGCAGTACGCGAACGTCTACACCGGCAACGAGCAGTGGAACGAGGTCGAGGTGCCGGAGGGCATCCTGTATGAGTGGGACCCTGACTCCACCTACGTCCGGGAGCCGGCCTTCTTCAAGGATCTCGGCCCCGAGCCCGAACCGCTGCAGGACATCCGCGGGGCGCGGGCGCTCGTCTGGGTCGGCGACTCGACCACGACCGACCACATCTCGCCCGCGGGCGCGATCCCGAAGAACAGCCCGGCCGGGCAGTACCTCATCAGCAAGGGCGTCGAGCCCCGGGAGTTCAACTCCTACGGCTCGCGGCGCGGCAACCACGAGGTTATGGTGCGCGGCACCTTCGCCAACATCCGGCTCCGCAACCGGCTCGTGGAGCGCGAGGGCGGCTACACCCGCCACTTGCCGGACGGCGAGGAGATGACCGTGTACGAGGCCGCTATGAAGTACCGGGAGGAGGGCACGCCGCTGGTGGTGCTCGCGGGCAAGGAGTACGGCACCGGCTCCTCGCGCGACTGGGCCGCCAAGGGCACCTTCCTGCTCGGCGTGAAGGCCGTGCTCGCCGAGAGCTACGAGCGTATTCACCGCTCCAACCTCATCGGGATGGGCGTGCTGCCGCTGCAGTTCGCCGACGGCGAGAACGCCGACTCTCTGGGACTCACCGGCCGCGAGACCTTCGATATCGAGGGGATCGCGGGCGAGGTGGAGCCGGGGCAGGACGTGAAGGTCACCGCCCGCACCGAAGACGGCGAGGAGAAGACCTTCACCGTCACGGCCCGCATAGACTCGCCCGTGGAAGCCGGGTACCTGCGCAACGGCGGCATCCTGCAGACCGTGCTGCGCCAGCTCCTCAGGGAGAGCGCGTAGGGCGGGCAGAGAACGAGGCGAAGCCTCTCCGGGGAGCACCGCGCGGCGCTCCCCTCTCGCTTTTCTGGCGTGAGAACCGCGCCGGTGATCCCCGTGCACGGGCTCTCGAAGAATATTTCTGCACTAATATCCTCATATATCGCTGGTGCGGTCGCTGCTCTCTAGAAGACCCTCTTTGTAGGGTTTACTGCCTTCTAGTTCCCAAATTCTAAGTTTTCTGGACGAAAGAAGCGGGAACAAGTGAAGGCTTCCAGAATGGAGCCTTTCTACCCCGTAGCGATGCCAGCTGCATCAAATACAACTTGTGGGTATTCAAAATATGGTATACCATATACGCATAGATGTTCTGAGAGCCATTGAGAGAACACGAATAGGGGTGAGTGCATGGCGCGTGCGGATCGCTGGGGTCAGATAGTACCGAGAAAGAGGAACCCGGACAGGGTGGTTCACTACAGGCTTCCCACCGAGGTAGTGTTCGGGGCGGGTACCGTCGCGCAGTTGGGTTCACGCCTGGTGGAGATGGGGTTAAGCCGCCCGCTCGTGGTAACCGACCGGGGGGTTCGGGACGCCGGTATCGTGGAGAAGGTGCTGGCGTCCCTAGAGGGGTCTGGTATGCGAGCGGCCGTATTCGATGGGGTGGAGTCGGACCCCACAACGCGGGTGGTGGAGGGGATCCGGGACCGGCTGCGCGAGGAGGGGTGCGACTCGGTGGTGGGCGTGGGCGGGGGGAGCCCGATGGACGCCGCCAAGGCGGCCGCCGCGCTCGCCACCAATCCCGGGTCTCCCCTGGAGTACGTCGGCCGGGACAAGGTAAGGAGCGATCCGCTGCCGACCGTGGCGGTGCCCACGACGGCCGGCACGGGCAGCGAGGTCACCATGTTCAGCGTGCTGATCGACTCCGACTCGGGGAGCAAGGTATCCATCGGGGATACGCGCATCATGCCCCGGCTGGCGCTGCTGGACCCGGAGCTGACGCTGGGCCTGCCGGAGCACCTCACGGCGGTTACGGGGATAGACGCTCTCAGCCACGCGGTGGAGTCCTATGGCAGCGTGTGGAGCCATCCCATAGCCGAGGGGCTGGCACTGCGCGCGATCGAGCTGGTCGGAGAGTGCCTGCGGCCGGCGGTGGCGGCCGGGAGCAACCGGGCGGCCCGGCGGGGCATGCTGATGGCGAGCCTGGTGTCGGAGCTGGCGGCAAACTCCACCCGGCTCGGCATCGCCCACGCGCTGGCCATCCCGGTCGGCGCCAGGCACCACGTGCCGCACGGGATGGCCGTTGCGTTGTTGCTGCCTCACGTCGTGGCGTTCAACGAAGCCGCGGACCCCGACCGCTACGCCCGTATCGCCCGGGCGCTCGGGGCCGCCGAGGGCGAGGGAGCGGGCCGGGCTATGGAGCGGCTGAACTACGACATAGGCATCAAGGACCGGCTGTCAGGCTGGGGGGTGGGGGAGGACGACCTGCCCGGGCTGGCGGAGCTGGCGATGAAGAGCGACAACGTCCAGGCGAACCCCCGGGTGGCGGGGGAGGAGGAGCTGGTGGCGGTCCTCAAGGCTGCGCTGTGAGGGCTATGCGCCGGACGAGCACGAAGGGAGATGACCGATGAGAGCAGCTTGTAAGTATGTCCTGTTGGTTGCGGCTGCCGTTCTGACGGCGGCGACGCTTGCCGCGTGCGGGGCGGCGGGAGAGGAGGAGCAGACGCTGGAGCTGGGCCACGTGTGGCCCGAGGACGACTACCAGGCCGAGGGGGTGGCGAGGTTCGCCGAAGAGGTGGAGGAGCTTACCGGCGGCAGCGTTACCGTGAACATCTCCCCGGCCGGCCAGCTAGGTGGGGACCGGGAGATCCTGGAGGGGCTCGAGCTCGGCACCAACGACATGTGGGTCGGAGGGGCCGGAGTGTACAATGCCATAACGCCCGTGGGTCAGCTGTTCCCGGCGCCGTTCATGTTCGATGACCTGGACGCCGCGGCGGAGACCTACGACGGTGAGATCGGCGAGGAGATCAAGCAGCGCATCGAGGAGGACACGGACACCGTGGCCCTGGCCTTCTGGGACCGCGGACCACGCCACCTGACCCTGAACTCCGCGGCCGAGCAGCCGGAAGACCTCGCGGGTAAGAGGATCCGGGTGCCGGAGAACCCCATCTTCATCGAGACGTGGCGGGCGCTCGGGGCTAGCCCCACGCCGATGGAGTTCCCGGAGGTCTTCACCGCCCTGCAGCAGGGTACGATCGACGGGCAGGAGAACCCCCTCGCCCTGACCCACTCATCCGGGTTCTACGACGTACAGTCGCACCTGATGCTTACCGGGCACGTGATCGAGCCCATCGCCGTGGCCATCAGCGCCGGGGCGTGGGAGGGTCTCAGCGAGGAGCAGCAGGACGCGCTCGTGGAGGCGGCCAACGGCGCGGCGAAGGAAGAGGTGGCGCAGATTACCCGGGATCAGGAGGAGGAATTCCGCCGGCTGCTCGAAGAAGAGGGCATGACGGTGATCGAGCCCGACCGGGAGGCCTACCGCGAGGCGACCGAGGGGATCGTCGAGGAGAACTTCCCCGAGATCAGCGACCTGTATAACCGCATCGTAGAGCAGCGGTGAGCACCGGGGGGGAGAGTAGGGGCGGTAACCCCGCCGGGGTGAGCGGCGTGGAGGTCTCCGCGGCGACCGGAGACTCCGGCCTCCTCACCCTGCCGCGGGGCCGGATCGACCGCTTCCTGAGCGTGTTGGTGATCGGGTTGCTCGCCGCGATCTTCGTTACGCTCCTCTCCCAGGTGGTCATGCGCTACGTCTTCGCCTCTCCCCTGGCCTGGTCGGAGGAGCTGGCCCGCTACCTCTTCGTGTGGCTGACCTTCCTGGGAGCCGCCCTGGCCTACCGCCTCGGGGCCCACATCGCCGTGGACCTCCTGGCCGAGTACCTGGAGCGGCGCGCGGGGGCGCGGGCGGGCCAGGTCCTGGCCCTGGCGATCCAGGCCGTGGTGGTCGCCTTCCTGGCGGCGCTGCTGGTCGGCGGGGTGGGTCTGGTGCGCGGGACCACCCACCAGGTCACGCCGGGCCTCGGCATCTCCATGTCCTGGGTCTACCTGGCCATCCCGGTCGGCAGCGCCATCATGATCCTGAGCGCCGCCGGGAAGGCGTTCGCGGCCTGGAGGCAGCGCCGGAGCGGAGCAAGCGGATGATAGAGGGCCTGCTGCTCCTGGGGGTGCTCCTGCTGCTGGTCCTGGTCGGGGTGCCGGTGGCCTTCGCCTTCGGGCTCGCCGCGCTGCTGGTGGTGCTGTTCGTGCTCGAGTTGCCGCTGGTGATCATCGCCCAGCAGGCCGGCACCGGGGCCGACTCGTTTACCCTGCTGGCCATACCGCTCTTCCTGCTGGCCGGGGCGCTGATGAACGCCGGCGGGATCACGCGCCGCCTGGTCCGCTTCGCCAACGTCATCGTGGGGTGGGTGACCGGCGGCCTGGGGCTGGTGAACGTGGGGGTGAGCATCTTCTTCGCCGGCATCTCGGGCTCGGCGGTGGCCGACACCTCGGCGGTGGGCAAGGCCATGATCCCCGGCATGGCGCAGCAGGGCTACCCCCGCTCTTTCGCCGCGGCGGTCACGGCCGCCTCATCGGTGGTCGGGCCCATAATTCCGCCCAGCATCCCCATCGTGGTGTATGCGGTCGCCTCCGGGCTGCCCATAGGCACGCTCTTTCTGGCGGGCATCGGGCCGGGGCTCTTCTTCGGGGCGGTGCTCCTGACGCTCACCTACCTCATCTCGCGGCGGCGGGGCTTCCCGCGCCAGCCGCGCATATCTCTGAAGGTGGCGGTGAAGTCCTTCCTGGACGCCGTCGGGGCGCTGGTGATGCCCCTGATCATCGTGCTGGGGGTGGTGGGCGGCGTCTTTACGGTCACGGAGGCGGCCGCGGCGGCCGCGTTCTACGCCCTGGTCCTCTCGACGCTCGTGTACCGGGAGCTGAAGCTGCGGGACCTGCCCCGGGTGCTGCTGGAGGCCGGGCTCTCCTCGGCGGTGATCATGTTCATCATAGCGGTGGCCAGCCTCTTCGGATGGGTGCTGGTCCGCTCGGGGTTCCCCCGGCTGCTGGGCGACTTCCTCTCCGGCGAGGCTTTCAACCTGATCCTCGTCCTGGCGATGATCAACGTCATGCTCCTGGTCTTCGGGCTCTTCGTGGAGGGGAACGCGGCCATAATCATCTTCACGCCGCTCCTTCTACCGACCGTGACGGCGCTCGGGGTCGATCCCCTGCACTTCGGGATAATCATGGTCTTCAACCTGATGCTCGGCCTCATAACCCCGCCGGTCGGGATGTGCCTGTTCGTGGCCTCGGAGATCGCGGGGGTCTCGGTGGCGAAGCTGAGCTGGGCCCTGGCTCCCTTCCTCGTGGCCGGCATCCTCACCCTGCTCGTCATAACCTACCGGCCGCCGCTGACGCTCTACCTGCCCTCGCTCCTGTAGAACCCCAGGACGCGCAGGATGTTGCCGCCCAGGACCAGCGCCCGGTACATGGCCAGCCGGACGTGCATCATGAAGAACGGGGTGTCGCTGCCAAAGCACACGCGGCCGGCGCCGACTTGCTCGATGGCTTCCAGGACGGCGTTCTCCGGGATGGCGCTCCCGATGATGGTTACGTTTCGGTGCCGGGTTGCGATCTCGATCGCGGCCCGGGAGAGCGGAGGCAGGGCGGCGCCGCCCATGTGGACCATCAGGAACTCGACCTCCGGGAACCTCCCGGCGAGGTTGCCCAGGCCGTAGGGGTGGGTGTTCTCGTAGGAGTCCGCGCCTACGTGGAAGGCGAGGGGCTTGCCGTACTCCGCGGCCCGCTCGATGCAGGGCGGCTTGGGGGCGTCTTCTCGGACGAGCGCGAGGTATGGGGCGATGAAGTACTATTCTTCGTCGGAAACGTCGCTTGGGCATGGTTTTCGAGTAGTCATGCCCAAACACTAACGCTCCCAAGCTATAAAGTTCATTACATTCTTTAGGAGAATAGGCTTGCCGCCTTTCCCCGCTGGCAGACTGCGAACTTACGCTCAGGGGCTTGGGACGATTCGCAGGGGCAGCTTGCGACCCGTCCCGATGGGTCACGCCTTCTCGCCACTAAGATAGGATAGCCACTGGATCGCCTACAAACGCTCAATTTTCTTTAGAGCATTAGCCAGTTCGTAGTCGGGATCCGGAAAGCGGATAATCCAGTAACCTTCGAATCTCTTCCGCGATTCCTCCGCTGCCTCGGAGAAGTCGATCCCGGCTTCCTTCAACTTTTTGGCCTCCGTTTCGTGAAGCGACGAGGTGAAGACCCTCGGCTGCAACCTTCGAACGTTATAGTTGAGGTACGTGAACAGGATGAAAAAGACTGACGCCAAAAGCTTCTCGGCTTCTTTATGGTCGCTCTCGCGAGCCCAGAGTGCCCCCTCGGCGGAGCGTTCTAGCGGTCTGGTGTTAAAGTTGATGCTCACCCCGAACGTCCTTTCGGTAGTGCCCATCTCAACGAAGGTGTCGGCCAGAACCTCCAACGCTTCCATGTCTCCCGCTTCTATCGCGGCCCCTCCGAAGGGCCGGAGGCCGTCCACCAGGTAGTAGATGCTCTCAGCGGGGCCCAATCTTCCCAGTAGGGAGTCCGTGGCGTCCCTCACGAAGGTACAGACTTCTCGCTCGACCCAGACGCTATCGGTGCGCTTCTGTGGGAACTGGTACTCGAAGAAGCCGGGCTTTCTTTCCTTGAGCCGGGATTTCTGCTCCCGCACGTACCATTGCAGGAAATAACTCAGGTGGTTCATGCTCAGGTGCAGACTCGTGTAGTCGGTAGAGAGCGCCAGGTTGTTGAGGGATTCTCCGAGACCGCGGACGGCCAGGGAGACGGTGTTGCGGTCTCCGCGTTTGACTCCCTCTACCGCCCTGGAGAAGACAAAACCGGAAAACTCTGCCGGGCTGATCCGCGCGAACCACACCGCGGCGAACCTCGCCAGCGCCATGAAGGTCAGTATCACGGGTCCCACAGTCCCTGCGGCCCACTCTTGGGTTGACCGGCTCGCGGTCTGACCACTCAAATCCAGCCACCCCAGGAGGAAAATACAGAGGGCGGGCACCTCGAAGAGTAGGGCCACAACGAACATGAATCCCGGACTGTTCACAACCAGCGCACCGGCCCTTCCGGTGTAGGCGGTGGCCTGCTGCTGGATGATGAGCACTATCACGCCGAAGGCTATCGTCACGGGGATGGCGGCGAACTGTGCCAGGGAGGACAGGAAGGTCGAGATTGCCTCGGGGTTATTGGAGAGGAAGGTCCAGCCAGAGAGCTTCTGTGTTATTACGACCAACCCCAGAGAGGCCAGAACGAGTAGCGAGGACTTGATCAGAGCACGGACCATGCGTCATAGCCCCTCGGCTGTTTCGGCCTTCCGGTGCGCCATCGACTCTTTGAAACTATCCCTTCCTAACGGTTGCCCCGCCTGATCCGCCGCACTTTGACAGAAGACGTTTTTTACTCGTTTGCAGCCAACTCTTCCGTGATCAAGACTTCCTCGCCGAGCATGTCGGTGATCTTGACGGCAACCGTAACAGGGCCGCCAGAGTCGGGGGCGGGAAGCTCGTAGGAGCCTTTGACTAGGTCGTTCTTGCTCTCGGGGACGTCGTAGAGGGCAACATCCAGCGCTTCGCCATCGTAGTCGGGGTCGATCATTACGGAGTCGACCATCGCGCGCCAGTCGGTGATCCTGGCCTTGAACAGCGAAGTGTCACCGGCGTCCATGCCGAGCCGCTCTACAATGGTCGGGCTGATGAAGTCTTCGATCTCGACGCGGATCTTGCCGTCGGCCCGGTCCACTCTCACGTCGGCCTGGGCGGGCTGGTGGACGAAGAACTTGCCGTATTGCTGATCCGTGCGGAGCTCTATGACCCGGATCTTATTGGCGAACTCCATGGGACGGTTCATCTTATCGAGCTTGACGATACCCCGGTGCTTGTTCCACTCCTCCAGCCAGTGATCGGCCTGCAGCTCCTTGCCGACGCAGACGAGCAGGATGCCACGCGTCTCCTCTCCCCCGCGGGCTTCGAGCTCGCGCCGGACCTCTTCGAGGTCCATGATACCGAGCGGGTGGTCGAAGGGGACGATCTTGACCAGTTCCTGCTTGCTGCCGGTGCCAAGCGTGCCGTCGAAGAAGCCGTCGGTCTTGGTGCGGTCTATGCCGATGTGCTCGCACGCCAGGTTGGCGGCCTCATTGTGCTGAATCGCCAGGTCGTAGTCGTTGACCCGATAGACGGAGAAGGACGTTTGAGCGGGAACAGGTAGCTCATCTTCCATATCCTCAAAACCATATTGCTCGGGAGCCTTTGCGCGTTCAACCTGGATTGCAATGGTCTTCTGCAAACGCCTGGAGGTCGTCTGAATAGCACCTTTATTGATGTCGCAACCGATCCAGCGACGGCCCAGTTCCTGTGCTGCTATAGCGGTGGTTCCGCTACCGATGAAGCAGTCGAGCACCAGATCGCCTGGATTGGAGAACCCCTGGACAATGCGAGCGAGCAGTGCCCGCGGCTTCTCCGTAGGGTACTCGACGCCACCTTTCATGCGCCCAACCGCAGTCCAGATGGACTGTAGGACCTGGCCTTCCCGTTCGTCCAGGTAGCTGACGCGGCATCTCGCTGCTCCCTTCTCAGGGTTTCTCAAGAACAGCTCTCCCCGTTCCAGAGCCGCTTCCATGCCTTCAAGATCATACGGCCATACACGCTTGTTAGAGGGACGAGCTCCCCGCCAAGTGAATCGGCGGGTAGGGTCATTGCCTTTGTATGTGCAGTCGTCGAGTTTGAAGCGTCGGCCCTGTCCTTCAAGTTCCGGTTTGTAAGGGACCCTATCGCCGTTCTCTAACTCTGTGAGGCTGTATTCCTTGAGCGCCGCTTCGGACAGAGGTTCGGCAACCTCTTGCCAGTTATACGTTACTTTCTCACCCTTGCTGTACCAGAGCAGCGTGTCGTGAATCCGCCCGACCCTACCCTTAGCGTCGTTGTGGGGGTCGGTCCTCTGCCAGATTACTTCGTTCTGCAAAGCTTCTTGCCCAAAAACCTCGTCCATCAGGCAACGTAGCTGATGGCTCTTGTGCCAATCGCAATGCAGCCAGATACTGCCGTCGTTTGCAAGAAGCTCCTTCAAGAGAATTAACCGCTCGTACATAAACTGGAGATAGTTATCGTTGGTCCAGATGTCCGTGTACTGGATCTGCTCTCCGAGCGAAAGGCTCTCTCCTTCGAGCGTTGCCTCCTTAGCAGTGCCTCTTAGCTGAACCTGACGAACATAATCCGCAGCTGAATCGAAAGGCGGGTCTATGTAGATGAGGTTGACCTTGTCGCGGAAGCCGCTCGTCAACAGGTTGGCGAGGACCTCTTTGTTGTCGCCATAGAAGAGCAGGCCACCTTTTGGGTACTGAGCCGGCCAATCTTCCCAGCGGTCGTCCTCCGACTCTGTGGGCGCGCCGTTCGCGTGGTAGGTCTCCATGAGTTGCGCGGGGAAGGCGTTGACCCTGGAGAGGGCGCGCTTGCCGACCCAACTGAGCATGGGGCGGCCCTTGACCGGGCCTATCTTCGCCGTGACACTCGCCTTGTCCTTCGTAGTCATACGGGGCTACCTACCTTCCGTGAACTCGCGGGCGCGCTTCATCTTAGAGCGCACCAGATCGCCCGCCGGGGCGAAGATGATCTCGTACTCGATCTTGCCGGGCTGCAGGTCCTCCAGGCTCTTGACAGCCAGGGCCTTGCGCCCCTCGTCACTGGTGGCCGCGCCGCGCGCCATCTCCTCGGTGACGGTCTTCTCGTACTGCTCGCTCTTTATCTCGACGATCAGGCATCGTCCCGAGCCTTCCGGCTCGCCCTCCTCGGGCTTGAGCCGGATGATGAAGTCGGGGGTGTAGCGCCGGTTCTTGTTCGCCGCGTCCCTCCACTCGACGAAGAAATCCGTCTTCTTGGGATCGGTGATGGCCCCGGTGAAGTAAATGTCTTCGACAAGATCCGGCTTCAGGTTCAGATGTTCGAGCATCTGAGTAAAGAAGGAGCGCTCGGGTACGGAGTCGAAGTTGTAGGGGTGGTAGTGGAACCCGAAGCCATGCGGGTTCTCCGAGTCGGGCAGCAAGTTGAGTATGAGGTGCTCCCTGTCCTCGGCGTAGGAGATAGAGGTTGCGTACTCGCCGTTCTTCTCGTCCAGCCAGCCCTCCGGCTTGACGATCTCGATGGTGAGGGCAACCGTCTCCTCCCCTTCCTCGTAGCGGCAGGTCTGCTCCTCGATCTGTGCCGCCACTGCGGGCAGGTGATCGGCGGGCATCTCACCCTCGGGGTAGAGTCTGGAGAGCAGGCGCCGGGTCTTCAAGGCGTCTAGGCGGTAGGTAGACGCGAGCGACGTAGCCGCCTTATAAAGGTCGGTGGTCTCGCCGGCGACGTCTAAGGGGATGTCATCCACGGCGCGCAGCACGCTCTTGGTGCCGGCCCGTTCGCCGACGCTGTATGTGGTCCGTAGCATCGCCTCTGCGGAGCCGTCGTCCTCGGGCCTCTTCAGCATCAGGCCGTCCGTGATGGAGCCGTTCTCGGAATCGAGCCTGCGGATGACGCGGCGCGTGAAGGTAACGATCAGGGGAGGTGGAGGCGCAGCAGGGTCCTTGAGGTGCAGGACGGCGGTCTTCTTTTTCTTCTCGGATTTGGTGAGGTTCCCGAGCGTTTCGCCGTAGGTCTCCTGGAGCTGCTTGTCCAGGGTGGCGCGGTTCTCATCGGAGATGTAGACGCGAGCACGCACGTTGTTGCCCGGCACCTGCCGCAGGCAGCGGCTCGCGGCCTGCAAGACAAAATTGTTAGAGGTCTTGAGCTTGCGGGCGAGGGCGCAGGCGAAGAGGCTAGGGCAGTTCCAGCCCTCAGTTCCCTTGTTTACCAGCAGGATCACGCGGTGGGGAGAATCCGGGTCGTTGAGGCGGTTGAAGGCGTCGATCTCCTCCTGGCTGGAGTCTGAGGTGTTCCGCAGGACCACGGCAGGACCCAGGCCGATCTCCGAGAGGGTGGCTTCGACGACGGGCCGGAGCTCTTCGAGGTCGTTAGTCTGGGGGAAGTAGATCGCCAGCTTCGCTGGCGCGCCGTCGGGCAGGGCCACGTCCCTGTAACCGTCGAAGAAATCCAGAACTACGTCGCGCACGAACTCGCTGGTCGCCGCGGCGTCGAAGCGGTAGGAAAGGATACTATCCTCCACCTCTTTGAGGATGCCCTCGGCTATGCCCTCGGCGAGGCCGTACCAGATCACCACGTCCTTGAGGACCTGCTTCTTGTAGTAGGGAGTGCCGGTGGTGTTGACGACGCAGACGAGCCGGGTCTTGTCCGCCAAGTAATCTACCGTCTGGCGCACCCTTTTCAGGCTCTTCTCCACGTCCTGTCCGTAGGTGTGGTGCGCCTCGTCGGAGAAGATCGCCAAATGAGGCAAACTCGCTATGGTCTGGAGGCGACGGTTGGCGATTTCCTCGGCCCGCTGCTCCTCGGTCTGCATCTGGAGCTGCGTCCAGCCTTTCTTCTTGCGCACGGGCTGCTTCTGGATGCGGATCTTCTCCGTGTTGGTGACGACCACGTTGAAGGAGGAGCCCCGCACCACAGGCACATCCGGGTCGCCGTCGCGGGTGAAGGCCAGCTTGAAGGACGCCGCGAAGCGTTTGTAGAAGCGCGGCGGCAGGATCTCGTCGTAAGGAACCTCGGCGAGCTCGCGGAGGGAGCCGATGATAGTCTTGCCGGGCGCGAAGACGAGGGCGTTCTCCACAAACTCGCCGTCCGGGTACTCGATAGCCATAGCGAACTCGGTGGCAAAGATCGCGCCAATGAGGATCGTTTTGCCCGCCCCCATTGCGAGCGCGAAGATGTAGCTGGGGTAGTCGAGGGTGAGGGTCTCGCGCAGGGAGTCCAGGCCATGCTCGCGCACCAGCTCGTCGTCGGTCCTGACGCGCTCCAGCAGACCGTCCAATCCTTCGTCGAGGATGATGTCCTGCAGGGCAGCACTGGTCAGTCCCAGCGCGTTGCGGCGCGAGCTGATGGAGGGGAACATCTGTGCGTAGAGGTCCGAGATGTGTGGGGTCTTCTCTATCAGCCGCAGGTACCAGTAGGTTTCGAGAGCGCGCCGTTGCGGCTCTCTAAGGAAGCGCAAAGTATCTACCAGCGCGCCGTCGGATACCTCTTCTGTTTGCACCTGGTACTCTAGGATTTCAGTGATGGCCGGGTATTCATTGCACGGATAGCCAACTTCGCGCCACTCCCTTACCTTCGCCCCAAGCATCTGATGCAGGTGATCCATACGCCCTCTTCTTAGACTATCCCTAATCACCAGCCCGCTGACCTACTACTAATAGAAGACAAGATATGCCTCCCACCTTCGGCCCAAGCTGATCCTTCATTGTCCTACATCTTGCTCCGTCCGACAAAGCCCTAGATCAAGCTTTGGCCCTCTCCCTGCTCTGTCTTGGGGGTCAGCGCGCCGAATGTCTCTCGCAGGGCCGGGTACAGGCCGGTGTAGGCCGCGTACGCGCGGTCGTAGATCTCCCGGACGGCGGTCTCTCCGGTCGGTTCGATCTTCTCTGCCGCGGGCGGCCCGGCTTCCCGGACCGCGCTCCAGGGGTCGTCGTGGACTCCGGCCCCGACCGCAGCCAGCAGCGCCGCGCCCCGGCAGGCGGACTCCACGTCCTCGGCCCGCCGGTAGACCCGGCCCGTTATGTCGGCCTTGAGCTGCGCCCAGAACCGGCTGCGGGCCCCGCCGCCCACGAGCAGCACTTCGTCTATCTTCGAGCCGCTGTGCCGCTCCTCGATCTCCATGATCTGCCGGATGCCATACCCGGCGGACTCGAAGACGGCCCGGATGAGGTCGCTGCGGCCGGTGGCGGTGGACATCCCTACCCAGGCTCCCCGGGCGTCGGGGTCCCATACCGGCGTCCGCTCCCCGAGCAGGTAAGGGAGGAAGACCACACCCCCCGCCCCCGGCTCCGACCTCCCGGCCTCGGCCTCCAACTCTGCGTAGCTCCGGGCCGGGGCTTCCTCGCAGAACACGGCCTCTCTCAGCCAGCGGGTCGCGGCTCCGGTGGCCGACATGGCCCCGTGGGAGAGCCACCGCCCCGCCAGCACGTGGCTCCGGTTCATGAAGAGCCGGTTCTGCGGGGGCTCGGACCGGCAGACGGTCAGCACGCCGGAGGTCCCGGAGGACTCGAAGACCGCTCCGTCCTCGACGCACCCGACGCCGTACGCCGAGCAGGCGGTGTCCGCCGCTCCCGCGACCACCGGCACGCGGGACAGCCCCAGCTCGGAGGCTGCCTCTCCCGAGAGGTCCCCGACCGGCTGCCAGGGAGCGACTACCTCGGGCAGGACCTCCTCGGGCACTTCCAGGGCCTCCAGCGCCTCGCGCGACCACTCGTGCGGCGCTCCGGTGCGCACGAGCCCGGTGTAGGAGGCGTTGGTCCAGTCTATTACCCACCGGCCCGTCAGCCGGCCGGCGAGGTAGGAGTTGAGGTGGCCGACCCGCACCCTGCCCGGTGGCCGGGAAGCCTCGTCCAGCAGGTGGCGCATGGCCGCGGCGGAGCACAGGGAAGAGGTCAGCCGGTTGCCCGTCAGGCGCCAGAACCCCTCCTCCCCTACCCGGTGGCGGACCTCGTTCAGGTACGCCCTCGCCCGGGTGTCCGGGTAGGTTAGCGCTCCGGAGAGGGGGCGCAGGTCCTCTCCCACGAGCACGACTGTGGGGCTGGCTACTGAGAAGGAGATCCCGGCGACCCTCGGGCCCGCGGCGGGATCCGCCACCACCCGGCGAACGACGGATACTACCCTGTCCCACACCCGGTGCAGGTCCAGCTCCTGCAGTCCCGGCCGGGGGCTGCGGGGGGTGAGCGCCGCGCTGCGCCGGCCACGACAGGTTCCCGTCGCGGTAAACAGGCCGGCCTTCACACCGCTCGTCCCGACGTCGACGGCCAGGTAGAGCCCTTCGCCGCCCCGCGCCGGCTTCACGGGATGAGGGCTACCTTCAACCCTTCGCCACCGGCGGCCTTCGAGATCGCCTCGGCGGTCCGCTCCAGGGGGAAGCGGTCCGTGAGCATCGGCCGCACGTCGATCCTGCCCGACTCGATGAGCTTCAGGGCGGTCTCGAAGTCTGAGCGGCGGGCCGCTGTGGTGCCCGTGACCTTCAGCTCGTTGTAGTGGATGAGGTTCGCCTCCACCTCCGTCCACCCCTTGCCGGAGAGCCCGGCGAAGATGTTTATGTAGCCGCCCTTGCGCGTCATGTGCAGCGCGTCGTTCACTAGCCGGGGCAGCCCGATGCAGATGATGGTCGAGTCTACGCCCAGTCCTCCCGTGGTCTCGGAGACGGCCGCGGCCAGGTCCTCGGTCAGGGGGTCCACCACGACGTGAGCGCCGAGCCGGGCGGCAAACTCCCGCCGGAACTCCGAGGGCTCGCTCACGATCACGCTCCGGGCCCCCGCCAGGAGGGCCAGCTGGAGGTGGAAGAGACCTATGGGGCCTGCGCCCAGGATGAGCACCGTACCGTCGAGCCGGATGCCCGAGCTGCGGTGACCGTTGACGCAGCAGCTCAGAGGCTCGGCCAGGGCGAGGTACGCGGGGTCCACCTCCTCCTCGACGCGGAACAGGTTGCCGGCTTCGAGCGCCACGGCGGGGATACGCACGTACTCGCTCATGCCGCCGTCGAACTCGTAGCCCATCGCCTGCCGGTTCTGGCAGGCGTTCTCCAGCCCGTTGCGGCAGTAGAAGCACCGGCGGCAGGGGATCACCGGGGCCATGGCCACCAGATCTCCGACCTCGAAGCCCTCTACCCGGCTTCCGACCTCGGCCACCCGGCCGGCGAACTCGTGGCCCAGGATGGAGGGCTTCCTGACGCCCCGGGTCTTCTCCCCCCGCAGGATGCGGCCGTCCGTGCCGCACAGGGTGTTGGCTCCCACCTTGAGGAGCACCTCGTCCGGGCCAATCGCCGGGACGCCGACCTCCCGGACCTCCAGCTCGCCCGGGCCGTTGAACACCGCCGCGATCATCGTCCCTCCCCGTTTGCGTGTTCCAGAGCTTCCTCGACTCCCCGGTCCTGGTGGACCATGAGCCCGAGCGCCTCGACCACCCGGTCCGGGCGGGGGTGCTGCCACACGAAGCGCCCGTAGGTGAAGCCGGCCGCCCCGGCGGCCAGAGCGTCGGCGGTCATCCGGAAGTAGTCGCGCAACTCCCGGCCCGGGGAGCCCCCGGCCAGCACGACGCGGGCGGGGTGGGCCGCCCGGACCACCTCGGCGAAGCTCTCGGCGCTGCCGGTGTACTCGGTCTTGACCACGTCGACGCCGACCTCCGCTCCCGCGCGAACGGCGTACTGCATGTTCTGCACGGACTTGCGGTCCCCCTCCAGCTTATCGCCCCGCGGGTAGATGTGTGCGGCCAGGGGGAGCCCTGCCGCTTCCGCTTCTCTGGCGATGGAGGAGAGGTGGGTCAGCTGCTGGGCCTGGTCTTCTCCGCCGACCAGCATGCCCACCGAGATGGCGTCGGCTCCCAGCCGCAGGGCCTCTTCCACCGTGGCGGTCGGGGTGTCGAAGGTGGAGTGGAAGGGCGAATAGGAGGTGGCCTTGACGATCAGGGAGATCCCGGCCGCCGCGTACTCCGGGGCGAACAGCCGGGAGGCGATGCCCTTCTGGAGGGTCATGGCGTCGGGGCGGCCCGCGGCCACCGCGGCGACGGCCGCCTTGATGTCCACCAGCCCGGGCAACACGCCGCGGGCGATGGCGTGGTCCAGGGTGATCGCCAGTAGCCGCCCCGACTCCCGGTTGAACAGCCGGCTCAAGCGTATTTCCTTGCCGAGATACATGCGCTGCTTCCTCTCTATCGGTCTGCCGTCACAGGTTGAACAGGTTCACCGGTCCGAGCGTGATAACCGGGATCAGGGCGACCAGCAGCAACTGGACGACGAGTGTCAGGTAGAAGGGTACGGTCTCCCGGGTCAGCCGCTCGATGCTGATGCCGCTGACGTAGGAGGCGGCGAACAGGCAGATGCCTACCGGGGGCGTGGTCAGCCCGAGCGCCAGCGCCATTACCAGGAATACCAGGAAGTGGATGGGGTCTATCCCCACCATCACCGCCGCGGGGGTGAGGATGGGCACCAGCAGGAAGATGGCCGCTATGATGTCCATGAACATCCCCAGCACCACCAGGATCACACCGATCATCAGCATGATCACGACCGGGTTCTCCGAGATGGCCAGCAGCCCGCTGCTGACCTGAGCCGGCAGGCCGTCCACGGTAAAGACGTAGGTGGCTATGCTGGCGCTCATGGCTATGAGCAGGATGGTCCCCGAGGTCCGGGCTGTGCGGATCAAAATGCCCGGCAGGTCGTTCCAGCGCAGGTCGCCGTAGAACAATGCGGAGACGAAGGCCGTGTAGACCACCGCCACGCCGGCCGCCTCCGTCGGGGTTATGAAGCCCCCGAAGATACCCGTCAGGATGACCACCGGGGTGACCAGCGCCGGGATGGCGACCAGGAACATCCGGATGCTCTGCCGGAGCCCGAACGACATCACCTCCCCGTAGCCGCGCCGCACGGAGATTATGTAGTTGGCCAGCATGAACAACGCCGCCAGCATGATGCCCGGACCGAGGCCGCCGGCGAGCGCCGCCGCCACCGACTCCTGGGCCGTCGCGGCGGCGACGATCAGGAGGATGCTCGGGGGTATCATCGAGGCCAGGGTGGAGGTCACCATCACCAGGGAGGCCGCGTAGGGTTTGGGGTAGCCGCGCTCGGTCATCGCCTTTATCTCCAGCGGGCCCAGACTGGCCACGTCCGCGACCGAGGAGCCGGAGATGCCGCCGAAGATCGTGCTCGCCACCACGTTGACGTGCCCCACCCCGCCGCGCCAGCGGCCCACGATACTGCTGGCGAAGTCGAAGATGCGCTCGGACATCCCCCCGCGCTCCATCAGGTTGCCCGCCAGGATGAACAGCGGGACGGCGACCAGGATGAAGGTGTTCATGGAGGTGTACATCGCCTGGGGCACGATGGAGAGCGAGAACCCGTATATATAGAGGACGAACACCGCCGCCAGCCCCAGAGAGACGGCGAGCGGGATGCCCGCCAGCGCCAGCATTGCGAATATGGCTATCAGCAGCCAGCTCACTCCAGGACCTCCCGGGTTCCTTCGAGGGTCTCGCGGGTCTCGGGGTCGAAGTAGGCGCTCTGGATGTGCGCCACGATGGCCAGCACCGCGGAGATCGCCACCGAGAGGGTGATGGTGTAGATGCCGATCTGGAGCGCCGGGGAGACCTGCCCGCTCCGGTACTGGTTGAGCGCGAGGATGGCTCCGTAGTAGGCGACGACGGAGAAGAATACTATTCCGAGCACCACGTAGAGGTGTACGGCCAGCCGGCGCAGGCTCC
Organism: Rubrobacter taiwanensis; assembly: GCF_004337705.1. Classification (GTDB taxonomy): domain Bacteria; phylum Actinomycetota; class Rubrobacteria; order Rubrobacterales; family Rubrobacteraceae; genus Rubrobacter_C; species Rubrobacter_C taiwanensis. The sequence continues at coordinate 87,034 of NZ_SKBU01000001.1, forward strand.
GCGGCAGCCACCGCAGCACGAACGTGATCCTCGCGTGCTCCACGGTCCGGAAGCCGGAGGCCATGCCCAGGAATATCCCCCACAGGAAGAGGAAGCGGGTAAGCTCCTCCGTCCAGGGCACCGAGTGACCGGCGAGCCGGGAGAAGATCTGGAGCAGCACCGTGACCAGCATGCCGACCACCGCGAGCAGCAGGATCCCGTCTATAACCCGCCACAACACCGAGCGCCGGGCGGCGCTCGGTGGTTGGGCGAAGGTCTCCGGAGCCTCCGAAAGCCTGCCGCCGGCCAAGGGACTAGCTCCCTTCTACGTACTCGAGGGTGGTGTTCATGAACTCCTCGTCCCCCACCAGCTCCTCGAACTGCGGGTAGAGGTCCCGGGCGATCTCCGCGAACTCGGCGCGCTGCTCCTCGGAGAGCTCGTTTACCTGCATCCCGTGCTCGTTCTGCAGCTCCTCGATAATCTCCGCTTCTTCGTCGCGGTCGTACTGGGCCTTGAACTCCGCGGTCTCCTCGGCGGCCTCCTGCAGGGCTTCCTGCTGCTCGGCCGAGAGGGACTCCCAGAGGTCGTTGTTGATCCCGAGCACGTAGCCGTCGGCGATGTGGCCGGTCAGGGAGAGATAATCCTGCACCTCGTAGAAGTTGTTCGCCAGCGGTACCTCAACCGGGTTCTCCTGCCCGTCGATGGTGTCGAGCTGGAGCGCCGAGTAGACCTCGGTGAAGTCCATGGGGGTAGGGTCCGCCCCCAACTCCCGGAAGAACGCGACCCATAGCTGGTTGTTGGGCGTCCGGAGCTTGAGCCCCTGCAGGTCCTCCGGCCCCTCGATCGGCCGCACGGAGTTCGTGACGTGCCGGAAGGTCCGGGTCATCAAGACCAGACCCTTGGTGTTCAACTCCTCAAGCCCCGCGAGCAGCTCCTGGCCAGGCTCGTCCTGCAGGTAGCTCTCGAACTGGTCCATGTCGGAGAACAGGTAGGGCAGGCTGATGGCGTTCATCCTGGAGTCGAAGTTCGCGTACACCGAAGTGCTCAGGATCGCCATGTCCAGCGTGCCGTCGCGCAACTGGTCGATAGCCGCCTCCTGGTCGCCGCCGAAGAGGACGCCGTCCGGATGCACCTCCACCGTTACCGTGCCGCCCGTCTTCTCCTCGACCAACTCGGCGTAGCGCTCGGCCGTTACACCCACGGCCGAGTGGATGGGGTCGCCCACCGCGAGCCGGATGTTGACCGCCTCCTCGCCTTCAGCGGCTTCGCCTCCATCTTCTCCAGCCGTCTGCCCGCAGGCGACGAGCGCCAGAAGCAAGCCCGCCAGTAAAATACCCAGCCCCAGCCTGCTGCCGAAGCTCAAACCCTTCCCTCGTAGTGACAAAGAAGGTCCTCCTTTCTCTGCGCCGGTTCCCGCCAGCGTGTCGTAATCGAGCATATAGTATACCAAATACCGAGTACGTGCAACACGGGTTTCTATTGCCGCCGGGCGGGTATCTGTTCGGAGTAGGAGCGAGTGCCGGATGGAGGTGTCAGAGAGCTCTGACCGGCGGGCTGTTGCATCTCTCCGGTATTTGGTATACCATATTCGCGTGACCAATCTGCGACCGATCAAGACGACGTACGTAAACGAGAGCGTATACGAGGCGCTCGAGCGGGCCATCCTGCACGGCGAGCTGCCGCCCCGGGCCGCGTTGAACGACCGCCGGCTGGCGGAGATGCTAGGGGTGAGCCGGACGCCCGTGCGGGACGCGCTGCACCGGCTGGAGGGTTCGGGGCTCGTGGAGCGCCGGGGCCGGCACGGGTGGGCGGTGGCCGGGCTGGAGCCTCGGGACGTGGAGGAGGTCTTCGAGTTGCGCCGGGTCCTGGAGCCGCTGGGTCTGGAGCGTCTGGCCGAGACGTGGGAAGGGGCGGCGGTGCGGGAGCTCTCGGGCTTCTTCGGCGGGTTCGACGAGCCGTTGCGGCGGGAGCAGTACCCGGAGTATCTCGGGCGGGACCACGACTTCCACAAGAAGATCGTGGCGTGCTCGCGGAACTCGCGGGTCATCGGGTTCTACGGCATCCTGGAGCAGCAGATCGACCGGGTCCGCCACTACCTGTCCTACGGGTATGAGGGGCGCGTCGAGGCCAGCCTGGCGGAGCACAAGCGGATCTGCGCTGCGATCGGCGCCCGCGAGCTGGAATCGGCGAAGGGGCTGTTGCTGGAGCACCTGAACATGGTGGAGAAGACCATGGTCAGCTTCGTCGAGAGCCAGGACCTCGAGCGGATCATCCGGGAGCGCGGTATTGGAGAGTAGGGGGCACGCGGGCTGCGGAGGAGCTGCTAAGGAGAGGCTCCGGCTTTCTGGCTCGTGAGCCTCGTGGGTTTTACGGCTACCGTTGAGGGCGCACCCGGGGGTGTTGGCCCGTTTCCGCGGAGGTAAGGAGGAGAGTGGAGGGTAACACCGTCCGGCCGGAGAGCTTGCGCAGCTTCTCGGAAGAGTGTCTGGAGGCTTGCGGCATGTTGCGGGAGAATGCTCGCGTCGTCTCCGACAGCCTGGTAAAGGCCAACCTGCGCGGGGTGGACTCGCACGGCGTTACCCGGCTCGGCATCTACGTGAAGCGGTTGAAGATGGGTCTGGTCAACCCCAACCCGGAGGTGCGGGTCGTCCAGGAGAGCCCGGCGACGCTGCTCGTCGACGGGGACAACGGCCCGGGACAGGTCGTGGGCTTGCGGGCGCTGGAGCTGGGATTGGAGAAGGTCCGGCGGGGCGGCGGGGTCTCTGTGGGGGTAAAGCACTCCAACCACTTCGGGACGGGGGCGTACTACGTGCAGCGGGCGGTCGAGGCGGACGTGATCTCCTTCGCCTACTCCAACGCGCCGCCGAGCATGGCTCCGTGGGGAGGCGTCGAGCCCTACGTGGGCACCAACCCCTACGCCTACGGCGTGCCTGCGGGCCGGCACGAGCCGATCATCTTCGACATGGCGACCAGCGTCGTGGCGCGGGGCAAGATCATCCTGGCGGCCAAGAAGGGCGAGTTGATACCCGAAGGGTGGGCAATAGATAAGGAAGGTCGGCCTACCACCGATGCCCAGGCCGCTCTGGAGGGGTGCGTGCTGCCCTTCGGCGGGCCGAAAGGATATGCGATCTCCCTTATGATCGACATCATGTCCGGGGTGCTCACCGGGGCCGGGTTCGGCCCGCGCGTCAGGAATCTCTACGAGGACTTCGAGGACTCGCAGAACGTGGGAGCGTTCTTTCACCTGCTCGACGTGGAGCGCTTCATGCCGGTCGAGGAGTTCAAGGGCCGGATAGACCGGATGATCGACGAGATCAAGGCCGTGCGCCGGGCGCGGGGCGTGGAGGAGATCTTCGTCCCCGGGGAGATCGAGCACCGCATAGAGCAGCAGCGCCTCGCCTCCGGGATACCGCTCGGAGCGGAGACGGTCGCGGAGCTGAGAGAGGTGGGCCTGCTCTGCGGCGTCGAGCTGGAAGACTTCGTACACGAGAGCTAGAGGAGGACATATCGTGTCAGAGACGAAGCAAGCTCTGAAGGAGTACCGGAACTACATAGGCGGAGAGTGGGTCGCCGCGAGCAGCGGCGAGACCTACGAGCTGGCCAACGCGGGGAGGACCGACGAGGCCATCGCTCGCGTGCCGGTCTCTACCGCCGAGGACGTCGACCGGGCCGTACAGGCGGCCCACGCGGCGTTCCGGGAGTGGAAGCAGGTCCCGGCCCCGGAGCGGATGGAGTACATCTACGGGCTGATGGAGGTCTGGAAGCGGCGCCGGGACGAGCTGGCCGAGGTGATGGTCCTGGAGATGGGCAAAGCCATCATCGAGGCCCGCAACGAGGTGGACCGGGCTCCCGGCGAGATGCGGTTCGTCGCCGGTGAGGCGTTGCGCATCGACGGCCAGACGCTGCCCAGCGGGCGGCCGAAGGTCTTCGCCTACACGGAGCGCGAGCCGATCGGGGTCGTGGCCGCCATAACCCCCTGGAACTTCCCGGTGCTCTCGCCGCTGCGGAAGGTGATCCCGGCCCTCGTCTACGGCTGCACCGTGGTGCTCAAGCCCGCCTCGCAGTCGCCGCTGACCTCGGCCCTCATCTTCGAGATGCTCCAGGAGGCCGGCCTCCCGGCCGGGGCTGCCAACCTGGTCATCGGGCGGGGCGGGGAGGTCGGCGACGCGCTCGTCACCCACCCCCTGGTGAGCGGTATAACGTTCACCGGCTCTACCGACGTGGGCCTCGGCATCTACGAGAAGACGACCAGGAACAACGCCAAGATACAGCTGGAGATGGGCGGCAAGAACGCCGCGGTCGTCGCGGGCTGCAACGACCTGAAGAGCGCCGCGGCGCAGATCGTGCCCGCAGCCTACGCGGCCACGGGCCAGCGCTGCACCTCCATCAGCCGGGTGATCGTGCTGGAGGAGCACAAGGAGGAGCTGGAGGCGGCGCTCGTCGAAGAGGCCGGGAAGCTCAAGGTCGGCTACGGGCTCGACGAGGAGACGACCATGGGCCCGCTCGTCAACCGCTCCCAGTTCGAGCGGTCCATGCACTACATCGACCGGGCGCAGCAGGACGGGGCCCGGCTCCTCACCGGGGGCAACCGGATAGAAGGCGACGATCTGGACAGAGGCTACTACCTGGAGCCGACGATCCTCACCGACGTCAAGCCGGGGACGCCCGCCGCGCTGGACGAGATCTTCGGCCCGGTGCTCGTGGTGATCCCTGTGGAGAGCTTCGGGGAGGCTCTGGAGGTGAACAACGAGGTCCGCTACGGCCTCACCTCCGCCATCTTCACCGACGACATGGACTGGGCGCGGGCCTACGTGAAGAGCTCCGAGGCCGGCATGGTGCACGTCAACAACGGGACTATCAGCGAGCCGCACATGCCGTTCGGAGGCGTGAAGCAGTCCGGTCGGGGAGCCTACGGCATCGGCTCGACGAATAAGGACTTCTACACCAACCTGAAGGTCGTCTACCACCAGCACGGCTACGACGAGGACGACCTGCCGCCGGCTAACCGGATGGTCGCGGAGGAAGATCCGGCATGAACAACCTCGGGTTCAGAATCTTCCCGCCCACGCGTGCGCCGGAAAAGTTAGTAGAGCTCTTCCGCGGGTTGCCGACGCCGAACATCAGCGACAACATGAACCGCCTCAACGGCGTGAGCGGCGAGATCCGGGCCATGCACGGCCCGGAGCAGTTGCTCGGGTCGGCGTTCACCGTGAGGACGCGGCCGGGGGACAACCTGCTCGTCCACAAGGCGCTGGACATGCTCGAGCCCGGCGACGCGCTCGTCATCGACGCCGGCGGGGAGACCACCAACGCCATCCTGGGCGAGATCATCATGCAGATGGCCATCGGGAGGGGCGCGGCGGGCATCGTGGTGGACGGGGCCATCCGGGACACGGACGCGTTCGCCGAGGCCCGGTTCCCCTGCTTCGCCCGGGGCTCGTCCCACCGGGGACCGTACAAAGACGGTCCGGGGGAGATCAACGTCCCCGCCGTCGTAGGCGGCGCGATCGTGAACCCCGGAGACATCGTGGTCGGGGACAGCGACGGCATAGTCTTCGTCCCGCAGGAGGTCGCGGAGGAGCTGGCGCAGCGGGTGCGCGAGACGAACGCCAAAGAGGAGGAGACGATGCGCCAGATCTCCGCGGGAAGCCTGGACCGCGGCTGGGTGGACCGGACACTGGAGCAGCGGGGATGCCAGTGGGTAGGTCCCGGAGGTCGGGCATGAGCTACCATCACCGCATCTTCGCCTGGGAGCTACCTTCACGCATCGAGTTCGGTATCGGGGCGGCCGCCAACCTCGCGGACCGCGTAAAGGAGTACGGCGCGGACCGCGTCCTCCTGGCCGCCGATCCCGGCCTCCCTGAGGCTGTTCTCAACAAGGTGACCACTCCTCTGGACGAGGGGGGCGTATCCCGGGTGGTCTTCCGGGACATCGAGCCCGAGCCCGACGCCCGGGGGGTCGAAGCCGGCCTGGAGCTCGCCCGCTCCGAGGGGTGCGAGGTCGTCGTCGGGGTGGGCGGGGGCAGCACGCTGGACACGGCCAAGGCCATCGCCGTCATGCTGCGCAACGAGGGCCACATTCGCGACTACGCCGGGCAGGACCTCATTCCCGAGCCGGGCGCGCCGGTCATAGCCATGCCGACCACGGCCGGGACCGGCAGCGAGGTGACCGTCTGGTCCGTGATCGCGGAGAAGGACAAGAAGAAAAAGTACGGCGTCGGCAGCCGGTACATGACGGCCAGCCTCGCCCTCTGCGATCCGGAGCTGACCGTGACCCTGCCGCCGCACATCACGGCGGCCTCCGGCATCGACGCGCTGGCCCACGCCCTGGAGTCGTACGTGAACAAGGCCACGCAGCCCGTCTCGGAGGCGCTCTCGCTGCAGGCCATGCAGCTGGTCGCGAAGTCCCTGCGCCTGGCGGTCGTCGACGGGGAGAACCTGGAGGCCCGGTCGGACATGCTGCTCGCCAGCCTGATTGCGGGGATGGCCTTCAACTCCACCCGGCTGGGCATCGCCCACGCCCTGGCCATGCCGCTCGGGGCCGGGTACAAGATACCTCACAGCACGATAATAGCCATACTGCTACCCGAGGTCATGCGGTTCAATCTGGTCGGCAACCTCGAAAAGTTCGTCCGGATAGCCGCGATTTTCGGCGAGAGGACGGAGGGAATGCCGGTCCGCGACGCCGCGGAGCTGTCCGTAGAGGCGATCCTGAAAGTGTACGAGGACATAGGCATCTCCGACGGGCTGGCCCGCTATGGCGTCCGCGAGGAGCACCTGCGCGGCTTGGCGGAGGCCGGGATAAAGACCGGCAACATACCGGTCAATCCGCGCAAACCGACGGTCGAGGATCTAATAGAGATCATGCGCAGGTCAATGGAGGCTCCGGTTGCCGTCTAGACCCGCACGGCCTGAGATGCTTTAGTGTAAGCGGCGCCATGGGTGCCTGGTCCCCGCAACCTTGCGCATGATCTCATTCCGGTGGCGGGGCATACCGCCCCGGTCCTTTCCAGCCGGCTCAAAGCTGAAACGGAGGGGTGAATGAAGAAGATTCTGGTCACCCGCGAGATCCCGGACGCCGGGATGGAGCTGCTGCAGGAGTTCGAGACGACCGTCCTCTCTGAGGAGCCTCCCGCAAGAGAGGAGCTGCTCGGGGCCGCAGAGGGAGCGAGCGGCGTCCTCTGTACCCTCACCGAACAGATAGACGAGGAGTTCTTCGAGGCGGCCGGGGATAACCTGAAGGTCGTTGCCAACATGGCCGTCGGCTACGACAACATAGACCTCGAAGCCGCCGGGAGGCGCGGGGTGGTGGTCACGAACACTCCCGGCGTGCTGGACGAGACCACGGCTGACACCACCTTCATGCTGCTTCTGGCGGCGGCCCGCAGGCTGGGGGAGGCGGAGAGGATAGTAAGAGGTGGCAGGTGGAAGGCGTGGGGACCGAAGATGCTCCTGGGGCCGGACGTGTGGGGCAAGCGGCTCGGTATCATCGGGATGGGCAGGATCGGGCGGGCCGTCGCCCGCAGGGCGCGGGGCTTCGGGATGCGTATCCTCTACCACAGCCGCTCCGCCAAGCCGCACGCCGAGAAGGAGTTCGGGGCGATCAGGCTGGATCTGGACCAGCTCCTGATCCACAGCGACTTCATCTCTATCCACACCCCGCTTACCCCGGAGACGCACCACCTCATCGGAGAGCGCGAACTCAAGCTGATGAAGTCTACCGCCGTGCTGGTGAACACCTCCCGCGGCCCGGTGGTAGACGAGGCGGCTCTCGCAAAGGCACTCGCCGATAGGCATATCTTCGCCGCCGGGCTGGACGTATACGAGGAGGAGCCGAAAGTGCACCCCGGGCTGCTAGAGCTGGAGAATGTGGTGCTGGTGCCGCATATCGGCAGCGCCTCGTTCGAGACCCGGGACAAGATGGCGCGTATGGCGGCGGAGAACCTGCGGGCCGTGCTGGCGGGCGAGCGACCGCCCAACCCCGTCCGTTAGGGAAGGGGAGGTGGATGAGCGGTGAAGAGAGATTGGCTCTCAACTCGGCAGGGGCAGAGTCTCGTTGCTCCACCGGAGCATTCAGCTTAGTAACATAAGATATAATTGGGTTGCTGAGAACGGGAAAGGACAGGAGAAGTGAGCATCTTTCCGACGAAGATCCTGCTGGCCACCGACGGTTCCAGGGACGCCGAGCTTGCCGCGGCGACCGCCGTTGACCTGGCCGGGAAGACCGGCTCGGAGCTGCACGTGGTCTTCGTCTTGCGCACCCGAGAGGCCTTCGAGTACGACGCCATGGGCTTCACCATCGAAGAATCGCACGAGGAGGTCAAGCAGGAGGGCCAACGGTTGCTCGACGAGCAAGTAAGGAAGGTTGAGGAGATCGGAGGAACCGTCGCGGGCACCCACTTCAGAATGGGGCGACCGGACGAGAAGATCGTCGCCGTGGCGGAGGAGATCGGTGCCGGCCTGATAGTTATGGGAAGCCGGGGACTCGGAGGGATAAGGCGGGCGCTCATGGGCAGCGTCTCTGATTCTGTGGTCCGCCACGCCCACTGTCCCGTCCTGATCATACGCCCCGAGAAGGATGCCGGTAGCCGCGGACATTTCTGGCGGAAGGAGCCCTCAGAGCGGGCCGAAAGCTCCAGGTAAACCCCGTTCGGCACCGGAGAAGGCCGGCGGCGAAACCACTCATTTGGGCGATGCGCCGGGCTTTGCCGGGGGCATAATGCCACAAGGAGACGAGGGTTGTGAGTAGCAAGGGGGATTTCGCCCGTGTCGCCGCCAGAGCTTGCGCGCCTGGGTGTTGCGGTCACCGTCGGGGCCGCAGCGGGGATGCTCCTGGGAGCCCGCGTGGTAAAGACCTACGACTGGCGCACCGAATGGTCTATTCCCGCTCCCCTGCCCGTCGTATACGAAGCCATGACCTCGCGAAGCGCGGTGCGGCAATGGTGGCCTCCCATGGAGCCGGTGGACGATGGCGGAGGAGACCGGCTTCAGGCGGGCAGCGCCGTCTCCTTCCGAGTGCACCAGGCGCCGGAGGTCGCCCGCCTCGCTCCGCCGTTCCATATCCACTGCCTCTACACGGACGTGGAGCCCAAGCGCCGGCTGCGCGAGATCGGCGACTGCTAGCGTAGCTGCATAATTTCCAAGAGTAGCATACCAGGTACTTGGGTGAATAGAGGGGACGCCGACTCGTCAAGAAGATGCACAGCCAAAAATAACTAATAAAAAGTATTGACCGGTTACCATAACCAGTATATTATTTAAGATGGTTAGAAGAGAGGGCTACGGCCCTCCGGAGAGTGAGGAGGACAAGGTGCACGAATACTTGGCCGGGCTCGAGGTATGGCGCCAGCACCGCGAGGATGTGCTCGGGGCGGTGGAGAACGCCCGGCTGGCGAGGGAGATCCGCCGCGGGCGGAGGGGAGCCGGCAGGGAGTGGCGGGTAAGACTTGGGGGATGGACCCTGCATCTGCGAAGGGTTCCGGAGTATGAGGCGAGGCCAGCTGCGAAGAGCTGAAGGCTAGAGCGGTCGTATAAAGTCGTGCATCTACACACTAGGAGGAGGAGATAGGCGCTGTGCAAAGGAATAAGGCCCCCGGCGAGCTGGAGTTGGTTCGCCGGTTCGTAAACACCCGGGACATAGAAGAAGGGAGCGAAGAGTTCGACAGCCCCGACTCCCTGGTCGCCTGGTTTGCCGGCATGGGTCTGCTCGGCGGTGAAGCTACCGCGGATCAGGAAGACCTGGAGCGCGCGCTCGCATTGCGAGAGGGGATACGCTCCCTGCTGCTGGCCAACAACGGCAAAGAGATCGAACCGGAGCGCATCCGGGAGCTTAATCGTGTAACCGGAAGCGTGTGTCTTACGGTCTGTTTCGATGACGGCGGCAGGGCAACACTCAAGCCCCAATCGTCTGGTGTGTCCGCAGCTCTCGGTCGTATCCTCGCCGCCGTGGTGCGGGCCACGGAGGAAGGAGGCTGGGGCAGGTTGAAGGTCTGTCCCAATGATGCCTGCCGGTGGGCCTTTTACGACCGTTCCAAGAACCGCTCCGGCAAATGGTGCACGATGGAGGTCTGCGGGAACCGCATGAAGGCCCGCGCTTTCAGGCAACGTCAGGCTTCTGGCAAAGGATAATCCGCCGGCGAATAAGCTTCCGGTGGATGCACTGGCTTCACCGGGCGTCATCATGCCGGCAAGCACCGATCCGGGAGAAGAGATCACATGACTGACAACTCCAGCGGACGCGAAGACCTGCGGCGATCCGGAGGAGAGGAGTGGGAGACCGGCTCCGAATCGTACCTCGCCGGGGCTCGGGCGGCAATGCCTTTCGCCTTCGCCACTTTCGTGCTCGGCGTCTCCTTCGGAGTGCTCGCCCGCTCTTTAGGGTGGGGGGACCGCCGTCCCGATCGTCTTTTCGGTGATCACGTTCTCCGGCTCGGCCCAGTTCGCGGTCGCTGCCGTCTTGGGAGGTGGGGGTGGAGCGCTCGCGGCGATCATCGCCGCCGTACTGCTCAACGCTCGCTTCGGGCCTATGGGAGTGGCCATCGCTCCGTACCTCAAGGGCGGGCCTCTCCGGCGGGCTCTCGAGGGACAGGCCGTGGTGGATGCCTCTTGGGCGCTGGCCAGCCGGGGCGGTGGGCGTTTCGATCGCGAGTTCATGCTGGGCGCCACGGTCCCGCAGCTGGCCGCGTGGATCGGCGGTACGGCCGTCGGCGTGCTGGGAGGCAACTTCATCGGGGACGCCGGGAAGCTGGGTCTGGACGTCATCTTCCCCGCCTTCTTCCTCGCTCTGCTCGCGGGTGAGCTCCGCAGCGCGCGGGCGAGGGCGGTGGCGCTCCTCGCGGTGGTACTGGCACTAGCCCTCGTGCCGTTCGCGCCCCCCGGCGTGCCGGTCATCGCCGCTTGCGCGGCGGCGCTCCTGGGCCTGAAGGGGTCGTCGTGACGGCGCTGTGGGTCGCCATCATCGCCGTCGCTTTGGCTAACGCCGCCATAAAGGCCGCGGGCCCGGTGATAGTTGGGGGCCAGGAGCTGCCCCCGCGCGCGGTCTCGGTTATAGCTTTGCTGGCGCCGGCGCTGCTGGCAGCCCTGGTTGTCACCGAGACCTTCGGCGAAGAACAGCACCTGGTGCTCGACGAGAGGGCCATCGGAGTGGCGGTCGCCGGACTCGCGCTCGCGTTGCGGGCACCGGTGCTGATCGCAATCGCCCTCGCTGCCGTCGCTACCGCACTGACTCGGGCCTTCGTCTGAGCTTCTCTCTGCGGGCATTGCCGCCTGGTGGACTGCCGGTAGATCTCCTCCACGAGCGAGATCCGGTAGCCTTTCGGGTTCTCTTCTTTCAGCTTCCGGTACTCCCTGACGGCGGCGTTTAGCTCTCGGCCGTCGCCGGGCAGCGGCGATCTCACCAGCAACCGCTGCGTCTTGAAGCCCTCCGGGAAATCCTTGAGTATCGGTTTCATGCAGACCAGTATAGCTACGCTACCGGGCGTAGCTCCGGCTGTTCAGCCCGGGGATGGGGTCCTCGCTGAAGCTTGAAACCTGAAGCCTGAAACCTATTCACTGAACGCCCACAGGGATTCGGCGGGCAGGCGGGCAGAGACCCTCTGCCCGACGCCCAGCTTCACGTGGGGCGGGACGGCGGCCCGCAGCCGGACGCTCCCGGCTTCGAGCGTGTACAGAACCTGGGTGCCCAGATAAGCAGCGCTCAGGATGCGTGCCGGGAACGAGTTTTCGCCGGCCTCCAGCCGCACGGCCTCGGGCCGGATGGTCAGGGTGGCGCTGCCAGGCGGTACCGGCGCGGCGAGCTTCAGGCGGCCGAGCGGGGTCTCGGCCGCGCCGTCTGAGATCCTGCCCTCCAAGAAGTTGGTTGCGCCGAAGAACTCGGCGACCCGGCGGTTCACGGGCCGGTTGTAGAAGGCCTCCGGGGTGTCGTACATCTGGAGCCTCCCATCGAGGAGGAGCGCTATCCTCTCAGCCAGAGACACGGCCTCTCCCTGATCGTGGGTGACGAGCAGCGTGGTGAAGTCTCCTGTTGCGTGCAGGTGCTTGGTGAGCTCCCGCATCTCCTCGCGCAGGTTGGCGTCCAGCGCGGAGAAAGGCTCGTCCAGCAGCAGAAGGCGGGGCTCGGTCACGAGCGCCCGCGCCAGCGCGACCCGCTGCTGCTGGCCGCCGGAGAGCTCTTCGGGGCGGCGGTCGGCGAAGCCTTCCATCCGCACCTGCCGCAGCGCCTGCTCCACGCGGCGGCCGGTCTCCCGGCGCCCCATGCCGCGCATCCTGAGCCCGAAGCCGACGTTGGCCGCGACGCTCAGGTGTGGGAAGAGCAGCGGCTTCTGGAAGACCATCGCCACCCGGCGGCGCTCCGGCGGGACCCCTGTCATGTCGTTCCCGTCCGCGAGTACCGCGCCTGCGGTGGGGCGCAGGAGCCCGGCGATTATCTTCAGCACCGTCGTCTTGCCGCAGCCGGAGGGGCCGAGCAGGGCCACGAGCTCGCCCGGCCCGGCGGTCAGGGTGAGGTGGGAGACCGCCCGCTCCCCGGTGCGGTAGCGGTGAGATATGTCCCGCAGTTCCAGCCGCGTGCTCACGACACCTTGCCCACTCCCAGGAAGCCCCGCTCGTTTCCGGGGTTAAGATAGCGGAGCGCGAGCAGGAGCGCCACTACGGCGGGGAGGGCGAAGACGACCGCGAGGGTGGAGGTGATTACGGGGTCGGTCCCGGAGGCCGCCGAGAAGAGCAGCATCGGCAGCGTGATGACCGTGCCGCCCCCGATGAGCACCGTCAGGATGTACTGGCTCCAGGAGATCAGGAACGCGAACAGCCCGGCGACCGCCACGCCCGGGGCCACCTGCGGCAGCGTGACGTGCCAGAACGCCTGCCAGGGACCGGCTCCCAGGGTCCGGGCCGCCTCTTCGAGTTCGCCGGTGCGTTCGGCGAAGACGCTGGTCAGGATTATGGCGGTGTAGGGGACGGTGGGGACCAGGTGCACCAGGAAGACCCCGAACATGGTGTCCGCGAGCCCGAGCCGGATGAAGGTCAGGTGTATGCCCATCGTAGAGGCCAGGGGCGGGACCAGTATGGGCAGCAGGATGATGAAGATGACCACTCCCTTCAGGCGGAAGTCGTGGGTGCCGAGCGCCATCCCCGCCGGCAGCCCTATAACCACCGCCGCCGCCGTTACCGCGGCGGCTATGACGAGGCTGTTCAGAACCGCCTCGGTGAAGCGGCTGCCGGGGGCCAGCAGGGCCTCCCAGCCCCGCAGCGACCAGGACGCGGGCAGAAGATCCGGGAAGCGCCACTCCCCGGCGAACGACCAGAGTGCGAGCGGGAGCAGGGGCGTTGTCACCAGAACGGCCGCAAGGGCCAGCGCTATCCCGGCGCTCCGGTTCCTCTTATCCACGGCGCAGCTCCCGGCTGAGCCTCAGGTAGGCCGCGGCGAAGAGGGCGGTGAGCAGGGCCAGGATCACGTTTATTGCCATCGCCGCGGGGCGCGCGCTCAGGTCTATGCTCCGGTACTCCCGGTAGGCAGTCACCGGCAGCATGGTCGGGTAGTCCTGTCCGAGGAGGAAGGGGATCTCGAACGCCCCGAAGGTGAACGCGAATACCACCAGGCTCGCCGCGACGACCGCCGGGTAGATGGCGGGGAAGATCACGTACCAGAACCGCTGCCAGGCGTTCGCCCCTAAAGTTTGGGCGACCTCCTCCAGCTCGGAGGCCACTCCCCGGAGCGCGGCGAGCACGATCAGGGCTATGAACGGCGTCTCCTTCCAGACGTAGGTGAGGATGATGCCGGCGGAGTACCGGTCGTAGAGGAGGGCGGGGAAGTCCGCCGGCTCCCCTATGAGCCCCAGAGCGGCCGCAATCCGGGCCCCGAGCCCGGTCTGGGTGACCACCAGTGCTACGCCCACCGCGGCCACGAGGTGCGGGACCGTTACCGGGAGCTGGAAGAGCGCCGTGGAGATGCGGCCCGGGGCTCTCCGGAGCGCCAGCGCTAACAGCACCGCGAGCACGGTGGAGATGGCGGTGGACGCCCCGGCGACGTAGACCGTGAGCGCGAGCGAGTTGAGGAAGTCGGGGCTGGTGAGCACCGCGCGGTAGGCATCCAGGCCGGGCTCCGTCATCCCGATGGCCGGGAAGTAGCCCAGGGACTGCAGCAGCGCGGCGTAGAGCCCGCCGCCGAAGAGGACGAGGATGACGGCCAGGGCCGGGGCCAGAAGCAGCGCTATCCTGGTCCGCTCCCCGATCACCCGCTACTTCCTCTGCACCTCGGAGGCCCATCCGTCCTGCAGCGCCAGCTGCCACTCCGTCCGGGCCTCGGGGAGCCGGTTCGCCTGCAGCTCCTCTAAAGACAGCGCGGCCGGGCCGGGCTTGATCTCGAACTCCTCGCGCAGCTCTTCGGGCAGCCGCTCCACGTCCAGGGTCGTGAGCCCGCCGACCACGTTGCGCCGCTGGAGCTCGGCCTGTGCCTCCGGGCTCTGCAGGAAGTTGGCGACCACCTGCGCCCCTTCCTTGTTCGGGGCGTTGAAGGGGATGGCTACGTAGCTGGTGTTGCTGAGCGTCCCGCCCTCGAAGAGGTAGGTGCGGGTCGTCTCGGGGAAGATGCCGCGCTCTACCTGCCGCTGCGCGAAGTAGGGGTTGTAGCTGACGGTGAAGTCCACCTCGCAGTTCTGGTACAGCTCGTCCAGCGCCGCTCCGCTCGCCGGGTAGGTCTCACCGCCGCGCCACAGGTGCGGCTCCAGCTCGTTTAAAAACTCGTAGAGTTCCGGGGCCTCCTCCTCGAAGACCTCCCGGTCGAACTCTCCCTGGTAGGGCTCTACCTGCTCCGTCACCTGATAGAAGAGCTGCAGGATGAAGGCGTTGCCGAAGAAGTCCGGCGGCGCGGGGTAGGTGAAGCGGCCGGGGTTCTGCCTGGCCCACTCCAGCAGCTCGTCCGGGCTCTCGGGCGGATCTTCTACCCGCTCGGAATCGTAGATCATGACGAACTGCGCCTGGCTCCAGGGGGCCTCGTAGCCGTCCACCGGATATCCGAAGTCCAGGTTTATCTGGGGGTCTTCCCAGTCTATGTAGCGGGCGTTCGGCAGCCCCTCGGCCCACGGCCCCCACCAGAGGTCCGCTTGCGAACCGGTGTAGAAGTTCTCACCGTTAAGCCAGAGCAGGTCTATGGTGCCTTCCTCCCGGCCGGCCTGCTTTTCGTTCAGGAGCTTGTTCACGGCGTCTGAGGTGTCGCTTACCGGGGTGCGCACGAGCTCTATGCCGTGCTCCTCCCGCAGCCGGGGCGCGACCCACTCGTCCACGTAGGCGTTCGTGTCTTCGGCCCCGCCGAACATGAAGAAGTTCACCGTAGTGCCCTCGGCCGCGGCTGCGATCTCCTCCCAGGACCGCCCTTCACCGTTAGAGGCCTCCCCGGCGGTCCCGCCGCAGGATGCCAGCAGGAAGAGCAGCGCCACGAGCGGCAAGAACCCGGTTTTTATCATCTGTCCTCCGGTTTTGAGGTGCGGAAGCTCCATACACTACCATGCATGTACGGGACCGGAGCGCGCCCGGATCAGAGCGCTCTTCGGGCTGCCGGGGGTGGGTGCTGCAGTGGCGCCCGTCACGTTCCGGCAGATCTCCTGCTTGACAGCGCCCGTGCCAAAGCTGCCAGGAGCACCGCGTGCTCTGCGGCGGTGAAGGCTGTGCCGTGATGCTCCGGGCTCCGGTAAGAGACCGGGCTTTGCCACCGGAAGTCCGAGAGCGGCCAGAGCTGCGGGCGGGCGTGTTCGGCATGGGTCAGGAGGTCTGAGGCGTTGTGGGAGAGCCACCCCAGGGCGAAAGAGCGGACGACCCGCCGGGTCTGCGGCTTCAGCGCCGGGCTCAGAGCGAGCGCTAGCGTGGCCGGGAAGAAAGAGTGCAGCGCTGCGTCCAGCTTCGCCGATGCTCCCCCGGTGTAGAGCCGCTCGCAGAACTCCCGCCGCGTCATGGACCTGCGCCGGGGCCAGAGGGCGGCGGCCTTGACCAGAGCCGGCAGGTCTGGCAGAACAGCTCCCAGAGCGGCGGCAGCGGAGACCGTCCCGCCGCCGCGCCGGGCGAGAGTCCAGGCGAGGATGGCGTGAGAGTAGGTTCGCACGGCAGTAATCTTACCCCGGGGAGTCTTCGTCTGTGGTCTCCGGGGCGAAGCGGGGCGTGGAGGCGCGGCGGTACCCTTCGGTCTCGGTTTCGAGGATACGGAGGAAGGCCCGCGCCACACCTCCGTCGAACCGGGTGTCCAGCCCGGCATTCAGCTCGCTCCTGGCCTGCTCGTAGCTCATCCCGGGACGTCCGGGCCGGTCCAAAACCATTGCGGCGTAGGCTTCGGCCACGGAGATGATGCGGGCTTCCGGCGGGATCCAGGGGCCGCGCAGCCCGTCCGGGTAGCCCCGGCCGTCGGGACGCTCGTGGTGCCAGCGGACCCAGGTCGAGATCTCCCGGAACCCGGGCACGGCGGAGAGGATCTTCTCTCCCTCCACCGGGTGTCTCCGGGGATCTTCCGGTGCGCCGGAGAGCCCGATGTTGTGCAGCAGGGCCGCGAGGCGCAGCCTGCGGATGCGCTCCTCGTCCAGCCCCAGCTCTCGCGCGATATCCTGCGCGTAGACCGCCGTGGCGGCCGCATGCCGGTACGCATATCCGTCCCGGCGGCCGAGCTCGCGCATCAACAGGCCCCCGAGCAGCGCGCCGGAGAGCATGAGCGACTCCTCCAGGGACTTTACCCGCTCTTCTAGTTCCTCGACTCTCCCGGCCCGCCGGCGGGCGCGCAGCGCCGGCAACTCGCTCCCGGCGTATCCCGCGGCGAGCACCCCGGCCGCGGCCGCCGGGCCGTATCCTAGCAGCACCGGCACCGTCAGCCCGGCGGTGAGGATGCAGAGCGCGCCCGGGAGCAGGTGCGTCGCCGCCAGCTCCGCCCGGGGCGGGGGCTTGCCGCTCAGGATGCCGGAGATGGCAGCGTCCGAGACCAGGAATACGGCCGCAGCGGTGGCGGCTCCGAGGGCGGCCTCCGCTGCGGAGCCGGGGGAGGAGGTGAGCAGGGGGCCTGGAGCGAGGCCGAAGAACGGCATGCCGGCCAGATGCGCAGCGGTTACGCTCCGGCTCGCCCGGCAGAGGGTGCGGAGGGGATCGGCCCTCTCCGCGAGCGCGGCGTGAGGCGCTGCAGCGGCAGCGGCCCAGGTGGGGCCCAGAAACACGACCGAGAGGGAGAGGATGACGGCGTCTCCGCCGGGACCGGCGCGCCGGCCGGAGAGTGCGGCGCCCGGGATGAGGAGGGCGGTGGCGACTGCCGCGCCGGTCAGGAGCCGGGGGTCGTACCTGAGACCGTACCAGTAGATCCAGGAAGCGGCGAGCGTCAGGGCCAAGGCGGAGAGGACCGCTGCGTGGTTCTTAAGGCGGGTCCCGCTGGCGTGCTCCTGATGCGGGGGTGCCTGCGGGATATCCAATTGTCAGTCGACCTCGCGGACGTGCATCGCGCTCACTCTCCCGGAAAAGACCGCTCGATGGTATCTTACCCGCGCCGGCTGCGGGAGGGAACTTCTCTTAGGGGATGGAGCGCTTCGGAGCGGCGAACACGATCGCGAGCACCAGAACGCCCGCCAGCGCGGTGGTGAGGCCGGAGATGTAGTAGGTCTCGCGGGTGCCGAAGGCGTCCACGGCGAGCCCGCCGGAGAAGTACGCCAGCGACTCGGCGGCTCCTATCCCCAGGAAGCGCACGGCGAAGATCCGGCCCAGGAAGTGCTCCGGGACGCGCTTCTGCAGCAGGGTATCGGTGGCGATGTTGTCTATGCCGTTGGAGATCCCGGCCACCGCTATGGCGCAGAGGGCGAGGAAGAAGGTGGGGGAGAGTCCGGTGGCGCCCATGGCTGCGGCAGAGGCGAAGAAGGCGGCGAAGTAGAGGAGCAGCAGGTTAGACCGGTCTCCCAGCAGCGCCATGAGGGCGGTGCCCGCGATCATGCCCGCTCCCCAGACGCTGACCAGCAGGCCGTAGCCCGTGTCTCCAGCACCGAAGACGTCTTGTGCGAGGAAGACCTCTGCCGGTGTCGTGATGTTTATGGTGAGCACCAGCAGCGAGGTGCCCAGCACGATGGCGAGCGGGATGCGGGCGCCCTTGAGGTAGGAGAAACCCTCCTTCAGGTCGGTACCGAAGCCGCTCTCCTCCTCGCGCTCGGGGCGGGGCATCGGGATGCGGGAGATAAAGGCGGCCGAGATCACGTACGCTACGGCGTCCAGCAGGAAGGCCGCGTTCACCCCGACGGTGGCGACCAGAAATCCGCCCAGGGCCGGTCCGGCCATGATCGAGATGCTGAAGGTCCCGCTGATTATCGAGTTTGCGCGCGTCAGGTCGCCGCCGCCGACCACGCCCGGGAAGGCGGCCCGCACCGTGGGGTTGAAGAAGGTGCGCGCCAGCCCCGAGCAGAAGACCAGGGCGTAGATCAGGGTCATGTCGCGGGTGAAGACGAGGGCGACCATGATCGCCGCCCGCACCAGGTCGCACGTTACCAGGATGATGCGCCGCTCCAGGCGGTCGGCCAGCACGCCGACCACCGGGCCGAGGAGGGTGGGGAGGAAGCGCGCCACCAGGGTGCCGCCGACGTTGGCCGCGCTGCCGGTGATCTGGGCGACCAGGATGATGAGGGCCACCGTGGAGACCGCGTCCCCGAAGAAGGAGAAGGACTGGCCTATCCAGAGCTTCAGGAAGCGCGGGTTCCTGAAGAGGGGTTCGCTGCGGCGTTCCATCTCCCTCCCCGGTGAATTACCTATCTTGCGGAGGGTAAGTATAGAGTAAGTTCGTGTTCGATATTAGCCTCAAGGCGCCCGGGTGATCCGGTTCGAAGCCGTCCCGACCGGCGGGGATCCCATGCCGCGGGTGGGCGGGACTTCGGGATAGCGTGGGGAGATCCTCACGGAGAGCTCAGTCCAGAATCTCGGCGCCAAAACCCGCCTCGCGCAGCGCCGCGCGGGCTTCTTTGACCTGCGCGGAGCTCAGGGTGAGCACGAGCGCGGCCCTCTCCGTGTGGGAGTGGCGCATGTAGAGGTCTAGGATGTTAATGTTCCGGCTGCCCAGCAGGGTCGTAACGCGCGCCAGCGCACCGGGCTGGTTCTCTAGCGGCACGGCGAGCTCCACGTTCTTCCCTTTCCGCTCGAGGAGGATGCCGCCCAGCTCCTCGTAGGCGTCGCGGGCCCTGCGAAAGCGTTCCTCTATGGCTCCCCGGTTGCCGATCTCGCTCCCGATCTGGGCCATCGCCCCCGCGAACGCCCCCAGCGCCTCGCCCAGCGCCGGAGCGTTCGCGGCCAGGATGTCCGCCCACAGCTCGGGGTTTGAGGCTCCCACCCGCGTGAGGTCCCGGAAGGACGGTCCGGCGAACGAGAGGGCCTCCGGCGAGATGTCCGAGGCGACCTTCAGCAGGGCGACCGCCATCAGGTGCGGCAGGTGCGAGAGGGCCGCCATCAGCAGGTCGTGCTTCTCCGGGGGCACGGCCGTGGGTGTTGCTCTCAGGGTGTCGCGGACGAAGGCGCTCACCCGCCGGTAGACCTCCGGGTCGGTCCTCTCGGTCGGGGTTAGGAAGTAGCGGGCGCCGCGGAAGAGGTCGGCGTCGGCGTTGTTCACGCCCGAGAGCTGGCTGCCGGCCATCGGGTGGCCGCCGACGTACCGGAGACCGGCTCTCTCCGCCGCCTCCACGAGCGGCATCTTCACGCTGGCCACGTCGGTCACCGGGGCGTCTGTGGGGGCCAGCTCGCCCAGCAGCCTCGTGGACTGGGAGATGGGGGCGGCCAGGATCACAAGATCCGCTCCCCGCGCCTCCTTCAGGGTCGAGGCCCGGTCTATGGCGCCGAGCGCGGCGGCGCGTTCCAGCACCTCCGCGCGATCCACCCCGACGACCTCCCAGCCGCTCTTGCGGGCCGCGAGCCCGATGGACCCCCCGATAAGCCCGACCCCGACTATCCCGAGGGTGCCGCTCATCTTGCGGAGATCGCTTCTATCACGCGGTCGTTCTCCCCGGAGTCGCCGACCGTTATGCGGCTCCAGCCCGGGAACCCGAGCGCCTCGCCCTCGCGTACCAGCACGCCGCCGCGCTCGAAGAGATCCGCCGGTATCTTCGCCAAGATGAAGTTCCCCTGCGAGGGAACGTAGTCGTAGCCTGCGGCGGCGAAGGCGCTCTGAAGCCTCTCCCGCTCCTCGATCACGAAGCGGGCGCGCTTGCGGATCAGATCTCCCTCCCGCATGGAGGCGGTGGCCGCAGCCTGCGCGGGGGCGTTTACGGAGAACGGGAAGCGGACGCGCTCGAAGTAGTCGGCGACCGGTTCTGGCGCGATGCCGTAACCCACCCGGAGGGCGGCCAGCCCGTGCACCTTGGAGAAGGTGCGCGCCGAGACCACGTTCGGCGTGGAGAGCGCGAGCTCGTGCGAGCCGGCGTAGGCCGGGTCGGAGACGAACTCGTAATAGGCTTCATCCAGCACGAGGAGCACCTCTTCGGGCAGGGAGGCGGCGAGCTCGCGCACCGCGGCGAGCGGGAGGCAGGTGCCCGTGGGGTTGTTCGGGTTGCAGAGCACGACGGCCCGGGTGCGCTCGGTGACCGCTGCCAGCAGGGCTTCGGGGTCCACGGCCTTCTCCGCGGTCAGCTCCACGGGCCGGGACTCGAGCCCGAGGATGCGGGCGATGGCCGGATAGAGCGAGAAGGAGGGCCAGGGGTAGACGATCTCGCCCGGCCGCTCCAGGATGGCGAGGAGGTTAGAGAGCACCTCGCTGGAGCCGTTGCCTATGATGACGTTGGCGGTGGAGCTGCCCGGGTTGGCCGCGGCGACGGCTTCCCGGAGCGCAGCCGCCTCCCGCTCCGGGTAGCGGTTCGCGCGCGCGAGCGACTCGCGCACGGCGGCCTCAGCCCCGGGCAGCGGCCCGAAGGAGAGCTCGTTCATCGTCAGCTTCACGTAGCCGGCCGGGCCGCGGTCCGCCTCCAGCTCTTTGGCCAGATGCGGCGGCCGGTAGGGTCTTAGGGGGTCCAGTTCCGGTCTGAATCTCACTCCGCAGCACTCCTTGGCGAGCTCGCTGTTACACGCAGGTAGACTAGACCCGCCGGAAACGGCTTGCAACAGGCGGTTGCCGGGGAGGTGTGGGGGGTGTTACAATCGCCGGTCTGATGAACGGTTCGGGCAAACCCGAGGTAGACACCAGGATCCGGGAGCTGCGGGCGCGCATAGACGCGGTGGACCTGGAGCTCGTCCGCAAGCTCAACGAGCGCGCCCGGCTGGTGCAGCAGATCGCGGAGCTCAAGGAGGGGGCGGGGGTGAAGATCTACGACCCCAAACGGGAGGAGGAGATCCTGCGCCGTGTGGCCGAGGAGAACCCCGGCCCGATCTACGACTCCTCGATGCGCGAGATCTTTGAGCTGATCCTGCACCGCATCCGGGACCTGGAGGTGCAGCGCGGCGAGTTCTCCGGCTAGGGTGGTTATGGACGGCATAGCGAACGGTTCGACGCCCAACGGCCTCATCCAAGCCGGTGCCTTCCGCATCATCGCCGGCCCCTGCACCGTGGAGAGCTACGAGCAGCTCTCCACCTCGGCGAAGCTGGTGAAGCAGGCCGGTTTCGAGTACCTCAGGGGCGGGGCCTTCAAGCCCCGCACCTCGCCCTACTCCTTCCAGGGGCTCGGGGAGGAGGGGCTGAAGATCCTCTCCCAGGTCGGCCGGGAGCAGGGCCTTAAGGTCGTGACCGAGGTCCTCGACCCCTACGACATCGAGCTGGTGATGGAGCACGCCGAGGTGCTGCAGATCGGCACGCGCAACATGGCGAACTTCGCGCTGCTCAAGCGCGTCGGGGCTGCCATCGCGGGTACGGACCACGGTGTGATCCTCAAGCGCGGGTTCGCAGCTACCGTGGAGGAGTGGCTTCTGGCCGCGGAGTACATCACCAGCGCGGGCGGGGAGAACGTGGTGCTCTGCGAGCGGGGCATCAGGACTTTTGAGACCTCCACGCGCTTCACGCTCGACCTTTCGGCGGTTCAGGTTGCCCGGCGGCTCTCGGACCTGCCGGTGGTCGTGGACCCATCCCACGCCGCCGGGCGCAGGGATCTCGTGCTCCCGCTCAGCAGGGCTGCGGTCGCCGTGGACGCCGACGGGCTTCTGATCGAGAGTCACCACGAGCCGCAGGAGGCGCTCTGCGACGGCGAGCAGGCGCTCCCGGTGGACGGGCTTCTGAGCCTCCGGGAGGCGCTGGAGCCGTTCGCGGCTGCGATGGGCCGCAAGGTCGTATAAACTCCTGCCCGTGATGCGGGATACCGGCGAGATTCGCTTCGCGCGGCGGTTCGTCTTGGAGCGCCAGCTCGGGGCCGGAGGCATGGCCCGCGTCTTCCTGGGCCGGGACGAGGTTCTGGGGCGGCGGGTGGCGGTCAAGATCCTCTACCCCTACTACAGCGACACGGAGATCGGGGCCCGTTTCCGGCGCGAGGGGCGCACCGCGGCCCGGCTCTCGCACCGCAACATAGTCCAGGTTTACGACGCCGGGGAGGCGGAGTTCGAGGGCCGGCAGGTCTCCTACATCGTGATGGAGTACCTGCCCGGCGGGGATCTGAAAGAGCTCATCCAGAGAGACGGCCGCCTGCCGGAGCGGGAGGTCGCCCGGATCGGGAGCGAGCTCGCGGCCGGGCTCGTTCACGCACACGAGCACGGCATCGTCCACCGGGACATCAAGCCGCTCAACGTCCTGATGGACGCCGAAGGGCATCCCAAGCTCTCGGACTTCGGCATCGCCCACGCCCTGGACTTCACGCAGTTCACCCGGACCGGCTCTTTCCTGGGCACCGCGCTCTACGCGCCGCCGGAACAGCTGCGCGGGGAGCGCGTGACCCACAAGAGCGACGTCTATTCTTTAGGGGTCACGCTCTACCACGCGGCGGCCGGCGCCCCGCCGTTCGAGGGCTCGCCGCTCTCGGTTGCGCGCAAGCACGAGTCCGAGCCGCCGCCCCCGCCGCGGGAGAGGGGAGCTCCGATCGGTGCGGAGCTGGAGGCTCTGATCCTGGAATGCCTGGAGAAAGATCCCGGGAGGCGCCCGGACGCCGCTGCGGTGCGCCGGCGCCTGATGGAGATCTCGACCCCCCCGGCGAGCAGGCCCGCCGCTCCGCCTCCGCCGGAGCGGCCCGTGCCGAGAGAGGAGCGGAAGAGGTCGCGCCGGCCGGCGGTGCTGGCTGGCGCGGCCCTGGTGGCGCTCTTGGTCGGCTTCGGGGCCTACGCTCTGCTGGCCGGCGACGGCTTCCAGGAAGCCGGAGAGACTCGGGCCCCCGCAGAGCAGGCACAACGTCCGGAAGAGCCGGCAGAGAGTGCCCCGCCGGAGGGCGGCCCCGCCGGCGCTCCTTCCACCCGCCAGGAAGAGCCCGAACCCGGGGCTGCCGGGCGGGAAGATCCCGAGACGCCGCCGGAAGAGACGGCCGGGGAGCGGGCCTCTCCGCTCTCCGCTGAGGCTGCGGAGCGGGCGGTGCGGGAGATGTATCTCGCGGCGGCGTCGGACGACCCCGGCAGCTCCTGGGACTACCTCTCCGGCCGCTTCCGGCAGCAGGTGGGCTCCCGGGAGGCCTGGACCGGCCAGTTCGACACCCTGGAGCGGATAGAGTTCCTGCGGGGACCGGAGGCCGAGGTCTCGGGAGACACGGCCCGGGTCTCCTTCGTGACCCTGGCCCGTCACACGGACCGCACGGAGCAGAACACCGCCACCTGGGTTCTTATCAGCGAGGGAGGGGTGTGGAAGCTGGACGAGCTTGCCGCCATCCAGACGCGGGTGGTAGAGAGCTGATCTCTCCGGATGCCGGACCGGATATGGTTTAGAATCAGCGGCGGCAGGCGTAGCGCAGGCGGGAGGTTCTCTGCCCTGAAAACCGCACTCACATCGCTCGTTTCGGCCGTCATCGGGGGGCTGGTCGCGATCCTGCTGGTGGCGGCCGGCGTCCTGGGCATAGACGACGCCCCGACGGGTGACGTTACGATCAACGAGGTGGCGCCCGAGAGCCTGCCGCGATCCGACGCCCCCGCCGCAGGCCCCGGTGCCCTGCCGGTGCGCGAGATCTACACGCGGGACGGGCCGGGCGTGGTGAGCGTCGAGGTGCAATCGAATGGCAGCCTCGGCGGCGGCTCCGGGTTCGTGCTGGACGAGAGCGGGCACATACTCACCAACCAGCACGTGATAGACGGGGCGGAGAGGGTCCTGATCCAGTTCTCCAGCGGGGCCCGGGCGGAGGCCGAGATCGTGGGGGAGGACCCCTCGACGGACATCGCCGTGCTCCGGGTCGAGGAGACCGGCGAGCCGCTGGTGCCGCTCACGCTGGGCGACTCCGACTCCGTGCGGGTGGGTGATCCGGTCATAGCCATCGGGAATCCCCTCAACGTCGGTGCCAGCGTCACGACCGGGATCGTGAGCGGCATCGGACGCGCCATAAAGGCGCCCAACGATTTCACCATAGACGGCGCGATCCAGACGGATGCGGCCATCAATCCCGGCAACTCCGGCGGGCCGCTGCTGGACGCCCGCGGGCTCGTGGTGGGCGTCAACTCCCAGATCATCTCCGAGACCGGCGGGTTCCAGGGCGTCGGCTTCGCGGTGCCCATCAACACGGTCAAGGATGTTGTGCGACAGCTCATAACCACCGGTGAGGTCCGGCACGGCTACCTGGGCGTCCAGATGTTCTCGGTCGGGGTGGAGGAGCTGGCGGCCTACAGCGGCCTCTCCCCCGAGGAATTCTCCCGGGAGCACGGCCTGCCGGAGAACGGAGCGATCGTGACCGACGTGGTGCCGGACGGTCCGGCCGACCGGGCCGGGATCCGGGGCGGCCGGGAGGAGCGCGAGATCGCCGGGCTCCCCGTCCCGATAGGGGACGTGATCACGGAGATAGACGGCGAACCCGTCCGCGACTCGGAGGACGTTATCCGGGCCGTCAACGCCTCCCGGCCGGGAGACGAGCTGGATCTGACCGTCGTCTCTCCCGGAGGCGAGCCGCGCACCGAGCGGGTGACGCTCGGTGTCCAGCCCTCGCAGACCCCCTGAGCGGCAGATACCTCAAATGAGGGATTGCGCCTGGGGCCGGAGCGGGGCATGATCCCGGTTAGAGAGAGAACGGGCTCTTCTGAAGGGTGGCGAGCCGATGACCCCGTCCGGGCGGGTGGCACTGATCGAGGATCATGTCTCGTTCCGGCAGGCCCTGGCCTACCTGATCGGCCAGGAGCCGGAGCTCGAGGTCGTCTGGCAGGCGGGCACCCTCGCCGAAGCCCGAGAGATCATAGATCTCGCCGCCGATGTGGCGCTGGTGGATCTGGGGCTGCCCGACGGCGAAGGGACCCCGCTCATCCGGAAACTGCGCGAGGTCAACCCCCGCATCACGATACTGGTCCTTACCGCGAGCGTGGACCGCGAGCGAATCGCCCGGGCCGTGGAGGCCGGAGCCGCGGGCGTCTTGCACAAGTCCTCCAGCCTGGAGGAGATCCTGGACGCCCTCCGGCGGCTGCTGGCAGGCGAGACCCTCATGCCGCCGAACGAGGTCGCGGAGCTCGTGCGGCTGGCCGGCAGGAGGCGCGACCAGGAATACGAGGCCCGGCTCGCCATCCGCAGGCTCACCCCGCGCGAGCGGGAGGTTCTTCAGGTGCTGGCCGAAGGGCTCTCCAACAGGGAGATCGCCCGGAGACTGCACATAACGGTCGAGACCGAACGTACCCACATGGTACACATACTGGAGAAGCTGGGAGTCCACTCCCGGCTGGAGGCCCTGGTCTTCGCCGTGCGCCACGGGCTGGTGGAGATCCCACGCTCCCCGGCCGACCCCCCTTAGTTGCCCCGCACCCCTCCGAATGCTACATTTCCCGCCTGTCCGGTGCTTATACCTTGCGGGAGGTGGCTTGGCACGCGGCAGGGTAAAGTGGTTCTCCGACGAGAAGGGGTACGGCTTCATCGAGAGCGAGAGCGGCGAGGCCCTCTTCGTCCACTACTCGCAGATCGTGGCCGACGGTTTTAAGACCCTCAGGGAGGGAGCCCCCGTGGAGTTCGAGGTCGTGGACGGCAGCCGGCGCCGGGAGGCGGCCAGGGTCCGGGAGCTGAAGCAGGACTGATCTTGGAGGAACTGAAGCGCAACGCGGCCTGCAAGGCCGTCGAGGAGTACGTCAAGAGCGGCATGGTGGTCGGACTGGGCACGGGCACCACGGCCTCCTGGGTGATCCGGCACCTCGGAGAGCTCCTTGCCCGCGGCGAACTGCAGAACATCCGGGGCATCTCCACCTCCCACCGCTCAACCTCCCTGGCCCTCGAGTCGGGCATCCCCCTCGTCACGCTCACCGAAGCCCGCCCGGATCTGACCATAGACGGGGCGGACGAGATCTCGCCGGACCTCGACCTCGTCAAAGGACGCGGCGGAGCCCTGCTGCGGGAGAAGATAGTAGCAGCCGCCAGCGACGCCCTCATAGTGGTCGCCGACGAGACCAAGCTCTTCGAGCAGCTCGGACATACCCGGCTCCCGGTAGAGGTGGAGCCGTTCGGCTGGGAAACCACCCTGGAAGCCCTGTCCTCCCTGGGCAGCGAACCCGAACTCCGCACCCTCGCCGGAGAGCCCGTCAGAACCGACGGCAACCACTACACGATAGACTGCGCCTTCGGCCTCATCGAAGACCCGGCCGCCCTGGAAGCGGAGATAAAACGTATCCCAGGCGCCCTGGAATGCGGCCTCTTCGTGAACATGGCCCGCGCCGCCGTGATCGGCAGCCGGGAGGGAACCCGCATCCTGAAACCGAGATAGCGCCCTACCCCTCGACCCGAACCCCGAACCCGGCCCGCGGACCGCTCTTCCGACCCCCCTTCTCCCGCTCTACCACCAGCTTGTAGATGTGGCCGTACTCCACATACACAACGGCCTTCCCATCCTCCATCTCCACCCTGAGATACTCGTCCTCCAGCGATACCTCAAACCCCGGCTCGATAACGAACGTGTCCCGCCGGTCCCAGATGACCAGATTCGCCTCCTGCTCCCGCGCCTCTCCCAGCGCCCGCTCCACGATCTCTCTCCTCATGACTCACACTCCTGATGGTGGCGGTCTTATGAAAACTCCAGCAGTTCTCCCCCGCCATTTTACTCGACGCGCAAACCAGGCGACCCGCAGAGATTTTAGACCTCCCAACCTTGTATTTGAGATCTGCCACAGGTATATTTTAGCCATGGCTAAAAAGTACGCGTATCGGATGGGGGTATCTATGGCATCTATTGGGGCGAGGTTGCGGTGGTTCTTTCTGGCGTTAACGGTGGTTGTAGCGCTGGCTCTGGCTGTGGGGTGTGGTGGGGACGGGGAGGCTGGGGCTTCTGAGGAGGGCCTCCGGGTTACGACGACGACGACCATGATCACGGACCTTGTGGAGAGGATTGGGGGCGATCGGGTAGAGGTGACCGGGCTCATGGGGCCGGGGGTGGATCCGCACCTCTACCGGGCCAGCCAGAGCGACGTGGAGGCGCTCGCTGAGGCGGACGTGGTCTTCTACAACGGGCTCTTTCTGGAGGGCCGGATGCAGGATGTCCTGATCCGCACCGGCCAGCA
Organism: Rubrobacter taiwanensis; assembly: GCF_004337705.1. Taxonomy (GTDB): domain Bacteria; phylum Actinomycetota; class Rubrobacteria; order Rubrobacterales; family Rubrobacteraceae; genus Rubrobacter_C; species Rubrobacter_C taiwanensis. The sequence goes on from NZ_SKBU01000001.1 coordinate 114,551, forward strand.
GACCCCGACCGTGCAGGTCACCGGCGCCATTCCGGAGGGGCGGCTATTGGAGAGTGAGGAGTACGAGGGGCAGTACGATCCGCACGTCTGGTTCGACGTGGAGCTGTGGGCGATGACCGTGGATCCGGTGGTGGAGAAGCTCTCCGAGCTGGATCCGGAGAACGCGTCCTTCTATGAGCAGAACGGCGAGGCGTACAAGCGCGAGCTTGCGGAGCTGGATAGCTGGGTTCGGGAGCAGATAGAGACCATCCCTGCCGAGCGGCGGGTTCTCGTGACCGCTCACGACGCGTTCCGGTACTTCGGCCGGGCGTACGGCATTGAGGTCCGGGGCATCCAGGGCATCAGCACCGAGGTCGAGGCCGGGGCCCGGGACATTCAGGAGGTCGCGGAGTTTGTGGCCGAGAACGAGATACCGGCCATCTTCGTCGAGGGCAGCGTGCCGCCGCAGAACATAGAGGCCGTGCAGGCCGCCGCACGCGACCGGGGCTGGGAGGTCGAGATCGGCGGGGAGCTCTTCTCCGACGCCATGGGCGAGCCCGGCACCGAGGAGGGGACCTACGTCGGCATGGTCCGGCACAACGTGAACGCCATCGTGGAGGCGCTGGCGTGATCCACCTGAAGGAGACCGAGGCGCCTCCGGGCGCCTTCCCGCTGGAGGTTAGGGGGCTCACCGCCGCCTACCGGGAGAAGCCCGTCCTCTGGGATGTGAGCTTCACCATCCCGGAGGGACAGCTCGTCGGGGTAGTGGGGCCCAACGGCGCGGGCAAGACCACGCTGCTGAAGGTCGTGATGGGCGTGATGCGTCCGGCCGCCGGCCGGGCGCTCGTCTTCGGGCGGCCCTTCGAGAAGGCCCGCCGGTGGGTCGGATACGTGCCGCAGCGCGGGAGCGTGGACTGGGACTTCCCGACCGACGCGCTCGACGTGGTCATGATGGGGCTCTACGGGCGGCTCGGCTGGCTCCGCCGCCCCGGGCGGCGCGAGCGGGAGATTGCGCTGCAGTGTTTGGAGAAGGTGGGCATGAGCGAGTTCGCCCGCCGGCAGATCTCGCAGCTCTCCGGCGGCCAGCAGCAGCGGGTCTTCCTGGCCCGGGCGCTGGCGCAGGACGCCCGGCTCTACCTCATGGACGAGCCCTTCGCCGGCGTGGACTACAGGACCGAGCGGGCCATCGTGGCGCTTTTGCGGGAGCTCAAAGAGCGGGGCCGGACGGTGGTCTGTGTCCACCACGACCTCTCCACCGTGACCGAGTACTTCGACCGGGTCGTGCTTCTGAACGGCCGGCTCATCGCCGAGGGACCGGTTCAGGAGGTCTTCACACGCGAGAACGTGGAGGCCGCCTATGGGGGGAGCGTGGCTTTCGCGGGAGGCGGGTAGTGCCGGAGATCCTGCACGAGCTCGTCTTCGACTACACCATCCGTAACGTCGCTCTGGGCTCGGCGATTCTGGGCGTGGCGGGCGGGGTGCTGGGCTGCTTCGCCGTGCTGCGCCGGCAGAGCCTGATGGGCGATGCGCTGGCGCACGCCACCCTGCCCGGGGTGTGCGTGGCTTTCATGCTTTCAGGATCGAGGGCCTCCGTCTGGCTGCTTCTGGGGGCTGCGGTCTCGGCCTGGATCGGGGCGCTGGTCATACTCGCCATCGTGCGCGGCACCCGGATAAAGCAGGACGCGGCCCTCGGGATAGTCCTCTCCGTCTTCTTCGGGGCCGGGGTCGTGCTGCTGACCGCGATCGCGCGCAGCGGGGCTGCCGGGCAGAGCGGTCTGGACCGGTTCCTCTTCGGGCAGGCTGCGAGCCTCATCTGGCCCGATGTGGTCACGATGGGGGCTCTGGCGGGGGCGGCTCTGCTGGCCGTGGCGGTCCTCTTCAAGGAGTTCAAGCTGCTCGCCTTCGATCCCGCGTTCGCGGCCAGCCTCGGCTACCCGGTGCGGGTGCTGGATGTGCTGCTCACCTCGCTCATCGTGGTGGCCGTGATCGTGGGCATCCAGGCCGTCGGGGTCGTGCTGGTCGTCGCCCTGCTCATCATCCCAGCCGCCTCCGCCCGGCAGTGGACCGACCGGCTCTCCGTAATGGTCCTGATCTCCGCGCTCTTCGGCGCGGCGAGCGGCGTGGCGGGCGCACTCATCAGCGCCTCGGGCGCGAACCTGCCCACCGGCCCGCTCATCGTGCTCGTCGCGACCGGCATCTTCCTCCTCTCGCTGGTCACGGGGAGGCGGCGCGGTCTTCTCTGGAGCTTCCTGCGCGATCGGCGGGCTGCACCGGAGGGGTTGCGGTGAGCGCGGACCTCGTGATCATCGTGACCGGCATACTGGTCGCCGTGCCCTGCGCGCTGCTGGGGACGCTGCTGGTGCTGCGGCAGATGGCGATGGTGGGGGACGCCATAAGCCACGCCGTGCTGCCCGGCATAGTCCTTGCGTTCTTCATCTCCGGGTCGTTGGGACCGCTCACCGCGCTGGCGGGGGCCGGGGTCTTCGGGGTGCTAACGGCCGTGCTCATACAGGCCCTGCGGGACACCGGACGGGTGAGGGAAGACTCCTCCATCGGGATCGTGTTCACGGCTCTGTTCGCGCTGGGGGTCTTCCTGATCTCCAAGTTCGCCTCCAGCGTGCATCTGGATCTGGAGCACGTTCTCTACGGCGAGATCGCCTACGCTCCCATAAACCCGCTCGTCGTCGGCGGCACCTACCTGGGGCCGCGCACCTTCTGGACGCTCGGGATAGTGACCGTGCTGGCCGCCGGACTTGTGCTCGCGCTGTATAAGGAGCTGAAGGTCTCCACCTTCGACCCGGCCCTCGCCACGGCCCTTGGGCTCTCCCCGGCGCTCGTTCACTACCTGCTCATGGGGGCGGTCTCGGTGACCGTGGTCGGGGCCTTCGACGCCGTCGGCGCGATACTGGTCGTGGCGTTTCTCATCGTACCGCCCGCCGCGGCCTACCTCGTGACCGAGCGGCTCTCGCACATGATGCTCGTGGCCGTGCTGCTCGGGACGGTCTCGGCGGTCGCAGGCTACTATCTGGCGGCGGCGCTCGACGTCGCCATCGCCGGAGCGATGACCGTGGTGGCCGGAGGGCTCTTCGCGCTCGCCGCCCTCCTCTCACCCGCACACGGCTTGCTGGCCCACGCCGCGCGCCGCTACCGCAGCCGGCGCGCCTTCGCCCGGGAGCTGGTCCTGGCCCGTCTCGCCGCCCTGGGCGGCTCCGCTCCGGAAGAAGAGCTGGCCCGCGCGCTGGGCTGGGAGCGCCGGGAGCTCGCCCGGACGCTCCGGAGCGCCGCGCGCGGCGGGCTGGTGGAGACCGCCGGGGGCGAGGTCAGAGTTCGGCGCGCTCGAAGCGGCGCAGGGCGAGAAAGACGAAGAGGGCGCTCCACAGCGCGGTGGCCGGGATGGAGATGATGCCGTACGTGGGGATAAATCCGTCCACCACCAGATAGAAGCCGGACTGGAAGAAGAGCCAGGGGAAGGCTGCCGTCAGCCAGGGGGCGTAGTTGGCGATCATGAACCCGGCGACCATGAACCCGAAGACGCAACCGGCCAGCGGCCCCCGGCTCTCGAAGACGGTGCCGAGGAAGAGGGAGAGGGACAGATAGAAGAAGAGCCCCAGCGCGAGAATGCCGAAGCCCGCGAGGAAGCGCAGCGGCGGCTGGGGGAGCGTGGAGATGCCCGCGCACAGGACGTAGAAGACGATCGCCGGGAAGAGCAGCGTGACCGTCAGCAGCCACCGGTAGTGGACCACGAGCTTGGCCAGCACGAAGGCCCGGCGCGAGGCCGGCTTCGAGAGGATCCACGGCGCGGTGCCGAGCTGTTTTTCACCGATGATCGCCCCCTGCGTCTTTGCGACCACGGCGATGACCGAGGCCACCGAGCCGAGGACGAAGAACATGAGGGCTCCGGCACGGTTTATATCTGCCGGGGAGTACGTCGGCTCCATCTCGCCCCGGATGAAGGCCACGGCGGCGGAGATGAGGGCGACTATGAGCATCCAGATCGCTCCGTGCGCGATGAGCGCCGGTCCCCGCTTCCACTCCAGGTTCTCCTTCTCGATGAGGTTCCGGAAGCCGTTCAGAGGCTCGTTCGCCGGCCTGAGAGCCGCGGAGTCCGCCGTCTCTCCCCGCAGGGTCTCTGCACGCTCGCTAGCTTCCACCGTCCCTCTCTATCAGGTTGAAGAAAGCGTCCTCCAGTCTCTGCCGCCTCTTGCCGAAGCTTAACACCCTGACGCCCCGGCCCGCGAGTATGAGCCGCAGCAGCTCCTCCTCGGCCGCTGCCTCGTCGGTCGTGCTTACCACCCAGCCGTGCTCGCCGCCCGGTCCCGGAGACTCCTCGAGCGCGGAGACCCACTCCCGGGAGCGGACCCGCTCCCGCGCCTCTCCGAGAGCCTTCTCGGAGACGCTCTTCAGGATCAGCTCGAAGACGGCGGTCCCGGCTCCTCCGGCCGTGAGGAGCTCTTCTATTGGGGCCTGGGCCAGGAGCCTGCCGTTCCGCAGCACGGCCACCGAATCCGAGACGCGCTGCACATCATCGAGGATGTGGGTGGAGTAGAAGATCGTGGTCCCCCGCTCGTCGCGCAGCCGCTCCATGATCTCGAGCACGTCCCGCCGGCCCATCGGGTCGAGAGAGGCGGCGGGCTCGTCGAGGATGAGGAGCTCGGGGTCGTTGATCTGGGCCTGCGCCAGCCCGAGCCGCTGCAGCTCTCCTCCGGAGAAACCCTTTATCTGGCGGTCTGCCCGGTCCGAGAGTCCGACGAGATCTAGCGACTCCCCAACGCGGCGCTCGATAGCCTCCTCCGGGCCGGAGTAGAAGAAACGGGCGGCGAACCGGAGCGTCTCGCGGGCCGTCATGTAGCCGTAATAGCGCGGGTCCTGTGCGAGGTAGCCGACCCTCCGGCGGATCTCGAAGCTCTCCCTGACGATGTCCTTCCCGAAGACCGACCCGGAGCCCGAGCTCGGGCGTGCCAGGCCCAGGAGCAGCTTCATGGTCGTGGTCTTGCCCGCTCCGTTCGGACCGAGGAAGCCGAAGATGGAGTTCCTGCGCACGCTGAGGTCGAGCTCCTTCAACGCCACCACCGGTCCGTAGGTCTTCGTGAGCCCCCTCGTCTCGATGACGAGGGGTTCCGGCCGGGAGTCGGAGGCCCGCCTGTGATCCCTTGAAGTCTTCATGCTCCGGGCGAGATTATATAAGCGGTCGGGGCGACCGGGGCGTAAACCCGTTCCCAAAACCCGTCCGGAGCGGCTAGAATGAACGCCCGCCGGTCGTAATGAGGACAGAAGACAGAGGTGGCTTGAAGGGCGTAGCTCGTACCGTCCGGGACGTCGATCGCCGGTTATTCAATCTGCTGTTCCGCGTAAAGTGGACCCCGCTCACGCCCGTCATGAAGTGGGCGACGCGGCTGGGGACGGCCGGGTTCGTCTGGGGTGTTACGGCGGGGGTGGCCTTCCTCTTCTCCGGGCCGCGGCTCGTTAACCTGCTGGTGCCCTGGTTCGCCATAGCGCTCTCCTGGCTCATCGCCGAGGGGTCGAAGTACCTCTTCAACCGGGCACGCCCCTTCCTCAAGAACACCGAGATAGAGCCCCTCATCCGCACGCCCAGCTCCAGCTCGTTCCCCTCCGGGCACTCGGCCACCGCCGCCGCGGGGGCCATCACGCTCTCGATCCTCTATCCCCTCTGGGCGCCGCTCTTCCTGCCGGGCGGGCTTATCATAGCCTTCTCCCGCATCTACCTCGGCGTCCACTACCCGCTGGACGTGCTGGCCGGGGCGCTCATCGGGGCTGCGGTCGCTGCGGTCCTGCTCCTGATCTTTGCGTGATGCTTGCCGGAGGCCGGGCCGGAACGATATAAAACTTAAGGTGCAATGAGCGTAGCAGGCTATTACACGCTGGGAGCGCTGGTCCGGGATCTCGGGTCTCTTAAGGCGCTTGAGGAGCGGCTGGAACCGGACGGCCCGGTAGTGCTCGTGCGCCGCCGGGACCGGCGGGTGGTGGAGGCTACCCTGCCCGGAGCCCGGGTCGCGAAGGTCGAGGGCAGCCTCTCCCGCATGCAGTGGATCGAGTTCGGGAGCATGTACTTCGCCGCTTCGGCCGCTATCTTCCTGATCGGTGCGATCCACCCGATGACCGGAATAGTGGTGCAGGCGCTCCTCACCGTCGGCTGCCTCACCGGGCTCTTCCTCTACCACCGCAGACCCCGGCTGCGGCAGAAGCTCACTGCCATGGCACTGCCGGACGGGATCATCGACGAGTGGGAGGCGCGCTTCGGGACCTCCTTCGCCGTGGCCCTGGTCACCGTGCCCGGAGAGAGATTCGAGGACGCCCAGGAGGCCTTTCTCGAAGACGGCCTCGAAGAGCCGTTCGCCATGAACCGGCGGCTGGTCCTGTAGCCGGACCGCTCCGGGGACCGGGATGCTGCGCTCCTTACCTCGCCTAATCCCTGAATATCCGGCCGTCCCGGATCCTGATCGGCAGCCGTGGCAGCGGTTCCCGGGCGGGACCGGAGACTGCCTCGCCGCTTGCGGCGTCGAAAACGGAGTTGTGACAGGGACAGACGAGATACCGGCCGCGCCGGAGATCTTCTGAGACGGTACACCCTTGGTGCGTGCACTCTGCGGAGTAGGCCGCCAGCTCTCCTCGTTGCGTCCGCGCCAGCACGTAGGGTTCTCCCGTCTCAGCGTCGGTGAAGATGAGGGCGGAGCCCGGTGCGATCTCGTCTTCGCGGGCGATGGCCTCTCCGCTCCCTACTATCGGTTCCCCGCTGCCTCCTCCGCAGGCCGTCAGCGCCGGCGCGGCGGCCGCACCCAGCCCCAGGGCCGCTCCGAGCCGCACGAACTTTGCGCGGGAGATCTTCCCACCCGGAGTGCTACCCCTTCCCTTTATCGTTTTTGTCTCGTGTCCCCTCCGCTCGCCGGTCCCTCCGGTGCCGCTCATTGCCGGATACCTCCTCTGTTCGCTCGCCTCTTGCAGGAATGGACCCTACGGCTGAACCGGTCGCAGAGGCATCGGCCGGAAGGCGGATTCGGGTGGTTCATCCGGGTTCATTCGCGGCTGAGAGTGGTGATTCACGCCGCCAGGGGAGGCCGGCTATGGGATGAGATTCAGCGCCCGGGCCCGCGCCAGGGCTTCGGCCCGGTTCTTCGCTCCCAGCTTGCGGTAGATGTTGCCCGTGTGGCTCTTGACCGTGCCGAGGGAGATGAAGAGCTCGCGGGCGACCTCGGAGTTGGTCCGGCCTAAGGCAAGGAGGTTCAGCACCTCCAGCTCCCGCTCGCTCAGCGGCTCGTCCAGTGCCTGGGGAGGCCGCCCGGCTTGCGGCGGCTCGTGGCGATCCCGCCCGCGCAGGGAGTAGACCACACCGCCTTCTTCCGCCCGCGGCTTCAGGTGGCCCTTGCCCGCCAGGTCTCCGAGCATCTTCTGGGCCTCGTCCACGGTTAGCGAGGTCTTCATGGCGGCCGCGGCGGGCGTTATCTCACCCAGCTCGGCCAGGGCTTCCAGCAGCTCGCGCTCCTTGAGCTTCCTGTCGTCCGGGCCCTTGCGGAGGCGTTCGGTGCGGTCGAGCAGGACCAGCACTAACGGGCCGGCCATCCCCAGCACCGGCACAACCCACCAGAAGCTCGTGAGGGGAGCCAGGAGGATGCAGACCGCGCCCAGCGCCAGCAGGTACAGTGTGGCCTGCCAGCCGAACCACGGGACAGCCTCCCGTTCGCGAGTCCGGGCTTCGGTGCTCCGGGACGGGACTCGGTCTTCGCTCTCGCTTGTGCCGCGATCTGACCCCACACTCTCCTCCGCGTGTCCGGCAACCAATTGTTTCATAGGCGGGTTCGTACATCCACCGGTTCCATTCTTCAGTTGGTCGCCTCCGGTTGGGGTTGGCCGGGGTTTTCCTGTACGATCTGCGGGAGTTCAGAACACGAGCTTCCTGGAGAAGATCGCATGAGCCCCGGAGCGCGCATCTACAACCTGTTCCCCCTGCTGGTGGGGAGCGTCGAGGACTGGAAAGAGCACCTGCCGCGCGTGGCGGCGATGGAGTTCGACTGGGTCTTTCTCAACCCGTTCCACTACCCAGGCTTCTCCGGCAGCCTCTACGCCGTGAAGGACTACTACCGCCTGCACCCGATGTTCCAGGGAGCGTCGCAGGCTCCCGCGGACGAGCTGCTGCGGGATTTCCTGGATCGGGCCGAAGAGCACGGCCTGCGGGTGATGATGGACCTGGTCATAAACCACACGGCGAAGGACTCGGTGCTGGTCGAGGAGCATCCGGAGTGGTTCGCGCGGGAGGAGGACGGCTCCATCCGCTCGCCGCGGGCCGTGGACCCGGACGATCCCTCCAACGTCACCGTTTGGGGGGATCTCGCGGAGATAGACTACGACAACCCGGAGGTGCGGGAGGAGGTCGTGGGCTACTGGTGTGAGCTGGTGCGCCACTATGCGGCTTTGGGCTTCCACGGCTTCCGCTGCGACGCGGCCTACCAGGTCCCGGCGGAGGTGTGGGCCGCGGTCATCTCCGCGGCCCGGGAGGTCGACCCCGGCGCACGGTTCTTCGCCGAGACTTTAGGCTGCACGCTGGAGCAGGTAGCGGCGCTGAGCGCGGCCGGCTTCGACTACCTCTTCAACAGCTCGAAGTGGTGGGACTTCCGGGAGGGCTGGCTGCTGGAGCAGTACGAGAGCTTCCGGAGAATAGCCCCCTCGGTCTCCTTCCCCGAGTCTCACGACACCGAACGCGTGGGGGCCGAGGCGAACGAGACGGTGGCCCGGTTGCGCTACCTCTTCGCGGCGTTCTTCTCCACGGGGGTGATGATGCCGGTGGGCTATGAGTTCGGGTTTTGCCGGCGGCTCGACGTGGTGCGCACCCGGCCGGAGGACTGGGAAGAGCCCCAGTACGACATCTCGGACTTCATCCGGGAGACGAACCGGATGAAGTCCGAGTGCGCGCTGCTGAACCAGGAGGGGCCGCAGGAGATGATCTCCGGCCGGGACTCGCCGGTTACGGTCCTCCTCCGGCGTTCGGAGAGCGGCGGCGGGGTGGCCGTGGGGCTCGTGAACCACGACCCCTGGAGCGCCCACTCCTTCCCGGCGGTCCGGATCGTGCAGGCGGCCGGGACCTACGGGCTCTCCGAGATCACGCCCTACTCGGAGCACTCCCCGCTGCGCGGCGACGTGCATTTGAATCCGCAGGAGATGCGGGTATTCTACGCGGAAGGCGGCTAGAGCGTACGGTGAGGTGTTGAGGTTTGCAAGAGGGGTTCGAGACCGTCGTCATCGAGAACGTATACCCGGAGCTGGACTGCGGGCGCTATCCCGTCAAACGCGAGGTCGGCGACCGGCTGGAGGTCTACGCGGACATCTTCAAGGAGGGCCACGATCTCATAGCCGCGGTCCTCAAACACCGCGAGAAGGGCGGCGAGTGGCACGAGACCCGGATGCGCTTCGTGGACAACGACCGCTGGTGCGGCGGCTTCCCGCTGGAGAAGAACACCCGCTACGAGTACACCATCGAGGCGTGGCCGGACGAGTTCGCGTCCTGGCGCGAGGAGGTGCGGAAGAAGCTCGCTGCCGGGCAGAACGTGGAGCTGGAGCTGCTGGAGGGACGCGAGCTGCTAAAGAGCGCGGCCGCCCGCAGCAAGGACCCGGCGCTCCGGGAGGCGCTCGAGGTCTTCGACGCCGGCGGTTACGAAGAGCGGGTGGACCTGATGCTCTCCGGTGCGACCGGGGAGCTCATGGCCCGCCACCCGGACCGCTCCAGAGCCACCCGCTACGGCAAGGTGCTGGAGGTGGTCGTGGACCGGGTGAAGGCCCGCTACGCCGCCTGGTACGAGATGTTCCACCGCTCGCAGGGCACCGAGCCCGGCAGGAGCGCCACGTTCGCTGACTGCGAGGCGCGGCTGCCGTACGTCAAGGAGCTGGGCTTCGACGTGGTGTACCTGGTCCCGATCCACCCCATCGGCCGGACGCACCGCAAGGGACCGAACAACACCTTAGAGGCCGGGCCGGGGGACCCGGGCAGCCCCTACGCCATCGGCAGCGAGGAGGGCGGGCACAGGTCCGTGCACCCGGATCTCGGGACGCTGGAGGACTTCCGCTCCTTCGTGCGGGCGGCGGAGGGGTTGGGCCTGGAGGTGGCTCTAGACTTCGCCATCCAGTGCTCGCCGGACCACCCGTACATAAGGGAGCACCCCGAGTGGTTCAGGTTCCGCCCGGACGGGAGCATCAAGTACGCCGAGAACCCGCCCAAGAAATACCAGGACATCGTGAACGTGGACTTCTACTGCGAGGACTGGCAGAACCTCTGGCGCGAATGGCGGGACGTGCTGCTGTTCTGGATCGAGCAGGGCGTGAAGATCTTCCGGGTGGACAACCCGCACACCAAGCCGTTCGCCTTCTGGGAGTGGGTGATCCGGGAGATCCAGCGCGACCACCCGGAGGTGATCTTCCTCTCCGAAGCCTTCACCCGCCCGAAAGTGATGAAGGCTTTGGCCAAGCTCGGGTTCACCCAGTCCTACACCTACTTCACCTGGCGCAACTTCAAGCAGGAGCTCACCGAGTACCTGGAGGAGCTTACCCGGAGCGAGGTCAAAGAGTACCTGCGGCCCAACTTCTTCACCAACACGCCGGACATCCTGCCGCCGATCCTGGTCGCCGGCGGGCGGCCCGCCTTCCAGATGCGGCTCGTGCTCGCCGCCACGCTCTCCAGCGTCTACGGCATCTACAACGGCTTCGAGCTGTGCGAGAACACGCCCGTGCCCGGCAAGGAGGAGTACCTAAACTCCGAGAAGTACGAGTACAAGGTCTGGGACTGGGACCGGCCCGGCAACATCAAGGACTACGTGGCGAAGGTGAACCGGATCCGCAAGGAGAACCCGGCGCTGCACGAGCTGGAGAATCTGCGCTTCTACCGCGCGGATGATGACAACATCATCTTCTACGGCAAGAGCGCCGGGGACAACACCGTGCTCGTGGCGGTGAACCTGGACCCGTTCGAACCTCACGAGACGACGTTGCACCTCCCGCTGGAGGAGCTCGGGATCGGAGAGGACGAGAACTACCAGGTCGAAGAGCTGCTCACGGAGACGCGGCGGTTGTGGAGGGGCCGGGAGCAGCGGGTGCGGCTGGACCCGCAGGAGAACCCGGCCGAGATCTACCGCGTGCAGCGCTGGGCTTACCGCGACTACGACGAGCCCTGCTTCTAGGGGGGAGTGCATGCTGGAGAGAGATCCGCTCTGGTACAAGGACGCCGTCATCTACCAGCTCCACGTCAAGGCCTTCTTCGACTCCAACGACGACGGGATGGGGGACTTCCGGGGCCTCACCGAGAAGCTGGATTACGTGCAGGATCTGGGCGTGAACGCCATCTGGCTCATGCCTTTCTACCCCTCGCCCATGCGCGACGACGGCTACGACATCGCCGAGTACAAGAACGTGCACCCGGCCTACGGCAACATGCGGGATTTCCGCCGCTTCGTGCGCGAGGCGCACCGGCGCGGCATCCGGGTTATCACGGAGCTGGTTATCAACCACACCTCCGATGCGCACCCCTGGTTCCAGCGCGCCCGCCGGGCCCCGAAGGGCAGCGCCTGGCGCAACTTCTACGTCTGGAGCGACACGGACCAGAAGTACGCCGGGACCCGCATAATCTTCACCGACACCGAGAGCAGCAACTGGGCCTGGGACCCGGTCGCGCAGCAGTACTACTGGCACCGCTTCTTCAGCCACCAGCCGGACCTCAACCACGACAACCCGCGGGTCTTCCGGGCCATGATGAGCGTGCTGCGCTTCTGGCTGGACGCCGGGGTGGACGGGCTCCGGCTGGACGCCATCCCGTACCTCATCGAGCGCGAGGGGACGGAGAACGAGAACCTGCCGGAGACACACGAGATCCTCAAGCGGATGCGGGCGGAGATGGACGCCCGCTACGAGGACCGGATGTTCCTGGCCGAGGCCAACCAGTGGCCGGAGGACGTGCTGCCGTACTTCGGGGACGGGGACGAGTGCCACATGGCGTTCCACTTCCCGCTCATGCCCCGCATCTATATGGCGCTTGCGCAGGAAGACCGCCACCCCATAACCGAGATCATGTACCAGACACCCGAGATCCCGGAGATCTGCCAGTGGGCGATCTTCCTGCGCAACCACGACGAGCTTACCCTGGAGATGGTCACCGACCGCGAGCGGGACTACATGTACCAGGTCTACGCCTCAGACCCCCGGATGCGGATCAACCTCGGCATCCGGCGGCGGCTCGCTCCCCTGGTGGACAACGACCGGGACCGGATGGAGCTCTTGAACAGCCTGCTGATGAGCATGCCCGGCACGCCCGTCATCTACTACGGGGACGAGCTTGGGATGGGAGACAATATCTTCCTGGGAGACAGGGACTCGGTGCGCACCCCCATGCAGTGGTCCGGCGACCGCAACGCCGGGTTCTCCCGCGCCGACCCGGCCCGGCTCTACCTCCCGCCCATCATGGACCCCGTCTACGGCTACGGGGGCCTGAACGTGGAGGCCCAGAGCCGCAACCCGGGCTCGCTGTTGAACTGGATGAAGCGCATCATCTCCGTGCGCAAGCGGCACAGGGCCTTCGGCAGCGGGACGCTGGAGTTTTTGCACCCGGGCAACCGCAAGATCCTGGCCTACCTGCGCGAGTACGAGGACGAGTCAATCCTGTGCGTGGCCAACCTCTCGCGCTCGGCGCAGCCGGTGGAGCTTGACCTCTCGCGCTTCCGGGGCCGGGTGCCGGTGGAGCTGATGGGCGGGAGCCACTTCCCGCCCATCGGCGACCTGCCGTACCTGCTCACCCTGCCCGGGCACGGCTTCTACTGGTTCCAGCTGGAGAGAGAGGCCGCGATCCCGAGCTGGCACGAGGACGTCTCGCTGCCGCCGCCCGAGCTGCCGGTGCTCGTCCTCTCCCACGGACCGCAGGGGCAGCTCACCGCCCGCCAGCGGGCCGCCCTGGAGCGCGAGGCGCTGCCGGAGTTCCTGAGCAACCGGCGCTGGTTCGCCGCCAAGGGCCGGGGCGTGCAGCGGGTCAAGATCATCGCCCAGGCTACCCTGAACGGGGAGGGCGGCGAGAGCTGGCTTCTGGTCCTGATCCGGGCCTACCTCTCCCGAAAGGAGTCCCAGCTCTACCTCCTGCCGCTCGCCGTCGCCTGGGAGGACGGCGACTACGACCCCCTGCAGGCGCTGATGCAGCACGTGCTGGCCAAGGTCCGGCGCAAGGCGCGGGTCGGCGTGCTCTACGACGCCTTCGCCGACGACGGGTTTTGCCGGGCGGCGGTCGCTGCCATCGGGGAGGGGCGCGAGATCCCGTTCCTGAACGGGACGCTGCGCTTCTCGCCCACCTCGGTGTACGAGGAGCCCGGCGGGGGAGAGCTTTCGGTGCGCCGGGCCGGGGAGCAGACGAACACCTCCGTGATCCTGGGAGAGCGGATGATCCTCAAGGCGTACCGCCTGCTGCGTGAGGAGGGCGTCAATCCGGACCTGGAGATAGGGCGCTTCCTGACCGAGAAGGCCGGCTTCAGGAACACCCCCTCGCTGGCCGGCTACATCGAGTACGCCAGCCCCGACGTCGATCCGACCACCGTGGCTCTGCTGCAGTGGTTCGTGCCCAACCAGGGGGATGGCTGGTCCTACACCCTGGACTACCTGCAGCGCCACCTGGAGAACCGGCTGATGCTGCCGCAGGAGGAGTCCGAGACGGGTGAGGAGGAAGAGCACGCGTTCTTCATGAACCTGGTGCGCACCCTGGGGCTGCGCACCGGCGAGCTGTACTGCGCCTTCGCCGGTAAGACGCAGGACCCCGCCTTCGATCCCGAGCCGGTCTCCCGAAAGGACGTCGCCGCCTGGACCGGGAAGGTGGTAGAGGAGCTGGAGGAGACCTTCGAGCTCCTAAAGCAGCGCCGGGGAGAGCTGCAGGAGGAGACGCGCCCGGATGTGGAGCGCTTGCTGCAGAGGAAGGACGAGCTCGCCGGCCGCGTTGCGGCGGCCGGCGAGCTGAGCCCCCGGATCGTCAAGACCCGCCACCACGGCGACTATCACCTGGGGCAGGTGCTCGTGGTGAGCAACGACTTCCACATCATAGACTTCGAAGGCGAGCCCGCCCGGCCGCTCTCCGAGCGCCGGGCCAAGCACTGCCCCTTGAGGGACGTAGCCGGGATGCTGCGCTCGTTCAACTACGCCGCCTACTCGGCCCTCTTCGCCCTGAACGTCGAGCGCGAGGACCAGCTCAGGGAGCTGGAGGCCGCCTCGCGCGAGTGGGAGCGCCGCACGCGCGAGGCGTTCATGGAGGGGTACGTCGAGGGGATAGACGGCTGCCCCTCCTACCCGGATGACCCGGAGCAGGCGCAGAACCTCATAGACCTCTTCACGCTGGAGAAGGCGCTCTACGAGGTCCGCTACGAGCTGAACAACCGGCCGGACTGGATCGGCATCCCCGTCCGGGGCATCCTCGATCTTCTGGAGGCGGGCGCCGGGAAGGAGGAAGCATGAAGTTCGACGACGCCGTCCGCGCCATCGTCGCCGGGGACCACCCCGACCCGTTCTCGTTCCTGGGCATGCACCGCGACGCGAAGGGCGGGCCTGTGGTGCGAACCTTCCTCCCCGGAGCCGAATCCGTGGAGGTGGTCTCCCGCGCGGGCCGGCCGCTGGGGAAGCTGCGGCAGGTGCACCCGGACGGGCTCTTCGCCGGGCCCGTGGAGGAAGAAGACCGCGGCTACCGCCTGCGCGTCTCCTACGAAGAGGGAGGCGAGCTGGAGCTGGAGGACGCCTACCGCTTCGGTCCCACCCTGGGCGAGCTGGACGTCTATCTCCTCGGCGAGGGCAGCCACCTGCGCCTCTACGAGAAGCTGGGCGCGCATCTGACGGAGATCGGGGGCGTCCGGGGCGTGCGCTTCGCGGTCTGGGCCCCGAACGCCCGCCGGGTCAGCGTGGTCGGGGACTTCAACGCCTGGGACGGCCGCCGGCACGCCATGCGCCTGCACCCGGGAGTGGGGGTCTGGGAGATCTTCATCCCCGGCGTCGAGGAGGGCGCGCTGTACAAGTACGAGATCAAGGGCAAAAGCGGCGAGCTGCTGCCGCTCAAGGCCGATCCTTGCGGCTTCCGCGCCGAGCGCCCGCCCGGCACCGCCTCCATCGTCCACGACCTCTCGCGCTACGAGTGGGGGGACGGAGAGTGGATGGCGGGCCGCGCCGGGCGCAACGCCCTGGACGCTCCCATCGCCATCTACGAGGTGCACCTGGGCTCCTGGCGGCGGAAGGAGGGCAACCGCTACCTCACCTACCGGGAGCTAGCCGAGGAGCTCGTGCCCTACGTGCGCGAGATGGGCTACACGCACGTGGAGTTCCTGCCGCCGACCGAGCACCCGTTCGACGGCTCCTGGGGCTACCAGCCCGTCGGGCTCTTCGCGCCCACCAGCCGCTTCGGCACCCCCGACGACTTCAAATACCTGGTGGACAGCCTGCACCGGGCGGAGATAGGCGTGATCGTGGACTGGGTTCCGGCCCACTTCCCGGAGGACCCGCACGGACTCGGCTACTTCGACGGCACGCACCTCTACGAGCATGCAGACCCGCGGCGCGGGCGGCACATGGACTGGGGCACGCTCGTCTTTAACTACGGGCGCAACGAGGTGCGCAACTACCTGATCTCCAACGCCCTCTTCTGGCTCTCCGAATACCACATAGACGCTCTGCGGGTGGACGCCGTGGCCTCCATGCTCTACCTGGACTACTCGCGTGGAGAGGGCGAGTGGGTCCCCAACGAGTACGGGGGCAACGAGGATCTGGAGGCTGTGGCCTTCATCCGGCGCCTGAACGAGCTCGTCTACGAGCAGCACCCGGATGCCGCCACCATCGCCGAGGAGTCCACGGCCTGGCCGATGGTCTCCCGGCCCACCTACCTGGGCGGGCTCGGCTTCGGCTACAAGTGGAACATGGGCTGGATGCACGACACCCTGGAGTACATGAGCCGCGATCCCATCCACCGCTCCTACCACCACGACCGGCTCACCTTCGGGCTCATATATGCCTTCAACGAGAACTTCATCCTGCCTCTCTCGCACGACGAGGTGGTGCACGGCAAGGGCTCCCTCATAGGCAAGATGCCCGGTGACGAGTGGCAGCGGTTCGCGAACCTGAGGCTCTACTACGCCTTCATGTACGGTCATCCCGGCAAGCAGCTCCTCTTCATGGGCGGCGAGTTCGCCCAAAGTAGCGAGTGGGACCACGACCGGAGCCTGGACTGGCACCTGCTGGAGCACCCGAACCACCGGGGCGTGCAGGCGCTCGTGCGCGACCTGAACGAGCTGTACAGAACGGAGCCGGCCCTCCACGAGCAGGACTTCGTCCCCGAGGGTTTCGAGTGGGTGGACGCCTCCGATTCGGCTAACAGCGTCATCTCCTTTTTGCGCAAGAGCCGGAGCGGGGACCCCGTCCTCATCGTCTGCAACTTCACGCCCGTGGTGCGGCACGGCTACCGCGTCGGGGCACCGGCCGGCGGGTGCTACGCCGAGCTGCTGAACACCGACGCCGGAGAGTACGGCGGGAGCGGCGTGGGCAACGGCGGGGGCGTCGAGGCGGAGGCGGTGCCCGCGCACGGCCGCCCGTACTCCCTCGAGCTCACCCTGCCGCCGCTGGGGGCGCTGTTCCTGAAGCCGGCCGGCTAGGGGAGAAAAGCGGCCGGGCGGGTATAATCCTGCGAGTCGCTCTGAGCCGGCTACCCCTATCCGAAAGGATTGACAGCTTTGGGTGAGTTCGAGAACAGACAGAAGAGCACGGTCTGGCCGGGAGAGCCCTATCCTCTGGGGGCCACCTGGGACGGGGAGGGCATCAACTTCGCGCTCTTCTCCGAGAACGCCGAGCGGGTGGAGCTCTGCCTCTTTGACCCCTCGGGGAGGCACGAGGTGGAGCGCATAGAGATGCCCGAGCATACCGACCAGGTCTGGCATTGCTACCTGCCCTACGCCCGGCTGGGCCAGATCTACGGCTACCGCGTCCACGGTCCCTACGACCCGGAGAACGGCCACCGCTTCAACCCCAACAAGCTGCTCCTGGACCCCTATGCGAAGGCTACCGTCGGGCAGGTGGATTGGAGGGCGCCGCACTTCGGCTACGACGTAGAGAGCGAGGCGGCAGACCTCTCCTTCGACGCGCGGGACAACGCCTGGGGGGCTCCAAAGTGCCGCGTGGTGGACACGGCCTTCACCTGGGGCGACGACCGGCCGCCGCGCATCCCGTGGCACGACACGATCATCTACGAGCTGCACGTCAAGGGCTTCACCCGGCGGCACCCCGAGATCCCGCCCCACCTGCGCGGGACCTACGCCGGGCTGGCCACCCCGCCGGCCATAGAGCATCTCAAGCGGCTCGGCATAACGGCGGTGGAGCTGATGCCCGTGCACCTCTTCGTGGACGACAAGCACCTGGTAGACCGGGGCCTGAGAAACTACTGGGGCTACAACTCCATCGGCTTCTTCGCCCCGGACATGCGCTACTCGTCGACCGGCGAGATGAACGAGTTCAAGACCATGGTCAAGAGGCTGCACTCCGCCGGGATCGAGGTCATCCTGGATGTGGTGTACAACCACACCGCCGAGGGCAACCACCTGGGGCCTACCCTCTCGTTCCGCGGCATAGACAACGCCGCCTACTACCGGCTCGTCCCCGGCGATCCCCGGCACTACATGGACTACACCGGCACGGGCAACACCCTGAACATGATGCACCCGCGCGTGCTGCAGCTCATCATGGACTCCTTGAGGTACTGGATCCTGGAGATGCACGTGGACGGGTTCCGCTTCGATCTCGCCTCCGCGCTCGCCCGGGAGCTGCACGAGGTGGACCGGCTCGGGGCGTTCTTCGACATCATCCGCCAAGACCCCGTGATCTCCCAGGTCAAGCTCATAGCCGAGCCGTGGGACGTGGGGGAGGGGGGGTATCAGGTCGGGAACTTCCCGGTCGGCTGGACCGAGTGGAACGGCAAGTACCGCGACGCGGTGCGCGCCTACTGGAAGGGCGAGGGCGGGCTGGTCGGCGAGCTGGCCTACCGGCTCACCGGCTCCAGCGACCTCTACGAGCGCGGGGGACGGCGGCCCTACGCCTCCATCAACTTCGTCACCGCCCACGACGGCTTCACCCTCCAGGACCTGGTCAGCTACAACGAGAAACACAACTGGGAGAACGGCGAGGAGAACCGGGACGGGGAGGACCACAACCTGAGCTGGAACCACGGCGAGGAGGGGCCGACCAGGAGCCCGCAGATCCGCAGGCTCCGCAACCGCCAGAAGCGGAACTTCTTCGCCACTCTGCTGCTCTCCCAGGGTGTGCCCATGATAGTAGCCGGCGACGAGATGGGCCGCACCCAGCGCGGCAACAACAACGCCTACTGCCAGGACAACGAGATCTCCTGGCTCGACTGGAGCCTCACCCGCGATCAGCGCCGGCTCTTCGCCTTCGTGCGGCGCATGATCCAGCTCCGCAAGGACCACCCCGTCTTCCGCCGCCGCCGCTTCTTCCAGGGCCGCAGGCTGCGCGGCGCGGACGCCAAGGACATCACCTGGCTCACCCCCCAGGGACGCGAGATGACCGACGAGGAGTGGAACAACACCTTCGCCCGCTCGCTGGGCCTGCAGATGTCCGGGACGCTGGAGGACGAGTACACGCCGGAGGGCCGGCGCGTGATCGACGACGACTTCCTCCTGCTCTTCAACGCCCATCACGAGGAGGTCCCGTTCACGGTTCCCGCCTATCCGGAGGACGCCCGCTGGCGGCTCGTCATGGACACCGCCCACGCCGCCGGGCTCAAGCCCGGCGGCTTCTACAAGCCGGGCGACGTCTACCCCCTGCAGGCCCGCTCGATGGCCGTCCTGACCCACGAACGGCCGGACGCTAACGGCGAGGAGGACGACGAAGAATGAGACGCCGCCATGACATGCCGTTCGGGGCCCAGCTGGCGGAGAGCGGCGAGGCGCGCTTCAACCTCTGGGCCCCCGGCACCGGGAGCGTGCAGCTGCTGCTCGGCGGCGAGGAGCACCCCATGCAGCCCGCCCCGGACGGCCTCTTTACCCTCACCGCTCCCGCCCGGCCCGGCGACCGCTACAGCTTCCGGATCGGCAGCCAGGAGGTCCCCGATCCCGCCTCTCGCTACCAGCCGGAGGACGTGCACGGCCCGAGCCAGCTTGTGGACCCCGAAGCCTTCGAGTGGCGGGACGGCGACTGGCGGGGCCGCCCGTGGGAGGAGACCGTTCTCTACGAGCTGCACGTCGGCACCTTCACGCCGGAGGGCACCTTCGCCGGGGTGCGGGAGCGGCTGGACTATCTGGCCGGCCTCGGCGTAACCGCGATAGAGCTGATGCCCCTCTCGGACTTCCCCGGAGGGCGCAACTGGGGCTACGACGGCGTACTGCCGTTCGCTCCCGAGAGCCGCTACGGGACGCCGGAGGAGCTGAAGGAGCTGGTGCAGGCCGCCCACGAGCGGGGCCTGATGGTCTTTCTGGACGTGGTCTACAACCACTTCGGGCCGGAGGGGAACTACCTGCACCTCTACGCCCCGCAGTTCTTTACCGACCGGCACCGGACGCCCTGGGGCGCGGCCATCAACTTCGACGGCGAGCTGAGCGGGTGGGTGCGCGGGTTCTTCATCCACAACGCGCTCTACTGGCTGGAGGAGTACCACCTGGACGGGCTGCGCCTCGACGCCGTACACGCCATAGCCGACGGCTCGGAGAAGCACTTCCTCATTGAGCTGGCCGAGCGGGTGCGCAGGAGGTTCGATTCCGAACGGCACGTGCACCTGGTTCTGGAGAACGACGCGAACGAAGCGCGCTACCTGGGCCGCGGACGCTACGATGCGCAGTGGAACGACGATCTCCACCACGCGCTGCACGTAACCGTCACCGGCGAGAGCGGCGGCTACTACGCGGACTACGCGGACGACGCCATCGGGCATCTGGGACGCTGCCTGGCCGAGGGGTTCGCCTACCAGGGCGAGCCTTCGGCGTACCGCGGCGGGGTGAGCCGGGGCGAGCCGAGCGCCGGACTGCCGCCTGTCTGCTTCGTGTCGTTCCTCCAGAACCACGATCAGGTCGGCAACCGGGCGTTCGGGGAGAGGATCACGGAGCTGGGGGCTCCGGAGGCCGTGCGGGCCGCGGCCGCAATCTACCTGCTCGCTCCGCAGATACCCATGATCTTCATGGGCGAGGAGTGGAGCACAGAACAGCCCTTCCCCTTCTTCTGCGACTTCGGGCCCGAGCTGGCGCGGGCCGTGACGGAGGGCCGCCGGGAGGAGTTCGCCCGGTTCCCCGAGTTCTCCGACCCGGAGATGCGCGAGAAGATCCCGGACCCCAACGACCCGGAGACCTTCCGGAGCGCCGTCCTGGAGCCGGAGCGCAACGGCCGGCCGGAGCTCTACCGGGAGCTGCTGAGGCTCCGCCGCGAAGAGATAGCCCCGCGCCTGAGGGGCATCTCTGGCGGCGCGGCGGAGTACCGCCGGATCGGGGAGCGCGGGCTGCGGGTCCGCTGGGCGCTCGGCGACGGCTCGACCCTGACGCTGCTCGCCAACCTCGGGCCGGAGCCCGCGCGCGGCTTCGGACGCCCGGAGGGCGAACCGCTGTACTCGACGGTCCGCGGGATGGAGGACGCTATGCCGCCCTGGAGCGTGGCGTGGTACCTGGAGGGGGTTGGGTGAGGGTTCCCCGGGCGACTTACCGGCTGCAGCTCAGCGGGAATTTCACCTTCCGGGATGCGGCGGAGATCGTCCCGTATCTCGACGAGCTGGGCATAAGCCACCTCTACGCCTCGCCCTACCTGAAGGCCCGGCCCGGCAGCGCCCACGGCTACGACATCATAGACCACGGCGCGCTGAACCCCGAGATCGGGAGCGAGGAAGACTACGAGCGTCTGGCAGAGGCGCTGCGCGGGCGCGGGATGGGGCAGGTGCTCGATCTCGTGCCCAACCACATGGGCGTCTTCGGGCGGGACAACGGGTGGTGGCTGGACGTGCTGGAGAACGGTCCCGCCTCCCGCTACGCCCGCTACTTCGACATAGACTGGTACCCGACCAACCGCGCGGTGCTGCACGGCAGGGTGCTGCTGCCCGTCCTCGGCGACCACTACCGCAGGGTGCTAGAGGGCGGGGAGCTCGGTCTGACGTTCGAGCCGGAGTCCGGCTCCTTCCACGTGGACTACTACGAGCACCGCTGCCCGCTGGACCCCGGCACCTACCCCATGATCCTGGCCCGCGGCGTGGAGCGTCTGGAGCGGCGGCTGGGAGAAGACGACCCGCGCCTGCTGGAGCTGCAGAGCATCGTTACCGCGTTCGAGAACCTGCCGGGCCGGGACGAGCCGGACGCAGAACGGCTGGAGGAACGCCGGCGCGAGAGCGTCGTGAACAAGGGTCGCCTCGCGCGGCTCTGCGGGGAGTCGCCGGAGGTGCGGCGCTTCGTAGAAGAGAACGCGCGGCGCGTGGGCGGGGACTTCGGGGCTCTGCACGAGCTGCTGGAGTCGCAGGCGTATCGGCTGGCGTACTGGCGCGTAGCCAGCGACGAGATCAACTACCGCCGCTTCTTCTCCATCAACGAGCTCGCCGGGATCAGGATGGAGGACGAGGAGGTCTTCGAGGCGACGCACGGGCTCGTCCTGGAGCTGCTCAAACGGGGGAGGGTGGAGGGGCTGCGCATAGACCACCCGGACGGCCTCTACGACCCGGCAGGCTACTTCCGGCGATTGCAGGAGGCGGCCGAGGAGGTCCGCGGCGAGCCGGTGTACCTGCTGGCCGAGAAGATCCTGGCCCACCACGAGCGGCTGCCCGAGGACTGGCCGGTGCACGGCACGACCGGCTACGAGTTCGCGAACCTGATCACCGGCCTCTTCGTGGACCGGGCGGCCGAGAGCCACCTCGACCGCACCTACCGCCGCTTCACCGGGCGGGACGAGCCGTTCAAGGAGTTGGTCTACCGCTGTAAGAAGCACATCATGCGCACCGCCTTGAGCAGCGAGCTGAACGTGCTCTCCCGCCGGCTGCTCGCCATCTCCGAGGCGAACCGGCGCGCCTTCGACTTCACCATCAACGGGCTGCGCGACGCGATCAGCGAGGTCGTGGCCTGCTTCCCGGTCTACCGCACCTACATCACCGGGGCGGACGTCTCCGGGCAGGACCGGCGCTACGTGGAGTGGGCGCTCGCCCAGGCCCGGAAGCGGAGCCTGGCGGCGGACACGAGCATCTTCGACTTCCTGCGCGGCATCCTGCTGCTGGAGGTGGGGGAGGAGATGCGGGAGCCGGCCGTCGGGTTCGTCATGAAGTTCCAGCAGTACACCGGCCCGGTCATGGCCAAGGGGCTGGAGGACACCGCCCTCTACATCTACAACCGGCTCGTCTCGCTAAACGAGGTGGGCGGGGAGCCGGACCGGTTCGGCGCTTCGCCCGAGGCCTTCCACTACCTGAACTCCGAGCGGGCGGAGAGGTGGCCGCACGCCATGCTCTCCACCTCCACTCACGACACCAAGCGCAGCGAGGACGTGCGCGCCCGGATAGACGCCCTCTCCGAGCTGCCGCGGGAGTGGCGGGAGAACCTGCTGCGCTGGGGCCGCCTGAACCGGAGCAAGAAGCTCGTGGTCGACGGCGAGCCCGCCCCGGACCGCAACGACGAGTACCTGCTCTACCAAACGCTGCTCGGGGCCTGGCCGCCGGGAGAATTCGGCCTGGAAGGCTTCCGGAAGCGCGTCGAGGAGTACATGCTCAAGGCGGCGCGGGAGGCTCAGGTGCACACCTCCTGGATCAACGCCAACGAGGAGTACGAGGCGGCCGTCTCGCATTTCGTGCGGGAGCTGCTCTCCGATCCCGAGAGCTACTTCCTGCGGGAGTTCCTGCCGTTCCAGAAGAAGGTAGCGATGATCGGGGCGCTCAACAGCCTCTCCTCGACCCTGCTCAAGCTCACCGCCCCCGGCGTCCCGGACATCTACCAGGGCAACGAGATCCCGGACTTCAGCCTCGTGGACCCGGACAACCGCCGCCCGGTAGACTACGAGCTCAGGAAGAGGCTGCTGGCGGAGCTCAAAGCCCTGCCGCCGGAGAGGGCCCCCTCGCTGCTGGAGGACCCGGACGACCCCCGCGCCAAGCTCTACGTGACCTGGAAGGCGCTGGCGTTCCGCCGGGAGAGGCCGGATCTCTTCGAGGCGGGGGAGTACCTGCCGCTGGAGGTGGAGGGGGAGCGCGCGGATCACGTGGTCGCCTTCGCCCGGCGTTCGGGGGAGGGGGTTGCGGTCGTGGTCGCGCCCCGGCTGTGCGCCGGGTTCCCGGAGGGACGGGGGTTGCTGATCCCGCCCCGGGCGTGGGACGATACGCGGGTGGCGCTCTCCACCCCGGGGCGCCGGTTCCGGAACCTCTTCACGGGCGGGATCGTGCTGTCCGGGAGGCGGCATCTCTCCGTCGCGGAGGCGCTGGCGGACTTCCCCGTCGCGCTGCTGGAGCCGGCCGGATAGAAACACGCCAACGAGCATCTAAGGAGGAAGCCTTGAGAGAGGAGTCGCTGAGCTTTCTGAAGGCCCTGCTCTCCACGCCGGGCCCGAGCGGCTACGAGGAGGACGCGGCCCGTCTCTGGCGAGAGGAGGCGGCGAAGTTCTCCGGGGTGCGCGGCGACCGGATGGGCAACTCTTTCGCCACGCTGAACGCGGGCGGTCGGCCGCGCATCATGCTCTCCGGACACATAGACGAGATCGGGCTCATCGTCACCCACATCGGCGACGACGGCCGCGTCTACTTCAAGGGCATCGGGGGCTGGGACTCGCAGGTTCTGGTCGGCCAGCGCGTGCTCATCAGGGGCCGCAGCGGCGATGTGCGCGGCGTTATCGGCAAGAAGGCCGTCCACACCATGAGCGCCGAGGAGCGTAAGAAGGTCTCCGAGATCAAAGACCTCTGGATAGACGTCGGTGCGAGGGACGGCGAGGAGGCGAGGGAGATGGTGCGCGTCGGGGACGCTGCCGTGCTCGATCACGGCCTCCTGGAGCTCCCGAACGGCAGGATCGCCTCCCGCTCGGTAGACGACCGCATCGGGGCGTTTATCGTGCTGGAGGCGTTGCGGCTGCTCGCGGAGTCCGGCGGGTTCTCCGCCGAAGTCGTGGCGGTGGCCAGCGTGCAGGAGGAGATCGGGGCCTACGGAGCGCGCGGCTCGGCCTACGGCCTCGACCCCGACGCGGCTGTGGCCGTAGACGTCACCCACGCCACCGATATCACCGGCGTCTCCAGGCAGGAGCACGGCGATCACTCTCTGGGAAGCGGGCCGGTTATCACGCGGGCGTCGGTTTTGAGCCCGGTCGTGACGGCCGGGCTCATGGAGGCGGCGGAGAGGGAGGGTATCCCGTACACGCTGGAGGCGGACTCCGGCCGCACCGGCACGGACGCGGACGCCATCCATCTCTCCCGCGCCGGGATCGCCTGCGGGGTGGTCTCTGCGCCCAACCGCTACATGCACTCGCCCAACGAGATGGTTGAGCTCCGGGACCTGGAGAACTGCGCCCGCCTGATAGCGGCCTGGGTCCGCACCCTGACCCCGGAGACGGACTTTATCCGGTAAGATGACCCCGTGCCGCCTGAGCGTTTCGAGGTGGAAGGACCGTTGAGCGGGACCGGCGTGGTGGCCTTCATGGTCCGGAGCCTGGACGAGCCCGGAGTGCTGCACCTGCTCACCCGGGTCATCTTCGAGCACGGGGCGAACATCACCTACGTGGATATCTCCGACCGGCGGGAGGGGCTCTCCACCGTATACTTCGAACTGGAGGACATCGCTCCGGCAGACGCCGAAGTCCTGATCTCCGACCTCAGGACGCTCGCGCCTGTGCGCCGGGTCGAGCGGGCGCCTTCGTTCGCCAAGATCTACGGCAAGCGGATCATCGTCATCGGCGGCGGGGCGCAGGTCGGACAGGTGGTGCTCGGCGCGGCCTCGGAGGCCGACCGGCACAACATCCGGGGGGAGAAGATCTCGGTAGACACCATACCGCTCGTGGGCGAGGAGGAGCTGGCCGCCGCCACCCGTGCCGTGGCCCGGCTGCCGCGCGCCGTGGCCCTGGTGCTGGCGGGCTCGCTGATGGGGGGCGAGGTGGCTCGGGCCGTGCGCGAGGTGCGAAAGCAGGGGATCATCGTGCTCTCGCTGAACATGGCCGGCAGCGTCCCGGACGCCGCCGACCTGGTCGTCAGCGATCCGGTGCAGTGCGGCGTGATGGCGGTGATGGCCGTCTCCTCCTCCGCCCGCTTCGACATCCGCCTCCAGCGCGGCCGCCGCTACTGAGCTGTACGTTCGTTCACCTGCACGCTCCCCGCAACTGCCGGCGGCGGCGTAGAATCCGGGGCTGTGAAGAGGCGCGGGCGGACATCGCTGCTGGTCGAGGGGTCGCTGCTTCTGACCGTCTTCTTCTTCGGGACCAACTTCGTGGCCGTGAAGCTGGCCGTGGAGGAGATCCCCCCGCTGCCGTTCGCCGCGTTCCGGTTCACGCTGGCCGGGCTTCTGCTCTGGGGGCTGCTGCGCCTGCTGGAGCCGGAGAGCCGGCTGCGCCGCGGGGATCTGCTGCCCATGCTCGGCCTCGGGGTCGTGGGGATAACCCTCACCCAGTCGGTCTTCACCATCGGGGTCAGCCTCACCACCGCCTCCAACACCGCGCTGGTCTACACCACCTCGCCGGTGTGGGGGATGCTGGTCGGCATGGCGCTCGGCCTGGAACGGCCGCGGCTGCGGGGCATCCTCGGGCTGGCGCTGGCGCTGTCCGGGGTCGGGCTCATCGTGCGCGGCGGGCTGGAGGTGAGCGGCACGAGCCTGGTGGGGGATCTGCTGATCCTGGCCGCCGCCGTCTGCTGGGGCTCGTACACGATGCTCTCGCTCTCGCTGCTGCGGGGCTACACGCCGCTGGCCGTGACCGCCTACCCGATGGTGCTGGGCGGGCTGGCGATCTTCCCGCTGGCCGCCTTCCAGTTCCCGAGCCTGGACCCCGGGGGGGTGGCGGCAGAGGCGTGGGCGGCCGCCGCTTACTCCCTGCTCTTCTCTTCCGCGTTCGGGTTTGCGGGCTGGGTGCGGGGCGTCTCGCACATCGGGGCGAACCGGGTGCTGGTCTACCAGTACCTCGTTACCCTGATCGGGGTCGCCTCCGGCATCGTGCTGCTGGGCGAGAGTTTCGGGCCCTCGCGGCTGCTGGGGGCGCTGATCCTGCTCTGCGGGGTCTATCTGGCGCGGCGGCAGTAGCGGACGTTGAACGGGGCCCCGCCACCCGTTAATCTGACTTCATGGCCGAGAAGACGCTCTTTCAGAAGATCATGGACGGCGAGCTGGACGGGGACATCGTCTACGAGGACGAGCAGTGCGTGGTGCTGCGGGACATCAACCCGCAGGCTCCTACGCACGTCCTCGTGGTGCCGCGCAAGCCGATCCCCTCGCTCAACGATCTGACCGAAGAGGACGAGGCTCTCGTCGGGCACCTCTTCGTGGTCGCGAAGAAGATCGCGGCCGCCGAGGGCCTGGACGGCGGATACCGCACGGTCTTCAACTGCGGCCCGGACGCCAACCAGACCGTGCCGCACATCCACCTGCACGTGCTCGGCGGCCGGCGGATGGGCTGGCCGCCGGGCTAGCCTACCCCACGGCGGCGGCCGCCGCCCTTCCCGCCACCCGGCCGGAGAAGAGGCAGCCGCCGAGGAAGGTGCCCTCGAGCGCCCGGTAGCCGTGCATCCCGCCGCCTCCGAAGCCGCTGGCCTCTCCTGCGGCGTACAGTCCGGGCACCGGCTCCCCGTCCTCTCCGAGTACCCTTCCCGCGAGGTCGGTCTCTATCCCTCCCAGGGTCTTGCGGGTGAGGATGGAGAGTCTGACGGCCACCAGAGGCCCCGCGGCAGGATCTAGCAGCCGGTGGGGTCTTGCCACCCGGATCAGGCGGTCCCCCACAAAGCGCCGGGCGGAGCGGATGGCGGCGAGCTGCGGGTCCTTGCCGAGCCCGGAGGCGGCCTGCCGGTCGCGCGCCTCGATGACCTCCCGCAGCTTTGCCGGATCTACGAGCCCCTCGCCGGTGAGCGCGTTCATGCGCCGGGCGAGCTCCTCGGGAGCCTGGGCCTCGATGAACTCCGGCGAGCGCCGGGCGAACTCCTCCACCGGCGCCGGGGCGCCGGGCAGAGCCCGCCGGAGGACCGCGGGCCAGCTGCGGCCGGTGAGGTCCGGGTTCTGTTCCGAGCCGGAGAGGGCGAACTCCTTGCCCAGGATGCGCCGGTTGAGCACGAACCATGAGTAGCCGTGGCCGCTCTTTGCGATGTGCTCCAGCGCCCCGAGCGCGTCGGCCCCGGGGATGAGGGGGAAGGGCAGCGGCTCACCGGCAGCGTCCAGCCACAGCGAAGAGGGGCCGGGCAGGATGCGGATGCCGTGCCGGCTCCAGATGGGCGAGTGGTTAGCCACCCCCTCCGGGTAGTTCCACATCCGGTCTTCGCCGATGATGCTCCCCCCGGCTCTGCGGACCACCCCGAGCATCAGCCCGTCTACGTGGTCCGGAACGCCGGAGAGCATCTCCTGCGGCGGCTCGCCGTAGCGCTCCGGCCAGTTGCGCCGGATGAGGTCGTGGTTGGCCCCGATGCCGCCCGAGGCCACGACGGCGGCCTGCGCCCGCAGCTCGAAGGTTCCGCGCACCGCCCGCGAGCTAGGAGCACCGCGCCGCGTGGAGTCCGGCTTGAGCACCTCCCCACCCACCCCACAGAGCGCCCCTCCCTCCCGGATTAGCTCCGTCACCCGGTGGCGGTAGCGGAGCTCGACCAGGCCCCTCTCCTCCGCCGCCCGCACCCGGCGGACGAACGGCTCCAGCACCCCCGGCCCCGTCCCCCAGGCGATATGGAAGCGCGGCACGCTGTTGCCGGGACCGCGGGCTCCGTAGCCCCCGCGCTCGGCCCACTGGACGAGCGGGAACAGCCGCACGCCCTGCTCGCGGAGCCAGGCGTGCTTCTCTCCGGCGGCGAAGGCCACGTAGGCCTCGGCCCAGCGGCGCGGCCAGCGGTCCTCCTCCCGGTCGAAGCCCGCGGTGCACATCCAGTCTGAGAGTGCCAGCTCGTATGAGTCCCGCACCCCGAGCCGCCGCTGCTCCGGCGTGTCCACCATGAAGAGCCCGCCCAGCGACCAGAAGGCCTGCCCGCCAAGGGCCCGCTCCGGCTCCTGGTCCAGCAGTATCACGCGCCGTCCCGCGTCCGCCAGCTCCGCCGCGGCGACCAGCCCCGCGAGCCCGGCCCCGACTACTATCGCGTCCGCGTCGTAGGCCATCGCCTACATACTACCGCCGGAGGACTGGCAGCCGCCAGCGTTACTCCGGTGTCACCCTCCCGCCGCCGCTCTCGATCCAGCGCAGGAGCGGGTAGGGGTTCATCGCACCGCTCTCGGCCTGCGCGCGGCTCTCTCCGAAGAGGCTGAAGCCCTCGTACCATCCGAGGTGCAGGTGCGGCGGGAAGCCCGCAACGGTCCCTTCCTCTTCTCCGGCGGTTCTTCCGGCCTCCCCGATCTTCTGCCCGGCTACTACTTCGTCTCCCGGCTCCAGCGGCGAGGGTTCGCGCAGGTGAGCGTAGTACAAAAGGTCGCCACGCTCCACGGGACCGATACCGTAGGCGGCCCGGACCATGACCGTATAGCCGCCTAAAGTGTTCCAGCCGCTCCCCGTTACCGTGCCGCCGGTGATGGCGTAGATGGGGGTCCCCTCGGGAGCGTAGATGTCCGTGCCCTCGTGCGGCCCCTGCGGCCGGGGCGCGCCCCAGTCGTTCGTGTATTCCGCCTCCTGCAGGGGCAGCGGGAAGACCGCCTCCCGCGGTCCGTCGTAGGTGAGGGCGTCCTGCAGCCAGATCCCCCCGATCAAGATCAGCGCGGCCAGCAGCAGGATGCCGGCGCCCCGCCGGGGCTTGCGCCTCTCCGGCGGGTGTTCGGCCGCGTGCGATGAGGTTCGGGTATCCATTCGTCTTCCGAGTCTACCGCCCGCCGGAGGCGCAGGTTGTGAAACGGGCACGGAAAAGCGGGCCGGAAGATCCCGGCCCGCTCCTCCGAAGCCTTTCTCTAGTACTTCGGGACGCTCGGGTCTATCTCCTCGCTCCAGGCGGTGATGCCGCCCTTCACGTTGTAGACGTTCGCAAACCCTGCGTCCTTGAGCAGCTTCACCGCCTTCGCGCTGCGGCCGCCGGTCTTGCAGTGGACGGCGATCTCGGCGTTCTGGTCCAGCTCGTGCAGCCGCTCGGGCAGCTCGCCGAGCGGAAGGAGGCGGGCGCCGAGGTTTGCGATCTCGTACTCGTGCGGCTCGCGCACGTCCAGCACGTAAACGTTCTCTCCTCTGTCCAGCTTCTCCTTCAGCTCCCGGACGGAGATCTCCGGCACCGCATTCTGCTGCGCGGCGGCCTGCGCCTGCGGGATGCCGCAGAACTCCTGGTAGTCGATGAGTTCCGTGACCGTCGGGTTCTCACCGCAGATGGGGCAGTTCGGGTCCTTGCGCAGCTTCATCTCCCGGAAGCGCATGCCGAGGGCGTCATACAGCAGCAGACGCCCGATCAGAGGCTCGCCGATCCCGAGGATGAGCTTGACCGTCTCGGTGGCCTGGATCGTCCCGATAGCGCCCGGCAGTATCCCCAGCACCCCGCCCTCGGCGCAGCTCGGCACCAGACCCGGGGGCGGCGGTTCGGGGTAGAGGCAGCGGTAGCACGGCCCCTCTTCGGCCCAGAAGACGCTCGCCTGCCCCTCGAAGCGGAAGATGGAGCCGTAGACGTTCGGCTTGCCCGTAAGCACGCACGCGTCGTTGACCAGATAGCGGGTCGGGAAGTTGTCCGTCCCGTCCACGATGATGTCGAAGTCGCGGAAGATGTCCAGCGCGTTCTCGGAGCTGAGCGCCTCCTCGAAGGTCTCTACCTTCACGTTGGGATTGATATCCTCCAGCTTCTCCTTCGCGCTCTGGAGCTTCGGCCGCCCCAGGTCCGAGGTGCCGTGGATGATCTGGCGCTGCAGGTTGGACTCATCCACCACGTCGAAGTCCACAACGCCGATGGTGCCGACGCCCGCCGCCGCCAGATACATCGCGAGCGGGCTCCCGAGCCCTCCGGCCCCGATGGTCAGCACGCGGGCCGCCTTCAGCTTCTTCTGGCCCTCCAGCGCCACCTCGGGCATGATGAGGTGGCGGCTGTAGCGCCGGATCTCTTCCTGAGACAGCTCCACCTGCCCGTTCTCCGAGATCCTGTGCGAGATCGCCGACTCTCTCACGTTTGCAACACTCCTTCCGGTAACCGGCGCGGTCTCTCCCCGGCGCCGGGTTTCACGACTCTCCGCCGGCTATGGACGGGATGATGGAGAGCTCGTCCCCTTCGGAGATCTCGGTCTCTTGCCCGTCCAGGTAGCGGATGTCCTCATCGCCCTTATACACGTTCACGAACGACCGCAGCTTGCCGTCGCCGGTGTAGAGGTGATTCCTGAGCTCCGGGTGCCGCTCGGTGAGATCCCTGAGCGCCTCCCCGGCGGTGCTCCCGGAGACCTCAACCTCGGCGTTACCGCCCGCGTACTGGCGGAGGGGGGTGGGAATCTTGACCTTCGGCATCTCTGAAACTCCTCTCGTCTTAAAGATTACCTGACCAGCTCTTCCTGCTCGTACCCCGAGCGGTCGTCGCGCAGCACCCAGGACTTGACGTCCTTCACCCCTTCCTGGGTCACGGAGGCTATGACGTACGAGTAGTAAGGCCAGGCGTGCTCCCGGTCGTACTCGGAGGGTTCGGCCGGGTGATCCGGGTGGGAGTGGTAGAAACCCAGAACATCCATGTCCCGCTCCCGGGCACGCTCCTCGAACTCCCGTACCTGCTCGGGCCGGATGAGGAAGCGCCGGCTGCGTTCCTCCTCGTGGGTGTTCTCCGCGCGCCAGACGTCGACTACTATCTTCACCTCTCCCACATCCATGCCCACCAGAGCGCCCGCACACTCCTCGGGATAGGCCTCCTCGGCGTGGCGGTGGATGTTCCGGAGATCCCCCTGCCCGATCTTCAGCGCCAACCTTACTCGTCCTCCCAGAACTGCTCGCTCAGGTACTTGTCCGCCGCGTCGGGCAGGATCGTGACCACGACGCCCGACTCCAGCCCCCGCGCCACCTTCAGTGCGGTTGCAACAGCCGCCCCGGCGGAGATGCCCGCCAGGACGCCCTCCTCGCGCGCCAGCCGCTTTACCATCGCGTACGCCTCCTCGGTCGAGGTGCGCAGGTTGGCGTCCGCGAGGGTCGGGTCGTAGATCTCAGGCACCAGGGCGCTCTGCATGTGCTTCATCCCCTCCAGACCGTGGAAGGGGGAGTCCGGCTCGAAGGAGACGCACCGGACGGCCGGGTTGAGCTCCTTGAGGCGCCGGGCCGTGCCCACGAATGTGCCGCTCGTTCCCAGACCCGCCACGAAGTGCGTGACCTCGCCCGCGGTCTGATCCCAGATCTCGTTCGCCGTCCCCTCGTAGTGCGCCCGGGGGTTGGCCGGATTGCTGTACTGGTCGGGGTAGAAGTACCGATCCGGCTCCTCCGCGTACAGCCGCCGCGCCTCCCGGATCGCCCCGTCGGAACCCTCGCCGGGATCGGTTAGAACCGTCTCTACCCCGTAGGCACGCAGGATCTTCTTCCGCTCCTCGCTGGCGTTTTTGGGCA
The DNA here is from genome assembly GCF_004337705.1 of Rubrobacter taiwanensis. Classification (GTDB taxonomy): domain Bacteria; phylum Actinomycetota; class Rubrobacteria; order Rubrobacterales; family Rubrobacteraceae; genus Rubrobacter_C; species Rubrobacter_C taiwanensis. The sequence continues at coordinate 146,147 of NZ_SKBU01000001.1, forward strand.
TGCAGAGCTTGACCCTGTACCCGAGCGCCGCCCCGATCCAGGCGTACGCTATCCCGGTGTTCCCGCTCGTGGCGTCCAGGATGACCTTGCCGGGCGCAAGCTCCCCGCTCCGCTCCCCTTCCCGGATCATCCACAACGCCGGCCGGTCCTTGACGGAACCACCAGGGTTGTACCACTCCGCCTTCGCCAGTATAGTGACCCCCGGAACCTCCTGAGAGATCTTCGGCAGCTCCAGAAGCGGAGTGCTTCCTACCATATCTACCATGCGCTCCCCGAGCGCCCGCTTAATCCGAGTAAACATATCGGGATTATTATACCGGTCGTTTGCCGCGAGTCCAGGAGATTAGAACTTGGTTAGAGTTCTCTTAGAAATGCATTAGAGTTCTCCTCCGGCCTCCCGCTGCACATTGACGCGCAGAGCGGAGAGTGTAAAAGGAGGTTAACTGCACGTTAAAGCTCTGCGGGGGATTGAGCTGAGTTGAGGAAGGAGGGCAGCCTTCTCCCGGGGACCTATGGTTCCCGACGGGGGGCTGGATCAGGACCCGCTACGGGACCGGCCGTCGATGGCAAATTCTTCAGCTTCGGCGGTCGCAGGTTTTACATGCGAGGAGTTACCTACGGCACGTTCGCGCCGGGGGAGCTGGGGCTCTTCCCCGCTCCGGAGCGGGTCGAGCGGGACTTCGCAACGATGGCTGCGGCGGGTGTAAACGCGGTGCGCGTCTACACGGTCCCGGACACGCGGCTCCTGAACCTGGCGGAGCAGCAGGGGCTGAAGCTCTTGGTCGGGGTGTGGTGGGAGGACCCGCTCTACACGGCCCGGCCGACGCGGGAGTTGCTGCGCGAGACGGCCGCTGCCGCCCGGGAGACCGTGCGGCGGACCGTGCGCGAGCTTGCCGGGCATCCGGCCGTCCTGGGCTTTATCCTGGGGAACGAGATCCCGGGCTCCATCGTGCGCTGGCACGGCCGGAAGAGGGTCGAGGAAGCATTGCGGGGCCTCTATGAGACCGGCAAGGAGGCGGCTCCGGAGGCGCTCTTCTCCTACGCCAACTACCCCACGACCGGGTACCTGGATACCTCCTGCTTCGACTTCGAGTGCTACAACATCTTCCTGGAGGAGGAGGGCGCCTTCCGGCGCTACCTCACCCAGCTACAGGTCTCGGCCGGTGGCCGCCCGCTGGTTCTGACCGAGCTGGGGCTGGACTCCAGGCTGCACGGCGAGGAGCGGCAGGCGGAAGTGCTGGACTGGCAGCTGCGCGCCGCGCGGGAGGCGGGGCTGGCCGGTACCTGCGTCTTCTCCTGGACCGACGACTGGTGGGTCAAGGAGCGGCGGGTAGAGGGGTGGAGCTTCGGTATCACGCGCGAGGACCGGGAGCCCAAGCCCGCCTTCGAGGTCGTGGCGAACCACTACCGGAGCGGGCTGCCGGATTTGCGGGAGGAGTGGCCGCGGGCCTCCGTGGTGGTCTGCGCCTACAACGCGGAGGCTACGCTGGGGGAGTGCCTGGAATCGTTGAAGCGGCTGGAGTACCCGGACTACGAGGTGCTGGTAGTGGACGATGGCTCCGAGGACGGCACGGCCGGGATAGCCCGGGAGTATCCGGTGCGCCTGATCCAGGGCGGCCGGCTCGGGCTGTCGGGGGCGCGGAACCTGGGGCTCCAGAACGCGACCGGCGAGATCGTCGCTTACATAGACGCCGATGCGCGGGCCGACCCGGACTGGCTGACCTACCTGGTGCTGGCGCTCGAAGCGCCGGACGCCGCGGGGGCCGGCGGGCCCAACCTCCCGCCGCCGGAGGACCCGCCGGTGGCGCAGTGCATCGCCCGCGCTCCGGGCGGGCCGGTCCACGTCCTCATAGACAACGAGCGAGCCGAGCACGTGCCGGGCTGCAACATGGCCTACCGGCGGGACCGGCTGTCGGAGATCGGGGGCTTCGACCCCATCTACCGGGCGGCCGGGGACGACGTGGACGTGTGCTGGAAGCTTTTGGACCTCGGGTACACCATCCGGTTCCACCCGGCGGCGCTGGTCTGGCACCACTCCCGCGGCCGGGTGCGGGACTTCTGGAGGCAGCAGGTCGGCTACGGCCGGGCGGAGGCGCTGGTGGCCCGAAACCACCCGGACAAGTTCAACGGCCTGGGGCGGGCGATCTGGCGCGGCGTCATCTACGGCCCCGCCTCCATAGTGCCGGGGCGGACCTTCGTCTATACGGGCCGGTTCGGCGAGGCGCCGTTCCAGCGGCTCTACCAGGAGCGCTCCGGGATCGGCGGCTCGCACTTCCTCTACGTCCTGCTCGCGCTCGTCCTGCTGGCCGCGCTGGACCCGCACCTGTGGCCCCTGCCCGTCTTCGCTGCGGGCGCGCTGCTGGCCGGTTGTCTGGTCCACGGCTGGCGGGTGGCCGGGCGGGAGGGCATCGAGCCTGCCTGGAAGTGGGGGAGCCTCATCGGCTGGCTCTATCTCCTGCAGCCGGTGGCCCGGGAGGTTGGGCGGCTCCGGTCCTGGAAGCTCGCCTACCCGCCGGTCTCGGCGCTGGCGGGACGCTTCCCGCCCTTGCGGCCCGCCGGAGGGGGCATGTTCGTAGCCGAAGGCGTGGGGGAGGCCGAGCGGACGGCCTTCCTCGAAGAGGTGTGCAACCGGCTGCGGGCGCAGCGCCTCAAGGCCCGGAGCGCTCCGGCCTGGGGCATGGAGGACCTGCTCTGCGACTCCTTCCTGTTCTGGCGGGTTCTGATCGTCTCCTGCCTTTACGGGGAGGCGGCCTATCTGCGCTCGAAGTGGCGGCCGCGGACAAAGCCCCTCCTCGCGGCCGCTCTGGTAGTCTTACTCGTGGGAGCCTGGCCGCCGAACCCGGTCGCCGGGGTCGCGGCCCTGAGAGACGGGACCTTCATCTGGTCGCCGGTCGCCGCGGCTGCTGTGGCCGCGGTCGTGGCAGCCGCCTTCCTGGTGGAGGGCTGGGTCTTCCGGCGCAGGGTACGCCGGGCCCTGAGCCTCGGAGCGGATGAGAAGCCGGGCGGACCGTAATGGAGCACAGCAAAGACTACAGCGCGCCGGAGATCTACCGCCGGGTATTCAAGGAGATCCGGCCCTACCGGCTGCACATGGTCGGCATCCTCCTCCTGAGCCTGCTCTCAACGCCCATCGCGCTGCTCAACCCGCTGCCGCTCAAGCTCGTCGTGGACTCGGTGCTCGGGGACGACCCGCTGCCGGCGTTCCTGGACGCGGCGCTCCCGGACTTCATGACCGGCTCTGCGACCGCGCTGCTGGTCCTGGCGGCCGCCCTGGTAGTGGCCATCGCCCTGCTCACCCAGGTCCAGGGGCTCTCCAGCTCCGTGCTGCGCACCTACACGGGCGAGATGCTGGTGATGGGCTTCCGCAGCCGGCTCTTCCGCCACGCGCAGAAGCTCTCGCTCTCCTACCACGACACCCGGGGCACCACCGACTCCACCTACCGCATCCAGTACGACGCCCCGGCGCTAAAGTGGATCGCCATAGACGGCATCGTACCGTTCATCTCCTCGACCGTCACGCTGGTCGGCATGATCTACGTCACCGCCCGGATAGACCTCCGGCTCGCGGCCATAGCCATGATCGTCGCGCCGCTGCTCCTGCTCGTGCTGCGGGTGTGGGGGCCGCGGCTGCGCAAGGGCTGGAAGGGGCAGAAGAAGCTGGAGAGCTCCTCGATGAAGGTGGTGCAGGAGACTTTAGGCGGCATCCGGGTGGTCAAGGCGTTCGGCCAGGAGAACCTCCAGCGCGAGCGCTTCCTCGGGCGGGCGCGGGAGAGCTTCCGGGCGCAGGTGCGGCTGGCCTTCCAGGAGAGCGGCCTCGGGCTGATGATCGGCGTCATCATGGCGGCGGGGATGGCCTCCGTCCTCTACCTCGGGGCGCTCAGCGTGCAGGCCGGCACGCTCACGCTCGGGAACCTGGTCCTGATCATGGGCTACATGGCCCAGCTCTACCAGCCGCTGGAGAAGATAAGCCAGAAGATCGGGGACCTCCAGAACTCGCTGGCTAGCGCCGAGCGGGCCTTCACGCTCCTGGACCACGAGCCCGAGGTCGAGGAGAAGGCGGACGCCCGGCCGGTCTCCCGCGCCCGCGGACACGTGAGCTTCGAGAGCGTCACCTTCGCCTACGATGGGGAGGCTAGCCCCGCGCTGGAGGACATCTCCTTCGAGGTCCCGCCCGGGACCCGGGTCGGCATCGCGGGCACGACCGGCGCGGGCAAGACGACCCTCGTGAGCCTCCTGACCCGCTTCTACGACCCCACTTCGGGCCGGATACTGCTCGACGGGGTGGACCTGCGGGACTACCGGCTGGCCGACCTGCGCAACCAGTTCGCCATCGTGCTGCAGGAGCCGGTGCTCTTCTCCACCAGCGTCTCGGAGAACATCGCCTACGCCCGGCCCGGGGCGAGCGAGCGTGAGATCGAGGCCGCCGCCCGCGCCGCCGGGGCCCACGACTTCATCCGCCGGCTGCCCGACGGCTACGACACCACGGTCGGGGAGCGCGGCATGCGCCTCTCGGGCGGCGAGCGCCAGCGCATCTCGCTCGCCCGCGCCTTCCTGAAGGACGCCCCCATCCTCATCCTCGACGAGCCCACCAGCTCCGTGGATACGAAGACCGAGGCGGCCATCATGGAGGCCATGGACCGGCTCATGCAGAACCGCACGGCGTTCATGATCGCCCACCGCCTCTCCACCCTGGAGCACTGCGACGCCCGGCTGCGCATAGAGGACGGCCGCCTCGTGGAGAGCACGCCGAACGTCCTTCGCCCGGAGCTGGCCGAATGACGGCGCGCCGCCTCGCCCGCGGCGCAGAGCCCGCGCCCGCCGGGGTGCTGGAGCGGGGCCTGAGCGAGAGACATAGGCGGCCGGTGCGCGTGACCGGCGTGGAGTGCGAACCGCTGGACACCTACAGCTCGCACCCCGTCTACCGCCTGCGGGCCACGCTGGAGAGCGGCGAGCCGCTCATCGCCATCTTCAAGCGGCTCCGGCGCGACGCGGACGGCCGGGAGCGGGAGGTGCTGCTCTACCGCCGCCTGCTGGCCGGCCGCCGGTTCGACGCCCCGGAGCTCTACGCCGCGCTCTACGACGAGGAGCGGGACCTCTACTGGCTCTTCCTGGAGGACGTGGGCAGGTGGAAGCTGGAGTGGTGCGAGGCGGAGGTGTGGCCGGCGGCCTTCCGGTGGATGGCCCGGATGCACGCCGAATGCCACGGCCGGGAGGAGGAGCTGCTCTCTTTAGGGTGCCTGCTCCCACACGGCCCGGAGTTCTGGCGGGCGCTCGCGGAGGAGGCCCGCCGCAGCCTGCACGAGCGCGGCACGCCGCGCTCTCTCGCCCGCTTCGACGCCCTGACCGGACGCTACCTCGGCCCCGCGGCGGAGTACCTGGCCCGGCGGCCGAAGACGCTGGTGCACGGCGACGCCTCCTGCCACAACCTCAACGTGCAGCCCGGCCCGCGCGTGCGGCCCATAGACTGGGAGTGGGCCGCCGTGGGGGTGGCGGCGTGGGACGTGGCGAAGCTGCTCTCCGGCTGGGGAGCTGAGAAGCCGCGCCTGCTCGCGGCGTACCTGGAGGAGTTCGAGCGCCGCGCGCCGCTCGACCGGGAGGGGTTCTACCGCGACCTGGAGCACTGCCGCGCCCTGCACCGGGTATGGTACCTGCGGTGGTGGGTCCGGGGGTGTGAGGAGCCGGAGTTCGTGGAGCGGCTGCTTGACGGCATGGAGGAGACCTGGGAGCGCCTGGAGGAAGATGTCTGAGCGGCTCAGGATCGCGCAGGTGGCCCCGCTCGCCGGACCGGTCGCGCCGGAGACGGGCAGCTCGATCGAGCAGATCGTCTGGCTGCTGACCGAGGAGCTGGTGCGCCGGGGCCACGAGGTCACGCTCTTCGCCACCGGCGACTCGCAGACCTCGGCCCGCCTGCACGCCGACTACCCCCACAGCTACAAGAAGGACTGGCGGATGTGGGACACCTGGCAGTACCACGAGCTGGTGCACCTGGGAGCCGCATTCGAGCGGGCGGGGGAGTTCGACGTGATCCACAGCCACGTCTACCACTTCGCTCCCCCCTTCGCCCGCCTGGTGGAGACGCCGGCCGTACACACCGACCACGTCCCGACCGGCGGCGACGTGCGCGAGTGCTACGCCCGCTACCCCGGGACGCGCTTCGTCGCCCTCTCCCGCTACCACCGCAGCAAGTTCGAGGGGCTGAAGAATATTCCCGTCATCTACAACGGCGTAGACGTGGAGAGCTTCCCGTTCAACCCGGAGGCCGGCGACTACCTGGTCTTCCTGGGGCACATGATCGAACGCAAGGGCCCGGTGGAGGCGATCCGGGCGGCGAGGAAGGTCGGCATGCCCCTCGTCCTGGCCGGGCCCCGGCCCGATGAAGCGTACTTCGAGGCCGAGGTCGCGCCCTTTGTGGACGGCCGGATCGTGGAGTACATCGGCCCGGTGAGCGCCGCGGAGCGCAACGAGCTGCTCTCCGGGGCCGGAGCGCTCCTGTTCACGAGCCTCTTCTCCGAGCCGTTCGGGCTGGTCATGGTCGAGGCGATGGCGTGCGGGACGCCGGTGGCGGCCCTGGAGCGCTGCGCCGTGCCCGAGATCGTGGACCGCGACGCGACCGGCTTCTACGCCCGGGACGCGGACGCCCTGGCCGCCATCATCCCCCGCACGGTAGCCCTCGACCGCCACCGCGTCCGCCGCCAGGCCGCCCGGCGCTTCGATTACCGGCGCATGGCCGCCGAGTACGAGGCCCTGTATCGCAGGATGGCCGGCCGCTCCGCCGGAGGGGAGGCGCTGTGGGTCTCGTGAGCCCCCCGTTGCCGGAGGCGCGGCCGTGACGGTCACCGCTTGGCTGGTGGCCAATACGCTCTACCACCCGGAGGGCGGCGGGCCTCCCGGTGGCGGACCCGTACCGGCTGCCGCGGCTGGCGATGGGCCCGGATACCGACCTGCGCGCGGCGCTGGAGTGTAGCGGTGGCTGAACGGCTGCGCGTCGCCGTCACCGGACTCGCCGCGACCTACCCGTACGGCGGGGTGTTCTGGGACTACATGCAGTATCCGCTCGGGTTGCGCCGGCTGGGGCACGACGTGCTCTACGTCGAGGACCCCGAGATCTGGTGCTACGACCCGGTGACACATACCTTCGTGGAGCACGGCGGGCGGCACGCGGACCTGCTCGCCCGCCGCATCGCGGCGCTCGACCCGGACCTGAAGGACCGCTGGTTCTTCCGGGACGCCACCGGACGGACCTACGGCCGTGAGTGGGGGGAGGTCGTCCGCTTCTGCCGGGGGGCGGACCTCTTCCTGCACCTCTCGGCCTCGTGCTGGATGCGGGAGGAGTACTTCGCGGCCCGCACCGTCGCCTTCGTGGACAGCGACCCCATGTACACCCAGGCCTCGGTCCCGGACTACCTCGCCGGCACGGCGGACGAGCTGGACCGGGCCCGGATCGAGATGCTCCGCCGCCACGACGCGTTCTTTACCTTCGGCGAGAACGTAGGAGCGCCGGACTGCCGCATCCCCGCCGCCCTCTTCGACTGGACCCCGACGCGCCAGCCCGTCGTCCTGGACCTCTTCCGGGACGCTCGCATCCCCGTCGCCGGGCGCCGCCCGGTGCTCACCACCGTGGCCTCCTGGGAGCCCTCGAAGCGGGAGCTGGTCGTGGACGGCGTGGCCTACGGCGGCAAGAGCCTGGAGCTTGAGCGCTTCCTGGACCTCCCGGCGCGCAGCGCGCTGCCCCTGGAGCTTGCGCTCAGCGGGGAGGCTCCCGTCGAGCGCCTGCGGGAGCGCGGCTGGCGGCTCACCGATCCCGGCGCCGTGTCGTGTGACCCGGGGGTCTACCGCAGCTACCTGGCGAGCTCCCTGGGCGAGTGGAGCGTCGCCAAGAACGCCTACGTGGAGAGCCGCAGCGGCTGGTTCTCCTGCCGCACGGCCTGCTACCTAGCCCTCGGCGTTCCGGCGGTCGTGCAGGACACGGGCTTCCCCATCCCCACCGGCGAGGGGTTGTTCGCGTTCGCCACGCCGGATGAAGCGGCGGCGGCCATAGAGGAACTGGCGAGCGACCCGGAGCGCCACGCGGCCGCGGCGGTCGAGCTGGCCGCGGAGTACTTCGGCTCCGACCGGGTGCTGAACGAGCTGATCGAGGCCGCGCTGAGGAACTCGGGATGAGCGCGAACGACCGCGGGCCGGACTTCATCATCATCGGGGCGCAGAAGAGCGGCACGACCTCGCTCTACCGCTACCTGACGGAGCACCCCCGCGTCGCGCCGGCCGCCACCAAACAGGTAGACTTCTTCGCCCACGAGAGCTTCCGGCGGGGCTACGGCTGGTACCTCGCGCAGTTCCCACAAGACCGGGGAAAGGAGACCCTGACCGGAGAGGCGTCCCCGTACTACATGTTCCACCCGCACGCCCCCCGGCGGGTCTTCGAGTTCGACCCCCGGATCAAGCTCATAGCCATCCTCCGCAACCCCGTGGACCGCACCTACTCCCACTACCAGCACCAGGTGCGCAACTGGCGCGAGCCGCTCGCCTTCGAGGAAGCCCTGGAGGCCGAAGAGGCGCGGCTGCGGGACGAGACCGCCCGGCTGCTCGCCGACGAGACCTACGACAGCAAGCTCCACCGCCGCCACTCCTACCTGGCCCGCAGCCGCTACGCCGAGCAACTGGAGCGGTGGTACGCGCACTTCCCGAGAGAGCAGCTCTTAGTCCTCAACAGCGAAGCGCTCTTCGAAGACCCGGAGGCCGCCCTGGACCGCGTGAGCGCCTTCCTCGACCTGCCGCCCCTGAGGCTGGACGAATACAACACCTACATGCCCGGCAGCTACTGGAAGGATATGCGCCCGGAGACCCGCCGGAGACTGATCGAGTACTTCCGCCCGCACAACCGGCGCCTGTACGAGCTGCTGGGGACGGAGTACCCCTGGGACGTCTGACAGCTCTCAGCCGGAACCAGACCAGATAAATGCGAGAGCGCAACTCCGGACGTCGACTCTCATGGCGCGGGCTAGATAGAGAGATTCACTGCCCGAAGAGGGGGATTATCCCTTTATCCGGTGTATCACCGCTAGACAAACACCCGGTATAACTCCCGGGACTCTGCGCTTCCTCCAGAGAGAGGCTGTGTTCCTGCAAGATTGCCGGGCTACTGTAAGAATTGCCAAACGAAAACCGGAGAGCCTCCGCACACAGACTCTCCGGCCTTTGGTTGGTGCGTGCACCCCAGTATAACTTGTTTCAGCCCAGGAAGTCCAGTATCTGGGGCATCGGCTTACTCCGGCAGGTGAAGATCGGGGTATCCAGTTCGGTATAGGAGCTGGCTTCGGATTCGCGCAGCTCCATCATCAGGTCCTGGAAGTGCCGGGGGCTTTCGGCTTCGAAGGAGAGGATGAACTCGTAGTCGTCGATACCGAATGAGTAGGCGGTGTTGTTCTTGATCGGGTAGTGCTTGCGGCCGATCTGCATGTGCTCGTTCATCATGCGCTGCCGCTCTTCGAGCGGGAGACTATACCACCGGCGGGTTTTCACGAAGGGGTAGACGAAGAGGTATTCGCCTTCACCGGGCACGATGTACTGCCGGTTCTCGAAGCCCGGGGTATGTTCTCCGACGTAGATCGAGCGCCGCGAGATGGCGAAGTACGAGTGGCTGACTTGCAGGTAGCGGCCCAGGCCGGTCTTCACGAGTTCGCCGGTCATCCGCTCGAAGTCCTCGAGGTCGTAGGAGATACGCCAGACCATGAAGTCTGCGTCGGCCCGCAGGCCCATCAGGGAGTACGAGCGCAGCAGCATGTTCTCCCGGTGGCGCTCGTAGACCTCCAGAAACTCCCGCTTACCGCGCTCGCGCTCGCCTTCCGGCAGCCGCCGCCACGCGGGGTCCAGCTTGAAGAAGACGTAGTTGATGTACTGGGCCGGGGCCTGCCGTTCCTCTCTGGACTGTGCTCTCTCCCGGGTTTCGGTCATCGTCGCTCCTCTGGTCCTCGAGCTGTTGCTCAGCTCTCCGCCGGCCGCCGGGCACCGACGGCGGTTTGCTCGCCGAGCCCGAAGTTGGACTCGTACAGCCCGGCTATCCGGTTCAGCTCTTCGGCGGTGAGGTCCGGGGTCTCGGGAGCCGCCGCGAACTCTTCGAGCTGCTCCTCGCCGTAGATGTTCGGCAGGGTGGAGGAGATCTCCGGCGAGGCCAGGACGAACTTGAGCGCGGCCTGCCCCAGCGTGCGCTCCTCCGTCAGGAACTGCAGCTTCTCGACCTTCTTGAGCCCCGTGAGGAGCCACTCCCGCGGCCGATGCCGCCGATGATCGTTTCTGGCGAAGGTCGTGTTCTCGTCGTATCTGCCCTCCAGCATCCCGCTGGAGTGGGGGACACGCACCACGAGACCGGCGCCGGTCTCGCCCGCCACCCGGATCAGTTCGCGGCCGGGGTCCTGCTCCAGCAGGTTGTAGATCATCTGCACCCCGTCCACCTTGCGCTCGCGCATGGCCCGGACGCCCTCCTCGAGCCAGCCTATCGCCGGCCCGAGCGCGACACCGTAGGAGCGGATCTTGCCCTCGCGCTTGAACTCCTCCAGCAGCTCGAAGAGCCGGTCGTCCTCTATGGCGTCCATCTTGGCGTTGTGAAGCTGCAAAAAATCTATGTAGTCCGTCTCCAGCCGCCGGAGGCTCTGCTCCAGCGCGAACCGGATGAACTTCTCCGACCAGTCCTGCGGCCGCTCCTGCTGCCCCCGGCGCTCGGGATGGTCGTAGAAGTTATAGCCGACCTTGGTCGAGATCACGACCTCATCCCGCCGCCCCCGGAAGGCGTCAGCGACCAGCGTCTCACCCCTGCCCGCACCGTAGGTGTCGGCGGTGTCGAAGTAGTTGATCCCGAGCTCGTGCGCACGGCGCATCAAGCGCACGGCCCGGCGGTCGTCTACCTCGCCCCACCAGCCCGTGCTCACAGTCCAGACACCGAAACCTACTTCGGAGACCTTAATGCCCGTGCTTCCAAGATCCCGGTACCTCATGCTCTCCTCTCGCATAGCCACCGCTGCAGAGAATCTGCGACATATCATAACCTACCGATACCCCGAATACTGTGGAGACCTTCTCAACTCCTCCTAACGGCAAAATTTTTGAGAAATTTTTGTCCCGGGTTAAGAAATCGTTAACGTCGAGCTCTTTTCGTATCTCAGCAAGATAATAATTGCGCTTTATCCCCGCATTCACAAGGTTTTTGCTTTATCTCGGCGAGATAAGACTGTATGCTCCGGTTTTGGAAAGCGGGGGGTGAAGGGGGAGGATTCCCGAGGAGCGGGCCGGCTCTGCGTCTTGACCCGGGCGTGGATGCTGGTAGGGTGGGCCGCTAGCAACGACAGGGTAGCAAACCACTCAAGCAGGAGGGGGATTGATTGGGTAGCTTACCTGGCATTTTCTCGCGCAGGTTTCTGATCCCGGCACTACTGGCTGTGGCGGCGGCGTTCGTTGCGGTCTTTCTGGCGGTAGGTTCGGTCGGCGCCCAGCAGCAGATGGTCGCCACCTGGTATGGTCCGGGTTTTGAGGGCAATCTCACTGCGAGCGGGGAGCCGTTCGATCCGAACGACTACACGGCCGCTCACCGGACGCTGGATTTCGGCACCAAGCTTCTGGTCACCTATGGCGGGAACTCGGTTGTGGTGCGCGTCAACGACCGGGGGCCTTTCTCCGGCGCGGATCTCGACCTCTCCCGCGCTGCGGCCGATGCCATAGGGCTAACGGCGGTTGGGACGGCCACGGTGGATGTTCAGTTTGTGGATCCCGGCACGCCCACCGGTCCGTACTCCGGTCCGGCGGGCGGCGGTGCTGCCGAGCCTCAGCAGCAGGCGGCCCCTGAGCCGCAGGCGGTGCAGCAACAGGAGGCTGCCCCTGAGCCGCAGGCGGTCGAGAGCGCCGCTGCGGTGTCTGCCGGTGCCGGGGTTCCGGATGATGATTCGCAATCGCGGGAGGTTGCGGCCGCTGTTCAGTACGAGGCTCCTGAGGAGCTGCTGCGGGAAGAGCAGCAGTATGCGGAGCCGGTAGAGGAGTCCGTGCAGGGCTACCAGTACGGTGGTGTGCAGAGCTACCAGTACGATGAGCCGGCGTCGGGGGCTGAGGAGGTTGCCCCTTCGGCGCGCGCAGAGGCGGGAGGCGAGCCGGTAGGCGTGCAGCAGTGCGTGGCCTTCTTCGGCGGGCAGGGGGCTCTCCAGTACCAGTACGGCACCGACGGTTCACTCCAGAACCTGACGCAGGCCCAGGTCCAGTACTGCCAGCAGATCATCCAGAACATCACCGTTCAGGAGAGGGTCGTGATCGAGGAACCGGCCGCCGCTGCGCAGGAGGAAGGGCCTGTCCGTGTCGAGACCGAAGAGCCGGCCGCGGCGGTGGGTACGGAGATCGAGCTTCCGGTCAACGAGCTCGGGATCGCCGTTCTGCCGGACACGGGGGGAGCGGCGCCGCTCCTGCCGCTGGCCGGCGGAGCTCTCGCTCTTCTTCTAGGCGGTGGCATACTGATCCGCCGGATCGCCGGCTAAGAACTCCGTAACCCGCAACGGAACGAACGCGGCTCCCGGCGCGAAGCCGGGAGCCGCGTCTTTTCTCTATTCAGCGCTCTGGCGGCGGCTGTTCGGCTTGAGCACGGAGGCCACGTTTACCAGATAGGTGGCCATCTCCATCAGGGACTCCATCTGTTCCGAGAGTTCGTCGAGCCGCCTCTCGAGAGAGGCGATGCGGTCTCCGGGCTCCTCCTGCGTGTTCGCCAGAAGGCTCTCTGAGATCTCGGTCAAGGTGAAGACGGCCGAGATCAGGGACTCCATCTGTTCCGAGAGGGTCTTCAGGGCGGAGGGCTCCACCGCTTCACGCCGCGAGACCCCCTCCCGCAGCTCGCGTACGGACTGCGAGATCTCGTCCAGCCGCTCCAGCAGCGTCCGGAAGTCCACCTCCCCCTCGCGCAGCCGCCGGCGTACGGACTCGATGCTCATGCCCTCCTCATGCAGCTCGCGCGCCTCCCGGATGAGGTCCACGGAGTCCTCCGGGATCGCGATCCGGCCCGCCTGCCGAACATGGGGTATGGAATACTCTCTCAAGTATCGGTAAAGGGTCGGCCGGGGAACCCCGAGCAGGCTGCTGACCTCGTCTACGGTGTAAATTTCCTTCCCTCCGCTCTTATCACGCAGATATTTGCAAAATTCCCGATCGAACCCGAAACATTGTAGCACCGATCGTAGGCTGCATCACGGCGCAATAAATGCCCCGTTCTCCCCCATTCCCACGCGACTCCCGACGAAGCGCCCGGGATAATCAGAGGGAGAGAAAGCACGAAACGATCGCTGCTTGAGCGGCGCAGCGAGATAAGCCGCCCCAGCCCCCTTGAACTCCCCGCCGGGAAGACTAGAATGCCGGCGAAACCTTCACGATCTAGTACAGATAGACGCAAAGGTTTGCTTCAGGAGGGGGTAGACATATTGTTTAGGTTGAGTGTTTTGAAGATAGTGGTGGCGCTGCTGATCGCCGCTACTGCTGTCTTTGGTACGGAGGGCCGGGCCGAGGCGCAGACCATGCTTGCTTCCTGGTACGGTCCGGGTTTCGAGGGAAATCCCACGGCCAGCGGCGAGATCTATAACCCGTGGGGTTATACGGCGGCGCACAAGACGCTGCCGCTGGGCACGCAGCTACTGGTCAGCTACGGGGGCCGGAGCGTACAGGTTACGGTCAACGACCGGGGGCCGTATGTGGGGAGCAGGGAGCTGGATCTGTCGCAGGGTGCGGCTGAGGCTCTGGGGCTTACGGCTGCCGGCGTTGATTACGTAACGGTTACGCCCGTGGGAGGCGGCGGTTACCCGGCGGCTTCCGGCGGTTATTCGGGGGACGTTTACACTCCTTCTGGGGGAGGGTATGTGGTACAGCCGGGGGACACTCTGAGTGGCATCGCTGCCAGACTGGGGGTGTCCGTCGGCTATCTCGCCGGCGTCAACGGCATAGCCGACCCCGACTTCATCTACGGAGGGCAGACGCTCTACTACTAGGGTCTCCCGGGCCACCAACAATTTTCTTGACATCCGGTGGTGGCGCCTATAACCTGAGGGCAGGCTGGCGGACAAAAGTTACAATATCCGCCAAACAGGGCCCAGGAAGGAGGTGAGGTACGAGTGACCACCACGATCTCTCACGAGAAGACTCGGGAGCTCACCCGCGAGGATGTGGATCGGGCGATCGACGTGATCGAGCGTCACCTGGAGAAGGAGGCCCGGACCCGCAATCTGCTGGACGAGCAGGCGATTATGCGCCCCAAGGATCTGTGCAAGCAGCAGGGGCTGGACATGGTCGCCGAGCTGCGCGGGATGCTCTCCTGAGGTCTTGTGAAGGGGGATGCACAGTAAGGTACGACCCTCTCGACTCTCAAAAAGCGGGCTGTTCATCCCCCTTCATGATGACTGAGAAGAGGGAGCCGGAGTCTGACCGGCTCCCTCTTTACGTTCTCCGGTACCGCTCTACTAGGGCGAATCGACATATAGGCAAATGTCTGCTTCACTCGGAGGGCAAGCCAACGACCGAGGTGGAGATATGCCCGCACGCTACGAA
>NZ_SKBU01000020.1 GCF_004337705.1 Rubrobacter taiwanensis
GCTTACGGCGGCGGCGTTCACCTACATTGCGGCGGCTCTGACGGCGCTTCTGACGCTGCTGTACCTGATCCTGATCAGCCGCCAGTAGAACCGTAAGAAGGGCGGGCTCCGGGACCGGAGCCCGCCCTTCTCCCTCGCCTCGCCGGGATGCGGTCTTAGGCCACAAGCCCCTCCAGCCCCAGCTCTCCTCCCCGCTCTCCGAGCTCGTCGAGTGCGGCTCTCTCCAGCTGGCGTACCCGCTCGCGGGAGATCCCCAGACTCTCCCCGATGGCCGTCCGGCTCTCCGGCGCGCCGGAGAACCCGGCGCGCCGGCTCAAGATGGTGCGCTGCCGCTCCGGAAGCGCGGCCAGCGCCTCGGCCAGCCGGCGCCGGGCGTCGTTCCGGGCCGCCACCTCGGCCGGGTCCTCGGCCCGGTGATCCGGAAGCAGCTCCCCAAGCTCGTCTCCGTCCTCCCCGACGAGCGACTCCAGCGAGGCCACCGGCTGCAAAGCCCGGCGCACCGCCCCGAGCTCCTCGTCCGTCCAGCCCTCCCCCGGCGCCCCGTCGTAGAGCGCCCTCCACGCCCTCTCCGGCACCCTCACCGGCCCCAGCTGCGCCACGGCCGCCCGCCGGATGGCCTGCCGCGCCCACCACGCAGCATAGGTGGAGAACCGCATCTCCCGGCCCGGATCGTAGCTGTTCACCGCCTGCACGAGGGCCAGAGCCCCCTCCTGCAACAGATCATCCAGCGAAACACCCCACCTCCGGGCGTACCTCCGGGCCAAAGCCGCAACCATGCCCAGATTCCCCTCTATAAGCCGCCGCCGGGCAGCCCGGTCCCCCGCAGCCGCCCGCCGCGCCAGACGCCGCTCTACATGCTCGCTCAACACCCCACTCATAACCACAACCCTCCTGCAGAAGAATCCCTCGAAACCCGGGAATCTGTTCCCTATATACCCCGTATCAGATCGCTTTTAAACACAGCCTCAGGACAGTAATTCGGAGTATTCTGTAAAAAACATGTTTATAAACTGTATTTGAGAGGTAGAATAGCTGTTGTGGCGGGGCGGGGGCTCCGCCGCAGGCGACCGGAGCTGACCTGTAAGAGAGGGAGGTATCAAATTGGCGACGAGGATGTGTGATGTGTGCGGGGTTCGTCCCGCGACGGTAAGGATTAGGCGCATAGTGCCCGGCGGTCCCAGCAGGGTTGAGCACCTGTGTGAGCTTCACGCTGCGGAGGCCCGGGGCGGGCGGTCTTCTTTGGGGGGAGGCAGTCTCTTCGACGAGTTCTTCTCCCGGTTCTTCGAGCCGTTGGAAGAGCGGGGCTCGGTCCGGGGGTCTGAGCGGCGGGCGGCGGAGCAGGTGGACATAACCCGTTTCTTCTCCGACGCCACCAACGAGCTTTTACAGCGGGCGGCCCGGCGGGCGGCGGAGTGGGGCAGTTCGGATTTGACGAGCGAGCATCTGCTTCACGCGGCGCTGGAGGACAAGGTCGTCCGGAGGGTGCTTGAGGGCATCGACGCCGATCCCGGGGCCATCCGGGCTCAGCTCGAGGAGGAGGCAAGCCGGGGTGAGCGTGCGGAGACCGCTCCTTCGCTGGCGCCGGACGCCAAGCGGACGCTGCTTGCGGCCTATGAGGAGTCGCAGGAGTTGGGGGTCTCCTACATCGGGCCGGAGCACATTCTGCTGGCGCTGGCCCGCGATGGGGAGTCGGAGGCCGGCAGGCTGCTCCGGCGCTTCGGGCTCTCGCACACCCGGCTGCGCGGGGCCGTCGTGCGCGGGGTGGACGAGAGCGGCGCGGCGCGGGAGAGTTCCGGCACTCCCACGCTGGACGAGTACAGCCGGGATCTCACGCAGATGGCTCGGGAGGGGAAGCTGGACCCCGTGATCGGGCGTTCGGAGGAGATCGAGAGCACGATCGAGATCCTCTCCCGGAGGACCAAGAACAACCCGGTTCTGATCGGGGAGCCTGGTGTGGGCAAGACGGCGATAGTCGAGGGGATAGCGCAGCGGATAGTAAACGACGAGGTGCCCGAGACCCTGAGCGGGAAGCGGGTTGTGGCGCTCGATCTTTCCGGCATGGTCGCCGGCACCCAGTATCGGGGGCAGTTCGAGGAGCGTCTGAAGAAGGTCATAGATGAGATAAGGGAGAACTCGGAGGATCTGATCGTCTTCATCGACGAGCTGCACACGGTCGTGGGAGCCGGAGCGGCTGAGGGTGCGATGGACGCCTCCAACATGCTCAAGCCCGCGCTGGCACGCGGCGAGCTGCACTGCATAGGGGCGACCACCATCGACGAGTACCGCAAGCACATAGAGAAGGACGCCGCTCTGGAGCGGCGCTTCCAGCCGGTCCTCGTCGGGGAGCCCTCCGTGGAGGACACCATAGAGATCCTGCGCGGTCTCAAGGACCGTTACGAGGCGCACCACCGGGTCAGGATCACCGAGGAGGCCATAGTCGCGGCCGCCGAGCTCTCTGACAGGTACATAACCGACCGGTTCCTGCCCGACAAGGCCATAGACCTCATGGATCAGGCCTCCGCCCGGGTACGGCTGCGCACCAAGACCAAGCCGAAGGACACCAGGGCGCTCGAGGAAGACATAAAGCGCTTGAAGCGGGAGAAGGATCAGGCCGTGGCCGTCGAGGACTTCGAGAAGGCCCAGGAGCTCAAGAGCCAGCTGCAGGAGCTGCAGGACCGGCTTGGGGCCTTCAGGGCCGGAAGGCAGGCTGTGGCCGAGGTGACGGCCGATGACATAGCCGAGGTGGTCAGCCGCCAGACCGGCATCCCGGTCAGTCAGCTCACCGAGGAGGAGCGCGACCGGCTGCTCAAGCTGGAGGGCCAGCTGCACGAGCGGGTCGTCGGCCAGGACGAGGCGGTTGAGGCGGTGGCCGAGGCGATAAGGCGCGCCCGGGCCGGCCTTCAGGACCCCAACCGCCCGATAGGCTCCTTCCTGTTCTTGGGCCCCACCGGCGTGGGCAAGACCGAGCTGGCGCGCACGCTGGCCGAAGCCCTCTTCGGGGACGAGGCGGCGATGGTGCGCATAGACATGAGCGAGTTCCAGGAGCGGCACACGGTGAGCCGGCTGGTGGGCGCGCCTCCGGGCTACGTCGGCTACGAGGAGGCCGGCCAGCTCACCGAGCAGGTCCGGAGGCGTCCGTATTCGGTCCTGCTTCTGGACGAGATCGAGAAGGCCCACCCGGACGTCTTCAACATCCTCTTGCAGATCCTGGACGAGGGGCGCCTCACCGACGCGCAGGGGCGCACGGTGGACTTCAAGAACACGGTCATCATCATGACCAGCAACCTGGGGGCGGAGAGGATCCAGGCCCACGCCCGGCGCAAGGAGTCCCTCGAGGAGCTCAGGGAGGACATGATGCAGATCGTGCGCCGCTCCTTCAGGCCCGAGTTCATAAACCGGATAGATGAGATCATCATCTTCCGGGCTCTGAGCCGGGAGCAGATCGCCCAGATAGCCCGGCTCCTGCTGCGGCAGACCGAGCGGCGCCTGAGGGCCCAGGGGATAGAGGTGGAGTTCACCGACGCGGCGGTGGAGCTGCTGGCCGAGGCGGGCTTCGACCCGGAGTTCGGCGCACGGCCTCTCAGGCGCACCATCCAGCGCCGCGTGGACAACGCGCTCTCGCGGATGGTGCTCGACGGCTCGCTCGGGCCGGGAGACAGGGTCGTCGTCGGCGCCGAGGACGGCGAGCTCACCTTCGAGGTACTCGAAGGCGCTGCCGCCGGGGCCCCGGAGGAGCGGTAGAGCGGCATGGGCAGGTCCTTCAGCCTGGGGCGGTATCTCGGTATAGAGGTGAAGGTCCACTGGACCTTCTTCCTGCTCCTGGCCTTCTTCGGGGTCCTGGGCCTCACGCAGACCGGCAGCCCGGCCGGCGCTCTCGCGCTGGCCGGGCTCATCGTGCTGCTCTTCGTATTCGTGGTCCTGCACGAGTACGGCCACGCACTGGTCGCCCGGGGTCTCGGCTACGAGGTCGAGGACATAGTGCTCCTCCCCATGGGAGGGATGGCCCGGCTTAAGACCTTCCCCGAGAAGGCTCTTGACGAGCTGAAGATAGCCATAGCCGGTCCCCCCGTGAACGTGGCCCTGGCGGCCCTCTTCTACGGCGCGGCCTACCTGTTCTACGGCATCTCTCCCCTCGCCGTCCCGCATCCGGCCGCGCTCGTAGAGGAGGCGGCGGGCTACTTCCTCTCCTATCTGGGCCTGGTCAACGTCATCCTGGCCGTCTTCAACCTCCTGCCGGCCTTCCCGATGGACGGCGGCCGGGTCCTGAGAGCCTTCCTCTCGACCCGGATGGACCGCGTGCGCGCAACGGAGATCGCCGCGGCCGTAGGCCAGGCCTTCGCTATCCTCTTCTTCGTGATCGGGCTCCTGACTTTCAACTTGATCCTCACCCTGGTGGCCGTCTTCATCTTCCTCGCCGCCGCCGGGGAGGCACAGGCCATGCGCCAGCGGGAGCTGATGCGCGGCCTGATCGTCGCGGACGTGATGCGCCGCGGCTCCCGCACCGAGACGCTCGCCCCTGAACATCCCTTCGAGCGGGTGCTCGAAGCCCTCATCCACGGCCATCAGGAGGACTTCCCGGTCCTCGACGAGCGGGGAAGGCTGGTGGGCATGCTCTACCGCAACGACATCTTCGACGCGGCGCGCTCCCGGGAGCACGCCCCACGCGTGGGCGAGCTCATGCGGCGGCGCTTCCCAACCATCTCCCCGCAGGCCGACCTGTTCGAGGAGGCGCACCGGCTGCTGCAGGAGAACGACTTCAGAACGCTGCCCGTCTGCGACGGCGAGGAGCTCGTCGGACTGCTCAGCATGGAGGATCTGGGACAGGCCAGCCTGCTGCGGCGGCTGCCGGTGCGGGGATACGGAACTCTCGGCTCCGGCGGCAGGCGTCCCCAACCTTAACTTCGTGCTGTAGTGTCATTGAGAAGAGGAGGTGAGAGACTTGCGAAACCGGGTGACTAAAATCGCAGCGAGCACCGAGCTGCGCGGGCAGAGCGAGAAGATCGGGCAACTGGTTGAGGCCGCCGGCGAGTGCCGGCCGGTGAGGAGAGCTTCCGCCAGGAGAGACTGGGAACCTCGCTGGTGGTCTCGCCGGGACGGTTGAGCGAGGGAAGGTTCGCCATCGTCGATCTTCTTGAGGGCGAGGCAGAGGCGAAAGGTCTCTAAAGCGGGCGGCGCGCGCCGCCCGCCGGTCATTCTCAAGGAGGGGGCCCATGAACGTGGTAGAGATCGCCCAGATCGCCACCCCGATTATCAGCGCGATCTTCGTAGCGGTCATAGGACTGGGATACTACGCTCAAGTGAGGGTCAGCCGGGAGACGCTGCAGGAGATGCGCGATGAACGCATCGCCGGCAGTCACCCTCAGGTCATAGTCGACGCCGACTACGGCCGCCTGCCACAGGTCGTCGTGGTCGTGCGCAACGTCGGAGAGGGCGCCGCCAGAGACATCTCGTTCGAGTTCTCGGACCCCGTCGAGAGCTCGGACGGATTCGTCGTCTCGGATCTGCCCTACTTCAAGCAGGGGCTGGACTTCCTCGCCCCCGACGGCGAGATCTCAGCCTACTGGGACGACCTCGACTCCCTGGTGCCCCTCTTCAGAGAGAAGGGCATCACGGGAGGCATCACCGTGACCACCAGATACAAGGACCTGGCCGGCAAATCCTACGAAACCCGCTGGAACCTCAACCCTATCATCTACAAGGACCACCGCTACGTCCAACGCCAGAGCATAGAAAGCCTCGTCCAAAGGATGGACCGGATGATCGATAACCTCGAAAGGATCGCAACCGCCCTGGAGAAAACCACCCCGCCCCGAATACCCGCCGGAGGCCAGCGCCACCGGAGAGAAACCCCCGGCGGCGATAACCGGCAGGCCAGCGCCCCCACCCCCGGAACGTAAGAAGAGAACGACCACACCGGGCGCCCGGCCCTTTCCCCTGCTCCGGTGCGGAGGTATGCCGGCGGGTCTAAAATACCGTTTGCGCGCGAGTTTTCAGGGAGGTGTGGAGCCGCATGGCCAACCGGGGGTTAGACGCGGAGCAGCTCTACAGGCGGTGTGTGCCCGAGAGCCTGCCCTTTGAGACCACGGCCGAGGTGGAGCCTCTGGAGGACGGGCGGCTGGGTCAGTCCCGGGCCGTTCAGGCTCTGAGGTTCGGGGTGGGCATAGAGCATCCGGGCTACAACATATTCGCCCTCGGGCCGCCCGGGACGGGCAAGTTCCCTCTGGCCCGGCACTTCCTGACTCGCCGGGCCGAGAGCCGTCCGGCGCCTCCTGACTGGATCTACGTCTACAACTTCGAGCATCCGGAGAGGCCCCGGGCGATCCGGCTTCCGGCCGGCATGGGGCTTCGGCTGCGCCAGGACATGGAGCAGCTGGTGGAGGAGCTGCGCCCGGCGCTCTCCAGCGCGTTTGAGAGCGAGGAGTACCAGGCGCGCCGCCAGGCGATAGAGGAGGAGTTCAGGGAGCGTTCCAACCGGGCCTTCACGGAGCTGCGGCGGAAGGCTCAGGAGAGGGGGCTGGCTCTGCTGCAGACCCCGATGGGATGGGTCTTCGCTCCGCTGCGGGGCGGGCAGGTGCTCTCTCCGGAGGATCTGCAGGCGCTGCCCGAGGCGGAGCGCCGCCGGATCGAGGAGGAGGTCGAGCGGCTGCAGCAGGAGCTGCAGCAGGTTCTCGCCCAAATGCCGCGCTGGCAGCGAGAGATGCAACGGAGCCTCCGGGAGCTGAATCGGGAGGTAACCAACTTCGCCGTCGGGGCCCGCATAGAGGATCTGCAAGAGAAGTACGCGAAGTTCGCTGCGGTGGTCGAGCATCTCGACGCGGTGCGGCGGGACATCGTGCGGCATGCGCGGGAGTTCCTCTCTTCCGGCGGCGAGGCTCAGGAGCCGGCCGGGGGCGACCGTTCCCAGCCGCCCCCGGCCCGGCGCTACCGGGTCAATCTGCTGGTGGACAACTCCGAGACCGATTACGCCCCGGTAGTCTACGAGGACAATCCGACCTACCAGAACCTGCTCGGCCGGGTGGAGTACGTCTCTCAGATGGGAGCGCTGATCACGGACTTCAACCTCATCCGGCCGGGGGCTCTGCACCGGGCCAACGGGGGGTACCTGATCCTGGACGCCCGCCGGCTGCTTACGCAGCCCTTCGCGTGGGAGGGGCTCAAGCGGGCCCTCCGCTCCCGGCAGCTGCGCATCGAGTCGCCCGGGCAGGCGATGGGGCTCATCAGCACCATCTCGCTGGAGCCGGAGCCCGTGCCGCTGGACGTGAAGGTGGTGCTGCTCGGCGACCGGCTGCTCTACTATCTGCTCTCGGCTCTCGATCCGGAGTTCGGGCAACTCTTCAAGGTGGCCGCGGACTTCAGCGAGGAGCTGGAACGCACCGAGGAGAACCAGCTCCTCTACGCCCGGCTCATCGCCGCGATAACCCGGCGGGAGGGGCTCATGCCCTTCGACCGCACCGGGGTGGCTCGGATCATCGAGCACACCTCGCGGCTGGTCGGGGATGCGGGCAGGCTCTCCATACACCTGGAGAGCATCGCGGAGGTTCTGCGAGAGTCCGACTACTGGGCGCGGGAGAACGGCAACGGCGCGGTCACCGCCGCGGACGTGCAGCGGGCCATAGACGCCCGCATCCGGAGATCCGACCGCCTGCGGGAGCGCATACAGGAGGAGATCCTGCGGGGCACGATCCTCATAGACACCGCCGGAGAGCGGGTGGGTCAGGTCAACGGTCTCTCCGTCATAGAGCTCGGCGGCTTCGCCTTCGGGCGCCCGAACCGCATCACCGCCCGGGTCCGCCTGGGACGGGGCGAGGTGGTGGATATCGAGCGGGAGGTGAAGCTGAGCGGCCCGATACACTCCAAGGGCGTGCTCATACTCGCCGGATTCCTCGGGGCCCGTTACGCCTCCGAGCGGCCACTCTCCCTCTCCGCCAGCCTGGTCTTCGAGCAGAGCTACAGCGGGGTCGAGGGGGATTCGGCATCCTCGGCGGAGCTCTACGCCTTACTCTCGGCGATCGCGGGCGTACCGGTGAAGCAGTCGCTTGCGGTCACCGGCTCCGTGAACCAGCACGGGGACATTCAGGCTATCGGGGGCGTGAACGAGAAGATAGAGGGCTTCTTCGACATCTGCCGCGAGCGGGGATTGACCGGGGAACAGGGGGTAATAATCCCGGCTTCTAACGTGCAGCACCTGATGCTGAAGCAGGAGGTAGTCGAGGCCGTCCGAGCCGGGCGCTTCCACGTCTATCCGGTCGAGCGGGTCGATGAGGGTATAGAGCTGCTGACCGGCCTCCCGGCCGGGGAGCGGGATGAGAGCGGCGGCTACCCGGAGGGTACGGTCAACGGCATGGTCGAACGGCGGCTGGCGGAGCTGAGCAGGAAGCTGCGCCAGAGCTCGCCGCCGCGCGCTCCGGAGGAGAGCGAAGAGGAGGAACAGCGATGAACGATTCCCCCTCCATCCGGAGGGTCCTGGTGCTGCTGAGTGCCTCGCCCGAGAATCCGGCCGCGATCAGGACGGCGGTCGGATTGGCCGAGGAGCTGAAGACCGAGCTCACCGCCCTCTTCGTCGAGGATCCTAACCTGGAACGCCTGCCGCGCCTGCCGTTCCTGCGGGCGGTGGATCCCTTCTCCGGCGCGGTCCGGGAGCTGAGCGGCGAGGGCCTGCGGCGGGGGGTGCACGCCTACGCCAGCCGGGCGCGGGCCGCGCTCTCCGAGACCGCCCGCAGCCGGGTCCCGTGGGCCTTCCGGACCGTACGAGCCCTGGCGGGCATCTCCGGAGGGGATCTCCTGATCCTGGGGGCCCCCTCTCAGCTGGCATCTCCGGGCGTTCGAGAGGCGCTTGCCCGGGGCGACGCTCCGGTCCTGGTGCTCTGCGAGCACGGCCGGTCCGGGGGGCCGGTCCTGGTGCTCTACGAGCAGCGCCCCTCCTCCGGAGTCATGGAGATGGTCGCCGGCCTGGCGCGGCTCCGGAGAAGCCCGCTGGTCTTTCTGGCTCCGCCGGGCGCGCCCGGAGTGCCGCCGGAGCTAGCCGAGAGGCTCGGGGCGCGGGTGCGGCGGCTGCACGCCGTGGAGCTGCCCGCCATCCTGAGCGCTCTGCGGGAAGAGGGGGGGAGCCTTCTGGTCCTCGCCGCGCGGGGCGAGAGTGCCGCCGGGCTGCCGCTGCAGGCGCTGCTGGAGGAGAGCCGCTGCCCCGTCCTGCTCGTGAGGGTTCCAGATGTAAAAGCGTGAAAGAAGCTGAGAGAATGGACATCTTCAATCTGTTGTGGCTGTTCTTCATCCTGGCGGCGCTGCAGCCGCTCCTTCAGCGGAGGTTTCTGGAGACCATGCGCCAGCGGGCCCTCTCGCGGTTGGCCGCCGAGCGGAACTCCACGGTGATCACGCTCATACACCGCCAGGAGACCATGTCGCTTCTGGGATTTCCGCTCATCCGGCACATAGACATCGACGACGCCGAAGGGGTTCTGAACGCCATCCGGGCCACGCCACCGGGGACGCCCATAGACATAGTTCTGCACACCCCAGGAGGGCTGGTCCTGGCGGCGAGCCAGATCGCCTCGGCACTGGCCGAACATGAGGGGCCGGTGCGGGCGATCGTGCCGCACTACGCGATGAGCGGAGGTACGCTCATCGCTCTGGCCGCCGACGAGATAGTCGTGGACCCGCACGCGGCCCTCGGCCCGGTAGACCCCCAGATCGGGGGGTATCCGGCGGCCTCCATAGTCGCGGCTGCGCAGAGATCCAGCTCCCCCGAAGACCGCACCCTCATCCTCGCGGACATAAGCCGTAAGGCGCTGTGGCAGGTAGAACGCTTCGTCACCGGATTGCTGGAGAAGCATATAGATCCGGAGCGGGCGCGCGGTGTCGCCCGGCTGCTCTCCACCGGCGTCTGGACCCACGACCACCCTCTGGAGCCGGAGACGCTCCGGCAGCTCGGTCTGCCGGTGCGAGTCGGGGTCCCCAAAGAGGTGCACGCACTTATGAAGCTCTACCCGCAGCCAAGGGGCAGGCAGACCTCCGTGGAGTACGTCCCCTCGCCTCCCCGCCCGGCCGAACGTCCCGCGGATGGCAAAGGTCCCTGAGAGATGCCGACTTGCATCTCGCTTCCGGCTCGCTAATACCTAAAGCGGAAGGGAAGGTAACAGCCGAAAAGGAGGTGGTAGCATGGCGCTGACGCCGTTCCGTGGGTTCTGGGATCTGCAGAGTGAAGTAGACCGCATGTTCAACGACATAATGCGCGGCTTCTTCGGCGAGCGTCGCGGAGAGGCGGCCGGGATCTGGGCTCCGCCGGTGGAGGCGTTCGCCCGCGACGGTGACCTGGTGATCCATGCCGATCTGCCGGGGGTCGCGCTGGAGGACGTAGACGTGACGGTGGACGGCAACACCCTGACCATCAGCGGCGAGCGCAAGCCACTGGCGGGTGAGGAGGTCAGCTACTACCTGCGCGAGGCGCCGGTGGGGGCCTTCCGGAGGAGCATGGCCATCCCCGCCGAGGTGGATGCCGACTCCATCAAGGCGACCCTGAAGGACGGCGTGCTCGAGGTGGTGCTGCCCGGCGCCGTCGCCGAGGTCCAGCCGAAGAAGATCGCCATAGAGACCGGCGGGGAGCAGAAGACCATCGAGGGCGAAACCTCCTGAGAGCTGCTCTCGCGCCGGGACCTCGGAGTCCGCGGCCGGCAGGACGACTTTCTCGGAAAGTCGGCTCCGGCGAGGGGAGCCAGGCCCGGCCCGGCCAGAGAGGGCTGTGGAGATGCCGGCCGCGGAGATCCGCCCCCCGACCGGGGGGTTCTTTTCGTCCGAGCCGGCCGGATCAATGAGACTCCTTCCGCCCGTTCCCCGTGCCGGGGTGAGGCGGCTCAATACCCCGGCACGGGGACTTCGTCGAACTCTTCCCGGGGAGCTCCGCACTCAGGGCACCTTTCCGGAAGCTCTCCTTCGGCCCTGTATCCGCACCGGGTGCAGGCCCACAGAACGGGGACCGCGTCCGGCTCGTCGTTCCGGTCGTCCGGCATAAGTTGCGCCCCTTCCTGGCTCGCTGCCACTGATATCCGGTCTTGTACCCGGTGAGAGGGCCGGTTATGCCTCCACAACCGGCTCTCAACCCTGGATGTTGGTCTCGCGCCAGCGGGTGTGCGGGCCCAGTCCCGCCACCTCGGGGAACGGCTCTCCCCTGGAGAGCTGGACGTAGACCGGCGGCAGCATGGTCCCCCGGTCGCACACGTACGTGCCCGAGAACGGGGCCCGGTCGCCCGGCTTGAAAGTCGGGGCGTACGGGCGGTAGCGGGAGATCACCCGCTCCAGAACCCGCGCTGCCACGGTGAGCCACCTCCTCTCGGCATCAACAAACTCCCCTACCCCTCCTATTAGCGCGGGGTCCGGCCGGGCACAAGGGCCGGCTACCGGCCCTCCAGATCCCGGCGCATCCGGAGCAGGGCGGCCTCGGGGTCGGTGCCCAGCGCCGCGTGCCACTCGGCGAAGGTCCGCAGATCCTCCCGCAGGCGCTCCTGGGTGTCGTCCCGCAGCAGCTCCCGGTCCTCCTCGCCGAACAGCCCCGGGGCCGCCTCTCCCCGGTCCACCAGCTCCAGTTTCATCCGGGCCAGTATCCTGCGGGACGCCAGGAGCGCCCGCGCCTGAGATTCGGTGTCTCCGGGCTCCATGGTGCCCTCATATTACCAGCCAGCGGACCCGCTACCCGCCTTTGGAGACCGCCACGTCCACCCGGCCGTCCTTTATGGTGACGGTGATGTCCCCGTGCAGATCGTTGCGGAAGACCCGCGCGCCGACGGTCTTCAGGCGGCGCAGTGTCTGGGGCGTGGGGTGCCCGTAGGAGTTCTCGCCCACCTGGATCACGGCGATCTGCGGCCGGAAGCGGCTCAGAAAGAGCGGCGTGGTGCTGGTATTGGACCCGTGATGATTGACCTTGAGCACGGTCAGCGGTCCGGCGTAGGGGCCCTCGGCCATGTAGCGCTCCTGCGCGGCCTCGGCATCGCCGGCCATCAGCGCCCGGGCCGGGCCGAAGGTCAGCAGGATGGCCACGGAGTTGTCGTTGGGCTCCTCGGAGAGCTCGCCGGGAGGCGGCGCGATCACGTCCGCCCGCGCCCGGCCCCACTCCATGCTGTACCCCTCGCGCACCCGCTCCACCCTCGCGTCCGAGTCCCGGACGGCGCGCAGGAACTCGTTGAAGGTGGTGGTGCCCTTGCTCTCTCCCGAGAGGTAGACGGTCTCCACCGGGAAGGAATCCAGCACGTCCGCCAGCCCGCCGATGTGATCTGCATCCGGGTGGGTGGCGACTACGCCGTCCAGCTGCTCGACGCCCCGGCTCCGCAGGAAATCTACCACCTTCGGGCCGGCCTCGGGTCTGCCGCCGTCTATCAGGTAGTTCTCGCCGGCGCTCTGCACCAGGATGGAGTCTCCCTGCCCCACGTCTATGAAGTGGAGGACCAGAGCCCCGGCCGGCGGGGGCTGGCCCATGACGGGCAGCTGCGCGCAGCCGACGAGCAGCGCCGCGAGCAGGGCCGGGAAGAGCAGGCGCAGGCCGCTAGCGATCCTCATCCGCCGGGGTGAGGCGGTCGATCCACTCGTCGGCCTCGGCGCGAGTGAGCTCGGTCAGGGACTTCCCGATCCTCTGCTCCAGCCGCTCGACGCCGTTCTCTCCGCGCAGCTCGACCGCGAGCGTGCGCAGGAGGTTGATCTGGCTCGGACGCGCCGCCGCGGGGCGGGAGGACCTCTCATCCTTGGCCTCCTCCACGGGCCGTACCGGGCGGTTGCGCCCGTCCGGCCGGGAGCTCTCCCGGCCTCGCGGCGGCGGGAAGCTCGCGGGCGGAGCGTCGTCCCCGTCGGAGAGCTCCTCGAGCGCCGTGGCGCCGACGTTCACGGCGTCCCGCAGAGCGCGCGCCTTCGCCCGCGTTTCGGCCATGCGGATGATGTGCGGCGTGATATTGCGCGCGACGTTCTCGGGGTTGGCGTCCCCGATTCCGGAGAAGGTGCGGCCGTCCTCCATGGTGACGGTGGCCTTGACGATGGCGGTGTTGCCGTTGGACTCGTCCGGGACCTGCAGAAGCTCGGTGTCTATGCCCGAGAGCCCGCGGCTGTGAGCCTCGTCCAGAAGCCCCGCGAACAACACGTACTGCTTGCCCTGGCGGGTTATGAGGAACTCGTCGCGCATCTCTCCGTCCTCTTCCTAGCGTCCTCCCCGGGCCGAAACTTCCCGGTAGTCCGGTCCGTCCAGTTCTATGCCCTCGCACATGGAGACGATGCGGCTCGCCGTGCGCGCGCCGAGTTTGTCTCCCAGGTCCCGCGGCCCGATGTTGGAGGTGATGATCGTGGGCAGCATCTCCCGGTACCGGTGGTCTATGACCACGAAGAGCCGCTCCTGCACCCACGGGGTGGGCTTCTCGCTCCCCAGATCGTCCAGCACCAGCAGGTCCGCGCTCTTGACGCTGTGCATCCACTCGTCTATGTCCTGCCCCGGGTCGTTGTACGCCAGGCGCAGGTTGTCCAGGAGCTCGGGCACGGTCACGAAGAGCGAGGGGACCCGGCGGCGCCGGATCAGCTCGGTCATCACGGCGACGGCGAGGTGCGTCTTGCCGGTCCCCACGTCCCCGCAGAGGTAGAGTCCCCGGCCGGCTTCCCGGTTCTCCTCCCAGCCGTCTATGTACGCCGTGACCTTCTCAAAGGCCCGGGTGGCCGCGGTGTTGGAGAACCGGTTGAAGTTCGAGAGGGTGCAGCGCTTCAGGCGCTCGGAGAGACCGCTGCGCTTCAGCAGGCTCCTGATGCGGGCCTCCCGGCGGGCGAGTTCCCACTCCCTGCGTTCGTTCTTGCGCTCGCACTCGGGGGTGCAGGGATGCACGTACCACTCGCCCGGCCGGCCGTACTTCTTCTGCAGGGCGGGGGGGAACTCCACCCATTCAGACTCCAGCTCCCGGCCGCAGTGCGGGCAGACGTTGTCGTCGAGCCGCAGCGCCCGGGCCTCCCGCCTACTCCCCGAAGAACCACTCATAGCCTTCCTTGCGTCGGGCAGCAGCCGATCTATTCTCTCCATAGCTCACCCCCTTCCCGCCCTCGGCAACGAGCTTGAGCCGCCGGTCCTCCTCGAACCGCCGCACGTCCTCTACGGTCCTCACGCCCCGCTCGACCCACCGCTCCAGAATGGAGCGCACGTAGCCGACCCGCCGGGCGTCGCGCTCGCTGGCGATCCTGAGCGCCTCCCGCACGGCGTCCGGCGTCATGCCGTCCCGCTCGCAGTAGCCGTTGAGGAACTCCAGGATATGCGGTGCGGGCAGGGTGCCCATGTACCTGAAGTAGTCGTCCGGCGTGACGCCCTCTGCCCCGGCCTGCACGACCTCGATGCCGGAATCTCCGGAGCCGCCGGCGGCCACCGGCGGGTGTTCGGCGACCTCCAGCCAGCCGTCGCGCTCGGCCACGAAACCGGCGTTCTTCAGCGCTTCGAGCGAGCGCTCCACCGACTCTGGGGTAGATCTCAGCAGCTCGGCGAGCTCTTCCAGCTCCGGGGCGTCCAGCCCCACATCGGGGAGGACGCGCAACAGCTCGTAGAGGGCTACCGCCTCGGCTCCGAGGTGCGGCATCCAGCGGATATAGAGCCGGGCGCGGGCGCCCCGCGCCCCTCTCTGCGCCGGGGGTGTGAGCCTGATCTTCCGCATCACCGGTCAGTATAGTCGCCAACGGGGCCGCTCTCCACGGGCAGCGGCAGAACTACCATGGTTGCCACCCCGAGTTCTTGACGCAGCCCACCACGCCCGGCGGGCCGAAGACCGCGGGCAGGATGAGGACGGCGAGCACGCCGGTCACCGGTTCAGGGCATATACCCGCAGCGAGACTGTATAATTCCTCTCCCGTGAGGTTCGAGCGCAAACTTCCGGCCCCGAACGAGGTCTTCGACGCGGAAGGCAGCCCGCGCCCGCCCTACCACCCGGTCCTGGAGGAGCTCGAGAGGATGGGCGCTTGCGGGTGGCGGGAGAGGGCCGAGAGAGCGCACGAGCTGTTGCTTCGAGAGCAGCACGAGCTCGGCATACCGGAGGGTGACAGGACGCACCCCACGGACTGGGTGCCGCGCATAGTCCCGGCGGAAGACTGGGAGCGGCTGGAGCGGGGCGTGGAGCAGCGGATGCGCGCCATCAACGAGTTCCTGCGCCGGCTAGAGGCCGGAAAGGAAGAGGTCGTCCCGCAGGAGATCCTGGAGTCCAGCATCCTCTACGACACGACCACCCCGAACCGCTTCGGGGAGGTCCCGGTACGCCAGGTGGCCTTCGACATCGTGGCGGTCGAGCGGAACGGCCGGTGGGAGTATCAGGTCATCGAGGAGAAC
Source organism: Rubrobacter taiwanensis (assembly GCF_004337705.1). GTDB lineage: Bacteria > Actinomycetota > Rubrobacteria > Rubrobacterales > Rubrobacteraceae > Rubrobacter_C > Rubrobacter_C taiwanensis. Next base: position 15,317 of record NZ_SKBU01000020.1, read on the forward strand.
GCCAAGATGCCCGTGGGGCTGGCGCCGATGACCCGGCGCCGCAGAACGGCGGCTGGGGTGGTCTTCCCAGAGTCGCACTCGCGCCTTCCGGTACGCCCTCTCGACGGCTGGCTGGAGCGGCTCGGGGAGTGCCTGCGGGCGGCCTCCCGGGCTCCGGAGCCCGTGCTCGCCGTGGTCTCCGGCGGCCCGGAGGACCAGTTCTACCTGGACCACAAGATCTACGCCCGGGAGATGGACGCCATTCTGGCCGAGACGCACGAGCTCGGCTTCGACGGCGAGGGGTATCTGGTGCACAGGCCCACCGGGCGCCGGATAGACGTGGTCTACGAGCGCGTAGACGAGGACCGGCTCTACGCGGAGCTGCCCGAGCTCATCGAGTGCCACGTGGAGGGGAGGGTGCACGTGCTGTTCGCGCCCAATTCGGAGGTGGTGGACGACAAGGGCGTCTACGCCTTCATACCGGAGATGATCCGCACCTACCTCGGGGAGGAGCCCATCCTGCAGAACCCGAAGACCCTCTCGCTCGCCGACCCGAAAGACAGGAAGTACGTCCTGGAGCACTTCGAGGAGCTCGTGATCAAGAGCCGGGGCGGCTACGGCGGCAAGGAGGTCATGATCGGGCCGGAAGAGTCCGGGGAGAACATCGAGCGGTTCCGGCGGCTGGTGGAGGCCGACCCGGTGGAGTTCATCGCTCAGGAGGTGGTGGACTTCTCGACCCACGTCATCTGCACGGCCGAAGGCGACGAGCTCCTGCTGCGCGACTCGTATGCGGACTACCGCGTCATAGCGCTCGCTCCGGACCGGGACACGGTGGAGGTAGTGCCCGGCTCCCTGGCGCGGGTCGCATCCCCCGGCAGGCGCCTCACCAACATCTCCAGCGGAGGCAAGATGAAAGACACCTGGGTGCTGGCCGGTTGAAGTCTCCCCGCGCCCGAAGGCTCAGTAGCGGGCCTCGAGCAGGATCGGGGAATCGCTCTCGCGTCCGTAGCGCTCGGCGCTGATCAGCAACCTCAGCGACTCCACGGCGACCTCCAGCTCCCCCAGCCGGGGCTCGGCGGTGGTGAAATAGCGCTGGAAGAAGTTGCCGACGGCTATCGAGGGGCGGGTCTGCCCAAAGACGAACCATGCCTCGGAGATGAGCAGAAACTGCAGGATGGCGTAAGGCCACCAGCTCACGAACGGCTCGATAAGCGAGGCGGCGAGGATGTAGATCAGGATGTTGGTGCCGCAGCGGGGGTGGATGCGGCTGGACCTGCGGGCCTCCTCCAGCGTCACCGTGCCGGTCCGCTCGTAGGCCGCCACCGCCTTATGCTCGGCGCCGTGGTAGCGGCCGAGCGCGGTCAGGCGCATCACGGCGAAGAGTACGAGGAGCAGCGGCAGGATGGGGAAGGTCGCCAGCAGCTCCAGCGCGCCGCCCGGAAGAGCTCCCCCGGCGGCGGCCCCGAACTCCAGGATCCGCAGGAGGGCGAACATTCCGGCCAGAAGGGCGAGGAAGGAGAGCAAAGTCTTCAGGGAGCCCAGGACCTGGAGCAGGAAGTTCGCCCAGAACAGCAGGGAGCGGATCACCGGCCAGCGCGAGATCCGGCGCAAAGCCCCGCTCCCGGGCCGCCACCCGCCGGAGCGCTCCACCCAGACGCAGATGTTCCGGTCGCGCTTGCGGGCCGCGCTGCGGTAGTTGGGGCCGAAGAAGTCTATCCCGGCGGGGCGGGCCATCCCACCCAGCGTGAGACCGGGCCCGCTCTCCAGTCCGGGTGCTCGCTCACCGCTCAAATAAGCCCGCGCTCCTTTCCAGGGTATGCTCTCTAAGCGCAGAAGGATAGCACGCCGCACCGGGCCGCGGACTCCTGAAGAAGTTGCGAAGCTGGTAGACTCTAACCACACGCAGAGCTTTGTTTGAGAGGAGCTTTGAGCTTGAAGGATCCCGAGGCCGGGTCCATCTACCGGGCGGTCTACGTCGGGGTGGCGCTGTTCTTCGCCGTCCTATTCTCCGCGCTCTTCATCTACCAGATCCGGGGGATCGTGCTGGCGCTGCTCCTGACGCTCCTCTTCGCGATCATCCTGAGCGCCCCGGTCAACTACATGGCCCGCAGGGGCGTCCCCCGGGGACTGGGAGTCGTGATAGTCCTGGGCGCTCTGGCGCTCGTGTTCTGGATCACGGGCGTCTCCATAGCCCCCGTCGTCCGGGAGCAGGCCGAGCAGCTCGCAGAGGAGTTCCCGGCCCTGCTGGCGGCGACCCAGAACTTCGTTCAGGACGTTCAGACCCGCTTCGGGCTGGAGGTCGGCTTCGAGCTGAACATGAACGAGCTCATGAGCCAGGCTCAGAACCTGCTCTCGATGGACACGCTGGCCGCCGCAGCGGGGCTCGGGGTCAGCGTGGTGACCGTGATCTCCATGGCGCTCGTGATCGCGATCGGCACCATATACCTCTCCATCAGCCCGATGCCGGTCGTCAACGGCTTCGTCTCCCTCTTCCCGGCCGGCTGGCGGCCCCGGGTCCGCGAGGTTCTCTCCAGAACCTACAGCACCGTCCAGCGGTGGTTTTTGGGCCAGCTCACCGCCATGATATTCATCGGGATCTTCTCCGCTATCGCGCTCTCGATCATCGGGATCCAGTTCGCGGTGTTGCTCGGGGTCTTCTCCGGGCTCATCTCTTTCATCCCGTTCGTGGGGCCGGTGATCTCGGTCATCCCGCCGGTGCTGCTGGCGCTGGTCTCGGGGGACCTGATCTCAGCCATCTGGGTTATCGTGGCCTACACCGCCATCCAGCAGATAGAGTCGAACATCCTCCAGCCGGTGGTGATGAGCCGGGCCGTGGCCCTGCACCCGGCGGTGGTCCTCTTCGCGATCCTGATCATGGGCACGCTCTTCGGACTCGTGGGGCTCCTGCTGGCCGTCCCGCTGGTCGCCGCGATTCAGGTGCTGGTGCAAGAGCTGTGGGTCCGGCGCATGGACGAGATGGGCGAAGACCCGGACTCCCCCCCGCCCCCCGGAGGAAAGGACCGGACGAAGCTCAGGAAGCCGCTCGCGCGGCTGCGGAGAGCCGCAGCCGGCCTTCTGAGCTCTGGAAGCTCCGGGCGGCGAGAAAACCGGTCGGGACCCCGCCGCGAGCGAACTCCTCATCCTCCAGAATAGCCATGTGCAAAGGGATCGTCGTCTCCACCCCGGTGAAGGCGAACTCCTCCAGCGCCCGCAGGCTGCGCCGGACCACCGCCGCCCGGTCCTCGGCCCACACCACGAGCTTGGCCAGCAGCGAATCGTAGTACGGCGTGATCGTGTACCCTGTGTACAGGTGCGAGTCCACCCGCACCCCGGGGCCGCCTGGCGGGTTGTAGAACTCTACCGGCCCGGTCTGCGGGAGGAAGTTGCGCCGCGGGTCCTCGGCGTTGATGCGGAACTCCATCGCGTGCCCCACCGGCTCCAGGTTGTGCTCTCCCAGCCGTTCCCCGGCCGCAACCCGGATCTGCTCGGCCACCAGATCCGCGCCGGTCACCATCTCCGTGACCGGGTGCTCCACCTGCAAACGGGTGTTCATCTCCATGAAGTAGAACTCGCCGTCGGCCAGCACGAACTCCACGGTCCCAGCACCCTCGTAGCCGATCTCCTCCGCCAGCGCCACCGCGGCATCCTGCATCCGGCCGCGCAGCTCCGGCTCAAGACCCGGCGCCGGAGACTCCTCGATCAGCTTCTGATAGCGCCGCTGAACAGAGCAATCGCGCTCCGGGAAGGCGACCGTGTTCCCGTGCGCGTCGGCGAGCACCTGCACCTCCACGTGCCGCAACCGCTCCACGAACCGCTCCACGTAGACCGCACCGCTCCCGAAGGCGGCTTCGGCCTCCGCCCGGGCCGCCGTCAGAGCCGCCTCCAGCTCCTCCTCCGAGCGTACGACGCGCATCCCCTTTCCCCCGCCGCCGGCGCTCGCCTTGAGCACTATGGGGTAGCCGACCTCACGGGCGACCCGGCGCACCTCACCGGCGTCCGAGCAGACGCCCTCGCTGCCGGGCGTGATGGGAACACCCGCCTCCCAGGCTATCCGGCGCGCAGCGGCTTTGTCACCCATCTTCGAGATGACCTCCGAGCTCGGGCCGATAAACTTTATGCCACAGCGCTCGCAGATCTCGGCGAACCGCGCGTTCTCGGCCAGAAATCCGTAGCCGGGGTGGATCGCATCAGCCCCGGTGAGCTCGGCGGCGGAGATGATGGCCGGGATGTTCAGGTAGCTTCTCACCGCCGGCGGCGGGCCGATGCACACCGCCTCATCGGCCAGCAAGCGGTGCATGGAGTCCGCATCGGCAGTGGAGTAGACGGCCACGGTCGGTATCCCGAGCTCCCGGCAGGTCCGGATTACCCGGAGCGCGATCTCCCCCCGGTTCGCTACCAGAACCTTGTTTATCATTCCTCCGGCTCTATGACGAACAGCGGCTGGTCGTACTGGACCCCCGAGGTGTCCTCGACCAGGATCTCCCGGACCACCCCGGCCACCTCGGAGGGAATCTCGTTCATCAGCTTCATCGCCTCTACGATGCACAGCGTCTGGCCCGCAGAGACCCTATCCCCGACCTCCACGTACGGCTCCTCGCCCGGCGCCGGGGCCCGGTAGAAGGTGCCCACTATCGGGGAGCGGACCACGTGCAACCCCTCCCACTCCGGCCCGGAGTCGGGCGTCTCCGGAGCCGCGGGAGCCTCAGAGCGCTGGAAGGCCGGCTGCACCACCGGAGCCGCCTCGCCCTTCGCCTTCACGCTGACCTCCAACTCGCCCCGGCGGACCGTGATCTCCCCCACCCCGCTCTCGACGAGCAGCTCGACGACCTGCCGGACCGTCTCCAGCGGCAGGCTCTCTTCCTGATCTCCCTCGGCCCCGGCCCGCTCCCGGGCGGTTCTCTCTCTAAGCTCCGACATGGAAGTAGATTGTAACAGGTCAGGTCGCCGCCTTCCCCGCAACACCCCCATTCGTCCGCGCGACTCAAACCCGAGAGCGAAGGATGCCAAGAAAGACAAGTTCAGTGGTTGTTTTTTGACCACTGTCCGGTTAATCTTCCACCCCTGCCTCCGACAGTACCCGGCGGTAGCGGCTATTCCCTGCCACGGCCTACCTCGAAGACCGCCGCAGGAGGATTACGCGGCTGACGTAGCCCGCCAGCAGCGGAACCGTCCACCACAGTTGCCACCATCCTGCCAGCTGCAGAGCACCCCAGTCGGTGGTGCCGACGGCGAGGCCGATCACCAAGCCTTATCGGAAGGAGCCTGCCAGGAAGAGTATCAGCAGCCAAGCTGCTGCCGGCAAGAGCGCGACTATAGCCGCCTGCGTTCGCGACGCTGAGTGAAGTCTTCTGACACCCGCAAAGATCAAGTAGTATCCGTAGGCGTAGGCGAGGTACCCGACTACCGGGATCCAACTCAGAAGCAGTACTGCGGTGGAATACGCGTATATCCTGAAGGTGACCTCAAACCCCACATTGCGGGACCTCAGAACGATAGCGACCAGGATGTGGTAGAAGCCAGCGGCTATGCAGAGCAAGACCGCGACAAACAGGGGGGCCAGGATCACGGCGAAGAACAGTACGGCCGCTATCGTTGGCAAGTCACCGAACCCGATTGCCTGGGTCACCGCTCCGTCTAGAACCGGGACACCGGTTGCCGCAGACAACAAGAAGTAGACCAGGACGCATGCAAGCCCGAACGTGAATGGTGCCCTGATGTCGCTATCCCTGCCGACGCCACGGAAAAACGCATTCGGTTTTGTCATCACCTTCCAGGCGGTCGTCAAGAAGCTCCGCAACGGCACGGAAAGGTCGAACTCATTGCTGGACCTTTGTGCTCCGGCCTCCATATACTCCTCCCTGGCTCTGGTTAGCGCCGCTTGAAGGAGGCCCTGGATCGGGCCTGCTCGGCGACGTAGTAGAGGTCTGTACCCTTCAGGATCTCCCACCACATCCTGACCTCCAGCCACAACCCCTTGACCAGCCCCGACCTATCTATCCGGGGCCGGTACTCGCTCCTGATCTCCTCCCGAACCTCCCGGCTTCTCTGTCGGTACCATCCTGTGGAACGGAGCCTCTCTTCACCGTCCGCGACGATAGTCTCCTTGCGTTCCGGCACCTTCGTGTATCTTCTCCGCCGGAGCATGAGCAGGAGCCAAGCCCCCAGGATCACCGAAAACCTTGACAAGGCTTGTCAAGCGGAGAAGTAAGCAACAGTATGTACGACGACCGCTAACAACCCGAAAATAACAGCCACCGCTGTTATCAAACCTACCGCAATCGCAGCAACTATGAGTACGCCGCGTCCGGCTTCCTTCCTACTTCGATAGACTTCACTCAAAGACAAGCCTGAGAAGCCCAGATACTGCTCGGCTAGTTTGTCAAGTATTACTCCTCCGACCCCCAACATGAACCCTCCCAAGAAGCTCCCGAGCAGGTTTTCTTCGCTCACGATCAGAGACAGGAAGCCGGTGACAGGCTCGGCTACCACCAATACGGACCCGAGTACCAAGATAATCCAAAGCACACCCAAAACAGCCGCCACGGATCTACCCCACCTTTGCGAAGAGGTGGCGAGGTATACCAAGCCACCTCCCACAAAAACTCCGCTCAAAAGTGCCAGGAAACTCAGCATTCTCCGACATCCGGGTAGTTCGCTTCTGTCTGCGCTATCCTCTACGCGCGCAAGTGCTGTTGGCGTACGCTGCGCATCCTCCTCTGCACCCCCGTACGGCTCTACCGGCGATCGAACTACAAACAGCTCTTACTACTGCTCGTCCAACAATTCCGCCCACAACGAGACCGAAAGCACCACATCCGCCTCTCCGAACCACGAACAGACATATATCATAGTATTGCCTGCGACAAGGCGTGCAAGCAGCTTGGGGGCAGTCGACACAGTAAAGATTCGACTGAATGGTGAATTCTGGCTCCTCGTTTTCCCTTACGAATTGCTCGCTACTGAGTCTGCGCCCGTCAGCATCAACGACGTAGTCGCTATCGAGGAGTATGTGAGAGTCGGCCTGATTCTGGTTGCCCAAGTAAGTGGTTAGCCTCTTCTTGTCCTGAACGACGGACGTACTGACCACATGATAGTAGTAGGAAACCTCGCTATTCTGCAGATCAATAAGAAACGTGGCGACTACGGATCTTGCCTCGTTTACAGCCGGCACCGTAACTACTGCGAAAGTCATGTCGTCTGCGAATGCGACATCGGCCCAGTCAAACCGAAATCGACCACTCCGAACACTACCATCCATCTGTATCAGAGCTTGCCGATGCGCAGCGGCCAGACGCCTGAACTCCTGCGAAGAACGGACTATCTGTTTCGCTCTCCTCTGCTGTGCCGGGCTACCATGGGAGATTCCTACTCCCTCTGCGGCGTCGGCCGTGGAAGTAAGCCTTCCAGCGCCCGACAATACGGACATGGCTAGTGCCATGCCACCCACACCCTTTATGAACTGCGCCCGGCTAAGACTCCTACCACCCATAGCTGTTGCATCTGCTATGACTCCAGAGTTCATCTCGCCCAAAACCTGCATCACCCGCCAGGTGTCCTTCGGTCCCAACGCCCGGCTCAGACGAACCCCCATGCGCATCCCGGTCCAAGCCTTGACCTCTTCACCTCCAACCTCGATCAGCGTCGGAGCCCAAAGAGCATCCTCGCCCAGAGCCTCCTCGCGCCAGCGGTGCACCTGCGGGTCGTGCAGGCTGCGGACCTCCAGCCTCTCGCCTACCGCGTCCTCGATGCTCTTCGCCAGCTCGCTGCAGGTCATGCACCCGGCGTCGAAACCCAAAACCAGTCGCGCGTCCTCCGAAGAGCGACCAAACAACCTGCCCATTATCGACTCCTCCTCTTCTCCGTCGTTTACCGGGCAAACGGTCAGTACCGATCGCACGGTCAGTTTGCCATGTTTGATCTCTTTGTCAAGGTCGAATCGGATAAAATTAGCCGGGCGGCCGGTAGAAGGTGCCGGCCAGCGGAGAAACGGTGTCCCGGTGAGAGAAGGAGCAGGGTTGGCCGAGCCTCTGGAGTTTCGGGAGAAGAATTCGCGCAGGGAGGAGATCCTGGAGGTCGCGCTCCGGCTCTTCCGGCAGCGGGGCTACAGCGATACTCCGACGCGCATGATCGCCGAGGAGATCGGCACGAGCAAGGCAAACGTCTACCACCACTTCCGGGCCAAGGACGACATCCTGCGCGCCATGGCCGAGCCGCTGTTCGGGAGGGTGGAGGAGTTCCTGGAGAGACACGAGGCTGCCGGCTCGGCCGACCGGCAAGCGTTGTTGGAGGAGTACTTCGACCTGATCCTCGAAGACCGGGAGCTGGTGGCGCTCCTGGGCGGCGACCCGACGGTGCTGGGGCGGCCGGGGATCGGGGAGCGGGCCGTGGAGCTCAACGACCGGCTCATGCGGCTCCTCGCCGGGGAGGAGTCCGACTGCGAGGGCCGGGTGCGGGCGGGGTGCGCGCTGGCGGCGCTGCAGGCGGCGGTGATCCGCTTCCCGGAGGAAGACCCCGAGGCCGTGCGGCGGGCGGGGCTCGGAGCGGCCCACGGAGCGCTCACCGGCTAACCGCTGTAGTAACGGCTCCGCCAGCGTGTACAATCTTCCCCCAGATGAAGATACACGTCCTGGAACCTCAGATAGCGCAGCAGGTCGCCGCCGGGGAGGTGGTGGACCGGCCGGCTTCGGTAGTCAAGGAGCTGGTCGAGAACGCCCTGGACGCCGGGGCCGGGCGCGTCGAGATAGAGCTTGCGGCCGGAGGGACCTCCCGCATCCTCGTGCGGGACGACGGCTCCGGGATGGGCCCTGAGGACGCGAAGCTCAGCGTGCAGCGCCATGCGACGAGCAAGATCCGCTCCGTGGAGGACATAGAGGCGGTAACTACTCTGGGGTTCCGGGGCGAGGCCCTGCCCTCCATAGCCAGCGTCAGCAGCTTCCAGCTCCTGACCTCCACCGGGAGCGGAGCCGGGACGAAGGTGGTGGTCGAGGGCGGCGCGGAGGCCGAGGTCTCCCCCACCGCCCACCCGAAGGGCACGACCGTGCTGGTGGACCGCATCTTCTACAACGTCCCGGCGCGGCGGGCGTTCCTGAAGGGCACCCGGCCGGAGCGAGCCGCGATCCTGGACGTGATGCACCACATAGCGCTCGCCTACCCGCAGGTGGCCTTCCGGCTGACCGAGCAGGGGCGGGATTACCTCTCGCTTCCGGCGGCCGGCGGTCTGCGGGAGCGGCTGGCCCAGCTCATCGGGGCGTCCAAGGCGCGGGCGCTGCGGCCGGTGGAGTACGAGACGGGAGCGTTCAGGATCGCGGGCTACGCTGCGCTGCCGAGCCTGACCGAGAGCGGCCGCGGTGCCCAGACGGTCGCCGTGAACCGCCGGTGGGTCCGCAGCGAGAGTCTCTTCCGGGGCCTGGACGACGCTTACCGGGCCACAGTCCCGGCCGGCCGGTACCCGCCGGTGGTGCTGCACATCGAGGTGGACCCGCGCCGGGTGGACGTGAACGTACACCCCACCAAGCAGCTCGTGCGCTTCTCGGACGAGCGGGCCGCGCGCTCGGCGATCTCGGCCGCGGTGCGCAGCGCCATAGAGTGGACCCCGAGCCCGCCGCGCGCCGCGCCGCGCTCCCCGGAGCCGAGCTTCACCCAGGACCGGCTTACCGACCAGAGCCGGTGGACTCCGCCCCGGGTGGCCGAGAGCCGCGACCCGTACCCGGCCCGGCCGCACCGCGACCTGCGGGAGGTGCGGGAGAGGCTCTCCGAGATCTCGCCGCCGGCCCGCGGAGAGGCACAGCCGGAGCTGCCCGAGCGCGGAGCGCTGCCGAAGCTGGAGGAGCTGCGCGTGATCGGCCAGCTCGCCGCCGGGTACATCCTCGTCGAGGAGCCGGGAGCGCTGTGGATAGTAGACCAGCACGTAGCCCACGAGCGCGCCATTCTCGACCGCCTCACCGCCGCCGAGGAGCCCGCGGGCATCCAGAGCCTCCTCACCCCGGAGGTGGTCGAGCTCTCACCCTCAGAGGCCGAACTGGCCGCCGAGCACCTGGACGAGCTCGGTGTCTACGGCTTCGAGGTGGAGCCGTTCGGGCCGCGTTCGTACCGGATAACGGGCGTGATCTCGACCCTGGCCGACCGGGACGTGGCCGGGGCGTTCAAGGAGGCCGTCTCGGCGCTCTCGGGCACCGAGCCGGGCCACCGGCGGGAGGAGAAGATCCTGGCCACCATCGCCTGCCACTCGGCGGTGAAGCTGGGCGACCGGCTCTCGCAGCCCGAGATGGAGGCCTTGATCCGGGACTGGCTCACCAGCCGCCTGCCCGCCACCTGCCCGCACGGGCGTTCGATCTGCTACCGCATCGGCGTCAGCGAGGTGGCCCGCAAGCTCGATCGTCATTAGGCAGCAGGGTCATCTCTGCTCCTCCGGGACGGGCGGGCTCTCTACCCCCGGAGTCCGCTCCTCCGCCCGGTAGGCGGGTCCCCCTTCGCCGATACCGGCGTAGACCGCCGGGCTCCGGGAACGCAGGAAGAGCGCCGTCAGAAGGCCGACGAAGCCCGCTCCGAGCACCACGGCGGGCAGGACGACGGCCAGCGGGTCCAGCGGCGCGGCCGGATCCCCCGTCAGCAGCACGTTGAAGTTCAGCACGACGAGCACCAGGACGACGATCAGCACCGCGCCCGCCAGCAGGGGGGCGATCAGGCGCTTCGCGCGGCTCTCGCCGCGGCCGTCACTCAGGAAGAAGGCGACGACCGAGAACGAGAGCAGGCTCAGCAGAGCCACCACCCCCAGCGCCCCCGTGTTCGTGAGCCACGTGAAGAGGGTGAGCACCGGGTCCAGACCGAGGACGGCGAAGACCGCCACGATAGCCAGGGCCAGAGCGGTCTGCGTCAGAGAGGCCGCGTATGGAGCCTCCGTGCGGGGGTTCACCCGGCTCAGGAAGGCGGGCAGAACCCGCTCACGGCCGAGGGCGAAGATATACCGGGCTACCGCGTTGTGGAAGGAGAGCAGGGCGGCGAACAGGCTCGTGGCGAAGAAGAGCCCGCCCACGTCCGCAAACCACGCGCCGAGCCTCTCGGCCCCGGCGATGAACAGCACGGTCGTGGGATCCGGCGCCCCAGCCGTCGTGTACCCCTCAGCGGCCAGCCGCTCCGGGGACGTGATCGTCGCCGGACCGGCCGCCACGGCGAGGAGCCAGCTGGAGACCGCGTAGAAGATGGCGACGAGGGCCACGGCTATGTACGTGGCCCGCGCAACGGTCCGGCGCGGGTCCCGTGCCTCCTCACTGTAGAGAGCCGCCGACTCGAAGCCGACGAACGAGGCGATGCCGAACACCAGAGCCGCGCCCAGAGTTCCACCCTCCAACGCGGTGGTGGGGAGAAACTGGGACCAGGTAAGCCCCTGCGGGCCCGGATCGGTGAGAATGGCCAAGTCGAACAGGACGACCACGAAGACCTCGGCGGCGAGCACCACGCCCAGAACCTTGGCGTTGAGGTCGATCTGAAGCACCCCCAAAACCCCGATTATCCCGATCGTCAGCAGCACCACCACCCACCAGTCGATGCTGGTGCCGAGCTTGAGGTTGAGGTAGCCGGTGAGCGCCACGCCGTAGAGGCCATAGATCCCGATCTGCATGGCATTGTATGCGACGAGGGCTATGAAGGCGGTCCCCAGCCCGGCAGCCCTGCCGAGCCCCCGGGCGACGTAGGCATAGAAGGCCCCGGCCCCGGTCACGTAGTGGCTCATGGTCGCGTAGCCGGTCGCGAAGAGCGCGAGCACGATCCCGTAGAACAGGAAGACGGCGGGAAGCCCCTGGTTCCCGGTCACCAGATAGGCTACCGCCTGTCCCCCTGCAACGGCGGTGAGCGGAGCCGCGGCGGCGACGATGAAGAAGACGATGTCGGAGACGCCCATGGCGCCCCGGTGCAGATGCTCCCGTCCCTCTCCCGAACTTCCCCCGCGGACGGGCGTTTCCCCCTGATTCATGCTCACTCCTCTCTTCCCCCGGTGAGTTTCAAGCCTGGCCCTAGAGATGCCCTACGGCGGCCGGGGCAGCCGGTCTTTCATCTCACGCTGCCCTCCAGGATCTGGAGGGTCTTCAGGTCGGAGTAGAAGTCCAGCGCGTAGTCACCGCCCTCGCGCCCGATGCCGGAGATGCCCATCCCGCCGAAGGGGGCGGTCAGGTCGCGCACCAGGAAGGTGTTGACCCACACCACGCCCGCGCGCACAGCCCTCCCGACGCGGTCCGCGCGCCCCATCGAGGAGGTGTAGATTATCCCGGAGAGACCGTACTCGGTGGAGTTGGCCAGAGCGACGGCCTCCTCCTCGTCGGCGAAGGTCTGGAAGGTGAGCACGGGCCCGAAGACCTCGCGCTGGACGATCTCGGCGTCGTTGGAGCGCGGCTCGATGAGGGTGGGCTGGTAGAAGAGCGGGCCCGCGGGCGAGCGCCGCCCGCCGCGCAGCACTTTGTGCCCCTCCTCGCGGGCGCGCTCGACGAAGCCCTCGACGCGCCTGAGGTGGTCGGGGTGGATGAGGGGCGAGACGGTGGTGCGCTCGTCGCGCGGGTCGCCGAGGACGTGATCGTCGGCGTGGCGGTGGAAGAGCCGGAGGAACTCCCCGGCCACGGACTCCTGCACGAGCAGGCGCGTCCCGGCGAGGCAGACCTGCCCGGCGTCGTCGTACTGGCCGGCGGCCTTGCGGGCGGCGGCGTCGAGGTCTGCGTCCTCGAAGACGATGAGCGGCCCCTTGCCGCCGAGCTCGGCGGTAAAGGGCACGAGGTTTTTCGCGGCGGCCACCCCGATCAGGCGCCCCGTCTCCGGCGAGCCGGTAAAGGAGACGCGGCGCACCAGGGGGTGCGCCACGAGCGCCGCCCCGGCCTCCTCCCCGAGCCCCTGCACGACGTTGAAGACGCCGGGCGGGAAGCCGGCCTCCTCGAAGAGGTCGGCGAGCAGCGAGCAGGAGAGCGGCGACCACTCGGCGGGCTTGAGGACGACCGTGCAGCCGGCGGCCAAGGCCGGAGCGGTCTTCCAGGTAGAGAGCATGAACGGGGCGTTCCAGGGCGTGATGACCGCCGCCGGCCCGGCGGGCATCCGCTGCACCCGGTTCCAGGTACCCTGCGAGCGCCAGTCGCGCTCCTCGTAAGAGGCGGCGAGGTCGGCGTAGGCCCGGTAGTTGCGGGCCCCGCGCGGGATCACGCGCGCCCGCAGGGAGCGCAGGAGCATCGCCATGTCCATGCACTCGACCGCGGCGAGCCTCTCGACGTTGGCGTCTATGAGGTCGGCGAGGCGGTGCAGGTAGGGGGCGCGGCCGGCGGGGCCCAAAGCGGCCCACTCCGGGAAGGCGTCGCAGGCGGCGCGCACCGCCGCGTCCACCTCGGCCTCCCCGCCGCGCGAGATTTCGGCGATGACCTCGTTCGTGATCGGGGAGATGTCCTCGAAGCGCTCCCGGCTTGCGACCCGCTCTCCGCCGATGTAGTGGTCGGGGGAGACCTCCACGCCCGCCACCCGGATGCGCCCGGCGGCCGCTCTCATGCGAGCTCCTTCACGGTCTTCAGGTCGTCCACGGTGTAGCCGAAGGTGAAGCGGTAGCCGCGGTCTATCCTCACGGGGGCCAGAGAGTCGTGCTCCTCGCCGGGAGCCGGGTGCAGGGCGAGGGTGGCCGGCCCGGCGAAGACCCTGGAGATGGCCCGGTCGCGGCTCACGGCGCGCACCAGCTCGTGCACCTGCGGGTCGCCGTGGCGGCCGGCGGCCAGGCGCGGGAAGTGGCGCACGTTGATTATGGGCGGGGCGTTGTGGCGCGGCCCTTCGGCGCTCTCGCCCTCGATGGTGAGGGTCATCTCGGCTATCTGGCGCCCGCGGGCGGAGCAGGTCGCGCCGTGGCGCCCCCCGGGCTTTAGGCCGGGGTCTGCGGGGACGTCGAGGCCGAAGGTGCGGGTCATCCAGATCGAGCCAAGTTTCTTGGGGAAGCCCTGGATCCAGCCCCGCGCGAGCGCGAAGTCCTGGTCCACCCAGATAAACGGGCAGGTGGTCACCTCCTCGCCCTCGAAGAGGGCGTTGACCACGATAAAGAACTCGCGGTAGTGGGAGCGGATGGGGTCAAGGATCTCCTCCCCGCCCTCGGAGCACGACTGCCAGTCGGCGAAGACCGCGGCGCACCTTCCGGGGTCGGGGTGGGGGTCCAGCCCCTCGGGCAGGACGGCGCGCACCGCGTCGGGGTCGGCCCAGTAGTCCACGACGAGGAAGTCGCCGACGTAGTGCCACGGCGGCGGCGGGACGAGGCTCGCCTTCCCGGTGCTGGTGCGCGGGACGGTGTAACCCTTCAGGCTCAACTGGAGACCTCCTCGGGTAGCGGGTGACCTAGCATCTCCAGGCTCTCGCGCTCGGAGGCGACGGCCGCCTCGTCGAAGCGGAAGTAGGAGCGGGGCGGCAGGGGGCCCCAGGTGTTGGAGGAGAAGCGGTTGTCGGGCCAGCGGCGCGCCTCGTGGTCGGGCTCGAGCTGCTCCATGTCGCAGTAGAGCTCGACGAAGCACTCCTCCTCGACGATGCGAACGTAGGAGGCGATGTTGCCGCCGATGCCGTGGCGCACCGGTCCCCACCCGAGCCAGCGCCCGTGCCGCCCGAGGTGGTCGAGGGCGGCCCGCATCTGACCGATGTCGACCACGTCGAAGGCGAGGTGGTGGAAGTGGGGGTAGCCCTTGTCCACGAGCGCCATGACGTGGTGGTCGCTGCTTATGTGGAACCACACCCCCCCGTCGCCGAGCCGGTCGGTGATCCGCATGCCGAGAACCCGGGTGTAGAACCCGACGCCCTCGGCGAGCGCCCCGGTGAGGAAGTTGACGTGCCCGAGCTTGCGCGGGTGGCCGACGACCTGGTCGGTGGCCGCCCGGGCGTGCGAAACCCACCTCTCCCGGGGCTCCCGGTAGGGGAGCACCAGCACGCGGTTGCCCTCCGGGTCGGCGACGCGCAGGCCGCCGGCGTGCTCCTCGTACGGCACGCCGAGGTCCTCGAAGTGCCGCCGGGCGTCGTCGAGGGTGCAGGAGCGCCGCAGCTCGTAGGCGACGTGCTCGACGCCGGGACCCTCAGCGGCGAGGAGCTCCAGCGAGAAGGGCTCGTCGTCGCAGGCGAGGCGGGCGCGGCGCCCGTCCTTCTCGCGTACGGCGAGGCCGAACTGGAGAGCCCAGCGGCGGGCGGCCTCCTCGACGTCGCGGACCCGGAGGCTCACGTGGTCTATCCGGCGCAGCGAGATCACACCGCCTCCACCCTGACGGGCATCCGCTTTATGCCGTTGAAGAAGTTGGATCGCAGGCGGTCCACCGGCCCCGCGAGCTCGACGGCCTTGAGGCGCGGGATGAGCTCCTCGAACGTCACCCGCACCTCCATCCGGGCGAGGTGCGCCCCGAGGCAGAAGTGCTTGCCGCCGGGGCCGAAGGTCATGTGCCCCCGGTGCCGGCTCGGCTCCCGGCCGACGTCAAAGACGTCCGCCTTCTCGAAGACCGTCTCGTCCCGGTTGCCGGAGGTGAACCAGGTCGTCACCTTCGCCCCGGCCGGTATCTTCGTCCCGGCCAGCTCCGTCTCCCGGGTGGTGGTGCGCCGGAAGTGGTGCACCGGGGTCGCCCAGCGGAGCATCTCCTCGGCCGCCGACGGGTAGAGGGAGGGGTCGCGGCGGAGCCTCTCGAGCTGGTCGGGGTTCTCGATGAGGGCCAGGAGGCCGTGGGTGATGGTGTGGCGGGTGGTCTCGTTCCCGGCGGTGGCGAGCAGCACGAAGTTCACGTCGAACTCGCGCTGGGTGAGCCCGCCGAAGGCCATCTGGGTGATGATGTCGTCCCTGGGGTTCTTGCGGCGCTCCGCGGCGAGCGCCCGCCCGATCCTGAAGAGCTCCAGCGCGGCCGGGCTCGAGAACGGAAGGAGCCGGTGCTCTGGCTTCTCCGGGGGCCGGGCGAACTCCGGGTCCTGGTTGCCGAGCAGGTGGTCCCCGATCTCGATGATGTAGCGCCGCTCCTCCTGCGGGACGCCCAGGATGTCCGCAAAGATCCGCATCGGGATCTCCGAGGAGATCTCGCGCACGAAGTCGAACTCGCCCTTGGGGAGGGCGGCCTCGATCACCTCGCGGGCGACCCGGCGCACCTGGTCCTCCCACTCCTTCACCGACCGCGGGGAGAAGCGCCCCCTGATGAGGCGCCGGATCTCGTCGTGGCGCGGCGGGTCGAGGTCTATCATGGACTTGCGCGCCTCGATCTGGTCGGGCTCCAGATCCTCAAGCGAGGTCCCACCGATCTCGGAGGAGTAGATCTCCCAGCGGCGGTGCACCTCCCGGATGTCCTCGTAGCGGCTTATGACCCAGAAGCCGGGGCCGTCGGGCTCGGGGTTAAAGAAGACGGGCGCCTCCCGGCGCAGCGTCCGGAACCACTCGTGGGGCACCCGCTCGACGAAGGCGTCGGGGTCCGAGAGGTCTATCTCCTCCAGCGGAACCGTCTCGACTACTCTCGTCATCTCCCTCCTCCTAAAGGTGGTGCAAATACTCGGAGATCTCCCAGTCGGAGACCCAGGTGCGGTGGCGCTCGATCTCGTACCTCTTGAGCGCGAGGAAGGTGTCCACTATCTGCGGCCCCATCGCCTCACGCAGCACCTGGTCGGCCTCCAGCGCGTCCAGCGCCTCGTCGAGCGTGGCCGGGAGCGGCGGCCCCGCCTTCTCCCCGGCGAGGGTGTAGGCGTCGCCCCCGACCGGCGGGCCGAGCGGCAGCCGCTCGCGCACCCCGTGCAGCCCGGCAAAAAGGGTCGCCGCGGTCGCGAGATACGGGTTCGCGCTCCCGTCCCCCACCCGCACCTCGACCCGCGTGGCCCCGCCCCGCTCGGGCGGGATGCGGACGAACGCGGTGCGGTTGTCCCAGCCCCAGTTGGCGTGGGTCGGGGCGAGCGAGTCGGGCACCAGGCGCCTGTAGGCGTTTATCGTGGGGTTGAGGAACGCCATGAGCCCGGAGGCGTGGGCGAGCACGCCCGCCACGAAGTGGCGCAGGAGGTCGGAGACGCCGTCCGCGCCCCCGGCGAAGGCGTTCGCCCCGTCGCGCTCGAGCGAGAAGTGGATGTGGAAGCCAGATCCCCCCTGGTCGTTGAACGGCTTGCCCATGAACGTGGCGACAAGCCCCCGCATCGCGGCCACGTCCTTGACCGCGCACTTGAGGCGGAAGGCCCGGTCGGCGGCGGTGAGCGCGGGGGCGTGGTGCAGGTTTATCTCGTACTGCGAGTTCATGAACTCGTGGTTTGCGGCGAAGGCCCCGAGGCCCATCCCGGAGAGCATCTCGGCGATCTCGCGCACTATCCCCCGCGGGTCGGCCTGTGGCCCCACGGTGTAGACCATGCTGAGGTTGTCCACGTAGCGGCGCACCCCTCCCGCCGCCTCGCGCTCGCACAGGAAGAACTCGAGCTCGGGCCCCACCACAGGCGAGAGCCCCACCTCCTCGAAGGCCGCGACCGCCCGGCGCACCGCGCCCCTCGGGTCGGCGGGCGGCGCGTGGTCCCCGGCCGGGCGCAGGTCCGCAAGGCAGCACGCCACCCCCGGCTCCCAGGGCACGAGCGTCATCGTCGAGAGGTCGGGGCAGGCCACGAGGTCGGGGTAGCCCTCCTCGCCGCCCACCACGGGGGTGTGCCGCAGGTCGGTGCCCATGATCGCCGAGCAGAACGCGAGCCCGTGCTCCACGGCATGCCTGAACTCCCTGATGGGCACGTCCTTGCCGCGCGCCACGCCGTGCAGGTCGGCATACAGCACCCGCACCGACGTGACGGAGGGGTCCTCCAGCTCCGGAGGCAGCACTGCCGGATTCTCCTGCCTGATCATCTTCTCTCCTTCCCGCCGGTCTCATCTGCCGGCTCTCCTGCACCACCCTCCCGGATGTGCTCCAGAAACGCGTCGAAGAGACGGAAGGCCGCCTTCCTGGCCGCCTCCCGCTGTCCGGGCGGAGCGGCGAGCAGTCCCGACCCGTCCTCTATCCCGAAGCGGCCTAGCCGTCCGGACTCCCGGTCTTTGCGGGCCCACTGCGCCACCACCTCCACCGTGCTCTCCGGGTGGAACTGTATGCCGAGGTGCGGCCCGTACCTGAACGCCTGCGCGGAACGCTCCGTGCGAGCCAGCAAGGTGGCACCGGCCGGCACTGTGAACCCTTCGAAGTGCCACTCCAGCCACGGCCCGGGCGGAACCGACTCCGGATCGCGGGTCTCTATCTCATGCCAGCCGAGCTCGGGATGCGGCAGCGGCTCCGTGCGCCCGCCGAGCACGGCGGAGAGCACCTGCCCCCCGAAGCAGAGCCCGAGCACCGGGACTCCCTGCTCCACCGCGTGTTCGATCAGCTCCAGTTCGGCAGCTACGGCGGGCTCGTGCGCATCGCGCGGACTGAACCTGGAACCGAGCGAGGCGACGAATGAGTACCGCCGGGGATCCGGCACCCGCTCCCCGAGCCAGGAGCGGCTGACCTCGTACTCCATCCCCCTCTCCCGCAGCCAGTCGGCCAGCAGAGCGGGCGGAGACGAGGGTCCGTGCTGCCGGATGAGCGCGGGCTTGATCTCCTCCTTCATACGACCCCCTCTTCCACCCTGCTCTCCGCCTCCTCCTCCGGAATGGCGAGCGCAACATGCAGCGTGCTGGCGGAGACCTCGGGCCGCTCGCCGGGCCCGGAGAGGTCTGCCTCCCACTCCTCGACGGTGTTCGAGAGGCGGCCTATGCCCTCTATCTCTACCTCCACCACATCCCCAGGCTGCATGGGCCGGGAGTTGGCGGGCGTCCCGGTGAGGACCACGTCGCCGGGCTCGAGGGTGATGAAGCGGCACAGATCCGCGAGCTGGTAGGCGACGCCGAAGAGCAGATCCCCAGCCCCTCCCTCCTGCACGACCTCGCCGTTGAGGTAGGTGCGCAGCACGAAGTCCTCGGGGTCGAACCCGCTCGCCGGTACCACCTCCGGCCCGAGCGGCAGGAACCCGTCCTGCCCCTTTACCCGCAGCATCGAACCCCGGTCGGCGTGCCGGAAGTCGTGCAGCCCGACGTCGTTGGCGCAGGTGTAGCCCGCCACGTACGAGAGCGCCTCCTCGACCCCCACGCCCTTCATCCGCCGCCCGACGATGACCGCGAGCTCCCCCTCGTAGTTGAGGAAACGCGTCCCCGCCGGCCGCCGCACCACCCCCCGGTGCCCGTTGAGCGCCGAAGGCGGCTTCAGGAAGTAAGAGGGCTCGGGCGGGATGCGTGCCCCGTACTCCTCAACCCGGCTCCGGTAAGTGAGGTGTACCGCGATGATCTTCGTGGGCTCCGCCGGAGCCAGATACCGCGCCTCAACCTCCGGGATGCTCTCCCCGCTGTCCAGCAGGATCTCATCCCCCACCCGCCACCCCCACGCCGGCGCACCCGCATGTAAAACCCGTACTACCCGCCCCCGGCCGACGAGCTCGGAAATGCTCATACCCATAACATACACCCCATGTCAGTACCAGATCTCTGAAATGGATACATTATCCATTGGACTGTGCTCTGTCAAGTGGTGTCGTTGAATAATGTATCCAGGGAGCTTAAGATAGGTTTGTGAGCGATTCTCGATCTCGAAGGGCGTCGGATCCGATCCGGGTCGATTCGGTGGTGGATCTTGCATACCGGCGGATCCGGGATCTGGTCTTGAGTGGCGAGTTGGCGCCGGGGGCGCGCCTCGGGCAGATCGAGCTCGCTGAGCGGTTCGGGATCTCGCGCACGCCGGTGCGGGAGGCTCTGCGGCGGCTTGCGGGCGAGGGGCTTGTGGATCCCCTTTCGAACCGGGGTTTCAGGGTTGCGGACTTTGGGCTTGAGGGGGTTTTGCGGCGTCTGGAGGTGCGGGCGCTGCTGGAGCCGGGCATAGCGAGGCTAGCAGCCGAGCGGCGGGGAAGGGGCGACATCGAGCGCATGGAGGCTTCGATAGCGCGTGAGGAGCGGGCTCGCAGTGGGGTGGAGGCTCACGATGCCAGCCGGGACTTCCACGTTGCGCTCGCGCGGGCCACCGGCAACGAGGAGCTGGTGCGGGTGCTGGAGTCGCTGTGGCTGGTCGAGGTGGGGCGGCGGCTGCTTTCGCAGCGCTATGCGGTCTCCAACTGGCAGGCCGAGGACGTTGCGGAGCACCGGGAGATCCTGGCGGCGGTGGCGGAGGGGCGTCCGGGCGAGGCCGAGCGGCTCATGGCCGAGCACGTGCGCCGGGCCGTCCATCACTGGGAGCGGCCCGGCGAGCGCCGGGATCCGGCGGCTCGCCCGTGAGGGGCGTCGAGGCGGACGGCGCCGGTGGCGAGGATCATGAGCGCGGCCGAGAGAGCGAACGCCGGGCCGAAGCCGGCCGCTTCGACGATGAAGCCGAACGATGCGGCGCCGAGCCCCGTCCCGGCGTCGAAGGCCACGTTCCACAGGGTGCTAGCCAGCCCGTACTCTCCGGGCGGGACGCGATCGAACATCACCGCCAGCGTAGCGTTCTGCATCGTGCCGTAACCCGCGCCGAACAGCAGAGCCCCGCCTGCCAGCGCCGTCGCGGAGGCTCCGCTCAGCGCCAGGATCAGCATCCCGGCCGAGGCTACGAGAAGGCCGGGGAGCAGGAGCCTCTGCGGTCCGTGGCGGTCCCCGAAGCGGCCGGCCCACCAGCGCGCGGCGGTCGAGGCTGCTCCCATACAGAACAGCCCCGCGGCCGCGGATCCGGTCCCGGAAGCCGCGAGCGGCAAGAACGTGATCACGACGCCCGCCGCGATCGTGACGCTCGTGAACGTCGCGGTCGGCAGCAGGAGAGCTCTGCGCCCCATGCCACGGAGGACGTGCCCGTTCCCCGTCCGCGCCTCTGGAGTGCGGATCGAGATCCCGGCGGCGGCGAGGAGCCCCAGCAGGGGGGCTGCTGCACCGAGCAGGAAGACCGGACCGAAGCCCGCCGCTCCGGCCAGCCAGACCCCGAGCGGCAGGCAGAAGAGCGCGGGCAGGCCGACAGCTATGCCGTAGAGGCCGATACCCTCCCCGCGGCGCCCGGCCGGGAAGAGATCTGCGACTGCCGCGCTGCCGACGACCGTAACGATGCCGAACCCGAGGCCCCGTACGAGCGTCACCGCCAGCAGCGACGCCAGGCTCTGCGTCCAGAGGTAGAGGAAGGCCGGCAGCCCGAGAAAGATGAGTCCCAGGGCCATCGCCGTCCGGTATCCGGTCCGGGGGAGCAGCCAGGGCATCGCCAGCTGGGCGGAGACCGTCGAGAGCATGAAGGCCCCGGTCGCCAACCCGGCGGCCGGACCCCCGCCGTCCGGCCGCGCCGCGTAGAGCGGGACCACCGAGAGCAGGAGGAAGCCCCCGGAGAACGCCGCCAGCGCGGTCAGGAAGAGCCGGGCTGCCGGCGAAACCTTCTGAGCGCGATCCGGCATGGTGCAAGTAGTAGTAGTAGTGTGCACCCCCCGGGAGGCGGCGGGCAAGGCGCGCCGGGTCTCAGGAGGTGCGCAGACGCGAGAGCAGGGCGTCGAGGCTGAAGCGTCCGGCCGAGGCGTAGACCAGGTGCAGGCCGAGTGCGAGCAGGCCCACGTCCCGCAGGAAGCTCAGCCAGAGGTTGGACGGTTCTCCGTCCGCCGTGGCGCCGAAGCAGCCGCAATCTATCTCCAGCCCCCGGATTGCGCCCTGAAGGAGGGCCAGGATGAAGATCGCCATCATCCCGCTCACCGCCGCGGCGGCGAAGCGGGTAAAGAGCCCGACGAGCAGGTAGAAACCGAAGAGCACCTCCAGCCAGGGGAGCGCGTGGGCTGCGAGGGTCACGAACCACTCCGGCAGGTTAAGCTCGTAGGTACGGATCGAGGCCGCCAGAGCGCCCGGGTCCAGCGCTTTGACCGTTCCGGCGTAGAGGAACAGCCCCCCAAGCAGCAGGCGCGAGGCCAGGGTCACATAAGAGCCGGCCAGCAGAGATTTTACGGAGCGGGGACGTTTGTAGCTTTTCATTCCCGAACCGGATACTATACTATCGCGAACCAGTCGTGCCGGCTACGCAGCGAGATCTATGGCTGACAAAGATTGGATGAGGGAGAAATCCGGCGGCAGCAAGTCCTCTCTGCCCCTGATCCTGGCCGGGATAACCGGGATCGCCATCATTGCGATCGCGGTCTTCGCCATCGTACAGGCCTCCGGCGGTCAGGGTGAATCCTTCACCCCCAACTCCCAGGGGCTTCTGCCCGCCGGCTCTCAGGCCCCGGACTTCACCGCCGACACGGTCAACGGCCGGGGAGAGGTCTCTCTGAGCGAGACCGGCGGCGCGAATGCGACCATGCTCGTCTTCTTCGCGAGCTGGTGCCCGCACTGCCAGAACGAGGCTCCGGTCATTGCGGATCTCAAGCGGGACTACGGCGAGGACCTGCGTGTGATCATGATCGGCATAGACAGCGTGCAGGGCGACGATCCCGCAGCGGTGCGCGGCTTTGTGGAGGAGTACGGCATAGACGCTCCGGCGATCTACGAGCCCTCCCTCGGTGCCACCTATCAGGTGTCCGGCTATCCCACAACCTACGTGCTGGACGGCAGCAACGAGATAGTCGCCGCTCACGCCGGCGAGGCTCCGGAAGAGGCATTCCGCAGCTGGATAGAGGAGGCTCTAGCCTAGAGGGAGACGGCCCTCCCGAGCAGATGAGACAAGGGGCGCCCCGCAAGCACCACGAGGATAGGAGACGCCTATGCCGATCGAGTTCAAGGGCAGCGAAGGCTTCACCCTGGGGGTCGAGGAAGAATTCCAGATAGTCGACGCCAGCACGGGTGAGCTCGTACCCAAGGCGGAGGAGGTCATGTCGCGGCTGCCGGAGGACCTCGCGGAGCACATCTCCTACGAGCTCTTTCTGTCCGTGGTGGAGACCAAGACCCCGGTCTGCGCCTCGGTTCCGGAGGTGCACGCCAATCTGCGCGAGCTGCGCAATCGTCTGGGCTCCTGGGTCGCCGCCTGCGGGGCCTCGCTGGCCTCCGCGGGCACCCATCCTTTCTCCCGCTATCAGGATCAGGAGATCACCCCGCAGCAGCGCTATCTGGACGTCGTGGAGCGGCTGCAGTGGGTGGCCCGCCGGGAGGTCATCATGGGGCAGCACATCCACGTCAGCGTCCCGGACGCGCACCGGTCGATAGAGGCAACCAACCGGCTCGCCGAATATGCCCCGCTGCTGTTGGCGCTCTCGGCCAACTCACCGTTCTGGCACGGCGCCCTCACCGGCTTCGAGTCCACTCGGATCAAGGTCTTCGACGGCTTCCCGCGCGCCGGGCTGCCGCCGGAGTTCGGCTCCTGGGAAGATTTCGAGCGCTACGTGGAGAAGATGGTGGCCGCCGGGGCCATCGAGGACTACACGTTCTGCTGGTGGGACGTCCGGCCGCACGCCAAGTTCGGCACGGTAGAGGTGCGCATACCGGACGCCCAGACCCGGCTGGAGCCCGCGGTGGCCCTCACGGCCCTCATCCAGTGTCTCGTCGCCCGGGCGGTGCGCGAGGCCCCGGAGACCGTCCGGCGCTACGACCGCGACCTCACCAGTGAGAACAAGTGGCGGGCCGCCCGCTACGGGATGGAGGCCGTCTTCTACGACTTCGGGGCTCAGGAGTCCGTGCCGGCGAAGGAGATGGCGCGCCGGCTGGTGGACGAGCTGCGCCCGCTCGCAGCCGAGCTCGGCTGCGAGAGCGAGCTCTGCGGCATCCTGGACATCGTGGAGCAGGGCACCGGCAGCCGGCGGCAGCGCCGGATCTACGAGGAGAGCGGGGATCTGCTGGAGGTAGTGGCGGACCTCATAGAGGGCACCCGCCCCGCGCTGGCGGAGACTTAGAAGAGCCAGCTACTCCTCGAACCCCAGAGACCACATGCGGTCGAGGTCGTAATTGGAGTAGCAGCGGAAGGCCACCAGGGTCTCGGTGCGGGCAACGCCGGGTATCTGGGCCAGCTGGCCGGGTACCACGTCGGCCAGCTTCTCGAACTCGGGGATACGCACCATCGCCACCAGATCGTACTCTCCGGTCACGGAGTAGACCTCGGTGACGCCCTCCACCTTCAGCATCGCCTGGGCGGCCTCCTGCACCCGCTCGCCCTCCGTCCTGATCAGCACTATCGCCGTCACCAAGGCGCCACCACCTCCTAGATCCCGAACGTGACCGTGCCCGTGAGCGTGTTGTTCTCCAGAAACTCCTCGTACTCGACCGGGCCGACCTCCACCGTCACCTCGGCGGTCTCGTTGATCTGGCCGGGCCGGAAGCCCGAGACCTCCACCAAGGTCGTCTCCTGAGCCTCCAGCCGCCGGATCGTCGCCGTCTGCGACTGGCGCTCCATGGCCGTGTTGATAACGACCTCCACGGGGACGTCCCCCTCAGGGACCTCGCCGCCGTTTCTGACGCCCACGGTGAAGACCGGCTCGTCGCCGCCCGAGAGCACCACGTTCCCGCCGGGATAGAGGGGCTGGCCGGCCACCAGAACCTCGGTTATCTCCACCCCGTGTACGGCGTCGGGGCTGGCGGGCGCGGAGGAGGCGGAGGCCGGAGCCTCGAGCTCGACCCCCAGCGCCGCGTAGTCCATGAAGGCGGCCGGCTCGTAGAGGTAGCTCTGATCGCTCTCCTGCTCCAGCCGGCGCAGTGCCTCCCGGGAGGCCGGGAGATAGTGCTCCTCGATGATGCGGTCGCTGACGATGAAGTCCTCGACCGCGGCAGTCAGAGCCTGCCGGTACCTCTCGGGCCCCTCGCCGGCGGCGCCCGCCAGCCGCTCGGTGGCGGTCACCCGGATGCCCAGAGCGCTCACCATGTAGGGGTGGGCGTCGGCGAACTCCGGCGGCACGTCCTCGTTCATCATCGCCTGCCGGTAGAGAACGCGCTGCTCGTCAGCGACGGCCTGCAGCGCCTCGGCGTCCAGATTGGCGGGGTCACCGCCCGCCTGCTCCAGAAGCGGCTGCAGCCGGGTAGCCCCCAGAGCGGCCGAATCACTCAGGATGCTGTCCGAGCCGGTGATGTACTTCCGGATCTCGGTCGCTTCCTGACTCGCCACGCAGCCCCGGGCCACGAAGAAGATAAAGGAGAAGGAGACGAAGACCATGACCACGAAGAGGATCGCGGTCAGCCACGTCGGCAGCGCCCGGACCCTGCCGCGAACCGGTCTTCGGCCCTCGCCGGGGCGCCGGGACCGCGCAGCGCTCGGGCTGCGCGGCTTGGTGCTGGATCTGCGAGAACGCCTCTCCGCCAAGAATCTCTTTCTCTCTCCCCCAGAGCCGGTCGCCGCAGAGTGCGGGAGAGTGGGCGAGGGGAGACTCGAACTCCCACGGCCTTGCGGCCACTAGACCCTGAACCTAGCGCGTCTACCAATTCCGCCACTCGCCCGTTTTGCGTCTCAAGAGTATACCAAGCGTATCCGGATGTGGCCATCCCTCCGCCGCATGTAACGGGCAGCGTCAAATCCGTTCCGATTGACGATACAATTACCCGCGGCGGGATGGCCGAGACGCGCTACATAGAGGGCAGGGAGAGCTACATGCTGGCCGAGGTGGTCGGCCGCGGCGGGTTCGCGACGGTCTGGCGCGCCCGCCCGCTCACCGGCGGTGAGGACGTGGCGATCAAGGTCATCCCCGTCTACTCCCAAGGCGAGCGTTCGCGCGCGCTGCGCGAGGGGCAGATAGCGCAGGGTCTGAAGCATCCGAACATCGTGGAGACGCTGGAGGTAATCCCCGGCGAGACCGAGGTGTATCTGGTGACGGAGTTCATCCGGGGCGTGCCGCTGGACGAGGCGGCCCGGCACTACACCGTCCGGGAGACTACCGACGCGATAGCCCAGATCCTGCAGGCCCTGGACTACGCCCACGGCCAGGGCATCATCCACCGGGACGTCAAACCCCAGAATGCCCTCATCGACCGGCGGGGCCGGGTCAAGCTCACAGACTTCGGGGTCGCCTACCGGGCCGGGGACACGCGCCTGACCCGGATAGGGTTCGCCGTCGGCACGCCGGGCTACATCGCGCCGGAGATAATGGACGGTGCGGAGCCCACCGCCCTGACCGACATCTACGCCGTGGGGGCCACGGCCCGGGTGCTTTTGACCCGCAATCACGACGAGCTCCCCCCGCGCCTCTCGGAGTTCATAAACCGGACGACCGCCCCGAACCCCGCCCACCGGCCGCAGAGCGCCCGGGAGGCGCTGGAGCTCCTCACCGGCCGCAGGGCGCCCGCCACCCGAAGCCGAGGCGAGGCCGTCCGGGAGGCTAAGAAGCCCGCCCGCCGTCCGGAGCAGCTCCTGAAGGCGGTAAACGGCGTCACGGCCGCCATGCTGGCGTACATGGGGAGCGGTCTGGTGCTCACCAACGGCGCGGAGATGCTGGGTTTGGCGGCGGGCTTCGGGGTAGCGGGGTATCTGCTGCCCCGGCTGGCGGCTCTGGGTGTGATCGTGGCGCTCGCCGTGGCGCTGATGCAGGCCACGGGCAGCGTCGTGGGGTTCGCAGCCCTGGGCCTCGTGCTGGGCACCTTCTGGGTCGCCGGGGTGCGGGGTAGCGCGCGTCTTTTGCCGCTCGGACCGCTGCTCGCCGTCCCGCTCTCCTGGGTGGGGCTGGGAGCCGGGCTGCCGGTGCTGCTCGGGGCGCTCATGCGCCCGGTAGGAGCAGCGGCGGCCGCCGCTGCGGGAGCCATAACGCTCGCGGGCTACGACCTCGCGCGCGGCACGCCCGACCCGGCCACCGGGCTGGTCGAGGCGCGCTACACGGGGCTGGAGTTCCACGCGGGCAGCTTGAACGTGCCGGCGGGCCAGCTCGCGCCGCAGATCCAGCTCATACTGCAGCAGGCTCCCGAGATTTTGTGGCAGGCGCTGCTCTGGGCGGCGATAGCCGGGATCCTGTCCACCGCCGAGAGGGCCGGGCGCTGGGTCTGGGGAGCGGCCGCGGCCGCCGTCGGCGGCAGCCTGGGGTACGCGTTGCTGGTGGCCCAGACGCCGCAGGCGCTGGCTACCGCTGTGACTTCGCTGGGGCTCGCAGCTATAATATATTCTGTGGTCCGGGTACTGGAGTCTAGAACTGTCAGGTAGGTCTCTTGGGCTTTCTTAAAGGTATAGAGAAGCGCATGGAGTCTCTTGTGGAGGGTGTCTTCGGACGCGCCTTCAAGCGTCAGATACACCCGGTTGAGATCGCCAAGGGCCTCACCCGTGAGATGGACGACAACCGGATGGTGAGCGTTTCTCGCACCTACGCGCCCAACGACTTCACCGTTCATCTCTCTCCGCAGGATGCGGAGGCCATAGAGCCGTACAAAGAGTCGCTCAAGGAGGAGCTCATCCAGTACGTCTCCGCCCACGCCCGCAACCACAGCTACCACATGGTCGGACCGCCCCGGGTCGAGTTCGTCACCGAGGACTCGCTCAACCTCGGAGAGTTCGGGGTCACCGCGCGGCTCACGGGCAGCGACGACCGCCGGAGGCGCGAGGAGGGAGCGCCGGAGGACACCTCGGGCGAGACGCGCATCTTCAAGACGGCCGTTATCGAGCAGGGGACGGCGGCCATCTCCGCCGAAGACGTGCGTCAGCACGGACTGGTCAGAGAGATAGCCGAGCTGGAGGTCGAGGGCCGCAAGTACCCGCTGGAGGGTCAGGGGCCCTGGATCATCGGCCGCTCGGAGAAGAACGACATCGTGATCTCGGACCCCAACGTTTCGCGGCGGCACGCCCGGCTCTCGCGCTCGGGCGACGGGTTCGTGATAGAGGATCTGGACTCCACCAACGGAACCCTGTTGGACGGCGCTCCCATCAAGCGGGAGCGCATCGAGGACGGCGACGAGCTGACGTTCGGCCAGAGCCGGGCCCGGTTCATCCGCCGCGCCGTCGGCCCCGGGGAGGACTAAGACCGTTGATAGATCTGCAGGTGCCGCTGCTCGCGGCGAAGGCTTTACTATTGTTGCTGCTTTTCGCCTTCGTATACGTGGTGGTGCGCCGGGCGGTCGGGGATCTGCGCTCGTTGCCCAGGAACAGCGACACCTTCGTCGCCGGGGGCGGCCGGGAATCGGTGGTGGACTCGGGTTCGGAGCCGGTGTTCGTGGTTGAGGACTCGGAGAGTCTGGCGCCGGGGACCAGGTTCGCCATCGGCGGCGGGGTGACGGTCATCGGCCGCTCCGGGAGCAGCGACATAGCCCTCCGGCACGACGATTACGCCTCCGGCGAGCACGCCCGGCTTATGCGACGGGGCGGCGTTCTGTATATAGAGGATATGAACTCCACCAACGGCACGTTCATCAACGGCGAGAGATGTACCGGAGCCTCGGCCCTGCAGCCGGGGGATCTGGTAAAGATCGGGTCCACGACCTTCCGCTACAAGGAGTAGGGCCGTGGTCTCTCTGGAGTACTTCGGAGCCACGGACCCGGGCAAGGTGCGGCAGAACAACGAGGACTCGCTGCTTCTGGGTGGCGGGAAGGATCCCTCGCTGCTGGCGGTCGCGGACGGCATCGGCGGGTTCGAGGCCGGTGAGGTGGCGAGCCGCATCGCCATAGACGTGCTCGGGAAGTTGGACCCCGGCGACTCGCTGGAGGAGGCCATCCGGCGGGCGAACCGCAAGATCCTCAACATCGCGCGGCAGGACCGGCGGTACGAGGGCATGGGCACGACGATCGTGGCGATCAGGTTCTCGGGCCCGACGGCCGAGATAGCGCACGTGGGCGACTCGCGGGCGTACCTCGTACAGGAGGGGGAGCTGAAGCCGGTGACCGAAGACCACTCGCTGGTGGCGGAGCTCATCAGGAGCGGGGACATAACCCGGGATCAGGCTCAAGATCACCCGCAGAAGAACCTCATCACGCGGGCTCTGGGCGCCGAGGAGACGGTCGAGGTGGACGTGAGCGTGCTGCGGGTGCGGCCGGGGGACCGGCTGCTGCTGTGCACCGACGGGCTTTCGGACATGATCTCCGAGCGGGAGATAGAGCGCATCCTGCGCGAGAACCGGGACCCTGAGATAGCCACCCGCCGGCTCATCTCGGCGGCGCTGGAGGCCGGTGGGGCGGACAACGTGACCGTGATAGTCACGAACGTCACGGAAGACGCGGGGACCCCGGTGCCGGACATCCGGCGGGATCGTTCCGGCGACACGGAAGAGATGGCGGGCGTCGCCGGGGCGGGTGAGCCCCCGCCCCCCATCCCCCGCACCCGTCCGCGTGGCAATCCCCGGCGCAAGCAGAAGGCCCGACCGGCCCTCCGGTTCCTGAAGGGGCTGGTGCGGGGTCTGGTGGCGCTGGCGGTGGTCGGCGTCATCCTGATGCCGGCGTATCTGTGGGGCAGCAGCCGGTACTTCCTGGGCGTGGATGACGGGGTGGTCGTCGTTTACCGGGGGCTCCCGTACGAGCCGTTGGGCCTGCGGCTGAACGAGGAGTGGCGGCGCACGGATCTGCGGGTCTCGGAGATAGACGAGCCGTACCGGCAGCAGCTGGACGATCGGCGGCTCTACTCGCGGGAGCGGGCCGAGGCCGTGGTCAGGGATCTGAGGGAGGAGTAGAGCGGGTATGGCGCAGAGAGCGACGCTCCCCATGCTCCTCGCCCTCGCGACGGTGGCGCTGGGGTTCGCCATCTTGCTCGCCGTGCAGCAGGAGACCAGCCCGCCGCTAATCTACGGCGGGGCGTACGCCGGGATGATGATCGGGGTCTACGGCTTCGTGCGGCTCTGGCTGCCGCGCTCCGACGCGCTGCTCATACCCGTGGTCACGCTGCTCACCGGGACGGGGTTGATCATGATCTACCGCCTCACCTACGGCGTCGAGGGCGTGGAAGACCTGGCGATCAGCCAGGTGATCTGGATCCTCACCGGCAGCGTCTTCCTGCTGCTCACGATCGTCTTCCTCAGAGACTACCACCGCCTGATGCAGTACAAGTACCTGCTGGCGCTTCTGGCCATCGGCCTGATAATGCTCACCTTCACCCCGTTCGGGTACGAAGTGAACGGCGCCCGGCTGTGGGTGCAGATCGGGCCCGTCAACTTCCAGCCCTCGGAGTTCGCCCGCATAGGGCTCATCATCTTCTTCGCCGCGTACCTGGCGGAGAAGCGGGATCTGATGGCGGCCACCAGCAGAACCGTACTTGGGGTTCAGATCCCCTCCCCCAAGTACTTCGGCCCGGTTCTGGTGGTGTGGGCCGCCTCGCTCGGGCTGCTCGTCTTTGAGAAGGATCTGGGCAGCAGCCTGCTCTTCTTCGCCGTGCCGCTCCTGATGCTCTATGTGGCCACGGGCCGGGCGGCGTACGTGGGCATAGGGAGCGTGCTCTTCGCCATCGGGTGCGTGATCAGCTACCACCTCTTCGCGCACGTGCGGGTGCGGGTGGCGGCGTGGTTGGACCCGTGGGCAGACCCGGACTTGATGGGCTTCCAGATACTGCAGAGCCTCTTCAACATCGCCGACGGCGGGATAGTCGGAACGGGGCTGGGCGAGGGCTTCTCCCAGACCATCCCGGAGGTGCACACGGACTTCATCTTCTCCGCCATAGCCGCCGAGCTCGGGCTGCTCGGCGCCTCCGCGATCCTGCTGACCTTCCTCATCTTCGTCTACCGGGGGATGAAGATCGCGCTCCTCTCCGGCGACGACTTCTCCAAGCTGCTGGCCGGGGGGCTGACCGTGATGTTCGCCCTGCAGACGCTGGTGATCATCGGGGGGGTTACGAAGGCTATCCCGCTGACCGGGATCACGCTCCCGTTCGTCTCCTACGGCGGGAGCTCGGTGGTCGGGAACTTCATCCTCACCGGGCTGCTGCTCGTGATATCCGAGAAGGCCGGCCGGCGGCTGGCCGGAGAGGAGGTCCGGTGAACACGCAGCTGAGGCTCCTCTTCTACACGTTCACCGCGATGTTCGTGGCCCTGATCGGGGTGCTCGCCTACTGGCAGGTCTACGCCCGCGAGTCGCTGGCGAACAACCCGCACAACGGGCTGCAGACTCAGCGGGAGGTGCAGGTCCCGCGCGGACTCATCACCGCGAGCGACGGCACCGTCCTGGCCCGCAGTGTCCCGAGCGGCGAGAACTCCTACGACCGCGTCTATCCCGAGGGAGCGGTGTACGCCCCGGTGGTCGGCTACTGGAGCACCAGATACGGGGCGACCGGGATAGAGATCGGGATGAACACCGAGCTCTCCGGCCGGGGCGAGCCGGCCACCCTCGACGAACTGATAAACCAGCTCTCTGGCCGGCCGCAGGGCGGGAACAACGTCGAGCTGACCCTGGACCCGGAGCTGCAGCGCCTCGCCTACGAAAGGCTCGCCGCCAGCGCCACCGGCCGCGGGTCGGCGGTGGCCATAGACCCGCAGACCGGTGAGATCCTGGCGCTCGTCTCCCATCCGTCCTACGACCCGAACAACATAGACGAGACCTTCCCCGAGCTCCAGCGGGCCGAGAACTCGCCGCTTCTGAACCGGGCCACGCAGGGGCTCTACATCCCGGGCTCGGTCTTCAAGGTGATCACGGCCGCCGCCGCGCTCGAAGCCGGGGTGAGCCCGAGCCGGAGCTTCGTGGACACCGGCAGCTACACCGCGGGCGGCTTCCGGGTGACCAACTACGGCGGCGCCTCCTACGGAGCCCAGGACTTCGCGCACGCGCTGGCGCTCTCGATCAACACCATCTTCGCCCAGATCGCCGTAGAGGAGGTGGGCGCTCAGGCGCTCGCGCAGAAGGCGCTGGAGTTCGGCTTCGGAGACGGCTACGAGGACTTCGTGCTGCCGGTCGCCCCCAGCACTCTGGGCGAACCGCCCTCCGAGTGGGACGCCGCCCTGCTGGCGAGCAACGGCTTCGGCCAGGGCACGGTGCAGACCAACACCTTCGAGATGGCGCTGGTGGCCGCTACCATAGCGAACGGGGGCACGATGATGCAGCCGCAGCTCGTGAACGAGGTGCGCTCGCAGGACGGCATCATCCTCGACCGCGCCACCCCCCAGACCCGCAACCGGGTCATGCCCTCCGAGCAAGCCCGGCAGCTCACCTCGATGATGGAGCTGGTCATGACCGAAGGAACGGCACAGAGCGGCCAGCTGCCCGGCGTGGAGATAGCCGGCAAGACCGGCACGGCCGAGACCGGCAGCGGTCCGCCGCACTCCTGGTTCATCGCATTCGCCCCGGCGGACGATCCCACCATCGCGGTCGCCGTGCTGGTGGAGAACGGCGGTGACGGCGAATCTGCCGCGCTTCCCATAGCGCGGGACATGATCCGGACGCATCTGGAGGACCGTAATGAAGACCAAGGGTAAAGAGTGTAACCTGAGCCCGTGCAGCAGGTAATAGACAACCGCTACAACATCATCCGGCCGCTGGGCAGCGGCGGGATGGCCGATGTCTACCTGGCACACGACGAGGTGCTGGACCGCAACGTCGCCCTCAAGGTGCTCAGCCGCCGCTACGCCGACGACGAGGAGTTCGTGGAGCGGTTCAAGCGCGAGGCCCAGAGCGCAGCGGCGCTCTCGCACCCGAACATCGTCTCTATCTACGACCGTCGCGAGACCGAGGACGACACCTACTACATCGCCATGGAGTACCTGCCCGGCGGCACGCTCAAGGAACGGATTCTCAAGAAAGGTCCGCTGCCGCCGGACGTGGCGACCGAGGTCACGATCCAGATCGCCGAGGCGCTGCAGGTGGCACACCGGCGGGGACTCGTCCACCGGGATGTCAAGCCGCACAACATCCTCATAACCGAGTCCGGTGACGTGAAGGTGGCGGACTTCGGCATAGCCCGGGCCGCCTCCTCTTCCACCATGACCCGCACAGGCTCCATCCTGGGCACCGCACACTACATCTCGCCCGAGCAGGCGATGGGCGAGGGCGCAACCCCCCGGAGCGACCTGTACTCTTTAGGGGTCGTGCTCTACGAGATGCTCACCGGCGAGCTGCCGTTCGACGCCGAGACGCCGATCGGGATTGCTCTGAAGCACGTCAACGGCCATCTGAGGCCGCCGAAGGAGATAAACCCGGAGATCCCGGACGGGTTGAACGCCATCTGCGTCCGGCTGATGGCCAAAGACCCCGCCGAACGCTACGGGAGCGCCGGGGAGCTCATAGAGGACCTGCGGCGTGTGAAGTCCGGGCTCGAGCCCTCGGGAGAGACCACGCAGGCGATGACCCGCATCATGGCCCCGGCCGCCGCGCAGCGGACCGCCCGTACCCGGCCCGTGGGAGTCGGAGCGCAGCAGACCGGCCGGATAGAGGAAGGCCGCCGCCGGCGCGGTCTCTTCCCGTTCGTGATGGGGCTCGTCGCAATCGCCGCGCTGGTGCTGCTGGGCATCATCGGCTGGAGCCTCTGGCAGGGAATCCAGAGCCTCCAGGAGCAGCAGGCCCCCGTCGAAGTGCCGGACCTCCGGGGCATGACGCTCGACGAGGCCCGGGCCGAATACGGCGAGGACTTCACCATCACCGTCGACGACCGGCAGAGCGGCCGGGAGCCGGAGGATACGATCCTGGATCAGGACCCCGCGCCGGGCGAGATGCTCCAGCGGGGCGAGACGATCCTGGTCACGGTCAGCACCGGCCGGATCCCGGTCCCGGACGTGACGGGCATCCCTGAGGACGAGGCGCGCCAGACGCTCGAAGACGAAGGGTTCCGGGTGCGCGTGCAGTCCGAGGAGACCGACGAGGCCACAGAAGGTACGGTCTTCCGGCAGAGCCCCCGGGGTGGCGAGGAAGCCCTCTTCGGCTCTACGGTCACCATCGTGGTGAGCGCCGGACCGGAGACGACGACGGTGCCGGACCTCTCCGGCAGCACCGTCTCACAGGCAAGCAGCACCCTCTCCGGTGCCGGACTCACGCTGGGCTCCACGAGCGAGCAGCCGAGCGACAGCGTTCCGGAAGGACTCATCATGAGCCAGAGCCCGGGACCGGGCAGCGAGGTTCCGCCGGGCAGCAGCGTGGACGTCGTGGTCAGCTCCGGACCCGAGGAGCCGGAGACGGTGACCGTGCCGGACGTCTCCGGCCAGAGCACGAGCGCCGCGGTCTCCAACCTGGAGGCCGCCGGCCTGGAGGTGGCGAGCCAGGGGATACAGCGCCCCGACCCGAGCGTCCCGGAGGGCTTCGTCATCGGCACCAACCCCTCGGCCGGCTCCGAAGTCCCCGAAGGGACGGTCGTGACCCTGATCGTGAGCTCGGGAGCCCCGGCGCAGAGCCCCGCCCCCCCGGACGACGATGATGACGACTCCGCCGGCCCCACACCCCGCCCCGGTGATGACGATGATGATGACGACAACGACAACGCCGGCCAGCCCGGCGGCAACGACAACACCGGCCAGCCCGGCAGGGGTGGCGGCCAGCCCGGCGGCAACGACAACACCGGCCGGCCCGGCGGCAACCGAACCGCGGAGGGGGGGACTAGATCTCCACGCTGACCGCGCGGACTATGGCGGATACGTCTCTGAGCCGGGAGATGAAGTTCTCCGAGTCGCTCTCGGTCACCACGGTGTATCCCGCGCCGAACAGGTAGAAGCTGCGCATGCCCCCGGCACCCTCGGTGTAGAAGATCGGGGGCGCCTCATGCGGCCCGAGATGCGAGAGCAGGTCCAGAAAGTCCCGCGGCTCGCACCGGATCCGGGGATTCGAGGACAGCCTGCCGGTCACCCCTCCCGGAAGGGTCAATCCCTCAGCTCCCGCTCCACGTACTCGCGCAGACCGGAGGCGGGGACGCTTCGCGGTGGCCTTACCTCCGCGAACTCGTGGCGCCCGATGGCATTTTCGTACATCCAGCGCTCCTCGACCGGCTTCGAACGCTCCAGATCGTAGCCCGTCTCGGCGTAGACCGCCCGGAGCCCGCCGGATGCCGGCTCGACGATCAGAATGTTGTACCGCCCCGGCGAGTAAGCCCGGAGTCTCAGCGTAGAATCGCTCATGACGACCAGTTTATAAGATGACGCCGCCTCCCGCCCGGCGGAGCCCGACCACCCCCATGATAGAATTTGAGAGAGATGAAGGGTATTAGAAGCGAAAATAACACATCGGAAAGGAGTCGCTGTGTCAGATCCTATACCCAGAGAAGACAGAATTGAAGAGGATGAAACCCCTGCAAACACCGAAGAAACGCAGCCGAGTCTGCCGCCGGAGGGGTTTCCGGAGGAGCTCATACTCCGCCGTCTCGGGCGGCTAGACACCCGCCGGGCGCTGGCCGAGCTGTGCAAGAGCGTACCCGGGCTGGACGAGGTGTTGCTCCCTCCGGCCATCCGGGCCGACGCTCTGACGCGCAGGTCTGGGAGTCAGAAGATCATCAAGAGCATCGCCCGCCGGGTGCTGAACGAGCCTGCGGCGTGGAGGGCTTTCCGGACGGCTATTCACGAGCAGATCCCTTCCGAGACGCTGGCGGCCGTGGAGGATCTCTCCGAGGAGAAGCTGGAGGGGCTTGCACGAGCTCACACCACGGAGGGGCTCATCTACGCCGCCATCAGCGGTGAGGAGGAGGTCGACCCTGGGCTCATAGCCCGGCTCATAGAGATGTGGAAGGAGGAGAACCGGAAAGCTGAGCGGCAGGCGCACAGGGATGCCCGGCTGAGCGAGCTGGAGGGGGAGCTGGAGAAGCTCCGGCGTGAGAACGAGCGGTTGACGTTCGCGGCGCGGGCGGCCGACGAGCGGGCTGCATCCCTGCAGCGGGGTCTGGAGGAGCTTCAGAGCGAGCGCAACGACGTTCTCTCCAAGAGCCGCAAAGCTGAGGAGCGGATCGCGGCCGCCGAGGAGCTGCGGGAGCGGCTCCGCGGCCGGCTCTCCGAGCTGGAGGACGAGGTCGAGCATCTCAACCGGGTGCTGAAGCGGGAGCGTCAGCAGTATTCGGCCGCGGCCCGCCGGCTGGAGGAGATGCACGAAGAGCTGAACCGGGTCGTGCGGGAGCGGCGTGCGCTCGAGCAGGCCCGCTTCACGGACGAGAGCTTCGGCAACCTGCTGATGCGGGCCGTAAAGAACGAGATCCGGGCCATACCCGACACCCTGGAAGACGCGGCCCGGACGGCACGCCTGCTGGAGCTCATGAGCGAAGTGGTACGGGCCCGGGGAGAATTCGCCTCCGGAGGCAGCGGAGAGCCGTCCGGGCCGGATGAAGAGGTCGGGGAAGCACCGGCGGTCCGGGGAAAAGCGGCCGCCCCGGAGGTGAGCGTGGGGGCGAGGCCTACGCTCGCCTTCCGGGCGCTCGGAGGAGCGGGAGAGGTCGGCGGCAGCAGCCACTTTATAGACTTCGGCTCGACCCGCGTTCTCGTTGACGCGGGCATAAAGCCGGACGGGCGGGGCATCGTGGCTCCGGACTTCCGGGATCTGGGCGAACTGGACGCCGCGATAATAACCCACGCACACCTGGACCACTGCGGGGCGCTGCCGCTCCTGTGTCAGCAGCATCCGGAGCTTCCCATCTACTGCACGCCGCCGTCGGCCAGGCTCATCATCTCGGCGCTCAACGACCACGCGGCGATGGGCGGGTCGCTCTCGGGCGGGGCCTCCATCCGCCGGGTGCAGCAGCAGCTCAGGCCGGTACCGTTCGGGGAGCCGGTGAAGATCGGGGGTGCGGAGGTGACCCTCACGGAGAGCGGGCACATTCTGGGAGCGGCGAGCGTGCTGCTCAGGTCCGGGTCGGCGATGGCCTTTCACACCGGAGACATCTGTCTTGAGGATCACTTCTCCATCCCTTCGGCGCGCCTGCCGGAGGTAAAGAACATAGATCTGCTCATCATGGAGGCCACACTCGCCGACCGGCAGCACCAGCCGTTCTCCGAGTCCATCCGGAAGATGATCCGGGTCATAAACGAGGTCACGGGCCGGGGCGGCACGGTTCTCATCCCGACCTACGCGCTGGGTCAGGCGCAGGAGATCATCCTCGGACTCAAGCACCACAGCAGGGAGTTCGGCCTGGACAGCGAGGCTTTCATCTACGTGGACGGCTCGGTGGTGACCACCTCCGAGCGGCTCTACGCCGAACAGATCGGCTACCTGAAGCCGTACCTGCATCTCTCGGACCCGAGGGAGATCTTCTCCAGCGAGAACATTCGGGCCGTCTCCAACGATGACAGGGCCCGCGAACGCATCCTTGCCAATCCGTGCGCCATAATCGCATCGCCGGTCACCATGCAGGGCGGGGCCTCGGCCTTCTACCGGCGGCACCTGCAGAACGACCCGAAGAATGCCGTGATCCTGCCGTCCAACGCCGAGGCCTCTTACGGAGCGTTCCGGGCGGGTGAAGAGAGCGGCGCCGGATGGCAGGTGGAGCGCGTGAGCTTCGCGGCCCACTGCACGCAGGACGAGCTCGTGCAGATAACCGAGCGGCTCATGCCCCGGCAGGTGATCCTGGTCCACGGCTCGCGGCGCAGGATAAACGATCTGGCCCACCGGCTGGCACCGAACCACAAGATCTACACCCCGGCCGTGGGCGAGACCGTGCGCACGATACTGTAGTAGGGATGGCGGGCGTAATCCCGGAGGTAACCCGGCTGGAGGACCGCCGCCCGGAGCGTCCGGAGAGCGCGGCGGGGGCGGGGGATTTCTGGTACGAGCCGGAGATCTGGCAGCTCCCCCTCTCCCCCGCCGGCCGCGTGCTGTACGCCGCCCTGTGCTCGTTTCTGGGGCACGGGGAGATCAACCGCCAGGATCTGCGGGGCGCTCTTAAGGGCTCCACCGACGAGGAGATAGCGAACGCGCTGCAAGAGCTCGTCCGGCACAACCTGCTGGATCCCGTAGAGGGCGGGTACGCGGTCCGCTCGGTGCGGGAGTTCGCAGGCTAGCGCGGCCAGCGAAGGTCCGTAGGGGGTTTTGTGCCCCTCAGGTAATCCTCCGGCGGGAACTCCCCGTCCGTCCAGCGGCGCCCCGCTCCCTCCGTGAGCGCCGCGAGGTCTATGATCCGGCCCAGAATGCGCAGGCAGAAGCCTCTCATCACCTCGTCCGGATCGCCGAGGTGTCCCCGCGAGCGGATGACGAAGAGCCCGTCCGTCTTCCACACCCCGTCCCGGTAGACGGCGAAGATCTGGCACGGCCTCTCCCCCGCCGCGCTCGACCACCCGAGTACCCTGGCAGAGTAGCCGCCGGGATGCTCGGGCCAGCCGGAGAGCTCTTCGTGCATCAGGGTCTCCTCCGTTTCGGCCGCGGCCCCCGGAACGAGTCCGAAGAGGGCCGAGCTCTCCATCCCCGGCCGCACCGCAACCTCCACCCTCAGCGCGTCCCCGACGCGCTCAGTCCTCAGGCCGTCGAACCCCGCCCGGCGCGCCAGAGTGGCCGTATACTCCAGCCCGCCGAAGAGGCGTCCGGCGAACCGGCGGGCGGCGCGCTCCACCTCACCCACCAGCCGCACCGTCTCGTCGGCCGCCCGCCGGTAGCGCCGGAGCCGGGCCAGGGCGTTCTCCTCGAAGCTCGCCATCCTAGCTCCCCACCCACCGCTCAAGGGCGCGGTCGGCCGGTCCCGGCGCGAGCGTCGCCAGCGCGACGAAGAGGCGGTCGTAGAGCGTCACGTAGGCGTCCCGCTCCCGGCGCTCGATCGCGCGCACTATCCTTTCGGCCACCTTCTCCGGAGGAACTCCCCGCGGCCGCCAGCCCCTCTTCTCGTCCCCGGTGCGCAGGGAGTTCTCGGAGAATCGGGTGCGGGTGGTGCCGGGGTAGACGGTGGTGACCGCTATCCCCCGGCCGGCGAGCTCGACCCGCAGGGCGTCAGATACGGCGTTCAGGGCGAACTTGGCGGCGCAGTATCCACCCCGCTTGGGGATCGAGCGCTTCCCGATCACGGACGAGACGTTTACTATGCTGCCGCCCGGGCGCATGTGCGGCAGCGCGGCCTGGATGCAGCTCACCGCCCCGAAGAGGTTCACGTCGAAGACGTAGCGGAGGTCCTCCATCCGCAGCTCGCCGATCCTGCCCGAGAGCCCCACCCCGGCGTTGTTTACGAGGATGTCCAGCCGCCCGAACCGCTCCACCGTCCTCTCCGCCAGCTCCCGGGCCGCTCCCGCGCGGGAGAGGTCCGCCGGAACCACCAGCGCCTCGCCGCCCGCGGCCAGAACCTCGCGCTCCGCAAATCGGAGCCTCTCCTCGTCGCGTGCGGAGAGGACCACCGCCGCGCCCCGGCGGGAGAGGGCGAGCGCCGTCGCCTCCCCGATCCCGCTCGAAGCCCCCGTGATGACCGCCACCCTGCCTCTGAAGCCGCTCTCCGTCACAACCGTCCATGATAGCAAGCCGGGACCGCCTGAAGGAGCGCCATACTTTACACTTACGGGCGTGGAGGCGAAGAAGATACTCGTCGGGGTGACGGGCGGTATAGCCGCCTACAAGGCTCCGAACGTCATCCGGCGGCTGCGCGAACGGGGATGCGGGGTGAAGGTGATCGCCACAGAGGCCGCCCTCCGCTTCATACCCGAGGAGACCCTCGCGATAGCGGCCGGAGGGCCCATCCACACCGAGCGCACCTGGTGGGAGGAGTCCGGCAGGATCGAGCACATCACCCTGGCACGCTGGGCGGACTTGCTGCTCGTCGCCCCGGCGACCGCGGACGCGCTGGCGCGGGCCGCGATCGGGCTCGGAGACGACCTGCTCTCCGCGACCATCCTGGCCGGGGTCAGAAAGGTGCTCTGGGCCCCGGCGATGAACACCGAGATGTGGTTCCACCCCGCGACCCGGCGCAACCTGAAGACCCTGAAGTCCTGGGGCCATCAGTTCGTCGGCCCGGCCGAGGGCGCGCTGGCTTCGGAAGAAGAAGGCACCGGTCCGGGGCGTCTGGCAGCGGAAGAAGAGATTTTGGAAGCGGTAAAGAGAGCCCTGGCCTCCTGAACTGGCCGGACGCCCGCCCGCAGTGGTACAATAGAGGCCGGTTGCGGACGTAGCTCAGTTGGTAGAGCGCCAGCTTCCCAAGCTGGAGGTCGCGGGTTCGAAGCCCGTCGTCCGCTCTCTTTTCTTGCTGAGGCCCTCTACTCTCCGTTCCTGCGGCCCCGGATCTTGCGCATCAACCACTTGGCCGGGTCGTAGTAATCCCCGACGACCCGTTCCTTGAGCGGGATGATGGAGTTGTCCGTGATGTTGATGTGCTCCGGGCAGACCTCGGTACAGCACTTGGTGATGTTGCAGAATCCAATGCCGCCCCGGCCCTCCTTGAGGTACTCCGTCCGGTGGCCGGTGTCCATCGGGTGCATCTCGAGGCTCTGGATCTTGGCGAAGAACCGCGGGCCGGCGAACGCCGGGTGCTTGTGATGGCTGCGCAGCACGTGGCACACGTCCTGGCAGAGGAAGCACTCGATGCACCGCTTGGGCTCATATAGCCTCTCTACGTCCTCCTCGTACATGGTGAACGGGGCCTTCTCCGCCGGCTTGAACTCCGGTATGGAGCGGGCGACCTCGTAGTTCCAGGAGACGTCGGTGACGAGGTCCTTGATCAGGGGGAACGCCCGCATGGGGCTCACCCTTATCTCCTCGCCCTCGTAGTCGTCCACCCGGGTCTTACACAGCAGCTTGGGCCGGCCGTTCACCTCGCCGCCGCAGGAGCCGCAGTGCGCGGCCTTGCAATTCCAGCGTACGGCCAGATCGGGGGAGATGTGAGCCTGGACGTAGAGGACGGCGTCCAGTACCACCATTCCCTCCACCAGCGGTACATCGTACTCCACGAACTCACCGCCCTCGGCGTCGCCCCGGTAGATGTTTATCCTCACCGTCTTCTGCGTCTCGGGGCTCGCGCCCCGGTGCTGGCTGCTCTCCATTCAGTCCTCCTCAAAAAGCCGGGAGAGATGTTCCGGCATGGGCTCTATCTCACGGGTCGTGATCTCGACCTCTCCGTCGCTCCCCTTGCGGGCGACGAAGTTCACCTTTCCGAGCTCCTCGTCCAGCCCCTCATGATCCAGCCGCCACTGCGCCCCGCGCTGCTCGCGGCGCTCCAGCGCGGACATGAGGATGATCTCCGAAACCTGGAGCATGAAGTGGATGTCCAGCGCGGTGTGCCAGCCGGGGTTGTACATCCGCGAACCCTCGATGCGTACCCCCGGCGCGCGCTCCTTGAGCGCCCGCACCTTTTCCAGCCCCTCCCGGAGCGACTCCTCGGTGCGCATGATGCTGGCGTGCTCCTGCATGATCTCCTGCAGCTCGGACTGGATGGCGTACGGGCTCTCGCCGCCCTCCGGGTTCTCGAAGGGCCTTAAGACCCGCTCCTTCTCCTGCCGGATCTGGTCCTCGTCCACCTCCAGCGAGTAGCCGTTGGCCTTGACGTACTCCGAGGCCCCGATCCCGGCCCGCCGGCCGAAGACGAGCAGGTCCGAGAGCGAGTTCCCGCCGAGCCGGTTGGCCCCGTGCAGCCCGCCGGCGACCTCACCGGCGGCGAAGAGCCCGGGAACCGTGGTCGCCCCGGTCTCGGCCTCCACCCGGACCCCGCCCATCGTGTAGTGGATGGTCGGGTAGACCTCCATCGGCTCCCTGGTTATGTCCACGTCCGCCAGCTTGAGGAACTGCTCGTACATGGTGGGGAGCTTCTTCTTTATCTTCTCGGGCCCCAGATGTGTTATGTCCAGATAGACGCCGCCGTGCTCGCTGCCGCGGCCCTGCTCGACCTCGGTGTAGTTGGCGCGGGCCACGACGTCGCGCGAGGAGAGCTCCATCTTCTCGGGGTCGTAGCGCTCCATGTAGCGCTCGCCCCTGGAGTTCTTGAGAATCCCGCCCTCGCCGCGAACCCCCTCGGTGACGAGTATGCCCCGCACCCCGGGCGGCCATACCATGCCCGTGGGGTGGAACTGCACCATCTCCATGTCCACAAGCTCGGCTCCGGCCTCGTAGGCCAGTATCACGCCGTCGCCGGTCCCCTCCCAGGAGTTGGAGGTCACCTTGTAGATCCGGCCCCACCCCCCGGTGGCCATGATCACGGCCGGGGCCTTGAAGTGAACGAAGCGCCCGGTCTCCCGCACGTAGCCGAGAGCCCCGACCACCCGCTCGCCGTCCTTCAGGAGCCTCGTGATTGTGGTCTCCATGTAGACCTCAGCCCCGGTGTGCAGCACCTTGTCTTGCAGCGTCCGGATCAGCTCCAGCCCCGTGCGGTCCCCGACGTGACAGAGCCGGCGGTAGGTGTGCGCGCCGAACGGACGCTGCATGATCCTGCCGTCCGGCGTGCGGTCGAAGAGACCGCCCCACTCCTCAAGCTCGTAGACCCGGTCGGGAGCCTCCTTGGCGAATATCTCAGCCATCCGCCAGTTGTTGATGAACTTCCCGCTCTTCATCGTGTCCTTGAAGTGGGTCTCCCAGCTGTCGTCCGGGTCCA
The DNA here is from genome assembly GCF_004337705.1 of Rubrobacter taiwanensis. GTDB lineage: Bacteria > Actinomycetota > Rubrobacteria > Rubrobacterales > Rubrobacteraceae > Rubrobacter_C > Rubrobacter_C taiwanensis. The sequence continues at coordinate 57,428 of NZ_SKBU01000020.1, forward strand.
CGTTACCCATGGCCGCCGCGATCCCACCCTCGGCCATGATCGTGTGCGCCTTGCCCAGCAGCGACTTGCAGACGATCCCGACCGAAAGCCCCCGCTCGGCAGCCTCGATCGCCGCCCGCAGACCGGCCCCGCCGGCCCCGATCACCAGGATGTCGTGCTCAACCGTGTCGTGCCTCTCCATGCTCAAAACCTCAGATCCGGAAGAGTATCGGGTCGCTTATGATCTGGGCTATGACCAACCTCAGGTAGATGTCCGCGAACACCACCGAGAACAGGCTGGCCCAGGCCCAGGTCGCGTGCCGGGCGTTCAGCTTGCTGACCCCCTTGTAGAGCTTGCGCAGCGCACCGCCGCCCTTAAAGCAAGAGTAGCAATCCAGCCGGCCTCCGATCAGATGCCTGAATGAGTGACAGCCGAAGGTGTATCCGCCGAGCAGGATCGCGTTGATCAGCAGGATCAGAGCCCCCAGCGGCAGCGCGAACCCGCCATCCACCGGGAACATCGCCAAGACCGCCTCTATGGCGAGAAACGTGACGATTATGATCGAACCGTAGAAGAAGTAGCGGTGAATGTTGTTGAAGATCCAGGGCGCGGCCCGCTCGCCCCGGTAGCTCTCGGGCTCGCGGGGCTCCTTTCTCTGAGCATCGTCCGAGCATGCCGGAGGGTCCCAGAAGAAGGCCCGGTAGTATGCCTTGCGGTAGTAGTAGCAGGTTGCCCGGAAGCCGAGCGGAATCCACAGGATGAAGACCGCCGGCGAGAGCCACTCCCACGGGCTGGGTATGTAGGGCGAGTAGAAGGGTGACAGGTAGTTTATACCTTCAGGGGTCTGGTACGTCGCAGCGTGCGACTGAAAGAACACCACCCACAGCGAGTAGAAGGTGAACAGCGTGAGCGCCGTGACGATGGCTATCGGACCGGCCCACCACGGCAACCGCCGGTTGATGGCCGATGTGATGGCTGCCAGACTCAAACCGGATCACGCTCCCTCGATGCCTCTCCCATAGAACGCACCTCTCTCCCTCGGGGAAGATTCCTCGACGATAGTGAAGAATAAACCACCCGCACCCCTAACGCTGTGAAAAGTTTCTGCGGAGCCCTCTCAAAAGAGAAAGCGCCCGGCCGCCCCGTAAGCCGGATTCTGTTCTATCCCGCCATCCATCTCCGGGAGGCCGTCCCCCCGGGCCTCTCTGAGAGAGGCCGCGCCTACCAGTCCGGAATCTTCCGGACAATTTGGCTTGCTCGCACCGGTAGTTTACCTGGCCGGTCCCTCACGGGATACCGCCGGTGGGCTCTTACCCCACCCTTTCACCCATCACCTGTGCCCAGGGAAACTCCCCCGGGCCATCGGCTGGTCTACTCTCTGTTGCACTTGACGTGGCGGCGGGCTTGCGCCACACCGCCCCTCAGGTTGTTAGCCTGAGCGGCCTTTCCGGACCCGGATGTCTCCACCCGGGCCCTCGCGAGTCCGGACTTTCCTCTGCACCCGCCGGAGGCGGGCACAGCGGCGGGCCGGACGGCCGGGCGTTTTCCATCCCCTGATTATACCGCGCGATCTACTTGCGGCGGAGTAAGACGATGCGTCTTGGGGTTACGTGAACCTCCACCTCCCGCACCCTCTCCCAGCGGCGAGTCCAGTAAGGATCCTCCTGCACCTCGGGATCGAACCACACCCCCCACCGCCCCTCCTCACAGTCCAGAACCCCCTCGTAGGAACTGTACTCCTTCGGATCGTGCAGCGCCGAACCGGCATCCCTGCGGTAGATCCCATTGCGCGACCGGAAAGACTGCACAGAGGACGCACTCGTCCCCAACGCACTGGCTATCCACTCGTCGCTCTTCCCCTCCTCTACCCAGCGCCGGATGTCGTCTACGAACTTCCTGAGCGAAACCCTCTGGTTTATTCCCATAACCCTTCCACTTTCCACTAGCCTTACATCGCAGTATATCCGGTCGCGGGGGTGATTTACAGGGCCGGGCGTAGATTTTGTCAGACAGGCATTATCTGGTATACATCTTGCGTGACATGGAGACGCTGATAGACATTCTAACGGAGATACTGCGGCTGATACCTTTAATTCTGGCGTACTACATACCGGCGTTGCTGGCCTTCATCATCTGGCGGGAGCGCAGTCCTAACTACCGGATGAAGGCGGGTCTGATACTGGCTGTGGGGTTCGGGTTCATCATCTTCGTGAAGCTGCTCTTCCAGCCCGGCACACAGCTTGCGGCGCTGGCGCTGGTCTCCTCCGTTCAGATAGCGGCGGCGATGCTCTTCGCCTACCTGACGGTTTACCGGCTGGCCGATTAGGGGTTCAGGGCCTCTTTCACGGCCTTCTGCCGCCGGTCCAGGCGGTAGAGCGTGATATCTGCTTTGGCTCCCTTGTAGGGCTTCTTGCGGGCCGGTTTGAGGTAGCCCTGCCGGAGCATGGCGTCTAGGACGCTGCGGATCTCCTCCCGCGAGAGCTCCAGCTCGCCGCGTTCGGTACGCTCGCGGATACTGCTGAAGATGTTCACGAAGGAGGCCGGGGTCTCCAGGTCGGCCACGCTCTTGCACACGATGCCGAACTCGTAGGGCGTGAGGTCGCTCAGCTCGAGCTCTCCGTTCGGTGAGGCGGGGGCCTCGGCGGACCTCTCCTTCCCGTTCCTCTTTGCGGGAGTCTTCTTCGGTTCCGCGGCGGGTCCGGGCTCTTCGGCCGGCGGGATCTTCTCGTCCGGCAGGTAGACGTGCAGTTCCAGGTCTTCGTCTACGGTATTGACCAGCCCCCGCTTTTCGGCTTCGACCACGAAGTCCTTGAACTTCTTGAAGCCGTGGTCGCGTTCGTCGAACGAGCCGAGCTGCACGATCATCTGCTGCTTGACCTGCCCCAGCACCCGGGTCTTGTCGCCCTTCTTGAGGGTTCTGACGGCGCGCACCAGTTCCTCGTACGGGTCCACCGCTTTCCTGGGCTTCTCGTCCCGAGCCGCGCGCTCCTCCTCCAGCAGCGAGGCGTAGGAGATGAACCGGTCGGCGGACTCGATGAGGTGGTAGGAGGTCGCCTCGGAGACCCCGATAACGACCACCTGCTTGCCCCGGCTCCTCAGCAGGTTCACAAGGGGTATGAAGTCCCCGTCGCCGGTCACCAGCACGTAGGTGTTCACCTGCGGGTGGTTGTGCAGGAAGTCCGAGCACTCCACCGCCAGCATCACATCTATGGAGTTGGTACGGCGCTTAGAGGCCCGGCCGCCCGGGAAGTACCGGGCGGAGATATAGCGCGGGGCTATGCCGTTGGAGTACAGGGTCGGTGGCGCCTCGCGGAAATCTCCGTCGGTCCAGTCGGCGTAGGCGGTAGCCGCCACGATGCGGCCGAACTCCCGGCTCTTCTCCAGAATCGCCGAGACGTTCGGCTTCGCCCCGTACTCATTCACCGTGGAGATGTAGATGTTCTCCCAGTCTATAAAGATCGCCAGGTCTTCGGAAAGGTTCTCTTTAGCCATCTCTTCTTCGTCTCTATACGTTGTAGCGCTCCCGGATCCAGACCGCCGTCTGGGAGACGGTGCTGTCCTCCAGCACGGCCTCGACCCAGAGCACCCGCTCCTCGGCGGCGAAGTCTTCGGGAACGTCAAACTCGGCTATTATGGTCTGCGACTCGCTCTCGTCGAACCAGAGGGCATACTCCTCGGACTCCTGCAGGACCTGGCCGTCCTCGTCGGAGACCAGCACGGAGGCCGGCCAGGGCCGGTCGCCCGCGTGCTCGCAGCCCTCGAACTTGGCGTAGACCACGAAGGAGGCGGGACTCCGGGGCTCGACCTTCAGCTCCTCCAGGATGCCGAAGAGCGTGATCTTGCCCTCTACCTCCGCGTAGCCCTCGGCTATCACGAGAGCCGTGCAGTCAACTACGCCTTCGCAAGAGTTGTGATCCACGGCCTACCCCTTCTGATTACGCTTGCCGTCGCCGTTGGCGATTCCCTCGATGGCCAGCTCGTCCCCCTGGTTGGCCCGGTTTTCGACTATGTTGCCTGAGGATACCACCTTGGCCAGCGCGCTGACAGAGTCGCCGACGCGCAGGTTCATCACGCGCACGCCCTGCGCGCCGCGGCCCTGCTGCGAGACCGAGCCGGAGTCGATGCGTATCGTGGTCCCCTGGTTGGAGACGATGACCAGATCGTGCATCCCCGGCTTCACCACCCGCACCCCGGCGATCCGGCCGCGCTCCTCGCCGGTCTTCATGGCGATGACCCCCTGACCTCCCCGGCCCTGCGCCCGGAACTGGGAGAGCGGGGTGCGCTTGCCGTAGCCCTTCTCGGTGATCATGAAGAGATCCGCCGCGTCGTCCGAGACCACGTCCATCGAGAGCACCGAGTCGCCCTCCCTGAGCGTGATGCCCTTGACGCCGGCGGTGGCGCGCCCCATGGCCCGCACGTCGCTCTGGCGGAACCGGAGGCCCTTGCCGCCCCGGGTCACCAGTATCACCTCGTCCCCCTCGGAGGCGTGCCGCACGTCTATGAGCTCGTCGTCGCCGGCGAGGTTGATGGCGATGATGCCCTCGTTCTTCAGCGGCGTGTTGTACTCGGAGAAGAGCGTCTTCTTCACCACTCCGTTCCTGGTGGCGAAGAGCAGGTACTCGGCCTCGTCGAACGCTCTGGTCGCGATCACGGCCGCGATGCGCTCATCCTGCGCGAGCGGGAGCAGGTTCGCTACGTGGCGGCCCCGGGCCGTGCGGCCCATGCGCGGGAGCTGGTGCACCTTGAGGCGGTAGACCTTGCCCTTGTTGGTGAAGAAGAGCATGTAGTGGTGGGTCGTGGTGATAAAGAGGTGCTCTATGTAATCGCCCTCCTTGAGCTCCATGCCGTTCACCCCGACCCCGCCGCGGCCCTGCTTCCGGAAGGAGCTGACGGGTACGCTCTTGAGGTAGCCGCCGCCGGTGATGGAGATGACCACCTCCTCCTCGGCGATCAGATCCTCCACCTCGAAGTCCGCACCCTCCTCGGAGGCTATCTGGGTCCGGCGCTCGTCGGCGTAGGCGGCCTTGATCTCCAGCAGCTCCTCCCGGATGATCTCGTACACCTTCCGTTCGTCGGCGAGCACGCCCTCCAGGTACTCGATCTTCTCCAGAAGGTCTCTGTGCTCGCGCTCGACCTTCTGCCGCTCCATGGCGGTCAGCCGCTGCAGCCTGAGGTCCAGGATCGCCTGCGCCTGACGCTCGGAGAGCCTGAACTTCCTCATCAGGTTCGTGCGCGCCGTCTCGACGCTGCGCGAGCGGCGGATGGTCTCCACCACCTCGTCCAGATTGGCCAGCGCGATCATGAGGCCCTCAAGAATGTGCGCCCGCGCCCGCGTCCGCTCCAGCTCGTAGCGCGTCCGGCGCGTTATGACCTCGAACTGATGGTCGATGTAATGCCGGAGAGCCTGCTTGTACGAGAGCGTCCGCGGTACGCCGTCCACCAGCGCGACCATATTCACACCGAAGCTCTGCTGCAGCTGGGTATGCTTGTACAGGTTGTTTAGAACGACCTTCGGGACAGCCTCACGCTTGAGCTCGATAACGATGCGCATCCCGGTCCGGTCGGACTCGTCCCGGAGATCCGAGATGTCCCTGATCTTCCGCTCCTTGACCAGCTCGGCGATCTTCTGCAGCAGGTGGCTCTTGTTGACCTGGTAGGGGATCTCGGTGATCACGATCTGGGTCTTGTTGCCCTTGATCTGCTCGGTGTGCGCCCTGGCCTGGACCCGGATGGAGCCGCGCCCCGTCCGGATGGCGTTCCTTATCCCCCGCCGCCCAACGATTATGCCGCCGGTCGGGAAGTCCGGACCCTTGATGTACCGCTCCAGCTCCTCGTCCCCGAGATCGGGATCCTCGATCAGGGCCACCGTGGCGTCGATAACCTCGCCCAGGTTGTGGGGCGGGATCTTGGTCGCCATCCCGACCGCGATCCCGTCCGCCCCGTTCACCAGCAGGTTCGGGAAGCGCGCCGGCAGCACCTCGGGCTCCCGCTTGCTCTCGTCGAAGTTCGGGACGAAATTCACCGTATCCGAGTTGATGTCCCGCAGCATCTCGGTCGCGATGCGGGTCATGCGTGCCTCGGTGTAGCGCATGGCCGCCGCCGGGTCGCCGTCTATGGAACCGAAGTTCCCCTGCCCGTCCACGAGCGGGTGACGCATCGCGAACTCCTGCGCGAGCCGCACCAGCGTGTCGTAGACGGCCGCATCCCCGTGCGGATGGTAGTTACCGATGACCTCGCCGACGACCGTCGCGCTCTTGCGGTACGGCCGGTTGGGCTGCAGCCCGAGGTCGTGCATGGCGTACAGTACCCGCCGGTGAACGGGTTTGAGACCGTCCCGTACGTCCGGCAGCGCCCGCGAGACGATCACGCTCATCGCGTAGGAGAGGAAGGAGTCCTTTATCTCCTCTTCTATGGAGTGGGGCTGAATGTTTCCCGAGAACGTATCAAGCATCTATGTTCTTCACCTCTTTGGCGTTGGCCTCGATGAACTCCCGGCGGGGCTCCACCTTGTCCCCCATCAGGGCCGTGAACAGCTCGTCGGCGACCGCCGCCGACTCTATCCCGACCTGCAGCAGCGTCCGCTTCTCCGGGTCCATGGTGGTCTCCCAGAGCTGCTGGGCGTTCATCTCCCCAAGCCCCTTGAAGCGGGATATGGTGGCCGCACCATCGGCCCCGAGCCTGCTTAGGATCTCCCGCAGCTCGGCGTCGGTGTAGGCATAGTAGTCCCGGCGCTGGTAGGTGATCTTGTACAGCGGCGGCAGCGCTATGTAGACGTAGCCGGCCTCGATCAGCTCCGGCATGTTCCGGAACAGGAACGTCAGGACCAGCGTCCGGATGTGGCTGCCGTCCACGTCGGCGTCGGTCATGATCACGATCTTGTTGTACCGGGCCTCCTCGATGTTGAAGCTCTCCCCCACCCCGGCCCCGATGGCGCTGATCATGGCCTGTATCTCGGCGTTGGAGAGAACCTTGTTCAGGTTCGCCTTCTCGACGTTGAGTATCTTGCCCCGCAGCGGCAAAATGGCCTGGAAGTTCCGGTCCCGGCCCTGCTTGGCGCTCCCGCCCGCCGAATCTCCCTCCACGATGAACAGCTCGCTGCGCGCCGGGTCCCGGGAAGTGCAGTCGGCGAGCTTGCCGGGCAGCGTGGAGCTCTCCAGATACCCCTTGCGGATGGCGTTGCGCGCTTTGCGCGCCGCCATCCTCGCCCGCGCGGCGTTGAGCGCCTTGTTGACGATTGCCTTGGCCTGCCCCGGGTTCTCCTCCAGAAACTCGGCCAGGAAGCGGTTCGTCGCACTCTCGACGAGACCCTTGATCTCGGTGTTCCCGAGCTTGGTCTTGGTCTGCCCCTCGAACTGCGGCTCCTTGAGCTTCACCGAGATGACGGCCGCCAGCCCCTCCCGGATGTCGTCGCCGGTCAGGTTCTCCTCCTTCTCCTTGAGAAGCCCCTTCTGCCGCGCGTAGTCGTTGATCGTGCGCGTCAGGGCAGACCGGAACCCCGAGAGGTGCGTCCCTCCCTCATGCGTGTTGATGTTGTTGGCGAAGGTGAAGACGTTGTCCTGGTAGCCGCTGTTCCACTGCAGGGCGACCTCCACGTGACCGGCCTCCTCCTCGCGCTCGAAGTAAAAGACGGTCTTGTGGATCGGGTCCTTGGCCTCGTTGATGTGGGCGACGAAGTCCCGGATGCCGCCCCTGTACCGGTACTCGACCGTCCGGGGCTCCTCACCACGCTCGTCGGTGAGCCGGATCTTGAGCCCCCGGTTCAAAAACGCCGACTCCCTGAACCACCGCGAGAGCGTGTCGAAGGAGAACTCCTGCGTCTCGGTGAAGACCTCCGAGTCCGGCTTGAACCGGATGGTAGTGCCCGTGCCCTCCCTCTTCTTGAGCTTCGCGCCCCGCTTCAGCTCACCCTGCGGGAATCCGCGCTCGTAGCGCTGGGTCCATACGTACCCCTCGCGCTTTATCTCCAGCTCCAGCCACTCCGAGAGCGCGTTGACAACCGAAGCACCCACGCCGTGCAGACCGCCCGAAACCTTGTACCCCTGGCCGTCGAACTTCCCGCCGGCGTGCAGGGTGGTCATGATGACCTCCGCGGCGGACTTGCCGTACTTCTGCATCCTGCCGACCGGCATGCCGCGCCCGTCATCCGCAACGGAGATGGAACCGTCCCCGTGAATGGTGACGCCTATCTCCGTGCAGTAACCGGCTAGCGCTTCGTCTATGGAGTTGTCTACGATCTCCCTTACGAGATGATGTAGACCCCGCGGACCCGTGGACCCGATGTACATTCCCGGGCGACGCTTGACCGCCTCGAGCCCCTCGAGGACTTGTATGGAACTGGCATCGTACGTGCTCTCGGCAGCACCGGATCCGGTCCTAGCAGCCAAAGCGAAAGACCTCCCTCGTGATATAACCTCTGAAGTTGCCTATTCTCAGCCGGGAATCGCCAGATATTTTGCTCAATGGTGGCACCCGTAGATTTTAACACAAAAAGCTACTTCTTCCCAGAAAAAGGGGCTTTTCGGGTCCCTACCCGGCCTTCTGATCCGGCTCCTGAATGACGCTCCCCCCCGCAACGCGGACCACCCGGGCCCGCTTTAGAACCTGCGGGCTGAAGTACTCCCGGTTGGTGGTGGTCACCACCGCCTGCGAGCTCTCCATGAAGTACCCCGCCACGTACTCCCGCCGGCGCTCGTCCAGCTCGCTCATAACGTCGTCCATGAGCAGCACCGGGTCCTCCCCCGTCACCTCCCGCACGTACTCCCTGGCTGCGAACTTGAGCGCCAGCGTGGCCAGCCGCTGCTGCCCCTGAGATCCGTAGGTGGTCAGGTCCACCCCCCCGAGCAACAGCGTAAAATCGTCCCGGTGCGGCCCGACCGAGGTCCTCCCCCGCTCTATGTCCGACTCGTGAGCCTCTCTGAGCGCCTCCGCGTACGCTTCCGGGGTCACACTATGGGAGTAGCGCATCCCGGCCTTCTGAGAGCCATACAGGGCCCTCAGAGCGTCGCTGAACATCTCGCCCAGGGGTCCGATGGCCGCCTCCCGGCCGCGCAGGAGCTGCAACCCCAGCTCCACCACCCGCCGGTCCCAGGTGGAGAGCGTGCGGCGGGAGGAGATCCCGTCCCGGATGCGCCGCAGGAGCTGGTTCCTGTGCTGGACGGCCCGGGCGTAGTCGGCCGCGGCCCGGGCATACGCCGGCCGCAGCGAAGAGAGGATGCCGTCCAGAAATTCCCGGCGGTCGGCCGGAGCCCCCTTCACCACCCGGATATCGTCCGGGAAGAAGTTCACGACCCGGACGCCGGCCTCGCCCGCGGCGTAGCGGGCGAGCGAATCCCGGCGCACCCCATCCACGCTCAGGCGCTTCTTCTGACCCGGCGCGTAGCCGACCGCCACGGCCCTCTCGCGCCCGCCGGCGACGACCCGCATCTCGGTGCGCGCGAACTCTGCCCCCCAGCGCACTACCTCGGAGTCGTTCGGCGTGCGGGGCGAGGAGCCGGTGGCGGTGAACGCCAGCGATTCCAGCAGGTTCGTCTTGCCCTGGGCGTTGTCCCCGACGACCACGTTGAGCCCGGGGGCGAGACTCACCGCCGCGTCCCGGTAGTTCCTGAAGTTCACCAGTCGGATGGCCCGGATGTAGGAGCTCATCCCACCTCCAGCCGCCGGCCGAAGACCTCCACCACGTCCCCGGACCTCAGCCGCCGGCCCCGGCGCGTCTCGACCTCGCCGTTTACCTTCACCTCTCCGGACTGGATCACGACCTTCGCCTCCCCCCCGGTGGAGACCACGTCGGCCAGCTTCAAAGCCTGGCCGAGCCTGGTGCCGGCGGGCACCTTCAAATCAGCTCCGGTACGGGTCGCGCATGGGCATGATCAGGTACAGGAAGTCTCCTTCCTCGCCGTCCTCGGACTCCGGCACGATCATACCGGGCTTGAGCGACTCGTTGAACTTGAAGATCACGTTCTCCGAGTCCACAAGCGACACCCCGTCCAGCAGATACTCCGGATTGAAAGAGATGGTGAACTCGTCGTCGCTGGAGGCACTCAGGCGCTCCCGCGCCTCGCCCAGCTCCTGACTGCGGACCATCACCTCTAGCTCTCCCCTCGAGAAAGCGAGGCTGACCGGCACCGGCGGATTCTGCCGCTGCACGAAGAGGCTCACGCGCCGCAGAGTCTCCAGCAGCTCCCGGCGGGGTACCGAGATCTCCCGCTCGAACACCTCCGGCAATAGCCGCCGGTACTCCGGGAAGCTGCCCGCGATCAGGTTCGTCCCGAGCACCACATCCCCGATCCCGAACACGGCCTGGTTCTCGGTGAGCGAGACCTGTATCCCCTCCTCCCCGGAACCGCCGTAGATCCGCTTCACCTCCTGCAACGCCCGGGCCGGAACGATCGCCTCTATGGAGCCCTCGAACTCGTTCTCCAGCGGTGTCTCCTTGATGCTCAACCGGTAGGAGTCCGTGGTCACCATCCGCACCCGCGAGTCCTCGAAGTTGATGAGCACCCCCGTCAATACCGGACGCGTCTCATCCCGCGAATAGGAGCGCGAAACCTTGTCCACGGTCTCTATCAGAGCGTTCCCGGCGAGCGTGAACGACCTCTCGGGATTCAGCTCGGGCAGCTCCGAAAACTCCTCGGCTGCAAACGCCCGGATCTTGTACTCGTTCCCCCGCGTCGCCAGACGTATAACCCCGGCCGATGAATCGTGCTCCAGCTCTATCCGTCCCTCCGGCAGCGACCGCACGATGTCGTTGAAGATCCGGGCCGGAATGAGCACCCGCCCCTCCTCCTCCACATCGGCAGCAAGAGCAGTCCGGATCGAGAGCTCTATGTCCGTCGCCGCCAGACTTACCTCGCCTCCCCCCGCTTCCACAAGGATGCCCTCGTGGACCTGGTGAGTAGACCGGACCGGAGCTATCCGGGCGGCGAGTGCCACCTTCCCGGCAAGATCTTCCTTGTTACAAACTACCCTCAACTCCGCAACTCCTTTCTCTATTACTACTATTTAAAACCATTTATCTATTGTCGTAGTAGTAGTAATAGTCCCTGTGGATATGTGGATAACCGCCTGAATCCCTTTTACCTAAGCCGAAAAACCATCGTGCCGGTTGTGGATAAACCTGTGGATAAACGGCGTAAACTTGTGGATAACCTGTGGATAAATCGCCCACTTATCCACAGCCCGAAGTTATCCACAAAATTATCCACAGAGTTATCCACAGATCAAGACCCTCTTATCCACAGAGTTATCCACAGGGGATAAGCATGAAAACACTAAATTACTTACGTAATAGGTGGGTTGTGGATAATTTTATCCACAATTGTGAGGAGTTATCCACAGATTTTGTGGATAACTCGCATCGACTGTGGATAAAAAACCGGTGGTTATCCACAGGCGACGCGTCGCCTGTGGATAGTGTGTGGATAATTTTCCGGGGAGCGGCCGCAACTTTGTAACTATATTCCTCCCCCTCAGGGAGAGGGGTTGTGGAGGTTTTTTGGCTAGCGTTTGCTCTTGATCTGGTAGGTGAGTTCGTGGATCTGGTTAAAAACGTCGCGGTCGCTGTTGATAAGTTTGGCTATCTTACCGGTGGCATGGATGACCGTGGTGTGGTCCCGGCCGCCGAAGGCCTTCCCGATCTTCGGGAGCGATTCGTCCGTCAGTTCCCGGCAGAGGTACATGGCGACCTGCCGCGGGTATGCCAGCGACCGGGATCTTCCGGAGCCCAAAAGGTCGGACTTGGAGATACCGAAGTACCGGCAGACCTCGTGCTGGATGAGCTCGACCGGGATCTCCCGGTAGTCCGAGTCGGGCAGAATGTCCTTCAGGACCTCCTCGGCCAGATGCACGGTCACCTCCCGGCCGTACAGAGCTGCGTAGGCCAGGATCCGGACCAGCGTGCCCTCCAGCTCCCGGATGTTCGTGGAGACCTTAGAGGCGATGAAGGTCATCACCTCGTCGTCCACCTCCAGCTTATCCATCATTGCCTTCTTGCGCAGGATGGCGATGCGGGTCTCCAGATCCGGGGGCTGAATGTCGGTCACCAGCCCCCACTCGAAGCGGCTTACCAGCCGGTCCTGCAGGGTCTGGATGTGCTTGGGGTGCCGGTCGGAGGCTATGACGATCTGCTTGTTCTCCTCATACAGCGCGTTGAAGGTGTGGAAGAACTCCTCCTGGATACCCTCCTTCTTCTCCAGAAACTGGATGTCGTCTATGAGGAGGACGTCGTTCTCCCGGTACCGGCGCTGGAAACCGAGCGGCTTGTCGTCCCGGATGGAGTTTATGAAGTCGTTGGTGAACTGCTCGGCCGTGACGTACTTTACCTGCATGTTCACGTCCTGATCCTCGATGTACTGCCCGATGGCGTGCAGCAGGTGCGTCTTGCCGAGCCCCACCCCGCCGTAGATGAAGAGCGGGTTGTATACCACACCCGGCGTCTCGGCCACGGCCAGCGCCGCCGCGTGTGCGAAGCGGTTCCCCGCCCCGATGACGAAGGTGTCGAAGGTGTACTTGGCCTTGAACGGCCGCGGCTTCCTGGCCTGCAGCACGGACTCGACACCCTCGTTGAACCCGCTCCGGCCGCCATTGCCTTCTCGCCCGCGCGGCCGGTCCGGGTTCTCCACGTTCACGATCAGGTTCGCATTCTCGTAGCCCGTCACGTCCGTCAGAGCTTCCTCGATGAGCTCCTTGAACTTGGTCTCTATGTAATCCCTGGCGAGGTCGTTGGGAACCTCGATCTCCAGCGTCCCCTCGTAGAGATCCACCGGCCGCGTTCCCTCAAACCATAGCCTGAGCGAGGGAGCGTTTATGTGCTCCGAAACGATATCTATTACCCTGCCCCAGACATCCTCTACGTTATTGCGCATGCCCTACTGGACCCAGCTCTTGACTATGGCGCGGACGAGATCCCTCCCCAGCGGGGTTACCACCCGCTTCCCCGACTCGTCGCTCTCCACGAGCCCATTTCCCTCTAGTACCGAGAGATCGCGGTACGCAGTGCTGACGCTTATCTCCAGCCGGTCCGCCACCGTGGACGGACCCACCTCACCGTACTCCATTACCGTCAGCAATACTTTCTGCTGCCGCTCGGAGATGTTTATCCTGGGTACCGCATCCGGATACTTCCGCGGCGCAGATGCCTCACCGACCCCCTCCGAACGCTCCGGCGCTCTGCAGGAGATCGTGACCACCGTGCCACCGCCGATGTTGTCCTCTATCTCTACCCGGCCCCCTACCCTCTCAGCCGCCGCCCGAGCTATCCCCAGCCCGGCCCCCACACCTCGTATCTCGCTACTGATCTCCGGCGAAGCCCCAGTGAAACCGAACTCGAATGCCCGGTCCTTCTCCTCTATGCCCGGCCCCTTGTCCGAAACCCTTAACGTGCTGCCCTCATCTAGCAGCGAAATGACCACACCCCGGTAGCCGGCGTGTATGAGATTGTCCAAAACCTCCCGTACGGCCTCCTCGGGTAGCCTCCCCCCCAGCTTCCGCACGCGGTCGAAGATGATCGCACAGAGCTTGCTGGTGGCAGACTGCGGCCGGGAGGCAGAGACCTCTAGAATCTCCAGCTCGCGCTCGCCGGAGTACACGGCGATGCGAACGCTGATCTCAGCGCCGCCCGGAGCCGGTTCGAACCTGTTGGAGCGAGCTACCCCCACGGGGAAAATTATACTTATCCACAACCACCGTGCCAGACTGTTGAAAATCGAAAACCTGATTTGCAGGATATTCCTGAGGTTATCCACAACTTTATCCACAGCCTGTGGATAAAGTTGTGGATCTGTCCCCCGCCGGCCCGGACTTTCTGCGGAACCCGTCATGCCGGCGACCACCGAATTAATGCCCGTTTGCTGGTGTTTTCTCCGGAATGTTTCCCCGTTTCCAGGGGGTGCGGACCGGGCGTCGGGTTGGATGGCCGTGGACGGTTCGGATATACTCATCCGCTGGCGTATTCAGCGAGTTTTCCGGATCTGACAGGAGCACGGATATGAAGCGCACCTACCAGCCTAACCGACGCAAGCGGCACAAGACGCACGGTTTCCGACGCCGCCGCCGCACGACGGCCGGGAGGAAGATCCTCGCGGCCCGCCGGCGCAAGGGTCGCAAGCGGCTGGCCGTCTAATCCCCGGTTGGCGAGGCGCAGGGTCACCCGGCTGAGCAGCTCGCTCGAGTTCGACCGGGTCTACAGGCGGGGCAGGGCGTACCGGGGCGAACTCTTCTCGATCCACGCCTTCCCCAACCGGGCCGGGACGCCCCGACTCGGCATCTCGGTCTCCAAGCGGGTGGGGAACGCCGTGACCCGGAACGCGGTCCGTCGGCGGCTGCGCGAGATCTTCTACTCCTCGCTGCCGGAGATACCGGAGGATCTGGATCTCGTGATCTCGGCCCGGCCCGCCGCAGCTAAAGCGGATTTTGCCGGCCTCAAACGGGAGTTCGAACGCTTTTTGGATAGAATTAGGGAGCACCAGAGCTCGAGAGATTAAAAGGTGGCGGTTCCGTTGGTCGGTAGAGGTATGGTCGCGGTTGTCAGGTTCTACCAGCGGTTCGTCTCCCCCGCCTTTCCCCCATCCTGCCGGTACTACCCGAGCTGCTCCGAATATACCATACAGGCCATCGAACGGTACGGACCCCTGCGGGGAGGCCTGATGGGCGCCTGGCGCATCCTGCGCTGTAACCCTTTCTCCAAAGGAGGTGTCGACCCCGTGCGGTGAAGGGCGCTCACCCGACGAACCACACGGCACCAGAGGGAAGAGTGAAGAGGAGATGAGAGGATGAACACGGAGAAGATCGAATTCCACGCCGGAACCGTCGATGAAGCACTGGATAAGGCTTCCGCCAGACTCGGTATCCCCCGGGAGCAGCTCTCATACGAAGTCCTGGACCCAGGAAGCGCCGGCTTTCTGGGCCTCGGTACCCGGGACGCCCGAATCCTCGTTGAGAACGACGCCAGAACCCCGGATAGCCGGGCGATCGTGGAGGAGGTCTTCGCGGAAAGCGGTGGCGAAACCACCGAAGAGGAAGCCCGCCCTTCCGGAGAAGCCTCCCCCGAAATCCTAAAGACCACGAGGGAACAACTCACCAGAATCGTCGAGAATATGGGACTCACTTCCTGCGAGGTCGAAGTGTACGACGCGGGAGAGATCATCGCCGCAGACGTCAGATGCGAGGAATCCGGACTCTTTATCGGACATAAGGGCGAAACGATCGATGCCGTACAGTACCTGCTGAATGTGGCCGTCTACCGCAGACATGAATATGAGAAGAAGATCGTGGTGGACTGCGAAGGATACCGCCAGCGCCGCATAGAAGCCGTCCAGAGCATAGCACACCGTACTGCCCGCCGATCCATCAAAGAACGCCGCCCCCTGAAACTGCCCCCAATGAACGCCGCCGAACGCCGGGCCGTGCACCTCTATCTGAAAGATAATCCCAAAGTCACCACCGTAAGCGAAGGCCGGGACGAGAACCGCCGGGTGGTGGTCAAGCCGCTGTGAATAGCGTTTCACGTGAAACACCGCCCGGACGGAATGCCGAATCACCACACCGAACGGCCTTGACGACAGATTATTGTAGACGCAAACTTCTGTCGCACAACGGAGTTCGTTTCACGTGAAACGCGAGGTGTGGGAGGAGCTTCGGGAGGCGGCGCGGTGTTTCGGTTTTGATCTGGATCGCCGCCGGCTGGGTCTCTTCGAGCGTTACGCCGATCTTTTGCTCGGTTACCGGGAGGCGAACGTTGTGGGGGTTCGGGATCTGCGGACGCTGGTGCGGAAGCATTTCGTGGATTCGCTAAGTTGTCTGTTGGTTGAGGGGGTACGTAGGGCTGGGTTGATTGCGGATGTGGGGAGCGGAGGGGGTCTTCCGGGCGTTCCGGTAAAGATAGTCCGGTCCGGTGCCGGGGTGGTTCTGATAGAGGCGACGTCCAGGAAGTGTGTCTTTCTCCGGCGGGTAGTCGAGGAGTTGGGGCTGGAGGGGGTGGAGGTGGAGAACGGGCGGGCTGAGGAGCTTGCGAGGAGGGATGATCTCCGGGGTTTATTCGATGCGGTGTTGGTCAGGGCCGTTGCGGAGCTTCCGGTGGTTGCGGAGTACTCCGTTCCGTTCTTACGGGAAGGTGGAGTTCTCGTTGCGATGAAAGGCAGAATCTCCGGGGAGGAGCTTACGGCCGGGGCGCTGGCGGCCACGGAGCTCGGGGCCGGTCTAGAGGAGGTGCGTGAAGTACCCGAGGTGCCCGGCGTCTTCGAAGGTATGGAGCGGCGGCTGGTGGTGATTCGCAAGATGGGCGTTACGCCGGCGCGGTATCCGCGGCGGGCGGGGGTGCCCCGGAAGCGGCCTCTCGGGGTTACGGGGGGTAGCTAGCTCAGGCTCCGGCGTGTTAACATGCTTCCGGTGGCCAGGGTAGCGGCAATAGTGAATCAGAAAGGCGGGGTGGGGAAGAGCACGACCGCCATAAACCTCGGGGCTTACCTGGCGCAGCGCGGCGAGCGCGTACTCCTGATAGACATGGACCCTCAGGCCAACGCTACCAGCGGGCTTGGCATTGGCTCCAACGGAGAGCTCGCCGGATGCATGTACGACGTTCTGCTCGACGGGAGGCCTCTGGAGGAGATAATAGTGTCCACGGCGGTGGAGCGCCTCCACATTGCGCCGGCCAGCATCCAGCTCGTGGGGGCTGAGGTAGAGCTCGTCTCCAGTCTGGCGCGGGAGCTGAAGTTACGGCGGGCGCTCGAGAAGCTACCGGAGGGCAGGTACGAGCGGATCCTCGTGGACTGTCCGCCGTCTCTGGATCTCCTCACCCTCAATGCGCTGGCCGCTGCGGACGAGGTATTGATCCCGGTCCAGTGCGAGTACTATGCGCTGGAGGGGCTCACGCAGCTCATGCGCAGCATCCGGATGGTACGGGAGGAGCTCAACCCCGGGCTGGAGATAGGGGGTGTGTTGCTCACCATGTTCGATGCGAGGACCAACCTCTCCCGTCAGGTAGCCGAGGAGGTACGTTCCTTCTTCGGCGGGCGGGTCTTCAAGACCGTGATCCCGCGCAGTGTCCGGCTCAGTGAGGCGCCCAGCCACGGGATGCCCGTCTCGCTCTATGCGCCGTCCAGCAGTGGGGCGGAAGCGTACGCCGCGGTAGCGGGGGAGGTGCTAGGGGGTGACTAGGCGCGGGCTGGGGCGCGGGCTCTCCGCCCTCATAGCCACGGGTGAGAGTGTGGGCGGTCTGCGGTTCGATGAGATCCCCATCTCCGCCATCCGGCCCAACGCCAACCAGCCCCGCCGCAACTTCTCCGAGGCGGCGATCCGGGAGTTGTCCGACTCCATCCGGGAGGTGGGGATCCTGCAGCCGCTCGTGGTACGTCCGGTGCTCAACGGTTTCGAGCTCATCGCCGGCGAGCGGAGGCTCCGGGCCGCCCGGATGGCGGGTTTGGACCGGGTGCCCGTGCTCATACGTCAGGCGGCTGAGGGAGAATCCATGGAGCTCGCGCTCGTCGAGAACCTGCAGCGCGAGGATCTCAACCCCCTGGAGACCGCCACCGCGTACCAAGCCCTCATGGACGGGTTCGGGCTCAGCAAGGAGCAGCTCGCCGCGCGGGTGGGCAAGAGCCGGGCTGCGGTCACCAACACGCTGCGTCTGGTACATCTGCCAGACGAGGTCAAGACGATGCTGCTGGAGGGTCAGATCTCGGAAGGTCACGCCCGGGCGCTGCTGGCGCTCAAAAACGGAGCCCAGATACTGCGCCTCGCAGAGCGGGTGCGGGAGGAGAAGCTCTCCGTCCGGAAGACCGAGGAGCTAGTGCGCAGCTACCAGGCCGGCCGGAGAGAAGCGGGGCGAAGCTCTCCGGTGCAGGAAGACCCGCGCGAAGCCGAAGAGCTCGACAGATCCGCCCGGGCATTACAGCGGACCATCCGGATGCCGGTCAGGATAAAAACGCTCCGCCGGGGCGGAAAACTGGAGATCCGCTTCAAAGACCGGGCAGAGCTGGAGGCCCTGGTGGCCCGGCTCTCCGGAGGGACGGAGAGCGAAGGTAACAAAAATATCTAAAGCTTTCGCGAGGGTTCCGGCGGGTTTAGTATCTCCTTCGAGAGGTTGCGCGTGGAGGGGAAGGTATGAGGAAGAGGTCTGTCGGTTCGGTAATCCTCCTCGCGGGTGCTCTGCTGGCGGTAATCTCCGGGATTGCGGGAGCCCGGGAGCCCGGGGAGGTTCAGCGGCAGATCCTGGAGCTGGAGGGAGAGCGGCGGGCGCAGGGTGAGGCGCTGGCGCGGGAGATGCAGCGGGTTGTGTTTCTTGGCGAGGAGCTCAGGGAGGCGCAGGCCCGGCTGGAGGCCGCACAGAGCCGGGCCGGGGAGTTGGAGTCCGAGGCCCGGGAGCTCCGCCGGCTGGTTCGTGAGCGGGAGAGCGCCGTTGCGGAGCGTCGGTCTGAGTACGAGGAGAGTGTACGGGCCGCCTACCGGGGTGAGGGGGTCGGGGAGCTCGTCGGAATTCTGGAGAGCCTCGCTGGCGGGGAGAGCTTTCTGAGCGGGGTTCGGGCTGTGCGGGTGCTCGGGCACCGGCAGTCCAGCATGGAACGGTATCGGGAGTCGCGCGTGCGGTTAGAGAACACGGCGCGACAGCTAGAGCAGAAGGGCGAGGCGTACGAGCGGGCGGCGGGCGAGGAGCGGCGGCAGCAGCGGGAGCTCTTACAGAAGAAGCGGCGGCTGGAGCGGGCAATATCGAGGCTCGGGGAGGATGTGGCGCGGATAGATGCCGAGCTCGTGCGGCTGCGGGATGAGCATCGGGAGCTACTCTCGCGGCCGGGGGTGAGCATGGGAAGCTCCGGCGGGCTGGCGTACGAGCTCTCGGTTGCGGATAAGATCGTGGCGGAGCCTGTGGAAGAGCTGGAGCTCATCGAGTACCAGCGTCTCTACCGGGAGGCCGCCGAGGAGTACGGCTTCGGCGAGGACTGGTACATTCTGGCGGCCGTGGGCAAGGTCGAGTCCAATCACGGCCAGAACATGGGGCCTTCGAGCGCCGGAGCGCTAGGTCCCATGCAGTTTCTGCCCTCTACCTGGGAGGCGCACGGGGTGGACGGCAACGGCGACGGCTGGGCCAACATCATGGATCCGGAGGACGCCATTCCGGCTGCGGCCGCGTATCTGGTGCTGAACGGCGCGCCCGGGGACTGGTACCGGGCGCTCTTCGCCTACAACCACGCCGACTGGTATGTGATGCAGGTGCTCGCCGTCGCCGAGGCGTACCGCCAGAGAGCTGGCGACGAGGATGTGGGGCCGTACACCTAGCGGGGCTGCTTCAAGCCGCTCCGTCTTCCGTCAGGAGCATTACGCTGGTGGCCTTGACGAGCGCCGTGGCCTCTTTACCGGGTTCGAGGCCCAGCTCCTCGCAGCTCTCGCGCGTGATCAGGGCCACGATGTGGTTATCGCCGACCCGCAGCGTGACCTTGGCCATAACCTCATCCTTGACCACCTCGGTGACGATTCCCGGCAGCCGGTTTCGGGTGCTCATCTTCATCTTCCGCTCCTCTCTCCATGGCCAGCAGTCCGAGCTGAAGGGCCAGCCGGTCGCGGGGGTTGCCGAGATCCAGCCCGGCCAGCTCTTCGATGCGTCTCAGCCGGTAGAGCAGGCTATTGCGGTGGAGGAAGAGGCGTTCGGCGGTTTCGCTGGAGTTGCCGTTAGCGAGGAAGAAGGTGCGCAGGGTGCGCACCAGATCCCCGCCGCGCTCCCGATCGTAGCGTTCAAGCGGCTCCACCAGTGCGCGGAACGGTCTCAGATCCGGGGAGTGGATCAGGCGCTCCAGAAGCAGCTCTACCGCATTCGACGTCATCCGATCTAGCCGGGTGTATAACACAGGTTCTCCGTCCGTGCTAAAAAGGGACTGCCGCAGTGCGAGGTCGGCGCGGGAGGAAGCGTGGAAGGTTCGCGAGTCGAGATGTTCCGCCGGCTGCTCGAGCGGGACCCGGACAACCCAATGGTGCTCTACAGCCTCGGGACCGAGCTCTTCAAATCGGGCGAGTACGCCGAGGCCGCCGGTCATCTGCGGCGGGCCATCGAGAACAAGCCGGACTACTCGGTCGCCTACCGCACCCTCGGCCGGGCGCTCTACGAGCTCGGGGAGTATGGGGAGGCCAGAGAGGTGTTCGAGCGGGGGCGTGAGGTCGCGCAGGAGAACGGGGATCTGCAGACCGTCCGGGAGATAGGCGTCTTCATGCGGCGGCTGGAGCGGCGGGAGGGCGGGAGATGAGTACGCCCACGGTGGGCATCTTCGTGGACTACGAGAGCCCGCTGGCTCGCGCCGTGGCCGGCGACATCTGGGCCGGGCTCTCCCGGCAGGTCCTGAGCACCGGGCGCACCAGAGCCAGCGCCCGCTGGGAGAGCCTGCGCGAACCCCCCGGTCCTCACGCCACCGGGGGCCTTCTGGCCTGCGTCTTCGCCATCGGGCAGGACCGGCCGGACGCCGTGGACGCCATAGAGGCGTCCGGGATATCCGGTCCGGAGTCCCCCAGGATATACGGGGTCGTCGTCGCGGTCCCCGCGCGCCCGAGCCCGCTCTCCGGGGCTCTGCTCTATCAGGGTGTGGAGCGCCTGACCCGGGGCGGGGTAAGGGCCAGGGCCGTGGAGCCGGCGCTGCTGCACGCCGTCTCTGCGGAGTGCGAGCGGTACGCCCGGAGGCTCTTCGAGAGGGTTGAGCACTCCGGCAAATAGAGAAGCGCCACGGGCGGGGGGAGACCGTGGCGCTGCGGAAAAGAGGAGTGCCACGGAGGGGGAAGCACCGTGGCACTATGGAAAAGGGGACGCCCATATATACGGGGGCGCGCGGTGAAAGTTTCGGGATCCGGCAAGAAAACCGTCAAAAATTTCGGACTTCTCCGCCGGCCGGGTCCGGAGTGCGGCCGGTGACCGGTGTGATCGCACTGGCGGAGGCCGGGATCGTCACGGGGATCTTCGCCGCGCTGGCCTACCGGCTGGGGATGGTCAGCCGCGGCGGCGCGGCCGGGGGATTCGCGGTGGGGGTCGCGATCTACGCGGCTCTCGGGCCGGCCGGGTTCTCCGTGCTGGCGCTGTTCGTGATCTGCGCCTCGGTTCTGACGAAGGTCGGCTACGCCCGGAAGCTCAGCAGGAGGGTGGCGGAGGCCGGACGGGGCCGTCGGGGGGCGCGCAACGCTCTGGCCAACTGTGCGGTGGCGGTCATCTGCGCGCTGCTCGCGGCGGCCTCCGGGAGGCCGGAGGCTCTCACGGCGGCTTTTGTAGCTGCAATTGGGGCGGCGTTCGCGGACACGGTCGAGTCCGAGCTCGGGCAGCTCGCTGCCCGCAGGCCGCGGCTCATAACCAGCCTGCGCTCCGTCCCGCCGGGAACGGACGGGGCCGTTTCCCTGCCCGGGACGCTAGCCGGGGTGGGGGCTGCGGCGCTCACGGCCGGGGTGGGGGCCGCGGTCGGGCTCATCGGGAGCTGGGCGGGGGCCGTGGTGGTCGCGCTGGCGGCGTTCGCCGGGACGCTGGTGGACAGCTGGGTGGGGGCCGTGGTTCCTCGGGCGGGCAACGAGCTCACAAACGTGTTGTGCACGCTGAGCGCCGCGGCTCTGGCGGCGCTCGGAGTTGTGGTAGTATTAGCGGCATGAATGCCGGATCGGACAGAGCGCACCCGGCCCGCGCGCTCCGACTACGAGCTTCCGCGTCTTAAAACCGCACTCCCAAAGTAAAGACCTGCGGAGATCTCTTGCAGAGGGGTATCGAGCATGAGCGAAGCCAAGGTAAGACAGAGCTACCGCCCCGTTGAGATGGAGCGCCGCTGGCAGCGGCGGTGGGCGGAGGCCGGCATCTACGAGACCGATCAGGACACCGCGAAGCCCAAGCACTACGCGCTCACCATGCTGCCCTATCCGAGCGGGGATCTGCACGTCGGGCACTGGTACGCGATGACCCCTTCGGACACGCGGGCGCGCTACATGCGGATGCGCGGCCACCGGGTGTTCTTTCCCATAGGCTTTGACGCCTTCGGTCTGCCGGCGGAGAACGCGGCCATCAAGCGCGGCATCCACCCGTACAAGTGGACCATGTCGAACATAGAGAACATGCGCGGCCAGCTGCGGCAGATGGGCACCATGTTCGACTTCGATGCCGAGGTCGTCACGTGCGACCCGGAGTACTACAAGTGGAACCAGTGGTTCTTCCTCAAATTCTACGAGAAGGGGCTTGCCTACCGCAAGCAGGCCCCGGTGGACTGGTGCCCCTCCTGCAACACCACGCTCGCCCGTGAGCAGGTGGTGGGGCCGGAGCGGCTCTGCGAGCGCTGCGACACGCCGGTGGTCAAGAAGAACCTCTGGCAGTGGCTCTTCAAGATCACGGACTACGCCGAGGAGCTGCTGGACTTCTCGAAGATAGATTGGCCCGAGCGGGTCGAGACGCTGCAGCGGAACTGGATCGGCCGCTCTGAGGGGGCCGAGCTCGTATTCGAGGTCGAGGGCTACGGTCCCGTGGAGGTCTTCACCACCCGGCCCGACACCGTCTTCGGGGCCACCTTCTTCGTGATGTCGCCCGAGCACCCGGCGGTCGAGAAGATCACGGCCCCCGAGCGGGAGGCCGAGGTGAGATCCTATGTCGAGCGGGCGGCAAGGATGAGCGAGATAGACCGCGCGGACGCCACGCGCGAGAAGACCGGCGTGTTCACCGGGGCCCACGCGGTAAACCCGGCGACCGGGGAGCGCATCCCGATCTACATCGCCGACTACGTGCTGATGGGGTACGGTACGGGAGCGATCATGGCCGTTCCCGCGCACGACGAGCGGGACTTCGAGTTCGCCAGGAAGCACGGAATCGAGATCCGGACCGTCGTGGCCCCACCGGGGTGGGAGGGGGAGCCTCTGCAGGAGGCGTACGTCGGCGAGGGCACGATGGTCAACTCCGGGCGCTTCGACGGGATGCCGAGCGGCAGGGCCCGGGAGGAGATAACCTCCTGGCTGCAGGAGCGGGGCCGGGGCCGGCCGGCGGTGACCTACCGGCTGCGCGACTGGCTCATAAGCCGCCAGCGGTATTGGGGCACGCCGATACCCATAATCTACTGCGAGAAGTGCGGGACCGTGCCGGTTCCGGAGGAGGATCTGCCGGTGCTTCTGCCCGAGGATGCGGAGTTCATGCCGACCGGGGTATCGCCGCTCA
The DNA here is from genome assembly GCF_004337705.1 of Rubrobacter taiwanensis. Classification (GTDB taxonomy): domain Bacteria; phylum Actinomycetota; class Rubrobacteria; order Rubrobacterales; family Rubrobacteraceae; genus Rubrobacter_C; species Rubrobacter_C taiwanensis. The sequence continues at coordinate 80,542 of NZ_SKBU01000020.1, forward strand.
AGCTCAACGAGGAGTTCCGGAACGTGGAGTGCCCGCGGTGCGGGGGACCGGCCGAGCGCGAGACGGACACGATGGACACCTTCGTGGACTCCTCGTGGTACCAGTACCGCTACCTCTCGCCGCACTACGACGAGGGGCCGTTCGACCCGGAGGCGGGAGATAGGTGGCTGCCGGTGGATCAGTACACCGGCGGCGTGGAGCACGCCACCATGCACCTGCTCTACACCCGGTTCTGGACGAAGGTGATGCGGGATCTCGGCCTCGTGGACTTCGATGAGCCGATGCTCAGGCTCTTCAATCAGGGGGTCATCCTCGGTCCGGACGGCAACCGCATGAGCAAGAGCCGGGGCAACGTGGTCACACCGCAGGAGTACGTGGACCGCTACGGCTCGGACGTGCTGCGCTGCTACCTGATGTTCATCGGGCCCTGGGACCAGGGCGGGCCGTGGGACGGCAAGGGCGTCGAGGGGGTGGCGCGCTTCCTGCGGCGGGCGTACTCGATGGCGGTCGAGGGATTCGCCTCGGACGCCGGCGCGGACCCGGACGAACTGGAGCGCCGCACGCACCGGACGATCAAGAAGGTCACGCAGGATCTGGAGAACTTCCGGTTCAACACGGCCATCGCCGCGCTCATGGAGCAGAGCAACTACCTGATGGCGGTGCGCAACCGGGTGGACGAGGAGCGCTGGAGCGAGGCGCTGCGGCAGTTCATCCTGCTGCTCGCTCCGTTCGCTCCGCACCACGCCGAGGAGATGTGGGCCGCCATCGGCGGGAAGTTCTCCGTACACACGCAGAACTGGCCGGAGTGGGACGAGAGCCTGGTCGCGGTCGAAGAGATCGAGCTCGTCGTTCAGGTCAACGGCAAGGTTCGGGATCAGATCAAGGTCCCGACGGACGTGAGCGAAGCAGCGGCGAAAGAGCTCGCGATGCAGAGCGAGAAGGTCGCCCGCCAGCTCGAGGGCCGGAGCGTGCGGAAGGTGATCTACGTGCCGGGCCGGATCATAAACTTCGTGGCCGGGTAACCCCGAGCCGGGGTGTGCGCCCTCACCCTTTGAAACGGCAGCTGCGTAGTAGAATCAGGGCGCGATGCGAAGCTTCGGTTCCCTCAAGAAGCTCTCCGGACGGAGCCTCCTCGCAGCCGGTCTCGCGCTGGCGGGGGTAGTACTGCTGGCCGCTCTTGCGGCGGCGCTGCTCCTGCGGGGCGGGGGGGAGGACGAGGTCTACGTGGCCCGCATAGACGGCGCCATAAACAACCGCACGGCCGCTTACGTAGAGCGCGTGATCTCCGAGGGAGAGGAGGCCGGAGCGCGGGCCGTGGTCTTCGAGATAGACACCCCCGGCGGGCGGCTGGACTCCACCCAGCGCATAGTCCAGACCATAACCAACGCCGGAGAGGTGCCCGTCGTGACCTACGTCGCGCCCCAGGGAGCGCAGGCGGCCAGCGCCGGAACCTTCATCGTGATGGCGAGCGACGTGGCCGCGATGGCGCCGCAGACCCGGATCGGGGCGGCCCAGCCCGTCACGTTCTTCGGGGGAGACATCCCCGGTGACCTGGGCGAGAAGGTCACCAACGACGCGGTCGCCCTCATAACCGGGCTGGCCGAGGCGCACGGCCGCAACGAGGAGTGGGCCGAGCGGGCCGTGCGGGAGAGCGCGGCGGAGGATGCGGCGGAGGCTCTGGAGCTAAACGTCGTGGACTACGTGGAACCGGATCTGGAGTCGCTGCTCGAGGCCGCCGACGGGACGACCGTCGAGCCCAAGGGCCTGACGCTCCGGACGGCAGGCGCGGTTCAGGTCGAGCGGCCCATGAGCTTCGCCGAGCGCTGGGGCGTCTCGCCGTATCTCCTCGCCATCATAGCCGGGGCGGGCGCGCTGCTGCTGGCCGTCATCGCGGTCGGCGCGTACCGGTCCTTCAAGTGGCGGGTCTCCACGGGGACGGAGGCCATGATCGGGGAGATCGGCGTCGTGCGCAGCCCGGTCGGCTCCGGCCTCGGCGGGCAGGTCTTCGTGCACGGCGAGCGGTGGCGGGCCGTCCCTGAAGACCCGGCCTCCGGCCCGCTAGAGGTGGACTCCGAGGTAGAGGTGGTGGGATTCCGGCACGGGAGCGTCGTGGTGCGCCCCCGGAAGGACTCCTAGTATACCCGCCCGCCGGGCGGCACCTCCCGGTCCGGTCCGAGCAGTACCACCTCGCCGGCCTCGTCCGGCACGCCGAGCACCAGCACCTCGCTCTCAAAGCCCGCTATGCGCTTGGGCGGGAAGTTCACGACCGCGACCACCTGCCGTCCCACCAGCTCCTCCGGGGTGTAACGGGCCGTGATCTGAGCGCTCGTCCGCTTCCTGCCCAGCTCCTCTCCGAAGTCTATGGTGAGCTTGATCGCGGGTTTGCGGGCCTCCGGAAACGGTTCGGCTCCGACGATGCGCCCCACCCTCATGTCTACCTTCCGGAAGTCCTCCCAGCTTATCTCGCTCACGAGCAGAGCCTCCCGACCTTCGCTGATGCTGTGTCCCAGGATAGCGTATCCGGGCCCGGCGGCGCTCTTCGGGCTATACGCCCCACTCCCCCGGAGACGCGCGTTGTGCTAGTCTTATCTTGCCCGCAGAAGGCCGCGGGAGAGAGCCGCCGCGGGCGGCCGCCGAAGGTGAAAGGCTCTTTTAAGTGTAAGGAGCCGAATCTCTCAGGCAAAAGGACCGCTGGCCGGAGGGCGTCCTGGAGAGTCCGGCCGGAGGCCGGCGCCGACGGGGTAACACTCTCAGGTTTTCGGGGACAGGGCGAGGATAAACGAGGACCGTCCACCCGACGAAGGGGGTAGTTGCGTGGCGCGATTCACACCGCACACCGAGGCGGACATCCGGGAGATGCTGGACACCATCGGGGTGGATTCCCTGGACGATCTCTTCGCCGACGTCTCGCCCGGGTTCGAGGGGAGGCTGGATCTAGAGCCGCCCCGGAGCGAGTACGAGGCTCTGTGGAGCGCCCAGAAGGTAGCGCAGAAGAATGCCACCGGGATGCCGATCTTCCTCGGGGCCGGGGCCTACGACCGGATCGTGCCGGCCGCCGTGGGGGCCATAACCTCCCGCGGCGAGTTCATGACCTCCTACACGCCCTACCAGCCCGAGGTCAGCCAGGGCGTGTTGCAGTCCATCTTCGAGTTCCAGAGCATTATCTCCGAGCTGACGGGGCTTGAGATCTCCAACGCCTCCGTCTACGACGGGGCGACCGCCGTCGCCGAGGCGGCGCTCATGACCGCCCGCCAGACCCGCCGCGAGCCGGTGGTCGCCGTCTCCGCCGGGCTCAACGCCCGCTACCGGGAGGTGATCGAGAGCTACCGCGTCGAGCTCGTCGAGCTGCCATTCAAGAACGGAACCACGGACTTCTCGAACGTTCCCGCAGATGTCTCCGGCGTCTTCGTGCAGAGCCCCAACTACTTCGGGATCGTAGAGGACGTGGCCGCCGCCTCCGAGGCGGCTCATGCAGCGGGCGCGCTCGCTGTGGCGGTCTGCGACCCGATCTCGCTCGCCGTCCTGGAGAGCCCCGGCGCGCTCGGGGCCGACGTGGCCGTCGGTGAGGCGCAGCCGCTCGGGATGAACCTCTCGTTCGGCGGTCCGTACGCCGGGTATATGGCCACGAAGAAGGAGTACGTGCGCCAGCTCCCGGGCAGGATAGCCGGGAAGACCGTGGATCTGGAGGGCGAGACCTCCTACGTGCTCACCCTGCGCGGCCGGGAGCAGGACATCCGGCGGGCGCGCGCCAACTCCAACATCTGCACCAACCAGGCGCTCACGGCGCTGGCCGCGACCGTCTATGCGGCGCTGATGGGGCCGGAGGGCTTGCGCGAGGTGGCGGAGCTCTCCATAAGCAAGGCCCACTACCTGGCCGGGAGGCTCCAGGAAGAGGGTTTTAGGCTCCGGTACCCGGAGGCGCCGTTCCTCTGGGAGTTCGCCGTGGAGCTGCCGGACGTGCGGCGGGCGAACGCGGCGCTGCTGGAGGCCGGGATCGTCGGGGGGCTGGACCTCGGCGACGGAGCGATGCTCGTCGCGGTGACCGAGAAGCGCACGAGAGAAGAGCTCGACACCTTCGTGGAGGTGGTTAAGAATGCTGATTAAAGACCGCGGCCGCGCCGGGCGGCGCGGATACAGGCTCCCGGAGTTCGACGTGGAGCGGGTAGGCCTGGAGGACGTGATCCCCGAGCGGCACCTGCGGCGGGAGAAGCCGGACCTGCCGGAGGTGGACGAGCCGGCCGTCATCCGCCACTACACCAACCTCTCGCGCAAGAACTGGGGGATAGACACCAACTTCTATCCTCTGGGTTCCTGCACGATGAAGCACAACCCGCGCGCCAACGAAGAGGCGGCGAAGATCCCCGGCTTCGCCACCCTGCACCCGCTGCAGCCGGAGGAGCAGGTGCAGGGCGCGCTGGAGGTCATGCACGACCTGCAGGGCTACCTCTCCGAGATCTCCGGGCTCCCGGCGGTCTCGCTGCAACCGGCGGCCGGGGCGCACGGTGAGCTCACGAGCATCCTGATGGTGGCCCGCTACTTCGAGGAGGTGGGGGACGAGAGTCGCACGACCGTTCTCGTCCCGTCCACGGCTCACGGCACCAACCCGGCCACGGCCACGATGGCGGGGTTCAAGGCGAAGGAGATCGGGCTGGACGAACGCGGCTGCGTGGAGGTCGAGGAGCTGCGCGCGGCCGTGGACGAGACCACCGCGGCGCTCATGATCACCAACCCCAACACGTTAGGCGTCTACGAGCAGAACATAGAGGAGATCTCAGAGATCCTGCACGACGCCGGGGCCTTCCTCTACATGGACGGGGCGAACGTGAACGCCATTATGGGCCGCATGCGGCCGGCGGAGGCCGGTGTGGACGTGATGCACTTCAACCTGCACAAGACCTTCTCCACCCCGCACGGCGGCGGCGGTCCGGGGTGCGGAGCCATCGCCTGCTCGGAGGCTCTGGCGCCCTTCCGGCCGGACCCGGTCGTGGAGAAGGCCGGGGATGCCTACCGCCTCGCGCGGCCGGAGAAGAGCATCGGGCGCATTATGGGCTTCCACGGCAACTTCGGGGTCATGGTGCGGGCCTGGAACTACATCCGGATGCACGGCCCGGAGCTCAAAGACGTCACGGACATGGCCGTGCTGAACGCCAACTACGTGCGGGCCAGGATCCGGGAGAAGTACCGCATCCCCTACGACACGCTCTGCAAGCACGAATTCACCGCCCAGCCCCCGAAGGGCAAACGGGCGCTGGACATCGCCAAGGGCCTCATAGACCGGGGCTTCCACCCGCCCACGATCTACTTCCCGCTGGTCGTCAAGGAGGCGATGCTGATCGAACCGACCGAGACGGAGCCCAAGGAGACCCTGGACGCGTTCGTAGACGCCCTGCTGGAACTGGCCGAGGCGGATCCCGGGGAGCTGGAGGAGGCTCCGGAGCGTGCCTTCACCCGCCGCCTGGACGAGACCCGGGCGGCCCGGCAGCTGGTTGCGAGGTGGTAGGGATGCTCCGGCGAACCCCGCTCTACGAGGAGCACAAGGCCCTCGGCGCCCGGCTGGTGGACTTCGCCGGCTACGAGATGCCCGTACAGTACACCGGAGTGAAGGCCGAGCATCAGGCGGTGAGGACCGCGGCCGGGATCTTCGACGTCTCGCACATGGGCGAGGTCTTCTTCCGCGGTCCGGACGCCGAGGCCGCCGTGCAGCGGCTCGTGACGCGGGACGTCTCGCGGCTGGAAGCCGGGCAGGCCGGCTACGCGGCCGTCTGCTATAAGAGCGGCGGAACGGTCGACGACGTGCTCGTCTACCGGCGGCCGGACGGCTACCTTGTGGTCGTCAACGCCGCCAACCGGGAGAAGGACGTAGAGCACTTCCGCGAACACACCACAGATCTTGACGTGGAGATCTCGGACGAGTCCGACGAGTGGGCACTAATAGCGCTGCAGGGGCCGAAGTCCGCGGAGATCCTGCAGCGGTTCACCTCCGCCGACCTCTCCGGCCTCCGGTACTACCGGTTCGTCGAGGGCGAGGTGGACGGTTTGTCCGCCACCATCTCCCGCACCGGCTACACGGGCGAGGACGGGTTCGAGATCTTCGCCCGGCCCGAAGACGCTCCCGTCCTCTGGCGGAGGCTGCTCGACGCCGGAGCCACGCCTGCCGGTCTTGGGGCCCGCGACACGCTCAGGCTGGAGGCCGGGATGTGCCTATATGGCAACGAGCTGGACGAGGACACCTCGCCGCTGGAGGCCGGTATCTCCTTCGCCGTGCACCTGAACAAGACGCCGGAGTTCGTCGGGCAGGCGGCGCTCAGGCGCCAGAAGGAAGAGGGCCTGAATAGGAAGCTCGCCGGGTTCGAGGTTGTGGGGCGTGGCATAGCCCGCCACGGCTACCCGGTCGTCGCGGGCGGCCGGGAGGCGGGGGTCGTCACCAGCGGCACCCAGTCTCCGACGCTGAACAAGGCGATAGGGCTTGCGCTCGTAAGCCCGGACGTGGAAGATACCTTCGAGGTGGTGATCCGGGGCCGGCCCGCGGAGGCCAGGGTCGTCCCGATCCCGTTCTACAAGCGCGAGCGTTAGCGGCCGGAGGAGGAAGGGTTGAGCAACGTACCGGGAGAACTCAAGTACACCAGGAGCCACGAGTGGGTCCGGGAGGAAGGCGACACGGTAACGGTGGGGATCACCGACCACGCTCAGGAGGAGCTGGGGGACGTGGTCTTCGTGGAGCTGCCGCAGGTGGGCGACTCCTTCGGCGCGGGCGAGAGCTTCGGGGTCGTGGAGTCGGTCAAAGCGGTCTCCGACCTCTACGCGCCGGTCGGCGGCGAGGTGGTGGAGGTAAACGAGGCGTTGAACGAGAGGCCCGAGCTGGTCAACGAGGATCCCTACGGCGAGGGGTGGATGATCAAGCTCAAAGCCGAAGGCTCCGGCGACCTCCTCTCCGCCGCCGACTACGAGAAGCACCTCGCAGAGGAAGCCGAGTAGCTGAACCTCGCCGTGAGCTACCCCCCGTACTCGTGCGCCTTGCGGGTCATGAGGCGGGCCGTGAGGATCACGGCGAAAGCGAAGGCCAAAACCAGCACCGAGAGCGCCACCGCCGCGTCGAAGTCCCGCTCCAGCTCGCTGAAGATGGCCAGCGGTATGGTCTGGGTGACGCCCCGGAAGTTCCCGGCGAAGATGATCGTGGCCCCGAACTCCCCCAGAGCCCGGGCCCAGGCCGTTACCGCCCCGGCCAGAAGCGCCGGGAACGCCAGCGGCACGGTAACCCGCAGGAAGACCGTGATCCGGCGCGCCCCGTCCACCAGCGCGGACTCCTCGACGGACCGGTCGACCTGCGCGAAGCCCACGCTCGCCTGCCGCACGTAGAAGTGGCTCGCCACAAATAGCTCGGACATCACGACCGCCGCGGTGGTGAAGCTGATGGTTATCCCGAGAGCGGTGAGATGCTCGCCGAGCAGCCCCGCCCGGCCGAAGGTCAGAAGCAGCGCTATGCCCGCCGCCGAAGGCGGCAGCACGGCGGGAATGTCCACCAGAGTATCCACCAGACGCTTGCCCGGAAACTCGTAGCGGGCCAGGATGTAAGCGGCCGGGGTGCCGACCAGGAGTATGATCACCATCGTTACGGCCGTGGTGAAGGCGCTGAGGCGCAGGGCGTCGAGCGCCACGGGATGGGCCATCGCCTCCCAGGACTCCTCGCTCACGGTCCAGATCACGAGGCTCGCCAGCGGCAGCGCTATGAACCCGGCCAGAAGCGCCAGCGCGGTCACCCCGATCCCCGGGGGACCTCCCCGCCCGAACAGGCCCCCGCGTCCGGGAGAAGCGGACGCCCGATCCCCGGCGGGCCGCCCGGGCGTCCCCGCCGCCGGAGCCGGCTCCTGCATCAGACTCCTCCCGCTAACCGGCCGGCGCAAAGCCCCGGCTCTCCAGTATGCGCCGGCCCTCTTCTGAGAGGACGAACTCCACCCACCGCCGCGCGAGCTCCTCGTTCTGAGCCGCAGTGGTCACGGCTATGGGGTAGGTGGCGACCACGTTCAGCTCCGGAGGGATCTCTATGACCTCCACCCGCCGCTCCAGGTCCGGGGTTATGTCGCTCTCGTAGACGAAGGTGGCGTCGGCCTCGTTCAGCGAGACCCGGTTGGCTGCCGCCTTCACGTCCACCTCTCTTGAGGAGATGTTATCGAGCACCCGCCCCGCGAAGCCCTCTCCGTACTCGGCCTCGGCGTTTTCCAGCACCTTCTCTGCGTACTCGGCTACCGGAACCCCCTCCTCAGCCAGAACCAGCGTCACGCCTTCGTCGGCGAGATCCCCGAGGTTCTCGATCCCGGCCGGGTTGCCCTCGGGTACGATCACGGCCAGCTCGCCCTTGGCGAAGGGCCGGGGATCTCTTACCAGCCCCTCCCGGAGCGCGAGCTTCATCTTCTCTTCGTCGGCCGGAGCAAAGACGTCGGCCGGAGCTCCCTGCCGGATCTGAGTCAGAAGCGTGGAGCTGCCGGCGAAGTTTATCCGCACCTCCACGCCCGCATTCTCCTCCTCGAAAACTTCCTGCATATCCTCGAAGGCCTCTATCAGCGAGGCGGCGGCGAAGACGTTTATGCTCCCCCCGCTCCCACCCCCGCATCCCGCCACCATCGCCGGCACTAAGAACAGTGCGGAGAGCGCGAGAACATACCCCGGGCCCCTCATGCGCCCGCCGCCTCCTTTCCATACAGATCAGACCCCGAAACCCACTCCTGAGAGGGCTCCAGATCCCGATCGTAAAGGCAGCCCGCCCGGAAGTCTTCGTGCACCCTGCACGAATTTCCGGCGGGAACCCAACTCAGCACCCGGCCCGCGCGCCCGCCAGAATCTCGTCCGCATGCGCCTCCGGGCAGATCTTCGCAACCCTCCCCATCCAGAGCAGGAAGGTGACCCGGTCCGCCCGGCTACCCAATATGTTGCAATCCTGTAATTACAGGACTATAGTAATGTGAGAAGCACACGATGAGTTTGAGAAGGGAGGGAGGAGATGAGTGGGGATTTGGTTAGGCCCTTCGCTGCGGGGATAGACGGGGCGAGTGGGGGTGTGGATCCTGCGGGCGTGGTGAGTGAGCGGAGGCTCTCGGATCTCAGGGGGCTCTTCCGGGATGCGGCGGCGCTGGAGCGCGCGGTGGGCGAGGGGGATGAGGTCGTCTACCGGGTGGTGGCTGCGCCGGTCCCGGAGGTGGAGGGGGAGGTACCGTTCTCTGTGACGACGATCGAGGCCGGGCGGGTGGGGGATGAGTTCTACATGACGCGGGGGCATGCGCACCCCGAGCCGCAGGGGGAGGTATATTTCGGGCTCTCCGGGCGGGGTGTGTTGCTCATGTACGATGGGGAGGAGGTCCGGTGGGTCGAGATAAGGCCCGGGGTTGCGGGATATATACCGCCCGGCTGGGCGCACCGCACGGCCAACGTGGGCGGGGAGCCGTTCAGGTTTCTCGCCGTGTATCCCGGGTCCGCCGGCCACGACTACGCTATCGTTGCCGAGGGCGGCATGGGGGCTCGCGTCGTCCGTTCGGCGGCGGGGTACGAGGTGGTTGAGGAGCCGGGCGGTGCTGGCCCCGCCGTGCGGGAGTACTACCGGCGGCGGAAGAAGCGGGGGTGATCTGGTGTGATCCTGGCCCATGATCTCGGAACCACCGGCGACAAGGCTTCCCTGTATGCGGATTCCGGGGAGCTCATCGCCGCAACGACCGTGGAGTACGCCACGGACTATGGGCCGCGGGGTAAGGTAGAGCAGAGCCCCGAAGAATGGTGGTCCGCAGTTGCGGCGGCGACGAGGGGTCTGCTAGAGAAGGCGGGTGCTGCCTCCCCGGACGTCGAGTGCGTCAGTTTCTCCGGCCAGATGATGGGTGCTGTGTTTCTGGACGGCGGGGGGACCCCTCTGCGGCCCGCGATCATCTGGGCCGACACTCGCGCTCAGAAAGAGTGCGACCTGCTCGTCGAGCGCGTGGGGATGGAGCGCTGCTACGAGATAACCGGGCACCGGCTCAACCCCACCTATACGCTCTCCAAGCTGATGTGGGTGCGCGGCAACGAGCCTGAGGTGTGGTCGAAGACCCGGAAGGTGCTCCTCGCCAAGGACTACATCGCCTACCGGCTCACGGGCCGCGCGGTGACCGACCCCTCCGACGCCTCCAGCACGAACGCCTACGACCAGGGTGCCGGGGACTGGTCCGGCGAGCTGCTGGAGGCTGCGGGGGTGGAGCGCGGGATCATGCCGGAGATAGTGCCGTCCACGACCGTGCTCGGCGGCGTCACGAAGGAGGCCGCCCGGCAGACCGGCCTGCTCGAGGGGACGCCCGTGGTGCTCGGTGGCGGGGACGGGCCGTGTGCGGCGCTCGGTGCGGGGGTCACCGGGCCGGAGTCCGGCGCGTACGCCTATCTGGGCTCCTCGTCCTGGATCTCGCTCGCGGCGGACCGGCCGCTCCTGGACCCGCAGATGCGCACCATGACCTTCAACCACGTGATCCCGGAGCGTTTCGTCCCGACGGCGACCATGCAGGCCGGCGGGGCCTCCATGGAGTGGATAGCGGAGGTCCTGGATCCCGGCCGGTCGCCGGACCGCTACCGGCGGCTGGCGGAGGCCGCAGCAGAGGTGGAGGCCGCCGGCGAGGGCCTAATCTTCCTCCCCTACCTGCTCGGCGAGCGTTCGCCGTACTGGAACCCGCGCGCCCGGGGGTGCTTCATCGGGCTCGCCCGGCACCACGGTCCCGCCCACCTCGTACGGGCCGTGATGGAGGGGGTGGCTATGAACCTCCGGGTCGGGCTGCTCGCCTTCGAGGAGCAGGGCGAAAAGATAGCGTCGGTGGACGCCATCGGCGGTGGGGCGCGCAGCGACCTGTGGCTCCAGATCTTCGCCGACGTCTGGGGCAGGCCGGTGAGCCGCCGCTCGCTGGTCGACGAGGCCAACGGGCTCGGAGCCGCGGTCGTGGGCGGCGTGGGCGTGGGCATCTTCGAGGACTTCGAGGTCGCAGCCCGGCTCTCCCGCGTGGAGAAGACGGTCGAGCCGGACCCCGGGCGCCACGCCCGGTACGGTGCCCGCTACCGGCAGTTCCTCGGCGCCTACGAGCGGCTCGCGCCCCTCTTCGACGAGTTGCTGGGAGGCTGAGTCTTGGGAGCGGTGGTCCTGGTAACCGCCCGCTCGTTCGGCTCCGGTACGGCCGATCCGGCCAAGCTGCTCAAGAGCGCCGGGCTCAGGGTCGTCCGGGCCGCCGCCGACCACGATCCCGACGCTCTCCGCGAGCCCCTGGCCGCCGCCGGGGCTTGGATCGCCGGCACCGCTCCCATACGGGAGCGGCACCTCTCGCTGGCCCCGAACCTGAAGGTCATCGCCCGCTACGGGACCGGGGTGGACTCCGTGGACCTCGCGGCCGCCGGAAGGCGCGGCATCGCCGTCACCAACACGCCCGGGGCCAACACCGGAGCCGTCGCCGACCACGCGGTTGGGCTCATGATCGCCGCGCTCCGGCACTTTCTGGCAGGGGACAGGGCCGTCCGAAGCGGCGAGCGTCCCGCTCTGCGGGGCCGGGAGCTCGGAGCGTTGACGGTCGGGTTGGTCGGTTTCGGGAACATAGGACGGGCCGTCGCCCGGCGGCTTGTCGGAGGGTTCGGCTCGCGGGTCGTGGCGTACGACCCCTACATCCCTCCGGAGGAGATGCGAAAAATGAAGGTCTGGCCGGCAGATCTTGACGAGCTCGCCGCCTCCTCGGACGTGCTCTCGCTTCATCTGCCGGGCGGGAGCGGACCGCTCGTCGATGAGGCCTTCCTGAGGCGCATGAAACCCGGGGCGGTGCTGGTAAACACCGCGCGCGGCGACCTGCTAGACGAGCGGGCCGTGGCGCAGGCGCTCTCCGAAGGACGGCTCGCCGCCGCCGCGTGCGACGTCCGGACTTCGGAGCAGGGGGACGAGAGCCCGCTGCTGGCCGCTCCCAACACCCTTCTCACGCCGCATATCGCGGCTCAGACGGTGGAAGCCATAGACCGGATGGGGATGATGGCGGCGGAGGAGGTGGTGCGCGTTCTGGCCGGCGAGTCGGCCCGCCACCCCGTCGTCCCCGCAAAAGACAGGAGATTGCCGTGAACGAACATGCTGCGCCGGAGAAGATCACGGGCCCCCGCCCCGCGGGTGAGGAGGCGCGACGTTGAGCGTCCCGGCCCGGAAGATGGAGTTCATCGGGGTGAGCACCGCCCGGTCGTCAATCATGGAGCTCTTCCCCCGCTGGGCGAAGGTGCTCGGGCTCAAGGACGCCCGGCTGGTCGGCCGGGACCTCCCGCTCGACGCGAAGCCCGAAGCCTACCGGCGGGCGGTGGAAGAGCTCCGGACCGACGAGCTCTCGCTCGGCGCTCTCATAACCACGCACAAGATCCGGCTCTTGGAGGCGGCTTACGACCTCTTCGACGAGCTCGACTACTACGCCCGGCTCTGCGGTGAGGTCTCCTGCATCTCCAAGCGTGACGGCCGCCTCATAGGCCACGCCAAAGACCCGGTGACCGCAGGCCGGGCGCTGGAAGATCTGCTCGCTCCCGGACACTTCGGCAGGACCGGGGGAGAGGTGCTCTGCTTCGGTGCCGGAGGCGCGGGAACGGCCATCTCCGTCCACCTCATGACCCGCCCCGATCCCGCAGACCGGCCGGGCCGGATCGTGATGGTCGACAGAGACGCCGGGCGTCTCGAAGCGCTCAGGAGAGTGCACGCCGGACTGCATTCCGGCTCGCCCCGGGCAGAGTACGTGCGGAACTCCGGCCCGCACGAAAACGACCGGCTGCTCGCCGAACTGCCGCCCGGCTCCCTCATTATCAACGCCACCGGCATGGGAAAGGATACCCCCGGATCCCCCATCACCGGCGAAGCCCGCTTCCCGGAGAAGGGCGTGATCTGGGAACTCAACTACCGGGGAGAGCTGGACTTCCTGCGCCAGGCCCGCGCCCGACAGCGGGAGCTGAACCTGACCGTCGAGGACGGCTGGAGATACTTCCTGCACGGCTGGAGCGAACACATAGCCGAAGTCTTCCACCTCCGGCTCTCACCGGAACTTCTCCAGCAGCTGAACGCCGAGGCCAGAGACGGCCGGATGAAGCCGAACCGTTGACTTCTGCCGGAGCATGATGTACCCTGTGCACATCCTATAATCATGTAATTACAGGTATGTGGTTTGGGTGGGAACAAAAAGGGACCTCTGTACGGGGTGCTCAGAGGGAAGGTTCTGGAAGGGAGAGGATATGGCGCGTGTAGCGGTTTCGGTGTGTCGGAGGGGCCGGTGGGCGGTGCTTGCGGTGGTTTTGCTGCTTCTGGCCGTTGCCTGCGGTCCTGAGGAGCGTCCGGGTGAGGAGGGTTTTGAGGGGGTGACGCTGAGGCTTGCGGTCGAGGTGGGACCTGCTCTGGGCAATCCGATCAAGCCCTATGTTGAGCAGTGGGAGCAGGAGACCGGGGCACAGGTTCAGTTCGTGGAGATTCCGTTCGCGGAGATCTTCCCCAAGCTCATGTCGTCGTTCCAGGCGCGCACCGACGAGTACGACGTGGTGATCATCCTGCCGACGTGGCTCGGGGATATGGCCGGTAGGGGTTTCCTGGAGCCGCTGGACGAGCAGATTGAGGGGGATGAGCGGGTAGACTGGGACGACATATTGCCGCGCTGCCAGGACATCAACGTGTGGGAGGGCGAGACCTACATTGTGCCGCTCGACTGCGACGTGTTTATGTCCTACTACAACCGCCAGCTCTTCGAGGATCCCGGGCACCAGGAGGCGTTCGAGGAGAGGTATGGGTATCCGCTCGGGCCTCCCGAGACCTGGGATCAGTACCGCGACATCGCCGAGTACTTCAGTGAGGAGACCGAGGCGGCCGGTGCCATGGAGTCCATGGCTCGCCAGACGCAGACCTTCTGGACGGCGCTCTCGCGCATGGTGCCGTATGTGTCGCGGGGCGAGGGCTGGGAGCTGTTCTTCGATCCGGACGACATGACGCCTCTGATCAACAGCCCGGGGCACGTGCGGGCGCTTGAGGACATGGTCGAGATAGTCGAGTACGGGCCGTCCAACATCCTGGAGTTCGACGTGGGAGACATCCGGGCGCAGTTCCCGCAGGGGGATGCGGCGCTGGCCCTCGATTGGGCTTCTATCGGCATGATCCCGCCGGACCGCACCAACCAGGAGGTCATAGGGTTCCAGCAGATCCCCGGCGTGGACCGGGTCTACGACCACGAAGCCGGGGAGTGGGTGGAGCTTGAGGAGCCCAACCGGGTGCCGTTCATGGCGGCCAACGGATGGGGTGCGGCCATACCGGTGACGAGCCCCAACAAGGAGGCTGCCTTCGACCTCATCAGCTTCCTCACCAGCACCGAGATCAGCGTCCAGTTCGTCTCGATGCGGGACAACCAGGAGTCGGCTGTCGGATACCAGCCGTTCCGCAGGTCGCACTTCGAGAACATCGACGCCTGGACCGAGTCCGGCTGGGAGCGGGAAATCGCGGAAGAATACCTCGACCAGACGCTGCAGAGCCTTGAGGCCGACTTCGTGCAGCCGGATCTCAGGATCCCGGGTGCCTTCGAGTATCTGGATGCGCTGGACGCGGGGGTTACGAGCGCGCTGGCCGGCCAGCAGACGCCCCAGGAGGCGCTCGATCAGGTAGCGGAGCAGTGGGATCAGATAACCGACCGGCTCGGGCGCGAGGAGCAACTCCGGCTGTACCGGGCGTCGCTGGGGCTTGAAGGGTGAGGCAGTCCGGTTCCGTGACGCCCGCGGGTGTCGGGACCCGCGAGGAGGTCTCGGTCTGGAAGCGGTGGTCGAGTGGCTCTAAGGTTCAGCGGCGGGCATTCCTGTTGCCCGCCGTTATCCTGCTCCTGGTCCTCTCGATCTTCCCCTTCTTAGCCACCATCGCCCTGAGCTTCGGGACCTGGGAGATGGGCCGGGAGGGGGCCTACGGCTTCCGGGGGCTTGAGAACTTCGCCCGGCTCATCTCCGACGCCCGCTACCTGACCAGCCTGATCAACACGGTCATCCTGGTCGGCGGGAGCGTGGCCCTCCAGTTCGTGCTCGGGCTCGCGCTGGCGTGGATGGTCTACCAGCGTCCGCCGGGCCACAGGTTCTACCGGGTGCTCTTTCTCCTGCCGATGATGCTGACCCCGGTGGCCGTCGCCTATATGTGGCGGCTGATCTTCGAGAGCCGTATCGGGGCTCTGAACTTCTTCCTCGGGGCCGTTGGGATTGAAGCCGTCCCGTGGCTCACGCAGCGGACCACGGCCCTATTTGCGGTCATCGTCGTGGAGACCTGGATATGGACCCCCTTCGTGTTCGTGTTCCTGTACGCCGCGCTGGAGAACATCGAGCGCGACGCGCTCGATGCAGCCATCGTGGACGGGGCCAACAGCTGGCAGGTCTTCCGGTATGTGATCTTCCCGACCATCCTGCCCGTGGCCGTAGCCGTTCTGCTGCTCAGGTCGGTCGAGGCGCTCAAGATCATCGACACCGTATACGTGATGACCGGTGGGGGACCCGGCAACAGCACGGAGTCCGTAACGCTATACGCTTACCGGACGGGCCTGCAGTTCTTCGACCTCGGGTATGCAGCGGCCATCGCGGTGACGCTGTTCATAGGGGTCATCGCCGTCGCTCTGCCCATCGTTATCAGGATGTCCAGAAGGGCGGAGGCCGGGTGATGGTGCACGCATCGCGCTCGCTCCGCTGGTTCGTCTCGGGCTTCCTGCTCTTCTGGGCCTTCGTCGTCCTCTTCCCGCTGTACTGGACGTTCACGATCTCGCTAAAAGATTCCGCGGGGATCTTCGGGGGCGCCAGCTTCATCCCCTGGGTGGACTTCGAGCCCACGCTGGACGCGTGGCGGCGGGTGTTTTTACAACCGGGAGGAACGCTCCTGAGCCTGTCGAACAGCGCGATCATCGGTGTTATCAGCGCGGCATTCGCCACCATCACCGGGGGACTGGCCGGCTACGGACTGTCGCGCTTCCGCTACAAGTTCGGCCCCCTGCGCAACCGGGACATAGCCTTCTGGATACTCTCGCAGAGGATGCTGCCTCCTGTGGTCGTCGTGCTGCCGCTGTTCGTCATGTTCAGCACCGTCGGGCTGATAGATTCCCGTTTCGGCATGATCCTGCTCTACACCATGTTCAATTTGCCCATCGCCGCCTGGCTGATGTACCAGTACTTCACCCAGATCCCGCTGGACCTCGACGAGGCGGCCCGGATCGACGGGGCCACGGACCTCCAGGTCTTCCGGCACGTGGCTCTCCCGCTGGCCAGACCGGGGCTGGTGGCGACCTTCATAGTGTCGCTCGTGTTCGCCTGGAACGAGTTTCTCTTCGCCCTGATCTTCACTTTCAGCCAGGCCCGCACGATGCCCATCCTGGTCGCCGGGCAGGCTACGCAGCACGGGCCGCAGTGGTGGGATATCGCGGTGATGGCGCTCATAACCGTGGCGCCGCTGGTCCTGATCACGGCCCTGCTGGGCCGGCGCTTGCTGGGCGACATACTGGCGGGCTGGGGCAAGTAGAGCTTGGAGAGGAGGAACTTGAGCGACAGATTCACCGATCGGGTGGCCATCATAACCGGAGGGGCTTCGGGCATCGGGCACGAGACCGCCGCCCTGCTGCTGGACGAGGGTGCGCGGGTCGCCATCGGAGACGTACGCGAGCCCCGGGACCTCCCGCAGGACGACCGGATCCTGTTCGTTCCCACCGACGTGCGGAGCGCCGCGGACGCCCGCCGGCTCGTCGAGCGCACGGTCGAGCGCTGGGGCCGGGTGGATATCCTCTTTAACAACGCGGGGACACCGGGCCGGCTTCCGCGTCCTCCTCTGGCCGAGCTGTCGGAAGAGGAGTGGGACGAGACCGTGGACATCAACCTCAAGGGCACCTTTCTGTGCTCCAGAGCGGTTGTTCCCCGGATGGTCGAGCAGGGCAGCGGCGTGATAATCAACAACGCCTCGATGCTCGGGATAGTCGGCATGCCGGAATCGGCCGCCTACTGCGCCTCCAAGGGAGGAGTCGTCCTTCTGACCAAGTCGATGGCGCTGGAGCTCATCCGGCACAACATCCGCGTCAACTGCGTGTGCGCCAGCTTCATAGACACGCCGATGTTCCAGGACTGGCTCGGGCTCCAGCCCGATCCCGAAGCGGCTACTCAGGAGTGCATCGCAAAACTCCCGATCGGCCGTCTCGGCTCCCCGTCGGAGGTCGCAAGATCGGTCCTGTTTCTGGCTTCCGAGGAGAGCTCCTATCTCGTCGGGCACGCTCTCTACGTGGACGGAGGCTACCTGGCTCAGTAGATCAGCCGCCGGCCCCCAGCCTCGACCAGACTTTCGGGTGGCGCAGGGAGTCGGCGACCATGTCGGCGTCGAGCGCTATGCCGGGCTGCGAGGGGACCCCGATCACATACAGCCCGGCGGCCCGGGCCGCCGCTACCCCGACGGGGGAGTCTTCGAGCGCTACCGAGTCTCCGGGAGAGATCCCGAGCCGCTCGCAGGCGGTGGTGTAGATCTCGGCCGCCGGTTTGGGCTTTCGCACCTCGTCGCCACCGACGATGGCGTCGAACCCGTCCACACCGGCCGTCTCCAGAGCCTCCAGCACGAGCGCCCGCGGGGAGTTCGACGCGAGCCCCACCGGAATCCTGCCCCGCAGCCGCTCCAGGAGCTCGGCGGCTCCGGGGCGGGGCCGGGCCCCGCGAACCACCTTCTCCCAGCAGCGCTCCAGCCGCTCCGCAGCCAGCCGCTCCTCTTCTCCGGGCCGGTCCAGAAGCTCGGCCAGCACCCTGCCCGCCGCCTCGCTGCTGGTGCCCAGAAGCCGCCGCTTGTGCTCCGGCGTGAACTCTAGCCCGTAGGCGGCGAACAGCTCCTTCTCACCCAGGGTCCAGCAGTCCTCGGTGTCCAGCAGCAGGCCGTCGCAGTCGAAGACCGCGGCGCGCGGCTTCTTCTTCATCTTACTCCTTCGCTTCTTCTCTTCCGGTAGCTGCGATCATGTTCGGCACTCCACCGGGCAGCACGGCCCCACCCGGCCCGCGCCGGCGCACCAGGGTGACCTCGAAACGGCTCAGATCGCCGCGGTGGTGCGCGATGAAGTGCTCTATGGGACGGTCATCCACCCCGTAAGAGGTGCTGCGCAAAAGCAGGATGAGCCCGCCCTCCTCTATCCCGAGCGCCTCCGCCACCGCCGGAGTGGCCGCAGCGGCCTCCACCGAACGCCGGCCGTAGGAGATCTCGATCCCGTACTTCTGCTCCAGGACCGCGTACAGGGACTGCTCGCTCATGTCCTCCTCAAGCAGCTGCGGGCAGAGCCCGTAGGGCAGGTAGGTCGTCACCACGACCCACGGCACGCCGTCCACGAAGCGGAGCCGGTCCAGCACTATTACCGGATCCCCCTCCTCCAGACCCAGCTCCGCAGCGACCGACGCCGGAGCCGCAGCGCGCTCCAGCCGCCGCACCTCGCTCCTGAGCGTCCCCCCGCGCGCCGTCACGTCCTCGTACAGACCCGTGAGGTTCTGAAACAGGCTCTCGGAGACCTTCTTCGGAGCCACGAAACTCCCCCGGCCCTTGCGCCGCTGCAGTAGCCCCTCCATCTCCAGCTCGCCCAGCGCCTGCCGCACCACCGTGCGCGAGACGCCGAAGGTCCGGCACAATTCGTGCTCTCCCGGCAGACGATCCCCCGGCCGGTAGGTCCCGGCCTCGATCTCCTCCGCCAGGATCCGCTTCAGCTGATAGTAATACGGAATGGGCGAGTCGAAGTCTATGCGGTGTTTCACCCTCATGTAGTCCTATGATAACAGGCGCGAGAGTGGTAAGCGTTACGGGCGGGTGAGCGTGTTCACCATCTGCTACCGCAGCCGCCGGGCTTTGAACCAGCGGGGCGGGTTCACGAAGCTCTCCTGCGCGGGGACGAGCTGCAGCTCGCGGGCGCCCGCCCGGTGCGTGGCTTCCAGGATGGCGTGGATCGCCGAGGCGGTTCCGGAGAGTGCTTCGGCCGGGTCGCCGTGTTTCAGGTAGCGCGCCAGGAAGATGGCTGCGGTTGCGTCTCCGGCTCCGTTAACCGTGAGGGGGAGCAGCGGGGTCTCGACGATCCAGGCCCCCTCGCCGCAGACGGCGAGCATCCGCATCTTCTCCCGCTCGTCTTGCAGCAGGAGGCTCGTGACCAGAATTAGCCCGGGACCGAGCGCCCGCGCCCGGTCCGCCGCTTCCAGTGCGCTCTCCAGGCCTTCTATACGCATCCCCGTCAGGAATTCCAGTTCGAACTGATTGGGCGTGATAACGTCCGCCAGCGGCACGGCCACGTCGCGCATGAACTCAGGGATGCCGGGCCGGACGAAGAACCCCCGGCCCGTGTCTCCCATTACCGGGTCGCAGCAGTAGACGGCCTGCGGGTTGAGCTCCTTCACCTTCGCGGCCGCGGCCGCGATCACCTGCCCGAGCGAGGCGTCGCCCATGTAGCCGCTCAGGACCGCGTCGCACTCCGGCAGCACCCCCCGCTCTTCGAGGCCCCGGATCACCTCCGCTATCTCCGGAGCCGGCAGCACCGGACCGCGCCACTCCCCGTAGCCGGTGTGGTTGCTGAAGTGAACCGTGATGACCGGCCAGACCGAGACGCCCATCCGCTGCAGCGGAAACACCGCCGCACTATTACCCACGTGCCCGTAAGCAACCGAGGATTGTATGGACAGGATGTTCACGCCCGCTATCTTACCGCAGAGGCCCGTCAGGAGATATTGCGGACCTCGAAGAGCTCCCGGATGACGTGCAGATCCAGGCGCCCCGGAAGGAAGGTATTGCGCGACCACTGAACGGGCCGGCCGTCGGTCAGATACATGGTCTCGACCAGCGAGAGGGCGGCGGAGACCGAATCCAGATTCAAGACCCGCCCGACATCCTCCTCCGGCCGGACGAGCACCGCGTCTATGACCAGCTTGCTGAAGCCGATGGGCACGCCCTCGGAGACCAGGAGATCCAGCAACATAGCCTCCGGCCGGAAGCGCTCCCTCACCGACTCCGCCGTTATGATCTCCTCCGGCACCACGTCCACCATCCAGGCCGCCGGCTCGCCGTCGACGAGCAGGACGCGCGAGACCCTCACCAGCCGACTGCCCCGGGCCACCTCCAGCGCCACAGCCTCCTCCGGCCCGGCCGCAACAGACTCCACGCGCAGATGCCGGCTGCCCAGCTCCAACCCCAGCCGCTCGGCCTGCACCGTGTAGGTCTCCAGCCGCTCCAGCCCGTTCCGTAACCGAACCCCCTCCGGAGGACGTACCAGAAACGTCCCGCTTCCCTGCCGCCGCTCCAGCAGCCCCCTCTCCACCAGCCGCCCCAGCCCCGCCCGTACCGTGGCCCGGGATACACCCAAACTCTCCACCAGCTCCGCCTCCGGCGGTATCCGATCCCCCGCCCGGTAGCGGCCGCGCACCAGCAGATCCTCTATCCGCCGCTCCACCTGTACGTAGAGCAGACTCCTGTTGAGCGGACCAACCCTGTTCTGCCCGAGCTCTACCACCAGCCTCCTCCTGACCATGATTCTAACAACTCCGGCCCGATATACCGAAAGCTAACATATTTGTACCCTTGACTAACAAATTGGTCATTGATATTGTGAATTCGAGAGTTAGAGGATAGGCATGTTACAGGGGTTATGGCATCGGGGGCGGGTGGTGGTTCGTTCCGTTTCGGGGCGCGGACCTTCGTGCGCCGTTGGAGATGAGGAGGGGATGCCCTTGCGGGCGTTCTTCTGACGCCGGTTCGTTCTCTTGGGTTTGAGTCGGGTGGTATGAGGAGAAGGGGGAGAGGGTTGAACGAGCCGGGCAGGAAGGTTCGGGGGGTCGAGTATGAGAGTGTGGGGGAGGACTACCTGCAGAGGCGCCAGCTCCGGCGGGGGGCTGCTGGCTGGGTGTTGCTGGCGGGGCTTGGGGTGGCGTACGTCATCTCCGGGGACTTCGCGGGCTGGAACTTCGGGCTGGCGCAGGGTGGCTGGGGGGGTCTGCTCGTCGCCACGCTCTTGATGGCCACGATGTACACGTGCATGGTCTTTGCGCTGGCGGAGCTCTCTTCGGCGATACCGACGGCGGGTGGGGGGTATGGTTTCGCCCGGCGGGCGATGGGGCCGTGGGGCGGGTTTCTGACGGGGACTGCGATCCTCATCGAGTACGCCATAGCTCCGGCTGCGATAGCGGTGTTTATCGGGGCGTATGTGGAGTCTCTGACCGGGATCGGCGGGCCGCTGGTCTATCTGTTCTTCTATGCGGTCTTTATCGGGATACACCTCTATGGGGTAGGTGAGGCGCTGAAGCTGATGTTCGCCATAACCGCGGTTGCGGCGGTGGCGCTCGTGGTCTTCGTGGTCGGCATGATGCCGTTCTTCGATCCGGCCAACCTCTTCGACATCGCGCCCACGGACGCGGCCGGGGCGAGTGCGTTCCTGCCGTTCGGGTACGTCGGGATCTGGGCAGCTCTGCCGTACGCCATCTGGTTCTTCCTCGCCATCGAGGGTGTACCGCTCGCGGCGGAGGAGACGCGCGATCCTGCGCGGGACATGCCCCGGGGGCTCATAGCCGGCATGCTGACGCTGCTCGTCTTTGCGGCGCTCATCCTCACCTTTGGTCCGGGTGGGGCGGGGGCCTCCGCGATCCAGGACGTCGGCGACCCGCTCACATCCGCGATCGCCGCGCCCGGCGCCTACGGGACCCAGAACTGGCTCTACACGTTCATCAACTTCGTCGGGCTGGCGGGCCTGATCGCGAGCTTCTTCTCCATAATCTTCGCCTACTCGCGCCAGACCTTCGCGCTCTCGCGCGCCGGATATCTGCCGCGGGTGCTCTCCATCACGAGCGGCCGCCGCACGCCTTTTCTCGCCCTGATCATCCCCGGCCTCGTCGGGTTCGGGCTCTCGCTCACGGGGCAGGGGGATCTCCTGATCCTGGTCGCCGTCTTCGGGGCTACCGTCTCCTATGTGTTGATGATGCTCTCGCACATAATCCTGAGGCGCAGAGAGCCGGAGCTCCACCGTCCCTACAGGACGCCCGGGGGCGTCGTAACCTCCGGGATCGCGCTCGCGCTCGCCGTCGTTGCGGTCGTCGCGGGGTTCCTGGTGGACCCGCGCGTGGTCATCTACGCTGCCATCGTGTATGCGATAATGATCGCCTATTTCGGCATCTACAGCCGCCACCACCTGGTGGCGCAGGCACCGGAGGAGGAGTTCGCATTGATAGAGAAAGCCGAGGCCGAACTCGCCGGAAGCGGAGGGCGAGATGGTTGACGTGGCGCGACCCAGAGGGGGGAGGCTGGACCTGGACTCCCTGCGCGCCGAAGTTGAGGCGGGCGCGATAGACACCGTGCTGATCTGCATGGTGGACATGCAGGGGCGGCTGCAGGGCAAGCGGCTCACCGCGACCCACTTCCTGGACGAGGTGGTCGAGCACAACGCCGAGGGCTGCAACTACCTTCTGGCCGTGGACGTGGATATGAACACCGTGGAGGGCTACGCCATGAGCTCGTGGGAGCGTGGCTACGGGGACTTCGTCTTCAAGCCCGACCTCTCCACGCTGCGCCGCGTGCCCTGGCAGGAGGGCACGGCGCTGGTCATGTGCGATCTGGTGTGGGAGGATGGCACGCCGGTTGCGGCCTCGCCGCGCCAGATCCTCAAGCGCCAGCTGGAGCGGCTGGCCGAGCGCGGCTGGAGGGCGCTGGTCGGCACGGAGCTGGAGTTCATCGTCTTCCGGGACACCTACGAGGAGGCGTGGCGCAAGGGTTATCGGGACCTCGTGTCCGCCAACCTCTACAACGTGGACTACTCGATGCTCGGCACCGCGCGCGTAGAGCCGCTCTTGCGGCGCATCAGGAACGAGATGGCCGGGGCCGGGCTCGTGGTCGAGAACGCCAAGGGCGAGTGCAACTTCGGCCAGCACGAGATCAACTTCCGCTTCGACGAGGCGCTCGCCACCGCCGACGGGCACGCCATCTATAAGAACGGGGCGAAGGAGATCGCAGCCCAGGAGGGCTACTCGCTCACCTTCATGCCCAAGTTCGACGAGCGGGAGGGCAACTCCTGCCACATCCACCTCAGCCTCCGCGGCGATAAAGGCGAGCCGGTCTTCGCCGACGGACACGGCTTCTCGCGGATCTTCGAGCGCTTCCTGGCCGGGCAGCTCGCCTCCCTGCGGGAGCTGACGCTCTTTCTGGCACCGAACATCAACTCGTACAAGCGGTTCGCCAGAGGCTCCTTCGCCCCGACCGCGGTGGCCTGGGGCAAGGACAACCGGACCTGCGCCTTCCGCATCGTCGGCCACGGGCCCTCGCTGCGCCTGGAATGCCGGGTGCCGGGCGGGGACGTGAACCCCTACCTCGGGATAAGCGCCATGGTCGCCGCCGGGCTCTACGGAATAGACAACGGGCTGCCGCTGGAAGAGGAGTACGTAGGCAACGCCTACGAGGCGGACAGGCCCCGCGTGCCGGCGAACCTGAGAGAGGCGCGGGAGCTTTTTGCCGGCAGCGAGGTCGCCCGCGAGGCTTTCGGCGAGGAGGTCGTCGAGCACTACCTGAACATGGCCCGGGTGGAGATAGAGGCCTTCGAGGCCGCCGTCACCGACTGGGAACGCTACCGCAACTTCGAGCGCCTGTGAGGCCGACGGTCGGCATCACGGCGGCGGTCGAGCGGGTCAGCTACGGCTCCTGGAAGGGCGTGCCCGCCGCTCTGAGCCCCCTGAGCTACGTGCGGGCCGTACAGCGCGCCGGCGGAAGGCCGGTGCTCCTGCTCCCGGACGCAGAGGACGCCCGCGACCCCGCCGGGGTGCTGGACCTGATAGACGCGCTCATCCTCACGGGCGGGGCCGGGGATCTCGACCCCAAGCTCTACGGCCAGGAGCGCCACCCGGCCACCGGGCCGGTGCAGGAGGAGCGCGACGCCTACGAGCTGGCGCTGGCGCGCGCCGCACTGGAGCGCGGCCTGCCCACTTTGGGCATCTGCCGCGGGATGCAGGTCATAAACGTGGTCTACGGCGGCACCCTGGACCAGCACCTGCCGGAGACCGTCGGCCACGAGAAGCACCGGCACAACCCCGGCACCTTCTCCGACCACGAGGTGCGGCTGGTTCCCGGCTCGCTCGCCGCCCGGGCGGTCGGCAGGGAACTGGAGCCCGTCAAGTCTCACCACCACCAGGGCATCCGCGAGGTCGGCGAGGGCCTGGAGGCCACGGGATGGTCCACGCTGGACGGCACGGTGGAGGCCGTCGAAGACCCGCAGAAGAGGTTCGTGCTGGGGGTGCTCTGGCACCCCGAGGAGGACGAGAAGAGCGCCCTGATCCGGGCGCTCATAGAGGAGGCCTGATTGCTCAACATCCTGAACCCCGCCAACGAGAAGCTCCTGGAGCGCCTGGAACCGGCCACGGAGAGCGACGCCGACGCCGCGGTCGCCCGCGCGAAGGCTGCTTTCCCGAAATGGCGCGCCGTCGAGCCCGTAGAGCGCTCCCGGATGCTGCGGCGGCTGGCCGGCGCCCTGGAGTCCGAGCGGGAGCACCTGGCGCAGCTGGAGTCGGCCAACACCGGTAAGCCCATCTCCGATGCGCGGGGCGAGATGGGGATGGTCGTCGAGACCTTCCACTACTACGCGGGGATGCCCGAGCGCCTGCTGGGAGAGACCATCCCCGTAGCCGGCGGGGTGGACTTCACCTTCCGGGAGCCGCTGGGGGTGGTCGGGCTCATCGTGCCGTGGAACTTCCCGCTGCAGATAGCGAGCTGGAAGATGGCCCCGGCGCTGGCGGCCGGGAACACGGTCGTGCTCAAGCCCGCCGAGCTGACGCCGCTCACCGCGCTGGAGTTCGAGCGCATCGCGCTGGAGTCAGGGATACCCGAAGGAGTAGTCAACGTCGTCGTGGGACCGGGCAGCGAGGTCGGGCGGCGGCTGGTGGAGCACCCGGAGG
Organism: Rubrobacter taiwanensis; assembly: GCF_004337705.1. GTDB lineage: Bacteria > Actinomycetota > Rubrobacteria > Rubrobacterales > Rubrobacteraceae > Rubrobacter_C > Rubrobacter_C taiwanensis. The sequence continues at coordinate 105,448 of NZ_SKBU01000020.1, forward strand.
TGGCCAAGATCGCCTTCACCGGCTCAACGGAGGTCGGGCGCGGTATCATGGCCGCGGCCGCCGGGACCGTAAAGCGCGTCACGCTGGAGCTGGGCGGCAAGTCCGCCAACGTTATCTTCGCCGACGCCGACCTGGAGCGGGCCGCCGCCTCCGCTCCTCTGGCCGTCTTCGGCAACGCCGGGCAGGACTGCTGTGCCCGGTCTCGCATCCTCGTCGAGCGGAGTGCCTACGACGAGTTCCTCTCGCTGCTGGAGCCGGCGGTGAAGTCTCTGCGCGTTGGGGACCCGCAGGACGAGAGCACGCAGATGGGGCCGCTCATCTCCGCGGAGCACCGGGAGAAGGTGGCCTCGTTCGTTCCGGAAGACGCGCCGGTCGCCATAAGGGGTGAGGCTCCGCGGGGCAAGGGTTTCTGGTTCCCGCCGACCGTGCTCGCCCCGGTAGACAACGAAGACCGGGCGGCGCGGGAGGAGATCTTCGGCCCCGTGGCCGCCGTGATCCCGTTCGAGGACGAGGCGGAGGCCGTCCGGCTCGCCAACGACACGATCTACGGGCTCTCCGGGTCGATCTGGACGGAGAACGGCGCGCGCGCCCTGCGCGTGGCGCGCGCCGTCGAGACCGGGGTGCTGTCCATAAACTCGAACACCTCGGTGCGGGTCGCCACGCCGTTCGGGGGCTTCAAGCAGTCCGGTCTCGGGCGCGAGCTGGGACCGCACGCCCTGGAGCACTACACCGAGGTCAAGAACGTCTACTACGCCACGGAGGAGGGCTAGGTTGCCGGGGAGGCTGGAGGGCAAGGTCGCCGTCATCACCGGCGGCGCGAGCGGCATCGGGCGGGAGAGCGCCCGGCGCTTCGCCGAAGAGGGCGCGCGGGTCTGCGTCGTGGACCTCGCGCAGGAGGCCGGAGAACGGGTGGCCGCAGAGGTCGGGGGGCTCTACCTCAACGCCGACGTGACCGACCCCGACGCCGTGCAGGGGATGTACCGCAAGACCGCCGAAGCTCTCGGCGGCCTGGACGTGCTCTTCAACAACGCCGGCATCTCGCCGCCGGAGGACTCCTCCATCCTGGAGACCGACCTCGACGCCTACCAGAGGGTGCAGGACGTGAACCTCAAGAGCGTCTTCCTCTGCTGCAAGCACGGCATCCCGCACCTGCTGGAGCGCGGCGGCGGCTCGGTCATAAACACGGCCTCTTTCGTCGCGGTGATGGGGGCGGCGACCTCCCAGATCTCCTACACCGCCTCCAAGGGCGGCGTGCTCGCCATGAGCCGCGAGCTCGGGGTGCAGTTCGCCCGGCAGGGGGTGCGGGTCAACGCCCTGTGTCCCGGCCCGGTGAACACGCCGCTCCTGCAGGAGCTCTTCGCCAAAGACCCGGAGAAGGCGAAACGACGACTGGTGCACCTGCCGATGGGCCGTTTCGCCGAGGCGCGCGAGATCGCCAACGCCGCGCTCTTCCTCGCCTCCGACGAGTCCTCCTACATAACCGCCTCCACCTTCCTGGTGGACGGCGGCCTCTCAGGAGCCTACGTCACGCCCGAATAAGCCCAGCCCCCGAACAGGGACCGGCGGCGGGGTTAATAGAAGATGGTGCGGAAGAGCCGGTCGATCTGCTGCGCAAGCACAACATCGCGGTTCTTGGCCTGGACGAGGCGCTGGTGGCGAGCGCTCTGCTGTGTCGCCTCTCCGGCCGCGTCAACTACGCCGACGCCCGGGGTTATGGCGCCGAGCGGCTCTACACCTTTCCTTCGGGGGGTCTGAAGCTCGGACGACCGGGTTAGCTCGAAGGATTTGGAGTAGACCTTCCGGTGTACTATCCCGTCCATCTCCCGCAGGTGCCTGTGAGCATCCGCACTTGAAAAACCGGCCGCCGGTGCCAGTATTAACCCTGCAAACGTCAGAAAGGTATGCCAGGATGAGAGTAGCCGTCTTCGGAGCGACGGGCAGGACCGGCCGGCTGGTGGTGGAGCGGTTGCTGGAGGAAGGGCACGAGGTTATAGCCTTCGTGCGCGACCCGTCCAAGATCCTCGAAGGCCATGACGAGAAGCTCCGGACCGTGCGCGGCGACGTGCTGGACGCGGCGGCCGTGGAGGAGGTTGTAGAGGAGGTGGACGCAGTGCTCGTCGCGCTCGGGCATACGAAGACCTCCCCGAAGGACGTGCAGGCCCGGGGTACGCAGAACATAGTCGCCGCGATGCGCAGGCACGGAGTGCGGCGGCTCATCAGCCTCACGGGAGCCGGGGTCCGCGACCCGCAGGACGAGCCGAAGGTAGTGGACCGGGCCATAACCGGGCTCCTCAAGCTGCTGCAGCGCGACGTGCTGGAGGACGCCGAGCGGCATGCCGAAATCATCCGCAACAGCGGCCTGGACTGGACCCTCGTGCGCGTGCCGCGGCTCGTAGACGGGGAGCGGACCGGGGAGTACCGGGCGGGCTACATCGGCAAGGACAGCGGGACCAGGATCTCGCGCGCCGACGTGGCGGACTTCATGGTCCGGCAGCTCACCGACGATACCTACCTGCGCCGGGCTCCGGTGGTCAGCTACTGAGGGCTCGCGCCGGGCGCGTGCTTGCGGTAACCTGCGGGCCGTATGGAGGATAGCCGGATACGGGCCGTGATCTTCGACCTCGACGGCTTGCTGCTGGACTCCGAGGAGGTCTGGGACGCCGCGCGGCGGCGGCTCGCCGAGGAGCACGGGGGGCGCTGGCACGCGGAGGCCACCCGGGACATGATGGGGATGAGCTCTCACGAGTGGTCCCGCTACATGAATGAGAACATCGGGGTTGACATGGAGCCGGAGGAGATCTCGGCCGCCGTGGTGGAGAAGGTGGAGGAGATCTACCGCGAGCGGCTCCCACTGCTGCCCGGCGCCCGGGAAGCGGTGGAGCGGCTGGCGGCGCGGTGGCCGCTCGGGCTGGCCTCCTCCTCCAACCGCCCGGTAATAGACTTGGTGCTGGAGCTGGCAGACCTGGAGAGCTTCTTCAAGGTCACCGTCTCTTCCGAGGAGGTCGCGCGCGGCAAGCCCGCCCCGGACGTCTACCTGGAGGCGGCGCGGCGGCTCGGCGCGGAGCCGGAGCGGTGCGCCGCGGTGGAGGACTCCACGAACGGCATCCTCTCGGCGCGGGCTGCCGGGATGCGGGTGATTGCGATCCCCAACCCCGCCTTCCCGCCGGACGAGGATGCGCTGCGGGAGGCGAGCGTGGTGCTTGCCTCCCTCCAGGAGCTGCGGCCGGAGGTCGTGGCTTCCTGAGCTAGTCCGAGATGTTCTTGCGTGCGACTACCCGGGTCGGAGCGACGCGCACGAGCAGCTCGCCCGGCACGGCGTTGCGGCGGCCGTAGGCTTCGGCCAGCTCCTCGCCCATGTACCGGCCGCCGATCCTGGTAGCCCAGCGCAGAAGCTCCTCCGGGTCGTCAACTATCTCCGCTTCACCCTCCACGATGACGAAGGCGAAGGGCGGCTCCTCGTCGTCCACGCAGAGGCTGACGCGCGGGTCGCGGCGGATGTTCCTGCCCTTGACCGTGCTCTCGCCGGTGGTGAAGAGCAGGTCTTCGCCGTCGAGGTCGAACCAGATGGGGGCGACGTGCGGCCGGCCGTCGGCGCGCACCGTGGCGAGCTTGGCGGTGCGCGGGCGGTCGAGCATGAAGCTGCGCCACTCTCTACGGCTCATCTCCTGCACGGCTACATCTTACCCGGCCCGCTCGGCCCGGCGCAGCCCGAGGAGCGCCCACGGGACGAAGAGGAGCACGAGCACCATGCCGGTGAGGAACGCCCGCCCGACGTTGGCCGGCCGGCCGGAGATCAGCTCCCGCCCGCCCTCCACGACGAGCGTGATGGGGTTGAGGGCGGCGACGGCCTGGATCCAACCCTCCAGAAGCTCCATCGGGACGAAGACCGGCGTGAGGAAGAGCGCCAGGAAGAGGGGGGTCTGGATCAGGGGCCCGGCCTGCTGGGTGCGGAGCATCAACGCCACACCGGTAGTGAACAGCGTGGCGGCAATGTTGAGCAGAAGCGCCAGCCCGAAGAGCCCGAAGAGGTCTATCTCCGTCCCAAGCACCCGCATCCCGGCGACCAGCGCCACTACCGTGACCAGCGTCCCGGTGAACGCCGTGCGCACCATCGAGGCCAGCAGGTAGCCGAGGATGATGCCCTTGCGGTTCGGGGCGGCGAGCAGGAGCCTTCGGGCGAACCCGCTCTCGAAGTCGCGGGCGATGGAGAAGCCGGTGAACGCGCCGCCGAAGGACATCGCCTGCAAAAGCACCCACACGTACTGGAAGGAGGTGTAACCCGCCGGGTAGTCGAAGCCGGGCACCTCTCCGTCGCGCTCGAGCGAGAAGTGGATGTGGAAGCCAGATCCCCCCTGGTCGTTGAACGGCTTGCCCATGAACGTGGCGACAAGCCCCCGCATCGCGGCCTGCAGCTTTACGTGCTCCCAGCCGGTCAGGAACGGGTCGAGCGCCGCCTCCTGCAACGCCGCCCCTATTGAAGCCCGTACCCGCGGCCCCTCCCGCACGATGTCGTAGCCGCCCACCCGCGCCGTCCCGCCGGTGGGCGGCAGGAGGGTGGTCAGCATGTGCACCGTCGTGGACTTCCCGGCCCCGTTCGGGCCGAGGAAGCCGTAGATCTCACCCGGCGAGACGTACAGGTCCACCCCGTCGACCGCCCGGATGCCGCCCCTGAACTCCCGGACCAACCCCTCCGCCTCGATGCTGTTCTTGCTGGCTTCTGACATCTCTTCCCTCTAGAAGAAATCTTCTGGCAAGACCCGGGCTCAGATCGGGTGCAGGACGACGACCGGTATCTCGCGCGAGGTCTTCTTCTGGTAGTCCTCGTAAGGCGGGTAGGCTTCCACCGCCTTCTGCCAGAGCCGGCCGCGTTCGGGGCCGGTGGCTTCCGTAGCCCGCACCCGGAGCTTGCGGCCGCTTACCTCCACTTCCGCTTCCGGGTTGGCGCGCAGGTTCAGCCACCACGCCGGGTGGTTGGGCGCGCCACCTTTGGAGGCAACCACGACGAGGGCGTCTCCGTCTGGCACGTAGAGCAGCGGGGCGGTGCGCCGCTTGCCGGACTTGCGGCCGGTGGTGGTGAGGAGCAGAATGCCACCGCCCCGGAACCTGCCCGCGACCCGCCCGCCCGTCAGGCGGTAGACGAGGGTGTGCAGGTCCGAGGCGAGGCGGAGCGTGCGCTCGGCTAGCGGAGAGAATTTGCGCCCGGTATGTCTCTCTGCCTCTGGCACCAGAACGGTAGTTTACCTCTCCGGGCGGGGTCTCTGGTGTGTGAGGGCTCGCAGGGCCGGGCTCAGGCGGGCTCCGCGAGAGCGGACATCGATCCCTTGCAGCGCGGTATGAGCGGGTCGGGACCGAACGATTGGATCTGGTCGCGCTTCAGCTCGGCCTGCTCCAGGTTGGTGGTGGCGACGACGGCGCGCCCGGCGGTGTGGACCTCCAGCGCCAGCCGGTAACCTTTCTCCGGCGGGTGGCCGAAGAGCGCGTTCAGCATGTGTATGACGTACTCGAAGGTGTGGTCCGCGTCATCGAGCAAGACCACGTTGTAGGGCGGCAGGCCCTCGGTGTTGCGCCGGCTCTTCGGGGCGGTCTTCGTCGCTGGCATACCGGTATGCTCTACTCGGGCTCGGGCAGGATCCCGGCGAGGCCGAAGGAGAGCCCCTCTACGGTCGCCGAGACCACCTTCCCGCCGCGCCCGGTCCGGTAGACCTTGCCGTAGCCCCGCTCGCCGGGTTCGGAGTAGACCTCTGCGCGGTCCGCCGTCAGGTCTATCAGCCACGCCTCGGGTATTCCGGCCCGGGCGTAGAGCGGCAGCTTGACCTCCCGATCGTAGCGCAGGGAGCTGTCGGCCACCTCGACCACTACCAGCACATCCTCTGCGGCCGGCAACCGGTCCCGGGGCCGGTCCCGGCGGAGGAGCGCCAGATCCGGCAGATGCTCGCCGCGCTCGTGCAGTACCAGGGGGTTCTGCACGCTTACGTCGTAGTGGCTCCCTCCTATTTCCAGGAGAGTGCGGGTCAGTCCGGTGACCGTCTCCGCGTGCCGCCAGCCTATCGGCGTCATCTCTACTATCTCCCCCTCCACCAGCTCCACCCGGTCGTCCTCCGAGAAGATCCCGGCCTCGCCCATCCTGTGGTACTCCTCGACGGTGAAGCGGTGCCTGCGGACGGGGATCTCGATGGTCTTCGTGGACGGTTCCAATCTCTCCTCCGGAGACTCGACGCCGCTCTCCTCCAGATTATACGTTCCCACCGCAGATTCCGTAGAGCGCGACTTCTTCCACAGGGTATATTACGCCTGGAAGAGCGACACCCTGGAGGAGAGCATGATCAAGTCCGGCGTTTTGCGCAGCATCCTGGATGCCATCGGGGATACGCCCCTGATCGAGATAGAAGATGGCATCTACGCCAAGCTGGAGTACCTCAACCCCTCCGGCTCCATCAAGGCCCGCATCGCCAAGTACATGATCGAGAAGGCCGAGCAGGAGGGGCTCCTGAAGCCCGGAGACACGATAGTGGAGGCCACAAGCGGCAATACCGGAAACGCCCTCTCGATGGTGGCGGCGGTCAAGGGTTACAAGATGCTGGTGGTAATGCCGGAGGGTCTCTCCGGTGAACGGGTAGCCATAAGCCGGGCCTTCGGGGCAGAGGTGCTTGAGGTCGGGCACTTCCACGTAAACGCGGCGCTGGAGAAGGCGCGGGAGCTGGGACGGCAACCCGGCTACTTCTGTCCGGCGCAGTTCGATAACGAGTGGAACGTGGAGGAGAACCGGGAGTGGCTCGGTCCGGAGATACTGGGGCAACTTCCCGAAGGCGTGGTGCCGGACGCCCTGGTGATGGGGGTAGGCACGGGAGGAACGCTCGTCGGGGTGGGCCAGGCCTTCCGGGAGGTCAACCCGGAGGTGCGGCTGTTCGCGATGGAGCCCTCGGAGTCCGCGACGCTGCTGTGCTGCGAGGTGGGAGAACACCTGATAGAGGGTATCTCCGACGGGTTCGTGCCCGGCATCTTCGAACGCCACCGAAACCTGGTGAACGAGATCCTGACCGTGAGCTCGAACGAAGCCGTGCAGACCATGCGCTGGCTGGCCCGCGCGCACGGCCTCTTCGTGGGACCCAGCTCGGGGGCGAACCTGATCGCAGCCCGGCGCGTGAAGGAAACCTTCCCCGACCTCAAGACCATCGTCACGCTCTTCTGCGACGAAGGTGAGAAGTACATCTCCGAGCACTTCGCCAGAACCGAAGACGTCAGAGTGGACGCCGGCAAATTCTCCTGAACCAGATATATTGCGATTATTGCAACACAGTGCGCGATACGGTACGATGCATTGCGCACCGTGTTACGTTGTGGGGAAGGAGATCGGATGCGGGATCATCTCAGGCGGCACACCAACCCGCCGGTGTTTTTGATCAGCGGGGCGGTCATCCTGGCCTTCGTTGTGGCGGGAACGGTCTTCA
>NZ_SKBU01000021.1 GCF_004337705.1 Rubrobacter taiwanensis
TACTACAGTTGTAGATAGTGGTATGCTCTGGCATCATGCTCACTCCTGCTAAAGGAGGACGGACATGGTGCGACACCCGGTGGATCGAAAGACGGTGCGCTCGTGGATCGAGGAGTTGAATGTGCTGAGCGAGCGGATCGCCCCGCGCTTCGCCCGATCTGAGGTACGGGGCCGGGCGCGGGCCTATCTTCGTGGGCTGCTCTCTACCGCAGAGCGCAAGAACTCTTGGCAACTGGCCGAGGTGGTGGGGAACGCCACGCCCTATGGTATTCAGCATCTCCTGGGACGAGCCAACTGGGATGCCGATAAGGTCAGAGACGACTTGAGGGAGTACGTACTCGAACACCTGGGCGGTGATGAAGATGCGGCCCTCATCATCGATGAGACGGGCTTCTTAAAGAAGGGCGAGGGCAGCGTCGGGGTCAAGCGCCAGTACACCGGCACCGCCGGCAAGACGGAGAACTGCCAGATTGGGGTGTTTTTGGCCTACGCCTCCCGTAGGGGCCAGGCTTTCATCGACCGGGAGCTGTACCTGCCCGAAGAGTGGGCTCATGACCAGGAGCGCCGCAAGAGGACCGGAGTGCCAGAACGGGTCGAGATGCGCACCAAGCCCCAACTGGCAAAAGAGATGCTTGAGAGGGCTCTTGGTGCGGGAGTGAAGGCGGCGTGGGTAGTGGCCGACTCCGTCTACGGCGACACCAGGCGACTTGGGATGTTCCTCGAAGAGAGGGAGCAGCCCTACGTGCTGGCGCTCTCAGGCAAGGCTCATGTGTGGGCTGGCTTCTACCAGCACCGGGTAAGCACAGTGCTCAAATCCCTGCGACAAGGAGAGCTGTCACTAGAAGAAGCCGGGGGAGGGTGGAGGCGCCTCTCGGCCGGGGAGGGCTCCAAAGGTCCTCGTCTCTATGACTGGCTGAGGCTGCCGCTAAACCCGCCCATGCAAGAAGGATTCGAGCGGTGGCTACTTGTGCGCCGTTCCATCGAGGATCCGGATGAACTCACCGCCTACACGGTCTTCGCCCCCGAGGGCACAACACTCGAAAAGTTGGCGACGGTGGCCGGCATGAGGTGGCGGGTGGAGAGAGGCTTTGAGGAGGCAAAAGGGGAAGTGGGCTTGGCCCACTACGAGGTGAGGAGCTGGCACGGCTGGTACCGTCACATCACCCTCTCGCTGTTTGCCCATGCCTTCCTCGCCACCATCCGGGCCGAAGGGATAGACATCGAGGCATCACAAAAGGGGGCTCTGAAACCGGAAGGCACCGACAGCAGCAGCAGCAGC
>NZ_SKBU01000022.1 GCF_004337705.1 Rubrobacter taiwanensis
GGTGTCTGCAACCCTCGAAGCTAATGGCCGCTCACCCCCTCCTCGGGCACCTTTCAGTCTCCTATGTAGCGGAGTGGTGTCTGCAACCTAACGCGCTCCACCATGCGTCACGTGCTCGACTACTCTTTCAGTCTCCTATGTAGCGGAGTGGTGTCTGCAACCGGCATAGAATGCCGGGTATGGGGAAGAGGAAAAGCCCCTTTCAGTCTCCTATGTAGCGGAGTGGTGTCTGCAACGGAGGGGGCGGCGAAGCGGGTGCGCGGCGCGAAGATCTTTCAGTCTCCTATGTAGCGGAGTGGTGTCTGCAACTCCAGCGAGTCGGAAGCAACCCCGGCGCTGCGGCCCACTTTCAGTCTCCTATGTAGCGGAGTGGTGTCTGCAACCTTAGCGGTAATCTGGAGCCGTGAGGCGGGGTGAGTCTTTCAGTCTCCTATGTAGCGGAGTGGTGTCTGCAACTTCCGGGAGTTCGACGCAAATGGCGAGCTGCTGCACCTTTCAGTCTCCTATGTAGCGGAGTGGTGTCTGCAACCCCTGAACGTACATTGAGAAGACGTACTTCTCGCCCGCTTTCAGTCTCCTATGTAGCGGAGTGGTGTCTGCAACCTACGGCTTCCTGCGCTCCACCCCCGGCTACTCGGACTTTCAGTCTCCTATGTAGCGGAGTGGTGTCTGCAACTGGCACCGCGCTGAGCGCGAGGCCCTCGCCGAGAACTTTCAGTCTCCTATGTAGCGGAGTGGTGTCTGCAACCCACACGAACCGCTCCATGGCGTCCGCCAGCCGTCCCCTTTCAGTCTCCTATGTAGCGGAGTGGTGTCTGCAACATACTACGCCGAGCTCCTCGCGCAGAAGTCCCTGCGCTTTCAGTCTCCTATGTAGCGGAGTGGTGTCTGCAACGATCACCTCGCCCCGGGAGTCCATGATCGCGCAGCCTTTCAGTCTCCTATGTAGCGGAGTGGTGTCTGCAACCAGACCCATGCAACAGATTGTATGGTATATATTTCCGCGAAGATTCGCGGTTTTCAAGGCTCAAGTGTTCGTTTTTGGATGCTAGCATGATCCTGCAGATGAAGCTACCTTCGAAAGCTGGGCTTCTGCACCGGCCGGCGGGGAGTTTGCGAAAGACATTTTGTCGCAGGTTTGCAGGTAAAATGAGCTGCTACCGGATAATGCTGCAAGCTTACTCGGAAGGATTGGCACACCTTGCTACAGGGGTTTGCGAAAGAGGGGGGCTGAGGTGAGCAGGATGGGGGCTACACTGGGCACGCTCGCGGTGCTGAAGATCCTCTCGGAGGGGGCTGCATCGAGAGAGAGGCTCTTGGCCCGGCTCGAAGAAGAGTTCGGCATCGGGCGGGACGAACGCACGCTCCGGCGTTACGTGAGCGCTCTGCGGGAAGCCGGGTTCGAGATCCGTAGCCATAGCGGAAAGCTGGAGCTTGTGAGCTCTCCCGTCCGGCTGCCGTTCGATGAGTACGAGGCCCTGGCCGCCCTCAGCCTGCTGGAGTCCGTAGCCGGGCAGGAGCCTGTGTATGGCGGTCATCTCGCTTCTGCAGCGGGCAAGCTGCGCCGCGCTCTGCCGGAGGGAGTTTTGAAGTTCGTGGACCGGGGGCGGGTGGAGTTTGATCTCTCTCCGGCCAGCGATCCTCCTGAGGATCCCCACGTAATAGATACCCTCCGCCAGGCAGCTTACCGCAATCAGCGGATAGAGATGCACTACTATAGCCTCTCCTCGGGCGAGTCGCGCTGGAGAGTAGTCGAGCCCGTGCGGGTCTATCACGCGCAGAGGGCGCACCGGCTCTACGCCTACGACCCCGAGTCGAACGAATACCGGGAGTTCCGGGTCAACCGCATCGGGGAGGTGAAGATGCTGCCGGATAAGTTCTCCCCCGAAGCCCACACCCGGCAGCTCAAGCCCGCCCGCGTCTGGCTCAACGAGAAGACCTTCGCCGCTTACGGCAAATACGTCATCCCCGACCCCCACGCCACGGTGAAACCTCAGGACGACGGCACCGCGATCGTAGAGGGCTCCGTAGCAAACATCTTCTGGACCGTCCGGGATATCGCCGCTCTGGGACCCGGCGCCCGAGTCCTCGGCGGCCCGGAACTCAAGGAGGAGTTCCTGCAATTCCTCCGCCTCACATTGAATCAGTATTCATAATCTCCGAAAAAATCAGAAAATCTATCGCTCCGGTCCTGTCGTGTCCGGTTTCTTCTGGAGAATAGACCGCAGATTACTAAAGGCTTATGCGTTTGGTTACGAGAATAGTAGGGTGACCGAGGTATTCGTAGAAGGTTTTGGGGTATCGGTGGGGAAGAAGAGCGAGCGCCTGGTCGTGAAGAGGAGGGGGGAGGTGATCTTCGAGCGCCCCTTCTTCGACGTCGAGCGCGTCATCGTCTCGACCGAGGGTGCTACCATCTCTGCGGCCGCGATCCACGAGTGCTCCCGGCAAGGGGTGCCACTCGAGTTCCTCAGTTATTCCGGAGCTCCGTACGCGAGCGTCATCTCTCCGAATCTCGGGGGCACGGTCAAGACGCGGCGGGCGCAGCTTCTGGCCTATGAGGATGCCCGCGGCGTGGAGCTTGGGAAGTCCTTCGCCACCGGAAAGCTCAGGAATGCGGCCAACAACCTCAAGTACTTCGCAAAGTACCGCAAGGCGAAAGACCGCCGCGTCTACGACTACCTCTACCGCCGGATAGACAGGATCGAAGACCTCGTACGGCAGGTGAACGCAATAGAGGGGCGGTGTGCGGACGAGGTGCGTGGCACGCTGCTCAACGCCGAGGGGCGCGGTGCCGCCCTGTACTGGGAGGGGGTGGCGCGGGTAGCGCCGGGGTTCGCCGGGCGCGAGGGGCGGGGAGCTAAGGATCTCGTAAACTCCCTGCTCAACTATGGGTACGGTATCCTCTACCATCGCGTCCTCTCGGCGGTGACGCGGGCGGGGCTGGACCCGTTCGCCGGGTATGTCCACACCGACCGTCCCGGCAAGCCCTCGCTCGTCCTCGACCTCATAGAGGAGTTCCGCCAGCCGGTCGTGGACCGGGCCGTCTTCGGGATGCTCGGGACCGGGTTCAAGGTGGGGATGGACGGCGAGAAGCTCGACGAGCCGACCAGGAAGCTCGTCGCCGGGAAGGTGCGGGAGCGGCTTGCAACCCGGGTGAAGCACCGGGGCAAGAGGCACGCCCTGGAGAACGTCATCCACGTTCAGGCCCGCTCGGTAGCCAGCTTCGTGCGGGATGGAGTTCTGTATAAGCCGTTCGTGGGGAGCTGGTAGTTGGGCTACGTGCTTCTCATCTACGACATACCGGATGACCGGGTTCGCCATCGCGTCTCCGAGCGGTGCAAGGACTACGGCTTGAGTCGCATCCAGTACTCCGCGTTCGCCGGGGATCTGGACCGCAACCGCCGCGAGGAGCTGATGCTCAGGCTCAAAAAGACCCTCGGAAAGAAGGAGGGCGTAATCCGCCTGCAGCCGGTGTGTAGCCGCGACCTGACGCTCGCGAAGGAGATCGCCGTTGAGGGGGCATGATCTCACCGTCACCGACGTCCGCCAGCACGTCTACTGCCCGCGCATCCCGTACTACCGCTACAACATGCCGCTGGAGCGTCCGGTAACGGCCAAGATGGACCTCGGTAAAGAGGAGCACGAGTCCGCCGCGGCGAAAGAAGCCCGCCGCACCCTGAAAGCGTACGGGATAAAGAAGGGCGAGCGCCGGTTCGGGGTTAATCTCTACTCGGAGCACCTGCGGCTGCGCGGGAAGATCGACATGGTAATCTTCACCCCGCAAGAGGTCATCCCCGTAGAGTACAAGATGACCTCCGGCGTCGGGTTGCACCACAAGTGCCAGCTCGCAGCCTACGCCATGCTCGCCGAACACACCTGCTCGCGCACCGTAAGCCGCGCCTTCGCCTACCTCACCCCGGCCAAAAGGGCCGTCGAGATCCCCATAACCGCCGCCATGCGCGACTACGTGCGCAAAGTGCTCGAAGAGCTGCGCGCCTCGATGGAGCGCGAGCAGCTCCCCGGGCCCACTCCTTACCGCAAACGCTGCACCGGTTGCGAGTACCGCCGGTTCTGCGGCGACGTGCTCACCGGAGGAAGCTGAGCTATGTTTATGCCTACCGCAGAGGAGAAAAAACGCCTCCTGCGGGGCACCATCCCGCGCGCCCGCAAGCTCGGCGTGGACGACACGCTGCGCGGCTGGAGTTGGTCCGCCCCGCCGCTCCTCTCTCCCTACGAGGTGCCGCTCGGGCTCTCCGAGGTCGCCAACGCCTACTGCGCTACGGGCCGCGACATCTACGCCCGGCGCGTCCTCGGAGCGGAGACGGAGCCCAACGAGAAGATGATCCTGGGCTCCGCGCTGCACTCGACGCTGCGGGAGTGGACCGTCCACGCCAAGCGGAAGCTCTACGAGTCCGGGGCGGAGGACATCGAGCGGGCGGTGCGGGAGATCCGGGCCTTCCCCGAGCCGGACCTCCCCGAAGCCCGCAGCCTCGTCGCCTACGAAGCCGACGCCATCGAGTTCCGGCTGCGCGAGGCTATAAGCCAGTTCCCCCGCATCGGCACCGACGCGCTCGTAGCCCAGGTGCTGCCCGTCACCTTGGGCCAGATGCTCGACGGAGCCTTCCTCGGCCTCAGCCGCCGGCTCTCCACCGACCTGCTCAACCTCGGCGAGCCGGCCGTCCTCAACATAATCTTCAACGACGAGAAGAGGAGCTTCCACCCGCTCACACTCGCCGGATACGCCCTCGTGCTCGAAGCCGTGTACGAGTTCCCGGTGGATGTGGGAGTCACGGTGTACGCCAGCTTCCGGAACGGCCGCCTCCAGATAGAGCGCGAGTTCGCCGTTTTGGGCGACGAGCTCAGGATGGAGTTCATAGAAGTGAGAGATGAGAAACAACGCATGGTCGCCGACGAGCTAGACCCCGGCCCCTGTGAAGAATGCGAAGCGTGGTGCTCGAAGTGAATGAGAATATAATGACCACAAACGATATACGAAAGGCATCAGCATGGCACGTTTTGTGGTCACGATACCGGACGAGTTTCTCAAAGAGGTGGATGCTCGGGCGAAAGCCGAGCACCGGAGCCGGAGCGAGCTGGTTCGAGAGGCGCTTCGGAACTACCTGCGTTCGGGAGAACGTAAGGAGGACATTTCGAACAGGCCCGATTTTAAGAGGGCCGTCCGGTTTCAGGACGAGATGCGGCGTCGCCACGAGGGGTCGGGGTACAGCGGATCGGCGGTCGTGCGGGAGATGCGGGACAGGATCTATTGAGCTACCCCTTCCGGGCCGCCGTCCTCGACACCTCCGTCGTGGTCAAGTGGTTCATCCACGAAGAGGATTCCGAGAGAGCCGCGAACCTGCGACACGCTCATGGTCGGGCCGAGCTACTACTCCACGCGCCGGATATATTGCTGATGGAGCTGGCGAACGCGCTGCGATATTCACCCCTGGTATCCGTAGAGGAAACATCGCAGGCCCTACTGCTATTCTCCGGCCTGGGGATCACCATCGTCCCGTTCGATCTGAACGCCCTGATCTCCTCCGTCTCCCTCAGCCTGGAGCACGACCTCGCCGTCTACGACGCGTACTTCCTCGCCCTCGCTCGGGCGTTGGAGATGCCACTCGTAACCGCCGACCGGAGAATGCTCTCCCGCCTCACCGCCGAGGGCGGTGCTGTAGACCTCAAGAGCCTCTAACTCAATATCTCATCTGGCGCCGTCTACAAAACAGCGCATGGTTGCCGACGAACTGGATCCTGGTCCCTGCGAAGGATGCGAGGAATGGTGCGCGAGGTGATCAAGTCCTGTATATTGAAATATGGAAAGGGAGAGGAAGACAAAGTGACCTGGATGATTATTGAACCGTCTGGCGAACTGCTCCAAGAGCTGGACAGCCATATGCAAGGCAGCAGTAAGAATATCTCGGACCTCATCCGTGAAACATTAGAGAGCTACTTCCGCCAGCATCCGCTAATAAGACCGGGAGGAGAGATCTCCGGGCGTCCGGAAATTCGGCGTACGATCCAGTTTCAGGACGATATGCGGCGTCTGTTGGAAGGTAGCAGCTTCAGCACATCAGAGACTATTCGCAAGATCCGAGATGGCGGATGAACATGGAGTTCGTCGTTACTAATGAGCCCCCAAAGGGGCAAAAATGTGAGGAACTACCTGGGCGGCTAATTGAGATCTTCCGCGCGGGAGCAAGGAGCCAAAGCGCAGAACCTTTCTGGCATCAGGCTCAGGCATTCAGCCGTCTCCTGGATGATCAAGAGCTGGTGCTCGTTGCAGGAACAGCATCAGGAAAGACGTTGGCCGTTGGTACGCCTCTCTTCTATAAACTCCAGCGGGGTGAAATCCACAAAGTCCTCTTGATGTATCCGACACTGGCATTGCTTGAGGATCAGCGACGCGTCTTGCAGTTGTTGGCCGAAACAACCGATCTGACAGAAGAAATAGGCCAGTTGCGAGGGGGAATGTCGCGCAGTGCGCTTATACATAACCTTAACAAGCGGGTCCTGCTTGCCACGCCTGATGCTGTTTACTGGTTCTTCCGCAAAAATGTCAAGTACAACGCTTTGCTGGTGTATGGTTTGTGCCAGGTGGATGAATTCGTGTTGGACGAAGCGCATCTATTCAATGGTCTAATGCTGCGCAACGTCGAGCATCTATGGCAGCGGCTTAAGTTGCTGGCCGGGTGTTTAAACAAGACGCCACGACTTCACATCCTTACCGCGACTCCGACTACTGGATTGCGAGAGTTGAGTGGAGCAGAAGATATACCGGGAAAATCCAAGTGCAATAGCGTAAGCGTAGAAATCCGACCGAGCGGGCGATTTGATCGCAGAGATCAGTTCACGAAAGCGATTAATGAGATGCTCGATTCTGGACAGCGCAAGGTGCTGGTCGTATGCAATTCGGCGCGCATGGCCCACCAGCTTTTTGAGAAGTATAGGGTAGCAGACATAAGTGCGATCGCTCTTGAACATCGTTTGAAGTTTGGCAAGGTGAAGCTGGACGACCTGATGAGGTGCTTAACAGAAGCAGGCGTTCAGAAGGAATCTACCGACGAGCTGAGTGTGCGGCTATCTGGCGAGGGAGATGTCGTCTTAGCGGACATACCCGATGGTACGGAGCTCAACCTGCCTTTGCAAGAAATAGTGGCACAGGCAACCGAGGCTCTGGAGAATCAGGGCTGGCTCGTCAAACGGGCATTGCGGGATCGAGCTCAATATCCAGGCGAGACGTGGGAGGCGCTGCTGAAAAATCGTCCCTTGCCCTGTCGCATCGTCGCAGCCGTGCGCCAACGTCTAGAGGCGGCAGTAAACCTCGATGAACAACAAGCCACCGTAGACGAGTGGCTCGCGAGTGTGCTGGAGAGATTGAGTACCATCTCCGACGACCAGATCTGCTGTAAGGCAAGGGATTTCGATTCTCTCACAAAGACTTTTGTCACGGCGGGCCTAGATAAGAGAGCAGCTTCGTTGCTAACGAAACGGCTAACGTTCGAGATGAAAGCAGATCCAGCCCAGCTTCCAAAGCAGAGTCTGAGCCACCGTCCCGTTTATCTACGGTGGCTGGATTGGGCTGTGAAAGATGACGAAAAGGAGAAGGTGCGCGAAGCGGTTAAGTCGGACTTGGCGTCGGGTGAACTCAACGCGGAACTTCGACACATAGGGTTATGGAGTAACACCGACGTACCCGTTATCGTCTATTCGGGCAGCATGGCCAAAGGGGCGCGTGAAGGCTTGATCGACGCTTTCTCCGACATGGAGAGAGCGGTCTTGATCTCTACCTCTGCGGTGGAGGTCGGAGTGGATTTTCACGCTGATGCCCTGATCACCGAAGAATGTGAAGGCAACTCGTTCCTCCAGCGGTTCGGACGTGTGGGACGACATGACAAAAGCAGCAAGGTTGTCGCTCTTGTAAGCGGAGACGCTTACGCAGCTCTTAGCGAACTTGACGAGGCAAATATCAGCCGCGAAAGATTCTCCGAGAAGATCACCGACGTTTTTCCGCGTTATAACTATGCGTCAGCTTCGCAAATGCTTGATGCTGGCCACTACTTGATCAACGAACAATTGGGCCGCATCGGTGGAAGGCTGAATGGTGTGCCAGAATTGCAAGAAGCGAAACCTATGGCCGAGCGATTTCGCACAGCTGGTATACAGCTTAACTTCGGCCTGCGGAATACTATGCCACAGATAACCTTGCGCGATGGTGTGGGCAGAGATCCCTTCTACCTGTTGCGTTATGTGGATGACGATAAGTTGCGTCCTGCTGATTCGCCATTTGAGGTGGCACGGGCGACAACGTGGTTTACTGGCTTGATCTTCCAGGGCGCGAGGTTCGATGTGATCGTGGATCTGGAACAGACGCTCAAGGCGAGCCAGCATGTGTTTTTGTCATCGAAAGATGGATTCGATATCTGGTCGCGGCCTGGTGCTGGCTTAGCGTATCTCCAGAGAATGAATGATCATTTCGGGCGGACGGGTGGATGGAGCAAGTGGCATCCGGGAAATTTGATGCTGCTGAACGGTGACGTTTACCTGTCCCGCATTGATCGTGATCATGAGATGCCGGTTCCTGAAGCTGTCTTCGACAGCGAACAGAATCCGCTATTCATACCCAATCAGACCTATCTGGTGCTGTGGGGATGGACAGATGCCGAGGAAACGCGCGAACTACTTAAAGACATTGTCGACTGGGAGGAACTTTACTACGACTGGGATAGGCTGCAATTTGAGTGGGCAAAGGCTATGGTGATCCTGGAGAATACAGCTGGCGCCTGCTTCGCTGCGTACAGAGAGTTGGTGGAATATGTTGGTCGCCAAGTTCAAAGGTAACCTTGGCAAGTCATCACACGGTGGTGAGTCACTTTACGATCACACTATGGATTGTGTGAAGGTGGCCCACAAAGTCTTGACCGACGAGCGATTTGCGCCGGTCGACTATCTCAAACAAAAGCGTGACCAACTGCTGTTTGCGATGTTTATCCACGACGTCGGCAAGCTCGACGCGGACTTTCAAGCGATGCTGCGTGCCGCCCGCGCTGGCGAGCCGCTGCCACCCAAGCGTGTAAAGCACGAAGCGAGCACGTCGGATTTTGAGCAGTTGGTCGTGGAGACCCAGGATGAGGTCAAGGAGCACCTGTGGGACGTACTCGGCTACAAGTTCACAGAAGAGATTAACCTCAACGACGCGTTGGCGTTCACCGTGAGCCATCATGGGATGTTCTACCTATCTTTCGAGGCGCGCAACGGGCAAGTGCTTAGACGCGTTCGGCGAGAGTGGACGGTCTTCAACTACGGCGAGCAACGGCGCATCACTCTGGCGGACCTGTTGTTCGACTACCACCCACTTGGAGGGCTGGTCATCATCGCCGACCTACTTGGCTCTTTCTGCTACGAGCAACGTATCGCTGACGCCGACGAGATCATCGAGAGAGCCGGGTCTCTGCGCGAGCTGATCGAGACGCTGCTCCACGAGGGAGCAGCGGAAACGGTTGAGGAAAGCATCAACCAGTACGATCCGCGCACCTACGCGCTGCGAGATCTGCTCACTCTGCTGGCAGGAGGCTTGGCCTGATGGAAAACGTCATAGATATCGTTCGGCGGCAAGCCGAGGAGACGATCAGGAACCTGGGTGTAGAAGAGGTAGTCACGGCAGAGCAGGTCGCCGACAGCGTGCTGCGCCAGACCGCCTATTGGGAGATGTCTATATCAGATGGAGAGAAGTTACTGTTCGTGCGCTTCTTCTCGCCTGTTGTCCAGCGCGAGGAGGTTTCCCTAGGAAACATCCTGTTCAACTCCTTCTTAGGCAAAGCCTTCACCCGCGCCGTTGTCGAGAACGATTCGAGCAAAGCGGAACTGGTGGCGAACGATCTGGAGAGCTACTACTTCCTGATACGCACTACTTCCGACGTGGCGCAGTTAGCTGACACATTCCGCTCCGAAGTCGAACGTAGCTTGCCGGACCTGTTCTTCGGCGAGCAGGACAAAGCGAAAGGGATTTACGGCGATCTGAGCCGTATGTTCACATTTCGTAAGACCGACTTTGAGCCTTTCCCCGTTTATGCCGTTCCGCAATTCCTTGCTCCGCAGCTTGAGAAAGCGGTCCGCAAAGAGTTGAATAAGTTGTTGAACCCGAGTGTGTTCCTCAATCGAGTCAGAACAGCGCTCGCCACCATTACTTTCTTCTACGGACGCACGAGTGGTGGTAGTGGAGATGTGCAAAGCCCTGCAAATTTTATTGACCGTCTTGTAAACGAAGAGGATTACGACGAGCTTCTTAAAGTCGACGAAGTGAAGAAGGCTTTTAACGTTGCTGAGGCCAAGAAAACCACCATCAAGAAAAGCATTGACGACGAAACGTACAGCGTAGAGCGGCTACTTGACCTGTTGTCCAAATTATCGCGAACTTTTCATGCCAGTATTGATAGTGGATCCACCAAGTGGCTCATGGGCTTCCTCTACAAGGACGAAAAGTTCGTAAGCTTGGAGCCGACAGATTACCTCAGTGTACTGTTAGCGGACGTACAGCTTGGATACCAACCATTTGCGAGACCGTCTGCAGGAAACGTCGTACCGTGCCGCCTCTGCAATGTTTTGTACGCGTCTGTGGAAGAACGTTATGTCACAACAGGGTTGAACTCTTTTAAATTCGACAATCAGAGGGTTCGACGACAGGCAGAGAAGGCGTGCGCCAAGTGTGCACTGCATTCCTACTTAGCTCAAAAGCTATTGGGCACGGAAATGGTGTCCGCAGGGCGCAAGCTGCCGCAAGTTCCCAAGACCTACAATCTCATCTTTCACTACGGCAAGCACGATGATGAGGATATCAACCACCTCACTCGCACCATCGACCTAGTTTGGGGCTTGGTGCAACAGCGTCGTGAGGCCGAACAAATTCGCCGGGAAGCGAATGAACAGATCAAGACTTTAGAAGATAGGCTTGAACGAGAAGAGGATGAGCAGAAGAAGCAGGAGTTGGAGACCGAGCTCGCTGAAAAAACTGCAAAGTTAGAACAGGCGCAGGCTACCATCTCAAAGAGCGGGGATGGGATCTATGCAACCTGCCCGTGGCTTAAAGAGTCAGGCGCGTCTCCGGTACCCTGGGAAAATACCTCGCTAGATGCGCTCGCCAATATCCAACTGTCCGAGACGAAAGTCGAACGGCATGTACTAGGGTTGGGTCTGGATGGATACCGGATGATCCTTTTTATATTACCGCAAATACGTGCGCCGCGTAATGCGAAGGAACACGACTTTGCCCAGCGCCGTTTCTCCGACAGCCGCGTGACGGTCACGGCGCTGCTTTCGTTCTTGCGCAAGCTATGCGGATGCGATGGACCTTTCTACTACCAGTCACTCCCTACGCTCACGCCTGAAGGCTTTGACCCGAAAACTTTCTACGTGCGGGATGAGCAGATTAGTATTCAGCAAGCGCAAAATGAGTATGAGGTCGTTACACAATTAGCGTGGAAGCTCGTCTGGCAACGCGGCAGCGATGGCTTTGTACGCAAGGTGATTCTTGCCGAGAAGCTGCTGGAAGACCCGCTCGGGACATTTGCTACCGTAATGCGCGACAGCGCAATCTTCGAGCAAACCGGGACCAGAGGACGGTATAAGCGGTTGCCACGTAGCTACAAACAGGAGTGGAAGGCCTGGGATCTGACCGAGTACGCAAAGTTTATCCAGCGGCTTTCGAAACTTCAGGAGGTGAATGGCATGGCGCTTAACGTCGATCGAAAAGAGTTGGATGAGTTCTGTACTAAGCTCTTTCGAGCGTTAGATAACCTGGGGCTGCTACCGCGCCGGTTGGATTGGAAGCGAAGCTCTTCTGGGAAGTTGCAGCGGGTGGCACCAACAGAGCTCGAGAAGTACCCTCGCTTATTGTTCGGTAGCATTCAACGCTATGGCGATGTAGAAGCAGGGTTCAGGGAATGGGAGAGTCGTGTGCTTCGCGATGTCAGATCCCCATCTGTCAGAGAAGCGCACTACCCTGATCTCGAGTCCTTGCGCCAGTGGATGGTGCAGCATAAAGATATATTCACCAAGAATAAGGCAAACATGCAGCATCTGCGCGCTAGCCTCTACGCGCGGGCTTTCCAGTATCTATACCCGCGTCGCGTGCTGGCGAACGTCTTCTGCGAAAAGCAGAAGGGTAGCCCCGATGCCATCGAGCCAGAGTTCTTGGCGGAGGCACTGCCCAACTCTATCGAAGGGGATGTTCAAAAGTTACGTGAGGCTTATAGAGATGAGTGGGAGGAGATAGTCGGCGACACACGAGACAGTCTCGTTGCTAACGCTGCCTATTATCGTAGGGTGCTGCGTGGCGAAGAACCTATGGCTCCACCGGCAGAAGAGGTCGAAGAGGCGGAGGAAGAGGCTGAACTTGAGGAGGTGGTACGGTGAGCGGGATAGAAAAATTCAGTGAGGCGCTGGCGAGCGTGCAAACGTTGGCACCGCGTGTAGTGAATAAGAATAAAGTAGCGCAGGCGATCTACACGCGGCAGGTTGTTACAGTCGTAGGAGTAAAAACAGCTACAAGCCGTTTTCTGCCCGTTTCACACGCAGGTTACTCGAATGAGACCTACGTGGACAAGCTCGACCTGCTCGACAAGACGCGTGCAGAGTTCATCGGACGTAAGTTGAAAGGTGCTGAGCGGCGGGCACATATGACTCTCTTTCGTCAAATGACAGAGGCTGAAACAAACAATGGCTGGCGTGGCTTTTTCTCCGATAAGTTCGGCAGAGAGTGTGCCATTCCCGACGGGTTATGCATTGCTTGCTGGAACTGCTCGCTATTTGGTGGTTTACAGGCCGGTGGAGTAGCGACGTTCTCGCGTGTTCGATACTTCGATACTTTTTCGGTTGAAGACGGTGTCGAGTGCATACAGACTGATGAAGCGCCGGAACAGATGGCTATCGGTAACACTGTTGGTGAAGACTTGAGTGTGGAGCGTGGCGAGGCATCTTTCCATCGCTACGAATACGTCAAGGCAGGCACGCGCTTCCCGTTCATTACCATCATCGAAAGCCCGACGCTGCTTGATGTGGCGGGTTATGTGGCAGCGGTCAAGCTGGCCGACCAGCACGGCTACGGCAAATATTCGGCCAACCACGGTAAGTTCTCTACGGAGTTCCTTGCCGTGTCCACAGGCTATCCGCAGTTCTCCGTGCTGGACATGCTAACGTGGCTGGAAAACGGCGAGCAGGAAGAAACCGGGAATGGTAATCCCGGGAATGAGAGAGCCGAGGGTACAACGACGGAGAACAAGATAGCCGACAAGCTGAAGTTTGAGGCGGCTGTTGGTGAACCTGTGTCGCTGTTTGGTAGTGAAATCACCGAAATTCGGAAGGAGCTAGACAAAGAATTCAAATCCTACCTCAACGCGCTCAACAACGCGGGCAAATGAGACGAGAGAACGTGCTCTATGCGCGAGCCTTGTTGCTGCGGAACTGCGGGCGGTTCACGCACATCAGCTCCGACTTTGGCTCGCAATACCGCACACATGCCTTTGCCAGCAGCGAGGCGCTATATGCCAGCCTTACGCGAGGAGCCACATGGCGTCACGCGAACAGGTTCGTGGATTTAAAAGAGGACGCCAAAAAGTCCGCGAACGAAGATTACTTCTTCTGCGACTACGATGTGAAGAAAAAACCGGTTTGGTTCACACCAGGTGTCTTCGTAGACGAAGAACTTCGTTTGTTGGCAAAGCAGCGCGGCGTGGTGGACAGAAACGATTTTAACGTTGTAGACGAAGGCTACCCGGGCACAGGGGGAAAGCGAGTAGATGGCAAAAAGCGCCAGTTCTTTGCTCCCACTTATGGAAATATCGAGAGCATTTTGCCCGATCACCAGCTACTCACATGTGCCTTGTCGCCGCGAAAGAGCGAGCTGGAAGGGTTCGCGCATGGACAGACGTTTCTAATGGGCAAAAAGCGGACAATGTTCCAACTCAGAGGCGTTTCTGAGGTTGCAGGGTTGGTCGAAACAGAAGGCGATGCGCCTATCGAAGAGTGCCAACCTGTACAAGTCAGGATGGACGAAGTCGGCAACTTCCGCGAGTACGAGATTCTTGCCGGAACCGCACGCTATCTGCTGGTGCGAGGCCGCACCTCGGAAGCATCCCTGGCGGCATCGTTTACTAACCCTGATAAGACATTGGAACTAAGACGCGTTTTGCCCGCGTTCTGGGTGGAACGAGTATCACAAATTCTCTCTGAGCCAAGAGAGGCAGCTAATCAGAACAGTGTGCTGGCCGAGGTTGTCTCAGAGCTAAAGATGGGACTGGGAGACGACCTGATAGCCGTCGTCTTGTTTGGCTCTCGCGCTCGCGGGGAGGCGTGGGAAGGGAGCGATTGGGACCTCCTGGTGGTTGCCCGCAATTTGCCCGAGAGGACCTTGCAGCGCATCGTCTTGCTCAAAAAGATGCTTCCTTCCGCCTGGCGTGGGGAGGTGAGCTTGTTGGCAAAGACACCGGAGGAGTTTACCGCCGGTCTGCCGGAGCTCTACCTGGACATTGCCGTGGATGGTGTGATCCTTTACGACACCGGCGAGTACATGGCGAGAAGGCTACAGGCTTTGAGAGATTTGATCCGGCGCAAGGGGCTGCGCCGTGAAAGGGAAGGACAAGATCTGATCTGGCACTGGCAGGAACCGCCTGGAACTGAGTGGTCACTGGAGTGGGAGGAGGGCTCATAGCCGGCAGCGAACAGGCAGCTTACCGGCTCAAGCTGGCCCGCGGTTTTCTCGAAGAGGCACGGCAGGATGCCAACTTGAGTCGCTGGCGGTCCGCTGTGGATAGTGCTCAACTGGCGGTCGAAAACGCGGCCAAAGCCGTGCTCACGATGGCCGGACGGATCGGCCGCACCCACAACCCGGCTACTCAGGTACGGCGGTTGATCGAAGAAGGCCGGTTTGATGCTGGCTTCTCGGAGAGATTGGAACGTCTGGCAGAGCTAGCTGAGCTTTTGGGTCCGGACATCCACGTCCAGACGGACTACGGCGACGAAGTGGGAGGGCGCACGCCGTGGGAACTCTTTGATGAGTCCGATGCTCGTGAGGCGCTCGCCATCTCTGAGGAAGCCGTGGGCCTTGCTGAGCAGTTGCTTCGGGAAGTTTCGCCATGAATGGCGAGCCCTGGAATTTCGCCAGAGCCATCATCCTGCTCGCTTCGCGGCCGGAGACGGTGGAGATCGCGGTGGAGAAGCTGCGGCCGGAGAGGGTGGGGATCATCTCCTCCCAGGAGGTTCTGGAGGCTGTCGTGCTGAAGTGCGCACAGTTGAAGGGATCGGGCGTGAAGTTTACCTACCATCTGGTGGACTCGCCGATGGAGATCTCGGACGCCTTCGACCGCTTCGAGCGCCTGCTCTCGGAGCTGGAGGGCGAGGGGTATGGGCGGGAGGAGATCCTGCTCGACGCCACCGGCGGCACGACCCCAATGCGCCTCGGCGCGGCGCTGGCGGCGATGACGCGCGGGATCTCGATGGTGCACCAGCGGGTGCCGCAGCGGTACATCGAGGGCAACTGGGTGCGCGACGAGTCCCAAGAGGTCGAGGTCGTCCCGATGGAGAACCCGCTGGAGGCGACGGGCCTTCTGCGCGAGGGGCAGGCGGTCGAACTGTTTAACCGGCGGGACTACGCGGCTGCGGCGCTGGTCTTCGGGGATATCGTAGGGAAGGTGAGCGGTCTGGGACGGCGCACGTACTACCGGGGCCTGTTGCTCCTCTCGGAGGGGTATGCCTCTTGGGACGTGGCGGACTACGCTGTTGCCCTGGAGAGGCTGCGGGCGGCGCGGGAGGAGCTTGGGGCAGGGTTCTCCGACCCGGAGCTGGCCGACAGAGCCGGGGTGCTGGTGGACAGGATCTCGGCGCACCTGCCCTTCCTGGGGAAGGTGCGGGGGAGGCTCTCGGTAGAGAATGTGGCAGACATGCTGGAGAACGCCCGGAGGCGCATAGTGGACCAGGGGCGCTACGACGACGGGGTGGCGCGCCTCTACCGCTGCGTCGAGATGTGGCATCAGTGGCGGCTGCTGCAGCACTACGGGATCTCCGCGGGCGAGGTGGACTGGGCGAAGGTGGATGAGGGAGTCCGGGAGCGGTTCCTGCAGGAGCAGCATCTGGAGGAGCTGCCGGGGGAGATCGGCCTCAGACAGGCCCGGCTGCTGGACCGGCTCTTGAGGGGTGAAGAGCCGGAGGAGGAGAGCACGCTCCGCGACCTCTTGCAGAAGCGCAACCGCTCCATTCTGGCGCACGGGCTGGAGCCCATAGGAGGGGAGTCCGCCCGCCGCTTCCTGGAGTACGTGGATGCAATGGTGGAGGTGCCCGGGGAGGTCCGGGCCGGGGCGGAGCACGCCCGGCTGAGGAGGCTCTAGGTGGCGCTGGAGCTGCACTGCCACGAGGTGACGGTGAGGTTTCTGGAGCGGGCGGTGGTGCCCCCTTATGAAGGGTCCATGATCCGGGGCGCCTTCGGCCGCGCCTTCAAGGAGAGCTGTTGCCCGTTCCCCCACGACGGGGGCGGTTGCCCGCTGGGGGACAAATGCCCCTACGGATACGTGTTTGAGACCTCGCCGCCGGAGGGGGCGCGGGAGTACGCGAAGAACCGGGAGGTGCCCCGGCCGTACGTCTTCGAGCCGCCGCAGAGCACCCGGCTGGAGTACGGGCCCGGCGAGAAGATGCGCTTCGGGTTCACCGTGGTGGGGCGGGCCGCGGACTACATGCCGTACTTCATCTACGCCCTCTCGAAGATGGGCGAGATGGGGGTGGGGAGGAAGAGGGCCCGCTACCGCCTGGAGCGGGTGGTTGCGAAGAACCCGCTGCGGGGCGTGCGGAGGGAGATCTTCGACGGCGAGGTGGCCAGGAATGTGCGGGTGCCCACCGTATGGGAGGATGCGGTGTGCGCGGCGAGGCGGCTCTCCGGGGATCGGATCGGGGTCGAGTTTCTGACGCCGGCCCTGATCAAGTTCCGGGGGGAGATCTCCCCCGAGGCCCCTTCCTTCGCGGCGCTGGTGCAGGCGCTCCTCATCCGCATCCCGATGCTCGCGGCCGTGCACTGCGGGGAGCTCTGGCGGGAGGACTTCGGGGGGATGGTGCGGCGGGCGGGGGAGGTCGCGACGGTGCGGGACAATACTTCCTGGGTCTCCTTCCGCCGCCACTCGGCATTCAAGCGGCGGACCGAGCCGCTGGAGGGGGTGGTCGGGTATGCGGAGTATGCGGGACCGCTGGAGGAGTTCCTGCCGCTCTTGTGCCTGGGGCAGCTGGCGCATGTGGGCAAGCGGGCGGTCTTCGGGCTGGGACGGTACAGGTTGTCGGCCGGTCCTTCTCCGGGCGCTGTCCCGCACATCTCCCCGACCTGAGTGATAGAATCATATCCCTCTGGCAAAAAGAGAATTCAGCCTTACTCTCAGAGAGATGTGATCGTATATGCGAGTGCTCCTGACAAACGACGATGGCATAGACGCTCCCGGCATCCAGGCCCTGAAGCGGGAGCTGGAGAGGGTCGGCGAGGTGCTGGCCATAGCTCCCGACCGCAACCGGTCGGGGGTGGGGCGGAGCATCTCCATCGCCACCCCGCTGCACGTGGAGGAGCGGACACTGGCCGACGGCTCGACGGGATATGCCTGCAACGGAACACCGGTGGACTGTGTGCGGCTGGTGGCGCTGGGGCTGATGGATTTCGAGCCGGACGTCGTTATCTCGGGGATCAACCACGGGGAGAACCTGGGCGACGATATAACTTACTCGGGGACGGTGGCGGCCGCGTTCGAGGGCATCGTCATCGGGGTGCCGGGGATAGCTGTCTCGCTCTCGGTGGACCGGGCCTGGCATGCCAACGGGGCCGGAGAGCTGCACTTCGAGCCCGTCGCGGAGTTCACCGCCCGGCTGGCGCGCGTGGCGGTGGAGAAGCTGCCGCCGGAGCGCATCCTGAACATCAACGCTCCGAACGTCCCGCGGGAGAGGGTCCGGGGCGCGCGGATCACCCGGCTCGGCCGGCGGGTGTACATGGACGAGCTGGTCGAGGTGGAGGATGAGAACGGTCGGACCTGCTACGACATCTACAACCACCCGCCCCACTACCGCGAGGAGGAGGGGACGGACTTCGCGGCCGTTGCGGCGCGGGAGATCAGCGTCACCCCCGTGCATTTGAACCTCACGGACCACACCGGCCTTCAGGAGCTGGAGTCCTGGGATGTCCGGGAGCTGCTCTCCCGGAGCCGCGGTTGAACCTTAAGGCCGTACTCTTCGACTTCGACGGCACGCTCGTGGACACGACCGAGCTGATCTACCGCTCCATGCGCCACGCGAGCCGGGAGGTGCTCGGGCGCGAGCTGCCGCGGGAGGTGCTGATGCGGAACGTCGGGCAGCCGCTCTTCCGGCAGATGCGGCTGCTGGACCCGGAGCGTGCCGCCGAGCTGCTGGAGGTCTATACCCGGCACAACGAGGAGATCCACGACGAGGCGATCCGGGAGTTCCCCGGCGTGCCGGGGGCTCTGGAGCGCCTGCGCGGCGCCGGATATCGCATCGCCGTGGTGACCTCCAAGCGCCGACCCACCGTGAAGCTGGCGCTCCGGGTCTTCCCGGAGCTGGACGAGCTGGTAGAAGAGTTCGTCACCATGGAGGACACCGCGGAGCATAAGCCCCATCCGGC
This sequence comes from Rubrobacter taiwanensis, assembly GCF_004337705.1. GTDB lineage: Bacteria > Actinomycetota > Rubrobacteria > Rubrobacterales > Rubrobacteraceae > Rubrobacter_C > Rubrobacter_C taiwanensis. The sequence goes on from NZ_SKBU01000022.1 coordinate 18,650, forward strand.
GCCGCTGCTGCGCGCCCTGGAGCTGCTGGGCGGCATCCCGCCCAAAGAGGCCGCCTATGTGGGAGACTCGCCCTACGACATCGCTGCCGCCAGAGCGGCCGGGGTGCTCGGTGTGGGGGTGAGCTGGGGCGCGTTCTCCGCGGCCGAGCTGCGCGCCGCGGGCCCCGACGCGCTGTTCGGAGATGTCGGTTCGGCGGCGGAGTTCCTGCTGGGCCTCGGGCGCGGGCGGGCGGGGGAGTCCCTTTAGCCCCTCGCCGGCGCTATCTGGGGGGCGGCCGCCGTGGCCACCAGCGCGGCGACCCCGACCTTTATGAGGTCGAAGATGACGAAGGGCAGCACACCCTGCGCTATCGCGGCCGCGGCCGGGAGCTGCATCTGAAAGGCGAGCCAGGCCGCCCCGAGGGCGTAGATCACGGCCAGTGCGGCCAGGCCCGCGGCGCAGCTCGCCGCGAGCGCCCGGCGGCGTTCGGAGCGGGCGGCCGCGCCCGCCGCCAGCCCGGCGACCGCCGCGGCCAGAGGGTAGGAGATCAGGTACCCGCCGGTCGGGCCCAGGATCACGCCCAGCCCGCCGGAGAAGAAGGCGAAGACCGGGGCTCCGGCGGCCCCGATCAGGACGTAGACCGTCTGGGCGAGCGCCCCGTAGCGCACCCCGAGCAGGAGGCCGGAGAGGATCACCATCGGGACCTGCAGGGTGAACGGTACGGGCGAGAAGGGCAGGGGGATCACGATCTGGGCCCCCACGGCCGTGAGAGCCGCCATCAGCGCCACCCGCGCCATCATGGATACGCTCAACTCCCGGAACCTCCCTTGTCGCTCGGAAAACCTTCGCCCGCCGTAGCTTACAGCCTGCTCACGGCGTCCGCCAGTGCGTCTAGCTCCTCTTCGGTGTTGAAGAGGTGCACGCTGGCCCGCACGTAGGGGTGGGGCTCCGGGATGGAGCGCAGCACGAAGCCCTTTCCGTGCAGCCGGTCTACGGCCTCCGGGGAGCTCATCCCTTCCACCGTGAAGCTGACCAGCCCCGAGGCGGCGGGCTGCGGCGAGTGCACGGTTATGTCCGCGAGCTCTGCCAGCCGCCGGGTGAGGTGGCCGGCCTTGCGCCGGATCTCCTCGTATTGCTCCGGGCCGCGCTGCGATGCGGCGCCGGCGGCCGCCGCGAAGCCGGCGGCCAGAGCGGGGTTCGGCGTGGAGCCCTCGAACCGGCGCGCGCCCGCCCACAGCTCGCCGCCGCCCTCGTAGTCGAAGGAGGCGGGGTCGGAGAGGGAGAGGTACCCCAGATTCGTGCTGCGCGCCTCGACGCCGGGGCGGACGTAGAGCGTGCCCATTCCCTCCGGGCCGAGGAGCCACTTGTGCCCGGTGAGGGCGTAGAGGTCCACGCCGAGCTCCTTTACGTCCACCGGGACGTTGCCGACGGACTGCGCGCCGTCCGCCAGCGTCAGCACACCCCGGGAGCGGGCCAGCCCGCAGATCTCGCGCAGCGGCAGCACCTCGCCGGTCGTGTAGAGGACGTGCGAGAGAGAGATGAGGCGCGTGCGGGGGGTGAGGGCGGATTCTACCTTCTCTGCCGTGATGGGCGGTTCGAGCAGCTTTACCCGGACCCCGTAGCGGCGGGAGAGTTCGTAGAGCGGCAGGAGCCCTCCGGGGTGCTCGGCGCGGGTGGAGATCACCTCGTCTTCCGCACTCCAGTCCAGCCCCGCGACGGCGAGGTTGATGCCGTGGGAGGTGTTCTGGGTCAGGGCTAGCTCGTGCGGGGCGGCCCCGAGGAGTCCGGCGGCCGCGGCCCGGGCGCGGGCCAGCAGGTCGCCCTGCAGCTCGAAGAGCCCGGCACCCGCGAGGTAGGCGGGACCGGAGAGGCGATCTTCGGCCTCGCGCATCGCCCTCAGGACGTAGCCGGGGGGTGGGCCGCTGGCCCCGGAGTTCAGGTAGACGGCGCCGGCGGAGCACAGGGCCGGAATATCCGCGCGGGTGATGGGGATCAAAGCCCGTTCGCCTCCTTCCCGGGGTTCCGTGCAGCAGCGGGTAGTATATCTGCGGTCGGCGGGAATTCTCTACCCCGGGGTATATAATAACCGTTCGGTGGACTACGACGGCATCACAAGAGTGGGCCGCCGCCGGCGGCGGCGGCAGAAGCGGAACTCCGGCAGCCTGGGTGCGTTTCTGGGCATCGTTGCCGCTGCGGCCGGGCTGGCCTGCATAGCCTTCTTCGCGAGCTTCGCCTACACCTACGCGCGGGTTGCGGAGAACCTGCCCCAGGTCGGGGAGTACAACGTGGGCCCGCTGGCGCAGACCTCCATCGTCTACGATGCGGACGGCAACGTGGTAGACGAGCTGCACGGCGGCCAAAACCGCTTCGTGGTCCCGATGGAGGAGATCAGCCCCTACCTGCGGGACGCGGTGGTCGCGATCGAGGACCACCGCTTCTACGAGCACCGCGGGCTGGACTTCGAGGCCATAGCCCGGGCCGCCCGGGAGAACATAACCTCGATGTCCATCCGGGAGGGCGGCTCCACGATAACCCAGCAGCTCATCAAGAACACGTTCATAGATCCCGAATACCGGTCCATCCCGAGCTTCCAGCGCAAGATCACGGAGGCCTCGCTGGCCTGGCAGTACGAGAAGACGCACACCAAGGAGGAGATCCTGGAGCAGTACCTGAACACGGTCTTCTTCGGAGCCAACGCCTACGGGGCCGAGGCCGCGGCGCGCACCTACTTCGACAAGAGCGCCAGCGAGCTTACGCTGAGGGAGGCGGCGCTGCTGGCCGGGATCATCAACCTCCCTGGGGCCTACGATCCTTTTACCGACCCCGAGAGCGCCAAGAAACGGCGGGATGTGGTCTTAGACCGGATGCTGGAGTACGGCTACATCACCCGGGAAGAGCACGACCGGGCCGTCTCCAGCGGGCTGGGCCTCAACCGCGGCCGGCTGGAGCAGCAGGACAACGACAACGAGTACTTCCTGAACGCCGTGCAGCGGGAGCTGGCCGCGGAGTTCGGGAACGAGATGGTCTACGAGGGCGGGCTGCATATCTACACCACCTTGGACTCCGAGCTGCAGCAGATGGCGAGCGAGGCCGTCTCGAGCGTCGTCAACCCGGAGGCCGGGGACCCGTCGGCCGCACTGGTCTCCATAGAGTCCGAGACCGGGGCCGTGCGGGCGATGGTCGGCGGGTCGGACTTCGAGGAGGTGAAGTTCAACCTGGCGACCCAGGGGCAGCGGCAGGCGGGCAGCGCCTTCAAGCCCTTCGTGCTGGCCGAGGCGATAGATCAGGGGATCTCGCCCGAGACCATGTACGTCTCCCGGGATCTGAGCATAGATATCCGGGGGCAGGCCGAGCCCTACGAGGTCAGCAACTACGGCAACGTCCAGCGCGGCCCGATAGACCTCGAGGAGGCGATGGCCCAGTCGGATAACACGGTCTTCGTGCAGCTCGCGCAGGACTTGGGCATGCGGAACGTGGTGGAGATGGCGCACCGGCTGGGTATCGAGAGCGAGCTGGACCCCTACCTGTCCACGGCGCTCGGCGGCCTGCGGGTCGGGGTGACGCCGCTGGAGATGGCCTCGGCCTACTCTACGTTCGCCAACCGGGGCGAGCATATGAAGCCCTTCCTGGTCACGAAGGTGACCCGGATAGGGGAGGACGGCCGGGAGGAGGTGCTGCTGGAGCACGAGCCGGAGGGCGAGCGGGTGCTCTCTGAGGACGAGGCGGCGACGGTCACGGAGGTGCTGCGGGCCGTGGTCGAGCGCGGTACGGCGAGTCGCTTCCACAACCTGGACGCGGCCCTCGGGCGGCCCGCGGCCGGCAAGACCGGGACCACCGACAGGTTCGTGGACGCCTGGTTTGTGGGATACGTCCCGCAGCTGACGACCAGCGTGTGGGTCGGCTATCCGCAGAGCAGCCGGCCGATGATCAACGTCCGGGGCTACCAGCAGATCAACGGCGAGAACTTCCCGCTGGACATCTGGGCCGCGTACATGAGCCGGGCCGTGCAGAAGTACCCCTACGCGGAGTTCGAGGAGCCGAGCGACACCCTGAACCTGGAGGTCAAGCGCGACGGCCGGGCGTACAGCCGCCCGGAGAGGTCAGGACGCGGCGATGTGGCCTCCGGCGGCCGGCGGCAGGCTTCGGCGTCGCCGGGCGGGGGGCAGCAGCAGGCTTCGTCGTCGCCGGGCGGGGGCGATGTGGTCTACTACTACCGGCCGCCGCAGCAGTCTCCGCCGCCGATCTACTACCACCCGGGCACGGGTCAGCAGTTCCAGCAGCCGCAGCCCGGCGTGCGTTACAGGATCATCCGTCCTTAGTGGGGGTTGAGCATCTTCAGGAGTTCGCCGTGCACCCGGCCGTTTGAGGCGAGCATGGTCTCGGCCTCGAGGCTCCAGTGCCGGCCCGAGAGGTCGGTGACCCGGCCGCCGGCCTCGGAGACGAGCAGGGCGGTGGGGGCGTAGTCCCAGATGGTGTTGCGGGTTCCGATTGAGACGTCTATGTACCCGGCGGCGAGCCAGGCACCCCGGATACCGGCGCTTCCGAGGGCCCGGATCTGCCACGAGGCTCCCAGCAGCCTCTGGAGGGCGGGCGTCTCGTAGGAGAGGCTCTTCGCGCCCTTCTTGCCGAAGAAGGAGAGGTCCGCGCCCAGGAAGGCGTCCTCGAGGCGGGAGGTGGGGCTGACGCGCATCGGCTCGTCGTTCCGGTAGGCTCCGCCGCCGAGCCGGGCGTGGTAGACGTCGCCCAGCCGGGGGGCGGCGACGGCGGCGTGGGTCACCCGCCCGTCCTCGACGACCGAGACGCAGACGCAGAACAGGGGGTTGGAGCGGGAGTAGTTCGCCGTGCCGTCCAGGGGGTCCAGGAGCCAGGTGCGCCCGGAGCCGGAGATCGCGCCGCCGCGCTCCTCGGAGAGTATGGCGTCCTGCGGGCAGTGGCGTGAGATCTCGGAGATCAGGAGCTCCTCGCAGAGGAGGTCCACCTCGGTTACCAGATCCTTGGGGCCCTTCTCGCGTACCCGGCCGGGGTCCTGGTAGCGCTTCAGCTGCAGCTCGCCGGTCCTCCGGGCGAGGTCGCGGATGAAGGCGTGCAGGTCGGGGCTAGCCGAGGTACTCACGCAGGTTCTGGGTGCGCCGCTGCTCCCGCAGCAGGGAGAGGGTCTTCATCTGGATCTGGCGCACGCGCTCGCGGGTTATGTCGAACTCGCGGCCGACCTCTTCCAGCGTGCGGGGCCGGTCGTCCTTCATGCCGAAGCGCAGCTCGATGATCTGGCGCTCGCGCTCGGGCAGCTCGTTCAGTGCCTCGCGGATGTGCGCCTTGAGCAGCGACTCGGAGACGGCGTCCGTGGGGGTTATGGAGTTGCCGTCCTCCAGGAAGTCCCCAAGCTCCGAGGAGTCCTCATCCCCGACCGGGGTGGCCAGGCTGATGGCCCGCTGGCTGATCTCCTGCAGCCGCAGGATCTCCTCTACCGGCACGTCCATCTCGGCCGCTATCTCCTCGTCGGTGGGCTCCCTGCCCAGAAGCTGGGTCATGCGGCGGTGGGTGCGGTGGAACTTGTTCACCTTCTCGACCATGTGCACCGGGATGCGGATGGTGCGGCCCTTGTCGGCGATGGCCCGGGTTATGGCCTGCCTTATCCACCAGGTGGCATACGTGGAGAACTTGTAGCCCTTGCGGTAGTCGAACTTTTCGGCCGCCCGGATGAGTCCCAGATTGCCTTCCTGGATCAGGTCCAGGAACGACACCCCGCGGTTGCGGTACTTCTTGGCGATCGAGACGACGAGGCGCAGATTGGCCTCGACGAGGCGGTCTTTGGCGCGCTTGTCGCCGCGGGCGATGCGCCTGGCGAGCCGGATCTCGTCCGCGTGGGTGAGGAGCCGGACGCGCCCGATCTCGGCCAGATACATGCGGATGGAGTCCCCGGTGGCCACAGCGTGGGCTATGTGCTCGGCCGGAGCCTCGGGCGACCGGGCGGCGGGCGGGGCGTCGCCGTCTAAGATGGAGATCTCCTCCTCTTCGAGGGTCGCGTAGAGGTCTTCTATCTCGGCCTCGGAGAGGTCCACGTCCTGCAGGAACTCGGAGATCTCGTCGGTGGTCAGGTAGCCCTGGCTCCTGCCCCGGTTGACCAGCTCGTCGGTGCGCTCCGCCAGTACGGTAATGCTCTCAGTCGCCATCGATCACCTCTTCTTCACGCAAAAAGTGACACCGGTTTTTGCGTTGAACTTCGGTAACAGTCCCGCCTCAAAATTAACCCGGCTAGGGTACCACACGAACCGGCGCGAGTCAGCCCAACAGACACGGCTCTATTCTATCTTCTGCGGCGGCGGAACCGAGGCGGTTCCGCGAACATTTTTCGCGCTCTTGCTACACTACGCAGCGTGATCCTGAACCGTTCAGAGCTGGAGGAGCTGTTGCAGACCCGGCTCCCGCCCGGGGTGGAGGGGATCTCCGGCGTCACCCACGACTCCCGCGCCGCCGGGCCCGGGGATGCGTTCGTGGCCGTCTCCGGCTTCAAGCGCGACGGGGCGGAGTTCGCCCCCGAAGCCGTGCGCCGCGGAGCGGTCCTGGTCGTGGCCGAGCGGGAGCTAACCGGGCTGCCGGTGGTCGTGGTCCGGGACGCGCGCGAGGCGCTGGCGCGGCTGGCGGCCGCGGTGTGCGGCCACCCGTCGCACCGCATCCCCGTCTACGGCATCACGGGTACGAACGGCAAGACGACGACCTCCTACGCGCTGCACGCCGTGTTCTCCGGCGCGGGGCCGTGCGGTCTTCTGAGCACGGCGGAGATCATCGTGGGGCGAGAGCGCCGCCCCGCGCTGCGGACCACGCCCGAGGCCCCGGAGGTGCAGAGCGCCCTGGACGGGATGCTCCGGGCGGGGATGGAACGGGTGGTGATGGAGGTCTCCTCGCACGGCGTGGAGCTGAAGCGCGTGGCCCACACACGCTTCGCCGGTGCGCTGTTTACCAACCTGAGCCGGGACCATCTGGATCTGCACCCCACGATGGAGCACTACTACCGGGCCAAGCGGCGGCTCCTGGAGTGGGCGGAGGGACCGAAGCTCTCCAACGCCGACGACGAGTGGGGCCTGAGGCTGGCCGGGGAGGTGGAGGGGGTGCTCACCTTCGGTCGCACCCCCCGCGCCGACTACCGGATCGAGGGTGTGGAGGACGGGGGCGCGGGTATGCGCTTCAGACTGCGCCACCCGGAGGGCGTGCTGGAGCTGGAGTCCCCGCTGCTGGGCGACTACAACGTCTCCAACGTGGCCGGGGCGGCGGCGCTGGCGCTGGCCGCGGGCATCCCGGAGGAGACGGTGGTCCGGGCGGTTAGGGAGATGCCCCAGATCCCCGGGCGCTTCGAACGGATCGGGTGCGGTCAGGACTTCGAGGTGGTGGTGGACTACGCGCACACGGACGTGGGGCTGGCGGCGGTGCTGGAGGTCGCGCGCGCTCTGGCGGGGCGCTCCGGGGGGCGTGTGATCTGCGTCTTCGGGGCGGCGGGAGAGCGGGACAAGGCCAAGCGCCCGAAGATGGGCGCGGTCTCGACCCGGCTTGCGGACTGGAGCGTGGTGACCACCGATGATGCCTACTCCGAGGACCCCGGCGAGATAGCCCGCCAGGTGGCCGCCGGAGCCGCTCCGGGGAGATACGAGGTGATCCTGGACCGCCTGGAAGCCATCCGCCGCGCTCTGAGGCTGGCGCGGCGGGGGGACGTGGTCGTGGTGGCCGGCAAGGGACACGAGCGGGTGCAGCACCTTCCGGAGGGCGACGTTCCGTTCCACGACGCGAGCGCGATCCGGGCCCTGCTGCGCCAAGACGGGGAGGTGGAGGTTGCGCGAAGAAGCGGCTAAGGACGTGCTGCGGCGGCTGAAGACCGTAGAGGGCCACGTCCGGGGCATAGCCCGCATGGTCGAAGAGGGAGACGCCACCTATGCGGAGGTCGTTCAGCAGACCAACGCGGTCTTCTCCGCGCTGCGCCGGATAAACACCGTCCTGCTCAAGGACTTCGTGCAGGAGCGCGCCGAGCGGGACGGGGCCTCGGAGGAGCTGGCGCAGGACCTGATCAAGGCCATAGACCGGGTGGTGAGGTAGCGGTGCATCCCCGGAGGCTGCTCTTTACCCTCCTGGGCATCGTCCCCCTGTGCGTGCTCGGAGCCGGGATCGCCGCCTTCCTGCTGCAGCGGGCCGGTTACGGCATCCTCGTCTGGGCTCTGGCGCCGCTCGCGGGGCTGCTGGTCGTCGCCGTGGTCGTCGGGGGAATCTTCGGCCGGGCTGCGGGCCGCTACCGGCGCAATTCCTCCCGGGATGATGTATAGTCCTGCGAAACCGTGAACGAGGTCGGAGACATCCGGGAGCTGGAGCGGCGGCTCGAAGAGCTGGAGCGTCTCGCCGCTTCCATGGACGAGGCCGGACTCTCCGAGCTTCCGGGCCTGCTGGAGCGCACGGTCGAGCTGCTGAAGGAGCTCAACTCCGCGGTGGATGACCGGCTCTCCTCGGCCGAGCGGGCCGTGACCGAGCTGGATGAGCTGCTGGACGGCGTGGACCTGGAGTCTTTCGACGAGGAGCTAAAGGAGCAGGAGTGAGCCTCTCAGAGAGGGTGCGGGACGCGGCCCTGCTAAAGGGGGACTTCGTGCTCTCCAGCGGCCGCCGCAGCAGCTTCTACGTGGACAAGTACCTCTTCGCAACCGACCCGGCGCTGCTGCGGGACCTCGCCCGGGAGCTGGCCGGGCGCGTGCCGGAGGGCGTGGACCGGCTGGCGGGCGTCGAGCTCGGGGCCGTGCCGCTGGTCGTAGCGGTGGCGCTGGAGACCGGGCTGCCGTACGTGATCGTGCGCAAGGCCGCCAAGGAGTACGGTACGGCCCGCAGCGTCGAGGGGAGGCTGCGGAGAGGTGATCGGGTGGCGCTGCTGGAGGACGTGGTGACCACCGGAGCGCAGGCCGCAAGGTCCGTGGAGACGCTGCAGAGGGAGGGGGCGGTGGTGGAGAAGGTGATAGCGGTCCTCGACCGCCGGCCCCGGCCGGAAGGGCACCTCGGCGGCGCCGCCTTCGAGGCGCTCTTCCGGCTGGAAGATCTCGGCGTGGATCCGGCTACCTGAAGAGCCTCCTGACGGCCCGGTAGCCCCGCCGGCGCGCCGCCCGCTTGTGGTAGGTGCCGCGGCCGAGCGCGCGGGCGTCCAGGAAGATCCGCAGAAGCTTCAGCAGCGCTCTCATCTCCCGTCCTCCTTTACCGTCTCCATCCCCGGAATATAGAACATGTGGCGCGGCGCGGGTAGGGCCGGCGGGGCAGGAGCTCGGGCAGCTGTTCCCGGAAGCCGCTTGGAACGGGCAATTGAGAGGAGTGGGAGGCTCTGGTATAGTCCCTCCAACCACTGTGGAAGCGGCGAAGGAGGATCTCAGACGATGAACAAGACGGACCTGATCCAGAGGATGGCCGACCAGGCCAACGGCACCAAGAGCGAGGCGCAGAAGTACTTCGAGGCCTTTACCGACGTGGTGACCGAGGCCCTGAAGAAGGGCGAGACCGTACAGGTTACCGGCTTCGGGAAGTTCTACGTTCAGGAGCGTGAGGCGCGCGAGGGCATCAATCCGCAGACCAAGGAGAAGATGACCATACCGGCCTCGAAGGTACCGAAATTCACGGCGGGCAACGCTCTGAAAGAGGCTATAAAGTAGCGGACGGCGACTCCTCCGCGCGCCGCGGGGGTGAAATCCCGCGGCTCTTTCCATGCAGGCTCTCCTAGAGGCCGCCCGCCGGAAGCGCTCCCCGGTGGTGGTGGGGCTGGACCCCGACCCCGCCCGCATCCCTGCGGAGGTCCGCGAGGGGGTCTCCGAACCGGAGGCCGTCCGGAGGTTCTGCCTGGGGATCCTGGAGGCCGTGCGGGAGGAGGTGGCGGCGGTCAAGCTGCAGGCCGCCTGCTTCGAGCGGCTGGGTCCGCCGGGGATGGAGGTGTATGCGGAGCTGATCCGCACGGCGCGCGAGCTGGGGCTGCCCGCCATAGCGGACGTCAAGCGGGGGGACATAGGGACGACCGCCGCCGCTTACGCCGAGGCGCACCTGCGCGTCTACGGCGCGCTCGCCGTGACCGTAAACCCGTACATGGGCGCCGACGCCATAGAGCCGTTCCTGCGCGAGGCGCGCGCTCTCGGGCGCGGTGGCGGGGCGTTCGTGCTGGTGGCGACCTCCAACCCTTCGGCGGAGGCCATCCAGGGCGCGGGAGACCCGCCGCTGGTGGAGCGCGTGGCCGGGCTGGTGGCCGCGCTCGGCCGTCCCGGTCCGGGGGGGTACTCCGACGCGGGGGCGGTGGTCGGCGTCACCCGGCCCGCGCGCGGACGGCGGGTGCGGGAGCTGCTCCCGGAGGCCCTGTTTCTGGCTCCGGGCTACGGGGCTCAGGGCGGCGGGGCGCGGGATGTGCTGCCGCTTTTGGACCGGCGGGGCGGCGGCGTGCTGGTGAACAGCAGCCGCGGGATACTGTACGCCTACGAGGGTGCCGGCGGGGACTACCGGGACGCGGCGCGGGCGGCGGCGCGCGGGATGCGGGACGAGCTGCTGGCGGCCGGGGTGGGTGTCTAGTCCGCTCCGGTGCCGGAGGTGAGCTCACGCTCCAGGGTCTCGCGGATCACCTCCACGTTCTCCGGGTAGTAGTCGTTCTGGACCAGCGCGATCCTGCCGTCGGAGATGACGAAGAGGCGCGGGATCTGCTTCACGTTGTAGTACGAGGTCAGGTTGCCCGTGCGGTCCTGGAGCACGGCGTAGGGTGCGTCCTCCTCGGAGGCCGGGACGTTGCTCACATACACCGCGGCGAACCGCACGCCCCGCCCCTCGTACTCCCTGGCGAGGGCGGCGAAGGCCGGGCGGGCCTCCATGCTGTTCTGGTTCAGGCTGCTCCAGAAGGTGAGGACGTACACCCCCTCGTCCGAGAGGCGGAAGATGCCGCCGTCGTGGCGGTTGACGACGAAGGTCTGCGCGGCCTGCCCCACGTTCGGGGCCGGGCCGGGCAGGGTCAGGGTGCCGCCGGTCCCCAGCTCCGGGGAGCCGAGCGTGCGGTAGGCCACGGAGGCCACCGCCACCAGCAGGACGACCAGCAGGACCCGTCTCACGGTCCGGATGAGAGAGCGCGGCACATACCGGTAAATAATTCTATCCGTTCCGGGGGCGCTTGTCCGACGGGGCGGGCTCCGGTAACCTCTGCGTGGTGGGCTCCGGACGGCACACGCTCCTCTTCCTGATCCTCCTCCTCCTGCTCCCGGCGGGACCGGCCGCGGCGCAGGAGGAGGGGGCCGGAATCCGGGTTGAGGCCGCGGCCTGGGCCGTGGCGGACGCCGCGACCGGCGAGTACCTGCTCGGGGAGAACGCCGACGAGCGGCTCCCGATGGCCTCTACGACCAAGATCATGACCGCGCTCGTGGTGCTGGAGAGCGGCGTGGATCCGGAAGAGGAGGTCGTCGTCTCGGAGCGGGCGGCCTCCTTCGCGCAGCCAATCTACAGCAACGTCGGGCTCCGGGCGGGGGACCGCATCAGCGTGCGGGACCTGCTCGCGGCCCTCATCGTCGCCTCCGGCAACGACGCCGCCCACGCCCTGGCCGAGCACGTCGGGGACGGGAGCGCGGAGCGGTTCGTGCGCATGATGAACGAGAAGGCCGCCCGGCTGGGGCTTGAGAACACGCGCTTCGCCAACCCCGAGGGCCTGGACGAGGAGGGGCACTACACCAGCGCGCGGGATCTGGCGACCCTCTCCGCCCGCGCCATGCGGCATCCGCTCTTCCGGGAGCTGGCGGGCACCGCCGCCACCGTCATAGCCACGCAGGACCGGGAGATCCCTCTTATAAGCACCAACGAGCTGCTTGCGGCCTACCCGCCCGCGACCGGGATCAAGACCGGCACCACCGCCGAAGCGGGGGCCACCTTCGTCGGATCTGCCGCAGCGGGCGGCGAGTCGTACTTCGCGGTCGTGCTCGACGCCCGGCAGGACCGCTTCGCAGCCGCGCGGAGGCTTCTGGAGTACGCCTTCGCCCGCTACGAGCGCGAACCGCTGGTGCGCGAGGGGGAGACGTACGCCACCGTCCCGGTCCCCTACCGGCGGGGGGAATTCGTGGAGCTGGCGGCCGCCGGGAGCGTGGAGGCCCTCACCGATGTGGGGGACGTCGTGGAGTACCGCGTCTCGGCCGAAGACCCCCTGCCCGGAGGGGCGCGGGAGGGGCGGCGGCTCGGGGAGATAGAGGTCTTCGTGGACGGGGAGCGCGTGGGAAGCAGTCCGCTCGTCGCGGTACGGGGATACGAGGAGGCCTCAATCTGGGATAAGATTCGCTATGCGGTGGGGGAGATACGGGAGTAGCGGGACAAGGGAGGATTTTAGGAGATGATCCTGACCGTGACGCTCAACGCCGCCGTGGACCGGACGGTGGTGGTACCGAACCTGACCCTCGGGCACCGGCACCGGGCCCCCGAGAACCTCACGCTCGCCGGCGGCAAGGGTATAAACGTCGCCCGCGGGCTGAAGGCGCTGGGGGTCCCGGTGCTGGCCACGGGGCTCGCCGGGGGGCGCAACCGCGACGCCATCCGGGACGGGCTCTCCGAAGCGGCCATCCCCTTCGACTTCGTAGAGATAAAGGGCCAGTCGCGCACCTCCACGGCCATCATAGATCCTACCAGCGGGACGCAGACCGAGATCAACGAGTACGGCCCCCGGGTGCTGCCCGAGGAGGCCGAGGAGTTCGCCCGGCGCTTCAACTTCCTGCTGGAGTACGCCACGGCCGTGGTCTTCGCCGGCAGCCTGCCGCGCGACATGGAGGAGAGCTTCCTGGCGCGGCTGATCCAGGACGCGCGCGGGCGGGAGCTGACGACCGTGGTGGACTCGACCCCGACCGTGCTCCGGGCGGCGCTCAAGGCGAACCCTTCCCTCGTGAGCCCGAACCAGCACGAGGCCGAGAGCGTCGTCGGCTTCGACTTCATCGAGCGCGAGGACTTCCCGCGCGGCGTGCGCCGGCTGGTCGAGCTCGGCGCCGGACGGGCCTGCATCACCTCTCCCGAGGGGCACTCCTACCTGACGCTGGACGGTGAGAGCGTCCTGGCCGCCCATGCGCCGCGGGTTGAGCCCCGCTCCACCATCGGGAGCGGGGACGCATATCTGGCCGGGCTGCTGGCCGGGCTTTTGCACCGGGAGCTGGACCCGCTGGAGGCCATCCGGCTCGCCGCCGGATGCGCCGCGGCCAACGCCGAGATGCTGGGGGCCGGGGTCTTCGACCCCCGGCGGGCCGAGGAGCTGGCCCGCGAGGTGGAGGTCGAGATCCTGGAGGGCGGCACGGAGAGGGACGCCGTGTGAGCGGCCGGGAAAAGCCGGCCCCGGCGCGTGCTAGAATAGTCGGGCGAATCCTGGAGTAGTAGCGGCGAGGAGGTTGCTTAGGACATGGCGGTTGCAGTAGGGGAGGTAACGGACGCCACCTTCGAGGAGGAGGTCCTCAAGTCCGACAAGCCGGTTATCGTGGACTTCTGGGCTCCGTGGTGCCAGCCGTGCAAGCGGATAGCCCCGATCCTGGAGCAGATAGCCGGGGAGCGGGACGACGTGCGGGTCGTCAAGCTGAACGTGGATGACAACCCGAACACGGCCATGACCTACAGCATCACGAGCATCCCGACCGTGGTCCGTTTCGAAGGCGGCGAGATAACCCGCCGGGTTGTCGGGGCCCTGCCGAAGGGGCAGCTCATCTCCGAGCTGGGCCTCTGAAAGGCCGCATTGCACCTCCCTTCCCGCCCGGTTAAAATTCCGGCGGACGACGCGGGGGAACGCTGTCCGGCGGAAGTCCGCAGTGCCGATGGTCACTAACAAAGTACCGGAAGGAGGTTCGAAGATGAAGTTCAAGCCGCTGGGAGAGCGTGCGCTGGTGAAGCTGGTCGAGCGGGAGGACAGGACCGAGTCCGGCATCGTGCTGCCGGATACGGCCAAGGAGAAGCCGCAGACCGCCGAGGTAATAGCCGTCGGGGATTCCGACGAGGTCAAGGTCAGTGCGGGAGACACGGTGGTCTTCGCCAAGTACTCCGGCACCGAGATCAAGCTCAACGGCGAGGATTACCTGATCCTGGACGCCGACGACATCCTGGGGGTCGTCGAGGAGTAGGCTCACCTCGCAAGAGCCCGCCGGCTGCGACCCCCGATTCAAGGCGCG
>NZ_SKBU01000023.1 GCF_004337705.1 Rubrobacter taiwanensis
CCTCCTTGACCGCCTCAAGATGCCCCTTCTCAAGCACCCCAGCCGTAACAGCCGCCTCGTAGGCGTCGTCGGGCAGCACATCCCACCCCCCAAATACCAGATCCTCAAGCCTATAGAGAGGGACGAAGTCTTTGATCTTCGGCACGCGGTTCTCGGTGCGCTTGCCCAGACGAATGGTGCCCATCTGGGTCAGGGAACCGACCGGCCGGCCGAGCCCTCTCTTGATCAGCTCCACCCCCGCGATGAAGGCGGTGGAGACCGCCCCCATGCCCACCAGAAGTACCCCCAGCTTCCCGGAAGGCTCCCGGATCTCCCTGCCCTTGCTCATCCAGAGCTCCTCTCACTCGGGTACGTCTCGCCCAACACCGGGTAGCATACTCGAAGATCCCGGTGCAAGTTCCGGTTATAAATACAACCATGAGACTACGAGAGTTCATACACCGCCTGCACGAAAACCCGATGTTGGTCATAGGGCTGCAGCTGGCCGCCGGACTCACCCTGGCGCTCACGCTGCTGCTGGGCTTCGAATCGCTGGCAGAAGAGGTCTTCGAGGGCGAAACACACCGGCTGGATGAGGCGATCCTGAACTGGATCCACACCACCTTCCCCCCGCACCTCGAACCGCTCATGCTCGCCGTAACAGCGCTAGGTTACTACTGGTTCGTGGGCATCCTGCTGGCCATCGCCGCCCCAGCCCTGTACCTTCGGGGCCTGCGCTTCTCGGCCGCCCTGCTCACGATCTCAACCGCAGGCAGCATGGTGATCACTACCGCCCTGAAAGCGCTCTACCAGCGCGCCCGGCCCGAACTCTTCCAGACGGACTACGTAGCCTCGTTCTACTCCTTCCCGAGCGGACACGCTACCATCTCGGTCGGATTCTACGGCGTCCTCACGATCATCATCGCCAGCCGGCTCCGGGGAGCGAGCCGCTGGGCTATCTGTACCCTGGGCCTGACCCTGATGATGGCCATAGGATTCTCCCGCCTCTACCTGGGCGTGCACTACCCGAGCGATATCCTCGCCGGATACTTGACCGCCGGCTTCTGGGCCGCCACGGCAGCCTCAACCCTCTACACCTGGCGCCTCCTGCGAACCGTGAAAACACGCAAACACTGAACGGCCGGCACGCAATTATCCACTTATCCACAACATGTTGTGGATAATCCCAAAGTCGCCTCCGACATACGGTACGGTCAGTCCAGGAGCTTCGCCATGGCGTACTCATCCAGGTAGCGGCCGTCCACCAGCAGGGAGTGTTTTCTGGTGCCCTCGATCTCGAATCCCATCTTCCTGTACAGCGCGATTCCGGCCGTGTTATGCGTCATGACGGTAAGCTCCAGGCGGTGTACGCCGCTCCGGCGTGCCCAGGCTTCCAGGCGTTCGAACAGGCGGGTTCCGATACCCCGGCCGGTAAACTCCTGCAGGATACCGACTATTATGAGCGCCGAATGCCGCTTCCGGCGCACCCGGCCGCCGAAGGCTCCGAGGAGGCCCACCAGCTCGCCTCCCCCGTCGACGACCAGCAGCGTGCTATTCTCCTGTGCCTTCACCTCCCGGATTCTCCGCCGCATCTCATCCGCCGTATGCCGGCGTTCGCCCGGTTCGTAGAGCATGAAGCTGGTCTCCCAATCCAGCTTCGTGTAGAGGTTCAGGAGCGCTCCGGCATCGCTCTCCCGGGCTTCCCGGATCTCCGGTTCAGACATAGAATCCTCCAGTTCGCATCACGGCCCCAGTCCCACCTGAAAGATCAGCTCGTGTTCCGCCCCTGCCCTCTGGATCAGGGCCAGGTTGTTCACCGGCACCTTCCAGCCGAACTCCCGGTCCTTGAGCCAGCACAAGACATCCGGGAGTAGTTCCTCGAACCTCTCTCCCTGAGCGAGGGTTATGTGAGGTATCCAGTACTCCGGCCTGTAGTAGCCGGAGATATTCTGGCCGGTCCCCGAGAGCTCGCGCCACAGCACCCGGTGCAACCAGCTGAGCGCGGGGGTTCGGACGATGGGAACGTAGAGCACGGGCCGCTCCCCGGTAAACACGCCCAGCCCGGAGGTCCGCACCTCGAAAGGAGACACCTCGCGGGCGAACCCGCGCAAGAGCTCCTTGAGCCTCCCGACGTCATACTCTTCCGCGACCTGATAGGAGAAGTGCGGCAGGTGCCCGGCGTAGTCGCCGCGGATGCCGAATCTCTCTTCCAGCCCGCTCCGGATCTCCTCCACCGCCCGGCGGTGCTCACCGACCAGCAGCGATGCAACGGCCTGCAGCATATCCAGCAGGATGATATATCATGCCGAGATGCGCGGGCATCATCGCCAGCGAAGAAGACTACCCGGCCGCCTCGCGCAGCACCTCGACCACGAAGCCGTTGAGCTGCAGGTAGCCGGGTACGTCGCCGGGCTCGGGGTCGGCGTGGGCGAGCGCGGCGGTCACCAGCACTTCCGCGTCCGGGGCGCGTGCGGCCAGGGCGCGGGACTCGGCGACCGGGAAGTACTTGTCGCGGGGCGGAGAGGCGAGCCTCACCGGGGCCTCTATCCGCTCCGCGCGTGTGATGGGCGAGAGCTCTTCGATGCGCGCGCGCGTCTCCTGCGGCAGACCGGCGTACAGCTCGTCGAAGCGCCGGGGATCGGTATTGCCGAGGATCCGGACCACCTGCCGCGCCGCCGGTGAGAGATCCTCCGAGGAGCAGGCCCGCAGGAGCGAGAGCGGGCCTCCCGTCTCCGGCGGCAGGGCTTCGAACAGTTCTCTCAGCCCCGCGCCCGCCCGCGCGCAGGCGCGGAAGGCGGCCAGCGGGTCGGGCGAGCTCTGATCCAGAGGCCGCAGCGCCTCTACAAACTCCGAGCCCTCCTGCGGCGGCAGACCCGCGAACAGGGAGCGGGCCACCACGAGAGACAGGTAGGGGTCGGCCTCGAACCGCACCAGCTCGCCGTCCCGCAGGTAGGTCCCGGTGGTGCCGATGCGGATCGCCTCCCGGATGTCGGTATAGGGTGCTACACCCGCCACCACCGTGACGCGCTCCCGCAGGCCGGGCTCCGATGCGGCCACCAGAGCCAGCGAGGCCCCCACCGATACCCCGGCGAGCCCCACCCGGCCGCCCTGGGTGTCTTCGTCGTTCGCGACGGCGCGGATGACGTCCACGGAAGCCTCAACCGTCTCTGCCGAGATCTCGCCCAGCGGCAGCCCGGCAGGCTCCGGGGCATAGACCACGTACCCCGCGCGCGCCAGCCCCTCCGCCAACCGCCGGAGCGTCGGGTTCTCCCGGCCCAACGGGTCCGCGCCGGTGATAAAGACAAACGCCGGGTGCGGCCCCTCCCCCGATGGGTACGCCACGAGCGCCGGAGAGCCCGCGACATCCCGGTCCTCCAGCCGGGGCTCTCCCGTGGCGAAGCGCGCGACATCCCCGAGCAGCGGAGCCTCCAGAACCGTCCCCAGGATCACGAGCGTCCGGAGCTGGGCCGCCGCCTGCTCCCGGTAGACGAGCCCCAGAGCCAGCGCCACGGCCAGCAGTCCCGCCCCCAGAGCGAGCAGGAACCTGAGCAGGCGATTTTTCAGAAGATCTCCGGCAGGCACGACTCCCGAACGGGTGGCGACCCTTCTCTAGTAATATTTATACTAGATGGCGGATACTTCGACACCCGTTCCCCGCAAGGTCTCCTCCGCAGCCGTGGGGGCCTGGATTGTCTACGACTTTGCGAACACGATCTTCTCGCTCAGCATCCTGAGCTACTTCTTCCCGCTGTGGCTTGGGGATGAACTCGGGGGCGGGCCGGATCTCTTCAACTACATCACCGCGGGCTCGATGCTGCTGGTCGCGCTCACCGCGCCGTTCTTCGGAGCCGTGGCCGACCTGCGGCAGCGGCGGATGCCGTACCTGATCCTGTTCACCGTGCTGGCCGGGCTTGGGGTGCTGGGGCTGGACCTCTTCGGAACCGTCGCCGCCGCCGCGGCCATCTTCATCGCGTCCAACTTCGCCTACCAGACGACCCAGGTCTTCTACAACTCGCTGCTGCCCGGCATTGCGGGCCGGCGGGGGGCCGGGAAGATCAGCGGCTACGGCGTGGCCGCCGGATACATCGGGAGCATCTTCGCCCTGCTCTTCCTGACGCTGTTCGTCACCAACGCCAGTATGATGAAGGAGATCCTGGGCCCGCTCGGGTTCTGGCTGCAGACCGACGAGGAGCTCAACTCCAACGCCTTCGTGCCCACGGCCGTGCTGTACCTCCTCTTCAGCCTCCCGGCCTTCTTCCTCGTGCCGGACCGGCGGGTGAGAGAGCCCAGACCCGTGCGGGTGCGGGAGACGTACCGGGACATCCTGCGGACGGTGCGCAACATCCGGCAGTACCCGGGCATGGGGGCGTTTATCATTGCCACCTTCCTCTTCACCGACGCGGCCAACACCGTGGTCACGAACATGTCGCTCTACGGCCGGGTCGTCTTCGGCATGCAGCAGGAGGACATCCGCAACCTGCTCATCTTCTCGACCGTGTTCGCGATCCTGGGGTCTACGGCGTTCGGGTTCGTGGCCGACCGCCTCGGGCCGAAGAAGGCCATGGTGATCGTGATCTGCGTCTGGCTCACCGCCGTGCTGGTTGCCACGGCGGCCGTCGAGGCCTGGATGCTGCTGCTGGCCGGGCCGCTGGTCGGGGTGGCTCTGGGCTCCACGTGGGTGGTGAGCCGGGTGCTGCTCGTGGCCCTCTCCCCCTCCGAGAAGGTCGGGGAGTTCTTCGGGTTCTACGGGCTGGCCGGACGCTTCTCGGCCGTCACCGGCCCGCTCCTTACGGGGCTCATCCTGACCGTGTTCGGCGGTCTCGGCCCGGGAGCGTACCGTATCGCGGTCTTCTCGCTCTTCATCACGCTCTCCATCGCCCTCATAATCCTGCTCCGGGTCCCGGACAAGCGTCCGGACCGGGTGATCGAGGAGTTCTCCGCAAGCCCTCCGGGCTGATACCTCACCTGTGGGAGAGCCTCAGGCTCTCCCAGCTCCCGTCAGAAGCCCAGCCGCCGTCCACCGAGAGGGCGTGGCCGTTTACGTAACCGCTCTCGACCGGGTCGGCGAGGAAGGCGACGGCCCGGGCGACGTCCTGCGGGCGCGCGAACCGGCCCATCGGGGTGCGCCCCTCGATGTCCGCGTCCGTATATCCGCCGCCGGCCTGGTCCTCCTCGTCCATCTCGGTCTTGACCCAGCCGGGGCACACGGCGTTAACCCGCACCCCGCGGCCACCCCACTCCGCCGCCAGCGTGCGCGTCAGCCCGACGAGCCCGTGCTTGCTGGCGTTGTACGCCGAGCGGTCGGCAACCCCCAGAAGCCCGGCCACAGAGCTTACGTTCACGATGCTCCCCGCGCCCTGCTCCAGCATCGCCCGCCCGAACTCCCGGCACATGAGAAACGGGCCGGTGAGGTTCACCTCCAGCACCCGCCGCCAGTCCTCCGGCCTCGTCTCCTCGGCCGGGGAGATGTGGCTGATGCCGGCGTTGTTCACCAGCACGTCCGCACGCCCGAACCGGCCGGACACCTCCGCCAGCATCCGCTCCGCATCCTCCTCGTTCGAAACGTCGCCGGGCAGTGGGAGCGCTGTGGCTCCCAGCTTCTCCACCTCCTCCACGGTCGCCTCAGGAGCCCGCAGGTCGTTCGCAGCGACCGCGTACCCGCGCCGGGCCAGCTCCAGCGCGACCTCCCGCCCGATGCCGCGGGCCGCTCCCGTGACGACCGCGACCCGCAGCTCAGTCATCCCGCGCCCCCGCGCCGGGCCTCAGCCGGCCGTTCTCGTCCAGGTAGTCCCGCCAGGAACGTCTGGGGGAGTAGCCCAGCATCCGCTCCGCCTTGGCGCAGGAGATCCCGGCCGCGTCCTCGCGGGGGAGGGCCCGGATCTCGGGCGCCCGGTCGCCGTAGTACTTCTCGACCAGCTCCCGGAACGGCCGCCCCGTGCAGTTGTCCGGGGAGGCTATGTAGAAGACCTCGTGGCCCGGCAGGTCGCTCTCGACGGCGAGCCGGATCGCGTCCGCCAGGTCGTAGAGGTCTACGTAGCTCCAGAAGTTGGGCGAGAGGATGGAGGGGTCGCGTACCTGCGGTCCCAGGTTGCGCTCGTAGTTGCCCTCCCACTGCACCCAGCTCGGCCGGATAGAGATGCACCGGATATCGCTGCGGCGCACGGCGGCGTCCATGAGCTGCTCGGAGAAGTGCTTGGCGAGGGCGTAGGGGTCCTGCGGCCGGACCGGGTGCTCCTCGTTCACCGGCACGTAGTCCGGCAGGAACGGCCGCTCCGGGAAGAAGAAACCCGGCACCGTCTCGCTGGAGATGTTCACGAACCGCCGCACTCCGAAGCGCACCGCGGCCTCGACCGCGTTGAAGACCGCCATCAGGTTGTTCTCGAAGACCACGTGCGGCGGGTTTTTAGTCGGTTCCGGGATCGCGGCCGCGTGCACCACGGCCTCCGCCCCGCGCACGACGGCGAAGGCGTCGCCCGCGTCCGCGAGGTCCGCCTGGACGTAGGGCAGCTCGCCCGGCAGCGGGCGTTCGAAGACGGGAGGCCCCAGGTCCGTCGTTGTGACCTCGTGTCCTGCATCGGCGAGCGCGGCAGCCGCCGCACTCCCGACCTTGCCCCGTGCTCCGGTCACCAGTACGCGCATGCACCAGTTCCTTTCTCCTCGTTTTCCGGACCATCTTAGCCGATGTGCGGGGTGCACCGCGGCAGGGTATAGAATCTTGCGCGAGCGATTCGGAAAGGAGTTACATCTTGGAAGAGGTGCGTCTCGGCAACCAGGGCCTCACCGTCTCCCGCATAGGGCTCGGGTGCATGGGGATGAGCGAGTTCTACGGACCGGCGGACGAAGAAGAGGCGATGGCCACAATCCACCGGGCTCTGGAGCTGGGTATCAACTTCCTGGACACGGCGGACATGTACGGGGTCGGCCGCAATGAGCGGCTGGTCGGCCGCGCCATAGAAGACCGCCGGGAGGAGGTGGTGCTGGCGACCAAGTTCGGCATAGTGCGCGCCGAAGATGGGACGCGGCTGGGCATCAACGGCCGCCCGGAGTACGTGCAGCGAGCCTGCGACGCCTCACTGCTGCGGCTCGGCGTGGACCACATAGACCTCTACTACCAGCACCGGGTAGACCCGGACGTGCCCATCGAGGAGACCGTGGGCGCAATGGGAGAGCTGGTGGAGGCGGGGAAGGTTCTCTACCTGGGCCTCTCGGAGGCCGCGCCGGAGACGATCCGCCGGGCGCACGCCACGTTCCCGATCTCGGCGCTGCAGTCCGAGTACTCGCTCTGGAGCCGGGACCCGGAAGATGAAGTGCTGCCCGCAGTGCGGGAGCTCGGGATCGGATTCGTCGCCTACAGCCCGCTCGGGCGGGGTTTCCTCTCCGGCGGCATCACCGCTCCCGAAGATCTGCCAGAGGGCGACTGGCGGCGCAACAACCCCCGCTTTCAGGGCGAGAACTTCCGGAAGAATCTGGAGCTGGTAGAGCGGGTGAAGGAGATCGCGGCCGAGAAAGACGTCACGCCCGCCCAACTCGCCCTGGCCTGGGTGCTGCACCGGGGCGAGGATATCGTACCTATCCCCGGCACCAAGCGCCGCCGGTACCTGGAGGAGAACGCCGCGGCGGTGGAGATAGAGCTGGACCCGCAGGACCTGGAGCGCATAGAAGAGGCGCTGCCGAAGGGAGCGGCCGCCGGGAACCGCTACGACGAGTCCACCCTGCGCACCGTGAACCTGTAGGACGCGGGCAGATCGGGAAACTGAGCCCATCCATCTCGAACCCCGGCAAATTTCTGGCCGGGACGGCCGCAGCCGCAGCGGCCGCCCTCGTCCTATGGTGGACCGGCGCGTGGCAGTGGTCGTGGGAGATTTTCTCGGACCGGGAGCAGGCCCGGCGGCTCGTCGAAGATGCCGGTGCCTGGGCCCCGGCGGCATACGTGCTGCTGATGGTCCTCCAGTCCGTGGTTCCCCCGCTGCCCGCCACCCCGATACAGGTCGCCGGCGGCTACGTCTTCGGAACCCCGGCGGCGTTCGCAATGTCTTGGGCGGGCATAATGCTGGGGAGCGCGATCTGCTTCGGCATCTCCCGGCTTACGGGCCGGCGGTTCGTGGTCCGCAGCCGCCGGCTCGCGCGTTTGGACCACAGCATCCAGAAGCACGGAGCCATCATAGCCTTCGTCGCGGGGCTAATACCCCTGATCAGCTTCGGAGCCGTAAGCTACGCCGCGGGCCTTAGCGGTCTGTCCTTCTGGAGGTTCATCCTGGCCGCGGCGCTCGGACTGACGCCGAGCACGCTCGCCATCGTGCACCTCGGCGGAGCGGAGACGGCCCCCGGGATCTACGCGGCGCTCGGAGCCCTCGCGGCGATCTCCGTCGCAGCCTACGCATACTACCGGCGGCTCTCCTGACCCCAGGCGGCCTCTAACAGCGCAGGAAGCATCTCACCGGACGGCCCGCGCAGGGTATAGGTGGCGCTCCCGCTGAGCGGGGTGCGTTCGGGGTTGATCTCGACCACCATCGCCCCGCCGTCGAGCGCTACATAGGGCAGGGATGCGGCCGGCTGTACGAGCGCCGAGGTCCCGACGGAGAGGAAGAGCTCGCAGCTCTCGGCCGCCTCCAGCGCCCGCTCCACCGCTCCGGGCGGCAGCATCTCCCCGAACCACACCACGTCCGGCCGCAGAAGACCGCCGCAGTCCGGGCAACGCGGCGGGACCTCCCCCGCATCCTCCCGGCCCTCGACGATCCGATCCTCGCCGAAGCACCGCGTGCGGTGGATGTTGCCGTGGTATTCGACGACGTTCCTGCTCCCGGCGCGGCGGTGCAGCCCGTCCACGTTCTGCGTGATGAGCGTGAACTCCGGAACCCGCCGCTCCAGCTCCGCCAGCGCATAGTGGCCGGGGTTGGGCTCCGCCCGCGAGACCAGCTCGCGCCGCCACGCATACCACTCCCAGACCAGCTTCGGGTCGCGCCGGAAAGCCTCGGGCGTAGCCAGCTCCTCCGGGCTGTAGCGCTCCCAGAGACCCGTCTGGGCGTCGCGGAAGGTCGGTACGCCGCTCTCGGCCGAGACGCCCGCGCCGGTCAGAGCCGCAACGCGCCGCGCGGAACGCAGTTTCTCTACAATCTCCAGAGGAATATCCGGTGTGATGGAAGCACTCATGGCAACGCACCCTTTCTACCTCAGTCCGACTTTCCGACCCCGGACTCCCCGCCCGCGCAGGCAAGGCCGGTCAGGTAGGTCCGCACGGCCTGCTCGAAACTCCGGTCCACCTCCCGGGGCATGCCGAAGCCTCCACAGAGCTCCAGCGAGACGAAGCCGTGGCAGAGGCTGCGGAGGCCCCGGACCGCATCGAGGCGGTCCTCAGATCCTAGCCGGTAGGGCTCCAGCGCAGCCCCCACAACCTCAAGTATCTCCCCGGCCGCGCTCGAATACCGGCCGTCACCCGGCTCCGGAGCCCGCAGGGTGGCGGCGTAGAGGTCCGGATGCTCTCTGGCGAAAGCGCGGTAGGCGTCCGCAATCGCGAAGACCGCCTGCTCGCCGCTCTTGCCCACCGCAGCCCGCATGAGAGACCCGGCCAGCCGCTCTACTCCCAGCACCGCCACCGCGCGTTTTAGCTCCTCAAGACCCGCGATGTGGTTGTAGAGCGAGGGAGCCCGGACGCCGAGGCGCTCGGCCAGCCGGCCTACCGTAAGGCCATCCAGGCCCTCCTCATCGACCAGAGAAGCAGCGGCCTCAACCACCGCCTCCCGGTCCAGACCCGCCCTAGGCGACACGCCGCACCCCCACACCGGCATCCTCGCTCCTCCCCACACGCCGTTCGGAGACGGCTATCGCCCGGTCCATCGCCTCTAGAGGCTCTTCGAGCACCTCGCCGTGGCCCACCGCCAGCCGGGACGGCTCGAGCGCCCTCAAAAGCTTAGCGCTCTCAAGCGCCGTCGGCTCGTGCCAGGTCGCCAAAGCCGGGAAGGGAAAGAGCACCCTCAAGGTCCCGGCCACCGCAACCCCCGCGCGCGTCTGGAAGGCGTCGCCGGCAAACAGGGTCCCGTCCCTGGTCTCCAGGAAAGCCACGTGCCCCGGTGTGTGCCCCGGAGAAGACACCACCTCAAGAGATCCCACCCTCTCACCCGGCGACAGCAAGCGCGTGGGTCTGGTCCCGCACACCCGCCATCCCCCGCGCAGCCGGACCTGGGGCTCCCCAGAGTCCAGGCTCATCTCCCCGCCGAGAAAGCGGGCCTCTCGCGCCGAGACCATCACCTCCACCCCGGGTAAAGCTCCGCCTAAAGCATCCAGCGAGCCCACATGGTCGCCGTGGGCGTGCGTCAGCACAACGCGCCGGATCTCTCCCCCATGCTCCCGCGCAGCCTCAAGTATCGCCCGCTCGCTGCCCGGAAGCCCCGCGTCGATCAGGGTGAAGCCGTCCTCCTCGCGTACCAGGTAGCAATTGACGGGAAAGACCCTCGGATAGCGAGTGATCTGAACCATGTTCTCCCCGTGAGCAACGACCCTCATCTCTTCGCCTCCTCGGTTCCGGCGCGGCCATTTACTATCGTACATAGTTTAAAACTACCTATATTAGTTTGTCAACGGCCGGAACGCTTGAGGCATCCTCTCACTCGAAGATGCGTTCGCCGCGCTGGAGCCGGCGTGCTATCGTGTAGGTCTGTCCCTGCCGCCGCACCGTTGGTGAATGCGCCGCCAGGTACCGGGTGGCGGCGACCAGCACGGCATCGCCTTCCTGCCGGCCGCGCAACGCTTCGTACTGCCGGAAGGCGGCCTCGACGGCCTGGATGGTGTGGAAGTCCCGGTCCTCGCGCAGGAGCAGCCCGCCCAGCGCGGCCATAAGCCGGTCGGGATCTCCGGCCGCCAGGTAGCGTGCTACCAGACGCCCGGCCTCATCCACCTGCTGCTGCCGGTTCAGCAGATCCGGCAGTTCCTTCAGCAGGGCCTCCGGGTCTTCTTCTCCGTCCGGTTCCGGAAGGCGGGCCGGGGGCACGTTCAGGAAGCGGTCCAGGTAGACGCTCATTGCCGCGTCGAAGACGCCCCGCAAAAGCTCCGGCGAGGGCGCGCGCCGCAGGCCCTGATGCACGGCGTTGGCGAAGGTGAAGGTATGCAGCGCGGTATCCCAGTCGCCGAACTCGTTACTGGTCGGGAAGCGGGCGATACGCAGCGCGGCTGTGTAGGCTACGGTACCGGCCAGCTCCGATTCGGCAGCGCCTTCGCGCAGGGCCGAGAGCAGGGCGTCCGAGATGGCCTGCGGGTCTTCGCCCAGCAGCACCGG
Organism: Rubrobacter taiwanensis; assembly: GCF_004337705.1. Taxonomy (GTDB): domain Bacteria; phylum Actinomycetota; class Rubrobacteria; order Rubrobacterales; family Rubrobacteraceae; genus Rubrobacter_C; species Rubrobacter_C taiwanensis. The sequence goes on from NZ_SKBU01000023.1 coordinate 11,249, forward strand.
CACGAGTTCCTCGCGGCCGCTCCATCCTTTTTTGTGGTGCTCCCTCCCCGCTTCCAGCGCGGCGGGCAGCTGCTCGAAAGCATCGTCCAGGATCTCCACCAGATCCACCGGGTTGCGCCAGGAGTTGGACTCCTCCATGCGGCCGGCGTTCGCGTAGCCGCGCGCCAGGCCGCTCAGAACGAGCCCGGCGTGCTCCCAGCCCGCCACGTCCAGCGCCTCGCAAGCTTTGTTGGTGAAGTCCAGCGGGTGCCCGGCGTCTATGTAGCGGTGGTCGGTCGCGGCGGCGAAGAGCATGTCGGCCAGCTGCCGGTGGCCGGCTCCGCTCCTGGCGGCGGAGACTATGCAGCGTTCGGCACCTTCGGCGTCGCGCACCTCCACGAACCGCCGGAACCAGTGCTTGAGGGTGGGAAGGTCTGCGGCGGTGTCCGGCAGGGGCCTGAGGGGGAATCGCGGCGGCGTGCCGTCCGAGTCTCCGGCGACGGCCGAGAGGCCGTGGTACAGGGCGCGGGGTCTGTCCTCAGGTTGCAGGCGAGGCAGCAGGTTCATCATGCAGGTGTGGATGGTGAGCCCCGCCCCCCAGCCGTTCCTGCGGTAGCGAGCGCCGAAGAGCAATCCCTCGCGGAAGGGTTCGGCGGGATCTTCGCCGGCTTCCAGCAGCGAGATCACGGACTTCGCCATCACCAGCGAGATGTTGCGCTCCAGCCCGTCCCGCAGGCGGCTGCGCCGGTACTCGCACCGGTCGCCGCGGGGCGTGAGGTCTACCCACACCTCGCCATCCCGGACCTCGACCGGGAAGATGCGGACGTCGTCCGCCCACTGGTCGAAGGTTCCGCCGCTCTCCAGGTCGAAACGGGCGTGATGCCAGTGACAGGTGAGGATGCCGTCCTCGACCGTGCCCCGGTGCAGCGGGAAGCCCATGTGCGGGCAGCGGTTGTCCAAGGCGTAGACTCTGCCGCCCGTTGAGAACAGGGCCAGCGAATGCCCCTCTACCCGAACGGGCAACCTCCCCGCTCTCTCAACATCCTCCAGACTCGCAGCGCGCACGAAATTGGCCTTCGTCTCCATAGCCCCCCTTTCCTAAAGCCGCCGGCCGACGTGCTCGTAGTCGTAGGGCGTGATCTCGAACGGGTTGCCCCGCCCGTACCACTCCGCGGCCTCGTAGCGGTCCGGAACGAAGAGTTCGACGTGGTCTATCTGCTCGACCCGAAAACCGTTGTGCATTCGACTCCTCCCGTATCCACCCTGATTCTAACCCCGCAGCAGGCGCAGATCCCCGAACTCGCACCAGAAGCAGCGCTCGCGCAAGGCTTCGGCGTACGCGGCCTCCGGCACTCCGGGCCGAGTTCACGATCTTGTTCCAGAGTTCATCCGGCCTCCTCCGTAACGGCGTAACCCTTGCAAACAGAATGTACGGCAGGTGAAGCCTTCCGCCATCGGACGGCGGACCCGTCTTCGGGCTGTACTTCGGTACAGGTGTTATTCAGAGACCGGGAGTGCGGTGCGCTCCCGGAGCCGGCACAGCTCGATGCCGGCAGGGCGGTCTTACCGGCACACCCCGGCCCTCACCCCTCTGCTTCCCGCACCATCTGAGCGAACTCCGCTCCGCCCTCGCCTTCGAAGAGGCATTCCCACTCGAACCCGGCCCGCTCGTAGACCCGGATCGCGCGCCGGTTGGAGGTCGCGACGGTCAGCCGGAACGCCGCCGGAGAGAACCTCTCCCGCGCGAAGCGCAGGATGGCCTTCACGACACCGAGCCCCAGTCCTTGCCCGACGAGATCCGGGCGCAGCCCGAGCCCGATATCCAGCGCATCCCCATCGTAATTCCCGCCCGGCACCCGCGCATCAGGTCCGGCGCAGAAGAACCCGACGAGCTCGCCGTCCTTCAGGATGGCGTGGTAGTTATTCTCCGGGGCCAGTAGCACCGCCAGCAGCCCTTCTGCCGGTTCATCGTGCGATGAACAGGGCTTCCCGTAGCTCCAGCTCAGGATCTCGCGCGCGTAGCGCTCATTCACCGGTTCAAACTCGTACAACATCCTGCGACACGCACCCATAGATTATATGCTCCGCCCTGATAACTCGGTCGGGGTCGGTTAGAATAAGCGGGCTGCATGGTTGATTTCATAGAAAACCTGTTCAGCCCGGTCGTAAGCGTCCTGGCCTATGTGCTGCGCTTCTTCCACTACGATCTAGGGGTCGAGTGGTGGATCAGCATCGCCCTGCTGACCGTGGTGGTGCGCACCGTTCTCTTCCCGCTGACGGTCAAGCAGGTCAAGAGCATGAAGGCCATGCAGGAGCTCAAGCCGGAACTGGACAAGATCCGGGAGAAGTACAAGGACAACCGGCAGAAGCAGCAGGAAGAGCAGATGAAGCTCTTCCAGGAGCGGCGGGTGAACCCTCTCGGCGGATGCCTGCCGATCCTCGTGCAGCTCCCGATCTTCATCGGGATCTTCTACGTCATCCGGGACTTCGGAGGGAGCGCCGGGATCATCGGGGCGGCCGACCGCCCCGCCAGCGAGCCCACCTTCAGGGAGGGCGGCATCTTCTGGTTCACGGACCTCACGCAGCACGACCCGTACTTCATCCTGCCGGTACTCTCGGCGGTCACGATGCTGATCGGGATGGAGATCACGGCCAAGCGCCTGCCAAGGGAGCAGCGGTGGTTGATGCGCATCCTGCCGTTCGGCATCACCGTCATAACCTGGACCTTCCCGGCCGGGCTCTTCGTCTACTGGATCGCCAACAACATCTTCACGGCGGTGCAGAACTACATCATCTACAACCTCGGCCCCGGCAAAGACAAGCCAAAGGAAGAAAAGAAAGAGGCCAGCTCTGCGGCCGCAGAGCTGGAGTCCGAGGACGAGGATTCCGACGACTCCTCAAGGAACCGGGAGAAGCGGCTCCGCCGGAAGCGCAAGAAGCGCAAGAAGAGCAGGTAGGGACGCTGCTGCCGCCGGCCGGAGAGACATGTTAGAGCAGTCTCAACCCGACGAGGTAGCGGAGGCAGGCAGCCCCGGTGCCCGATCTGCTACATGACATCTTCGACAACGTCTTCTACGACGTAGCGGCGATGCTCATCATCGCCGCCATCGTCGGGGCGGTGGCCGTCCGGCTGCGCCAGCCGCTCATCGTGGCGTTCATAGCGGTGGGGATCCTTGTGGGCTCGGTGCTGGGCTGGATCGAACCCGGAGAGCCGGTAGACCTGCTGGCAGAGATGGGTATAGCGCTGCTGCTCTTCATCGTCGGGCTCAAGCTGGATCTGCACCTGATCCGCACCATGGGACCGGTGGCACTGGCTACCGGGCTCGGGCAGGTGCTCTTCACCTCCATCGGCGGCTTCCTGATCGCGCTCGCGCTCGGCTTCGATCCCGTCGCGGCGCTCTACATCGCGATAGCGTTGACCTTCTCCAGCACGATCATCATCGTCAAGCTGCTCTCCGACAAGCGGGAGATCGACTCCCTGCACGGGCGGATCGCCGTAGGGCTCCTGATCGTGCAAGACATAGTGGTGGTGATCGTGATGATCGCGCTCACCGCCTTCGGCGAGGGCGGCGAGGGTACAGATCTGGGATGGCGGCTCTTCAGGGTGGCGGTGCAGGGGGCGGCGTTTCTGGCCGCGATAGCCCTGCTCATGCGCTACGTTCTCCCGCCGCTGCTGCGGCGTCTGGCCGCATCCCCGGAGCTGCTGGTTCTGTTCTCCATCGCCTGGGCGGTCTTCCTGGCGGCGACCGGAGATTTTCTGGAGTTCAGCAAGGAGATCGGGGCCTTCCTCGCCGGCGTCTCTTTAGGCTCCACCCGGTACCGCGAGACCATAGGGGCAAGGCTCACGAGCGTGCGAGACTTCCTGCTCCTCTTCTTCTTTATAAGCCTGGGGGCGAACCTGGATCTGGAGCTGCTGGGAGAGAAGCTTGGGGCTGGCATCATATTTTCTTTATTCGTCCTGATCGGCAACCCCCTGATACTCATGGTCATCATCGGGGTGATGGGCTACCGCAAACGCACCGGGTTTCTGACCGGGCTCACCGTGGCCCAGATCAGCGAGTTCTCCTTGATCTTCGCCGGACTGGGGCTCTCCCTGGGACACATAGGTCCCGACACTCTGGGCCTCATAACGCTCGTCGGCCTCATAACCATCAGCATCTCCACATATATGATCCTCTACTCCCATCCCCTCTACGAACGACTGGCACCCTGGCTCTCGATCTTCGAGCGCGACATCGAGCACCCGGAGGACGAAGGCGAGAGAGAGGAGCCCGGAGCCGAGGTAATAATCTTCGGTCTGGGGCGCTACGGCAGCCGGATCGCTGCGGGCCTCAAAGAGCGGGGAGTCTCGTTGCTCGGCGTGGACTTCGACCCCGAGGCCGTCGAGCGCTGGCACGAGAAGGGCCTGCCCGCACACTACGGAGACGCCGAAGACCCCGAGTTTCCGGCCGCCCTGCCCCTGAGCAAAGCCCGGTGCGTCATCAGCTCCGTCAGGGAACGCAGCGTGAACCTGGTCCTGCTCGAAGCCTTGCGGGAGCACGGTTTTGAGGGGAAGATCGCGCTCACGGCGGCCAACGAAGAGGACGCCCGGGCGCTGGAGAAGGCCGGGGCGGATCTGGTCTTCAGGCCCTACGCCGACGCTGCCGACCGCGCCGTGGAGGTGCTGACCGGGGCGTAGAGAGCGCTACCTTATAAACAGGAACGCCAGCACCAGCATGATAAGCGCCAGACCCGCAGCGGCATAGAAGGCTCCGGCGAGCCCGAGCCCCGCGGCCGCCGCGCCCATAAAGACCGGTCCTACGGTCTGTCCGAAGCGCAGCACCATTCCGTTGAGCGCCATGAACGCACCCCGGTTCTCCGCGGGCGCAACCCCGCTCAGGAGCACCATGATGTTGGGGATGTTGATACCCTGCGCGATCCCGTAGAGCGCGGTCGCAACCAGGAGCAGCGGCAACGCGGGGATGTTCGGCACCATGATCAGCACCAGCGCGTACAGCGCGAAGGAAGCCTTGATGAGGCTCGCCGGGCGCAACGTGCGGGTCAGCCATCCGAGCTGCGAAGAGGTGAGCGCCGTCACAACCGAGGAGCTGGAGATCACCGCCCCGATGATGAACGGCGGTGCGCCGAAGGAGCCGGCCATCAAGAGCGGCAGGTAGGTGAGATACGGCCCGTAGAGGATGATGAAGGTGACGATGCTGGCCGTGAAGAGCCCGATCACACGCCGGTCCCGCACCCGCTTCCACACGGCGCGCAGATAATCTCCCAGCCCCTGCTCGCTGCGCGGCTCCGGGCTGCGCAGGGAGAAGAGCACCAGAAGCCCGATGGGGACGGCGAAGAGCGGCAGGGCGAACGGGTAGAACCAGCCTAAAGTGGCCAGCGCGCCGCCGAGCACCGGATAGCCCGCCGTTCCGACGCTGAGCACGCCGGAGTTGTACCCCATAGCTACTACCCGCTCACGGCCGGAGAAGAGGTCCCCGATCAGGGTCACGTTCATCGCTCCAAGCGACGCAGCTCCCACCCCCTGCAGAAGGCGCAGCGCCAGCAGCAGCTCGAAATCCCGGGCCAGCGCGCATGCTCCACCCGCCACCCCGAAGAGCAGCAGCGAAGGCACCAAGACCCGCTTGCGCCCGATGCGGTCCGAGAGAATGCCCAGCACCGGCGTCAGGAAGACGCCCGGCAGCGTGAAGACCGTGATGAGGAGCCCAACCTCTCCGGGCGAGACGCCGAGCTCCTCCACTATCCGCGGGAAGGCCGGCGTCACGCTGGAGGCCCCGAGCACGGCCATCAACGTGACGCCGAAGACGATGTGCAGGTTGCGGTCCCGTAGCAGCGAGCGCCCGCAGCTCATCTCCGCCCCGCCCGCAGCATGTTCCCACCGGCAAGGTCCACGCACCAATCATAGAACACCGTTCGCTCCGGAACGGCGCTAAGCCGCCCCCTTATCTCGCAGCGCGCCCCGCAGGTACCCGATGAACTCCTCGGCCCGCTCCCGCGGCGGACGGGTGATGAGGCTGACGCCCACGTAGAGGGCGCTCGCGGCGAGCAGCCCCCAGACACCGGAGGCCTGACCTAGCGGCCGTACCTGCGTGAGCTCCAGCAGCACGACCAGCAGCCCGGCCCCGACGATGCTCGCAAGCACCCCGGCGGCCGTGCCCCGCTTCCAGAAGAACGCCCCGATAATCGCGGGCACGGTGACCAACAACCCCGCAGAAGACGAAACGGCGAGGACCGCGATCAGGTCCAGACGCAACCCGGCGAAGAGCAGTGCCAGGACCGCGATCAGCGGGATCACGACCTTCCCGACCGCAAGCTGCCGGGCGTCGTCCGGCGCGGCCCGGGAGACCCCATACACGTCGCGCGCCACCATCGAGGCGAGCGTGAGCAGGATGGAGTCTATGGTGGAGATCGCCGCAGCCAGAATCCCCACGATGAGCAGCACGCTCACCACCGGCGGCACGAGTCCGGAAGCTATGAGCGCCGGAGAGGCCGTATCCGGCGACTCCAGCTCGGGGAACTCCAGCAGCGCAGCATAGCCCCACAGCACGGCCACCAGCGTGTAGACGAACCCGAAGGCTAAGAACCCCAGCAGCATCCTGCGCAGGTTCCGCAGCGAGCCGAGCATGAAGAGCCGCTGGCTGACCTGCGGGTTTGAGATGCTGAAGAAGAACCACGGCAGCGTGAGCCCCAGAAACACGCTGAAGCTGAAGTACCCGTCCCTCCCGGGCACGCTCAAAGACCCCGGCCGCTCCGCGGCGAGCCGCCCGAAGAACTCCCCAAACCCGCCCAAAGCGTTCACCACCAGCGCCACGGCCACCGATGCCGAGACGAACATGATGACTACCTGCAGCGCGTCCGTCCAGGCGACGGAGCGGATCCCCGCCACCAGCGCGAAGACGACGGCGAGCACCGTGGCTACGAGCGTCCCGGTGGTGAACGGGATCGCCCCGCCCGTCGTGCCCTCCAGGAGATACCCGATCCCGGCGAGCTGCACCGCGCTGTAGGGTATCAGAAAGACGCAGCTGGCCAGCGCCGTAACCGCCGCCACGGCCCGGCTCGCGTAGCGGTCGCCGAGCATCTCCGACGGCGTCACATACCCGAACCTCTTGCCCGCCAAGAGAAAGCGCGGCCCGAAGAACGCCACCAGCACCAGACCGGAGATGTAGATCATCTCGAACCCCAAGGCCCCCACACCGCCAGCATAGGTCAGCCCCGCAAGCCCCACCATCATGAACGCGCTGAACGTGGTCGCGCTGTAGCTCAGCGCCGCCACGACCCCGCCCATCGAACGGCGCCACAGGAAGTAGTCCGAGAGATCCCCGACGAACCCGCCCCGAGCCAGAACCGCCACCCCGGCCCCGAGCAGAACATAGACCCCGATCGCCAGCCAGACCAGACCTACCTCCACCCTAGTCCCTCCAGCTCCGGGAGATCGCAGCGTTCACCCCGATCGCCGCCAGCCCAAACAACACCCAGAACAGAAACGCTCCGTACCATGCATCCACCCCGGAGAGCAGCGTATACGGTACCGTATACGCCGCCACCACTAAAGCCAGCATCATCCCGGCCCAGAAGATGCCCCTGCGTCCCATAACACCTCCGCTCGTAACTCTCACGCATGAGCTTGCCACACGAAATCGTTACAATGTAAGCCGTTTGTAACTTATAGTTACTTACAGTATCGCACGGGTTTGCGGTGAGTGGCAAGGCGTTCATGGTGTACGCAGTTCGCGCCAGATGGCGGGCAGGACTTTCAGGGGGTAGCACCAGTTTACGAAGGAGAGTCCGTAGCGGCGGGTGGAGTACTGGACCGGCACCTCTTCCAGGCGGAATCCTTTACGCAGCAGGTCGAGGGTAAGGATCTGGGCGTAGTTATAGTCGTGGATGATCTCGGCCCGGGAGGCGGCTTCTTTGGAGAAGGCTCGCATCCCGGTCTGGCCGTCGGAGATCGGGCACCGGGCGAGGGCTCTGAGCAGGGTGGTGAACGCGTGGTTACCCAGCCGCCGGTGGAGCTTCATCCCCCGCGCTCCGTTCAGGAAGCGGCTCCCGAGCACGTAGTCCGCCCGGCCTGCGAGGACGGGTTCCACCAGGCGCGGGATGTCCTCCGGGTGGTATTCCAGGTCGGCGTCAAGGTAGGCTACGGCATCCGCTCCGGCCTCCACGGCGGCGCGCAGCCCGGTCCGCAGTGCCGCTCCGAGCCCTTGGTTTGCGGGGTGCGGGATCACGGTCGCGCCTCGGGTTCGGGCGATCTCCGCCGTCCGGTCTGCCGAGCCGTCGTCCACCACGAAGGTGCGCAGCATGTAGCCTGGGATCTGGACGCGGGAGATCCGCTCCAGCAGCTCGCCGATCGTGGCTTCCTCGTCCTTCGCCGGGACGACGACGGCCAGGAGCCCGGCGCTCACCTCACCCGCTCCCCGGCGAGCGCGTCCTTCAGCACCCGGCCGACCGAGCCGTCTGGCGGCTCGACGCCGAGCAGGTAGCAGATCGTGGGCGCGAGGTCCAGGATGGAGGCCGGCTCCTCGACCACTCTGCCGGGCGCGATCCCGGCGCCCCACAGGGCGAACGGCACGTAGCGCTCGCCCTCTGAGAGGTGGCCGTGGGCTCCGATGCCGATGCCCTGCCCGTGGTCGGCCATCAGGATCACGGCGGTCTCCCCGTCCAGGTAGCCCCTTTCCTCGCACCAGCGCATGAAGCCCTCGATGAGGCGGTCGGTGATCTCGATCCGCTCTACGTACTCCGGGTAGTAGGTGCCCCGCACGTGGCCGTTCTGGTCTACCGCGAGCAGCTGCAGCACGAGCAGGTCCGGATCTTGCTCCTCCAGCTCCCGCTTGGCGGCGGCGATGAGGTTCTGGTCTATCCGGTCGTTGTGCGCCACGCTCGTAACGCTCGCCACGTCGTCCCCGAAGGCGTCTATGAGGTGGGCTATCCCGACCAGCCGCCCCTTCCTCCCGGCCCGGCGCAGCGCGTCGAAGACGCTCTCCACCCTGAGACCCAGTTTCAGCACGAGGTTGGAGGAGATGCCGTGCGCCTCCGGCGGCGCGCCGGTCAGCATAGAGGAGAAACAGACGACGGTGCGCGCCGGGTAGACGGTCTCCACGGTGGTGTAGACGGTCCCGGAGGCCATCATCCTCTCCAGGTATGGCTTCCTAGCCTGGTGGAAGCGGTCCAGCCGGCAGCCGTCTATCACGACGACGATCACGCGCCGCGCCAGCGGGCGGCCCCGGTTCACGTCCCGTGTGGGTTCTGCCGGGTAGACGGGCTTCCAATCGAAGAAGCGCCGGTGCAAAACGTAGCTCGCGGTGGCGAGCGCCGCGGTGAACCCGAGCGCGAGCCCCGCCCGCCCCCACGTCAGCGGTTCTGAGACGAGGTACTGGAGGGTGAAGAGCGAGATCAGGGCCTTCGGCACCTGCTCCAGGAAGTTGCCGCTGGTGGAGTCCGGGTTCTCCAGCACCAGCCTCCAGAAGCGCAGGAAGTTGGTCCTCGGGGCCCCGGTGCGCAGGTGGTAGTAGAGCGTCCCCCAGAAGAAGACGGTGAAAAATATGTAGAGGCCGAGCGCGAGGACGAGGGCCGCGAGGTCGGCGAACCGGAAGAGGAGCAGGAAGGCGGCGAGGTACGCCCACAGAGTCCACCGCAGCCGCAGCGGGAAGTCGTAGTAGACGAAGAGAGCTACCAAAGGAGATGCAACTGCCAGCGCGGGCAGCGCCCGCGCCCAGAACTCCGCGCTCCCCAGTTCGGGGACGTGGAGCAGCAGGAAGGTCCCCAGCACGAAGACGGGATGGAAGGACTTGCCCTCGTTGAGGACATTCCAGACCCTCGCGGCAACTATCTCAAACCCGGACGCGGGACGCATCTCTCACCTCTCTAGCCTGCGCGACGGAGACCCCCTCGCCGAGCGCGCAGGGAGCAGCGGCGAGGGCGTAGAAGAACTTCAGGGCGTGGGAGATTACGGCCGCGGCCAGCGCCAGGGACGCCCCCTGGCCGAGCGCCACCAGCGCGGCCACCATCCCGGCCTCGTAGGTTCCGACGCTCCCCGGGGTGAGGGGAACGGCGGCCGCGAGCACGGCTAAACACGAGGCGGCGACCACCGCGGAGAGCGGGAGGTCCATCCCCAGCCCCCGCGCCACGAAGAGCAGGATGCCGGCCTCCAGCACCCAGGCCGACGCCGCGAACGCGAGGGCCCGCAGCAGCGCCGCCCCGGTGGTCTCCCGCAGCGCCGCCTGCAGCCGGGCAGCGCGCCGGGCCACCCCGGAGGGCAGCTCGATGCGGGCGAGCAGCCAGAGCCCGCCCCAGCCGGCCAGCACCACCGCCGCGGGCAGAGCGACAGCTCCCCACCGCGCGCCACCGGCGAGCGCCCAGGCTCCGGCGAGCACCACCAGCAGGCCGAGGAGGTCTGCCACCCGCGAGAGCACCACGCTCGCCACGGCCCGCTCCGCCGGAACGCCGCGCCGGGCCGCTGCGTACATGCGGGCGAAGTCCCCGGCCTTGGCCGGAGCCGCATGGTTCAGGAAGAGGGCGGCGAGCAGCAGAGAGAACAGCCACCGCAGCGGGATCCGGTCTCGGAGCAGCTCCCGCCAGGCGAGCGCCCGCAGTACGAACGCCCCCGTGTAGGCGGCGAACGCCAGCGAGAGCCCGAGGGGGTTGCGCAACGCGTGGTACACGGCCTGCCGCACGGCCTCCGGGGAGACCGCCACCGCCGCCGCCAGCAGCACCGCAAACCCGGCGAGAAGCAGCAGGAGCCGCAACTTCATCCCCCATCCTCCAGCCGGTAGACCCTGAAGACGACCTGCAGCTCGTAGGTGCCACTCGGGACGCGCTCGTACTCCGGCCGGAGGCGCGGAAGCGTCACCTCTTCGCGCGCGAGCTCGATCATCTCCAGGCCGTGGATGCTCGGGGCGGGCAGCCCGTCGACCGTCACGTAGATCGCGTCCTCTAGCAGCCCGGCGGCGCGCAGCGCATCCAGCTCCTCCCGGAAGCGTTTCGAGTCGTAGGCGAGCACCGGCCGCCCGTGCAGGTACTCCAGCGGAGCCCCGTAGTCGTCCGGACGGCCCGGCAGCTCCACGAAGACGACGCGGGCCTCGGGTATGGCGGCGTTGACCCGCTCGAACCCTTCTACTCCCCCGCGCAGCTCCTGCACGCCGTAGACCGGCCAGGCGGTGTGTACGGTCCAGCCGAGTGCGAGCGCAGCCAACGCCGCCGCGCAGGCAACCCCGGCGAGCGGCCTCCACCGCGCCGCGAACCGCCCCGCTTCCGCGACGGCGTACCCGGCGAGCAGGCAGAGCCCCGGGAAGACGGCCGGAACGAAGCGGCGGGTGGCCCAGGGGAGGTCCGGCGCCACGTTCGGGAGGGCGACGTACAGGACGGCGAAGCTGGCGGCGGCCCCCAGGAAGATGAAGCGTCCCGGGGTCAACCGGCGGGCGGCGAGCAGGAAGCCCGCAAGCCCCAGGGCTGCCACCGCGGGGGTCAGGAACCAGACCATGCGGACCGCGACGTGCTCGTCGTACGCCCTGAAGGGCACCGAACCCTCCGGGAGAACCGGCGGGTCTCCGGGTCTCAGGAAGTACGCCCAGAGGGCGGCTCCTACGAGGGCCGCCGCCCAGAGGAGCGCGAGGCTCCGCCCATGCGCCGCCAGCCGGCCCGCCGCGCCGCCGCGCCGGGCGAGCAGGAGCAGAGCGGCGAGCAGCCCGACGGCTGCTACTATGTGCGGGGCCAGCTCCAGGGCCCGCCCCAGCCCGTGGTTCTCCCGGATCAGCTCCAGGTAGCGCCCCCCAAGCGTGGTAGCGTAGAGCAGCGCCGCCCCGGCGAAGAGCGCCAGCGGGATGCAGAGCGGAAGCCAGCGCCGCGCGGTCCCGCCCCGGAGCAGGTCGTAGCCCACCAGGAGGGGTACGGCGCTCGCCGCGAGGAAGGCATCCACCCGCACGAGCATCGCCCCGCCGAGCAGGGCCCCGGCCAGAACCCCCTCGCGCGCGCGGCCGCCGCTCGCGAACCGGGCGGCGAGCCACAGCCCGCCGAGGATGAAGAACTGCGAGATCACCTCGCTCGACGGATGGCGCGCCCACCACACCTGCGTATAGCCCACCGCGAGCAGGGCCGCCCCCAGCATCCCGGCCCACCGCCCGAACAGCTCCCGGCCGAGCAGGAAGGCGACCGCAACGGAGAGCGCCCCGAAGACCGGCACCACCCAGAAGAGCCCGGCTTGGACGCCGCCCATCAGGTTCCCGACCCCCAGCCAGACGAAAGGCCCCGGGAAGAACTGGGGCACGATCAAACCCTCCCCTAATATGTAGAAGCCGGGGTACTTGGTGGCGGCGTGGAACTCGTGGAAGGGCGCTATGGCGGCCACGAGCGGATCCCTCGTAAACAGCTCCCCGGTTCGAGCCAGCTTCGCGCCGACGATGGTGTAGACCCCGGGGTCGCGGTCGTTGATTACGTACTCCGCCGGACGCGAGTAGAGCACCGCACCCAGAGCCCCAAGCCCCGCCGGGGCGAGATCCCACCGGAAGAACCGGGGCCGGTAACCGCCCCTCCGGCGAAAGAGCCATATCACCCCGGCCACCGCCAGCAGTACCCCGGCGATAACCGGGGCCTCGAACCGCCCGAGCAGCGCCAGCGCCACGAGCACCGGGCACGCAACGGCCGCCGCAGCACACACCCGCAGCAGTAAGACCTCCGCCAGACCGTCCCCCTTGCGCGCGAGCCCGCCGCCGAGGAAATGCCCCGGCAGATAGAGCGCGATCAGAACGAAGATCACCCCCACCGGAGAATCTCCCTAAACCGGACCCGGAGCCTGAAGCCCCCCGAGCCTCCCATCCGAAACCCGGCCCAAAACACCCCCTTCTCCAAAACTCCCGCAGCGAAGGCCCGGCGCTTGACCGGACCCGCCCGGAAGAGTACCCTGATAGCCGCTTTATTGCAAATGGCTGTCATTACGAGACAGGGGACATCAAGGAGGGAGATATTTGGCGGGCATAGCTGGTCGCGCGTTAGCGGCGGGGGTTTTGGCGATTCTGGTGGGTATGTTCGCGGCGTGCGGGGGGAACCAGGAAGGGGTGGAGGCGACCGGGGAGACCGGCGGGGCCACCACGGAGGTTACGGGCGGCACCACGGCGGGCACCACGGCGGGGGGTACTACCGGGGGGACGACGGCGGGCACCACGGTCGCCGGGCCGGCTCAGGATGACTTCCAGGGGATCGTGGACTCCTATGCCATCGCGCAGGAGGAGATCTCCAGTGAGGGCGGTCTCAAAGAGGTCGGGCCGTATCTGGTCGGGTACATCGTGGAGCCGGCCGAGGGCTGGTGGGAGGGGGAGCCCAACCGGCTCCGGTGGCGCGAGCCGGAGGCCGGCGAGACCAACCACATCGAAGTTCTGCCCTTCGACCCGGACACGGGGCTGCTCATCCCGGAGATGAGCATAACGCTCACGGTGCTCGACGAGTCCGGGCGGGAGGTGGAGAGCAAGGAGCTAGAGTTCTACTACGGTGAGTTCTACCACTACGCCAACAACTTCAGCCTCCCGGAGAGCGGGACGTACACGCTGAAGGTGGATCTGGAGCCGCCGCGGTTCAACCGCCACGGGTCGGAGGACGGTGAGGGCAAGGTCTTCACTCAGGCTGCCACGGTTGAGTTTGAGGGCGTGGAGATAGAGGCCGGGGAAGAGTAGGAGGGTTGTAGCGCCCCGGCCCCGGCTATATACTTGGGGTTCGGCTTTAGCATGCCCTGACCGTCACGTCCGGAGGCAACCGCAATGGCTCTGACGAAGGCCATGCAGGACTACATAAAGTTCATATACGAGCTGGAGCAGACCGAGGGCAAGGCCAGCACCTCGCGGCTGGCCGAGCTGATGGGCGTGGCCGACGCCTCGGCGACGAACATGGTCAAGCGGCTGGCGGACCTCGGTCTGGTCGAGCGGCAGCCGTACAAGGGCGTCACGCTCACCGGGGAGGGAGAGAAGATCGCGCTTGAGGTGCTGCGGCACCACCGCTTGATCGAGCTCTACCTCGCCCGGGCGCTCGGGTACCCTTGGGACAAGGTACACGCTGAGGCTGAGAGGCTAGAGCACGTGATATCAGAGTACTTCGAGGACCGGGTGGACCAGCTGCTAGGCTACCCCACGGTGGACGTGCACGGCTCGCCGATCCCGACCAAGGACGGCGAGATCGAGGAGCAGGACTACGTCCCGCTGGAGAGCGTGCAGATCGGCGAGCGGGTCGCCGTCCGGCGCGTTCTGGACCGGGACCCGAAGATGCTCTCCTATCTCTCAAAGATCGGGCTGACCCTGGGCGTGGAGCTGGAGGTCACGGGCCGCCATCCCTTCGACGGTCCGCTGGTCATAGAGACCGGCGGTGACCGCCACATCATCAGCCTGGAGCTGGCCCGGCACATCTTCGTCGAGCCGGCCGCCAAGGGCTCCGGCGGGTAGCGGCTACCTCCCGCGTGAGATGAGCGCCATCGCTTCCTGCCGGGAGCGTTCGTCTCTGGCGTAGATTCCGCGCACGGCGGAGGTGACGGTTATGCTGCCCGGCTTCTGCACGCCGCGCATCGTCATGCAGTTGCCGCTCACGACCGGAAGCCCCTCCCGGCGCACCAGAACGGCTCCGGTAGGAACGCTCACGCAGAAGACCTCGTCGTCGAAGTCTACCCGTTCCAGGTGCTCGGCCCGGAGTCTGCCCCAGCTCCCGCAGTCCTCCTCCGGCCGCTCCCCGCGGGTTCGAACCTCTATCCGGGCGTGGTCCTTGCAAATCCGGAGAGCTCCGGTCTCGCCAACCCGGAGCAGCAGCTCCTGTACATCGTCCATCAGGCGGCATGATCCGGACATGTAGATGCGGCCCTCTCCCGGGGCAAGCCAGCGCAGGAAGAGCTCGATCTGCCGGGCGCTCATGCCCTTGATCTCGTCAGGCACGCACCTCACTTCAGGCTTCCCGAAGGCGCGCAGCGCCTCGTAGAGGCCCCGGTGCCCCGACTCGAACCGGACGCGCTCGGAGCGGTCCTTACACACGGCCCGGCGGAAACCGAAGGGCAGCCGTTGCAGCAGCGCCCGAATCTCGTCTGTCCCTCCCTCCGCGTTCCGGCTCACGGCCACCCCCCGTTCGTCGCTGCGCATCCAGCCCCCGGAGAGCCACATCCCCATGAACGCGGCGAAATCATCTCCGGACACGCTCTCGCCGGCGAAATCCACCCGCCTCACATCCGGCGCGTCCCACTTTACCGCCTGGGGCACATAGAAAGCGGGCGGCATGGCGTAGGCCGGAGCTACGGACCACCGGAGATCCCACTCCGCCCGATACACCATCCTATGCTCGGGAGTGACCATCAGGCTGACGGTGTCGCTGCGCCATCTGTACATCGGTCCCGAGTAACGGTACCGGACCAGGTTCCGAGGCGGCACGAAGCTCATGCGGAGCGAATCCGGATCGACCTGTGCGACCTCGTCCTCCACGTCCATCTCGTCGAAACGCACCCATCCCCGCCGGGTCAGGATCTCGGTCTCCCGGTCGTAGCACAGATGCTCGGCCTCCACGACGGCGATCGTTCCCTGAGCGTCGAGCCCCCTGTAGAGCGCGTCGGCTATCTGCCCCGTGAGCCGCTCCTGCAGCTGCGGGCGCCGGGAGTAACCCTCCACCACCCGGGCCAGCTTCGAGAGCCCGACGACCTTCCCGTTCGGGATGTAGCCCACGTGGGCCTTCCCGATAAACGGCATGAGGTGGTGCTCGCACATCGAGTAGAACGGGATGTCCCTCACGAGCACCATCTCGTGATGGTTCTCCTGAAACCCGACGCTCAGATGGGCCCGCGGGTCCTCGGCGAGCCCGGCGAACAGGAAGGCGTAGGCCCGGGCGATGCGCCGGGGGGTATCCCTGAGACCCTCGCGCTCCGGGTCCTCCCCTATCGCCAGCAGTATCTCCCGCACCGCCCGCTCTATGCGGGCGAAATCTACATGCAGCTCCTCTTCGAGCATATCCGGCCTGTATCTCCTTCTAGAGCGGCTAACTTCCGACGAGCTCCGGCAGGCGGCCGAGATCCGGTATGGTGGCGACGGCTTCCGGGGCCTCCACCTCCCCGCTGCGGTCCACGAGCACGGCGTCTATCCCGCACGCGGCCGCACCCCGGACGTCGGCTACCGGATCGTTGCCGACGTGCACAGCCCGGCGGGGATCGGTCCGGCTCACCCGCAGCGCCTCCCGGAAGATACGCCGGTCGGGCTTCTCGGCCCCGACGAGGGCGGAGACGATCAGGCCGTCGAAGTATCCGAGGATGCCCATCTCCTCCAGCACGTCCTCCAGGAGGATGTCCCAGTTGGACACCACGTAGAGGCCCGCCCCCGTTTTCCGCAGCTCCTCCAGCACCTCCACCGTCTCCGGGAAGAGGTTGAAGGAGAGGCGGCGCTCCAGGCTCTCCAGAAGGACTTCGGGAGGCGCGTCCAGACCGAGCAGCCGGGCCGTCCGCCGGGCGTTGGCGTGCTTGAAGCCGTTCAGCTCCTCCACGGTGCGGTACCTGACGTTCTCCTGTATGTACTCCCGCAGAGCCTCCTGGACCGGCCGGGCGGCGCGGTGCGGGGTGAGCTCCCCGGCGGCGTACGGGGCGAGATCTTCCACGTAGCCTTCGAGGTCGAGATCCATCCAGAGCATCGTGCCGTCGACGTCCAGGAACACGGCGTCGTAGCGCACGCCTCCCAACACCTCCACGGATTCAGCAGCCGGCCCGCTCCGCCGGGCCGGTGCGGTAGCCGTCCAACTCAGCTCCACCTCCAGAAGAACCGCTCGAACCTCAGCAAGTATACCTCCGGGCGGCAGTTACAGATCGTAGCCGACGAACTTCCCGTCCTTCTGGATCAGCTCACCGTCGGCGTACAGCTCCCCGCCACCGCGGAGGTCGCAGATCATGTCCCAGTGCACGCTGGAGGAGTTCTTGCCGCCGGTCACCTCGTAGGACTGCCCGACCGCGAGATGCACCGTGCCCCCGATCTTCTCGTCGAAGAGGATGTTGCGCGTCGGGCGCCGGATGCCGTAGTTGGTCCCGATACCCAGCTCGCCCAGGTACCGGGCGCCTTCGTCCGCGTCGAGCATGGCCTCCAGATATTCCTGCCCCTTCTCCGCGGAAGCCTCGACGACCCGGCCGTTCTCGAACCTCAAGCGCACACCGGAGACCTCCCGTCCCTGCACGGCCGAGGGGATGTTGTAGAAGATGTGACCGTTGGCCGAGTCCTCGACCGGGCCGGTGAAGACCTCGCCGCAGGGCATATTGTGCCGGCCGGCGCTGTTGACGAACTTCCGGCCCTTCACGGAGAGCGTGAGGTCGGTCCCGGGAGCCGTGATGCGGATCTCGTCCGCCCGCTCCAGCCGCCGGACGAGACCGGCCTGGGCCTCTTCCTTCCTGCGCCAGAACTCTACGGGGTCATCCTCGTTCAGGGCCATCGCCTCAAAGACGAACTCCTCGTAATCCTCCAGGCTCATGTCTGACTCCTGCGCCAGCGCATTGGTCGGGAAGAGCGTGAGTATCCAGCGGTCCTTCTCAAGGATCATCTCCCGGATGGGCTTGTCGCGCAGGCTGATAGCCTGCTGCTTCTTGGGATCTACGCTGGCCAGCGCGCGGGTGTTCTCCGGGGCCAGGATATTGACGTAGGCGTCGGCCCGCTCGTAGAGGCCGCGCACCGCCGGGGCTATCTTCTCGTAGTGGCGATCTCTGGCATGGCGGAAGAAGACCTCCTGCATCCCGGGCAGCGTCACCTGCGGGATCGGGTACGCCCCGCGGTCCAGCACGGCGGCATAAACCTCCTTGAGGATAGGTCCGGCCAGGACGGAGCCGGAGATCAGGACCTGATCTCCCTCCCGGACCCCGAGCGAGTACTCGGTCAGAAGCCCGGCCCACTTCCTGATCCGCTCATCTCTCATGCCACACTCCCCTCTCAAACTCTGCAGAGAGGAAGCATAACATCTCTCTGCCGCCCGGGCCGGTATACTGGCGGACGATGGGGACTCTGGAGAGAATAGCGCGGGCGTTGAGGAAGTTCGAGCCACACCTGGAGAGCGGTACCGCGCGCCGGGCGGCCGTCGCCCTGCTGCTGCGCGAACGGGGCCAGGGCCTGGAGGTGCTCGTGATCCAGCGCGCCGAGAAGCCCGGCGACCCCTGGTCCGGACACATGGCGCTGCCCGGCGGCCGCTGCGAGCCGGACGACGCCTCTCCCTACGAAACCTCGCGCCGGGAGACGCTGGAGGAGGTCGGGATAGATATCTCCTGGGGGCGCTACCTGGGCCGCCTGAGCGACGTCTCGCCCCGCAGGATGCCGGGACGGCTCACCGTCTCCCCCGTCGTGGTCGCCATAGACGCGGAACCCGGCCCCCTGCAGGAGAGCGAGGTGGAGGAGGCGTTCTGGGTGCCGCTGGAGGAGCTGGAGGACGAGCCCGTGGAGATCGCGGACTTCCCCGGCACCTGGCCCGCCCTCATCTACGACGGGCGGTACGTGATCTGGGGCCTCACCCACCGCATACTCTGCCAGCTGAGGCAGCTCGCGGAAGAATCCGGCGAAGACTAGTCATCCTCTGCCGGCTGCGGCCGCACCGGGGCAGGTCCCGGGAAGCCGCCGGGACCGAACGGCGAGCCGTCCTCGAAGACGCTCTGCTCGCCCTGGGTCCGGGAGGAACCACTCTGATCCGGCGCCCCCGCCTGAGAACCGCCGGAGTCCGGCCGCTGCTGCTCACCGGGAGGCTGACCCGGCGGCTCATCTTGCTGCGCGGGCTGAGAGCCTCCGGTGTCCGGCCGTTGCTCCTGCGGCTGCACGGGCCGCACCCGGTAGTACACGGTCGTCTCGCCGCCCGAGGCTCCACCGGCCGCCCCCGGGGCTGCGGCTGCAGGCGGGCCGGAGCTGATGGTGACGTCCACGGCCGTCCCCGGCTCCACCGCGCTCCCCGGCGCCGGAGACTGAGCGATAACGGTTCCCTGCGGCGCGGCGGCGCTCGGAGCGTAGGACTCGCTCCCGAAGCTCAGGCCGGCCGCCTCCAGCGCGCTTACGGCCTGCGAGAGGGACATACCGGCCAGGTCGGGCACCCTCACCTCCGGCTCTCCGGTGCTCACGAAGATGGTTACGGGAGATCCGAACGCGGCCATCTCCCCGGCCTCCGGCTCCTGCCGGATCACGTCCCCCTCCGCCACCGAGCCGCTCTCCCCGGTCTCGACCCGGACCTCAAGCCCGGCCTCCTCCAGCACCCGGCGGGCGGCCTCCTCAGGCTCCCCCGCCACATCCGGAACCTCCACCATCCCGGAGCTGAGGACGACCGAGATCTCCCCTCCCGGCTCTAGCGGCGATCCGGGGCCGGGGCGCTGCTCCAGGATGGTGTTCCCGGGCTCGGGAACGTCCCTGGTGGCCTCCACAACGAGCTCGTAGTCCCCGCCGAGCGCTTGCCGCG
This sequence comes from Rubrobacter taiwanensis, assembly GCF_004337705.1. Classification (GTDB taxonomy): domain Bacteria; phylum Actinomycetota; class Rubrobacteria; order Rubrobacterales; family Rubrobacteraceae; genus Rubrobacter_C; species Rubrobacter_C taiwanensis. The sequence goes on from NZ_SKBU01000023.1 coordinate 30,623, forward strand.
CCTCCTGCAGCGTCTGCCCCCGCAGGTCCGGCACCGCCCTGGCATCCGCGCTCTGAGCCGGCTGCAGGAGGCTCCAGCCGACCGCGCCCGCGAATGAGAGGAGGAAGAGCCCCGCGAAGGCCACAACCCAGAGACCGGTCCTCCGGCGCCGCCCCGGACGCCCGCCCGCCGCCGGAGCCATGATCCGGGTCGCCTCCCCGGAGAGTCCGCTCAGGAAGAGCTCCAGATCCCGGATGAGCGCGGCCGCGCTCGGGTAACGCTCCTCCGGGTCCTTGGCCAGCAGCCGCCGTACGATGGCGTCCAGCTCCGGCGGGATGGCCGGGTTCACCTCTCGCGGCGGACGCGGCGGCTCGCTGGCGTGCTTGACGGCCAGAGCTACGGGCGTCTCGGCCTCGAAGGGCACCCTCCCGGTGAGCATCTCGTAGAGCACGACGCCCAAAGAGTAGAGGTCGCTCCGCAGGGTGGCCCCCTCGCCGCGAGCCTGCTCGGGCGAGATGTAATGGGCCGTGCCCAGGATCATGCCCGTCGCCGTCGCCCGGGCCGCAGACGCGGCCCGGGCTATGCCGAAGTCCCCCACCTTCACGTCGCCGGATTCGGTGATGAGTATGTTGTGCGGCTTGACGTCCCGGTGCACTATCCCCCGCCGGTGCGCAGCCTCGAGCGCGCCGGCGATCTGGATCGCCGCCTCGGCTGCCGCAGAAGGCGGCAGGGCCCCATCCCGCCGGATACGGTCCTTGAGCGTACCGCCGGGCACGTACTCCATGGCTATGTAGTACGTGCCGCCGGACTCTCCCCGGTCGTAGATAGAGACGATGCTGGGATGCGAGAGCGCAGCCGCACTCCGGGCCTCGTACCTGAACCTCTCCACGAACTCCTCGTCCTCGGCGAGGTGCCCGCGCAATACCTTGAGGGCGACGTTGCGTCCCAGTACCTCGTCGTGTGCCAGATAGACCTCGGACATGCCCCCGCTGCCGAGGCGCCGGATGGTGCGGTAGCGGTTGTCTGTGAGCTGCTCCATAACGGGGTTCTACCCGACGGGGCTCTCCGCTACACGGGCAGACCACCTAGAGGTTATCACGGGCGAGGGAGAGGCGCAGCGTCAGGACCTCGAACGGGCGCACGGAGACTCTTATCGTGTCTCCCTCCACAGCCACTTCTTCCTCCAGCTCCTCCAGCAGGTTCGTCTGGAGCGCTCTCTCGAGCGGCCGGGCAAACCTCAGGACGGCCGTTCCCCGCGCACCGTGCGGCTCGTAGAGGCGCAGGATGACGTCCTCCCCGTCCTCGGCCCGCTTGAGGCCCCCGAGCGCGAGCTCCAGTCCCTCGTTCCGCACCAGACCGGACTCCACCGGCACGCTCCCTGAACCGGGCTCGAGAACAACGGCGAAGAGCGGGCTGTTCAGGCCGAACGCCTCGCGCGCCACGCCCGCCGTCCAGTCCCCCGCGTGCGGCAGGAGGCTGTAGGTAAAGCGGTGCTCGCCCTCATCTGCGGTCGGGTCCGGGTGAACCGGGCTCCGGAGCAGGCTGATGCCGAGCACGTTGTCCCGGGCGCTGTGGCCGTATTTCCCGTCGTTCAGCAGCGCGGCCCCGTACCCGGTCTCGGAGAGGTCGGCGAAGCGGTGGGCGCTGACCTCGAAGCGTGCGGCGTCCCAGGAGGTGTTCCGATGGGTCGGACGGCGCACCGCGCCGTACATCGTCTCGAAGGTCGCCTCGTGCGAGCGCACGGCCAGCGGGAAGAGCGCCCGCAGGAGCACCTGCCGCTCGCGCCAGTCTACGCGAGTCTCGATATCCAGCCGCCGGGAGCCGGCCCGGAGCCGGTAGGTCTGCTCGATACGCGAGCTGCGCCAGCGGCGCGTAGTGCGCACCGCCGCCTCGAGCGGCCCGGATTCTGTAACCCGGACCTCCTCCATCCCGCCGACCTCTTCGCATTCGAGCTCGTAACGCTCTTCTATGTCCCAGGCGTCCCACTCCCGGGGCTTGTCGGTGCAGGCCAGAAGGAGGTTCCCGCGACCGTCCAGCACCTCACGCTCCGCAACCTGGTCGTAGAGGCTATGCAGCGCTCCGTCGTGCCCGATCTCGGCCCGGATCTCCCCGTTCTCCAGCACGGCCCCGCCCCCGGATTCCCGGACGCGGACACCGGCCCCGGGCATCCTCTCAGCACCCCGCCGCACGAAGAGCGCCACCCAGCCGAGCCCCGGCACCTCGCGCCCCGGGTCGTGCACGAGCAGACCGTCGCGCGTCTTCTGAACGGGCAGCGGCTCTCCCCGCGCGTCCACCAGTTCACCCCCTTCCAGCTCCGGCAGCACCGCGGAGAGCGGACGGGGATGCAGAGCGGCGTTCGCCACGAGCAACACGCCATCCGCCTCCTGAGGCTCCTCCACCCGCTCCGCGAGGTGCCGCAGGGCCGCGTCCCGGATGCGGGTGGCGCTCTCGACCGCCCCGGCGAGCTGGCGGTGGGCCTCCTCATACACCTCGCGGATGGAGGAGCCGGGAAGGATGTCGTGGAACTGGTTCAAAAGCAGCGTCTTCCAGACTCCTTCCAGCTCCTCCCGGGGATACTCGAAGCCGCAGAACCCCGCGATGAGGGCGAACGCTTCGGCCTCCAGCAGCCGGTGCTCGGCCTCCCGGTTCAGCTTCTTCACCCGGCCCTGCGAGGTGAGCGTGCCCCGGTGCAGCTCCAGATACAGCTCCCCGACCCACTTCGGCAGCCCGGCGCGCGGCAGGCTCTCGAAGAAGTCCTCCACGCGCACGGAGCGCAGGCGCGGCAGGGCCGGGAAGTCCCGCAGCCGCTCGTAGTTCTCCAGCATCTTCTGGCTCGGACCGCCGCCCCCGTCGCCCCAGCCGAAGGTGAACAGGCTCTCCGGGTGGTACCGCTTGCCCGTGTAGTTGCGCCACGTCCCCAGCAGGTCGGACGGCGCGACGTTGCCGTTGTAGTCCGAACCGGGGTTCTCCATTGTGTGGGCCGTGATGGTGCTCCCGTCTATCCCCTCCCAGACGAAGAGGTTGTGCGGGAAGCGGTTGGCCTCGTTCCACTTGAGCTTGCAGGTGAAGAACCCGCTCAGGCCCGCCCCGCGCAGGAGCTGCGGGATGCCCGGCGAGAATCCGAACGCGTCCGGCAGCCAGGCGACTTTGCAGCGACGCCCGAACTTCTCCTCGAAGTACCGCTGGCCGTAGAGAAGCTGGCGGACGAAGGCTTCTCCTCCGGGCATCTGGCAGTCCGGCTCCGTCCACGAGCCGCCGACCGGCTCCCAGCGCCCCTCCGCAACGCGCCGCCGGATGCGCTCGAAGAGCTCCGGGTGCTCCTCCTCGACCCAGGCATAGAGCCGGGCCGAGGACTGGTTGAAGGTGAACTCCCCGTACTCCTCCATCAGGCGCAGCACGCTGGAGAAGGTGCGCCGCGCCTTGCGCCGGGTCTCCTGCAGGGGCCAGAGCCAGGCCAGATCTATGTGCGCATGCCCGCTCAGCGCCAGCCGCCCGGCCGGCGGGTACTCTTCCCGGAGCTCCTCCAGCCTCCGGGCCACTTCCGCGCGGGCGGCCCGGACGGCCGCCCGCGCCCGTTCGGAGAGCGGTTCGAGATCCCCAATCCCGGGCGGCAGGCTCCAGAGCTCGAGCCCCTCCTGCTCCACGTCCAGAGCCTCGTCCTCGAAGACCGGCGGCAGGCTCCAGAAGGCGCGGCCCATGGTGTTCTTGTACCGCTCCCGGTAACGGGCGAGCGCGATATCGGTGCGGGAGGGCCAGTCCGGCGCCAGCTGCCGGAAAGCGGCCTCCACCGCATCCAGCAGAAGCGGCACGGCCTCGTGGTCTCCGAGGTAGCGGCAGGCCTCCACGATGACGGAGAGATCCCGCTCCAACGCCCGCACCCCTACCTCGGGCACGACGAGGTGCGCGCGGGTGAGCCTGGGTTCGGCCACGTGCGAGCCGAAGAGCCCCTTGGGGACGACCTCGGCCTCTATCTCCACGCGCTCGCCGCCCGCGGCGGAGTCCGCAACGGGGAAGCGCCGGTGGAAGGGGTCCAATCCGCCCTCCACGCCGTTCGAGAGCCGCACGAACCCCTCGCCCCCGAGCCAGAGGTCGAGCTCCACCGGCTCTCCCCTCCACTCCGCGGGCACCGCCGCACTCGCCGAGAAGGATACCGGCACCTCCACGGCCGGCCAGCGATCCCCGAGCTCCAGCTTGCGCACCTCGCCGTCTGGAGCGGTGAACCGCCAGTAGCGAATGGGCAGCTCGCGCGCGTTGCGCCAGGTGCGCAGCTCGTCCAGACGGCGGGCGTAGTACTGCAGACGGCGGGCGTCTCGATCCGGCATGTAACTCCTTTCGGGCGTGAGATCCGGCAGAGACTCCGGGTTAAAGATAAAACGCCGGCGGGCTTCAATCCACCGGCAGGGTCAGCCGCCCCTCATCCCCAGAAACCGCTCTATGGTGCTCGGGCTGTGGTTCTCGTAGTGGTTGTTCGCGTAAGCGAAGACCGTCCGGCCCTCCTCCAGGAAGCGGTCCACCCGCTCCGACCACCACCGGAGGTCCTGCGAGCGGTCGCGCTTGGGGTGCGTGTGTCCCTCCGGGAACTCCCGGCGGTCGCCGAGCCAGCGGATGTAGACGAAGTCCGCTGTGGCGAGCTCCTGGCGCGGCATGCCGGGGCTGTCCACGAGCACGAGCGCTGCCCCGAGCTCGCCGAGGAGCTCCGGCAGCCCGGACTTCAGCCAGCTCCGGTGCCGGACCTCGACGGCGTACCGGAACCCTCGCGGCAGTCCGCGCAGGAAATCCTCCAGCCGCCCGATGTTATCCGCCCGGAAGCCCGGGGGTAGCTGCACGAGCAGCGGTCCGAGTTTGTCTTCCAGCCCGGCCATGGTGCTCACGAAGGCGCGGGCGGGATCGCCTGCGTCCTGCAGCTCGCGCTCGTGTGTGACTTCGCGCGGGAACTTGGCCGCAAAGAGAAACCCCCGCGGCACGGTAGCGCGCCAGCGCTCGACCGTCGAACGCCGGGGTGTGCCGTAGAACGTGGAATCTATCTCGACCGTGGCGAAGTGTCTTGCGTACTCCGCCAGCCGCCCTACGGGCGGCGTGCCCGGAGGATAGAGCGTGCCCTCCCAGTCGGCGTACGACCAGCCGGATGTGCCCAGGTACAGCCCCTTCTCCGGCGGCTCCACCGTCTCCGTCGTCTCGCCCTCGAACAGGCGTTCCTGCCCGGAGCCCCTCATCTCACCCCGGTCCGGGATCATCCCCGCCTCCGGAGGCGGCCTCCGGCGAGACGTCGAGGCTCGCGGAGAAGCTCTCCGCTATGCGCCGGATGTGGGGGATGAGCTCCCGGATACGCTCCTCATCCAGCCGCCCGGCCGGACCCGAGATGCTCATCGCAGCCAGAACCTTGCCGTCCGGAGCGAAGACCGGGGCCGCAAGGCACCGCACCCCCTCCTCCATCTCCTCGGTGTCCAGCGCGTAGCCCTGCTCGCGGATGCACGCGAGCTCCTCCCTGAGCCTGTCCGGATCGGTTATGGTGCGGGGCGTGAAGCGCGGCAGCCCACTCCGGCGGATGATGGAGTCCACCGCCTCTTCGGGCTGGTAGGCCAGGAGCACCTTGCCGGTGCCGGTGCAGTGCGGGGGGACCCGGTTGCCCGGCTCGGTGAACATGCGCACCATGCGGGGCGCCGGAACCTGCTCCATGTAGACGATCGAGTTCTTGTCGAGAGCGGCGAGGTTTGCAGACTCCCCGCTGATCTCCATAAGCTCCCTTAGGAACGGGCGGGCCAGCACGCCCAGCCGCTCCCTGACGGCAGAGGCCAGGGTGAGCGCCCTGGGACCCAGAACGTACTTGCGGGTTGCGGGGTTCTGGCGGGCGTAACCGCGCGCGGTGAGCGTGGAGAGCAGCCGGTGCACCGTCCCGCCGGCGAGCCCGACCTCGGAGCCGATCTCGCTCACCCCAAGCTCCCCCCTCCGCCGGCTCAAGAGCTCCAGAATGTCGAGAGCCCGCTCGACCGTTTGAACTCCGTTGCCGGAGCCTGCCGCAGTACTCCCTCTACCCAAGGCGCGCTCACTCTCTAAAAGCCGTCTTCCGCAAGACAGAACTTCTGGATTTTAGCACGCTGCGGGACGTCCGCTCCGCCGGAGCGCTTATCGGCCGGCGTCCGGCAGGCCGTTCTTGCGGATGACCTCCCGGTACCAGCGGGCGCTCGCTTTGGGGATGCGCCTCTGGGTTCCGTAGTCCACGAAGACGATGCCAAAGCGCTTGGAGTACCCTTCGGCCCACTCGAAGTTGTCCAGCAGCGACCAGACCATGTATCCCCGCAGGTTCACGCCGCGCTCGATGGCCTCGTGCGCCGCCCGGAAGTGAGCGTCGAGGAAGGAGATGCGCTCCACGTCGTCCACACCGCCCTCCGGGTCCACGTAGTCGTAGACGGCGCATCCGTTCTCGGTAACATAGACGGGCAGGTCTTCCGTGTACTCGTCCTTGAGCCGCACCAGCAGCTCGGTGAGGCCATCCGGCTCCACGGGCCAGCCCATCGCGGTGGTCTCGACGCCGGGCGGCAGGACCGTCGCCGCGCCCAGGCCGTGAAAGCGGATGCCGGTGGCGAGATCCGGGGAGTCCCTGCGGGCGTCCATCACGGTGTGGCGCATGTAGTAGTTTACGCCCAGAAAGTCCACGGGAGCGGAGATCCGCTCCAGATCTCCCTCGCGCACGAACGCGTAGTCGCTGGCATCGCGATAGTACTCCACCATATCCTCCGGGTAGCTGCCGCGGAAGAGCGGGTCAAGGTAGAGCCGGTTGGCGTTTCCGTCCACGCGCCGGGCCGCTTCTGTGTCGGCGGGCTCGTCCGAGGCCGCCCGCACGGGCGCGAGGTTGAGCGTGATACCGAACCGGTCGTTCCCGCCCTGCGCGCGCATCGCTTCCAGCGCGAGCCCGTGCCCGAGCAGGAGGTGGTGCGTCGCGGCGAGGGCTTCTCCGGTGCCCCTCCTCCCCGGCGCATGCATCCCCATACCGTAGCCCATCCAGGCCGAGACCCAGGGCTCGTTGAGCGTGATCCAGTACCTCACCGAGCCGGAGAGCGCCTCGTAGACGATGCCCGCGTACTCGGCGAACCGCTCGCTCGTCTGGCGGCTCGTCCAGCCGCCCCGGTCTTCGAGCGCCTGCGGAAGATCCCAGTGGTAGAGCGTGAGCATCGGCTCTATATCCCTCTCCCTGAGTCCGTCCACGAGCCTGCGGTAGAAGTCCAGCCCTTTCCGGTTTACCTCTCCGCTGCCCTCCGGCTGGATGCGTGGCCAGGCGACCGAGAAGCGGTAGGCCTTCAGGCCGAGGGCGGCCATCAGATCCAGATCCTCTTCCAGCCGGTGGTAGTGGTCGCACGCTATATCTCCGGTGTCACCGCGGTAGACCTTGCCGGGGGTATGGGAGAAGGTGTCCCAGATGGAGGGACCACGCCCGTCTTCGGCGGCCGCACCTTCTATCTGGTAGGCCGCCGTCGCCGTGCCCCACAGGAAACCTTCCGGGAAGTTCATGCTCTCTCCTTTCTCGTGTCTTCGTCGTGCCGCGCGTTCCAGAACTGCCTGAGGCGGTGGGCCGCCAGCTTGGGGCGGCGGTCGCGGGTGAAGACGCCCTTCAGGTTCATACCGCCCACCCTCCTTGCCTCCTGGGCGGTCTTGAAGTCGCACAGGTTCCAGACGTGCTGTCCGGCGACGTAGGGCTTCTCCTCCAGAACCCGCACGTAGCCGGAGATCATCTCAGCCTGGTACTCCTCGGTGAACATCTCGGGCGGGTGGGAGTGGCAGCCGGGCAGGGCGTCGGCACCGAACTCGGTAACGATCACGGGCTTGTGGTACCTTGCATGCGCGGCGTCCAGATCCTCGGAGAGCCTGGCGAAGCCCTCTTCGAGCATGCCGGGTTCGGTGTACCACCCGAAGTAGCGGTTCAGGCAGATCAGGTCGCAGAACTCGAACGCCTCGTCGGCCTCCTCGTGCATGCTGGCCAGCGTTACCGGACGGGTCGGGTCCAGGGACTTCGTGAGGCCGTAGAGCTCGCGGAAGAATTCTTTGGCACCGGGCCTTTTAGAGTGCGGCTCGTTCGCCAGGCTCCACAGGATAACTGCCGGACGGTTCTTGTCGCGGGCCACAAGCTCCCGAACGTACTGCCGGCACAGCTGTAGGCGCCTCCCCAGCCCCTCCTCTGCGAAGAAGAGGCCCACCGCGGGCGTCTCGTCTATGACCAGGAACCCGAGCCGGTCGGCGAGGTCCATCGCCTCCTCGGAGTACGGGTAGTGAGAGGTGCGAAAGGAGTTGGCTCCCACCCAGCGCATGAGCGCGTAGTCCTTCACGACCGCAGGCGGCACGAGCCCGCGCCCGGCCACCGGGAAGTCTTCGTGGCGCCCGAAGCCCCTTAGCTTCACCGGCTCCCCGTTGATAAGCAGGGCGTCTCCCTCGACGGTCACGGTGCGCACGCCGACGGGCAGCGAGTAGCGGTCGAAGACCTCGCCGCCGCGCGAGAGCTCGGCCGCAAGCTCGTACAGGTTGGGCGCCTCCGGAGACCACGGCGCAACATCCGGCAGCGTTAGCTCGATCTCCGCCGTCTCGCCGGAGAGGGACACTTCTTCTGCGACCTCGGCACCATGCCCTTTGAGGGACAGGCGCGCGGTCGCCCCATCCCCCGGCGTGCGGTCCAGCCGCACGCGCACGAGCCCCGTCGTCCCTTCAAGTTCGGTTCTTACCGTGAGGTCGGTTATAGCGTCGCGGGGCGTGGCGTAGAGCACGACGGGGCGGTGTATGCCGCAGAAGGGGAAGAAGTCGAAGGAGGTGTCGGGGTGGTTGCGGTGCGGGAAGTCGTCCCGGGGGTCCGGAGGTATCCTGCCCGGCGGCACGCGGTCGGGCGCGAGCTCCCCCTCCACCCTCACCACCAACAGGTTCTCCCCGGCGCGCAGGTACGGCGCGGCATCGAACTCGAAGGGAAGGTGGCCGCCCTCGTGCTCACCCAGATGAGCGCCGTTGAGCCATACCGCAGCCAGGTAGTTCACAGAGCCGAAGCGCAGGCGCACCCTTTTCCCGCTCCACCCCCAGGGCAGGATGAAGCGCGTCTGGTACCAGGCCGGACCGAGATAGTCCAGCGCCTCCTCAAACTGCTCATTCCAGCTGGCGGGCACCGCTATGGGGCGCTGGGGCGCAAATCCCGCGCCCCAGCCGGCATCGAGCCCGGCATCCCCGGGATCGAAGCGGAAGTCCCAAAAGCCCGAGAGGTTCAGCACCTGACGCGAAGCGTTGCTGCACGGGTACAGAGACGCTATCTGAGATCCGGTCCGCTGCAATCCGGACAAGCACCCCCCTCCTCTCTGCACCCTCGTTCCACATCACCGCGGGATGTGACCGGATCAACCGCACTCCGGCCGTAAAGCCCCCTCATCTCACGCGGAAACGCGCTCGCAGCGCATTCTCATCCAGTGCGTGCCGACCCACGACGACCTCGTAGTCGATCGGCTCGACCACGAACTCCCGCCTCTCCGCATCGTAGTAAGCAAGGTCCGCAACCGGCACCTCCAGGCGCACGGGGCTCCTCTCTCCCGGGGCCAGCGCCACGCGGGCGAACGCCTTCAGCTCCTTCGGCGCGCGCTCGACTTCCGACCCGTGCGCCGCAACGTAGAGCTGCACCACCTCTTCGCCTTCGACGCTGCCGGTGTTGGTAATATCGACCTCGGCCACGAGCGTGTCGTCAGGCCCCAACTGATCTCGGGCCAGCCGGAGGTTACTGTAGGCGTATGAGGTGTAGCTCAGGCCGAAGCCGAAAGGGAAGGCGGGCCGGGTTCTGTCGCGCTCCAGCTTGCGGTAGCCGTGCCAGAGGTCATAGGTGATCTCCGTAGCATCCTTATCGAAGAAGGGCAGGTCTTCGGCGCGCCTTGGGAAGCTGCAGGGGAGCCTGCCGCTCGGGTTGACCCGCCCGAGCAGCACGTCGGCGAAGGCGTTCCCGCCCTCCATGCCCGGGTACCAGAGCATGAGGATGGCCGCCACCCGCTCGCGCCAGGCCTCGGTAATGATCGCGCTGCCGCCCATAACCGCGACCACGGTGCGCGGATTCGCCGCCGCAACCGCCTGGATCAGTGCCTCATCCTCCGGGCGCAGGGTGAGCGCGGCGCGATCGCCGCCGGCACCGAATCCGGACCCTTCCTCCTCGTCCGGCGTCCCGCCCTGCATCAGAGTCCGGGCGACCGGTTCTTCCTCCGGCGAAGGCTGCGGGAGGTTGGGCGCGAAGCGGGTCATCAGGTCGGGGGGTATGTACTCTCCTTCATCGCGGAAGGTGTAGCCCACCACGCAGACCGCCGCGTCGGCCTTCTGGGCGAGCCTCGCCGCCTGTGCCGGGTCGCTCCCATCGTAGTACTCGACCGCAACCCCGTCGCCGAGCGCGGCGCGGAGCCCTTGCAGCGGGGTGATCACATACCCCGGGCGGGTGTCGCTGGAGCCGCGGTCGCCGGTGTTCGGCGTGTCGGCCAGCTCTCCGATCACGGCCACGCGCCGCACGCCGGCCAGAGGCAGTATGCCATCCTCGTTCTTGAGCAGCACGATGCTCTTCTGCGCCGCCTCGCGGGCCAGCCGGCGGTGCTCCTCGCACCCCACCACGTCGGGGGTGTAGTCGTCCGGATCACGGCCCTGGGCGAACCGCACCTGCTGCCGGAGCAGCCGCAGCGCCGCGTCGTCGATCCGCGAGACGGGCACCTCGCCGCGCTCGACCAACTCCCTCAGGTCGCGGTGGTAGAGCATCTGGAACGGCATCTCGAGGTCTTGTCCGGCCAGGGCGGCCTTTCTGGCATCCCGCATGCCGAAGATGAAGTCGGTGAGCACGAAGCCCTCGAAGCCCCACTGCTCCTTGAGGATGCCGGTAAGGAGCGCCTCGTTCTGCCCGCACCACTCGCCGTTGACGCTGTTGTAGGCGCTCATCACCGAGGCCGCGCCCGCATCCACCGCCCGCTTGAAGTGCGGGAGGTAGACCTCGTGCAGCGCGCGCGGATCGACGGTGACGTCGACGGTGAAGCGGGCGTTCTCCATGGAGTTAAGGGCGTAGTGTTTGGCGCAGGCCATCACGTGGCGCTGCACGCCGCGGACGAGCGCCGCACCGAAGGAGCCGAGGTGGTGGGTATCCTCGCCGTAGGTCTCCTGGGCGCGGCCCCAGGCGGGATGGCGCAGCAGGTTTATACACACGCCGCCGAAGAGGTTGCCCCCCAGGGCCCGCAGCTCGCGCCCGATCGCGTCGCCGATCCGCTCCTCCAGCCCGACATCCCAGCTCGCGCCGCGGGCCATCGAGACCGGGAAGGTGGTCGCGCCCGGCATCACCACGCCGCGCGGCCCGTCGGCGAAGCGGATGCCGGGGATGCCCAGGCGTGGAACGGCTCCGGCCGGCCACACCCGCAGGTTGTATCCTCCGTCCATCATATCTGCCAACCCGGACCAGAACGGGGTATCGCCGTACATCAGCCAGATCTTCTCGTCGAGACTGAGCCGGGCGAGCAGGTCGCGCGCTCTGGCCTCGATCTCGTCCGCCGTGAGCGTATCGGGGGTCTCAAGCCCGCCGAACGCGGAGTTGCTCTCGTTATGTGCGGTCATGCTGGTGCCTTTCCCGGTCGATGCTGGCCGCTCGCGGCGAGATCCGTCAGGCTGCTCATGGCGTCCCTGGTTGCGGGATACAGCGAGCGGTAGACCTCGTAGTATCCGTTGTAGAGGGCCACCCGCTCAGGGTGCGGCCGGACTACCTCATCACGCAGCCGGATATGCGAGCAAGCCTCCTCCACATCCGTGTAGACGCCGCAGGCAACTCCGGCCAGAAGGGCCGCTCCATATGCCGGCCCCTCATCGGCCGTGGTGCGGTAGATAGGCGCGCCGTAGATGTCGGCCTGGAGCTCCCTCCACAGAGGACTCCTCGCTCCGCCTCCCGTCACCCGTACCTCCTCCGCACCGACCCCAAGGCCGCCCATGATCTCTAATGCATCCCGCAGGGAGAAGACAACACCCTCCATCAGAGCCCGGCTCATGTGCGCGAGCGTGTGGCGGGAGGTGAGCCCGAAGAATGCCCCGCGGGCTTTGGGGTCCAGATGGGGGGTCCTCTCGCCGCTGAGGTAGGGCAGGAAGAGGAGCCCTTCTGAGCCGGGCTGAACTTCTGAGGCCGCCTCTACCAGCTCCTCAAAGTCCCTCCTCAGAGCACCGCGCCACCACCCGAGAGAGCCCCCCGCAGAGAGCGTAACCCCCATGAGGTGCCACTTGCCGGGTACGGCGTGGCAGAAGGCGTGTATCCTCCCCGAGGGGTCGGGCGAGAAGGTGTCTGTATGGGCGAAGAGCACGCCGCTGGTTCCGATGGAGGAGCTTATTATCCCTTCCCGGATTATCCCCGTCCCCACCGCAGCAGCCGCGTTGTCCCCGCCGCCGGCTGCCACCGGTATTCCCGGAGGCAGGCCGAGCTCCCGGGCGACCGTTTCGCGCAGCGCTCCCGTCTTCTGTGGCCCTTCGTATACTGCGGGCAGCCACTCTTTGGGGATCTCTAGCGCCGAGAGGATCTCCTCTGACCAGTCCCTGAGCCTCACGTCTAAAAGCAGCGTGCCGGCGGCGTCGGAGGCGTCCGTTGCGTGCTCGCCGGTGAGCCTGAGGCGCACGTAGTCTTTGGGCAGGAGCACGCCGGCCACCTTCTCGTAGTTCTGCGGCTCTTCGTCTCTGAGCCACAGGATCTTGGGCGCCTGAAAGCCGGTCAGAGCCGGGTTGCCGGCGATGGCGAGCAGGCGCTCCTCGCCGACTGCCTCCGTTATCTTCTCGCACTGCTTGAGCGTGCGCTGGTCGTTCCACAATAGAGTCGGGCGGATGACCTCCTCTGAGGAGTTAAGGAAGACCGAGCCGTGCATCTGCCCGGTGAGCCCAAGCCCCGCAACCTCGCCTCCGACCTTTGTGGCCACCCGGCCCAGAACCTCTCTGGATGCCTGCCACCAGTCTTCGGGGTCCTGCTCGCTCCAGCCGGGGCGAGGGCTCATCAGCGGGTACTCTGAGGAGGCTTCGGCTAAGACTCTGCCGTCCTCCTCTACGGCAACCGCCCGGGCTCCCGTGGTCCCTATGTCCAGGCCGATGAGCACGCTCACTGCTGTGAAGCGCTCCTTGAGGCTTTGGCCTCTTTGCGCCGCCCGATGATCCTCTCCTCGTATTCAGAGTCGAGCCCGAGTGCCGCATAGACCGCCCTCTGCCCTCCAAGGGCGTCGGCCCTCTTTTTGGCCTCCGCGAGTGCTCTGCGCTCTATTCTCTTGGCCACATCCCAGATGAACTCCCAGTGCAAAATAGCGCGCCTTACGGCTTTTACCTGATCTTCTGTGTAGGGATAGAGGTCGAAGCCCACTATCTCCCCGTTGGCCCCGTAGCCCACGTCCTGCAGGGTCTGGGCCATCTCTAAGGTCTGCATGAAGAAGTTGGTGCCCACCACGTTGTCGTCATCGAAGGTGCCCCAGCCGTCGTTGGCGTGCTGGTGGCCCAGCTTGTTCTCTGAAGCGAGAAGCTCGGCGTACTCGGCCAGAGACTCCCCGTTCATGATCAGGTGCTGCCAGTCCAGGTTCACCAGCAGATTGGAGGTGTCTACCCCAAGCTCTTCTACCTTCTTTATGGTAAAGAGCGTCATGCCTATGTTCTGCATCAAAATCTTCATCGCCGGCTCGCTGTTTTTGTGCTCAAGAAAGATCTTTACGCCCCGTCCGCCGGCGTGCTCCGTGAGCTCAGCTACTCCCTCGATGAACGCCCTCCACGTCCCGGCATAGGGCCGCTGGAAGGTGTAGTTGTACCCTTCGGCCCCGGGCCAGATGATGAAGTTCGCCCCGATCTCACCCGCAAGCTCGATCCCTCGCTTGAGGGTATCTATTCCCCGGCGTCTGAGCCGCTCGTCGGGGTTAATGAGAGCGCCCATCTTGTAGGTGGGGTCGTTGTGCAGCCCGGCGGCGATCACGGGCAGCTCCATATGGTGCTCCTTGAGCACCGCAAGGATCCCCTCTGCGTTTTCCTCGTTCACCTCTCCGGGGTAGTGGTACTCAAGTCCATCGAGCAGATCCGAGAGCCCCTCGCACACCCGCTCTGTCTTCTCCACCATCCCTTCGTCTGCCACCTCGTGGTGGTAGCCGGGCGGCACAAAGCGAGTGACCGCCGGCCCAAACGCCCAGATCCCTACCGAGTTCTTCACCACGTTAGTCAAATTCAAGCCTCCTTTTCGCCTCTCCCGCACCGGGGAGCCGCAGATGCCCCGAAGCTCCTCCAGCTTACCCCAGAACGCAAGCTCAGCCCTTCCTCCCGGCGGCCCTGGGAGCGTGCTCGGAGAGTATGCCGGCCAGCTCTTCGCGCCTGATGCAGTTCTCGAATCGGAAGGACCGCATCATCCCGTCTATCTCCGCCTCTTCCATGCCCCGGAATAGCTCTGCGTACTCGCCGACCATCGGCTCGGCCAGCAGGATGTTGCGCACCAGCAGCTCGATATCGCGCCGGGCCCCGAAGGGGAACGGGTCGTAGCCGGGATACTCCTTCTCGAAGAGCTGCTCCAGCGGCTCCATTACGTGGCGGATGTGCGCGTCCGTCCCGCCCCAGTGATCCACGCCCAGGCGGGCCTTCTTCTCCAGGATGGGCCGGATGCGCTCCACCCACGGCGAATCGGGAGCGGCGTAGACGACCCCCTGCAGCCCGATGTCTTTGTAGGTCCAGATCGCCCAGCTGACCCCGTGTCGGTCGTAGATCTCCAGCTGGTCCCGGAGTACCCGGTAGCGGGTTGGGTGAGTCTCGGGGCGGTCCTGCGGGTAGACCGGGCCGAACTCTCCCACCCAGATGGGCACCCCGTGCTCCAGCATGTAGCTGCTGCGCTGGAGGAACGTCTGCTCCAGCACGTCCCGGTCGACGTACTTCCCGCGAGATACACCCGGGTACGGGCCGCCATCCACGAACCCCGGCAAGGCGTAGTCGTGGTTGGTGTAGACCACGTTCTCCCACGGCTCTCCGAACATGTGGAAGTCCTGCGAGTAGCGGTTGCCCTCAAGGAAGATTATGTGGTCTGGGTCTATGGCCCGGATCGCCTCGTAGAGGCGCCTGTAGAGGGGCATGAGCATCTCTTCGGTAGGGTCGGCCGGTTCGTTTACAGGATTGTAGCCTGCAACCCACGGGTTACCCTTGTAGCGGCCGGCTATCGCCTCCCAGATATTCACCGTGCGGTCCTGGAAGTGCTTGTGCCTCCAGAGCAGCGCCTTGTGGGTGGGGTTATCCGAGTGCCAGTGCTGGTTCTGGTAACCGGGCAGGGCGTGCAGGTCGATGATCGTGTAGATCCCGTGCTTCGCGCACAGCTCTATCACCCGGTCGAGGTGCCTGAAGCCCTCCTCCTTTATCTCGAAGGGCCGCATGTCGTCCTCGAGGTGGCGGTAGTTGACCGGCAGCCGCAGAAGATTCAGTCCCAGGGAGCTTATAAAGCGGGCGTCGTCTTCGGTGAAGAAGTGCTCCAGGAAGCGGTCGAAGAAGTATTCGCACCTCTCTTCCCCGAGGACTTCTCTTACGGCCTCCCTCTGGGCCTCCTCGTTGGCCGGATAACCGGTGATAAAGTTCTCCATGTTCATCCAGCCGCCCAGGCCGAACCCGCGCAGCACGACGGGGCTGCCCTCGCCGTCTACGATCTCGCTCCCCTTCACGCTGAGCGCCTGCTGGTTCTCCGTCATCTAACAACCTCCGTTTGTCCGGGACTCTCCCCTACGCCTTGGACTGGAATCCCGCTCAGATTGTCACCATCAACCCTTAATCGCCCCGGCCGTTATTGCCTCCACGAATCGCCGCTGCATGACGAGGAAGACGGCGGCGATCGGGAGGGTGCTCAAGAACGACCCTGCCAGGATCGCACCGTACTCCTGGCTGTAGGGACCGAGAAGCGTCGGCAGCCCGAGGCTGACCGTGAACATCCTGCTCTCCGTCAGCACTACCAGCGGCCAGACGAAGTCGTTCCACGTGGTGGTAAAGAACAGGATGCCGAGCACGGCGATCACCGGCTTCGAGAGCGGGAGGATGATACGCCAGAAGACCGTCCACTCCCCGGCGCCGTCTATGCGCGCGGCGTCCAGCATCTCGTCGGGGATGGAGAGGAGATACTGCCTCGCCAGAAAGACGCCTATCGCCTGCGCCGCGACCGGCAGGATGAGGGCTATGTAGGTGTCCGTCCAGCCGAAGGTGATCATCATCGTGTAGAGCGGCACGATGAGCACGTATATGGGCAGGGTCAGCATAGCGATGACCAAGACGAACAGAACGCCCTTGAACCTGAAGGCGAACTTGGCGAAGGCGTAGCCCGCCATTATCGAGATGACGATGGAGAGCGCCGTGCGCGCAGCGGAGACGAAGACGCTGTTCAAGAACCAACGCACGAAGTCGGTTTCCCGGAGCAGCAGTTCGTAGTTGCCCAGATAAAGGCTCTCGGGGAAGATCCGGACCGGTATGGAGAACAGCTCGCTACCAGGTTTGAAAGACGAGGTGACCATGTAGATGTACGGCATGACCGTGAGGAACACGGCGAACAACAGGAAGGCATTGCCGAGCACCTGCCAGAAGCGTGTTCTTAACTTATGGCTCATCAGGTGCCCCCCTCTCTCTGGAGCGAAGTCCTCTCACCTCTCGAGCCTCCTGTACAGGTACAGTTGCGTCGCAGCTATGGCTATGGCTATGAGGGCCATCGAGTAGCCGATGGCGGACGCGTACCCGCGGTCGAACTGCCTGAAGCCGGTCTCGTAGAGGTAGATCGCCAGCGTCAGCGTCGCGTCCGAGGGTCCGCCTCCCGTAAGCAGGAACGGCAGCTCGAAGAGCTGGTAGGAGAATATGGTCGCCTGCACGACGACGAACAGGATCACGGGCTTGAGCAGCGGCAGCGTCACGTAGAAGAAGGTCTTCACCCGCCCCGCCCCGTCCACGGCCGCCGCCTCGTGCAGTTCATCCGGGATGTTCTGCAGCCCGGCCAGAAAGTAGAGCGAGTTGATCCCCACGTAGGTCCAGATCCCGACCATGATCACGGACGGCAGCGCCAAATCCGGAGAACGCAACCAGCCTAGCTGGGGCAAGCCGATCGACGTAAGGAAAGCATTCAACAGCCCGTAGTTGGGATCGAACACAACGTTGAACATCAGCGCCACTACCACCAGGGAGGTGATAAAGGGCAGGAAGAAGGTCAGCCGGTAGAAGCTCTTGAACGTCGCCCAGGGGACGACGAACGAGCGGATGGTCACCGCCAGGATGAGCGCGATGGGGCTCAATATAAAGATGCTCGCCAGCGTGTAGATCGTGGTGTTCTCCAGCGCTTTGAGGTAGCGCGGGTCTTCCAGAAGCTGCCGGTAGTTGCCCAGTCCGATGAATTCCGGCGTCCCGAACCCCCCGGCCTCGAAGAAGCTCAGCCTCAGGGCATCTAAGATCGGGTACAGCATGAACACGCAGTAGATGGAGAAGAACGGCAGCAAGAACAGGTACGGCGTATACGCGCGCTGGTTGCGGCGCCACCATCCCGCAGTCGGCCTCCGCTCCCCGGGCGGCTTGCCCGCCCCGTGCTCTTGCGTTGCTTGCGTCTCTTCTCTATACACCCGCTCCGCCACCTCTGCCCTCGAAGATCGTGGGTGACGGCGGACGCCAGAAAGCGTCCGCCGTCACCGGGCCCGTAGCTGTTAGCCTCCCTCTATCGCCGACCTCACCTGCCTGAGCGCCTCCGCCGCATCCGCCCTATCCTGCATGACCGGAGTAATCACATCCCTGATAATGGTCTCGGTCGCCTCGGCCCACTGCGGCGACTGGTTGAACGGGACGAGTTGCGGAGCGAGGGACGAGTAGAGCTCCCCGAACCTCGTGTCAGCGAAGTAATCGCTGGGCTCCTGCAGCGCGGGATCCTCGTAGGCGGGGCTGTAGGTCGGGTACACCGTCCGCAACTTGAAGTCCTCCAGGACTCCTTCGGTGGTCAGGTTGCAGGCGCGTATGAGCTCCCAGGCCAGATCGGGTTTTTCGGACTGCACGGTTATGCACTGTCCGGTGCCGCCGAACTGGGCCGTCGGAATACCCTCGCCTACACCCTGCGGAAACTCCTGTACGGTCCATAGCCCGGACTGATCCGGCACGTCGAGGGGAAGCATCGCGAGGTGCCACGGCGGCCCGAACACCGCGACGAACCGCTCGGCCCTGAAGGCCGCCCGGTAGTTCGGCGGATACCATTGATCATCGCCAGCTACCGGCGCGATGTCGGCGATCTCGTGCTCGTAGACCAGATCGTAAAGGAACTGCATCGCCTCGATGCTCAGCTCGTTGTCGCCGATGTAGTTGCCCTGCTCATCGAAGTAGGTCGTGCCGGCGCTCTGGGACATCATATAGTGGTCGCCGAAAGCCTCGTCGTGTATGGCGAACATCTTCCTGTCAGCGGTAGAGATCTCCCGGCCCGCCTCTATGACCTGGTCCCACGTCTCGAACGGGGTCTGGATGCCGGCGTCCTCCATGATGTCCTGCCGGTAGGCGAGCACGCAGGTGTTCAGCTCGTTTCCGAGGCCGTAGATCTGGCCTTCCCACGTCCACGGATCTGTGCCGGCCGGCGTGTAGACGTTATCTATCTCGTCGCCTATGCGGTCGTTGAGCGGCACGAAGGGGACCTGATCTCCCCGGATGAACGGCGAGAAGCGCGAGATCTCGACGTCCGCCAGGTCCGGGGCTCCCCGTCCGGAAACGAGCGCGGTCTGCAACCGGTCGTGCATCTGCTCGTAGGGGAAGACCCGCAGATTGACCTCCACGTCCCCATGCTCAGACGTCCAAACCTCCGACTGGAGAACCTGCCGGATCCATTCGGCGCGCTCTTCGGAGAAGAGCCACATCTCGAGCGACTCCGCTCCACCTTCTTGTCCTTCGTCCCCTTGCCCCCCGCAGCCTGCGGTTCCCAGCAAGGCCGCACCAGCGACTCCCGCGCCGGCAACCTTGAGGAATTCTCTCCGGCTGAGCCTCCTTCTCATCAAAAACCTCCTCCTGTTGACGATGCTTCCGCCCCCATCCCTTATTACACAACCGTTCTCCGCACCGCCTCCGGAACGGAGACGGCAAACAACTCCCGCAATACCAGAGCCGCAGCACCCACGGCCCCGGCGTCTTCCCCCAGTTCCCCTTTCACAATTCTCGTTCCCTCCGCCATGCCCGGCAGCGCCCTTCTCCTGGCGACCCTGACGAGCGGGCCCGTCACCATCTCCCCGATCTCCACGGTCGAGCCCCCCAACACCACCACCTCCGGATTGAGAACGTTGATCGCGTTGGCAACACCGATCCCCAGATACTGGCCGGTCTCCTCGAGCACCCTTGCGGCCAGCTCGTCTCCGTCGCGGGCCGCCTGAACAACATGCCTGACCTTCAGGTCATCAAGATCCACTCCTCCCAACCGATCCCTGCCTGCCAGCTTCAGCGCCCGCCGGGCCCTCCGGGCGATGCCCGCCCTACCGGCGAAGGCCTCCAGACAGCCGTACCCCCCGCACCCGCAGGGCGGACCATCTACCTCTATGACCGTGTGTCCGATCTCCCCGGCTCCTCCGTCAGCCCCCCGCCGCAGATCGCCATCCACCACGAGCGCTCCGCCCACCCCCCAGTGGGCTATCACATAGAGCATGTTGCTAGCCCCGCGCCCCGCGCCGAACAGAAACTCCCCCAAAGCCCGAGCATTGGCATCGTTGTCTACTAAGACCGGCGCATCGAACTTGCGACTTATCAACTCCGGAACGTCCAGGCCACCCCACTCCGGGTCGCTGGGAGGGTCGAATCTAGTCCCTCTCGATCTCAGTATCGGAGCCGGAACCGCCACCCCGACACCGAGACTGTTCTCCGCCGCCTCCGGCACCTCCTGCAGAATCTGCTCGAAGATCGCCTCCACCTGCCCGGCGGTAACCTTTGCCCCCTCGACCATCTTCGAAGGCTTCTCCACACGCACTTTTACGGCAGCGTTGAGATCGGTCACCACAGCAGTAAGGGTCCGCGGACCGATCTCCAAACCGACCGCACTGCGGGCCTCGGGGTCAAGCTCCACGAGCGCCGGGGGCCTCCCGCCGGTCGAGGGCCCCTCGCCCGCAACCCGAACCAGCCCCTCACGCACCAGCTCGCCGATGATCTCGGCCACCGTGGCCGGGCTCAGCCGCGCCGCCCGGGCCACCTCCGCCCTGGATACCGGCCCGAGGTTGCGAACCAACTCCAGCACGACCGCACGGTTGTGACGCCGGATATCTCCAGCCACCCTACCGGCTACACGCCTGCCACGGTTCCCGTCTTCGATCTCCAATCCTTCCCGTAACCCACTTATAAAACAACGTAAATAAAGTCTCCCGGTAAAGGGTACATTTTCCGGTTTTTACTGTCAAGTTTTCAGCCATATCCCCTTATACACCGGCATCTTTTTACGAATACTGTATTAAACTGTGGGTGTCCCGGCATGTCTTGTGCCATATATTTCAGGAAAAGAATGCGGCCAGACAGACTTTTGGCCGGTCAAGAGAGGCGCCGCATGCAGCGGGGGTGCGCCGGGGGGGAGGGACGATGAGCTTTCAGGACAGCCGTATCTACCGGATGCTAGAACGCTTCTCGGATCTGTTCATCCTCAACCTGTGCTGGCTGCTCGCCTGCCTCCCGGTGGTCACGATCTGGCCGGCCACGGCCGCCATGTTCGCGGTCGTGCGCGAGTGGGTTTTGGACAGGGAGCCTCGCGTGATCGCCAGCTTTCTGCGCTTCTTCAAGGCCAACTTCACCCAGAGCCTGTGCGTCGCGGTGATCTGGTCCCCGCTCGGTCTGCTGCTGTTGTCCGGCCTCAACCTCGCCGCGCAATCGGCGCCCCCATGGCAGCCGCTTCTCTTCTTTTGCGTCTCGATCCTGGGGATCCTCTACCTGGTCACATCCGTATACTTGTTTCCCGTGATGGCCAACTACCGCGTAAGCTTCCTTCAGATCATCAAGAACTCCGTCCTTTTCGGTATCGGGCGGCTTCCCGTCTCCGTTCTGTGCCTGCTGGTAGTAGGCGCCGCTGCGGCGCTAGTGGCAATCATCCCCGTGGCACTGCTAATAGCGGGCAGCTCCACCGCCTACGCCGTCTATCATCTTTGCAACCGCGCGTTCCGAAGAGTCGAGGCAGGCTGAGACAAGAATCAGAGAAAACACCGTCGCGCAACCCTCAGGCAAGACCGGCCTCTCTCTTCAGCCCGGCTCCAGAAGGCCAAGAACAGCACCTGCGACACTTAATTAATTGAGTAAAAAAAGTTGCCGGAATTTTCGGGATATTACGGCCATAGCATTGCAATGCAGACGCATAAAGGCTACTATTCCGGCTAACTTAGCTGGGGTGGTAACTAAAGTAAGGAGGGATGACTTGAGTGCAGGCTACGTCAGGGGGCTTCTCCTGCTATGGGGATTATGTCTGGGGCTGATGATCTTGGGAGTGAGTAAGGCGCCGGCTGCCCCGCCGGACAGGCCTCCGGGTCTCGCCAAGCAGGATACTCTCCGGTGGGCGGCTCCGAAGAATCTCTATGTGGGATCTGCGGCGGCCGGTGGGGGTCACCACGAGGCCCAGGACTATCCCGACCCGTTCACCTACGACACCGAGTACCGCAAGCTGCTAGCGGCTGAGTTCAGCTCGGTCACGCCGGAGAACCAGCTCAAATGGGAGTTCGTGCATCCCGAGCGGGGCGTCTACAACTTCGGTCCGGCCGACGAGATCGTGGAGTTCGCCCGGCGGCACAACCAGAAAGTCCGGGGGCACACCCTGCTGTGGCACAGCCAGAACCCGGCGTGGCTGGAGGAGGGCGACTTCACGGACGAGGAGCTGCGCGAGATTCTGCGCGAGCACATCTTCACCGTCGTCGGCCGCTACAAGGGCCAGATCCACCAGTGGGACGTGGCTAACGAGATCTTCGACGGCAACGGCAACCTGCGCACGCAGGAGAACATCTGGCTGCGGGAGCTTGGGCCGGGTATCATCGCGGACGCCTTCCGGTGGGCGCACGAGGCCGACCCCAAAGCCGAGCTGTTCTTCAATGACTACAGCGTCGAAGGCATCAACGCCAAGAGTACTGCTTACTACAACCTGATCCGCGATCTGCGCGCTCAGGGGGTCCCGGTTCACGGCTTCGGGGTACAGGCTCACCTGAGCACGCGGTGGCCATTCCCGGCCGATATGCAGGCGAACCTGCAGCGCTTCGACGAGCTCGGGGTCGCGACCGCCGTCACCGAGCTCGACGTCCGGATGGACCTGCCCGGCGGAGCAGCGCCGACGCCCGCGCAGCTGCAGCAGCAGGCAGACTACTACCGCCAGGCGCTCCAGGCCTGCCTGAACGTGGCAGGATGCGGTTCGTTCACGATCTGGGGTTTCACCGACAAGTACTCCTGGGTCCCCGTATTCTTCCCGGACCAGGGTGCCGCGACCGTGATGTGGGAGAACTTCGAGCGCAAGCCAGCCTACTACGCTCTGCAGGACACGCTCCTGGAGGCCAGGCCCGGCGGCAAAGCCCTCCGGGAGCATCACCCGGCCTACGCTGACCGCTAGACCGGCAGCCCCAGGACACCGCCCGGAGAGATCCCCGGGCGGTGTCCTGGGGCCACAGAGCCCCGTGCGCGCCTACACCCCTGAGAAGGCCGAGAAGCCACCATCTACGGGAATTACGGCACCGTTAACGAAGCCGGCCGCAGGAGAGCAAAGCCAGATCAGGGTCCCCACAAGCTCCTCCGGCTCTCCGAAGCGTCCCGCCGGGGTGTGCTCGATGATCTTGCCCCCACGCTCGGTTAGCGACCCGTCCTCGTTTACGAGCAGCGCCCGGTTCTGTTCCCCGAGGAAGAAGCCCGGAGCTATAGCGTTTACCCTCATGCCCGCGCCGTAGCGCCGGGGCAGCTCCACGGCCAGCCAGCGGGTGAGGTTGTCTATGGCGGCCTTGGCCGCAGAGTAGCCCACGACCCGCGTGAGAGGGCGCTGTGCTGCCATCGAAGAGATGTTGACTATGCAGCCTTCCGCCTCCCCCGGAGGCTTACCCTCTGCCATAGCCGCACCGAATACCTGGATGGGAAGCACGGTACCCACAAGGTTCAGGTCGAAGACTCCGGCAAAAGCCTCCCGGGAGAGTCCGAAGAAGCTCTCTCCCTCTCCCACGGCGGCCCCCGGCACGTTGCCGCCGGCGGCGTTTACGAGTATGTCCACCCTCCCCCAGCGCTCCAGCACCGTCTCCCTGGCAGCTTCCAGCTGTTTCCGGTCCAGGACGTCGGCGGGCAGCGGCATCGCTTCTCCGCCGGCCTCCTCTATCTCCTTTGCTACCCGGGCCGCTCTCTCCTTCCGGCGTCCCAGCACACCCACGCGCGCCCCGGCGCGGGCGATCCCACGCGCCATCGCCCCTCCGAGCACGCCGGTCCCGCCGGTCACAACGGCGACCCGGCCTCGAAGGCCGAAGATCCGGTTCACAACCGCCTCCTCGCTCTCTTGACCTCACGCATCGCCATCCAGCCCATAAGCCCGCTTCGCCAGCCCGTAGGCCAGCTCCCGCGCCATCTCTGGGGCATCCTCCTCGTCTATTACGCCACGGACCACCATCCCCGCCAGCCAGTCACAGCTTACGCGCCGCCACACGTCGTGGCGAGCGGGGATCGAGGCGAACGCCCGCGTGTCGTCGTTGAAGCCGGCGAGGTTATAGATGCCGGCGGTCTCCACCACGGCGTCCAGGTAGCGGCGCATCCCCAGCGGGCTGTCAAAGAACCACCACGGCGCTCCCAATAAGAGCGCCGGGTAGTGGCCGGCGAGCGGAGCAAGCTCTCGGGAATAGGTGCTCTCGTCGAGTGTGAATAGGATGAGGCGGAAGCTTGGGTCGGCGCCGTACGCGTTCAGCAGCGACCGCAGGTTGCGGGTCCACTCGGTCGCGACTGGAATGTCGGTGCCCATGTCGGTTCCGAACCGCGAGAAGATGGTCTCGTTGTGGTTGCGGAAAGATCCAGCGTGCAGCTGCATGACCAGACCGTCTTCCGCGCTCATACGCGCCATCTCCACCAGCATGTGCGCGGTGAAGCGTCCGGCGTCGTCCTCGCTGGCCTCGCCGCGCAGGGCGCGCGCGAAGATGGCTTCCGCTTCGGCAGGAGAGAGCCGTTCGGCATGGGGCGTGAGAGCGCTGTGGTCGGTGGCCACGGCGCCCATCTCCTTGAAGAAAGCCCGCCGCTCCTCGATAGCCCGGATGAAGGAGCCGTAGCCAACCACATCTGTTCCGGAGACCTCTGAGAGGCGTTCGACGTTCTCCCTCCAGCCATCGAACCCATCAAACAAAACCGAGCAGCCGGGCGATCAGCCAGATTATTATGGCCGGCACGATCGCGTCCGGTACGGTGAAGGCAAGTCCTTCGGCGCCCAGCGCGCCCAAGTCGCCGAACACCTGCATCTTGTATGCGAAGCTGATCATGAACCAGCCCACGAACCCCCAGAGAAAGCCGCCCGCCACGGCCCCGCGCCGGCCTCCGGTGGCGTTGCCGAAGATGGCCCCCGCTCCGCTGGCGAAGAAGGCCACGATCATGCTTGGCAGAGGGACCGGCCAACCGATGAGCGCCAAGAGAACCATCGCCACAACCTGAGCTACGGTCCCGGATATGAGGCCGATAATCAGGGAGTTGGGTGCGTACGGGAAGATGACCGGCACGTCCAGCGCCGGCCGGGCTCCGGGAATGACCTTCTCGCCGATTCCCCTGAAGGCCGGAACGATCTCGGCCAGGAGCATGCGCACCCCCTGCAGGAGGACCAGCATTCCGGCAACGAAGCCCAATCCCTGCAAGATGGCGAAGACGAGCCAGTTCTGACCGTCGCTGATATTCTCCTCGAAGCCTCCGATTCCCGTCTGCCACACCGCAAGACCTGCTGCCCCCAGGCTTATAACCAGGAAGATCAGGGAGGTGGAGATGGCGATATCCCGGAAGAAATTCAGCGAGTCGCGCACCTCCAGCTTCTCCGCGCTGTGCTCCGGATCGCCGACCAGCTTGCCCACCAAGGCGCAAAACACGTTGAGCAGCGTCTGCCCATGCCCGAAGGCAATCTCGTCGCTGCCCGTGATCCTGCGCATGAACGGCTGGGCTATAGCGGGGGCCAGCGTCATGTAGGTGCCATGCGTTATGGAAGCAAGAGCAATTACCCACACCAGCGAGAGGCCCAATGAATGGTACAGGATGGCAAAAGCGCCAGCGTGGATCCAGATCATATGCCCCGTCAGGTAGAGGTAACGGAAGGGAGTAATTCTGGCCAGGATGATGTGAAAGATGTAGCCGAAGAGCAGGGTCCACGCTATCGCCGCTCCCAGATCGTCTACGTTCGCTTCCTGAACGGCGCTCACCACCGCCTCGTCGAATGTGACGAAGGTTTGAAACCGCTCCTCCGGGATACCAGTCTGGAACATCGCCTGGATACCGTCCAGAGCGTTGACCAGCGCCCCGATCCCGACACCGATGATGAGCATGCCCAACACCGTCTTGACCGTGCCGTTTATAACCTCTCCGCCGGGCCTGCGTTGGATCAACAATCCAATAAGTGCGATAAGGCCCAGCACGATAGCGGGCAGCTGTATCAGCTCGATTACGGCGAATATGATCTCCATGCTCTCCTTCCCTTCCGCCAATAGCGCATCAGAGGCAGATAAGAATTACCGGTCCTGCCCTCCCCCTTGCGCCAACTCAAACCCTTCTCGAATCCCAGCCGAGATGCTCTTCACGAATACGTCCAGCATCCGCCGTCCCTTTTCGGCGGTGGCCCTCGTCGGGTCGCCGTAGACGCCGCTCTCGCTGAGCTCCCCGAGCGAGAGAGTGGAATTTCCGTAAAGAGCCGGCTTCTCCGGGTACTCCGCAACCGCTCGCTCCATCCGGACGTGCTCCGGGTAGAGCGCGAGCATAAGGGACGTCTCAAACTCGCAAGCGTGGATCATGCCGTGCCAGCTCCGGGAATCGCAGTGCTCCTCCATCACCTGCGCGAGCTCGGGGTAGAAGAAGTAGATCACCGGCATATCGAGCTCGTCCTGAAGTTCGCGAGCCGCGTACTTCATGGAAGCGTTGTTGGCCTCGTGGCCGTTTATCAGGGCGAGCAGCTTAACGCCGTAGCGCGAGACGCTGTATGCCGCGTCCTTGATCACGGCCTCTACGTGGTGCTGCTGCAAGGAGACCGTGCCAGGTATCTCCCGCCACACCCACGAGTAGCCGAAGGGCACTGCGGGTAGTAGCAGAGCCCCCGTCTCCCGGGCCACAAGCCGCGCCAGCCCCTCCGCGAGGAGGGTGTCCACCCCCAGAGGCAGGTGAGGCCCGTGCTGCTCCGTAGCACCCAGGGGAAGTATGGCTACGGGGAAACGTCCCACAGCCTCCTCAACCTTATCCCGGGTCATGTACTGGATCTCTCCGACCTCTCTCACAGTTCGCCCACCTTATTTCACTCCGGGTTCGGATCAGAACTGCGCCAGCCACCGGGCAGGGTTAGCAACGAATATCTGCTCTATGCTCTCCTCGCTAATCCCTTCATCACGCAATCTAGGTATGAACTTGGTGAGTATGTAGCGGAAGCCGGGCCCGCCTCCGTATGCGTGCAGATAGGACCGGCGCCCCATGTCCCCGGAGATCAGAAGCCGCGCTCCGTATCCGTGCCCTAGGAGGTTCTTGATAAGATCCACCCTCGTGCTGTCCGGGTAGTACTTGACCTTCCCGGGACCATCGAACTGCACGTAAGCGCCCCTCTCGGCGAGCTTGAGGTGGTAATAGGGATCCGCATTGCGGTCTGAGTGCCCCACAGCGACCCTGCTCAGGTCTACCCCCTCCTCTTCCAGAATGTCGAGCATCTCCAACCCCATGGTGCCGGCCTCCGTATGAAGCCAGACAGGAGCCCCTGTCTCGAGTTGAGCACTGGCAACGGCCCGGGTCACCTTCTCTTCCAAAGGGTGGATCACGTTGTACCAGGAGCCGGACTTGAGAACTCCAGCCCTGATGCCCGTTGAATCCACCCCCTCACGCACCTCCCGTATCAACAGATCCGCTATCTCCTCAACAGACTTCGCTTCGACCCAATCAGGGAAGTAAATGTGCTTGTTGAAGCCGGTGGTGGCTACGACGTTGATGCCGGCAGCTTCGGACATCTTAGCGAGCAGCTGCACGTTCCTCCCGTAATCCAGGGTGGAGGCTTCAACAAGCGTCCTCCCTCCAGCCTCTCTGAAGTACACAAGCTCCTGCAGGGACTTGTCGTAGTCGCTCAGCTCGAGATCCCGGTCCTCCTGAGACGCCGGCGGAACGGCAATGAGATGCTCGTGACTGTAGACTACGCCCAGTTGTTCCGCCTCAACGTCTCCGAGCACGGTTCTTGCTTTGCCGCCGATGCTAACCTCCTCCCGAATTTCAGGATCTACGCGCACGTCATACCACTACTCTCCACCCAACTCTTTGAGCACCGGGAGTACCTTGCGCTCCAGCTCACCCTTATCCACCAGATTGCTCAAGCCAACCACCGGCACGGATGAGCCGGAGAGCTTGTCGGCTATCTCACTGGACGCCACGATGAGATCCGCCTCCCGCCCCTTCGCCGAACCCAGATCTACAGCCTCCCCCCTGACCTGAATCCCGTGCTTTCTGCCCAGCTCCTGCACGTTCATCAGCATCATGAGACTCGTCCCAAACCCCATCCCGCAGACGGCTAAAACGTATACTTGCCCGATCTCTTCCTCCTTTCTTAGCTTCACACAATATACAAAATAATGTAGATTGCTGTAAAGGTCAGCGGGATAGCATGAAGTGGTCGGGGGCTGTAGATTTGAGGAAGGGAGCGGCATGCGGTACAGGTTGTTGGGGCGCAGCGGGCTGAGGGTTTCGGAGATATGTCTGGGTACGGCGACGTTTGGTTCGGGCAGGGCTGGCGAAGCGGGCAAGGATGAGAGTAAGGCTATCTTCGAGATCTTTGCGGAGGCTGGCGGAAACTTCATTGACACCTCCAACCGCTACGGCAGGGGGAAGAGCGAGGAATACGTCGGCGAGCTGGTGGCAGGGGACAGGGAGAGGTTTGTTCTGGCGACCAAGTACACTCTCTCCACGCGCGGAGAGGATCCAAACGCGAGCGGGAACCACCGCAAGAGTCTGGTGCGGGCGTTAGAGGGCAGCCTGAGGCGCCTCAGAACGGAGTATGTGGATCTCTATCTGGTACACGCCTGGGATTTTACGGTTCCTGCAGAAGAAGTGATGCGAGCTCTAGACGACGTTGTCCGGGCGGGCAAGGTCCTTCACGTCGGGGTCTCCAACGCTCCGGCCTGGGTGGTATCGCGGGCCAACACCCTGGCCGAACTTAGAGGCTGGACGCCGTTCGTGAACCTGCAAGTGGAGTACAGCCTCATCCAGCGAGAGCCGGAGCGCGAGCTATTACCGATGGCCAAAGATTTGGGCATAGGTATCACGGCCTATTCTCCTCTCGGAGCGGGATGGCTGGCGGGTGCGGTTGGCGGTCCCCCGCCCGGCGCCTATCGGCTCTCCAGGGTCGGACGCGAGGCCGACGAGAGAAACGCCCGTATAGCGGCCGAGGTACGCCGGATAGCCTCAGAGGCGGGACGGCCGCCATCTCATGTCGCGCTGGCCTGGCTCAGGCAACAATATTGGGGCATCGTGCCCATTATGGGAGCGGTAGATGCCGGCCAGATGCGCGAGAACCTGGCCTGTCTAGACTTTAGCCTCTGCGAGGAGCATCGCGCGAGGCTAAATAAGGCAAGCGCTATCGAGCTCGGATATCCCCACGACCTTCTGGCAAGAGAAGATACCAGAAAGCGTATTTATGGCGATCTCTACGACCCTCTGGATCCCAGCCGGTAAAAGTGACGGGCCTCTGCTTCAGAACAGGGGCACACGCTTGCCTTCGATCACCTCGTCTCTAACCCTCACTAACCCTCTCTCGTCTACCACCTCCGCGAAGAGGGAGCCGGTAGCCGCGTTGTCCTTCGCGCCCACCACCGCTAGCGCGCTCAGATCCTGCGAGATACGGCGGGCCGAGTCGCTGCGGATGGGCAGGAAGCTCAGTGTTTGGGAGGCGGCCTCCACGCGCCGGGTCGTTCTGCGCCAGACGGCCGCATCGAGCGTCCCTTCCAGGATCAGATCGGGGATCATATGGTAAGGGCTCGGCACGAACTCCACCGGAGCCTGATCGAACTCCAGACGGGTGATCTCCGCGTGATCCCAAGAGGTTTCGTCAATACCCACGCGCCGGATCGTGCCCTCCGCTTCTCTTCGCACCAGAACGGTCAGCGAATCGGCGGCGTAGAAGGTGTTGGCGCCACAGCCAAGCAGCACCTTCAGGTCCGGCTCTTGAGAGCAGACCCTCTCAGCTGAGAAGCGCGAGAGCACCACGAAGTCTGCGCCGGATCTCAGGTACTCGATGCGGCGTCTGGCACCGTTTAAATGCAAGAGGTTCAGCGGGATGCCCGCGTCTTTGAACAGCTGCGTAAGAGCGGTAGCTATGCCCTCGAACTCTCCGGAGTCGGGCAGCGGCATCACACCGGTCACTGTCCCCAGACCGCTAACCGCCCACAGACGCCGCAGATCCTTCTCGAGTAAGTAAGTGCCCAGATGTCCTCGGCTTTCGAGGATGATAGCGCCCATCCCCTCCAGCGTCTTGAATGCCTTCTGGACCGTTCCCTGGCCCGCCCGCAGGAGGCGCGCATACTCGCTCGTGGTCTTCAGCCTGCTTCCCGGAGCAAGAGAGATCAACTCCCGGGCCACCTCCCGGCATATCAGGCCGTTCTTCTCCAGCAGACCGAGCATGGGGTCGAAAGCGGCATCAACTCCGGGTGCCACACTTCTCCCTTCTGAAGCGCCGCCGGAGCACCATTGCGGTCTCTGGCGGCAACCCGCCTATCGCAGCAGATGATCGAGTTTGCCCCGTCGGATACAGCTTCTTTACTTCCTGTCTTTTGAGTCTCGCAAGGACCAACTTCGTTTAGCGTACAGTTTAATGCACGCTGCGGTAGCGTCCACAGCGGGACCAGGAGGGTTCGGTTTTCAGGAGCCTCGGTGCAGAAGCCGCCCTGCCAGGGAGGATGCCGCCCTGCGGATAAGCGGACTAAAGAGCACCAGCAGGGCCAGCACAAGAAACGTCAGGCTGAGCGGACGGGTAACGAACACCGTCGGGTCACCGCCGGATATTACCAGAGCGCGGCGAAACTGGGCCTCGAGTATCGGTCCCAACACGATGGCCAGCAGCACCGGGATAACAGGGAAGCCGAACTTACCCATCAGATACGCCAGAATTCCGAAGAAGAGCATTGTCCATACCGCAAGCATGGTGTTATCCACGGCGTACGAGCCCGCCACGGCCAGCGCCGCGATAACCGAGAGAAGGTAGGGGCGCTTGATCTTGAGAACCTGGACGAAGAGAGGGATCAAGCGCAGCTGGGTCACCACAGTGAATACGTACGCCACCAAGAGCGAGAGGTAGACGCCTAGGATGAAGACGGGCTGCTCCTGGAAGAGGAGCGGTCCCGGTTGCAAACCGTGGATGATAAGCGCCCCCATGAGGACGGCAACGATCGGATCGCCGGGTATGGCCAGGGTAAGCATGGGGATAAGCGCGCTGCCCGTGACCCCGTTGTTCGCGGCTTCAGGGGCCGCCACCCCCCTCATAACGCCCGTACCGAACTTCTCGGGCTCTCTTGAGGCACGTTTCTCCCGATCGTACGCCAGGAAAGCAGCTATCGGCCCGCCCGTTCCTGGTACTATGCCGATAGCCGTCCCGATAAGCGAACCGCGCAGGAAGGTGGGCAGCAGAGACCTCGCTTCCGCTCTGCTGGGCAACTTCGCCGTGACCCTTCTGGCCACCGCCCGCGTGCCTGTACGAAGGCGCGGCTCCAGCTCCTCAAGTATCTGCGGGATGGCGAACAACCCGATCATCGCCGGAATAAGCGAGACCCCGGCCTGCAATGCGATCTGGTCGAAGGTGAAGCGGGGGACGCCCAGCATGGGATCCAAGCCCACCGTCATGAAGGCAAGCCCGATCAGGCCCGCGATTATGCCCTTAATCACCGACCGTCCCGAGACCCCGATTATGATGCTGAGGCCGAGCACCACGATGGCGAAGAGCTCAGCAGCGCCCAGTTTCAACGCGAGAGCCGCCAGTTGGGGAGCGATGAGGATGAGCGCCAACAGGCTGACCATCCCCCCGAAGAACGAGGCCATAACGGCTGTGCCCAGAGCCTTGCCTCCCTCTCCCCTGCTCGCCATCGGGTGCCCGTCGAGGAGTGTGGCCGATGCTGAGGGAGTGCCCGGTATCCGGAGCAGAATCGCTGTCACCGAACCGCCCGTTATCCCTCCGACATGAACCCCTAGCAAGAGCCCGATAGCCGGTGCGGTAGGGAGCATAAACGAGAAAGGCAGCATCAACGCCATCGCCATGGTCACCGTCAGACCCGGGATCGCGCCCATCACGATGCCGAACAGGACGCCGGCGAAGATGGCCAGCAGCGTCATCGGGTGACCTATATCCATGAGCGCTTGGCTGAGGTTCTCCAGGAGCATGATAGACCCTGCCTACGGTAAGCGAATCAGCAGCAGGTAATAGAAGACCAGATAGATGACAGCCGTGGCACCAGCAGACAACCCCACGATAACTTTCCAGCTCCGCACCCCGTAAGCGAGCAGCAGGAGTGCGAGCAACGCAGGAGTTGCCACGAGGTAGCCAACCGCCTCCAGCGCCCAGCCGTAGCTAACCAGAATGGCGATGCCCACAATGGGGAACAAAATGTGGGGAGCGAGGCGCTGTTTTCCCGCCTCAGCGGATCTGTCTTCTTCTGATTCGTTCCTTGAGGTTACGCCTTCCTCCAGATCAACTTCAGGCTCTTGCTTCTCCTCAGAGCCTGCATCCTCCGCCTTTATCAAGCTCCTGACAAGCAGGACGAACGAGGCAATCCCGATAGCAACGGCTACTAGCAAAGGGTATATCGCCATACCAGGCGCTCGCTGGACGTGCTCCTGAGGGAGTTGGCCGGCCTGGTACGCGAACAGGCCGGCGAACCCGAGCAACAGCACCGCGATAATGGCGTCCTGATACTTCCTCAAGGTCATCGGCGTCCCCTTATCAAGGCGGCAGGCGGGAAAGGGCGGTGAAGGATCCGTAGCTCCATGCCGCCTTCTCCCACCTCTCCGGTAGCTCAGTTCTCCTCGGCAGCCGCGGCAATCTCGTCTATCTGCTGCTGCATGTCCGCAATAAACTCGGTTGCCTCCTCGCTGCCCATGATCCTGACATCGGCGCCGGTATTCCGGGTAAACTCGGCCCATTCATCGGTCTCCGCCGCCTGCGTAAAGGCGTCCTCAAGCCTCTGGATGACCTCCTCGTCCGTACCCTCCGGGAGGGAGATGCCCCGCCACTGCTCCAGGACTACGTCAACTCCCTGCTCCTGAGCCGTCGGGACGTCTTCGAAGGTCTCGATGCGCTCGGGGCTGGTGATCGCCAGGATACGTATGTCCCCGGCCTCGTACTGCGACATGATCTCGGCCGGATGCTGCACGCTGGCGTCTATCTCTCCGCCCATCACGCTCGCTATCGCCAGACCATCGCCGAACGGCACATGCTCGAACTCCACGCCAGCCTCTTCAGCCAGAGCGACGGCGGTAAGATGAGTGGTGCTGCCCATACCCGAGTTACCCACCGTCGGCGTCCGATTCCGAGCGTCAGCGATGAAATCCTCAAGGTTCTCCCACTCCGAGTCTGCCGCTACCGCAAGGGTAACCGTCTCGGTGCTGACTATAGCTACGTGCTCGAAAGCCTCGTAGTTGAAATCGATATTGCCTGCGGCCGCCAGGGTATTCAGGGCCGCCGAGGACCAGATAGCGGTGTACCCGTCATTGGGCGCGTTTACCACCTCGTTGTAGGCCACGGCGCCCCCGCCACCGGTGACATTCCTCACCTGGATGCTCTCGCCGAGCTCCTCTGAGGCCAACTCAGCTATCTGCCGGGCAGCTACGTCTGCCGCACCTCCCGGGCCAAACGGAACGATCAGTTCGACCGGCCGGCTCGGGTACTCGGCACCGGGCCCGCACGAGAACGCCAGGAGCGCAATCACCAGCACTCCCAGGGAAGCCGCAAGGCTCCGTCTCAATCTTATAACGCTCACAGACATCACCCCTTCTTGCTCTTCCGCTGCGCTTACCCTCCCCCCACCCAGACCTCAGATCACGCCCGTATTGGGCTCAGCCTTTCCGGAGAATTGCTCTAACCCTGAGAACTCTCCCAGTTTGGCATTCTGAGGGCTTCACATGCGTCCCTACGGGACGAGCACAATCTTCAGGGGATCTCCCTCCCGCTCGCGCATGACCCGGAAGGCCTCCGTTATGTCCTCCAGGGGATACTCGTGGGTGACGAGACCCTCACCGTGCAACCGGCCCTGCGCGGCGAGCGAGACCGCGCGCTTGACGTTGTTGCCGCCCTCACCGCGGGTGGTGTACAAGGTGATGTCGCTCCGGACGACGGCGCTCAGATCCAGGGTAACCGGTTCCTTGTAGAAGGCGACCACCAGTATCTTGCCGCCGCGCTTGGTCACCTCCACACACTGTTGCGGGGCATTCGAAGCTCCGGAGCACTCGATAGCGAGATCTACGCCCGCGCCCCCCGTAAGCTCCAGAATAGCCTCTACCGGATCCCGCTCGCGCACGTTCACGGTATGATCGGCGCCGAGCTTGCGGCCCACCTGGAGGCGGCTCTCCCGGGTTCCGACCAGGATCACTTGGTTGGCTCCCAGCTGCTCGCACGCCTCCACGGTCATAAGCCCCACGGGGCCCGGGCCGAAGACTGCCACGTCCTGCCCGGCAATGTAACCGCCGGCGGCATCGAGGCCGTAGAGCCCTGTGCCGGCCGTGGTGATCAGGACGGCGTCTTTGTGGGAGACGTTGTCCGGGAGCTTGTACAGGGAGCTCACGTGGTGAACTACGTACTCGGCGAAACCGCCGTTGGTGGTCATGCCGGTGGCGCGATGTCCCTTCTCCCTCTTACCGTAGTTCAGGCAGGCGGTATACTTGCCGACCAGGCAGTTGTCGCACCGGCCACACCCGTGGTGAGCCTCGATGCAGACCCGGTCCCCCAGCGCAAACTCGTCTACCGATTCCCCGAGAGCCACGACGGTGCCGGTCCACTCGTGCCCCGGCGTGAACTCGCCGTACGGCGGCGTCTGGGGAAAGTGACCGTCATAGATCTTGAGGTCGGTCCCGCAGGTGCCGCACATGGCCACCTTGACAAGCACCTCGCCAAAACCGGGCTCCGGCACGGGCTTGTCTACTACCCGCATGTCCTGGGGACCGAAGAGCACCGCCGCGCGCATGCTCTCAGGCACGCTGTAGCTCGGCTCCTGCTCTCTAGTCGGTATCGTCATGGACGACTCCTCCTTTCGCTCTCGAAGATTGGCTCAAGGGTTCCCCCTCCCTGGCAAGCCAGACCTACTCTAAGAGCCAGCGGTCATCAGGCTCCTCCTTTCCCGATTCTCTAACCACAGTGGCTCGCTGCTCGCCGCCGGCTACGCCAGACCTCTCCGGCCTAGATCCAGACTCCAGGAATCCCAACAGCGTGTCCGCAGCAAGCTCGGCGAAGTTGGGATCGTTTATCACCGCATCCACCTCGCGCAGGGAGATAGCCGGTTTGACGCGCTCCCGCAGAACCTCGACGAGACCGCGATTGGCCTCCGGGTCATGCAACACGCCGCCGGGGCTACCCACTTCGGACCAGCCTCGCAGCGGTATCAAGATCGCAACGGGCCCGCGGGCGGCGTTGAGGCGCTCGGCCATCGTCTCCCCCACTCGCCGCAGCTCCTCCCGGCTTGCCCGCACGTTGGTGTTGTAAGGGTTGTGGTAGTGAATCGCCCGACCCCGCAGGCGGGGTGGTATCGTCTCCGGGGCTCCGAAGCAGAAGTACTCCAGACCTCCGGGAACCACAACCTGAGGGATGCCCCGGCGGCCGGCTGCGGTCAGCCGTCCCGGACGCACCGGCGCGTAGATATCCTCCGGGTACAGCTCCCCGAGCAGCTCGTGTGTCGTGAGATCCAGCACCCCCTCGATCTTCCCCTCGTCCACCAGCCGCTCCATGGCAGAGCCGCAGGCACCGGAGGCGTGAAACGGAACCACATGATGACCCGCTCCGGTCAGGCGCTCCATAGCGACAACCACCGCTTTGTGGGTGTTGCCGAAGGCCGTTATTGAAACAGATCCCGGCTCCTGTTCCGCAGCAATACGTTCTGTTGCATCGGCCATGCCGGCGACTGCCGCCGCGGCTTTTTCGAGCACCCGGCTGGTCACAGGGTTCGGCCCGCCGAGGAGATCCCCGACGGAGAACATCATCGCGATGTCGCTGTCTCCGACATAACCGCGCACATCTCCCGAGGCTACGGTAGAGACGATCACCTTGGGCGGCCCTATGGGCAGGGCCCGCATGGCTATGGAGGCGATCGCCGTTCCCTGGTTACCTCCGGCTGCGATGACACCCGCGAGCCGACCGGCCCGGTATCTCTCGGCGAGCAGCTTCCCGGCGCCCGATCCCATCGCCTCCATAGCCTTATCCCGTCGCCCAGCGGCGCGGAGTTCGGCCACGCCGGTACCGGCGGCGGTCGCCACCTCGTCCGCCGGGATCCCGGCGAGCCCTTCGGGGGCATCGCCCAACCCGACATCTACCACGAGAGTAGACCAACCGCGGTCCTGGATGAGATCCCGCAGGTAAGCGGCCTCGCCCGCCTTGGTGTCCAGCGTCGCGAGTATGGCGATGGCGCGAGATTCCATCAGCCACCGCCCTCCGCAGCAGCTCTCTCTCCGGCGAGCGAGACCCCTCTGTCCGGCCCGAGTGCCTGTACCTGCGCCGCCAGAAGGGCAACTTTGGCCGTATCCTCTAGGTACTCGGCCCGGTAGTAGGCCGTGCGCAGGTCCGGACCAATGGCGATGATCCCGTGCTCGCGCATGAGCGCGACGCGGAGATCTCTATCTGAGAAAGCTCCGGCGACCAGGTCCGCAAGCTCCTGAGAGCCCGACGGTGCCAGCTCTACAAGCCCTATCTTACGCAACACGCCCCGGGCGGCCGTGTGAACCAGCGGAGGGGTGCGGTTTGCGACCGCCCACGCCGTGGCGTATGGAGGATGCACGTGCACGACGCCGCCGACCCCGGGGTTCTGGCGGTAGATGGCCAGGTGCCAGCGAATCTCCTTGGAGGGTTCCCTACCCGCCTCTAGCACGTTACCGTCTAGGTCGAGAAGTACGGTGTCGGCCGTGTCCATATCCCCCTGGTTGACCCCGGTAGCCTTTATCAGGACGGCGTCGGTGCCCGGTATGCGCACGCTGTTGTTGCCGCTGACGCCGACTACCAGCCCCCGCTGATACGCGCGGTGGGAGATCTCCACCAACTCCTCGCGCATCAGGCGAACAAGGCCGTTCGCCGGTCCTGGATTGGTAGCCACTCGAGCCCTCCAGAAGTCTCTCTTACTGCGCTCCGTAGGAATAAGCCCGCTCCGGGAAGTCGCTCTGCTTGATCTCAACCTCGAAGTTGCGCACCTCGTTCACGTAGTCGGTCAGGTGCCGGGCCATCCGATCGAACATAGCCAAGCCCTTCTCCTTAGTCGCCCGGAAGGGATTGCCGATCACAGCCGTGTCGCAGTACTCGTGGTGCTCCATCGGAACCCAGATGTTCTCCGATCCCTGAAACTCGACCGTTCCCGTGCCATCGCGCTTGGAGAAGGCATCCCCCATATATGCCGGCGCGTGGGCGCGGTCCTTCACCGCCCGGTCCATGTTTACCAGCCCCTCTGCAGTAGCCATCAGGCACGCGGTCTCGAGCTCGCTGGAGTGCCAGCCCGGCGTCTCCTCGGGGGGGTTGTCAAAGAGATCCTGAACCACGGTGGCCTCGCGCTCGGTCGGCGTCTTGTAGAAGGAGATGAACGCCCCGGTGTGGTAGCGCAGAGCCCGCATGATCTCGTCTATGGGCTTCGTATTCGAGCCGTGGTGGCTGATGAAGATGATCTTCTTGAAGCCGTGGTAGATCAGGCTCCGCGCCACATCGTGCATCACCCGGCGGTAGGTCTCGGCGGCGAGCGTAATGGTCCCGGCCCCCTCCAGATGCCGGCCCATGTGGTGCGGCGAGTACCCGAACGGCATCAGCGGCGAGTACATGACATCGGCTGCCTCGGCCGTGCGCTCTACCACCTCCATGGTCACGTAGCTGTCCGTCCCGAGCGGGATGTGAGCCCCGTGCTTCTCCGTGCTCCCGAGCGGGACGAGCACCACGTCCTGACCGTCCTCCTGAAGCCTCTCCTCAACCTCAGCGTAAGACATGGTCAGCAGGTTGTGCTTGCGCGCGGCACCCGCATCGTTCGTCCGATAGTCCACTCTTCCTCCTTCATCTCCTCTGTGTGCTTCCAGGGCCAGCCGGAAAAACTGCCTCTAGATCTTGTCTTCCACCCCTCCCTTCCTGATTGGCGATCCGTCAGACCGCGGCGGCGGTCCGGAGGAATCCCTGACCACTAACTCTGCAGGTAACCAAGTAACCCGGGGACATTCCTTTCCGGAGATAAGCTTCAGTATCAGCCGCATCGCGGATGCCCCCATCTCGTAACCCGGCAGCGAAACGGTAGTAAGCGCGGGCCGCACGTACGAAGCCATAGTGATGTCGTCGAAACCGACGATGGAGACCTCCTCCGGCACCTCCATGCCGAGATCAAAGGCCGCAGCCATGGCCCCTATAGCCATGCGGTCGTTAGCCGCGAAGATCGCCGTCGGCCTTACGCTCCCCTGTAGCAAGGAGCGCGCCGCCGAGTAGCCACTCTCCGGCTGGAAGTCACCCTCACGCACCAACCGGTCATCGCGCTCGATGCCCCGCCTCCGAAGGGCTTCCCTGTATCCGTTGAGCCTGTCCTGCACACTGGTCAGGCTCAACGGCCCACTGATAAACGCTATGCGCTCATGCCCCAGCTCTACCAGATGCGAAGTAGCCTCATAAGCAGCCCCCACGTTGTCTATCTGCACCGACGGGAACGGCAGGTTGTGCCTCCCAATCACCGCCGCCTCGATATCGAAATCCGAGAGCACCTGAGAGACCGGACTGAAATCCGTCCCTCCCCCGGCGATGATGATGCCGTCCGCCCGCTTCTGCAGCAGCACATCTACGTAGTGCTCCAGCTTCTCGGCCCGCCGGTTGGTGTTGCAGAAGATTACCGAGTACCCCTCTCCCGACGCAGTAGCCTCAACGCCGAGAGCCAGCTCCGGATAGTAAGGGTTAGTGATGTCCGGGATCACCAACCCCACCGTACGGGTCCTCTTGAGATGCAGCCCTCGGGCAAGATCATTGGGCCGAAAGCCCAGCTCCTCTACGGCCTCCAGTACCCTCTGCCGGGTCTCCGGCTTGACCGGATAGCCGGTGTCGTTCAACACCCTGGAGACCGTGGATATGGAGACCCCTGCCCTCTGTGCTACGTCCCTGATATTCATCCTACCCTCGCTTATAGAAAAGCTTTTCAGAAAAGCTTTTCTACATTCTAGGATTACTCCGCAAGGAAGTCAACTACAAAGTGAGATTCCTCCCAGAGGAGTTCTTTAGCGGGCCTCGCTGCGTCGCAGCACGCGCCCTGGGCATTCCCCTGTGATCCGGGAATCGAAGACGATAAAGCGACCGTCTTCTTCGAAGCCCAGATACCCCATGATTATCTTTGTGGGAGCTACGCCCGCACCTACAAGCAACCCCACCTGCTTCGGTCCCAGTCCGCTTGTGGTTGCGCTTCTCCGGGAAGAGCCTGCCCTACGCTGGCAGCTCACCGGGCCAGCCATCCTCCGTCGACGACGAGGATGTGTCCGTTGACGTAGTCGGAGGCCCGGGAAGCCAGGAAGACGGCGGCTCCTGATATATCCTCCGGTTTGCCCCAGCGGCCTGCAGGAATGCGGGCGAGTATGGAGGCGTTGCGCTCCTCGTCTCTGCGCAATGGTTCGGTGTTCTTCGTCTCTATGTATCCCGGTGCTATGGCGTTAACCTGCACACCGTATGGTCCCCACTCGTTGGCCAGGGTCTTGGTAAGGCCGGCGACCGCGTGCTTGCTCGCAGCATACGAGGCAACGTTGATGCCTCCCTGGAAAGAGAGAACCGAAGCGACATTGATTATCTTCCCTTCGCCCCGCTCGAGCATCGGGCGGGCGATAGGCTGCGTGAGCAGGAACAGGGAGCTGAGGTTCGTCTGGATTACGCTATCCCAGCTCTCCCGCGAGAACTCGATGGCCGGTTCCCGCCTTATGATACCCGCGTTGTTCACCAGCACGTCGATTCGGTAGCGCTCTGCGATCTCTCTCCCTCTCCACTGAACGAGATCGGGATCGGAGAGATCCAGGACCACTGTTTCTGCGCGTCGACCGGTCTCGGTCACGAGCGTTCGGGTCTCCTGCATATCGGGCCGGCGTCCCAGAAGGATGAGATCCGCCCCTGCCTTCGCCAGCCCGATCGCAATAGCCTGACCCATCCCTGTTCGTGCCCCCGTAACGAGTGCTGTCTTGCCCCGAAGCGAAAACATCTCCTGCATATACATCTCCTGCATATACATGATCGTTCACTCTCCCGTCTAGATCTGCTCGGACGGGAGCTCCTCAGGATCTGCCGATACATATCCCGTCAGTCCGAACACGGCAGCGACACAGCCGATGAGAAACAGCACTTTGGGGTGCAACAGAATCTGCCTCCCGGTGTCTCATTCAATCAGCCTGGCCTCCGCCTTCCAGTGGGAGCTTCACGGGAGCGCCACGCCGTATAGAGATCTTCAGTGCCTCGACTATCTCTTGCGCGTAGCGTGCCTCACGCAGGCTCATGACCGGAGGCTCACCGTACAGAACCGAGGTGATAAAGGCGCTGATGCTCGCCCGGAGAGCCCCTTCCACGCCTTCTCGCCCTGCCGGCCAGTTGGCCAGGTCCGGTAACTTGTAACCCTCGGAGTCTGCGATAGCGAGACCGTGATTCGCGCCCTCGATGAAGACCCCGCCGCCCGTGCCGACGACCTCCAGCGCGGCATCGAGAGGAGCGGGTACGTTCGGCGGCAGGACCCAGCTGGTCTCCAGGAGTCCCACGGCACCGTTGGCGAAGCGCAGCACGGCAGCGACTGCATCCTCGCGCCCCCATTCGGCAGACCGCTTGACCACACTTTCGGCGTACACGCGCTCGACCGCGCACTCGTTGAGCCACACCATGACGTCGAGGTCGTGTATCGCCGTCGAGATCAGCAGGTCGGTCCACGGCCCGTACACTTCCGCGCCGAGGGAGGTCCCCCTGCGGCGAGCGAAGATCGTGCAGGGCTCCCCCACCGTCCCGTCGCCCATCGCCCACTTGGCCCGCACGTACCGGGGATCGGAGCGGAGGATGAAGTTGACCATCGTCGTAACCCCGGTCTTCTCGACCTCCAGGATAAGCCGGTCCACCTCGGGCAGGGTCGGGGCGAGGGGTTTTTCGAGCAAGAGGTGCTTGCCAGCCCTGGCGCAAGCCACGGCCGGATCGTAGCGATGTTGCTCGGGCGTCGCAACCGTGACCGCGTCTATCTCCTCCTGAGCGAGCATGTCGGAGACGCTGGCGTACCAGGGAACGCCGAGTTCGGTGCCGACCTCGCGCGCCCGCTCCTCGTTTACGTCCACTACGGCGACCAGCTCCGTCCGGGGATCATCCCGGTAGACGCGAGCGTGGAGCGTGCCGATCATCCCAACACCTATGACTGCGGCGCGCAAGGTGTTCTCAGCCATCGCTCTCCGGCCGGAACGCCCGGTCGTGCCCGGGGAGGACCAGGCCGGGCTCCCAGGCGTACAGGCGGTCGAGGCTTGCGTTCAGCTGCTTGAGCTGCTCCTCCGTGTACCAGTGAGAGAAGCGACGTTCGAGATATTCGGTGCGGGTCATCACCGCATCTCCGGCGACGACCGTTCGTTCCTCGCCGCCATCGACCAGCAAGCTGATGTGTCCGGGGGTGTGCCCCGGCGTTGCTACAGCGGTCACGCCGGAGCAGAGCTCAAGCTCGCCGCCGGCGGGAACCTCGGTTAGCGCTCCCATGGTGGACAGGCGGGCGCCGGTCTCCTCGGCACCGTACAGCTCCCGCGCGAAGTCCAGCTCGCCCTCGCCGATCACGAGCTCTTTTCCTCGCAGGGTGAAGATGCTCGACATGTGGTCGTGGTGGGAATGGGTGCAGACGACCAGATCCACGTCCTCGAAGCCTAGGCCGAACCGGCGCAGGGCAAGCCCCAGCGTCCCGTAGAAGCCCACATGATGATTGCCCGGATCGACCAGGATGTTGCGCTCGCCCCTGATGAGGGCGGTGGTCGCTACCGGCAGGAAGCCGAGGTTGGCGTCGAAGAGGGTCTGGCGTCCGGGATCGACCCCGAATAAAGCCTCCATCCGGTCGAGCTGCATGTCCGCGCTGCCGGCCACGTGGTAGACGACCTCGTCCTCGTGCAGGCTGAACCGGAGACAGAAGGGCTGGATGAGTATGTCGACGCGCGGTCTCATATGGCGGACACCGTCCTCGCTGCGGATGCGATCCAGTCCAGAGCCGGGAGCGGCATGAAGCCGTAGTTGTAGAAGGAGAAACCGGCCGCGTGGGGCGCAAGCGGCTCCAGCTGCCGGCGCAGGCTCTCCTCCGAATCCGTCTGGGGTAAGATCGCCCGGATTGCGGCGACCATCGGCTTCTCGCCGGCGAGCAGCTCGACGTACTGCCTCACTTTCTGGCGGTGTAATCCAGGGTCAGCGAAGTAGAAGGTCGGGTG
Source organism: Rubrobacter taiwanensis (assembly GCF_004337705.1). Taxonomy (GTDB): domain Bacteria; phylum Actinomycetota; class Rubrobacteria; order Rubrobacterales; family Rubrobacteraceae; genus Rubrobacter_C; species Rubrobacter_C taiwanensis. The sequence continues at coordinate 72,338 of NZ_SKBU01000023.1, forward strand.
TATCTCGTCGATGAGCGGGAGTTGCCGGGAGATGTCGACGCCGTTCTCCCATGCGCGGCCGTCGGGGCCGTTCGGGTAGAGCGGTCCGAAATCCAGGAGGGCCAGGCGTGCCGGCGAGGACTCCCTAACCGCACCGGCGATATCGGTGAGCAGTGAGACTAGAGCGTCCTGCCGCAGCTTCAGAAAACCGGAGAACTCGCCGCCGGCCGCTTCGTGCAGCTCCGCCCAGCTCATCTCGGGAATTCCGGCGAAGGGATCGGCGAAGTGCCGGTCCAGCGTCTCGCGCGTCCACCCGCGCACGGAGACGAGGTCTACATCCCTCTCTGAAGCCGCCTCCAGGCAGCTTGGACAGAAGCAGAGGCTCATGAGGAAGTCCACGGTCGGGCCGGTCGGGACCCCGATCACCTCGTGGTGGTAGCCGTGCCTGAAAGGCATGTACTCCAGCGACTCAAGCAGGAGCCTGTCGGGGGCTACGTTCGCGGCAATGTCCCGGGCGACGGCCACGAGGTACGCCCGGACATCCGGGTTGTTGGCGCACAGGTCGGTGTAGATGCGGTCGCCGAAGGCGTTCTCGACCGCGCAGTCCGGGTAAGCAAACCCGACGCCGCTGTTGTGTAGACAGAGTGTCCACGCCGTAACCTCGAGCCCCAGCCGATCAGCCTCGTTGCGAAGCTCTGTCCAGAAACCGCCGGCTCCCTCCCAAACCGGCGGTTCGATGCGCAGCCGCCCGTACCAGCTCGCATCGGGACGGAAGTACAGCGTTCCCGAGCGCGGGAAGACCACGCGTCGTTTGGGGTTGTGGACGTGCAGAAACTTGCCGGCGTGGTAGACCGCTGCTACGTTCACTCCGGTAGCTCCGGCCCGATCCCGCATCGTCTTCAGTGCCTCGCCAACACCCTCGTCGGCGAGGTCCCACGGGTAGGTCCAGATCGAAACTTCGGTCATCGCACCTCCTAGATAGTCTGCGGTCTGTCCCAGTCCCAACCGTAGAACTCCCGGATAAAGGCGGCGATTCGCTCGGCTACTGCCGCCAGCAGCTCCTCGCCCCGCTCGCCCGTGCTCGCCGTGGGATCGCCCAGGATGCCATCCTCGGTGAGCTCGGAGAAGGCGAAGGTCACCGCGACCGGAGCGCCGACGGCGAGATCTCCACTCAGAAAATCGGAGTTGGGAAACCAGGTTGCGTCACGAGCGTGTTCTTCGCGCACGAGCTCCGGACGCGCCGCAAGCATCAAGGCCGTCTCCATCTCGCACGCATGGTCTATCCCCCCCGGTCTCGAGCGGCGCCACCCGGTGATCTTAGGGAGCACGAAGTCCCAGTAGCTGGCCGCCGCCGCCCGCACGCCGTGCTGAAAGCGCAGCTGCTGCACGGCTGATCGGAGCAAGTTAGCGTTGCCCCCGTGGCCGTTCAGGAGCAGGATCTTGCGCGCCCCGTGGTGCCACAGGCTACGCGCCACCTGGCTTACCAGCTCGATGAAGGTCGAGAGCTCCAGCGTGACGCTGCCGGGGAAATCCATGTGATGGGGAGAGAACCCGGTCCAGATCGGAGGCGTGACGAGCGCCGGCACTCCCTCTTCTGCGGCGAGCCGGCACGCCCGCTCGGCCGCCACGCTGCACAGACGCCAGTCGGTCTCCAGGGGCAGATGCCCTCCATGCTGCTCGGTCGCCCCTATGGGGACCACGAAGACGGTTCCCCGCTCGATCGCCTCGCGGACTTCCGGCCAGGTTCGGTCAGCCAGGAGAACGCTCACTCAAACACCTCCTTGTCGAACGGCCAAATTCTCACGATTGATCTCATCGCTCAGCTCCCGTGGTGATCACCTGCGAGATCGCCCGCTGGAAGACGACAGTAAGGACTATGAGGGGAAGCGCCGTCAGGACGGCGGCCGCCGCCAGCTGGCCGATCTCGATCTCGTAGGTGGACCTGTACAGACCGAGGGTAACCGTGAGTATCCTGAGTTCCCGGGTGAAGAGCAGCGGCGTCAGGAATTCGATCCACGCGAGGATGAAGCCCATAAGGAGCCCGGCCCCGATGCCGGGCTTCATCAGAGGCAGCACGACGCGGACGAGGATCTGCAGGCGGTTGGCACCGTCGATCATCGCTGCCTCTTCGATCTGTACCGGAATCGCCTTGAGGAAGGCGCCGAGGATCCAGACCATAAACGGCAAAATGAATGCCACGTAGGGGATTACGAGGCCGGTGAAGGTGTCGAGGAGCCCGAACTGCGCCGCCCGCACGTAGAGCGGCAGCACGAAGAGGATCGTGGGCAGGAGGTAGATCGAAACCAGCCCGGCGAGTATGTAAGAGCGCCCGGGCAACGGAAGCCTGTACAGAGCGTATGTCGCCGGGAGGGCGAGCGCCACGGCTATCACGGCCGTCAGCACAGAGACGGTGAAGCTGTTCATCATCGCCTCCCTGATTGGGACTATGTGTCCCGGATCCAGGACGGCCTGGTAGTGACCGAGCTCGATGTAACGAGGGATGAAGTTAACGTCCCGCGACCGGATATCCTGCTCTCGCTGGATGCTCGTGAGCACGACGCCGTACAGGGGGAAAGCGATAACGACCAGGACGGCGAGGGCCGCCGGGTAGACCCAGAGCCTGCGCAGCGCCTTCACGACGCCACCTCCCCGCTCCGGATCCTCGCCCGCCAGCGCAAGAAGGCGAGAACGGCGATCACCAGCAACGTGAGCAGAGAGAGAATGTATGCGGTAGCCGCAGCTTGCCCGAAGGAGAACTCCTGGAAGCTCTGGCGGTACACGAGGTAGTTCAACGTCGTCGTTCCCATCCGGGGACCACCCTGCGTAAGCACGAAGATAGTGTCGAACGCCTTCATCGCCCACACGAACATGAAGATAGTAACCGGCAGCAGTATCGGCCACATGAGCGGCACGGTAAGGTAGCGGAATTTCTGCCAGGCGTTTGCTCCGTCGACGGACGCCGCCTCGTAGGTCTCGGGCGGGATCGTCTGCAGGCCGGCGAGGATGAAGAGCGTGGCGAAGGGGATCCAACGCCACACCTCGGCAATGATGACCGCGTGGAGGGCGAGAACCGGATCTCCGAGCCAGATGATGTTCCCCTCCCCCCCGGCGGTCCGTATGAGCCCGTTGATAAACCCGAAGTCGGCGTGGAACATCTGGCTCCAGAGCACGCCCGAGACCACCGGCGGGAGCGCCCAGGGGAGCAGCACGATAACCCGCAGGAAGTTGCGGCCCCGGAAGCGTTCCTTGAGCAGCAACGCGATCAGGAACGCGGGAACGGTCGTGAGAACTACGACCATCAGCCCGAAGTAGAGGGTGCGCAGGACCACCGCTTTGAACTCCTCGCTGGCCACGGCACCGCGGAAGTGCTCCAGCCCGACGAAACGATCGATGCGCAGACTGGCTACCTCAAGCTCCGAGAAGCTGTACAGCAGCGTGGCGACCGCCGGATAGAGGTAGACCCCGCAAACGATCAGGATCGTCGGAGCGATGAACGCGACCGCAAGCCACGTCTCAGGCCGAACCCGTCCTCGCCTGGGCCGGGCCGCCGGAGCTATCCGCGCAGGCGCATCCCGACGCCCCTTCACCGCCCTCCGGGTCGTTCGCCCGCCCTTTATTGTCCCTCCTCCCTCCGCTCCCGGATCCTCCTCACCGCATCGTCCATCGCCTCCCTGGGCGACTTCTGCCGGCCGAGAGCCTCCGAGATCTGGTTCGCGAGTATCTCCGCCCACACGGGCCTATCCGGCGACCACCCCCCATCTACAGGATACTCGTACGACTGGCGGATCGCTGCGTAGAATGGAAACCTCTCCAAGAGCGCCTCGTCCTCCAACAACTCAGCGTGGATCGGAGCCCATCCGGACTCTGCGACCACCCTCTGGCCTTCGAGCGACGAGAGAAGCTCGATGAACCGCCAACCCTCGTCCTCGTTCTCGGAGTACACGGGGACGGCGAAGTACTCGGAGCCATCTACCGAAGCGCTGGTCTCCACAGCGGGGTTGGGCGCAAAACCGTTCTCACCCGCAATGTTGGAATCCTCAGCCGAGCTCGCGAGATCGGCGATAAAAGGCCAGGTAATGAAGAAGGCGCGGTTGCCGTTAAGGAAGCCCGGCGAGGCGTCAAAGACCCAGGTGTACGTCGTCACGGCCGGGTCGATCACCTCATGGGTGTGCAGGAGATCGACCAGCTTCTCCGTCGCCGCAATCCCGGCCTCGCTGTTCATGGCCGGCTGGCCGTCTTCGTCCAGGAAGCTTCCACCGTGCATCTGCAGCAGGCTGCCCCACGTCCAGAGCACGTGAGTTCCGGCCCAGGCGTCAGTGAGCCCGTATATGTTGCGGTCCACGTCGGTCACCTCTCTGGCGAACTCCACCATCGTGTCCCAGGAATTCGGCGTCCTATGCCACTCGGCAGGCGCCTCCGGATCGAGGCCCGCGTCAGCCAGCAACCTCTTGTTCCAGTGCAGGATGGGACAACCGATGGTCCAGGGAACGGCGTAGATCGTCCCCTCGTAGGTGGCGGCGCCGAGCGAGCGCTCTACGAGCGTGCCCTGCTCGCGAACGCGCCCGATCATCTCGGTCGCCTCGACGAGCCAGCCCTTGTCGGCGACCTCGGCTCCCAGCTCGGCCGTCAGAAATACGGAGTCCCAGGGCGACCGCCGCGCGAGGAAAGCCGTCGTAACTTTGCTTCGCAGATCCGGGGTCGTAACCTCCTCGATCTGCGGCTCTACCCCGTACTCCCCCTCGTACATCCGGGCGACCTCCCGCACGGGCTCCATGTGCGACCCCATAAGCACAGAGAGCGCGCCGGTAAACTCCTCGCCAGGACCCTGCTCTGCCTCCTGCTGGCCCGTTCCACATCCCGAAAGCGGTCCGAATACCCCCAGGGCAGCCGTGAGGCATGCGCTCCGGGTCAGAAATTCCCTCCGGCTCAACCGGCTAGCTTCGTCTCTTCCCATATAACCTCCATTCACAAAAAACTTCGCCGGTAGTCCACAAACGAGCGTGGGATCGGAAGCCCGAAGTGTTCGCAAGAGGAGCAGAAGAGAGGAAGTAACCGGCCGCCAGCACCACCGGAGAAATTCTCACGACTCCCGATCTCCCCAAAGCGATGGCCCCCTTGCAGCAGATGTTCCGCTTCCCCACCCCCGTTGCAACTCTTCAGCCCCCACCTCCTTACGGAGCAAGCCCTGCCTTACACCCGCAAGAGACCTTGACGGATCTCTCCTTCGCCAGTAGATTACTAACCATTGTGTTTCTCGTCAAGAAAATGGAGTTTCGCATCAAGAGATCGACGGGCTGGTGGTGTACTAAGCAGCGCGGCACTGCAGCCGCTGGTGGGTTGGGGAGTAAGGTTTAGCTGCGAGGAAGGGGAGGCGTTCGAGTGAGAGATGCGGAGAGGCGCATAGATTTCGCCGCCATGCAGGAGAAGCTCTACAGCGCGGTGATCGCGGACATTCTGGACGACCTGGGGTTCAGATGGCAGGCGCTCAGCCATGACGTAAGGCCGGTAGATCCCTCCTACACGCTGGTTGGGCGTGCCTATACTATTCTGGCTACTGACGTCTATGAGATGCCTGAGGAGCCATACCTCAAGGAGCTCGAAGCCGTGGACAGCCTCTCGGCCGGTGACGTAGTCGTGGCCACGACCAATGGTTCAACCAGCTGCGGGCTGTGGGGCGAGCTGCTAAGCACGGCCGCGGCAAGTAAGGGTGCCAGGGGCGCCGTGATAGACGGTCTGACCAGGGACAGCGCTGCGATCATGAGGATGGGGTTCCCCGTGTTCGCCAGAGGATACAGCCCGTTAGATTCCAAGGGCCGGGCGGAGGTCATCGCTCACGGCGGGCGCATTCGCTGCGGCGACGCGGTAGTAGCGACCGGCGACATCGTCTTCGGAGACCATGACGGCGTGGTGGTCATCCCGGCGGAGGTTGCAGACCAGGTGCTGCCGCGCGCGCTTGAGAAGGCGAGCGGGGAGGACAGCATGAAGCGGGCTCTTCAGAACGGCATGGGGATAATGGAGGCTTACGAGAAGTACGGCATACTCTGAACCGATCTCGCCGCCGATGCTACAGAGACAGCGCCTTCCCGCTCGCCTATCTCCCGGAGGAGTAACGCCGGTCTCCCGGAGCATTGTCTCTCAGCTCCGGATATCCCAGACGCTCCGAGATAGTCTCCGCGGCCTTCATAACGGCCGCGGCCACCCGGGGCTGCAGCTCATCCGGCAGCCGGCTCGCCGGAGCCGAGACGCTGATGGCAGCCACCACAGAGCCGCTCTGATCAAAGACAGGCGCCCCGATACAGCGGGCGTCCTCCTCATTCTCTCCGTTGTCCAGCGCGAAACCCCGCCGCCGGGTCGCGCTCAGGTCGTCTCTAAGCGCCTTGAGGGAGGTGTGCGTGCGGCCGGTACGGGGCGAGAGCCGGGAGGGCAGATGGTAGCGCTGCTCCTCTTCCGGCAGAAAGGCGAGGATGGCTTTGCCCAGAGAGGTAGAGTAGGCCGGATCTCTCCCCCCCACTCTAGCGCGCATGCTCAGCGCGTGCCCGCTCTCGAGCATCTCGACGTAAACGATCTCCTTTCCGTCCAGGATCCCCAAGTTCACCGTCTCGTTGAACTCGTCCCGCAACTCTCGCATGACGGGCAGCGCCACCTCCCGCACCCGCATATCCCCGCTGACGAGCCGGCCCAGCTCCCAAACCCGCATCCCGAGCCCGTAAGTGTCCGTCCTGGGATCATGCGCTACGAAACCGCACTCCGCCAGGGTATGAAGGTACCTGTACGCCGTCGTCTTGTGCAGACCCGTGAGCCGACTCACCTCCGTCAGGGTAAGCCGACCGCCATGCTCCCCCACGCATCGCAACACGTTGAGTGCCTTGTACACCGGCTTGACTATGTAAGCCCCCCCAGACGCCGCTCTTTCCGACATCACCGCACTCCTTCGTACCACGACACGAAACAATACTTTCTCAAAGAGCACCCGGAGTATACCAGCCGTGTATCCGGAGCGTAGCCCCTCGACCTCTATTTGGTTTCTTCGAACGAAACTGGCTAGTATTGAGAAGAAACAAACGGGCTGTTAGAGTAAGCTTTGCCCTTCATCCGAAGGAAGGCGAGCCTGAGTTTTTATGTGTCCAAGAGTCGGATTCCGGCGGCGTGATGTGAGAGGAGGCAGGGCGTGGGCAAGAGGGTTCTGATAGCCGGCATCTATCACGAAACGAACACGTTCTTAGGCGGGCGAACCACGCTCGAGGACTTCGAGACAACAGTCGGGGAGGAGATCCTGGGCTCCGAAGGGGATTTCTCGCCGATGGCGGGTGTTCTTGAGGTTGCCAGGAAACGGAGGTGGGAGGTTCTGCCTGCGGTGGATCTGAGGGCTGCTCCGGGTCCGACCGTCGCCGATGAGGTCGTCGAGACGTTCTGGAAGCAAGTCCGGGAGCGCGTGGAGGGGTATGCGAGGGATGGCATAGATGGCGTCTGTCTCGTTCTGCACGGTGCGATGGTTACCGAATCGTTCCAGGATGCAGAGGGCGAGATCCTGCGGCGCCTGCGCGGGATGGAGGCTCTTACGGGCAAACCTGTTTGCGGGGTGTTGGATCTCCACGCCAACTTCAGCGAGGAGATGGCCGCTTTCGCCGATGGTCTTATAGCCTACCGGGAGAACCCTCACATTGACGCCAAGGAAGCCGCGGTGAACGCCGCGCTGCTACTGGACCGGTTGATGCAATCCGGAGAGAAGCCCGTAGCGGTGCGCGTGCGCGTGCCCTTGCTCTGGCCGCCCACTGCGACCGGCACGTCGGCCGGGCCGATGCGCGCCCTGGAAGAGAGTGCCCGGAGGACAGAGCGCGAGTATCCGGAGGTTATCGCGGTCAACGTGTTCGGAGGCTTCCCCTTCGCTGACGTGCCGCAGGCAGGGGTGTGCCTCTCGGCGGTAACGTTGGGCGATCCCGCCCGGGCCAGGCGCCGGCTGCAAGAACTGGCCGAACTGGCGGTGTCATTGCGCTCGTCGGCCCAGATGGAGGGGCTCTCCCTTGAGGAGGCGATGAGGAGGCTCAAGGAACATGACGAAGGTCCCGTACTTCTCGTTGAACCTTCAGATAACGTGGGCGGAGGCGCCCCGGGCGACAACACCAGAGTACTTGCGGCATTGCTGGAGCACGGGATCCAAGAGGCGGGCGTGGTCATAAACGATCCGGAAACGGTCGCTTCTCTATCGAGAAAGCAGCCGGGGCACCGGCAGCAGATCCTGCTCGGCGGCAAGAGCGGCGCTATCGGGGCCGAACCGCTCCCGGTAGAGGTTGAGGTGCTCGGACACTCCAGCGGGCGATTCAGTCTGGAGGACCCGCGAAGCCACCTGGCCTCCATGTCTGGCCGGCAGATAGACATGGGAGCGTGCGTGCTGGTCCGCTGCGGCGGCGTAGTTGTGCTCGTCACCAGTCGCAAGACCCCACCATTCGACCTCGCGCAGTGGAGAAGCCAGGGCATCAACCCGGAGGAGTTGTTTGTCATCAACATCAAAGCAGCCGCCGGCCACCGCAGGGCCTACGATCCCATAGCCAAAGCGAGCTACACACTCGACCTGCCAGGACCATGCGCGGAGAACCTCAAGCGCCTGCCGTTCCGGCACGTCCGGCGACCGGTCCACCCTTTGGACGAAGACATTGCCGTATCTGATATGGCATAGGCCACAACCTTCAGCCGGCGAAGCCAGAAGGTAGTGGCTTTTCGAGCGACCCGGCTTATCTAAAGGGAGATCAAGAGGGTGACCGACGGGGCTCGAACCCGCGACCTTCGGAGCCAAAGACCAGCGCCTCCGGCTCAACCAGTACAACATCAACGACGAGGTAGTACAGGTAGATGAGCCTCTGGGCACCCGCTATGTCCGGGATCGCACCAACCCGTTCCGTTCATCGAGGCAGCAGACGACAGACCATTCTTCATCTTCTCCCCATTCCACGCGCCCCACCGATCCCACCAGTGGGACTCGCGATACGACAATCCTCACCACAGACAACGGCTACAAGGAAGGCCAGCATGGTCTCGACGGTAAGTTGAGGACCGTGCACCTCTCCTACATCGTCCAGCTCCAAACCCGCGAGCGCGAACCGTACACACTCAGGCGCGACTCATACCAGATGCACTCGATCCACCACAACATGTCTCCCCGAATGCCCCGGACGCTGCACCGCATGATCCGCTCCCTCCGCACCTGTTCCGGCCAGGAGTGCGCCCGCGCGGAAGGCTTCTCTCAGCCTTGCTAAATCCTCCACCGAAAAACCTCCGTAAAACCTTCTTGCTATGTGTTGATATGTGGCGCATATGTGTTACACTATGGGTATGGAGATTGATTTCACCATACACGCGGCACAGAGGATGGAGCGACGAGACGTTTCCGAAGAGGTCATCCTCGACACGATCCTCTTCCCCGACCAGGTGGAGCCGCACCCGGAGCGTGGCGTGGTCCATTACCTGAAAGCGATGCGCTTTCGGGAGGGGCGGAACATCCGGGCGGGGCGGGTGCTGCGGGTGGTGGTTAATGAGGAGGCTGCGCCGCGCCGGGTGGTGTCTCTCTACCCTGACCGGCGAGTGCGGGTATAGTGAACGCAAAGGAGGCATGAGAGGTATGAGAGTTACGGTAGACCGGGAGGCGGACGCCCTCTACGTCTACGTCTCCGACGAAGAAGTCCGGGAGACGCGGGAGATAGAGGATGGGGTGATACTAGATCTGGACGAGCACGGGAGGCTGGTCGGCATTGAGGTGCTCTACCTGAGCACTCGGAGCAAGGGTGCTCAGACGAACACGCTGACGCTGGAGACGGGCTGAGGTGCCGAAGGAGTCCCGAAACTTCCGGTTGGACTCGGAGGTCCTTAAGATGCTGCGCGAGATCTCCGAGGAGTGGCACGTCTCCCAGGCCCAGGTCATAGAGATGTTGGTGCGCGAGGCCGTGGCTGAGAACAAGCAGCTGAAGGTCGTCAGAGAGAAGAAAGGGGCCTCGTGCGCGAGCTCATGAAACTCCTGCGTCTCATCCTCGACGTGCGCTCTGTCGTCAGAGGCCGTTACCCGTAGCGCCTCGTGCGACGGCGGGCACATCGGCAGGTGCGTCGACCATTCCGCTAACTACCTCCGGCCGCCGCACGAAGAGCAGCCTGCTGCCGTCCCCTCTGGCGAATAAGCGAAGACGACCTACTCCTGCTGAGTGGACTTCTCCCCGGTCCGCTGGCGCCCCATCGGGCTCTCCACGTGCCGGCGGTGGGCCACACGCTGGAACTCTCTGTGAGCGATCCTTGCGCGCTCGCCTTTGCCCACGAGCTCGCAGGCAGGACAGCTGTATAGCCAGCTGCTAGGAGTACGGGAGAATACAGCGGTGTTGTGGGGACACTTACTCACTTTTGAGGTAGCCCGTCCCGAACACGAGGAGCGTGGCGATCGCCGCGGCAACTTCCGGCGTGAGCTCTATGCCGAACTGCCCCAACGTGAACACCGGGATCGTGACGGCTGCGGTAGCCACTGTGACCTTCGGGCCGACCGGCTTTCTCTCTTCGTTCATGTCCTTACTCCTTACTTCGGGTTCCTTACATCATCCTTGCGCTTGCAGTACAGCCCCCGACCGAACTCGGCAGCCACCCCATCCTGGCCTCGTGCGGCCTCGCTCCAGCGAGTGACAGCGCCGCCGCCATGAGGTCCGACCCCACCCGCATGAGCGGCACGTGACAGCCGACTTGCCTGAGTCTTCTTGAGTCTGGCGATAGCAACCTCCCTAGTCTTCGTAGTAGATCTCGCAGGGGACCCACGAGAACACCGGGGGATGGGAGGGAGAAGGAGGATGGGACGCTTACCGCGCTTCACGCTTACTTCGAACTCCAGCAAGGACTTTCAGTCTTCGAGATAACCCACCAGGGCCAAGCCAACTTCATAGCATCACTGCTTGACGAGGAAGGCCGGGAAGTGGCCTTTGCTCTTGCTAATGAGATCGGCACGGTGCAGATCTCCAACGCAATCGCCATCCCTCAGGACGGTCGATACCTCCTTGAGGTAGAAGTAGCATCTCAGCTGGTGTAAAACTGGTGTACTGGAGGCCGGGAGCGATCCCGGCCTCTCTCGTTTTCCTGCGATTTACAGGGGATTTGGGAGGGTGACCGACGGGGCTCGAACCCGCGACCTTCGGAGCCACAATCCGATGCTCTACCAGCTGAGCTACGGTCACCACGAGCGACCGGTCAGATTTTACCAACGAATCGCCGGGCCGTGTAGGCTATTCGCGCCACTCTCGCAGGAACTCTTCCTGCTGTGGCGTGAGCCTGTCCACCCCCATTCCGAGGGTTTGCAGTTTGATCCCGGCCACGCGGTCGTCTATCTCCCGGGGGAGCAGGTGCACCCCGGGCTCTGTCTGCCGGCGGTTGGCCAGGTGGTGGGCGCAGAGGGCCTGGATGGCGAAGGTGAGGTCCATGATCTCCACCGGGTGGCCATCTCCGGCCGTGAGGTTGACGACCATCCCGCGCCCCACGAGGTGCAGCTCCCGGCCGTCCGGCATGACGAACGCTTCGACGTTCCGCCGTGCTTCGTAGCGTTTGCGGGCGAGCTCGCCGAGAGCGTCCACGTCTATCTCCACGTCTACGCCCCCGGCGTTGGCCAGGATGGCCCCGTTCCGCATCCGTTCGAAGTGCTCCCGCGCGAGCACGTGCCTCCCGCCGGTAGCGGTTATGAAGATCTCCCCGAATCCGGCAGCCTCCAGAGCGGGCAACACGTCGAAGCCGTCGGCGTAGGCCTCCAGGCCGCGCACCGGGTCCACCTCACAGACGGTGACGCGCGCTCCCAGGCCCGCGGCGTAGCGGGCGATGCCCTTGCCGCACCAGCCGTAGCCGACCACGACCAGCCGCTTGCCGCCGAGCATGAGGTTCGTGTTCTGCATGATGGCCGTGATCGTGGACTGGCCCGTGCCGTAGCGGTTGTCGAAGAGGTACTTGCAGCGGGCGTCGTTGGCGGCGATGGTGGGGATCTCCAGCACGCCCTGGTCCTGCATCGCCCGCAGCTTCGCGACGCCGCTCGTCGTCTCCTCCGAAGCCCCGCGCACCTTCCCCAGCAGGTGCCGCCGGGTGGTGTGCAGCAGACGGGTCAGGGCGGCGCGGTCGTCGATAATGACGTCCGGCCCGTGATCCAGGACCCGCTCCAGCTCCCGGTCGGCCTCCTCGGGCGGGTTGTCCGAGGAGGCGTAGACGGTGACGCCCCTCTCGGCGAGCGCGGCGGCAACATCGTCCTGCACGAAGAACGGCCCGGGGCTGGCGAGCGCCACCTCAGCGCCGGCCTCGGCGAGCACCACCGTAAGGTAGGCGGTCTTGGCCTCGATGGGCAGCGAGACCCCGACGGTCAGCCCCTCGAAGGTTCCGTCTTTGAGGTAGCGGTCGCGCACGGCATTCAGGACCGGAGAGTGCCGGGCGGCCCAGTCGATCTTCCGGTGACCGCCCGGGGCGAGCGAGAGGTCCTTCACCGAGCTCGTCATCTACACGACCCTCCCCGAGCCCTCCTGCTCCGCGACGACCTGCTCCCGGCCGCCGAGCATAATGCTGGCGATGACTATCAGGGCGAGGAAGGGGATCATCCCGAGCCCGATACCGAGCGCGCCGACGTCGCCGAAGCCCTCGGGGGTAAAGCCGGCCGCGGCGAAGCCCTGCTCGTAGAGGCCGAGCGCTATGATCAGCCCCACCACGATGCCCCCTACGCTGCCGACCCACATCAGGATGTTGCCTAGCGTCCGCAGCCGGGCAGGCGAGACCTCTTCGGGGTGCATGATCTCGGTCCAGAGCAGGCCCCAGCGCTTAACCCGGGGATAGAGAACCAGCAGCAGGATCGGCCCCAGCACGATGCCCGCAACCGCGTTGTTCACCGTGATGATGCTGCCCAGAGCCGCGAACGGCACGTTGCCCAGAAGGTCGTTAAACCAGGCGATCCAGAGCGCGCAGGCGGCAGAGGCGGCGATCACGATCCCGATAAACCCGATAAGCTTCTTGCGGGAGTCGATGGTCTGGGCCGGGTCGCCGGCGAAGAAAGCGCCCCAGAGCTTGTACGGGATCAGGCCCAGGAAGAAGTTCCCCACGAACCCCGAGATGCTCCCCAGCCCCAGCGTGCCGAAGAAGTCCCCGATCAAATTCCCTATCGCAGCGCCCCAGGCCCCGGCCGGCCCGAAGAGGAGCCCGAACACGAACGGGAAGACGTTGGCGGGCCGGATCTCGGTAAAACCGGGAATCAGGACGAACCCCTTGAACGGGATGAGGACCGCCGCGTAGATCGCCGCGCTCAGCGCCACCAAGACCACCATCTGCGTGTGGCGCCACATCGTGAATACTTCTCTCACCTCAAGACTCCTCTCCTCTAGAGAACCTACCGCGTGAACCCCTCCAGACCGCCGTAGCCGGCCAGCCGGATAGCCAGGGCCGCGGCGAGCACCAGCAAGAACAGAACCATCGCCAGAACGTCCCGGCGGGTTATGTGCAGCTCCAGCACGTACGTGCGCTCTTTGCCCGCGCCGAACCCCTTGGACTCAAGCGCCATGCTGAAGACGTTCGTGGAGCGAATGGTGGAGACGAAGACCGGGATCAGAAGCGGGACGTTCTTCCGAATCCGCTGGATTATGTTCCCGCTCTCCAGGTCCAGGCCGCGCGAGCGCTGGGCCTGCCCGATGGTCGAGCCGGTGGCGGCTATGGTGGGCACGAGCCGGAGCGCCGTCGAGACGGCGAAGGCGAAGCGGTAGGGTATCCCGAGCTTCACCAGACCGGTGGCTATCTCCTCGTTGCGCGTGGTGGAGAGGAAGATCATGCCCGCGATGATCGCGCCCACTATCCTGAGCGCTATGGCGAGACCGTAGAGCAGCGACTCCAGCTCGAAGAAGAGGAAGAGCGGCGTCTCGCCGCTGCCGAATATGGACCACAAGAGCACGGTCATGACCGAGATCATGACCAGGATGAACCAGATGCGCTTGAGGTTCACCAGCATCTTCGCCAGATAACCGAAGAACAGGATCACCGCCAGCACCGCGAGCTGGTAGAGCGGGTTGAGGTAGATAAAGACCAGCACGAACGCCCCGAGCAGCAGGAACATCTTGGTCCGCGGATCTAACCGGTGCACGAAGGTGTCCCGGTCGAGGTAGAGGTACGGGTTCACCGGCCGTCCCTCTCCGTGATGTAGAGCATCTCCTCGACCGAGAGCGCGGGGTGGCCGAGCTCGTTGCTCATCGAGACTATGTGCGGCGGCCGCAGCGAAGCCTCCACGAGCTCCTTCTCGTGCGAGAGCACCTCGCGCACGCTCCCGGAGAGCGCGACCCGCCCGTCCCGCATCACCACCGCCCGGTGCGCGTACTCGGCGACGACCCACATGGTGTGCGTGACGACGATGATCGTGGACCCCGACTCGTTCAGCCGCCGGACCAGCTCCATCATGGAGCGCTGCTCGGCATAGTCCAGGCCCGTGGTCGGCTCGTCCAGGATCACGACCTCCGGCCGCCCGGCCAGAATGGAGGCCACCGCCACCCGCTGCCTCTCCCCCTTCGTGAGCCCGAAGGGGTCCTCTTCTTCGTAACCCTCCAGCCCGACGGCGGCCAGAGCTTCCGTGACGCGCTCTTTGACCTCCCCTTCCCCGAGCCCGCGCAGCTTCGGGCCGAACGCCACCTCATCGAAGACGGTGTCGGAGAAGATCTGGTGGTCGGGGTTCTGGAAGACGTACCCGATCCTGCGCCCCAGCAGCCGCACCCCTTGCTCCCGCGTCTCCTCGCCCCCGACCCGCACGGACCCCCGGGTGGGCATCAGAAGCCCGTTGAAGTGCTTAACCAGCGTCGTCTTGCCCGAGCCGTTCTGCCCGACCACGGCCAGAAACTCGCCCCGCCGCACCGTGAGGTTCACGTCCTCCAGCGCCGCCACGCCGCCGGGGTAGGAGAAGGCCAGCTCTTCGACCTCGATCAGGGGCTCCCCGTAGCTCTTCTCGCGCTCCTCGTCCCGCCGGAGCAGCTCCTCGTAGCAGCGCTCGTCCACCCGGAAGCCCCGTTCGCGGAACTGGTTCACCCCTTCCCGGGGAGTGAGCGGCAGCTCCTCCTTGCGCACCCCCAGCCCGTGGAAGAAGCGGGCCACCTGCAGCGGCATGACCCGGTTCTCCTCCAGCAGCTCCACATCCCGCAAGACCTCCCGGGCCGGACGGTCGCAGACGACCTCGCCATCCCGCAAGATCACTATCCGGTCCGCCTCCAGCGTCTCCTCGGTCTCGTGCTCGACCACGATGAGCGTCATGTCCCGCCGCCGGCGCAGCTCGGCCGAGATCTGCAAGACCTCCTGCTTGCCGATGGGGTCCAGGTCCGTCGTCGGCTCGTCCAGACACAGGATGTGCGGCTCCATGGCCAGTACCGACGCTATGGCGAGCCGCTGCTTCTGCCCGCCCGAGAGCGTCGCCGGCTGCCGGTTCTCGAAGCCCTGCAGCCGGACCCGAGCCAGCGCCTCCTCCGTGCGGCGCAGGATCTCCTCGCGGTCCACCCGGAAGTTCTCCGGCCCGAACGCCACCTCCAGCGCCACGTTCGTGGAGAAGAGCTGCGCCTCGAAGTCCTGGAAGACCAGCCCTACCTCGCGGGCGAACTCCCCCACCCTACCCTCGCCGGTGGAGCGTCCCCGGATCCGCACCTCCCCCTGCATCCTCCCCCGGAAGAAGTGCGGCACGAGGCCGTTGAGCGCCGCGCACAGAGTGCTCTTCCCGGCCCCCGAAGGCCCCATGATGACGACGAACTCCCCCTCCCGGATCTCCAAGTTCACACCGCGCAGAGCCGGCTCCCGCCGTCCCCGGTAGCTGTAGGTGAGGTCCCGGATCTCCACGACCGGCCGCGCCGCCAGCGCAGGCGCTCCCTCGTGGCTTTCGAAGGGCCGATCTCCCATCGAGTATCATTCTACTAGGCCGCACCATTCCGCGCCGGAGAGGTTTATCTGGTCCTCGATCCGGGTAGCAACTCCTTGTAACCGGAAGTGATACGGAAAAACAGCTACAGGAGGAGCGATGGCCAACGAGCTTCAGGGCAAGAAGATAGCGTTTCTGGTCGCCCCCGAAGGCGCCGAGCAGATCGAGCTTACTGAGCCCTGGAAGGCGGTAAAGGAGGCCGGAGGAACTCCGGAGCTACTCTCCACGCGTCCGGGCGAGATCCAGGCCTTCAACCATCTGGACAAGGGCGACAAGTTCCCGGTAGACCGAGTGGTCTCTGAGGCCAGCGCCTCCGACTACGACGGGCTGGTCCTGCCGGGCGGCGTCGCCAATCCGGACTTCCTGCGGATGGACGAGGAGGCCGTTCGCTTCGTGCGCGAGTTCTTCGAGCAGGCCAAACCGGTGGGTGTGATCTGCCACGGTCCGTGGACGCTCGTCGAGGCCGATGTCCTTAAGGGCCGCACGATAACCTCCTGGCCCTCGCTCAAGACCGACATCCGGAACGCGGGCGGCAACTGGGTAGATGAAGAGGTCGTCGTGGATCAGGGTCTCGTGAGCAGCCGCAAACCGGACGACCTGCCGGCATTCTGTGCTAAGATCGTGGAAGAATTCGCCGAAGGCCGGCACGAGGAGCAGGCGCGCAGCGCCTGAGCCAGAACAGAGCGGGAGCAAGACGGCGGGGAGAGGATAGCCTCTCCCCGTTTCCGTTATCTCTGCCCCCGCCCTCCCCGGTGTTATAATCCGGTCGCACACCTGCCGGAGTGGCGGAACTGGTAGACGCGCCGGACTCAAAATCCGGTGGCCCTATGGGCCGTGTGGGTTCGAGTCCCACCTCCGGCATGCATAACAGCAACTCTCCTGTAGGCGCAGCGGTACCCCTCCGGTGGCAGAGAGCCTCGTATGCCCGATCTGCGAGCGGGGCGAGCTTAGGCTCCTGCACTCCGGAGCCGCCCGCCGCTTACTCCCACTCGATCGTGCCGGGAGGCTTGCTGGTGATATCCAGGGCGACGCGGTTGACGCCCGGGACCTCGTTGATGATGCGGTTGGAGATGCGCTCTAAAAGATCGTAGGGCAGGCGCGCCCAGTCGGCGGTCATGGCGTCGTCCGAGGTGACAGCCCGAATGACTATGGGGTAGGCGTAGGTGCGGGCGTCGCCCATCACGCCGACCGAGTGGATGGCCGGGAGCACGGCGAAGCTCTGCCAGAGCTGGCGGTAGTATCCGGCGCTGCGGATCTCGTCCTGCAGCACGTGATCCGCCCGGCGCAGGATCTCCAGCCGCTCTTCGGTAACCTCCCCGATGATGCGGATCGCGAGCCCCGGCCCGGGGAACGGCTGCCGCCACACCAGCCGGTCCGGCAGCCCGAGCTCTGCGGCCACGACCCGGACCTCGTCCTTGAAGAGGTTGCGCAAAGGTTCCACCAGGTCCAGGTCCATGATCTCCGGCAGCCCGCCGACGTTGTGGTGGCTCTTTATGCGGGCGGCGTCGCGGGTACCGCTCTCGATGACGTCCGAGTAGAGCGTGCCCTGCACCAGGAACCGGGCATCCTCTATCTGCCGGGCCTCCTCCTCGAAGGTGCGGATGAACTCCTCCCCGATGATCTTGCGCTTCGCCTCCGGGTCGGTGATCCCGGCCAGCCTGTCCAGAAATCTTCGGCGGGCGTCCACGTGGATCAGGGGCACCTCCGAGTTGCGCCTGAACGCCTCCACGACCTGCTCGCCCTCGTTCTGCCGCAGGAGCCCGTGGTCCACGAAGACGCACGTCAGGTTGTCCCCGACCGCCCGGTGCACCAGCATCGCGGCCGTCGCCGAGTCTACCCCGCCCGAGAGCCCGGCGATGACCTTCGCGTCTCCTACCTGCTCCCGCACCTTCTCGACCGCATCCGTGACGATGTTTACCGGCGTCCACTCCGGCCGGCACCCGCACGCCTCAAAGAGAAAGTTTCGCAGGATCTCCATGCCGTAGGCCGTGTGCCGGACCTCGGCGTGGAACTGGATCCCGAACAGCCGCCGCTCCAGATTCTCGAAGGCGACGACGGGAGCCGATCCGGTGCGCGCCGTGACGGTGAAGCCCTCCGGGGGCCGCAGAACGGCGTCGCCGTGGCTCATCCAGACCTGCTGCTCGTCGGGGGTCCCGTCCAACAGCAGTCCGGGCTCGATCACCTCGAGCTCGGACTTCCCGTACTCCCGGATCTGTACGCTCCCGACCTTCCCGCCGGTCTCCAGCGCCATGAGCTGCATCCCATAACAGATGCCCAGAACGGGTATGCCAAGCTCGAAGAGCCCGGGGTCCAGCCGCGGAGCTCCCTCCTCGTAGACGCTGTTCGGCCCGCCGGAGAGGATGATACCCTCGGGCCCTCTGGACCGAATCTCCTCCAGCGGCGTGTCGTAGGGGATCAGTTCGGAGTAGACGCGCGCCTCGCGTACCCGCCGGGCGATGAGCTGCGCGTACTGGCCGCCGAAGTCGAGGACGAGGATCAAAACTCAGCCCATCCCCACCCGCTGGGTGATCTGCTCCAGCTTCCCCTCGGTCTGCAGCGCCGGCGCGATCATGACCTCGGCCTTCTGGAACTCCTTGATGTTCGCGTATCCGGTAGTCGCCATGCTGGTGCGCAGCGCACCCATCAGGTTCAGCGTGCCGTCGTTCTCGTGTGCCGGTCCGAGCAGAATCTGCTCTATGGTGCCGGCCGGTTTGGTCTGGATCCTGGTCCCGCGCGGGAGCGTGGGGTGGAAGGTCGCCATGCCCCACGAGTAGCCGCGCCCCGGAGCCTCCTCCGCCCTGGCGAACGCGCTGCCGAGCATCACCGCGTCGGCCCCGCAGGCGATGGCCTTGGCGATGTCGCCGCCGGTGCGCATCCCACCGTCGGCTATCACGTTCACGTACTCTCCGGTCTCCAGGTAGTGACGCATCCTCGCTGCGGCCGCATCGGCTATCGCGGTGGCCTGCGGCACCCCGACACCAAGCACACCGCGGGTGGTGCAGATGCGCCCCGGCCCTACCCCGACCAGCACACCGACCGCCCCGGTGCGCATCAGGTGCAGCGCCGTGGAGTAGCTGGCGCAGCCGCCGACGATCACGGGCACGTCCAGCTCGGGGACAAACTCCATCAGGTTCAGCGGCTCCACCTGCTTCGAGACGTGCTCGGCGGAGACGACCGTCCCCTGAATCACCAGGATGTCTAGACCGGCCTCGATCGCAGCCCGGTGATAGCGCTCCACGCGCTGCGGCGTCAGGGAAGCCGCCGCCAAGACCCCCTGATCCTTTATCTCCTGAATCCGGCGGAAGATCAGCTCCTCCTTGATAGGCTCGGAGTAGATCTCCTGCATCACCCGGGTCGCCTTCTTCTGAGGCAGAGCGGCGATCTCCTCGAAGACCGGCCCGGGATCCTCATACCTCGTCTGGATGCCTTCCAAATTCAGCACCGCCAGCCCACCCAGAGACCCGATGATCCCGGCCGTCCGAGGATCTACCGCCGCATCCAGAGCCGCCGCCAGACACGGTAGCTCCAGCTCCAAACTCCCCAGCTTCCAGGAGATGTCTATGTCCTCCGGGTCGCGGGTGCGCCGGCTCGGAACGATCGCTATGTCATCCAACCCGTAGGCCCGCCGCGCCGTTTTTCCCTTGCCGATCTCGATCTCCATGCCCTACGAAGCCCCCTTCTGGTAGAGAAAGAGCCCACGGCACACTACGCCGCAGGCTCTCGCCGCTTTTCTCTCCAACCGCCGCAAGTCCAGCTTATGCTACACCCCGGTAGCATAAGCGGTCAAGGTGTTGTTAGAGACCCACTCCCCCTTACAGAACCCCGAGGAGGCTCAGTATCACGACGATTACGAGCACCACCAGCAGGATGTAGACGATCTGACTCAACACGGCTCTTTAGATCAGCCGAAGGATCAGGATCACGAGCAGAACGATCACCAGAACCGTTATCACCGTACCCAGAAGACCGCCGCGCACTGTACCTACCTCCTCACACATCAACCATACAGATTGAGGCAATATACCCCCCCGGGCGAAACTTCAAACAGAGGGAGCGGCGGCCGGAGTTACGGCCGCCGCTCCCGGTAAAGCTCTCCTGCCGGTAGGCCTACATCATGCCGCCCATGCCGCCACCGCCGGGCATCGCGGGCTGCTCCTCCTCCGGCTCGGCCACGACCACATCGGTGGTGACCAGCAGACCGCCGATGGAAGCCGCGTTCTGCAGCGCCGAGCGGGTCACCATCGTCGGGTCGATGATCCCGGCCTTGATCAGATCCTCGTACTCGCCGGTAAGGGCGTTGAAGCCGATCCCGTCGCCCTTCTCGCGCACCTTGTCCACCACGATGGACCCATCGGCACCGGCGTTCACCGCGATCTGGCGCAGCGGCTCTTCCAGCGCCCGGTAGATGATGCGCGCCCCGGTCCGCTCGTCGCCGTCGAGCTCGTCGAGCAGCTTCCCGACCGCCTCCTGAGCGTGCAGCAGAGCCACACCACCACCGGGCACGATGCCCTCCTCAAGAGCGGCCCGCGTCGCGGAGAGAGCATCCTCCACGCGATGCTTCTTCTCCTTCAACTCAGTCTCGGTGGCCGCACCGACCTTGATGACCGCCACGCCACCGGCCAGCTTCGCCAGCCGCTCCTGCAGCTTCTCGCGGTCGAAGTCCGAGTCGGTGGTCTCCAGCTCGGCCTTGATCTGGTTGATCCGGCCCTTGATCTGCTCGGGGTCGCCCGCACCATCCACGATGGTGGTGTCGTCCTTGGTGATGACGACCCGGCGCGCCCGCCCGAGCTGATCGAGCTGCGTGTTCTCCAGCTTGAGGCCCAACTCCTCGGTGATGACCTCACCACCGGTGACTATGGCGATGTCCTCCATCATCCTCTTGCGCCGGTCACCGAAGCCCGGAGCCTTGACCGCAGCCGCCGTGAAGGTGCCGCGCAGCTTGTTGACGATGAGCGTCGCCAGAGCCTCGCCCTCCACGTCCTCGGCGATGACCAGAAGCGGCTTGCCCGCCTGCATCACCTGATTCAAGAGCGGCAGCAGATCCTGCACGTTGCTGATCTTCTGGTTGGCGATCAGGATGTACGGCTCCTCCAGCACCGCCTCCATGCGGTCCTGGTCGGTCACGAAGTAGGGGCTCAGATAGCCCTTGTCGAACTGCATGCCCTCGGTGAACTCGAGGTCCATCCCGAGCGTCTGCCCCTCTTCGACGTTGACCACACCGTCCTTGCCGACCTTGTCGATGGCCTCGGCAATGACCCTGCCAACCTCGTCGCTGCGCGCCGAGATAGCCCCCACGCGAGCGATCTCGTCCTTGCCCGAGATCTCCTTCGACTGCTCCTTGATGGCATCGACCGCAGCCTCAACCGCCTTGTCTATGCCGTTGCGCAGAATGACCGGGTTGGCCCCAGCGGCCACGTTCTTCAGCCCCTCGCGCACGATGACCTGCGCCAGTACGGTCGCAGTGGTCGTACCATCACCGGCCACGTCATTGGTCTTGGTCGCAACCTCCTTGACGAGCTGCGCACCCTGGTTCTCGAAGATGTCCTCCAGCTCGATCTCCCGGGCGATCGTGACACCGTCGTTGGTGATGGTGGGCGAACCGAACTTCTTGTCCAACACTACATACTGACCCTTGGGGCCAAGCGTCACCTTGACCGCGTCAGCGAGCTTGTTTACACCCCGCTCCAGCGCCCGGCGCGCATCGGTGTTGAACTTTAGCTCCTTGTGCGCCACTCCCAACCTCCTTCCGTAAAAGCTGTTACCCTACAGTTGCCCCGCGTTGTTTGGCACTCTCGGGTTGAGAGTGCCAAAACGCACCCGGAAGTATAATCGCGGCCGCGGTAGAATTCAACTCGTGAGCGTCTTCAGGATGGACAAGATTCCTTCTCTCAGCCGCATTCCGAAGGAGCTGGGGCGCGAGGAGCGCGAGTGCGTGCACTGCGGGGAGCGGGCCGTGCACATTTACTACCGGGTTCCCAAGAGGTTCGCGCTCTTCCTCTACCGCAGGGACCATCCGGAGAACCTGCATGCGACCTGCATGAGCTGTGCGAAGAGCACGATCCTGCGGGGTGAGGAGCGGGAGAGCATCCTCTCCCGGCGGCCGGAGCGCGGCTAGCGCCTCAGACGCTTCTGGCGTTCAGGCTCAGGTAATGCGGGTACGGGAGGGGTTCGGCAGAGAGGGCGGCGGCGCCGATCATGGCTGCGTTGTCGGTACAGAGCCGCGGGGAGGGGATGACGAGCTTCAGGCTTCGCTTCTTGCACTCTTTGTGCAGGCGTTCGCGCAGCACGGCGTTGGCCGCGACGCCGCCCGCCATCACGAGGGTCGAGGCGTCGCGGAGCTCGGCGGCCCGCAGCAGCTTGGACACCAGCGCCTCTACCACGGCTCTCTGGTAGCTGGCGGCCAGGTGCGGCAGTTCCGCGCGCACCTCTTCCCCGCTCATGCCCCTGATCTTGTAGAGCAGGCTGGTCTTCAGGCCGGAGAAGCTGAAGTTCAAGTTCTTCCCGTCCCGGAGCGCGACGGGGAAGTCGTAGCGGGCGTCATCGCCCTCTGCGGCGGCCTTCTGCAGAGCCGGCCCACCGGGGAACCCGAGTCCGAGCATCCTGGCTCCCTTGTCCAGGGCTTCGCCGGCGGCGTCGTCGAGCGTCTGCCCGAGGAGGCTCATCCCGCGGTCTTTCCCGACGGCATACAGGACGGTGTGACCGCCGGAGGCGACGAGAGCCACGAACGGGGGCTCCAGCCCCGGGTCTTCGAGGTAGGCAGCGGCGACGTGCCCCTCCAGATGGTTAACCGGCGCGAGCGGGAGCCGGCGCGCACAGGCGATACCCTTGGCGGCGGCCACGCCGACGAGCAGGGCCCCGATCAGACCCGGCCGCACGGTCACGGCCACCTCGTCCACGTCTCCGAGCTCCGCGCCGGCCTCTCTAAGCGCGGTCCGCACGACGCCGTCCAGGCGCTCCAGATGGGCCCGGGAGGCGACCTCCGGGACGACGCCGCCGTAGCGGCGGTGCTCCTGCTGGGTGTGGATCACGTTCGAGAGCGCCCGGCGGTCCCGGACGACCGCCGCGCAGGTGTCGTCGCAGGAGGTCTCGATGGCAAGTATTGTCCTGGAGTCCCGCATATCTGGGACCATTCTATACCGCGCAGCGCACTTCATCCTGCCGGAGGGTATATATACTGGGGAGGACATGAGGGTATTCGCGCTGATGTTCGCGTTCATAGCGCTGACGCTGCTGGTGCAGTTCGTGCTGTATTTGATCATCGGTCCGGTGGACTGGAGGATAGCGGCACTCATCTTCGGCGGGTTCGTGGCCTGCCTGCTGCCGGCCCTGCTCCTGCTCAAGCCCTTCGAACGCCCGCCGGAGGTGGAGAAGAGAATAGAGGAGCGCCGCCGCCGGGCCCGGGAGCGGTTCAGAGGTTCAGGCTCATGAGGATGGCGTCCTCGCGGCCCTCGTAGTACCGGGGCCGGACGCCGACCGGCTCGAATCCCAGTGACTCGTACAGTCTCCTGGCGGGGTAGTTGCCCCGGCGCACCTCGAGGTGTACACGTACGACGCCCGGGTTGGCCTCCAGCACGGCCCGCAGGAGCCTCCGGGCCCAGCCCTGGCGGCGGCAGTCCGGGCGCACGGCCACCGTCATGATGTGCAGTTCGTCTGCGATGCGCTTTGCGCCGATATATCCCGCGAGCCTGCCCTCCAGCTCCAGAACCAGATAGGTAGAGAAAGGGCTCTTCAGTTCGGCGGCGTAGGACCACCGGCTCCACGGCGTCTCGAAGCTCACCCGTTCTATCTCCATAACGGCGTCGAGGTCCGAGCGCTGCATCGGCCGCAGGACCGGCGCGCCGCCCTCCCCCATCATGTGCTCCAGGGGTTGCGGTCCCGGCGCACCTCGGCGTCCGGCCGGCGAATGTAGAGGGGGATGAGGTCTTCGGCGGGCACGGCTTCAAGGTCGGCCGCCAGCACGTGTCCCGCCGCCGAGACGCGGTGCAGCGGGGAGTCGTCGGGCGGGATGATGCCGAGGGGTTCCAGAATCTCCCGGTATCGTACGGCTCCGTCGCCCACGATCACGGGGGAGCCTTCGACGCGGAGGTCGTGCGGCTTCGAGCAGAGGATCTCCCCGGCGGGACGACCGGCCTCGAACCTCTGAGCGAAGACCTCGCGCCGCCTGGCATCTATCACGGCGAGCACGTCCTCGGCCGGCACGGGAGCCGCGAGCGCTGCCAGCGTCGATCCGGCCGCGAGCGGCACACCGGAGGCGAGGGAGAGCGCCCGGGCGGTGGCGACCGCGATCCGGATGCCGGTAAAGGTTCCGGGCCCCGTCCCGGCGACCAGCCGGTCCAGCTCCCTAAGCTCCGCCCCGGCGAGCTCCAGGGCGGCATTCACCGCCGGGAGCAGCACCTCGGACGCTCCCCGGGCCGCGACCGAGATCTCGGCCAGCACCTCCCGGTCCCGGGCGACGGCCACGGTGGTGACGGGTGTGGAGGCGTCGAGGGCCAGAAACAGCATCCTACAGCCTCTCTTCCAGAGGTCCGGAGATGCGCACCCGCCGCGTGCCGGGGGTCTCGTGGAAGAGCTCGATCAGGGTCGGGTTCTCCAGCAGCTCCAGCGCCGGGTCCGCCCACTCGATAAACGTCACGGCCTCCGGGCTCAGATACTCGTCCAGATCCAGCGCGTCCCAGTCCCGCACCTCCTCCAGCCGGTAGAGGTCCAGATGATTGACGCGCGCCCTTCCCTCGTAGCTGCGGGCGAGCTGGAAGGTGGGGCTGGTGATCGGTTCCTCCACCCCCAACGCCCGCGAAGCGGCGCGCACGAAGGCCGTCTTACCCGCTCCCACCTCTCCGGCGAGCACCACCACATCACCGGGCTTCAGCGCGCCGGCCACCCTTGCGGCCAGATCTCTCAGCTCCCCCTCGTCGAGCCCCTCCCACTCCATGACGTTCCCTACCAGAGCCCCGGCTGCAGGGGGAGCTGCTCCTTCTCGGGCGGAACGTTCAGCGTCTCGTAGGTGGTCGGGCGGTCGGCGGCGAGCAGCTCCGGCAGCCGGGAGAAGTCCGAGACGATCAGGGCCCGGTCCGCCGGCGTGTAGAGCGCCCGGGAGAGGGCATGGGTCGGAAAAACGTAGCGCCCGTCCACCGGTACGGCGCGGCCCCGGATACGGGAGACGGGCTCCCGCCGGCCCGTGAGAGCCCGGCTTGCGAGATCTCCCAGCGCGACGACCACCTTCGGATCAACGGCTGAAAGCTGCGCGACCAGGTACGGCCTGCAGGAGCTTACCTCTGAAGGCCGTGGAGCGCGGTTCTCCGGGGGGCGGCACTTGACGAGCGTGGTCAGGTAGACGCTCTCGCGCTCGAGGCCGATGGACTCCAGCAGGCGGTCCAGAAAGAGGCCCGAGGCCCCCCGGAAGGGGTGCCCTTCGCGGTCCTCGTTGAATCCCGGAGCCTCCCCGACGATGAAGAGTTCGGCGTTCAGCGGCCCCTCGCCGAAGACCACCTTCGTCCGGCCGGAGCAGAGGCCGCACTTCCGGCATTCGAGCGCCTGCTTCTGCGCCGCGGCGAAGTCCAACACCCTCCCCTAGTATGCCTCGCTCTCGGGGATGAGGAGGATGGCGAGCACGTAGGCGAGCACCACCATCCAGATCGAGACGCCCGGCACGACCAGGGCCACGGCCACCACGGCCAGGCGCACCAGATTGGAGTTCCAGCCGAAGCGGTGGGCGATGCCGCCGCAGACCCCGGCGATCCAGCGGTCCTCCCGCGAACGCCTTATCTCTCCCACTGTCTGCCTCCGATCCACGCGGTTATGCTACGGGCGCGATTCTACCACTACCGGCCGGTGTCTATGAGAACGTTGTCTATGAGCCGGGTCTTGCCGACCCGCGCCGCGCAGGAGAGCAGGATGCGCCGCGTGTGCTCCCCCACGAGCCCCAGAGTCTCCGCGTCGTCGGCAGAGACGTACTCCAGGCGCACCAGAGGTTCGCGGCCGATCTCATCCCGGAAGACGCGCTCCAGCACGGCCGGCTCCCGCGAGCCGGTATCCCGCGCTGCAAACAGGGCGCGCGAGATGGCGGAAGCTGCCTTTCGCTCCCGCGGACTCAGGTAGACGTTGCGCGAGCTGAGGGCCAGCCCGTCCTCCTCCCGCACCGTCGGGCAGACGACGAGCTGCGTCCTGAAGTTCAGATCCCGGATCATGCGCTCCACGATCACGGCCTGCTGGGCGTCCTTCTGGCCCATGTACATCCGGTCCGGGTCCACGATGTTCATGAGCTTGACGAGCACGGTCGCAACCCCGGCGAAGTGGCCGGGCCGGGCCGCGCCCTCCAGCCTCTCCTCCAGTCCCCTGACCCGCACCTCGGTCGTGAACCCCTCCGGATAGAGCTCCTCCGCCGCCGGAGCGAAGACGGCGTCCACACCCATCCCAGCGGCCAGCTTCAGATCCCGGTCCAGATCGCGGGGATAGCGTTCCAGATCTTCCGCCGGTCCGAACTGCAGGGGATTGACGAAGATCGAGATCACCACCGACTCATTCTCCTCCCGTGCCCGGCGCATGAGCGAGAGGTGCCCCTCGTGCAGAAAACCCATCGTCGGCACGAAGCCCGAAGGCCGCTCGAACCGCTGCGAGCGCACCTCGTCCACGGTGCGCAGAAGTCTCACCTCTCCGCTCATGCCCTGATTGTACCCCCGCGCGAGCGCAGCTTCCTACGCCTCCGCCGCCAGCCGGGCGTAGATCTCGCCCCGCTTCCGACCCGTCTCCCTGGCCGCCCGCGCCGCCGCCCGGCCCGGTGTCTCTCCCTCTGCGGCGTACCGCCGCGCCAGCGCCACGGCCTCCTCCAGATCCGGAGCGGCCGTAGCTGTACCGCCCCGCACTACCAGCACCACCTCGCCCCGGGCCCTGCCCGCGAAGCGCTTCGCCGCCTCCGCCGCGCTACCCCGGAAGACCTCCTCGTGCAGCTTGGTGAGCTCCCGTGCCACGGCGACCGGGGTCTCCGGCGGCAGCTCGCTCAGCATGCCCGCCAGCCGGTTGGGGGACTCGAAGAGGACGAAGGTGGCCCTCTCGTGCCCGATGCGTTCTACGAGCGCGGCCCGCTCGCCCCGCCGGCGCGGAGCGAAACCTAAAAACACGACCTCGTCCGCCGGCAGGCCGGAGGCCACGAGCGCCGTGACGAGCGCCGAGGGGCCGGGCAGCACCTCCACCTCCACCCCGCGCTCGACACACTCCTGCACCAGCCGGTAGCCGGGGTCGGAGACGAGCGGCATCCCCGCGTCGGAGACCAGAGCCACCCTCTCCCGGCGCGCCCGTTCGGCCAGTTGCGGGGCGCGGGCGGCCTCGTTGTGCTCGTGGTAGGAGACGAGGCTTGCCTCTATCCCGTAGTGCCGGAGCAGCCGGCCCGTGTGGCGGGTGTCCTCGCAGGCCACGACGTCCGCCTCGCGCAGGGCGCGCAGGGCGCGCAACGTGATGTCCTCCAGATTGCCTATCGGGGTGGGGACGACCACGAGAGGCAAGGGCTCAGCCCCCGAGCACGCACTCCCCGGAGGGGTGCCGGGCGAGCGCCGCGGCGCCGAGCATCCCGGATCTCACCCCCAGAGAGGCAAGACGGATCTCGACCAGATCCCGGGAGGGGGACATGGAGCGCAGCTGCACCTCGCGGCGCGCCGGCTCCAGGATGAAGTCCCCGGCCTCCGCTACTCCCCCGCCCACGGCCACCATCTCCGGGTTGAACACGTTCACGAACCCGGCAACCCCGATGCCGAGCCAGACCCCGGCCTCCTCCAGCACCCTCCTTGCGGCCTCATCGCCCTCCCGGGCCAGCCGGGTGACATCCTCGCCGAGCAGATCCCGCTCGGCGGCGAGCTGCCCCAGGGCGGAGTCCGGCCGCTCGGCGGCGAGCTCCAGCGCCCGGCGCCGAATGGCGGTCCCCGAGGCCATAGCCTCCAGACAGCCGCGGTTGCCGCAGTTGCACCGCGGCCCGGTGGCCTGAATGGTGACGTGCCCGAGCTCGCCGCCCGCGCCCTGCGCCCCGCGCAGCAGCTCTCCCCCGATGATGACGCCGCCGCCCACCCCGGTCCCGAGGGTCAGGAAGACCAGATGATCTACGTGCCGCCCGGTTCCGAAACGGAACTCGCCCCAGGCCGCCGCGTTGGCGTCGTTCTCCACGGTGACGTTGAGGCCCGTCCTGCGCCCGAGCTCCTCCTTGAGTGGTATCCCCTCGATGGTACGCAGGTTGGGGGAGAAGATAACCTTGTTCTCCTTTGAGAGGATGAAGCCCGGCACCGCCAGACACACCCCGCCGACCTCGCTCCCCTCCCCGGCCTCCAGGACGGCCCGGGCTATGTTCTCCAGGAGCTTCTCCGGCGGGCCGGAGGAGGGGTAGCGGACACTCCTCAGGAGCTCGCCGCCGGAGCTCACCAGCCCGGCCGCGATCTTGGTTCCCCCGACGTCCACCCCGATAGCGTTCAAGCTCCTACCTCCGCCAGTCCACTATCTCCAGCTCCACCCCGCCGGTGTAGGGGTTGCGGCTCACGGTGTACGCCGCGTCGAAGGGGGACTCCGGGATCTCCTCTCCCGCCAGCTTCGCCGAGACCCCGCCGTCCAGCTTCAGGAGGTTCATCCCCTCCCAGAGCTGCCGGGAGCCCGCCACGCAGAATCCTCCGGAGACGAAGACCGGCCGGTAGTTCCCGCTTCCGAACGGGGCGAGCCTCTCGTGCCAGTCCAGCAGCCCGTTGGTGAGACGCTCCGCGGAGAGCTCGGCCTCAATTTCCAGAGCGGGGGTGAAGAGCCGCGGGTTCTCCGCGAGTTGCTCGCGCACCGCGGCATTTACACGCTCGATGAACGCCTCCAGTTTGCCGGGCGAGACCGAGATCCCCGCCGCCTTGCGGTGCCCGCCCCACTCCTTCAGGAACTCCCGCGACAGAGAAAGCGCCCGGTAGAGGTCCACGTCCGTCTCTCCGGCGCGGGCCGAGCCGCCGTAGGAGCCGTCGGAGCGCCGGTGCAATACGGCCGCCGGCCGGCCCGTGGCCTGTGCCACTTTCCCGGCGATGAGCCCGGCGATGCCCCCGATCTCGTCCGTGAACACTACCTTGAAGTCCTGCTCCGGGTCGGCCTCCCTCAGACAGCGCTCCACGGCCAGCC
This sequence comes from Rubrobacter taiwanensis, assembly GCF_004337705.1. Lineage (GTDB taxonomy): Bacteria > Actinomycetota > Rubrobacteria > Rubrobacterales > Rubrobacteraceae > Rubrobacter_C > Rubrobacter_C taiwanensis. The sequence goes on from NZ_SKBU01000023.1 coordinate 101,352, forward strand.
GGGTGCGCTGCTGGCGCTCGGCGTTCAGGCGGTTGAGCAGTTGCGATATCTCGGCCGCCCGCTGCCGCTCTCCGGTGAGCAGCAGGTCCAGAGCAGGATACGGGTTCCGGATCCGCCCGATGGCGTTGAGCCGCGGCCCGATGCGCCATCCCAGGTCTTCCTCGTCCAGCGGGCGCCTGACGCCCGCGGCCCGGATCAGGGCCTCGAGCCCGGGCCGTACATTCCCGCCGTTCAGGTACTTCAGGCCCGTCCAGGCGAGCGTGCGGTTCTCCCCGACCAGCGGCGCGATGTCCACGACCGTTCCGATGGCGACCAGATCCAGCAGCCGTCCGAGAACCCGCCGCCCCTCGGGATCGCCGAGCTCGCGGACGAGCGCCAGGGCCAGCTTCCACGCCACTCCGACCCCGGCCAGCGGGTCGTCCTCATCCCATATCTTGGGGTCCAGCACGGCAACGGCCGCCTCCGGCAGCTCAGCCGGCGGGAGGTGGTGGTCGGTCACGATCACGTCCATCCCCAGATTACCCGCGGCGAGCTCGATCTCCCGGTGGTTCGATATCCCGCAGTCTGCCGTGATGAGCAGCCTAACCCCCTCGGCGAACATGTCCCGCACGTAGGGCTCCAGCAGCCCGTAGCCGGTCTGGCGGTTGGGGAGCTTCACGACCAGGTTCTCCGTGTAGCGGCTCAGAGCGAGGCTCAGAACGGCGGCGGAGGTGACACCGTCCGCGTCGTAGTCCCCGAAGATGCCGATGCGCTCGCCGCTCCTTACGGCGGTGGCAACACGCCGGGCCGCCACCCGCCACGGCCCTCCGTCCGGGGGCGAGATGTTCTTCAGGCTGGGGCTCAGGAAGTCCTCGAGCGTCTCCGGCAGAACCCCCCGGTTGGCGAGCACGACGGCACAGATCCGATCTACACCAGCGGCGCGCATCAGACCGGATACAAGCTCGCCGTCAGGCTCTACGAAGCGCCAGTCAGCCATTCCCTGAGAGGATTATACAGAGCGAACCTCCCCTCACCGCCCTCCTCCGTAGCGGCGGGCCTCCTCCTCGGCCTGCGCCCGGATCCGCTCCATCTCCTCCTCGCCGGGCATCTCCTTGCCGCGCTCGAAGTACAGGATGGAGGCCCGGCCCATCGCCAGCGTGCCGCTGTAGGCGATGGCGGCCGCGGCAGCCCAGCCTCCGAACGGGATGAACTTCACGAGCTGCCGCGAGAGCGCCCGCAGCCCGAACCCGGCGGCGACCACCCCGACCAGCTCGCGCGCCCGTTCCAGCGAGAGCTCCTCGCCGTAGACGGCGGCGATGCTCAGGACCATCCGGGCCTGATTGGCCGTCATGACCGGCATGTCGGCACCGGGGATGGGCAGAGCGCCGATCACGGCGTTCTGCCGGGCGTTGTTGCGCACGATCTTCTCGCACACCGGGCGGCGCAGCGACTCGTAGGCGCGGCCGAGCGGGAGCAGGTAGTCCTCATCCACCTCGTCCAGCAGGCGGGGGATCAGGTCTTCCCTGATGTCCTGCTCCGTGGTACCGGCCAGAACGACGTCCCCGGGACCGCTCCCGATGGAGACGGTGAGCACCGGCTCCACTCCGGAAGGCGTACTCTCCCCCGGTCCCAGCACGCAGATTACGACCTCCGCCCCCCGGACACTCCGTTGTGCCCCGAGCACCGCCGCGATCTCGTCCGCCGCAGGAGAGTCCCCGAGCACGGCCAGCGTCGCTCTCCGCTCGGCAGCAGTGCGGGATTCGCTGAGTATCTTGTACAGGTTGCGAATGTTGGTGATCACGATCCTCCACCCTCTCCAGAGAGCCGCTTCCGGTAGCCGGTCATGAGGTTACATCTTAGAGCATTATTGAACTTTCATCCGATTAAGATATATTACGTCAGGGTAACAGACGGGCTTCAGGAGCAAGGGAGCAGGGTGCAACCTCAGAGAGATCTTCGAGATATAGACGAAGTGCAGGAACTCTTTGAGGCCGGACAGGAATCCGGGTCTCTTGAATCAGCCGAAGTACTGGACCTCCTACAGGAGGTAGACCTTTCCACCGAAGAGATCCAGCAGGTCTACTCCCTGCTGCGCGAGAACGGTGTCGAGGTCGTGGACCCGGAGTTCCTGAGCAACGGCGTCCCTGAGGACTCCGAAGATGAGACCCGGCTGGTAGAAGAGGTGCTGGAGGGAGACCTCCGCAGCCGCTACACGGGGGACGCGGTCCAGATGTATCTGGACGAGATCGGCAAGACCCCGCTTCTGACCAAGAACCAGGAGGTCCAGCTCGCCAAGCGGATAGAGAGGGGCGACGAGCGGGCCAAGGCCCACCTTACCCGGGCGAACCTGCGGCTGGTGGTCTCGATCGCCAAGAAGTACGCCAACCGGGGCGTCTCGCTGCTGGACCTGGTGCAGGAAGGGAATATCGGGTTGATGCGGGCGGTCGAGAAGTTCGACTACCGCAAGGGCTACAAGTTCTCCACGTATGCCACCTGGTGGATAAGGCAGGCCGTAACCCGGGCCATCGCCGACAAGGGCCGCACCATCCGGGTACCGGTGCACATGGTCGAGAAGATTAACAAGTACTACCGCGTCCAGCGCACGCTGGCCGCGGAGCTGAACCGGGATCCGACCGACGAGGAGGTCGCCCGGGCGATGGATGTGGAGGCGGAGGAGATAGAGCGCATCCGGCGCGTGAGCCGGCGCTCCATCTCGCTGGAGACCCCGGTCGGAGAGGACAGCTCCTCCGAGCTGGGGGACTTCATAGCGGACGAGGACTCAGCCACACCCCACGATCTGGCCACCACCTCGCTGCTGAAGGCCCGGATGCAGGAGGCCCTGAACGGCCTGCCGGAGCGGGAGCGCATGGTGCTGGAGTACCGCTTCGGGCTCTCCGGCGGCCAGCCGAAGACGCTGGAGGAGGTGGGTGAGAAGTTCGACGTGACGCGGGAGCGGATACGCCAGATCCAGCTCACCGCGCTGGCCAAGATCAAGAGCAGCCCCCACGCAGCCGGGCTGCGGGACCTGCTGGATTAACGGCCCGGCGCTACCGTTCCTCTACGCGCCGCTCTTCGTCCTCGTCCTCTCCCTCGCGCGGGGCCTCCCCGGCAGTGCGCCCCGTGACGACGGCGAAAGCGACCGCTGCCGCTATCCCCACGATGATAAGTATGATCAGTATTATTACCGCTGCGCTCAAATCGCTTCGCCTCCTCTAAGCGTTCAGTATAACCTGCCGGAGCTAGGGCCGCCTCAGCACCCGGTAGACCAGCCCCCACACGGCTCCGAAGAAGGCGTGATCCAGGACCGGCAGCAGGACCCGGGGCGTCCGCTGCTGCCAGGGTGCGCCATGCACCCCGAGGATCCACAGCCAGCCGGACCACCCCGCCCCCCAGCTGAGGATTCCGAGCGCCGCTCCCACTGCGGCCTCAGCGTCCCTGCCCGCGCACTCGCGGCGCAGCGCGCCGAAGGCGGCTCCGGCGGAGACGCCGTAAGCGAAGTGCGCGGCGAGTATCAGGAGGCGGCGGGTGAATGGCCCGATGTCCCCGATCAAGCCTACTTCCTCGGCCCGTTTCACGACCTGTTCGGGGGCCGTCGTCTCGACCAGTCCCACCCGGTCCATGACCTTGCGCAACCCGGTAAGCGCGAGCGTGCCGACCGCTCCGCCGACAGCTCCCCGCAGAGCCCTGCCTGTTAGTTTCACGCGAAGACCTTCCTCTGAAAACGAGCAGTTACACCGGGATGTGTACCCGCAAGAGAGAGCGTGCTAACGGAGCCGTTCTAGGATCCGCTCTGCAGAACTTCGAAGGCGCGCCCGAGCTGGGGGTCGCGGTCGAGCATCTGCTCCCGGGAGAGGTTCCGGCTCTCGTCCGGGGTGAGCGGGCGCACCTCCTCCGGCAGCTCCGCCCGAACGTCCGGTTCGATGCCGTCCTCGCGGATGAAGCGTCCGTCGGGGGTGAGCCACTCCGCCACCCCGAGCAGTATGGCGGAGCCGTCCTCCAGCACGAACTCGTTCAGAACGGTCCCCGTCCCGAAGGTCGTCTCCCCGACGACCTTCGCCCGGCCGTGGGACTGGAGGGCTCCGGCCAGGATCTCGGCGCTGGAGGCCGTCCCCTCGTTGACGAGCACCACCACCGGAGCCCGCGTGGGCTCCGCCCGCCGGGGGACGGAGACTTCGTGCTCCCTGCCGTCGGCGTCCTTGCGGATGTATACTACTTGACCCGGCTCCAGAAACTGCCCCGCTATCCCGGGCACCTGATCCACCCTCCCCCCCGGATTGTTCCGGAGGTCCAGTATGAAGCGTCCGGCCCCGGCCTCTTCCGCCTCCTCCATCACCCGTTCCACCTCGTCGGCCGCCCCGGCCGAGAAGGCCGCGAGCCGCAGGACCGCCGCGTCGGTGCCGGGGATCATGAGCCAGGAGGCGGCGGGAACCCGAATCTCGGTCCGGTCCAGCGGGAAGGTGAACTCCCGGCCTCCCCGCTCGACGGTCAGCCGGAGCCCGGTGTCCTCGGGGCCCCTGATCAGCTCCACGACCCGGTTAAGCTCCATGTCCCGGACGCTCCGGCCGTCCACCGCAACGATTACGTCCCCGGGCCGGATGCCCGCCTCGTCGGCGGGTGAGCCGTCTATGGGAGCGGATACCACCACCCGGCCGTCGCGGTCCTCGACCTGGATGCCGACCCCGACGTACTCTCCGGCCAGCTCATCCCGGTTGGCCCGCGCCTCTTCGGGCGTCAAAAAGCGCGTGTGCCCCTCGTCGCCCAGGCTCTCGAGCATCCCCCGGATCGCGCCGTAGGTCTGCTCCCGGGGGTCCAGCCGGGACCGGTCCACGTAGTCCTCGCGCACCGCCTCCCACGCCTCCAGGTAGAGCGCGAACTCATCGGCGGCTCCCTCGGGCACCTCCGGAGCCTGCGACTTTCCGAAGAGGTACGCCGCGGGGATCAGCGCCACGAGCAGAATGATGAGGAACGCTCTCCAGCGGCCCCGGCGCGCGGGGAACCTCCGAGCTCTCCCGGCAATGATTCTCATAGACACGAGAGATTGTAGCATCCCCTGCCGGCAGATCTCCCGGCGCTAGCGGTAGAATCCCCACTCCCTTACGTTCCACAGAACACTTTGCACGGGGGTCTCCGGCCGCGGGCCGTACAGGGCGTTCGACCAGGCGAGCACGTCCCGCCGAACGACGAGCGGCAGCACCGCCAGCTCCTCAGCCATCTCCTCTTGCGCCTCCCGCACGAGCCGCGCCCGACGCCCGACGTCGAGCTCGCGGAGGCTCTCCCCGAGGGCCTCCGACCGGCTGTAGGGCGCGTGGAGCGCCAGCGAACCGTCCCGGCGAGCCTCGAATCTCAACAGGGCGAGGTCGAAGGCTCCCGGCAGCATCTTCAGGGCCAGCTCCCGCGCCGGAACTCCCCGCACCCGGGCGGATATCCCGGCCGCCTCCAGGTCCCGCGCCACGCCCCCCGCCATCTCCTGCAACCGCTCGTCCCCCGCCGGGTAGATGATCTCCAGGGACCCGGCGGCCCCCGCCGCCCGCGCGAGCCGCCGGGCCAGGGCGGGATCGTGCGCGTACTCCTCCCAGGCCGGAGCGTGGTAGCGGCTCATCCCGGGCGGGAAGAGGCCGTTTGCCACCTCAAGCCCCCCGGTCTTCCGGGCGAGCGCCTCCCGGTCTATGGCGTGGGCCACGGCCCGGCGCAGCCTGGGATCGGAGAGGCGTCCGGTGTCGAAGAGGAGCTGCTCCACGGCGGCGGCGGCCGGGGCGGTCTGAACGTCGCCCATAACCTCTACCTCGCCGGCCCTCCGGGAGCCGAGGACCCCGAAGTCGGCCTGCCCGGCCGCCAGAGCCCCGGCCGCCGGGCCGCCGAAGCGGATCTCCAGCCCGTCCAGCAGCGGCAGCTCCTCATCGGCCCAGTAGTTCTCGTTCCGGACGAGCCACATGCCCTCCGGAGTTCGCTCCTCCAGCACGAACGGGCCGCTGCCGAGCAGTCCCTCGCTCAGCGGCAGTTCGCCGAGATCCCGCCCTTCGTAGACGTGCCGGGGCAGGATCGGGGCCGTGAGCAGGGTCCTCCAGTCGGACCGGGGAGCGGAGAACGTCAGGCGCACGGTGCGCGCGTCCGGGGTCTCGACGCGCTCGAGCTCGCTCCAACCCGCGTACGGAGGGGCCAGCCCGTCGCCCAGCTCGCGAGCCTGCCGGTAGGTCCAGGCGGCGTCCCCGCTGGTGAGCGGCTCGCCGTCGGACCACCGGACGCCGGACCGCAGCCGGTAGGTGACGGTGAACGGATTCTCGCTCAGCGTCCCGGACTCGAAGGAGGGCAGAGACTCCATCAGGTACGGTCTGTAGCGACCGTCCCCGACGACGGCGAGCGGGGACTCCAGGATCACGCCCGAGAGAGCAGCGGCTCCCTCGCACTCCCGCAGGTAGGGGTTGAGACACCCCGGCTCGAGCGGCAGCTCCAGACGGGCCACGCCCCCCGGCCCCACCTGGGTTATCTCCTGCCGCTCCGGGGGAACAACCCCGGGCGGACCGTTGCTCACCGTGGGGTCGCCCGGACCGCAGGCCGCAAGCGCCAGCGAGAGGAGAGCGGCGAGCAGGCAGAAGCCGATACCACGCAAGAGAGAAGCCGCCCTCCGGGGCTACTCCGCCGTCGTCGCCCGGTAGGGGACCTCGCTCGTGCGGTCCTCCACCTTCTGGCCCTCGGTGACCGGGAAGAAACAGGCCGCCCGGTGGTCCTTCGCCTCCTGCGGCTCCAGCGGCGGCACGTGCTCCCGGCAGTACTCCCGGGCCCGCGGGCAGCGAGTGTGGAAATTGCAGCCCGAAGGCGGGTTCGCAGGCGAGGGAACGTCGCCCTCCAGCACGATCCGCCGCCGCTCGCGCTCCAGCTTCGGGTCCGGGATCGGGATCGCGGAGAGCAGCGAGTTGGTATACGGGTGGCGCGGACGGCCGTAGAGGGTATTGCGGTCGGCGATCTCCGCGATCTTGCCCAGGTACATCACCGCCACCCGGTCGGAGATGTGCTTGACGACCGAGAGGTCGTGCGCGATGAAGATGTAGGTCAGGCCCAGCTCGTCCTGCAAATCCTCCAGCAGGTTCACTATCTGGGCCTGGATCGAGACGTCCAGGGCGGAGACCGGCTCGTCGCAGATGATCAGCTTCGGCCGCAGCGCGATGGCGCGCGCGACCCCGATCCTCTGCCGCTGGCCGCCGGAGAACTCGTGCGGGTAGCGGTTGTAGTGCTCGGGGCTTAGGCCCACCATCTCCAGCAGCTCCTGCACCCGCTTCTTCACGTCGTCGGTGACCCTGTGGGTCCTCAGCGGCTCGGCGATGATGTTGCCCACGGTCATCCGGGGGTTCAGGCTGGCGTAGGGGTCCTGGAAGATGATCTGCATGTTCCGCCGCACCTTCATCATCTGCCGGCGGTTGTACTTCAGGATGTTCTCGCCCTCGAAGATCACCTCGCCCTCGGTGGGCTCCAGCAGCCGCAGGATCAGGCGCGCCAGCGTGCTCTTGCCGCACCCGGACTCGCCCACCAGACCCAGCGTCTCCCCCCGGCGGACCTGCAGGTCCACTCCGTCCACAGCCTTCACGTGCCCCACCGTGCGCTTGAACACCCCCGCCCGGATGGGGAAGTGCATCTTCAGGTTGCGGGTCTCTAGCAGGTACTCGCTCATGCTACTGCTCCACCCCCAGCTCTTCGTCCACCCGGTGCTTGCTCTCCTCTATCTCCTGCAGCGAGAGGATGCATGCCGCCCGGTGTCCGGGACGCTTCTCCTCCAGCGGCGGGTCCACCTCGCGGCATTTGTCCTTCGCGAACGGGCAGCGCGGGTTGAAGTTGCACCCCGGAGGCAGGAAGATGAGCGAGGGCGGCTGGCCCCTGATCGGCAGGAGCCGTACCTCCCCAGCCTTGTCCAGCCGCGGGATGGAACGCAGAAGCGACCAGGTGTAGGGCATCAGCGGGTCGTAGAAGACGTCGTCGGTCGTCCCCGTCTCCACGGCCCGCCCCCCGTACATGACCATGATCTTGTCCGCCAGCTGCGCGACCACCCCGAGGTCGTGCGTGATCATGATGATCGCCGTGCCGTACTTCTCCTGCAGCTCCACCATCAGCTCCAGGATCTGGGCCTGGATGGTGACATCGAGCGCCGTCGTCGGCTCGTCGGCGATCAGGATCTTCGGGTTGCATGCCAGAGCCATCGCGATCATGGCCCGCTGGCGCATGCCGCCCGAGTACTGATGCGGGTACTCGTCCACCCGCCGCTCGGGGTTGGGGATGCCCACGTCCCGGAGGGCCTGGATCGCTATGTCCTTCGCCTCCTTCTTGGAGACCTTCTGGTGGATGCGGACCGCCTCCATGATCTGGTCGCCGACCGTGAAGACCGGGTTGAGCGAGGTCATGGGGTCCTGGAAGATCATGGCGATGTCGTTGCCCCGGATGTCCCGCAGCTCCCTCTCGCCCGCCTCCAGCAGGTTCCGGCCCTCGAACAGGATCTCGCCCTGCGGGTAGTAGCAGGGCGGCTGGGGGTTGAGCCGCATGATCGAGAGCGCCGTGACGCTCTTGCCCGAACCGGACTCCCCGACTATCCCCAGGGTCTCCCCCGCCTCCAGCGTGAACGAGACGCCATCGACCGCCTTGACGATCCCGTCCGGCGTCCTGAAATGCGTCTTCAGATCTCTTACCTCTAGCAGCGCCATGCTCGCTATTCTACCGCCTTCGGGTCCAGAGCATCCCTGAGCCCGTCGCCCAGGAAGTTAATACACAACGTCGTGATGACTATCATCATGCCGGGGAAGATCGTCAGCCACCACTGCTGGGTCATCGTGGTGCGCGCGTCGGTCAGCATGTTGCCCCAGGAAGGCGTCGGCGGCTGGATGCCCAGCCCCAGGAACGAGAGCGCGCTCTCCAGCAGGATGGCCAGCGCCACGGTGAGGGTGGCCTGCACGGTTATCACGCCGACCACGTTCGGCAGGATGTGCCGGACCATGATCTTGAAGTCCGAAACGCCGATGGCCCTGGCCGCCTGCACGAACTCCCGGTCGCGCAGGGAGAGCACCTCCCCGCGCACTAACCGGGCTATCTGGGTCCAGATCAGGACTATCAGCACCAGCGTGATGGTCAGCGGGGTGAAGCGGAAGATGCTCCCGAGCACCAGCATCACCGGCAGGAACGGCAGGACCAGCACGAAGTCCGTAAGACCCATGATACCCACATCCACCGCCCGGCCGTAGTAGCCGGAGATTATCCCCAGCCCCGCTCCGAGCGCGGTCGAGAAGACGCCCACCCCGAGGCCGACCATGAGCGAGACCCGGCCCCCGTACAGCACGCGGGAGAAGGTGTCCCGCCCGAGCCGGTCGGTCCCCATTATGTTCTCGGCGCTCGGCGGCTGGTTGATGCGGGTGAAGTCCTGCTCCTCGTATCCGTAGGGCGCGAAGACGGGCGCGCCTATGGCCGAGATGTACAGAAGGATGAGGACGAAGGCGCTGATGAGAGCCAGCCGGTGCCGCTTGAAGCGCCGCCAGACTATCTCGCGCTGGGTCCGGCCCTCTACCTTGCCGTACTCTTCACCGGCGGCCTCGGCAGCCTGCATCACCTCGCTGCTCTCTATGCCGCCCCCGGCCCCCGTCCTTCTCTGATCTACCACAGAACTCTCCTCTACCCTAGTCGTAGCTGACCCGCGGGTCCACGATCGAGTACGCTATGTCGGCCAGGAGGTTGAATAGCACCGTCAGCACCGCCGTGATGAGCAGCAGCGCCCGCGCCACGTTGTAGTCGCCCTTGTAGAGCGAGTCTATGAGCAGGAACCCGAGCCCCGGCCACGAGAAGACGGTCTCCGTGATGACCGCCCCGGCGATCAGTGAGACCGCGCTGAGAGCTATGAGCGTGATGGTGGGTATGAGCGCGTTGCGCAGAGCGTGCTTGAGGTAGACCGTCCTCTCGCTCAACCCCTTGGCGCGCGCCGTCCGCAGGTACTCCGCCGAGAGCACATCCAGCATCGCACTGCGCTGAAAGCGCGTGAAGGTCGCGATGCTCACCACCGAGAGGGTTACCATCGGCAAGAAGAGGTGCTGCAGCAGATCTATCACGCCCCCGCCCCTGGAACTCATCCCGGAGACGTAGAAGACCCGCACGCCAAGCCATTCTGTGAGATAGACGGCGAAGACCAGCTGCAGAATCAACCCCAGGAAGAAGACCGGCATCGCAAAACCCACGAACGAGAGGAAGGTCCCGATGTTGTCGATGAGGCTGTACTTCTTGATCGCCGAGTAGATGCCGAACGGTATGGCTATGGCCAGCGTGAAGATGAGCGATGAACCCATCAGCAGCACCGTCGGCCAGATGCGCGCGGCTATGATCGAGTTCACGTCCGTGTTCTGCTTGAAGCTCAGCCCGAAGTCCCCATACAGCAGTATGTCGCGGATCCAGATCCCGTACTGCACGTACACGGGCTGATCCAGACCATACGTGGCGGCCAGCCGCTCTATGTCCTCCTGACTGACCCGCGGATTGAGCGCCAGCTCCTGCAGGGGGTCTCCCGAAAGACTCACCAGATAGAAGATGACGAAGCTCGCCACGAACAGAATGATGATGCTGAAGAGTATCTTCCTGATTATGTAAGCTAGCAAGCTTCGCGCACCTCCGGCCCGCTCTCGGGAGTTCCGAACACAATCTCCATGCCCGTAGCGGTGTCGTTATTAAATCCCCAGCGAATCACGATTGCAAGCGTACGCCTTCTTTCGGACGTAGCGCGGAGGTGTGAGGCCCGCAGGTTCGGGGCCTCACACCTGAGAATGCGCTCCGCTAGCGCGAGATGGACCACTCCTCGATATTCCAGAACGGTCCGGCGAGGGTCGGGTTGACCTCCGGCCCCTCGAGCCCCTCGACGAAGGCGTAGGTGACCGGCCGCTGGAACATGGGGATGAGCGGCAGATCCTCGGCCATCTGCTCCTGCACCTGCCGCAGCAGCTCGGCCCGCTGCTCGACGTCGACGGTCCGGTCGGCCTCGTTGAGCCACTCGGTGACCTGCTCGTTCTCGTAGCGGTAGTAGTTCTGGCCGTCCGGCGGGATCTGGTCCGCACTGAAGAGCGTCGTGACCGACGGGTCCGGGCTGGCGAGCCAGGCCCACTCGCCCATCTGGAAGTTGCCCTCGACCGTCCACTGACCGAAGAAGGTCTGCGCGGCAGTGTTCTCGATGCGGATGTCTATGCCGACCTCCTGCAGCTGCTGCTGCACGACCTGCTGCAGCGTCTCGCGCAGGGCGTTGCCGGCGGTCGTCGAGAAGGTGATCGTGGTCTCGGCGCCCGCAGCCTCAGCCTCCTCAACGAGCTGGCGCGCCCGCTCCGGGTCGTGAGTGTACTGCTCCCACGCCGGGGTGTAGAAATCGCCCTGCTCGGGAACCAGAATGCTGTGCAGCGGCGGAACCTCGCCCTGCAGGATCTCATCCACGACCTGCTGGCGGTTTATGCCGTAGGCTATGGCCTGGCGCAGCTGGAGGTTGTCTACCTCTTCGAGGTTGAAGGCGATGTGCTCCCACGTCGTGCCGGCCGCGGTCTCGACCTGCGCGCCCTGGATGTTCTCCAGACGCTCGATCAGGCCGATGTCCGGCGGCGGGTTGATGAAGTCCACCTCGCCGGCCTCGAGCGAGGTTATGAGGGTGTTGGTGTCCGGGATGAACCGGAAGGTTATCCGGTCCAGAGCGGGCTCCTCGCCCCAGTAGTTCTCGTTCTTGACGAGCGTGAGGTCCTGACCCTTGCGCCACTCCTCCAGCACGAAGGGACCGCTGCCGACGATCTCGTTGTTCAGCGCGGTGTTGAAGTCCTCGTTCTCGTAGATGTGCTTGGGCAGGATCGCGGTCGCCAGAAGGTCGCGCCACGGGGCGTAGGGCTCGCTGAAGGTTATGCGGACGGTCCGCTCGTCCGGCGTCTCGAAGCTCTCGATCAGCTCCCACCCGACGCGGGTGATGATCTGGTTGTCCTCGTCCATGATCTGCTCATAGGTCCACCGGGCGTCCTCGCTGGTGAGTGGCTCGCCGTCGGACCACGTGATGCCCTCCCGCAGGGTGTACTCGATGATCAGCGGGTCCTCGCTCACGACCTCCGGCTGAGACTCGGCCAGCTCGGGCTGGTAGGCCGACTCCAGCGTGCTCAGATCCGGCGTAATCCTGAGCGGAGCCTGCAGGATACCCGCCGTCATGTCGCTGGTGGCCGCCAGGTCTCCACCCTGAATGAAACTGTTGAGGATCTGCGGCTCCTGATCGTAGCCGATTACGATCCCGTTCTCACCGGCTACCTCCTCCGCAGCCTCGCCCTCGCCAGGCTCCTCGGCAGGCTGCTCCCCGGCCTGCTCACCGCAGCCGGCTACGGCCCATAGCATCACAGCTATGAGGGCCAGCAGCATGGCTAGTCGTGTAAACCTGCTCAAAGATTCGGTCAAACCTTATCCTCCTTCTGTCATCCGGTCTCTTCCGATACGTCCGAGATACGCATACACTCGCTTATCCCTCGCGAACAAGCCTCCTTTCAAACGTCCCCTGCATCCCGCGCAACGTCTTCGTCTCAGGCGGATGTTAGCCCACCGCAGTTAAGTGCGCGTTGCACGGATGTTACGTTTGCGTTACGCGGGGTGCCAACCGATCCCACCTCATCTGGCAGTATATATGCTGCCGGCCGCCGTGCAAGCTCCCCCGGCTCAGCGGCCGCGCCGGTCTCTCAGATACGCCTCGTAGGATGGATGGCCGCTCTGGCGGCGGAAGAGCGCGGCGGAGATGGCCGCCCCGGTCCCGAGCAGGGCCAGAAGGGCGAGCAGGGCGCCGCCCAGGAGCGGTATCAGGTACACGGCCGAGACCAGAATGGCGCCGAGCCCGACGGCCGCCACGTCACCGCCACGGTAGTAGCCGGTCCCGATGAGCACCCGGCGTCCCAGCAGGTATGCGACCACGAGAACCCCGAAGATCACGAGCGCCAGATACGCCGGAACGGCGAGCAGCAGGACCGGGATACCGATTATGGTCACGGCGAGCAAAACGCTCAGGATGAAGACGCCGGGCAGCGAGGCGAGCCCCAGCAGGAGCGCCCGGCCGGGAGCCGTCTCCAGACTCCGGGCGGCGGCCCACACCGGGCGCGGGACCAACGCCACCAGCAGGATCCCCACGGCCGCCAGCCCCAGAGCCGCGAGCATCCAGCTCGCCATCTCCGGGATGCCGGAGACGAGGCCGGCCCAGAGCGAGTGCCGGATCTCGGATGCGGCTCCCAGCGACTCGGCGTCCCGGATGACGGCATCCGGGTGGGGATCGATGCTCCCGTTGCCGACCGAGACCCTCCCCACCTCGGCCTCAGGACCGAGGCGGACGTCACCGTGCCCGACGCTCACCCCGCCCTGAACCCGCGAGTTGATGGCCAGCTGCCCGAACCCGACCTCCACGTCGCCGCCGACGGGCCCGTTGATCTCCACGTCCCCGAACCCGCTGCGCACGTCTCCGGAGACCTCCCCGTCCACCGTGATATCTCCCCAGCCGGTGCTCGCCTCGGGCAGGACCTCACCCTCTCGCACCACGATGTCTCCCACGGGCTTCTTCTCCAGCGCGGAAGCCGTCTCCGGCAGCGCCAGCAGCAGCGCGGCCGTGAGAACCAGCAGCGCGTTTCTCACGGCGGGCGGCATATCATGCCTCCCGGGCTCTTCTGCGGCGGAAGAGGATCCAGCCCGCCGCGATCCCGAGATCTATCAGCGCGCCGACGGCGAGCGCGAGCAGGATGAAAGACCCGGCCGCGGTGAAGAAGATCCTGAGCATGCCCGCAAGCCCGGAGGCCACCCCCCAGGAGAAGCCCAGAACCTCCATCCCGGCCGTGATCAGGCTCACATCCCGCAGCTCCAGCGCGACCACGGCCAGAGCGAAGAGGACGGCTCCGAAGAGGGTCCACATGATCCGGGCCCGCCCGGAGCGGGTGGGCAGCGCCATCGCGACCTGGCACGCTATGGAGGGTGTCTCGCGCAGCTCCGAGCGCCCCAGAGACCGCAAGGAGTCGCTAAGCATCAACTCCCGCTCGTAGCGCTCCCGGCAGGCGGCGCACCCGCGCAGGTGTGCCCGCAGAGCCCGCCGCCGCCCGGGATCCAGCTCCCCCTCGACGAGCTGGAAGATGTCCTCCTCGCCGTAGGGACAGCTCATCCTTGCTCCTCTTCCAGCATCCCGGCCAGCATGCCCCGCCCGCGGAAGAGCCGGCTCTTGACCGCCGGGACGGAGAGGTTCAGGATCTCGGCTATCTCACCGTAGCTGAGATCCTCGGCATAGCGCAGGATTAGCGGGACGCTGTACTTCTCCGGCAGCCGGAGGAGGGCCGCCTGCAGGTCTTCGGCCCGCTCGGCCTCCTGCACGGCGGCCTCCGGACCGCGCGTGACCCGGGAGTGAAACTCCGGGTTGAACTCCACCGTCTCCCGGCGGCGGCGCAGTACATCCACGCCCAGATTGCTGGCTATCGCCAGAAGCCAGGTCTTGAAGCGGTAGCGGGGATCGAAGGTGTCCAGCCGGTCGTAGGCCCGCAGGAAGGTCTCCTGCATGAGATCCTCGACGGCCACCTCCTGACCGGCGTACCGGTAGAGCACCCGGCCGACCAGCCGCTCGTAGCGCCGGACGAGCTCCTCGTAGGAGCGGAGGTCTCCCCCGCGCGCCCGCGCGACCAGCTCCTCGTCCCCGAGCCGCTCCAGCGGGGCCGAAGTGCTTCTGATGCGTCCCCGCCAGCCCTCGAGGGTCACTGTAGCCGTGGGCTCCATTCTGGTCTATACATACGTACCCGGTGAAAGAAAGTTTCTCTCTGTGCGAGAATACACCCGTGCTGAGGTACTTTGAAGTGTTTTTCGCATCTCCCCGCCGGGCTCTGCTGACGTTTATCGCGCTGCACTCGGCGGTACTGCTGCTGATCCCGCGCGAGCCGGCGTTCCAGGTCGAGATCTTCCGGGATTATGCCGTAAAGCTCTTCTCTGGCCTCCTGCCCTATGCCGACTTCGCCTACGAGTACCCGCCGCTGAGCCTGATAATCCTCGCCCTCCCCGGCCCGTTCGCGGACTACCCGGTCCTCTATGCCTTCCTCTTCGGGCTGGAGATGTTGCTGCTGGACGTTCTCATCCTCTACTGCCTCTCCCGCATCGGCACCCGGCCCGTCATCCTGTACGGGGTCGGCTTCCTGCTCTTCTGGCGGCTGCCGTTCATCCGGCACGACCTCGCGATGGTCGCCGCGACCGCCGCCGGGGCGGCGCTGCTCCTGCGCGGCCGGGCGCTCTGGGCGGGGTTTTTGTGGGGCCTTGGAGGTGCTCTCAAGCTCTACCCGATGGTAGCCGCACCGGCGCTCGCCTTCGGAGCGGGCCTGCGGGAGGCGATCAAGCGCTGGGCGGTGGCCGGAGCCGTATTCGTACTCGGCATCGCCTGGGGTTTTGCGGCGTTCGGAACCGAGACGGTCTACTTCCTCACCTACCACGCCGACCGGCCGGCGATGGTGGAGAGCATCCCGGCCAACATCCAGCTCCTGCTGCCGGAGCACGAGGTGATCCACTCCTACGGCAGCTTCAACGTCGTCGGGCCCTGGAGCGGCCCGCTGGTCGGGCTCTTCGAGGCGATCCAGATAGCGACGGTGGGCATAGCCCTGCTCGCCGGTTTCCTGCGGCGGGACGCCGTCTTCGGCGCGGCGGCGGCCATCTTCGCGTTCGCGGTCTTCGGGAAGGTTCTCTCTCCCCACTTCCTGCTCTGGCCGCTGCCGCTGCTGGCGCTCTGCCGCTTCCGGCACGAGCGGCTGACGTGGGGCCTCTACTTCGCGGCCATCGCGCTCACCACGTTCATAAACGGGGAGTACTGGGCGATAGAGGGCAACCTGCCCTACTTCACCTTCCTGCTAACGGTCCGGAACCTGCTGCTCCTTCCGCTCTTCGTCCTGATCCTGCTGCCTCAGAAGGAGAAGAAGGGCTAGCGTTGCGCCGCCCGCAAAGAGTGCGTTCAGCGGCCCGACCCTCCGCGGCTCCGGCCGGCCGGGGATACCCAGCGTCTCCCCCACCTGCTCTCCGGAGTAGACCCGCACCAGCGGCACCCCGCCCTTCTCGTAGGTGTAGAGCGGCTCCTTCCGTTCCAGGGCCAGCAGTTGGTTCGTGTAGACGGACTGCCGGGGCAGGAAGACGAAGTAGGAGCCTTCGCGGGGCGCCTCGTCCCACTCATAGCGCTCGACGGCGATCGGGGCCAGGTAGGCCGGGCGCAGATCCTCCCGGAGCTCCCCGACCCTGCGGTAGGTCTCCATCACCGGGTAGGTCCCGGCCTGCACGTAGACGGTAGCGCCTTCCGGAGCCTCCCGGTTCAGGTACTCTACGGCCGGGCGGTAGGTGTTCGCGAGATACGTCGTCTCAAACCCGAAAGCGTGCGCGCCCGGGATGAGCCCCACACCCTCGCCGTAGTACTCCAGCGAGCTTCCGGCCCCGGTCCACAGGATGCCCGGCAGCGCCAGCGCCGCGTACCCCGCCAGAAGCGCGGGAGCACAGACCCGCAACCGGGAAGCCAGCCAACCCGCCCCCACCCCGGCGCAGATGGCCCAGAGCGGGAAGACCGGCAGGAACTGCCGCGGCCCGCCGTAGACCGGTACGAGGCCGGAACCGGCGGCGGCCAGCAGGAAGGCGAGGTGGATGAGTATCCACCCCGCCGCCGGGCTGGACGAGCCGCGGAAGAGCCGGACGGCCCCGAGAACCCCGGCCGCGGCGACCACCAGAGGCGTGAAGACCAGCAGCGCGGCGACCGGGTAGTGCCAGGGAGCCCCGGCCCACCACTCGCCCAGATAGTACGTGAGCCGCTCTTCCTGAAGCCCCCGGGCCCAGAAGAGGAACTCCAGCGTGCGGGGCACGGGATCGCGCCAGAGCCAGGGCCAGAGCGCGAAGAAGAACGCCGCCCCGGCGGCGCACGCCCCCGCAAGCCGCACCAACGCCGCCCGTCCCCGGCGGTAGACCAGAACCCAGGCCAGCGCCGCGAGCGGCAGCGGGAAGACGGTCAGCTTGGTGGCGAAGGCGGCTCCCAGGAGCAGCCCGGCCCCCAGGACGCGCCCGCGACCGCCTCTCTCAAGCGCCCGCAGCAGCGCCAGAGCCGCCAGCAGGTAGAGCGCCGCAGCCGCGCCGTCGAGCTGTCCCAGGCGGGCGAACCCGAAGAGTACCGGGATGAGGGGGAAGGTGAGCGCCGCCCCCCACGCCGCGGCCTCGCCGAACTCCCGGCGCGCAAACCGGAACGCCGCGATGGCGGCGAGCAAGAAGAGGGCGTAGGAGCCCAGCCGGTAGGCGTCTCCGAGCAGCCTCAGATCCTCCGTGCCGAAGACGAGCGCTCCGGCTCCGGCGAAGAGCCCGGCCCACAGCTTGAAGAACGGCGGGGCCTCGTGACTCTGCTCCCAGTAGCGGTCTATCGAGGCCCACCAGTCCGAGGGCTCCTGGAAGACGTGCCCGAACCAGGAGAGGTAGGAGTAGGAGGAGGTGAAGTAGTTGGGCTCGTCCCAGGTGATCCCGATCCGCCCGACGGTCAGAACCCCGATCATCGCCAGCACCGCGAAGTACGCTGCCGGGAGCCGGCGCCGGATATTCCGCTCCTTCCGCACGGGGCTAGATTAGCACGCGCGGGGGCTATTTTTTCGCGCGATCTCGTATATACTCTGCCACGTTATGCAACGCGACCTCTCCGGCTCGAACGTCCCGGCTGCCGTCAAGCGGAACTTCGACGGCGTATCCGTGGTCGTGCCGGTCTACAACGAGGAGGAGTGCCTGGAGCGCCTGCACTCCGAGATAAGAGCGGCGCTCGCCGGCATCCCGCACGAGATCCTGTACGTAAACGACGGCTCCACGGACGGAAGCCGCGAGATCCTGGACCGCATAGCCGCCGGGGACCGGACGGCCCGCGTGGTGCACTTCCGGCGCAACTTCGGGAAGAGCGCGGCGCTCGCGGCGGGGTTCGCCAGGGCCCGCTACGAGGCCGTGGCGACGCTGGACGCCGACCTGCAGGACGATCCCGGCGAGATCCCGCGCCTGCTCGGCGTCCTGGTCGAAGAGGACCTGGACCTCGTCTCCGGCTGGAAGAAGAGCCGCAAGGACCCGCTGGAGAAGCGGCTGCCGTCCAGGCTCTTCAACAAGACCACCCAGCTTTTGACCGGCGTGCGCCTGCACGACTTCAACTGCGGCCTGAAGGTCTACCGGCGGGAGGTCGTGCAGGAGGTCACGCTCTACGGCGAGCTGCACCGCTACATCCCGGCTCTGGCCCACTACCGGGGCTTCAGGGTCGGGGAGGCGGCCGTCAACCACCGGCCCCGCGGCGGCGGACACTCCAAGTTCGGGTTGGAGCGCTACGTGCGGGGCATGTTCGACCTGATGAGCATAGTCTTCCTGGGGCTCTACCAGCGGCGGCCGCTGCACCTCTTCGGCGGCATCGGGCTCGTCTTCGCCGCGCTGGGAGTCATCATAAACGCGTACCTCACGGTGCTGTGGTTCATGGGAGAGGGCATCGGCGACCGGCCGCTGCTGATCCTCGGTGTGCTCCTGATCATCGTCGGTGTGCAGAGCGTATCTTTCGGCCTGATCGCGGAGCTGATCGCCCGCACCAGCCACACGAGCGACGAGCCGCCCTACAGCATCGCGCGCGAGGTCCGCGCCGAGCTTCTGCCGCCAGAAGACCCCGACAGCAACGGGCGTTGAGGGTCCTCTTCGTAACCTCCACCTTTCCCCGCAGCGAACGGGACGATCAGGTCCCCTGGATGCTGGAGCTCATCCTCGTCCTGCGCGAGCTGGGGGTAGACGTGGAGGTACTGGCTCCCGCCTACGCGGGGCTCGAGAGCCACGAGGTCCACGGCATCCCGGTCCACCGCTACCGCTACTTCACGAAGAGACTCGAGATCGTGACCCACGAGGCGGGCGCGATGAACAACATGGCCGGGCGGCGAGACCTCCTGCTTCCGGCCTTCGCGCTCGTGGGGGCCGGGATGGCCGCCGCCGCGCGCCTCGCCCGCCGGCGGGACTACGACGTGCTGCACTCGCAGTGGCCGCTTCCGATGGGGCTGCCGGCCCAGGCCGGGGCCTGGGCCGCGCCCGGCGACCCGAAGCTCGTCGCCAGCTTCCACGGCGCCGAGCTGGCCCTGGCGCGGCGCAAGTGGCACCTCGCGCCGGTTTTGCGCTGGATCGGCCGCAACCTGGACGCCGCCATAGCCAACTCCTCCCACACCGCCGCCGCGGTGCGGGAGCTGGCCGGGGTAGAGGCCACCGTCATCCCCTGGGGTCCGCCGCGAGGGGCGGTCGACCTGGACCGCTCCCCGGAGGAGGATGGCGAGAGGCCGCCCGTCGTGCTTGCGGTCGGGCGCATGATCGAGCGCAAGGGTTTCCCGGTGCTGGTGCGGGCTGCAGAACGCCTGAGGGGCCGGGCACGGGTGGTTATCGTGGGGGGCGGCGAGTACCGCTCCGTGGTGGAGCGTGAGATAAGGCGGAGAAAAGTGGGAGACGTGGTGCAGCTGGCAGGCAGGGTCTCAAACGAGGAGCTTGCGGACTTCTACCGCCGCTGCACGGTCTTCTGCCTCCCCGCCGTGGTGGACTCCCGCGGCGAGACGGAGGGCCTGGGGGTCGTGCTGATCGAGGCTATGAGCCACGGCAAGCCCATCGTCGCCAGCCGGCTCGGCGGGATAGTGGACGCGGTCGAGGACGGGAAGACGGGGTTTCTGGTCCCGCCGAACGACCCCGGAGCCCTGGCCGGACGCCTGCTGCAGCTGATCGAGTCCCCCGCCCTGGCCGCCAGGATGGGTGCGGCCGGCCGGGAGCGTGCGAAGCGACTCTTCTCTTGGGAGAGCATCGCCCGGCGGCACCTGGAGGTGTACGAAGCGGCGGGGCGCAGCCCTTGAATCCGAAGCTCCTGAGCCGGCTGCGGAAGCTGGCGGGGCCGCTGCTCATCCTGCTCGCGGCGCTGTTTCTGGGCCGCGCGATAGTCGCAGGCTGGGAAGAGGCGAGGGAGTACGACTGGCGGTTCAACGCCTTCTACCTGGCGCTCTCGGTCGGGCTGCTCTTCGCCTACTACGCGCAGCAGTGGGGCGGCTGGCGCCTGATCATGCAAAACTTCGGCGACCCGCTCTCTCAGGGGGAGTCCGGCCGCATCTGGTTCGCCTCCATCCTGGGCCGCTATGTGCCGGGGAACGTGGCGATGGTGGCCGGCCGCATCGCGCTCTGCCGCCGCCGGGGAATTCCCGGCCGCGTGACCTTCGCCAGCATGGTCTACGAGAACGCCCTCATCCTCATCTCCGCCCTCCTCTTCGCCGCCGCGACCGTACCCTTCTGGCCGGAGTTCGAGTACAAGGGTTACGCGCTCGCCCTGGCGGCCCTGGCCCCGGTCGGTCTCGCGTTGCTGCACCCCGCGATCTTCGGCCGCGCCGCGAATCTGGGGCTCCGGAAGCTCGGCCGGGAGCCGCTGGAGGCGACGCTGCCCTTCGGCCGAGTACTTCTCCTCACCCTCTACTACACCGGGGGCTGGGCGCTGCTGGGGCTGGCATTCGCCGCTCTGGCCGCATCGGTGGCTCCGGTAGGGCTCTCCGAGATTGCTCTCCTGGCCGGCGGCTACGCCTTCGCCTGGGAGGTGGGTTTCCTGGCCTTCGTAACCCCGAGCGGGCTGGGCGTGAAGGAGGTGGCGCTATACGCGGTCCTCGCGCTCGTCTTCCCCGCGCCGGTGGCGGCCGCGCTGGTCGCGGCGTCGAGGCTTTGGCAGACGCTGGCGGAGCTCACAGCGGCGGCTCTGGTCTGGCTCTCTAGGCCCGCAGCCGCGCGGATTTTTCGGAGAGCGCCGCGGGGTCCGGGATGAGTATCCTGCGGTCCCGGACCTCTATGACACCCTCCTTCTGAAACTCGCTCATCGCCTTGGAGACCGCCTCCCGGGTGGAGGCGACCATGTTCGCCAGCTCCTGGTGGGTGAGGCGGAAGTCCAGCACCGTCCCTTCCCCGGTCCTCCGCCCGAAGCGCTCGCTCAGGTTCAGCAGCAGTGTTGCCAGCCGGCTCGATACCTCCCGGTGCAGCAGGCTCTCCACCAGCTCGTCGGACTGCCGCAGGCGCTCGGCCAGCGCGGCGAAGAGCTTGAGGGCGAAATCCGGCTGCCGACGGATTGCCCACTCCAGGGCGGCCTTCTGCACCGCGGCCACCCGGGCATCGGTGACGGCCTCGGTGAAGACGTCCTGCCAGCGGCCCTCCACCAGGGAGAGCTTGCCGAAGATGCCCTCGTTCTTAAGCAGGGCGATGGTGGCCTCCTTGTAGTCGCCGTAGATCTTGTAGATGCGAACGGTGCCGGAGAGCAGGAAGTAGAGCTGGTCGGAAGGGTCCCCGGGCGAAAAGATGGTCTCCCCGGCCCGGAAGGTGCGCTCGGCCACCCTGAGACCGGCCCTCTCGAAGTCCCGGAGGCTGAAGCCCTCCGGAGGGCTGGTCGCAGCGAAGCCGCCCGTGTCGCGCCCGAACATCCTCTTCTAAGCTCCCGGCCTCTCCGTCCCGGGCTCCCCTATGCGACCCGCTGCCGCCAGCGCAGCTCAACCCCCTCCCGCTTGGCCACGAAGAGCAGGTCATCCCTCGGGCCGCCGAGATCCTTGTCGTAAAGGGTCAGCACGCAGAACCCGCTCTTCTGGTAGGCCCAGGCGAACGGGGCGATATCCCCCACCACCTCGGCGCTGGAGGCGAGCCCCCAGGCATCGGTGAGCTCCAGCCTCCGATGCACCAGATCGAGCGAGATCCGCCAGCCGGCGTCCATCGGGATGTCGAAGTAGCCGGGCAGACCGCCGTCGAGGAGCATCGTACCCCTCAGATCCCCGGCGAAGGCCCGCTTGTGGGCCTCAACCCCGGCCAGATACTCCGAGTCGTCCACCAGCCGCAGGCTGCCGGGCACGTAGATCCTGCTCTCCGTGATCTTCACGCCCTCCGGCGCGTAGAAGCCGATAAAAGCGACCGGAGCGCGCCACAGGTGCTGGATGACCCCTAAAGCAACGTTGCGCCGCCCGCCGCCCGCAGCCTCGGCGTAGCACACGCTCTGAAGCCGCATGTGCTGCGGCTCCCACGGGTGCGGCTCTCCCAGCCCGCGGACCCGGCGTTTGCGCCAGCCTATCTTCTGCACCTTCTCCACGACAGAGAAGATTTTACCATCAGCGCCCGTTCCGAAGAACAGAAGAAACCGGAGGGGGCGGGCTGCCCCCTCCGGCAGAAGATCTCCGAACCGGCGCCGCTACTGGCGGCTGATCAGGATCAGGTACAGCAGCGTCAGAAGCGCCGTCAGAGCCGCCGCAATGTAGGTGAACGCCGCCGCCGTAAGC
>NZ_SKBU01000024.1 GCF_004337705.1 Rubrobacter taiwanensis
CGCCGGTTGCTCCGGAGCTGCACATAAGGACCGACAGGGAGGAGCCTGAGGAGAGTGCGAGGAGGGTGATCGAGAAGCTGGAGGAGCTTGGGTATCTGCCGGTGGGCGAGGTGAGAAAATACCGGCGCTTCCGCGGGTAGCGGGCTCCGGCGGGCCATGAGCGCTCCGCAGGGCCCGGAGCAGTACGGCTCCTACGTGGGCCGGGTCGCCCGGGGGGCGGGGGTGAGCTCGTTCGGGCAGGGAGTGGGGAAGGTTCTGGGCTTCCTGACCCAGCTCGCCCTCGCCTGGATGTTCGGAGCGGCCCAGTACGGATACTACGTGCTGGGCGTCACGGTGGTGCAGCTCGCCAACATCCTCTCCCAGATCGGGATGGACAACGGGGTGGTACGCTACGTCGCCCGGTACCACGCCGAGGGCGATGTAGCCCGGGTGCGGGGCACCATAATTCAGGCCGTCCGGGTTACCTTCGTGGCCAGCGTCCTTCTCTCGGCGGCCATCTTCTTCGGCTCCGGCCTGATAGCGGAGCTTACGGACAAGCCGTTCATGGAGACCGTGCTGCGCTACTTCGCCCTCTCCCTGCCCTTCATGACCCTGATGAGCATGACCATGTGGGCGGCACAGGGCTTTCAGACCATCAAGTACGCCACGCTCGTGCAGCAGGTCTACCGGCCGTTTCTGACGCTGGTCTTCGTCTTCGTCTTCTACCTGCTGGGCTTCCAGATCCTTGGGGCCGTCGTGGCCTACGTCCTCTCGATGGCTGTGGGGGCGGCGCTGGGCCTCTACTACCTGCGCCGGGTCTACCCCAAGCTCACGGACCGGAGCGTACCCCCTAAGTACGAGACCCGGGAGCTCTTCAGCGTCTCGGGGCCGATGATCCTCTCCAACTTCTCCCAGTACATAAACACCTGGATCTCGGTCGCGGCGCTGGGGCTGTTCGCTCCGGTGCAGGCCGCGGGCGTGTACAACATCTCCTCGCGCACGGCGCAGCTCTGCGCGCTGGTCCTGATCGCTTTCACCCGCATCTTCTCACCCATGATCTCCAGCCTGCATACCCGCGGGCTGCTGCAGGATCTGAGCCGCCTGTATCAGGACGTCTCCCGCTGGACGTTCACCGGGTCGCTCGCCGTCTTCCTGCTCATAGCTACCCTCTCCCGCGACATCCTGCTGGTCTTCGGCGAGCGCTTCACAGAGGGTGTTGTGGTGATGGTCATCATCGCCGGAGCCCACCTCTTCGGGTCCTCGGTCGGGCATACCGGGCGCATCCTCGCCATGACCGGTCATCAGAACAAGGTGCTGCTCGCCACGGCCAGCTCGGCGGCGATCGGGTTCGTCCTGAGCTTCACGCTGGTTCCGGCCTACGGCATCTATGGGGCCGGTGTAGCCACCGCCACCGCCATCATGACGCTGAACGTAATCACCCTCTACTACGTCCGGCGGCAGTTCGGCTTCTGGCCGTACAACCGGGAGTACCTGAGGCCGGTCGCCGCCGGGCTCGCCGCCGCTGCGTCGGTGCCGCTCGGCAAGGTTCTCCTGCCCGTGCCGGAGGGGTTCTTCTCCGTGCTGGTCTTCGGTGCCGTCTTCGGGCTGAGTTACCTGGGCCTGCTCGTCGCCTTCGGGCTCGGCGAGAGCGATCGGGAGTTCCTGCGCTCGCTCTGGAACGCCGTCCGGCGCAACCTGCGGATGGGTGCTTGATCGGGGTTTAAAATGTCTCTAGCATGTCCTGCGGCAAGATGGAGACTACCGATCAATCCCGTTTTGAAGGCCGGACCCGCGCGGGGAGTACCGGCGTGACGCTGCCCAACTTCCTCATCATCGGGGCGCAGAAGGCCGGGACGACCTCGCTCTATTACTATCTGAGACAGCACCCACAGGTGTACATGAGCCCGGAGAAGGAGACTCACTTCTTTACCTATCTGGGCGAGAGACCGGTCCACGGGGGGCCGGGCCGCCCGGCGACCGCCATCATAACGGATGCAGAGGAGTACGGGAGGCTCTTCTCCGGGGTTGCGGGCGAGAAGGCGGTGGGCGAAGCCTCCCCGTCCTACCTCTACAGCGAGCGCGCGCCGGAGAGGATAAAACGCTACCTCCCAGAAGCGCGGCTGATCGCAATCCTGCGCCAGCCCGCGGAGAGGGCCTACTCCAACTTCCTGCACTGCCTCGGCAGCGGGCGGGAGCCGCTTGAGGACTTCGCGGCGGCCCTGGAGGCAGAGGACCGGCGGGTGGCCGGGGGCTGGGGCCCGCTCTGGCACTACCGGCGCAAGGGCTACTATCACGAACAGCTCTCCCGCTACTACGCTCTGTTCGATCCCGCACAGATAAGGGTCTACCTCTACGAGGATCTGCGCGAGGATGCGGGGGAGGTTCTGCGGGACATCTTCGAGTTTCTGGAGGTGGACGAGTCGTTTGAGGCGGACACCTCCGAGCGCTACAACGTCTCCGGCGTGCCGAGGAGCAGGACGGTCGGGGCCTTGATCTCCGGGCTCGGCGGTGTGATCCCGGTCGCAAGACCGATCCTTCAGAAGGCGCTGCCCTACGGCGTGCGGCAGAGGCTAAAGGCCCGCATCTTCGCGACTCCTCCCCGGCTCGACCCGGAGGTGCGGCGGGAGCTTACGGAGAACTACCGGGAGGACATCCTGCGGTTAGAGGAGCTCATCGGGCGGGATCTCTCGGGGTGGCTTGAGGTATGACGCTGCCCGACTTCCTCGTCATCGGGGCTGGTAAAGCCGGGACGACCTCGCTCTATTACTATCTGAGACAGCACCCACAGGTGTACATGAGCCCCACCAAGGAGACCAACTTCTTCGCCCTCGAGGGGCAACGGGTCGCGTTCCGGGGCCCCGGCGTGGAGGAGCGCATCAACGCCTGGACGATAACGGAGCTCTCCGAGTACGAGCGGCAGTTTGCGGGGGTGAGGGGGGAGAGGGCTGTAGGGGAGGTATGTCCCCTTTACCTCTACTCGGAGCGGGCCGCAGAAAGGATAAAGCGCCACGTTCCGGAGGTGCGGCTGATCGCGGTGCTAAGAGACCCTGCGGAGAGGGCCTACTCCAGCTTCCTGATGCTGCGCCGCAGCGGGCGGGAGCCGCTTGAGGACTTCGCGGCGGCCCTGGAGGCAGAGGACCGGCGGGTGGCCGGGGGCTGGGAGTACGCCTGGCACTACCGGCGGGCGGGCTACTATCACGAACAGCTCTCCCGCTACTACGCTCTGTTCGATCCCGCACAGATAAGGGTCTACCTC
>NZ_SKBU01000025.1 GCF_004337705.1 Rubrobacter taiwanensis
TGAAGACCGTTCCCGCCACAACGAAGGCCAGGATGACCGCCCCGCTGATCAAAAACACCGGCGGGTTGGTGTGCCGCCTGAGATGATCTCCGAGCATGGAAAGAGGATCCTTTCTCGGGTCGCCGTCTTCCCGGAAGATCCTATCACCCTATTGCACCCTCCCCGGCGTTTCAAGCCTCGGGTGGAGGTTTGCGCTCGCAGGGAGGCGTGGTTGGTACACTGAGGGGGTAAATCCCGTGCAGAGAGGTCCGGGTTAGCGGGTCGCGCCATGTTCTGGCCTTCCGCAGAGCCGGGCGGCCGGAGAGGAGGGATCTTGACTGAGAGGCTGGACTTCGAGCACCGCTTCCTGCCGGGCGAGAGCGGGGCGACGCTCCTGCTGCTTCACGGCACGGGGGGCAACGAGGACGATCTGATCCCGCTCGGCCGCGAGATCGGGCCCGGAGCGGCCCTCCTGAGCCCGCGTGGGAAGGTGCTGGAGAACGGGATGCCCCGGTACTTCCGGCGGCTGGCCGAGGGCGTCTTCGACATGGAAGATCTGGTGTTCCGCACGCACGAGCTCGCGGACTTCGTGCGGTCCGCTGCCGCCGAGTACGGATTCGATCCGGAGAGGCTGTACGCCGTCGGGTATTCCAACGGAGCGAACATAGCGGCGAGTCTGTTGCTGCTGCATCCCGGGCTCCTGCGCGGTGCGGTCCTCTTCCGGGCGATGGTGCCGCTGGAGCCCGAAGCGGCACCCGATCTCCGGGGTACCGCCATCTTCATGTCCTCCGGCCGCCGTGACCCCCTCGTGCCTCCGGCCAGCGCCGAGCAGCTGGCAAACATCTTGCGCCGGGCCGGAGCCGAGGTCGTTCTGAACTGGCACGACGGCGGACACGGGCTGGAGATCTCCGAGATCGGGGCCGCCCGCAAGTGGCTCTCCGCAAGGATCGGTGGGGACGGGGAGGGATAGACGACCGACGCGCCCGCTCGAGAACGTAGACCCTGGCAAACGGGAGGCCGGTAGGGTATGAGGCTGGGAATCTTCCTGCCCTCCGGCGGGGCGTGGCTGGATCGGGGTCGGACTGGACCCGGAGGGGATCGCCGGGGTGCGCGGGCGGCTGGAGCGCTTGGGTGAAGAGCTGGGCCGGGACGCCGGGGAGCTGGAGATCGGCACCATCCACCGCTTCAGGCCGGGAGATTCGGCGGAGGCCATGGTCGGGGCCGCCCGCTGCTTCGCGGAGGCAGGGGTGGATCTGCTGATGCTCTCCGCGGCCCCGGTGAACCGGGAGGTGCTGGCCTGGATCTCGGAAGAAGTCGCTCCGGCTCTTGGAGGCGGTCCGTAACCGCCGGGGAACCCGGTTCGGAGAGGTGGCGCGGCGGTTTGCCGGCGAGGCCGTGCTGCGGGTTGGGAAGCGGCCCACCCCACCCGTCCGCGACCGCTCTGAAACCGGCGGCCTGGCCGTTCTTCCGGGACGAAAACCGGTCGAATATCCGATGGCAGGGGCGGCGCGCGGGAGTAAATTCTCTGCAATATCGGAACGGCAAGAGGAGCAGGCTGTGGAGAGCAGAGAGCTGATGGGCCTCTCGGAGGCTCTGGCCGCGGCGGTAGAGAGCGCGGCCGCGAAGGTAGTGATGGTGGACAGCCGGCGCCGGCGGGCGGCGAGCGGGATCGTCTACGGCGAGGATCTGGTCCTCGTGGCGGACCACGCGCTGGAGCGCGAGGAGGACATCACGCTCGGGACGCCGGACGGCCGGAAGCTCCCGGCGGAGGTCGTCGGCCGGAACCCTGCGGCGGACCTCGCCCTGCTGAGGGCCGGGGAGCTCGGGCTGGAGGCGGCCCGGCCCTCGGAGGAGCCCGCCCGGATCGGGCAGCTCGCGCTGGCGATCGGCCGGCCGGCTTCCGACGGGGTGCGGGCGCGGCTCGGGATCATCAGCGCGACCGGCGAGTCGTTGCGGACCGGCCGGGGTCGGCGGCTGGAGCGGTATCTGGGGGCGGACACGGCTCCCTTCCCGGGGCTCTCCGGCGGCCCGCTGGTGGACGCTTCGGGCGCGGTGCTCGGCGTCGTCGTGGCCGGGTTCCGGGGCGTCTCGATCGCCGTCCCGGCCGGCGTGGCCTGGCGCGTGGCCTCCGGGCTGGCGGCGGGCGAGGGGGCGGCCGGGCGCGGGTACCTCGGCATCTTGAGCCAGCCGGTGTATCTGCCGGAGCTCCGGCAGCGCGGCGGGTTGCTCGTCGTGGGGGTAGAGGAAGGCAGTCCCGCCGCCCGGAGCGGGCTGGTGGTCGGGGACATCCTGCTCACCTTCGACGGCAGCCCGCTGCGCGACACCGACGACCTCCAGGGCCTGATGTTCGGCCGGGCCGGGAGCGAGGCCTCCGTCGAGCTCTTGCGCGGGGGCGAGCGGCAGACGGTGCGGGTGGCGATCGGCGAACGCGGCTAGCTTTGGAAGCCCCCGCTCCGACGCGCGTGTTCATAGTGGCGCGGACCCCCGCGCTGGGCGCCGGGCTGCGCGCGATGCTGGCGGGAGGAGAGATCCGGGTGGTCGGCGAGTCGGCGGAGTTGGCCGGACTGCCGGAGGCGGATGTGGTGCTGCTGGCCGGAGAGCTGCCGGAGGAGCCGGAGATACCGGAGGAGGTCGCTCCGGCGCTCCTCTCCGACGACGGATCGGCGGCAGCGGTGCTGCAGGAGCTGTCCTCCGGCGGCTGGGCCCTCGTCTCCCCGGACGCTCCCGCGGAGGAGCTGCGGGCGGCGGTGGCCGCGGCGGCGCGGGGGCTGGTGGCGGTCTCGCGGGAGCTGGCCGGTGTGGTTGCAGATTCCCGGTCGGTAGCGGCCGAGGAGCTGGACGAGCCGCTGACCGCCCGGGAGCTGGAGGTGCTGGACCTGTTGAGCCGGGGGCTCTCCAACCGGGCCATAGCGGAGGAGCTGCACCTGAGCGAGCACACGGTGAAGTTTCACGTGTCCTCTATCTACGCCAAGCTGGGAGCCCGGAGCCGCACCGAGGCCGTGAGCCGGGGCGCGCGCTACGGGCTGGTCTCGCTGTAGGTCTGGGTGATTGGTAAGAGGTGGAAGATGAACGGTGTCGAGACTGAGAGATCTTCGCTCTCCGGTGGTAAAAAGGTGATCATGGAAGTGTTCGAAAACCTGTCTGCCAGCTCCCGGCTTCCGGAGGAGCCGCTGGACGCCTACTCGCGGGTCATCTCCGGGGTGGCCGGGAAGCTCGGTCCGGCCGTAGTGGCCGTGAGCGGCCGGAGGCGGCGGGCCGGCGGGAGCGGGGTCATTATCGGATCCGACGGCACGGTCGTAACCAACAGCCACGTGGTCCGGGGCCTGCGCCAGCGGGGTGGCGGGAGCCTGGAGGTTGCGCTCTCTGACGGCCGGAGCGCGAGCGCCGAGGTGCTGGGCGACGATCCGCCGAGCGATCTGGCCGTGGTGCGCTTTGAGGCGGAGGGCGAGGTGCCGGTCGCGCCGCTCGGGGAGGCGTCCGGGCTCAAGGTCGGGCAGCTCGTGGTCGCCATCGGGGCGCCGCTGGGCTTCCAGCAGAGCGTCACCGCGGGCGTGGTGAGCGCGCTGGGGCGGTCCCTGAGAGGGCCGCGGGGCGGCCGGACCATAGAGAACGTCATCCAGACGGACGCTGCCATCAACCCCGGCAACTCCGGCGGGCCGCTGGCCGATGCCACCGGCCGGGTCGTCGGCATCAACACGGCCATGATCGGCGGGGCGCAGGGGATCGGGTTCGCGGTCCCGGTCTCGGCGGCGTTCCGGCGCGTGATCTTCTCCCTCGTCACCGAGGGGCGCGTCCGGCGGGCATACCTGGGCGTGATGGTGCAGACCCGGCCCGGCGGCGGCGCGGGGGTCGAGAACGTTGCTCCGAACGGCCCGGCGGACGTAGCCGGGGTGAGGCCCGGAGACGTGATAGTTGGCTTCAATGGCAAAGAGGTGCGCAGCTCCGACGATCTGCTCAGCCTGCTGGACGCCGCCGCCGTCGGGCGCGACGCCGGGCTGCGCGTGCTGCGCGGCGGCCGCGAGCTCACCCTGAGCGTGCGCCCGCAGGAGCTGCCCCAGGAGTGAGCGAACACCGTCTCGGAGATGACGCCCGGGCTGGGGATGCTGCGGGTCTGCACCTCGCATCTGGGGGGTCCGGCCGGCACCTGCCCGGGACGGCGCCGGGGCGAGCGTGGAGGAGCAGCGGGTCCTTCTAGGGGATAACCCGGATGCCGGGCTCGGCGGTCACCCAGCCGATGACCGCGGCGAGCTCGCCCCGGCTCTCCAGCGCCCGGACGAGGGCGTTACGCCTCTCTTCCGGGACCGAGATCAGGAGCCCCCCGCTCGTCTGCGGGTCGTAGAGCGGCAGCAGCTCCTCCGGGCTCACCCCGTCCGCCAGGACGTAGTCGTTCAGGTACTCCCGGTTGCTCTTCAGCCCGCCGGGGTAGCAGCCTCCGGCGGCCAGCTCGTCTGCCCGCTCCCAGACCGGGACGCTGCCGCGCCGGACGGCGGCCCCGGCCCCGCTAGCCCGCAGCATCTCCGCGAGGTGGCCCAGAAGGCCGTAGCCCGTCACGTCGGTCGCCGCCGAGACCCCGGTCTCCGACATGGCCTCCGCCGACCGCCGGTTCAGATGCGCCGCCGCCTCTACAGCCTCCTCTATCTCCGCCCCGGAGAGCAGGTCGCGCTTGAGGGCGGTGGTGAGGATCCCGAGCCCGAGCGGCTTGGTGAGCACCAGCGCGTCTCCCGCCCGCGCTCCGGCGTTGCGCACGAGCCTGCCCTCCTCGACCCAGCCGGTGACCGAGAGGCCGTACTTGGGCTCCTCGTCCTGCACGGAGTGGCCGCCGAGCAGCTTCGCTCCTGCCTCCTCTATCTTGGAGCGCCCGCCGGCCAGGATCTCGCGCAGGATCCCGAGGTCCAGCGAGCACGGGAAAGCTACCAGGTTCATCGCCGTCAGCGGCTTACCCGCCATCGCGTAGATGTCTGAGAGGGCGTTGGCGGCTGCGATCTGGCCGAACCGGTATGGGTCGTCCACGATGGGGGTGAAGAAGTCCACCGACTGCAGCATCAGACCGCCGCCGAACGGGAGGTACCCGGCATCGTCCCGGGTCTCTATCCCGCCGGCGAGGCCCTCCGCCGCGAGCCCCTCAAGTACCTGCTCCAGGTCCCCCGGAGCGAACTTGGACGCTCAACCCGCCTTCGTGGAGTATTTCGTGAGCCGGATGCGTGCCCGCTCGTCCATAACCCGAGTATACTCCAGGCCGCCGGGAGGTGAACGCGAAGACGGACTCCCGGGCCGCCTCCCCCTATAATCCGGGTTGCCGTCCGTAACCCGAGAGGAGAACGAGAAGTGAACTTCGCGATGTGGGCGCAGGCGCTGCGGACCATCCCGCGCGTGAGCAAGGCCGAGTGGGACCGGCTGGACGTGATCTCCCGCTGGCTGATCGCGAGCCGCTCCGCGGTGCTGGTTATGACCTTCATCTCGGCGGCCATCGCGGGCATTCTGGCCTTCGCCGCCGGGCTGTTCGACCTCCGGCTGTGGCTGCTGGTGACGTTGGGGCTCGTCATGGCCCACGCCACCAACAACCTCCTGAACGACGTGACCGACTCGCTCCGGGGCGTGGACCGGGGCAACTACTTCCGTTCCCGGTACGGCCCGCAGCCCATAGAGCACGGTCTGCTGACGATGCGCGAGATGCTCGTCTACGCTGCTATCACCGGTCTCGCAGCGCTGGCGGCCGGGATCTATCTCGTCTGGGCGACCGGCTGGCCGACGCTGCTGCTTCTGGCTCTGGGCGCGTTCTTCGTGCTCTTCTACACCTTCCCGCTCGAGTACGTCGGCCTCGGCGAGCCGGCGGTGCTCGTGGTCTGGGGCCCGCTCATGGTCGGGGGCGGCTACTACGTGATCGCCGGCGCATGGAGCTGGAACGTGGTCCTGGCCAGTCTGCCGTATGCGCTCGGGGTGACGACCGTGATCTTCGGCAAGCACATAGACAAGATCCCCGCCGACCGGGAGAAGGGCATCTACACCCTCCCCGTCCTGCTCGGTGAGCGCCTCTCGCGCGGCGCGGCGATCTCGATGATGGCGCTCCAGTACGCATTCGTCCTCTACCTCGTCCTGACCGGCTTCTTCACGCCGGTGATGCTCCTGGTGCTGCTCGCCCTGCCCATGTTCCGCGACGTGCTCAAGGTCTACCTGAAGCCCAGGCCGGAGGAGGTCCCGCAAGATCCCCGGCTCGCCGCGCTCTGGCCGCTGTGGTTCGTGAACTTCGCCTTCGTGCACAACCGCCGCTTCGGGGTCCTCTTCCTCTGCGGCCTCATCCTCGAAGCGCTGCTGCGCGGTGTCCTCTGATGCGCGTCGGCTTCATCGGGCTCGGGATCATGGGCGCTCCCATGGCGAGGAACCTCGCAGAGGCCGGCTACCGGCTCACCGTGCACAACCGCTCGCCCCGCAAGGCCGAGAAGCTCGCCGGAGAGACCGGGGCCGCGATAGCTTCGAGCCCCGCAGAGACCGCCGGGCGCTGCGACGCCATCATCACCATGCTCCCCGGCCCGCCGGAGGTGGAGGCGGTGGCGACCGAGGCGATGGAGAACGCCCGCCCCGGCACCCTCCTTATAGACATGAGCACCAGCTCTCCCGAACTGGCCCGAAAGCTGTGGGAAGCGGGCCGCGAGCGGGGAGTGGGTCTGCTGGACGCTCCGGTGAGTGGTGGAGACGTGGGGGCCGTAGAGGGGAGGCTCTCCATCATGGTCGGCGGGGAAGAGGAGGATTTCCGGCGCGCCCGGCCGCTCTTCGAGGTACTGGGGGAGACGATCGTGCACGCCGGACCGGCGGGAGCCGGACAGATTACGAAGGCCGCAAACCAGGTGGTGGTCGCGCTGGTGATCCAGGCCGTCTCCGAGGCGCTGGTGCTCGGCACGAGGGGTGGCGTCGGGCCGGAGAAGATCTTCGAGGTGCTGGAAGGAGGGCTTGCCTCGAACAAGGTCCTGGAGGTCAAGCGCGAGAAGCTCCTCGGCCGCTCCTTCGAGCCCGGCGGCAAGGTGGAGTTCCACCGCAAGGATCTCGGGATCGCTCTGGAGGCTGCGCGGGAGCACGGGGCCGTGCTGCCGGGTGCGGCGCTCGTGCAGCAGCTGTTCTGTGCGCTGGCGGCGAAGGGGCGTGCGGGATGGGATCACTCGGCGCTGCTGACCCTGCTTGAGGATCTCTCGGAGCGCGGGAACGAGAGACCCTAGAGGGGATCCGATCTTGCTGTGGCCTTCCGGCCCGGAGGGTTGGGGCCGGTGTCCTGCGGACACCCCGTGCGGGCCGCGCCGGGGTCGCCCTCGTATACTCTGTAGCCGGCCTTCCCGGCCGCCTTGGCCCGGTACATCGCCGCGTCGGCGGCGCGCATCAGATCCCCGGGCCGGTGCCGGCCCGGCTCGCCCGCGGCCACTCCCACGCTGGCTGTCAGATGTAGCGTGCGCTCTCCGAGCGTGATCGGAGAGCGGAATGCTTCCAGAACCCGTTCTGCCACCCTGACGGCCCCTTCCGGGGCTGCGACGTCCTCGATGAGGATGGTGAACTCGTCGCCGCCGAGCCGGGCGATCGTGTTCATGGTTCTCATGCGGCCCCGCAGGCGGCGGGCCGCCGTGACGAGGACCTGATCTCCGACCGCGTGCCCCAAGGTGTCGTTGATGGCCTTGAAGTCGTCCAGGTCGATGAAGAGCACCGCTACAAGCCGCGCTCCCCGGCGGGTGCGAGACAGAGCTTGCCCGAGACGTTCCATGAACAGCGTCCGGTTGGCGAGGCCCGTGAGGGGATCGTGGGAGGCCTGGCGGGCGAGGTCTTCCTCGAACGACCGCCGGCCGGTTACGTCCCGGAGGTAGTAAGCTCTGCTGCCGCCCGGCAGGGGCGCGGCGACGGCCTCGAAGTAGCGGAATGAACCGTCGGCGTGTCGTATCGGGAGTACCCGTGAGGACGTGCCGGGAGCGCCCGGCGGCGTGGTGTAACTCTCCCGCTCCACGCGCTCGAAGAATCCGGTCCCGGTGAGGTCTCCGGGCCCGTAGCCCAGCGTTCTCTCGACGGCCGGACTGACGTAGTGCACGGTGGAATCGGGGTTCAGGACGATCAGTATATCCGGCGAGCTCTCCACCAGAGCCCGGCAGAGGGCGGCCGTATCCCGCTGGACGGTTAGCCGGGCCAGGTGCCTCAGCGCCGGAGCGAGGAGCGCGGGGCCCAGGAGCAGCAGGGCGCGCAGCCTGCGGGAGCCCGCGAGCCGCGCAAGACCGCTGCCCGGAGGGCTCACCGCGGCCCTCAGCAAGCCCCCCGGCCGGAGAGCAGGACCCGGCCGGTGCGGGCCAGGAGCACCAGGTCCAGCCAGATGGACCAGTTGCGCACGTAATAGGCGTCTATATCTACCCGCTCGCTGAAGGAGGTGTCGCTGCGGCCGCCTACCTGCCAGGGGCCGGTCATCCCTGGGTAGACCCGCAATATCTCGCTCTGCATAACACCGATGTCCTCCGACTCCCGGGGCAGGTAGGGGCGGGGACCGACCAAGCTCATCTCCCCGCGCAGTACGTTCCAGATCTGCGGGAGCTCGTCCAGGCTGGTGGCGCGCAGGAAGCGGCCGATGCGGGTTACCCGGGGGTCGTTGCGCAGCTTGTGGTATTTCGAGTACTCAGCCCTCCGCTCCGGGTCCGATTCGAGAATCCTCTGGAGTGCCGCCTCTGCGTCGGGCACCATGGTGCGGAACTTGACGCATGAGAAGAGCTTGCCGTTCCGACCGATGCGCTCGGCGCTGTAGAAGACCGGCCGCCCCGACTCCAGCCACACGAGCAGGGCCAGAACCAGTATGAGCGGGAGGACCAGGATGCCCCCGAATAAGGTGGCTGCCAGGTCCATCGCCCGCTTTACGCGCAGGACCGAGGGGTTCAGGAGGTTGTGCCGGATCTCCACCCCGAAGATCCCGGCGAAGTTGCGGGCCACCACCACCGAGTTGGTGATCCCCTCCAAATTGGG
This sequence comes from Rubrobacter taiwanensis, assembly GCF_004337705.1. GTDB lineage: Bacteria > Actinomycetota > Rubrobacteria > Rubrobacterales > Rubrobacteraceae > Rubrobacter_C > Rubrobacter_C taiwanensis. Next base: position 8,953 of record NZ_SKBU01000025.1, read on the forward strand.
GATTACCGTAACGTGCCGGAAGCCGCGGCTCGCCCAGCCGACCAGCCTGGCCAGAGACCGGCGGCGGGTATGGGGCATGGCGAGGATGACCGTGTCCACTCCCCGGTGCCGGACCAGGAGCATGGCTTCATCCAGGCTCTTCTCGTCGGGTATCTCCTCGTACCTGTTGCCCCTTGCCGGAGAGCTCTCGAAGACGGCGACCGGTCTGTACCCCAGCGTCCATTCGCCGGTCAGTAAGGCCGCCACCCGCCCCCCGAACTCTCCGGAACCGAAGATCACGACCGGCTTGCCCCACAGTCCGGACTTCATAAGCAGCCATTTGACGAGGCAACGGGTCGGAGGCGCTAGAATCAGGAGGCCCAAGAACCCCAGGAAGAGCGACAGACGGGAGATCAGGTACCCCACCTGCGCGACGATGGCGAAGACCGCGGTCGTAGCCAGGGTCGCCAGCAGGGCGTAGGTCTGGCGGCGCAGCTCTTCTACCTGGTCCAGGCCGTAGCCCGGGTAGAGGCCCATCAGCGCCCGGATCGCGACCCAGGCCGCAATACCGGGCACTATACCGGCGATCGTGGCTTCCGAGAGCTGCCCGCGGCCCCAGATGCCCTGTAGCGCGAATGCCGCCTCACAGACGAGGAGCGCAAGCAAGACGTCTGAAGAGATCAGCAAGAAACTCACCAGCCGCTGCCTCCAGACTTCCACCCGGCGTCCGGAGAATGGTGTTACCGGGTAGAAACTGGTTCCCGGGAGGCTGCCGGCGGCGTGTTCGGTTCTGGTACTGGCGATGCTCCGAAGACCCATTCTATCCCTGCCCGCCTCGCGAACTCTCTTTTGCCTCTGTATGAGGAAGCTTAGAGATGCCAGCGGCCGCGCACATCGGCTAGGTGGCACATTTAACGCGGGGTTAACGGAACTGCCCGCTCCATCTACGTGCTCCGTGCCGTTCGGGAGCGGCTGGTATTCCCTTTTCGGCTACCAGCGCGTCCTTTTCGTCTCGTGTGAGGTAGCGCCCGTTCTCTTCTCCCGGAGTGGCATTGAAGTCCGCCAGTCTGCTGTAGGCGGTCTTTGCCCACTCGTAACGAGTCGCATCCCCTTCGGGGGTGGGATACCAGTAGGCGTTGTTCTCGCCCCGGTTGTCGTTTGCCGGGTCGAACATTTGGGTGGACCACCCTTGAAGCCAGGCCAGGGCGAAGTGTTCGACCGGATCCTCCGGGTAGTCTTCGGCCAGGATGACGTTGTCGTGGACGTGGATGCCGTGGACGCTGTCCCAGTAGGTTCCTTCACGGTCTATGCCGATCACCGAGATGCCGCCGGCGTTCCAGGCCATTACGTTGCCGTGGATCTCCGTGTTCCTCGAGTTTCCCAGGGATATGGCGGCGCCGAGCCCCCGTTCGGGAGTCCCCCACCCGTTCTCCCACAGCACGTTGTCAAAAATCTTGCCGTACTCAGATATCTCGTAATGGATGCCGCGGCGGGAGTTGTGGTGAATGCGGTTGTTGGAGATGGTGTTATTGGAGCTGTCTATGTCAAACCAGATAGCGTTGCCCCGGTTCGCGTAGAACTCGTTGGAGTCTACCCGCACTCCTTCGGCGTGGGAGGTCTTCAGCCCACCGGCCTCCCACCGCCAGTTAAAATCTTCCGTGTTGTTGTGGTGGATCCTGTTGCCCCGAACTATTTGCCCGCACCCCGTGCTCTTGATGCCGAGTTGTCCACCCCGGTAGATCTCGTTGTTCAGTATCCTGAGCCCCGGGGCGTTGCTGAGGCTGATCACGCCCCCATGCGCGTCCGAGAGCCGGTTGTTCTGCACAGTCCAGTTGGCATACCCGCCATCCAGCCGCTTCATGCGGTTCATGATGGCTCCGCTCCTGCCCTCGTTGGCCGCGTGCCGCATCGTAAATCCGGTGATGGTTACGCCCTCCGCCGCGCCCAGAACCCAATGCCGGCGCACGGTGACTTCTACGAGATGCCCACCTGGGTCCTGGCCGAGAACGACCCTCCGGTCGTCATCCACGGCGAACTCTTCGGGTCCTGGGTTATGCGCTACCTGGAGCAGCGGCTCGCCATCGAAGAATACCTGTTCCGGCCACAGGCAGCGGTCGGTGCCCGGCATACACTCAACGGCCGTCTGCGGAAACTCGGGAAGCCTCTCTTCGCTTCGCCAGAGATTGCTGCGTTCTTCCCAATCGATCCACACTTCGGAACCTCGTATCTCGGAGCCCGGCCGGCCCCGGAGCGTAAGCGGCTTATCGATAACTACCTGCTCGCGGTAGATGCAGGGTTTGGCCTGCACGGTGTCTCCCGGCGCAGCAGCATCTATTCTGGCCTGCAGAGATTCGGTGCAGGTTTCTCCCGCGGAAGTTTGCCCGGATAAAGAGATCCTCTTGGAGGGTTTCTCTTCAGGTGTTGGGGAGCCTTCCTGGCAGCCCGCTGCCAGAAGGGAGCAGACGACCGAAATGCTCAGGAATCTCTGAAGAAACTTCATCGGGATGGCCACCTGCTTGGCCGGTCGGCCGTCTTCTCCGGTGCCCGCTCCGGAGACTGGAAATTACTGTGGCGGCGTATCAAAAGTGCGCCGCCACAGTAGCCCGCCAAGCCCTAGCGCAGGACGAAGAAGGCGTCCACATCTACCCGGGTGCCGCCGGAGGCTGACCTCTTGGTGCCTAAAACCCGGATCTCCAGGGTGTGAACACCCGGTTCGACCGCCGCTGTGAAGACTGCCATCTGGGGTCTGGTGTCGGAGTTTCTGTACAGATCGACGGTGCCTACCCTCACACCGTCGATGTATACCTCGGCCCGGCCACGATCCGGTCCCTTGGGCGCGATCCAGGCCACCTCGCTGCCCGTGAAGGTGAAGGCGGCGCGCTCTCCTGCTGCACCTTCAGCATATCTGAGCGTGCCACCGTAGGCGGTGCTCAAGCTCTGCTGGGTCCAGGTGCCGGCGTAAGCGATGGCAGGGCTAGTCTCCTGATGCCCATCGACGGTAAAGCGGGGGCCGGCGACCCACTCGCTCTGGTTGCCCGCCGCATCGGTGGCCCTCACCCGGAACTGGTAGTCGTTGCCGGGGGAGAGCCGAAGTCTCTTGCTGGTTGCCGTGGAAGACGAAAGTCTTACGTTGGTATAGGCTCCGCCGTTGATGCTGCGCTGCAGCTCGTAGCCGGATATTCCGCTGTCGTCGTCGGTGCCTGCCCAGGTTATGTCCACGGGGATACCGGAAGTTGCCAGCTGGGAGTTCGGCACGAAACTTCCTTCGGGTAGCTGGTCGATGGTAGGTGCCGCGGTATCGGTCCACGGAGTGGTCGTAAAGGACCACGTCGTATCCGCAGCCAGCGAGTTGCCCGCGATGTCCTTGACGCCGGTCGTAAGCCTGGCCGTATAGGTCCTGCCCGCCTCGAGATTCGAGTTCGGGGTCAGGGTAGCCCTGTTGGCGGTCGGATCGTAGCTGACGGTAGAAGCGATCGGGGCTGAGTCACCCTCCCGCGTGAGGATAAAGGTGTTTTCGTTGAGGGTGTCTGCGTCTAGCGCCTCCGTGAAGTCGGCTTCTACTCTGGTGTCGAGCCGCACATTCTGCTCTCCGGCGACGGGGGATGTGCTGTCGACCCGGGGGGGCGTGGAGTCGATGTCCTCTACGGTGATGTTGCGGTCGGAGAACTGGACGAACCCGGCCTGCGGCTGTCCGTTTACCGTGCGGAAGTTGGTCCCCGCGTAGATTCTCGTGAACGAGCTGTCCGGCTTCAGCGTCCAGACGCCGGTGGCGTAGGCGTCCGTGAGTGTACCCCCGCCCCCGCTGGGGGCCCAGTTCTGGTTCAACGCCCCCGTCGAGGCGTCGGCGGCGGCGAAGAAGCGGCGGGGCTGACCGGCCAGATTGATGTAGTGCCCGCCGATGTAGGTTATGCCGTCCAGGACGGTGATGGCCTGGGCGTCGCCGTCGCCCCTGAGCCTCCAGACACGGTTGCCGGTCGTAGTGTCGTAGGCCCGCGCTTCCCCTCCGGGCCCGCCCTCGGCGGTGCAGACGCGCGAAGTCGTCACCCAGAGCTCCATAACACGGCCGTTTGTGTTGACGGCGGTGCGCCAGGGGTCCACGGCGCCGGTGAGAGGGTTCAACGCCGCGAGCCGGCTCCTCGTCTGCCCGGAGATGGAGGTGAAGGTGCCTCCCACGTAGAGACGACTCCCGTCCGGAGAGAACTGCATGGTCCACACCTGGTTGTTGGCGGCAGGTCTCCAGTCGGGGTCCAGCTCACCCGTGGTACCGTCGAGCAGCGCCAGCCGCAGGCGCTCTTGTCCTTGAACTCGCTGGAAGTTGCCCCCGATGTAGACGCCGTTGCCCGAAACGGCGATGGCACGTACGGTGGAACCGGTTCCCGACCGCCACTGCGTGTGAACCGCTCCGGTGAGCGGGTCGAGGGCGGCCAGGCGGTTGCGGGTGATCCCTCCGATCTCGGTGAAGTCCCCTCCGGCGTAGATGCGGCTGCCGTCCGGAGAGGCGGCCAGAGCCGCAACCCGCCTGTTCGCTCCGGGGTTCCAGGAGGTAAGGGCGCCGGTCGTGCGGTCTATGGCGGCGAGGTTGTTGCGGGGGACGCCGTCTACGGCTGTGAATTCGCCGCCTATGTAGATGCGGTTCCCGAGCGGCAGCACGGCCCAGACTATGCCGTTGGTCTGGGGCGTCTTGTCCGGCACGTCGCTCACCTGAGCCGCGGCCGGAGATGCCAGAGCAAGGAGTGCTGCCGCTGCTATTGCCAGAAACGCCGTAATCCGCAGGAAGGTGGTGAGGTTGTGCTCCAGAGTGTGGCGGAGTATCCGCGCCTTATAAATTCCGCTCATCGAAAACCTTTCGGTAGCTTCAGGGAGACCTTAGCCTCCGGAAGATCTCGGTGCATGGGCCGGATGGCACATGTTAGCCGGCCGTCACCGCAGCCAGGCCGAGAGATCTCGCCTCAGGAGTTCTTGAAGGTTCAGAATGTCTTCGCGGAAATACACATCTATCACCCGGCGGCGCATCTCCGGCGCGAGGCCGGGCCTGGTGAGGTTCCGGTTGTGAAGCGCGCTGCCGAGGCGCAGCAGCTGCTGATACCAGGTCCGGGAGAGATGCCGTTCGACGACGGGCCGCAGCCGCCTCAACTCTTGAAGGAGCAGGTGCAGGCTCCTGCTCTTTGGCACCCCGGATGCGTTGTACCTCACGGTTGCTTCCGGAACGAACGTGTCATCTACGCCCAGGAATCGAAAGGTGTCCTGCAGCACGCCGGAAGGATCGGAGTTGAGCTCTTCGTAGAGGTACACCCGGATCTGGTCCCGCTCGAACAGGTCGAAGTACCTTTTCAGCTGAGCGTGGTAGAGTCCTATCTGCACGTAGTGGAAGTCCGGCCACCAGTTCTCGCGGATACGCTCCCCTTCCGCTTCGAGCGCCCGCGAGAAGTCGGGGATCGGCTCGCGGCCGTCCCGGATCATCTGCCTGTAGTGCGAGTAGGCTCTGTCGGCCGGGTTGCGGAGTATGGCGATAAGCTTCATGTCCGGCGCATACTCCTTTATGCGCCGGGCGGCCCGCGCCTGGTAGAGGTAGGAGTGAGAAGCTTCCCCGACGGCCGTTTCGTTCGTGGCTCCCCCGAACAGCGCGTGGTAGGCTCCGGTGTCGGTGATGGCGTAGGGGACGGCCGGTTTTCTGGGACCCGGCCCGCGGAAGCCCGGCTCTTCAACCTCGAAGGCGAAGAACCGCGTGTGCTTCCTGGGACTCATGTAGATTTCCGGGTGCTGGTTCAGGTAGTGGTAGAGCGAGGTCGTTCCGCACTTCGCTGCGCCTATGACGAGGAAGTTGGGTGTCTTTACCGGGGTGCCGACGGTCGCGGCCCGTCTGTCGCTCGTGCTATGGCTCATTTCCTGTTCCTTCTATTGGTCGGGTTTATCCTGAGGCTAGCGTCCGGGATGCTCCTGCGCATCCGCCGGGTGGCCTGGTTCGTCCGGAGCGGCGGGGAGCCCGCCGGTTTCGTCTCGAGGAACCAGGCGTAGGTACGCTCCAGGCCTTCCCTCAGGGGGATGCTCGCCTCCCATCCCAGGCTGCGGAGCTTGCTCACGTCCAGCAGCTTGCGCGGGGTCCCGTCGGGTCTGGTGGTATCGTAGGCGATCTCGCCTTCGTAACCGACCACCTCACAGACCAGCTCCGCGAGCTCCCGGATGCTTATGTCTTTGCCGACCCCGACGTTCACGGGCTCGTTGCCGGAGTAGACCTCCATCAGGTAGACGCAGGCGTCTGCCAGGTCGTCAACGTGCAGGAACTCCCGGCGAGGAGTGCCGGTCCCCCAGACGGTTACGCTCGGTGCATCCCGCACCTTTGCCTCGTGGAACTTTCGGATCAGGGCCGGCAGCACGTGGCTGGTCTCAAGGTCGAAGTCGTCCCCCGGGCCGTAGAGGTTGGTCGGCATGGCGCTTATGAAGTCCGCGCCGTGCTGCCGGCGGTAGGCCTGGCAGAGCTTGATCCCGGCTATCTTGGCCACGGCGTATGGTTCGTTCGTGGGTTCCAGGGGGCCGGTGAGGAGGTATTCTTCCTTTATGGGCTGGGGTGCGAACTTGGGGTAGATGCAGGAGCTGCCCAGGAACAGGAGCTTCCTCGCGCCGTGCCGGTATGCGGCTTCTATCGTGTTGAGCTCTATGGCCAGGTTGTCCCGCAGGAAATCCGCCGGATAGGTGCTGTTGGCCAGAATGCCTCCGACTCTGGCCGCCGCGAGAAAGACGTACTCGGGTCTCTCCGACGCGAAGAACCCGTCCACCTCCCGGGCGTCCGTGAGGTCGAGTTCATCCCGGCTACGGGTCACAAGGTTCTCGTAACCTGCCGCGCGCAGCCGCCGCAAGATCGCCGAGCCGACGAGGCCCCGGTGTCCGGCGACGTAGATCCTGCTCCCCCGGTTCACAGCGCCGCCGCACCTCTGAACGCGACTATGTGTCCGGCCTCGGTCAGGGTCTTCTCCTGGCGCGCCAGCTCGAGGTCGCACTCCACCATCCTCCTGACCAGCTCGTCGATGTCTACCCGCGGCTCCCAGCCCAGCTTCTCTCTGGCCTTGAGGGAGTCGCCCTGCAGCGCCTCGACCTCCGTGGGGCGGAAGTAGCGGGGGTCTATCTCGACGTGCCGTTCCCATTCGAGGTCCAGGTAAGAGAAGACCTTCTCCGCGAACTCCCGGACGGTGTAGCTCTTGCCCGTGGCTATGACGAAGTCTTCCGGCTCGTCTCTCTGAAGCATCAGCCACATGGCCTCGACGTAGTCTTCGGCGTGTCCCCAGTCGCGCCGGGCATCGAGGTTGCCGAGGTAGAGCTTCTCCTGGAGGCCTAGCTTTATGCGGGTCGCTGCGCGGGTGATCTTGCGCGTGACGAACGTTTCGCCGCGCCTCTCGGACTCGTGGTTGAAGAGTATCCCGTTGGCGGCGAAAAGGCCGTAGGCTTCCCGGTAGTTCACGGTTGCCCAGTAGGCATATACCTTGGCTGCGGCATAGGGGCTCCTCGGGTAGAAGGGTGTTGATTCCGACTGGGGAGGCGGGGCGGCTCCGAACATCTCCGAGGTTCCGGCCTGGTAGAACTTTATGGTCTGGCCCGAGGCCTCTTGCGTGTCCCGGATAGCCTCAAGGAGCCTGAGCGTTCCCAGGGCGTCGGCGTCGGCCGTGTACTCGGGCTGCTCGAAGGAGACCTTCACGTGCGACTGGGCGCCCAGGTTATATACCTCTTCGGGCATTACCCGCTGCAGAACCCGCCGGAGACCCGCGCCGTCGGCGAGATCTCCGTAGTGAAGGAACATGCGAGCCTCGGGGTCGTGGGGGTCCCGGTAGAGGTGGTCTATCCTGTCTGTGTTGAACACCGAGGCCCGGCGGACTATGCCATGCACCTCATAGCCCTTGCTCAGAAGCAGCTCCGCCAGATAAGAGCCGTCCTGGCCTGTTATGCCCGTGATGAGCGCTCTCTTGGTCATTCAAACTCCCTTGTAGGCGGCTTGATGCGCGGTATCCGGCCGGGACTCGTCCTCCAGCCAGACCGAGAGATCTCGTCCTATGAGGTTTTGAAGCCTCAGGATCTCCTCCCGGTACCCCTCAAGCAGTTCGCTGCGGATCGCCGGATCGAGGCGCGGCGGCCGGGCGAGGAGCCGGCTCTGGATGCGCTGGCGCATCCTGGAGGCGAGGGGATAGACTCTGGAGTTCGCCGTGAAGTTCTCCAGGAAGGTTGAGGCCATCCTGTCCATCGCTCTGATCGCGGCGCGGGAGACCCTGCCACCGGGCAGGGCGGACGGATTGTGCTTTAGAGAGGTATCCGGCACGAACGAGTCGCCCACCCCGAGAAAGCGGAGTACGCTCCGGGTTACGCCGACGGGGTCGCTTCTCAGCTCCTCGTAGAGCCAGACGCCCACCCTCTCCCGGCCGAATAGCTCGTAATAGCGTTCGAGCTGGGCGTGGTAGAACCCCCGGCTGCGGTAGTGGAAGACGTAGTGCCAGTCGTTCCGTATCCGCTCCTCCTCTTCCCGGAGCGCCCGGGCGAAGTCGGTGAGCGGCTCTCCTCCGTACCGGACGGCGTTCAGGAAGGCCGAGTAGGCCCTGTCGGCCGGATTGCGCAAAAGAGCTACTATCTTCGCCTCCGGCACGTACCTCTTTATGCGCCGGGCGGTTCCGGGGACGTAGATGTACAGGGGAGATGCCTCGCCTATGGCCGCCTCGCCGGTGGCTCCCCGAAAGAGAGCCCGGTACTCATCGAGGTTGGAGAATCTCGGAGCTCTGCGGTGATGCGGGTCGCCGAACTCCCCGGGGATGACCTCGCCGCCGGGGGTAATCTCGTAATTGAAGAAGCCCGGCTCTTTGACGGGGCTCATGTAGATGTCCGGGTGCTGCGCCAGATAGTGATAGAGGGAGGTAGTCCCGGCCTTCTGCGCCCCGATTATGAAGAAGTTGGGCAGCGTCATCGGGCCGCTCCGTTCGGACACCCGGTCTGTGGCGGATGAGCAACCGGGTGTCGCAGGCCCAGCAACTGGAGCAGGAACAGGGCTACGAACCTTGGGTTGTGTTTGGCATAGCGCTTCCACAGCCGCCGGGGGTCCATCGCCAGCCTGAACGCCCACTCCAGACCCGCCCGCTGCATCCAGCGCGGCGCCTGGCGCACCCGGCCCGTGTGAAAGTCGAAGGCCGCTCCGACCCCGAGCATGACCGCGGGGATGCGTCCCTTGTGGGCGGCCATCCACCGCTCCTGCTTGGGGCATCCTATGCCCACGAACAGGATGCGCGCTCCCGAGGCCGCGATCTCCCGGGTCACCGCTTCGTCTTCTCCGGGAGTCAGCGGCCGGAACGGCGGCGCGATCCGGCAGGCCACCCGGAGGCGAGGGTAGCGCGACCGCAGCTTGCGGTCGAAGGTGTCCAGCAGCTCCGGTGTTCCGCCGTACAGGCCGATCGGCACGCGCTCGCGCTCTGCCCGCTCTATTACGCAGGTGATCAGGTCGGCCCCCCGCACCTGGGTTGCGTCGCCCACCCCCAGGCTCCGCAGCGCCCAGACCAGGGGCTGCCCGTCCGGGGTGACCAGATCCGCGCCGTTTACCGTCTTCCGGAACTCCGCGCAGTCGAACGTCTCCATGCACATGTGCACGGTCGAGACGCACACGTAAGCGGACCTTCCCTCCTTCGCCCACCTTACCACCCGGCGGGAGGCATCCTCGTAAGAGGTGGCATCCACGCGCATCCCGAGCACGCTTCGCGAAGCTAAGGCCTCGCTCTCGCCTTTAGAACCCGCCGGGGTGCGTTCGGCAAGATCACCCTTCCCGTTTTCCAGTATCCGTTCCGCCATAGACTGCTCCCAGCAAGCCCGGGGATAACATCACGCTCTCAGTCGGATGTTAGAAAGGCGGCGGGAAGGACACATCGGCCAACCGGCACATTTCAGGTTCGCGCTTCTGCCTGGCCGGCGGCCGCCTGGTAGATCTCCAGCAGCATCTCGTAGTTACGCTCTGCGGTGTAGTTGGCTTCGAACTCGGCCCTGGCCTCCCGGCGCATCCGGGCCAGTTCCTCCGGACGCTTCGAGATGCGCTCTATCTGAACGGCCAGGTCTTCCGGGTCGCCGGGCCTGAAGCGGAGGCCGGTTCGGCCGTGGTCGATCAGCGAGGACATGCTGCCCAGGTCGCTGGCGACAACCGGGAGCCCGACGGCGTAAGCCTCCGCGATTACCATGGGGAACCCCTCGTACCACACCGAGGGGAAGATCAGGGCCCGGGCCTCTTTCATCAGATCGAGCACCCGGTCTTTGGGCTGCCTGCCCAGCCACGCTACCTCCCGAAACCGTCCGGCGACTTCCGCTACACGGGCTGCCAGCGGCCCGTCTCCTACGATCTTGAGGGGCACCCTCGTCCGGAGCCGCTCCCAGGCCGCGAGCATCGTCTCCACGCCCTTCTCCCGCGAGAGGCGGCCGACGAAGAGGGCGTACCCACCTCTCCCGTCTCCCGTTCCGGGGTCGGGTTCGATGAAGTTGGGCTTGGTCGCGATCTTCTCCGCCGGCAGCCCTCCCTGGACGAACTTCTGCCGGGCGAACCCGGTAAGGGCAACGTACATATCTACCGCCCGGGACCACGTGCCTGCGGCGCGGTGGGAGGCCAGCATTGCGGCGACCGCTGCGCTCGACGCCCTGCTCTCCCGGTAGCAGGCATGCGCTACCCCCGGCCAGGTAGCCTTGCGGCCCAGGCAGTCCTCACACACTCTTCCCTCGCGAAAGAAGAGGGCGTTGGTGCAGAGCAGGCGGTAATTGTGCAGGGTCTGGACGACCGGCACCCCCTCCGCCCGCGCGGCGTAGTAAGCCGCGGGAGAGATGAGCGGGAAGGTGTTGTGGAAGTGGGCCACCTGGGGCCGTTCGCGGCGGATCAAAGCCCGCAGCTCCCGGTAGACCGCTCCGTTCCAGATCGTAGTCCGGAGCAGGCCGGCCCGGCTCATCTTAGCTGCCCGGTCGTTGTGCATGACGTATCGCGACACGCGGTGGCCGCGCGCCTCCAGAAGCTCGCCCTCAGCGGCGAATACCTGGTCCTCGCCGCCGGGCTGCCGGTAATGGTTGTGCAAGAAGAGCACCGGCGTACTCCGGCTTGACAATTTGCCTCCTCATAACGCCGATAAAGACAAGGACTACACCGAAGAAGACAACGTACCAGGACCATGCGAACGTGGACACGGAGAACACGGAGCGCACGCTCAGCACGGCCATCACGCCCAGGCACTCGAACCAGAGCAGGCGGTTGGTCGGGGTCCTCATGGCATGTGAACGGAGCTTAAACAGCCAGAACCACGTTACGGCCAGAGCTGTGGAGAAGAGAGTGAGGCCTACCAGCCCCGTGTCCAGCAGGATCTCTATCCAGAGGCTGTGCACGGTGGAGACGCTGTCTCCCAAGGCCGAAGCTAGAACGTACCTCCCTCCTGCATAAGCTCCATATCCCTCCAGCAGCCTCTCCTGCACGGCCTGAAGGCTCACCTCCCAGTACGTGGCTCTCCCCGTGAGGTTGGTGATGCTTTCGTCGCTCTGTCCCCTTCTCATGAACTCGTACGCCAGCTCACTGTACTGCGTGGCCATGACCGCGCCCAGCAGGGCGCCCGCCGCGGCCAGAAGCGCGAACCGGCGGCTCACGATGAGAACGGCCATGACGCCCACTGCGAAGGCCAGTATCGGCGAGCGGCTCTGGGTGATCACCATCGTGATCAGGGACAGGACGAAGATCGGTACGTAGAGCAGCCTGGAGCCCGACCCGAGCAGGAGCCTCGCAAACGCCACGACTCCCATGAGGGCCCCGAGCTGACCCACTCCGTTCGCCGATATCCCCGGGAGGACGCCCTGGATCGAGAAGCCCAGGATTCCCGTCGTGCTCCTGTAGTCTCGCATGATTGCGTACTCGGGCCAGAGGAGGATGCCCAGATAGACGCTGGCTGTCAGCAAGAACAAGAGGAGCCAGTTGAAGTCGAAGAGTTTCTTCAATGCCATTGAGCGTTTGTGCGGGTCTTCCAGCGACAGGTTTATCAGCGACGCTGCCAGAGCGATGAGCACCAGCATCGCGCCGTATTCGACCGATTTGTAGAGCGTGCCGGCGGGCGATACCGACCATAAGGTCGTGGCCGTTGCCCAGAGAGAGAAGAGGAAGAACACCCCCAGTGCGCCCGCCCCCAGCTCCGAGGACAGGGCGAACCTGTATCTGGAGCTGAGAGCCAGGATCAGGAATACGCCGAGAGCCAGGAAGGCCAGGCGCACCAGGTTATCCGTTCCCATCTGGTCCACCGAATAGCGCGGAACCCGGGAGATACTCCACACCGAGGCGGCCACCAGCAGGCAGGCCCACGCCACGTACAGCCAACGGAAGGACGCGATCCCGAACGGCGGGCGGGTGGCCCTCCACACGACCAGGAAGATGCCGGGCAGCCCGAAGAGCAGGACCATCGACACCAGCAGAGCCAGGGTCACGATGTCGTCGGTCAGGTTCGAGAGCAATGTTTGTGTCCTTCCGGTACGCCGGCTTCCGCGTTGTTTCTACGGAGTGATCTTAGGAAGCGGGAGCACCCGGCACATCGGCCAGGCAGCCTATTTTCAGGTCCAGAACCGACCTCTAACCCCTCCAGACAGACCGCCGCCAGGCTTGCAGCCTGGTGTCGGGAGCGTGTCCGTCCTCTGCGGATTTCAGGTAGGCGTCATAAGCCGCGAGGCGGGTCAGGGCCAGGGCCTCTGATCTGCTCAGCGCGAGATCCGGCTGCCCGGAGAGGTGCTCTACCGCGTAGCGCGCCGCATCCAGAGGGGCCCGGCGGTAGATGAGAGCCGAGGTCTGGAGGATGTAGAAGGCCAGATCCAGGTATGGGAACCCCTCCAGCGCGCCATACTCCCAGTCGATCGCCCGCAGCGCGCCGCCGGTGCCCCTGAGCAGGTTCCACGGGGCGAAGTCACCGTGCTGGATGACGACCGGCCACTCCCTTTCGGCCAGGGTTCGGAGCCAGGGCTCCGGTTCGGTCGGCCCGGACCCGCGCATGCGACATACCCACGGGTGTTCGTCCAGAGGCATGGGAGGGGAGAGGACGAGCGAGTCCAGCAGGCGGGTCGAGCCTTCCGGCGGGGGCAGAGCGGCGGGCAGGGCTCTGCCCCCCACGGCGCTTTGCAGCAGGGCCAGACCATCTCCCAGCGGACCGAGCTTCACCGGTTCCGGCCCGATATCCCCGGGAAGGTTGGATAGCACGCGCCATTCCTGCCTCAACCGCCTGCGAGCGGCCTCCGTCCCGGCGTACTTCAGGTAGCCCAGCACCCGGCCTTTTCCGTCACGCAATTGCGCTGTGATCTTCTGAGCCGGACCGGGCGTACCCATCAGAACGACCACGGAGGCCGGTCGGGGCAGCGTTCCCCGGACGAACTCTCCCAGCGGCCAGCCGCTCGCAGCGGCCGTGCGCACCTCTTTTAACCTCGCGGCAGCCCCGAGCCGGAGCAGGAGCCGGTAGAGCCGGGCCTCCGGCCGGGAGGCAGGGTAGAGCGAGCTCTGTTCCCAGCGCTGGAGGGGGCGCTGCGCGGGCAGATACAGCCGCGGGTTTCTCCAGTCGGGCAGCGCCAGCACCGGCGTCCCGGGCGGGAAGAAGGAGGACCAATCCATGCTCACCGGCCCGGCTCCGGCGAGACGCTCAGCTTCCGGGAGGACCGCAGCCGCCGGTAGAAGACGGCCACCAGCACGGCCGTGAGAATCTGGGATGCCAGGAGCCCTATCGCCGCACCGGCGACGCCCCAGAGGAAGATTAGGCCCGTCCCCAGGGTTGCCGCCGCTATCGCGGGGATCGCGTAGGAGAGAAGCAGCCAGTCGGGGCGTTCCAGAGCCCTGACGGAGTAGCCTACGACCAGCTTTACCCCGGCGAACACTACGGAGAGTCCCAGCAGCCAGAGCAGGCCGGCATACTCCGTGTACCGCCCTGCGTACAGCCAGGTGACCAGCGGTTCGTGGAAGGCTCCCAGCAGCAGCCAGTAAGACGACAGCCCGAGCGTGTAGAGAATCAGGGCCGAGCGTACCCGGGAGCCGAACGCGTCGTGACCCCTGTCTCTGGCCCGGACGAGGGCCGGCAGGAGAAGGTTCGAGAGAGCCCAGCCGAACTGCAGCACGGGCCGGATCAGGTTCATCAGCGCCCTGAAGGAGGCGCCGGCCGCAAGCCCGCCATAGAGGGGAAGGACTACGTAAAATATGTTCTGGGGAACCCAGTTGAGGGCATTATTCGGCACCGACCACCTGCCGTAGCTCCAGTGCTCCCGAAGGGAGCTGCGGAGCAGATCGCCGCCCCGCAGGGGCGGGAGCTTCACGCGCAGGCGCACAGCGAGCCAGATGCTGACCGCCAGGCTGCTGATCCCCATCACGCCGAGGGCGGAGACCGCCGAGAGCCAGCCGCTCCGGTACAGAGCGTAGGCGCCCGCGAGCATCAGCGCCATGTACCAGGCGCTGCCCGAGGCCGCTAGATGCGGTTCGAAGCGCGCGTAGCACGCCCGGCGCATGAGCCAGAGGAGGAGGATGAAGGGCTCGGTGAGCGCCAGAGCCAGCAGGGTTGCGGAGAGCACCGTCGAGCCCCACAGCGCAAAGCCCAGCCCGGCCAGCAGCAGGGCGATGCTCCCCAGAGCGACAAGGGCGAAGTGGCCGTAGACCAGAGCCCCTAGGTACTCCGGCAGGCGCTCCTTGTACTTCCCCGGACCGAAGACCAGCATCGGTTCCAGAAGAGTCGCCTGGTGTACGCATCCGACGAACAGGAAGATGGCGAAGGCCAAACCGAACGCGCCGTACTCGTAAGGCGTGAGCCAGCGGGCCAGGAGAATGTTCACGGCGAAGTTGGAGGCGGCGAAGAACCCCTGGTCCATCCCGGCCCAGAGCCCTTTTTTCAGCCAGCGTCTTTTAATGGCTTCACCGCTTTCCGGTTGTGGTGAGAGAGTCTCTGTAATTCTTCGGGAGCGTCATCGCCGCAACAGGTCGCGTTGCGGCCGGAGCGAGTAACCGTAATGGATCAGACCGGGCCAGGTGAGAGAGGTGACCATAGCCTGTTTGGCAGCCTTCATATCCCGCTTCCAGCCGTCGTCGCGTTTAATGGTTACGGTGCCGCTCAGAAAGCGGTCGGGGTTCCCGGAGAAGATGTGGGACGTCTCCAGCGACGCCCTCCGTTCGTCTTCGAAGAAGAGCTCTGCGGTCCCTTCGCCCGCAAAACGCAGGATGTCCCTCAAGGAGCTCTGCGGAGCCTCGACGAAGTCCTCGTAGCGCAGCAGCATGTAGCGTTTCCGGCGGCGCTTCCAGACGCTTTCTATGGCCAGGTTCCACTCGCTCCACACCAGCGAGCTCTCAACGGAGCCGTGGGGGGTCATGAAGCCGTCACTACCTTCTCCGCGGTGCTTCCGCCGGGTCTCCCAAGAGTAAGCTACCGCGCGGGGATCTCTCACGAGGTGGAGGACGTAGAGCTCGATGCCCGGCGTGTGCTGGAGCAGGTAGGCGTACGAAGGGAACTTCGAGGTATCGACGATCACCCGGCTTCCGGTCACCTCCTGCACGCTCCTGTACAGCCTCCCCAAGGTCTTCAGGTACTCTCCCAGGCGGGCTAACCTGGCTTGAAGCGGTCTCTGGCCGGGCCAGAGAACCAGGTGCCGGGTGCGGAGTCCGCGCTCGGCGGTTGCGGCGAGCCTCTCTGCGTCGACGTTGCCGGTGCTCCCGAAGGTTCGGGCCAGGATCTCCTGCCACACGGGACAGCCGCTAAAAAGCGCACCGCAACTGCAGAGCCGGTCCTCGATAACGCCTCTTTCCCAGATGTACCGCAGCTCGCCGACCGGGGAGAAGCCTTCAACCTGTCCCAGGATCCTGCCCAGAATAGTGCTGCCGCTCCTGCCCCACCCGGCGATATACAGAACTTTGACCCTGTGGCTATCGTGAACGCAAGGGCTTAACTCCTCAAGAGTCCTCTCTCCCATGTCCCCTCTACCTTCTGATTTACCCGCACAGGGGGCCTTAATACAGGTTATCCCCGCTGTCCTTGACGTTGTTCATAACCGTGCCGAGGATGACGGCTCCGACCGCCTTCAGGCTGCGCACGGTACGCCGCAGGTCGCCTTTGCGGGTCTTCTGAGCGTCCAGAACCAGCAGCACGCCGTCTCCCTGCGAGGCTAGGACGATGGAGTCCGAGACCAGCCGCACCGGCGGCGAGTCGATCAGCACATAGTCGAACTCTTCCTGAGCGCCGGCCAGAAAGTCTGCCAGCCGCTGAGATCCCAGAAGCTCTGCCGGGTTCGGTGGCCTGGTGCCGGCGCTCAGTACCTTCAAGCCCGGTAGCGGTTCCTGGCAGACTTCGTGCAGACTGCTTTCGCCGGCCAGGAGGCTCACTATCCCTTTCTTGCCGCTCAGCCCGAAGATCTTGTGCATCACGGGCCGGCGCAGGTCGCAGTCTATGATGAGGGTTCTCTTGCCCGCCTGGGCCAGCGCCACGCCGAGGTTGGCGCAGGTCGTGCTCTTGCCCTCTGCCGAGCCGGGGCTGGTAACCACGACCACCCTCGGGGGACTGTCCACGAAGGTGTAGAGGAGGTTGGTGCGCACGGTGCGGTAGGCCTCCGATGCGGCGCCGTCGGGCTCGAAGACGGTTACCAGCTCTCCCGAGAGGTTTTCGAGATTCGTTCCCTCTCCCTTGTCCTGCATTTCGGTCTGAGGGTGCGCCACTTCAGCCATCCTTCCTCTTCCTTCTTCCCCTGGGGATCTTGAACGGTGGTATAGCGCCGAAAACGGCGACTCCGGAGACCTGCTCCACCTCTTCCCGCGACTTCCAGTCGTCGTCCAGGTAGTCCAGCAGGAATGCCAGACCCACGCCGAGCATCAGGCCCATTGCCAGCCCAAGAAGAACATTGCGCGGTATGTTGGGGCTTATTGGCGAGTACGGCATAACCGCCCGCTCCCAGACCGTGGCGACCACCGGGTAGATGCCCGGGCTCAGCTCGGAGGAGATCTGCTCCGAGAACACCTCGCCGTAAGCGTTGGCTATCCGCTGAGCTCGCTCGGGATCGGAGTCCCGGTAAGAGAGGAGGATGAACTGGGTGCCTTCGACGGGTTGTACGCTCAGGCCGGCCTGAACGGCCTCGGGAGGCCACGGCAAATTCAGCTCCCGGACTACGCCTTCCGCCACGGGGCGGGTGTTAATCGCCTCCGCCATGGTCGCCGTAAACTCCTGGACGCCCTGCACTCCGTCTCTGAGGTTGCTGGGCGCGGCGGCACCGTCGCTTGCCGGTCCCTGCTCGATTAGCAGCTTTATAGAAGCTTCGTATACCGGTGTTTGGGTGTAACTGAAGGCGGCGGCGAGCCCGGCCACCAAGAGGGGGACCAGCACGATGATCCAGAACCGGCGCCGGATTATCTGTACGGGATCGTAGCCTTGGTAGAAAGCGGGCTGCTCACCGTAAGGCTCCTCGGGCAGCTCGTAGGGGACCGCTCGGGGATCAAACCGGGCATCGAGCCTTCTGCCATTAAGTCTCAGGTTGCTCACATCAAAACCTCTCGTCCTAACGGCGAGATCCGCTCCGCCGTGAGAATCCGCCTCGTTTCTCGGACCTGTTTGAAAATGCTCTCGTTCGGACCGCGCCTCTGTTTGTGTCTTCCGGGATGGTAGGCGGAGGGTAATCCGGGTGCATCAGCCACCCGGCATATTTTCGGCCGCTCCGGTGATCCCGTCCAGCTGCTTGACCGCGCCTTGGAGGTAGGCCACCCTCTGCGGGAGCTCTCTATCGAGCGGGTTGAGGGCCGCCGCCTGCCGGTAGTAGCGCAGGGCTAGTTCCGGATCTCCCCGCCGCTCGTAGAACGCGGCCAGCAGCATGCGCGGCTCGTAGTGCTCGGGGTTCAGCCGGATCGCCCGCATGTAGGCGCTCTCCGCGCGCTTCCAGTCCCCGCTCTCCATAGCCAGCTCGGCCTCCCGCTGAGCCAGCCGGGGATCGAAGGGGTTGAACTCCTGAGCCCGCTCTGCGAAGGCCAGCGCCGCCTCCGGATCTGTTGTCGTATAGCTCTGCATAAGATAGCGGTCGGCCGCGTAGAGCGGTACTGTGGCTGTCAGCGCCAGCGCCGCCACGGCGAGACCCCCGGCGCACAGCGGCCACCGGAAGGACTCCGGTGAGATCCTGTGCCTGCGCCAGGTCGAGGCCAGCAGGGCCAGGTAGACGAAGGCGGGCAGTGTCACGGCCGGCATCTGCCAGAACCACTCCGCGCCGGAATGGACGAACCAGTAGGCTACCGCGGCGGCCAGCGCGCCCACTTGAGCCTTGCCTTCGGTCTGGAGGCTCCTGAACCTGTCCCGGAAACCCGCACTCAGACAGACCGCCAGAAACCCGAAGAAGAGCGCTCCCCCGATAATGCCGCGCTCGCTCAGTATCTCGAGCTGCAGCATGTGCGGCTGGCGGACGGTCCCGGTGGGCCGCTCGCGCAACTGGTAGTACTTCGCCTCGTAGTTGTGCGTGCCCGTTCCCGCCACGGGATGCGCGGCGAAGTTCTGCCAGGCCACCTGCCAGAGCACGTAGCGGCCCGTGCCGGAGGCGCTCAGGTAGCGGCTCTGTTCCTGCCCGGAGGTGCCGCCGGCCTTGAAGTCTTCCCACTTCTGCTGGGCGAAGGTCTCCAGCCCGCCGGTGCGCTCGTTCAAGGTAGCGGTGCCGGCGGCCAGGATGACCAGCACACCGGCGAGTGCAAGGGTCCCGACGGCGCGTGCGAGGATCTTCGGCGGCTGCCACTGCTGGTCTATAAGCCCCCAGGCCAACCCGTAAATCCCCGCTCCCAATGCGCCGAGCCACACGGCCGGCAGGGCCAGATCCAGGGCCGCCTCCGGGTTCCCTTCGTTGAGGAACTCCAGGTAGACCGCATTGAGGTGGGGGAAGGCGGCGACCAGCGCGAGGGCTACCGGCGTCAGAGCCATCATTCCCCGGAGCCGCTGGCCGGAGAGCAGGAAGAACACCGGCAGCGAGACGGCAAGCGCCACCATCGCTCCCCGCGACTGGGTCAGGACGGCGAGGTTGGCGCTCAGAACGGCTCCCGCGAGCACCGCGGCCCGGAGAACCGGGTTGAGCCTGCGCGAGCCGCCCAGGTAGATGGCGACCCAGAAGGAGACCAGCAGAAAGGCGGCCTCCCCATTGTAGTAGCCGACGGTCCCTACAAGCCGGTTGTCCTCGAACAGGTGCTCGATCTGCGGGCCGAGGTTCTGCAAGGTCAACGCCGCTATTCCTGCGGGCCCCAGTGCCGAGGCGGCCAGCGCCCACCGGCGCGAAGCTCCCAGCGCCACCAGCGCCACCGCCGACCAGAAAACGAGCAGGTAGAGGAGCGTCTGTCCTGCTCCGAGCCACGCATCTCCCCGGTTCGGAGACCACAGTATGGAGGCGAAGGTCCACGCTGTGTACGCGGCGAGCAGGCCGAGGGCGAGCATACTCCAGCCGAGCCTGGCGCTCACGAAGAAGCCCACGACCGACACGAACGATACGAGGACGGCCAGTATGAGAGCAGCCGGCGCCCACTCGCCCGTGAAGTAGCCGCCGTTCGCACTGCCCATCCAGGTGGCGAGAAGTACGACGCAGATCAGGGCCAGAGTGGGGAAGAACCTCTCGCCGTCACCCGAGAGCCATTTCGTGGAGCGCTTCGACAGGTATTCTCCCAAGGGTGCCTCCCGCTACCGATACTACAACGGCCGGACTACCGTGTTCGGTCCTGCCGGCCGGCGCGCCGGCGCAGAGCTGCGATCCCGGCCCCGGCCAGAACGAGCGCCCCCAGATACAGGAGGGTTACTACGCCGCCCGTGTCGGGCAGGATGCCGGGCGTCACGCCGCTGCCGGTCTCCGGCCGGCCGGAGATACCCGTAGTGGCTACTATCGACTCGCACACTTCGTTGCTCAGAACCTCATCACCGCCGATCACGTTCATCGGGGCTCCGGTCAGGAGTATCTGTATGGTGCCGCCTTCGCCCTCGGTGATCCGGGCGTTCTCCCCGTCGATCATCGTGCCCTGGGTCCCATCGGCGTCCTCTAGAACCACCGAAGCGCCGGAAGCGATGGAGAAAGTCCCGGGAAACACAAGCGTGTCGCCCGCCTTGAGATCGTTGCCGCCACTCTCTATCTCTATGCACGGCAGCCCGGCTGCGGGACCTGAAGGGGCCGCGATCTCGGGGTACTGGAACTCGGCGGAAGTGGTGCCGGGAGCCTGAGCTCCGGCAGCGGCGGCAAGAATGAGCCCGAACGCGCTCGTGAAGAGGATTCCGATGACCATCAGGATACCGGGCCTTGAAAAACCGCTCTGTCTCATCCCTGCCTCTGCTGCGGATGCTGCTCTCGCGGGATCGTCATTGCTCATATGTGGTTTTCCTCTCCAAAGTATGGGTTTGATACTTCCGATGGTATGGTCGAGTGGGTGCCCGTACATCTGTCACATGGCATATTTATCGTTCCGGCTATGCCCGGAGCCCGAACCAACGGGCTGAGATCGGAGCTCCTTGAAGCCCGCCCGCTGCGCAAGTTCGGCCGGGCGTCGTTCCTTCATTCGCCACCCCGCTAAAGTTTTCCACTTCTGGGGCCCGATAATCCCTCTGACATGAGAAGACCGGCCTGCCGCGAAGCGCGCGGGAGGGGGGCATGGGAGTCGATCTGGCCACCGAAAGGAAACGATGACGATGAGACGTCCGCTTACCCGTTCGTCGGGCGGGTTTGTCAGCGTGCTGGTTGCGGTGGTGGCTGTCTGTGTGGCTGCATTCTCTTCCGGGGATGCCGGTGCGAGGGAAAAGGCCAATGCTGCCGGGTGCGTGGGCAGGGATGTGTATCCGGGGCAGGATTTGGCGGCTATAGCCGCATCTATGCCTGCCGGGACGACCTACTGCATCCACGATGGACGCTACGATATCGTAGAGCCGATAAAGGCGAAGTCCGGGGACACCTTCTGGGGCGTCTACTCCGACTCGACGCGTCCTATCATCAGGACCGACAGCGCCGAATACATCATCTACACTCGGGGAGCGAACGGCGTTACCGTGAGGAACCTTACGGTCAAGGGCGCGGTTGGGGGGCACTACTGCAAGCCCGATTGCGGCCGCGGCATCGGCGGCGGCGGCAGAGACCTGCACATCATAAACGTGCGGGCCACGGGGAACGCCAACCAGGGCGTCGGCGGCGCGGGGCCGGGTCTGGTAATCCGGAACTCCCGGCTGGACCACAACGGCTCTCCGCCCTTCACACGAGTTGAAGGTGGTGCGGTGAGCGCGGCCGGTGTGAAGTCGGTCAACTCGTTCAAGGTCATAAACAGCCGGATAGACAACAACCTGTGGGTCGGAGTGTGGTGCGATATCGAGTGCGGCGACGGCGGAGCCAGCGGCACCGCGCAGTTCGTGGTCCGGGGCTCTACCATAACCGATAACGGCAAGGCGGGCATCCACTACGAGATCTCCAGCGGTCCCGCGATAGTCGTAAACAACACTATCCAACGCAACGGCTGGTGGGAGAGGGCGAACAGGCACACCGGGCTCCTGGTGGTCGCTTCCGAGAATCTCCTCGCTCGCAACAACAGGTTCGGCGGTAACGTGAAGTACGGGTTCGAGGCGGTCTCGGACCACCGGGGCGAGCTTAAGAACATAACCTTCCGCGACAACTTTTTAAACGGCGACGCTCTAAAAGGCTGCCGGGCCCCGGTGGTCCGGTGCCGGGCGAACGGGTGAGCTCGAAGAGACCCGGAGGGGTGTCTCTCACTCGCTTAAGAGGTTTGCCTCCGGTGCCGGTCGGGGATCATGAGAAGGACGCCTGCCGTTGTCCGCTTCTCCGTAGCCCTGTGCCTGCGAGAGGGTTTTGAACCGGCCGTTCATCCGGCTAACGAGGGCTTCCCAGTCGCCGGACTCGACCAGGCGGCCGTGTTCCAGCACGTGGATGACGTCCGCGCTCTGGATGGTGGAGAGCCGGTGGGTTATTACCAGGATGGTCATACGCCCGCGGAGCTCTTCTATGGCCCTCTGGATGCGCCGCTCGTTCTCCGAATCAAGGGCGCTCGTGGCTTCGTCCAGGATCAGCAGGGAGGGTCGGCGCAGGAGGGCCCGCGCCAGCGCCAGGCGCTGCTTCTCGCCGCCGGAGAGCCGCACGCCGCGGTCTCCGAGCACCGTCTCTATTCCGTGGGGAAGCCTGGAAACGAAGTCCGTGGCGGCGGCCATCTTAAGCGCCCGCTCCATCTCCTCGTCGCTCGCTGCGGGAGATGCCCACAGGAGGTTGGCCCGGATGGTGTCATTAAAGAGGAAGGTGTCCTGCGTCACGTAGCCGATCCGGTCCCGCCAGGAGTCCATGTATTCGGGCGTCAGCGGTCTTTCGTCTACCAGCACCCTGCCGCCGGTAGGCTTGATCAGGCCCATGACCAAATCCGCGACCGTACTCTTGCCCGCGCCCGAGGAGCCGACGATGGCCGTGGTCTTTCCGGCCTCGATCTCCAGGCTCAGATCGTGGATCGCAGGGGCCTTCTCTTCCGCTCCGTAGGAGAACGAGACCTCTTCGAGGCGCACATGCCGGTGCAGCTCAATCTCCCTGCCCGGCCGGCCGCCTTTCTTCTCGCTCGCCGCTTCGCAGCGCTCCAGCAGGCTCAGCACCCCGGCGAACGCCGGCATCGCGTTCGCGAACGCCTGGCAGTTGTTCTGGAGACTGCTGAAGAGCGGCATCATCCGGTTGAAGAGGAAGAGCAGCAGGATAATGCCGGCCGAAGCCATGTTCAGGACCTCGATCGAGACGTACAGGATGGCGCACAGGATCGCCACCGAGCCCGTGCTGAACCAGAACGCCGTCCCGGCGTAGACGCGCGTCGTCCTAACGAACATCTGCGCTACCCTGTCGGTGAAGTCTGAGAAGATGCGCGTGGTGCGGTCCTCCGCGCCGTAGCTCTTCGTGGTCTTCATGCCGCCGAGGTGCTCTATGGCCGCCGAGTAGAGGCCGTTGGTCGCGAGCGAGGTCTCCTGGCCGGTCCAGCGCGCCGCCCGCGTCCTCTTCCCGAGCGCCAGCAGCAGAGCCGCGCCGGAGAGGAAGACGACGGCGGTCATCGTTGCCGAGAGCTTCAGCGCGAGCGCTACGTAGACGGAGAGCAGGACGGCGTTGGTGACCAGGCTCAGAAGGACGCTTGCAGCGCCGCCGACTCGATTGAGCTCGGTGGTGAGCGCGTGGGTCAGGTCGGAGGACCGGATCTTCGAGAACACGAGCCACTCGGTCCCGGCCACCGCCCGGTAGAACCGCCGCCGCAGGGTGGCTACGAACTCCTGTTCGAGCCGGAGGTTGAAGATCGTCTGCCACCAGGTTATTGCCGAAAGCAGGGTAGCCAGGACCACGAAGGCTCCGAGTACGGCGGACAAGGTCGGCCGCAGGCCCACGGCCGCGAATGCGGATGAGACAAGCCCGGAGAGCCACCCTACAGAGCCCTGCTGGACGTCCAGGCCTATGATCTGCATCAGCGGCACCAGCAACAGCAGTTGTGCACCCTGCGTCAGGCTCCGGAAGAGCGTCAGCACCAGGGCTACCGCAGATCTCCACGACGTGATGGAGACCATGGTTGCTATAAACGTCCGGGCCGTTCCGTCGTTTATAGGGGCGAGAGCCGCAGCCAGCCTCTTCCGGATATCTCTACCCGTGTCCATCGGCGCAGTCCTCCTCTACCAGCCGCACCACCTCAGACAGGGTTGCGAAGGAATGAGGCCTCCGCAGCCTGCACACGCTCGCGCCGTTGACTACGCCCGCGCACTTGAGGAAGTGCCGGGGACTGTTCACCATCTGCAGCAGACGCCGGCCGTAGGTGTAGCGTACCAGCTCCACGAGGGCCTCCTGCGGCCGGAGATGCTCTATCTCCGGGTGCTCGCCTCTGCAGAGCACGTACACCCGCCGCAGCGGCCGGGGGACCGGCGAGAACTCGCGCAGAGCCTGCCGGCCCCGTTTGTCCGAGAGAGAGTCTAGCCGGGGCAGCCGGGCGAGGTCGTCGCCCAGCGAGACGGCCGCTCCCGGCCACAGCCTGAGTTGCGGGTAGGCGGGGAATACCGTGGGACGGCCCGCACCGTCGAGATCGAGGGCCGTTACGTCGTCCGCCACCAGCGGATACCCCCGGCTGTACATGGCCGCCGCCATGGTGGATTTCCCCTCGCCCTTCTCTCCCACGAAGGCCGCAACACCGCCGGGGAGGGCCACCGCGCTGGCGTGCAGCGGCAGCCGGCCTCGCTGGTAGAGTAGCGCCCCCAGGGCCGGGCCGAGGATGACGGTGCGGAGTACCCTCTCGTCCGCGCCCGGGACCGGGTCTGCGACGATCTCTCTCCCGCCCCGGATCAGGAACCTGCCTGCCGGTCCGAAGGAGAGGTACGCTTCCTCTGCCGTGGCGTATACGCAGCCCGGCCCGGACTCCGCCTCCGGCGGCAGCTCGACTCTGCCCGAATGGATCTCCACGTCCGCCTCTCCCTCCGCGGACGCGAGCTCCGGCAGAGGAATGGCAGACCTGATGACCAGACCGTAAGCGAGGCAGTTAGAAGCGGCTCTCCCGACCCGGAGAGCCGCTTCCTGCCGCAAGTAGCTGACAGTGTCTATCTGACTGCCTTACCTACGAGATGGCGCCGTCCGGCGGGCTCATGAGGTTACAGAAGTCCGGTCCCGAAACGAGCTTCGACGAGCCCGGGGGAGGACACTGTACGGGCGGGTTTCCTACCCCATTAAAGCCACCTGGCGGGCCGCCCTGGCCTTGCAGCGTTATTGCTTCCACGGAGCCGTGCACCTTGAGCTCTGGCGACGAGTAGGCCTTCTTCACTGTGACTCACCTCCTTTGGTTACGCGTGCTTGTTCAGCTACACCCCTGGCGAGAGCGACGCAACCCGCCAGCTCTGACTCATCGTGAAGCCTATCAGCGCGGTGTGGGGGAGTATTGTGCCGGATGGCATATTTGTGCGGAGGTCCGGAGGTTTAAGGGCTCAGGTTCGTCCGGCGCAGCCACAGAGCCAGCACCACCGCTATGTAGACGGCGGTGGTGTCATCTAGCGTGCTGTAGGCCAAAAACCGGTAGTACGTCCGGCGCAGGGCGGCCATGTTCACGTACGGCTTGAGGACCTGGGGATCTTTAAAGATCACCTCCTCCAGGGCCGGGCGGTGATACAGGAGCATGGTCCGGGCGAAGGGCTGGCTGAGGTTGCCCTTGTCCATTCTCCAGCGCACCTCTTCGGGTAGGATGCCGGCCATTGCGTGGCGCAGTATCGCTCGCGTCCACCCCTGTTTGAGCTTCTGCCCGGGGGGCAGGGCCAGGCAGAACTCCATCAACCGCCGGTCGAAGAAGGGGTAGCGCGGCTCGACGGCGAACGCCGCACCGATCCTGTCGAGCAGCTCGATCGTGTACGGGTACACGCCCGTATTCAGCCCCTGCCACTGAGCCTGCCGCGACAAACGCGCCGGTTCGTACAGGACCGTTTCTTCTCTCAATCCTTGCAGGCGGTCCTCCAGACCCACCTCCCGGGCGAATCCGGGGTTTATTATCTTGCCCAACGCTGGGCCGGATTGTCCCCGGAAGCGCAGAGCTTCCCAGGCACGGCGCAGAGGCCCGGGGGCCGAGTACTTCAGCTCTGCGAGCCAGGGGTTGATCACCCGCGTGCGGAGGACCCGGCGGCGGCTCCGGCCGAAGCGCTTTGATACCGCGTTGATCTCCGAGGCGAGCTTAATCCACCGCCGGTCGCGCGCGAGCTCGTACAGGTGGAGCAGGCCGTGGCCCACCACAGCGTCGCCGTCCAGGCCGTCCAAGAGCACGCGGACCCCGTTCTGCCGGGCGGCGCCGTACAGGCCGTAGGCGTCGTGGAGCGTGTTGCAGAAAGGCTCGTCCTCGTGCCACAGTATGCGGTCTATATCTCCCAGGGGCCGGATAAGGTCGGCCCGCACCTCGTGCGGCTCGGTCCCGCCTCCGGCGAGGACTGCTCTCCTGTAGAAGCTCTCGTCAGCCCCTGGCAGGTAGTTGTAGCCGTCAAATAAGGCCGAGAACGTGTGCAGCCTCTCACCGCTTCCGGCAAGGAGCTCTCGGGCCACGCAGACGATGGAAGACGAGTCCAGACCGCCGCTGAGCAGGGAGCCCGCCGGGAAGGCGCTGCGCAGGCGGCAGCGAACGGCTTCGGTGAAGTGCTCCCGGAAGGCTTCTGCGTACTCCTCATCCGAGCTGTAGCGCAGCTCGCGGTAAGGGTCCAGAGCCCAGTAGCGGCGTGTCGAGGCTCCTCTGCGGTCCACGGTCATGCTGTGTCCCGGCGGCAGCCGCAGGATGTCCTTGTAGAAGGTGATGGTCTTGTCTTCGACGACCGGCACCAGGTTCTCCGCCACCCTCACCTCGTTGAGCCGCTTCGGCACCTCCGGCAGGCAGAGGAGGGATTTTATCTCCGATCCGAAAACGAAGGCGCGGCCGGAGCCGTAATAGTAGTAGAAGGGCTTGACCCCTATGTGGTCTCTGGCGCAGAAGAGTTTCTGCTCGCTCCGGTCCCAGATGGCGAAGGCGAAGTCTCCCACAAGCTTCTCCGGACAACGCTCGCCCCACTTCTCGTAAGCCGCGAGGATAAGCTCGCTGTCGCTTACCTCCTTGCGGTCGGCGAGCCCCAGCTGCACTATGAGCTCTTCCCGGTTGTCGATCCTGGCGTCGGCTGTGAGCATGAGCTTCCCGCTCCTGTGCACCAGGGGGAGCTTCTCGTTCAGTGATTCCGGTGTCGTGAAGAGCATGCGGTGTCCCAGACCGGCACCGCCCTCGCTCCACGCTCCGGTCCCGTCGGGACCCCGGTGGACGACCCTGTCCAACATCCGCTTCAGCGCCCGGTGCTCTGCGGGGCGGCCGTCGAAATAGACGAGGCCGGCTATGGCGCTTATCGTTCCGCTCCTTCCAGGTTCGCCGGCGTGGAATCGCTTTACAACTCTACCACACCGGTGGATGCGGCAGTTGCTGGCTTATGCAACGACCGCTGCCGGAGCCCTCGATGCCGTCCGGATGCCCCACAGCCGGCGCGGGAGCGCAAGATGCCGGCCCGCCGGGCTCAGGGTTGCGATATATTTCCGGTGTGTGCCATTTCGCCGATCTTCAGAGGTTACCGCGATATCCGGCCGGCGGCTGGACACGCCGGAGCCTGCAGGCCGGATCTTCCAGCAGTCTATTACTCTAGAGGAGCAAGATGTGCCGTCCATAGTCCGTATCTACCTGCTCGCCTTCCAGGCATTCTCTCTCGTACATAGCGCGCTCGACAAGGCGCTCACGGCGGCGAGGGTGTGCTTTGTGGGCTTCTGGCTGGGCGTGCTTACAAGAGAAGATATTCACGCCATCGACGAGGCGTACTACACCAAGAGCAAAGAGGGTATACCCGGCGAGCCCAACTTTCACAGCAAAGAGTACAACCGGCGGGGGCTGTGGGAGTTTGAGAAGCGGGCGTTAGCCGATCATTTCTCGGGCTGCAGGCGGTTGCTCGTGCTCGCTGCGGGCGGGGGAAGAGAGATCCTGGCGCTGCAGAAACGGGGCTTCCGGGTGGACGGCTTCGAGAGCCATCCAGATCTGGTGGCCGCAGCAAACGAACTGCTGAGGGAGGAAGGAGAGCCGGCCACCGTGCGCTTGCTCCCCCGCGACACCGCTCCGGACACCGGGGACACTTACGACGGGATCATCATCGGCTGGGGAGCCTATATGCTGGTGCAGGGGAGGAGGCACCGGATCGCTCTGCTCCGGCGGTTGAGAGCCCAGATCCGGCCGGGCGGACCCGTCCTAATCTCCTTCTTCGCGCGTCCGGGCGAGAAGTCCCGAGTCTACGAGCTGTGCGCGTTTACGGCCAACGTGTTCCGGCGCGCACTCCGGCGGGAGCCCGTCGAGGTCGGTGACTGGCTGGTCCCAAACTACGTCCACTACCTCACGCGCGACGAAGTCGCCTCCGAGCTCTCCGAAGGCGGGTTTGATCTCGTTCATTACGACACCGCCGGCTACGGGAACGCCGTCGGAGTGGCGGTGTAGCAACGCGGAGGGTTTGAAGGAGAAAGGCCCGCCGGCACAAAAACGTGTTCCGTTGTAGACGCCGGCGGCCCGTACTGTAGCCTGATGCTGCGGTTCGGGTTTTGTGAGCCAGAGGAACCGCCAGGCGCTCGCTGTCCTGTTACGAGTGTCTATCACCCCCTTTCCCGTACAGTTCGGACCGCTCGCAGCGGTGGTTGCCCATGATAGTTACCCTAGTATCTTGCCGGAGGCCATACATCTGCCACCCGGCCTATTTGCCGTTTGCGCTCGCGTCTGGCACCGGCTTCAGATCCATGAAGTTGTGGAAGTAGTAGCCGCTGACGTTATCGGAGGCCGCCACCATAAGTCCCGTCGTGCCGCTGAGGTTCTGTTTGGTGGAGGTGGCGTCGTTGACGTTCGGGTCGGTGGATCTCCGGATGAAGGGGGTCCCCGGCCCCTCTTCGAAGGAGATGCCGTCCATGCTCGTGACTTTGTAAAAGATTTTTCCGCCGTGCTTGCCATTGGTCACCCTCGGGGCGGTGGCGAATACGTAGAGGGAGTGGTGCTCCTCGTCGAGGAGCACGATGGGGCGCGTATGGTCGTCGCTTACCCGGCCGAAGGTGTGGCCGGTCCAGTCGCCGCCCGGGTCCCGTACCAGCAGCAGGGTCTCCGGCGCGTCGGGTGCGCGGTCCACACGGTCGCGCCGGGTCTTGACGGCGGCATAGACCCGGCCGTCGGAGTCGGCTTTGAGGTTGATGTGGTCGTTGGCCATGCCCGGACCTTGCAGGGCGGTGCTCGCCTCCCAGGCGTCTTCGGGCTCTCCATCCTTGTGGATAGCGAAGTAGAAGGCGTCGTCTAGCTGGTTGCTCCACATCACCCCGATCCGGCCGTCGAAGGCAATTATCGCCGAGATATCCTCGGGGTCGGCGGTGGAGCCCTCCACCGGCAAGACGAACGGTTTAGCCCAACTCAGGTCGCTGTTCAGAGTGTGGGTGACGTAGACCTCACCATGCCGGGTGTAGGTAGCCCATACTTTTCCGGTTGTGTCTTTGGCGAGCACTATCGCTTCCATGCCGCCGCCGGTTATGGTTACCGGAAAGCCTGCATCGAGCGAGTAGCTCCTGGATGACCGATCGTAACTGTAGCGCGAGAATTCCGCGCTTCCATAGCCGGCATCGACGTCCGGCGTGGCGCTGACCACGTAGAGATACACACCATCCCAGAGCGTGTCCGCCATAGACCGGTTGCGTCTGTCTACTACCGTTCCCGTGTCTCTCCAGGTCCGGGTATACTTGTTGTAGCGGTAGATGCGGTACTCCTCGGCGGCGCGGTTGAACAGGACGCTCCACCAGACTCCATCGTTGAACCAGAGCTTGCTCTGGGGCTTGGCGCCGGTCGGGCCGTAGCCGGCCGGGGTCACGCCGTCGGCGCTGAAAGAGAAGTCCCGATACCCCACGTCATCGTCGGTAGAGGTGGCAGAAGCGCTTTCGGAGCCGGCTTCACCGGACCGGTCGGCCCTCTGCCACATGAGAGCGGCTGCCGTGCCCACTCCCAGCGCCACGATAACCGCCAGTGCCAGACCAACGCAGGGTAGCGGCAGTCTGTACCTGCGAGACATATTGCTCCTTACCGGCAACCCAAGCTATTTCCCCTTTCCAGGGTTGCCAGCGGCGTGTAGCGTTCGAGCTCGAAGCCGCCGATTACCACGCTCCCCTCGCTCTCCACCCAGGCATGGGCCTCCAGCCGGCCTCCCTCGCCCCTGACGACCCCGATGTGCAGCAAGGCCGGATAGCCTCGCCGGGCGAGCAGAACCTGCGTCGCCAGAGCCTGTGTGAGGCAGGTATTTGCCGGAGATATGTAGCGGCCGGCCGTCTCTACCGCCCACACGACGCTCTCTCTGGAGAGCCGGTCGTCCCGCTTCCGGAAGGGTGTCTCCGCCAGCCGGGCCAGCCAGTCCCGCAGGGTCTGGAACGGCAGCAGCCAGAGCCCGAGCCTGGTAGCCGTGAGCAGGAGCGCGGCCTTGAGGAGGAGCCGCCGTTCGGCGGCCGGGCGGCGCAGTAACCTGCGCAGGCGTTTAGTTGCGGATCTCAACGAGTCCCTCGTCGGACATCCGCCGGAACAGCGCGAGCAAGTCTCGTTCGCAGCGGCCGGGTTCGACCTCGTACTCTTCCAGCAGAGCGTCCCGGATCTCGCACACCCTTCTCGGCTGCTGGATCAACTCCCACACCCGGGCCCCGATCCCCTCCAGACCGTAGTACGTGCCGGCCTTAAGGTCGAGGATGGCCACCTCTCCGCCGATGTCGCTGGAGACCTGCCCTTCACCGGCTACCACGGTCGAGCGCAAAGATAACGTGCCGGTCATCGTGTACTCCCTCCCGCTCGCAGTCGAGCTTCACCATTGCTGACGGTCTTCTTTCTCAGAGTATCGGTTGCTCTCACCGGCGGGAGACGAGCCGCTAGCTCCCGTAAGAGCCTCCCGCCGAGCCGGAGCGGCCGGATAAGGCGGTAGAGGGGGAAGAGCGCGCCCGGCAGCGGCATGGCCTGCCGGTCCGGCAAGGCCGGGGTCATTGCCCGGTGGATACAGTACCGGAATCTATCCCGCGGGCGTTCCTGCAGCCGGAACTGGAAGCGCCAGTAGGGCAGCTGCTCGACTATCCCTTCCCGGTCTGCGAGGCTCCCGGAGAATAGTTGCTCGCTCACCTCCGCGGCGAGCTCCTCTACAACCGGGTCGGATCTCACTTCGCGCATTATGTCTTCGGGGAGTTCGGTATCCAGCAGATCGTTGACCAGCGCGAGGCCGAGGAAGAGCATCCGATTGCTGCGCAATTCGCCGGCGCGTCGCACGATCCGGTCCCAGTCTACACTTCCGGAGGCGCGGACCAGCTCGCCGACGTCGCAGATCCACTTCAGCCGCTCCCAGCGGTGCAGGGAACCGTGGACACAGAGCGTCAGGATCAAGTCCTCCCGCGGGAAGGCCGGAATCGAGCTGCCACCGAGCGGCACTCTTTCGGCGTGCTCCAGAAGATACTCCGGTGTAAGCGGGAAAGAGGTGTGCCTGGAGGTGATCTTCCAGTGCAGTTCTACGGCGCTCCCGTCGTCCCGCCTGAAGAGGTACTGGCGCGCGTACGGAAGGAAAGCAGCTTCCCGGCCGGGGGAGAGGCCGTGTTGTGCCCGGTAACCTAAAGAGGCCAGTGCCTCTCCGGCTTCCAGGACGTCCCGCTCGCGCACCAGGACGTCCAGGTCCCCGAACTGACGGAGCGCGAGGTTCCCGTAGGCGGTGGCCGCCAGTACCGGGCCTTTGTAGGGGATTGCGGGGATGCCGCGAGCTTCCAGTTCCCGCAAGAGCTTGAGCAGCTCTCCGGTCAGGTAGAGGTTTCGCAGGTGGGTGGCGTTGAAGTGACTCCGGAGCCGGCCCAGAACCTCGTCCGGTACGGCCTCCGGGCGGTCTCCGTTCAGATGCCAGTGCAGGAGCGGGACCATCCCGTGCCGGTTCGCCAGGCGCAGCAGGTATTCCCAGTCGATGTCTGCCCGGAGCAGGGCGGCGATGCGTCCGGCCGTTCCGGGATCTTTGGCGGTCCTGGCGCAGCAGAGCAGGAGCCCGGTTTCGTTCCGTCCGGCCGGTGTGGAGAGGCCGTTGAGCTTCGCTTCTGTACGGATCATTCTCTACCCAGTATCCTTAAGCGCCTGGTGCAGCACATCCGCCACCCGGCCTATTCTGCCCATCCTAGCCTATTAACAACCGGGAGCCGACGAAGACCAGCATGGCGGCGAGCGCTATCTTGAGCGGTCGGCCCGGCAGCACGTAGCTCAGCTTGCTCCCGATGAGGACTCCCGGAACGCCGCCCATCAGCAGCGTCGCGGCGAGGCCGAAGTCCACGTTGCCGTGGGTCATGTGCGCGATGCCGGTCACCAGCGAGAGGACCGTGGCGTGGGCTATGTCGGTTCCCACGACCACCCCCGGGCTTATAGGGTAGAGCAGGAGCAGTATGACGGCCATCACGCTCCCGCTGCCTATGGAGGTGAGACCCACCAGGTACCCCCCGAAGGCCCCGAAGACGATGGTAAACAGCCGCCGGCGGCGGCTCATGGCGGTCTTGCCGTCCCAACCCGTCTGCTTGCTACCCACCCATCTCTCCGGCATGAAGATGCGGAAGATAAGCGAAGCTCCGACCAGGACGAGGGTCGCGGCGATCACGGTGATCATGATGGATCGCACCGCTTCCGGGTTGAAAGCACCCTTGATCCACTCCAGGGTCTGCACCCCGAAGAGGCTGGCCGGGATGCTCCCGAGAGCCAAAAAACCCGCCACCTCCAGATTCACCGAACTCTGCCGGTAGTGCTGGAACGAGCCGGTCAGCTTCGTGACCGTGGCGTAGACCATGTCCGTCCCTATGGCGGTCGGGGCGGGCACCCCGGCCCCGAGCATCAGAAAAGGAGTCATGAGCGAGCCGCCGCCTACCCCGGTGAGGCCGACCAGGAATCCGGTCAGCAGCCCGAAGAGCGGGGGCAGGATCTCCGGCGTCATCTTCGCGCGTGCCTCTTTGCCGGCTTGAGATACCCGAGCTCCTCCAGCTTCTCGATCACCCGCCGGGCGGAACCGGCCGGCTCTTCCTCATCCGTCCTTATGTGCAGCTCCGGAGCAACCGGCGGCTCGTAGGGGTCGCTGACCCCAGTGAACTGCTGTATCTCCCCAGAGAACGCCTTCT
>NZ_SKBU01000026.1 GCF_004337705.1 Rubrobacter taiwanensis
GAGTGGGGAGGCGTTCATTTACGTGGCGATGAGCCGTTTGATGGTGAGGCGGTTGGCTCGCAAATGAGGCTTTTCGGACGGTTTCTAAGCCTCCCTTCCGGGCTGTCCGGATACCGGCAAGCATATCCTCCCGGCCGGAGCGGGCGGCTGCTAACATGTCCGCCATGGATACCGGAAACTCTTTCACCGTAGACGGTATGTTGGAGCTGCCGCGGCTCTCCGGGCTGGCGCTCTCTCCCGATGGGAAGCGTCTCGTGGCCGTGGCCGCCCGCGCGCGGAAGGACGGCAAGAAGTTCGTCACCGCCCTGTACGAGCTCGACCCTTCGGGCCAGGCTCCGCCGCGGCGGCTGACCCGCTCGGCTCCCGGTGAGTCCGGCGCGGTCTTCGCGCCCGACGGCTCGCTCCTCTTCACCTCCGCCCGCCCCGACCCCGAGGCGGAAGAAGACGGCCCGCACGAGGACCGGCCCGCGCTCTGGCGGCTGCCGCCCGGCGGGGGAGAGGCGCACCTGCTGGCCGCGCCGCCCGGCGGAGTAGACGCCGTCGCGGTCGCCCGCGCGAGCGGGCACGTCGCGTTCGCGGCGAGCTCGCACCCGGCCACCAGAAGCTGGGAGGAGGACGCCGCGCGGGAGAAGGCCCGCAAAGACGCCGGGGTGCAGGCGCAGCTCTTCGAGGAGTACCCGATCCGGCTCTGGGACCGCTACCTCGGCCCGCGCGAGCGGCACCTCCACTTCGCCTCCCTCCCGGAGGATGATGCGAAGCTGGAGAACATAAAAGACCTGATCCCGCAGCCGGGGAGGTCGCTGGACCTGGCGGCGTTCGACCTCACGCCCGACGGGAAGACGCTCGTCACGACCCGCTGGAGCGAGACCGACGACCCGCTGCGGCGCGTCTTGAACCTGGTGGCGGTGGACGTGGAGTCCGGCGCGGTGCGCGTGCTCGCGGACGACGACGCCTGGTACGGCTCCCCGGCGTGCAGCCCGGACGGCCGGTACGCCGTCGCCGTCCGCCAGGGCCGGTCTACCCCCGAGCGCGTCGCGGACGACACCCTCTGGCTCTTCGACCTGCGGAGCGGGGAGGGCCGGGACCTGCTGGAGGGCTTCGACCGCTGGCCGGAGGAGCCGGTCTGGTCGCCGGACTCCCGGGCCGTCTTCTTCACCGCCGACGAAGAGGGGTACGCCCCGGTCTTCCGGGTGGAGGTGGGAAGCGGTAAGGTGGCGCGCCTCGCGGGCGACGGGGCTTACTCGTCTCTCTGCCCCTCACCGGATGGCGCGGCAGTCTACGCGCTGCGCTCCACCATCAGCGAGCCGCCGCACCCGGTGGTGCTCGACGCTGCCGGCGGCGAGCCGCGGCGGTTGCAAAGCTTCGCGGAGCTGGAGAGCCTTGAGCTTCCGGCGCGGGTGGAGCGGATCTTGGCGAGAGCGGAGGATGGGACCCCGGTGCCGTCGTGGCTCTTGCTGCCGCCCGGAGCCTCGGCGGAGAGCCCCGCACCGCTCGCCGCCTTCATCCACGGCGGACCGCTCAACTCCTGGAACGCCTGGCACTGGCGCTGGAACCCGCACGTCTTCGTGGACGCCGGGTGGGCGGTGCTGCTGCCCGATCCCGCCCTCTCCACCGGCTACGGGCTGGACTACATCCGGCGCGGCTGGGGCCGCTGGGGAGACGTGGTCTACGGCGACCTGATGCGCGCGGTGGACGGCGCGGTCGCCCGCGAGGAGATAGACCCGGAGCAGACGGTGGCGATGGGCGGCTCGTTCGGCGGGTACATGGCGAACTGGATCGCGGGCAACAGCGATCGCTTCGCCGCCATCGTGACACACGCGAGCCTCTGGGATCTCGAAGCTTTCCACGGCACCACCGACCTTGGCGCGTGGTGGGAGCGGGAGTTCGGCGACCCCTACGAGAACCCCGAGCGCTACCGCGAGCACAGCCCGCGCCTGCATGTGAAGAACATCAGGACGCCGATGCTCGTGATCCACGGCGAGCTGGACTACCGCGTGCCCATCAGCGAGGCGCTCACGCTCTGGACCGACCTGCGGCGGCACGGCGTGGAGGCGAAGTTCCTCTACTTCCCGGACGAGAACCACTGGATCCAGAAGCCCAACAACGCCCGCGTCTGGTACCGGACCGTGCTGGGCTTTATCGGGTATTACGCACGCGGCTTGAAGTGGGAGAAACCGGAGCTGCTGTAGTCCTCGTACAGCCGCCATGTGGCGGGGTAAGATAGGGATCGGGTCATACGACGGTAGAAAGGGTTTTTCAGGGTATGGGCGGAGTGGTGGAGGCGATCTACATAGCACCTGAGGGCAGCGCGGAGATGCAGCCCGTGGAGGAGGTGAAGGCTATCGAGGGTTGTGGGCTGGACGGCGACCGGTACTGCGAGGGGACAGGGTACTGGACGCCCTCCGGGGATGTGTGCGAGGTGACCCTGATCTCGGGTGAGGACCTGGACTACATCCAGGACGAGCTCGGCCTGCGGGTCAAAAGCGGCGAGCACCGGCGCAACATCGTTACCCGCGGCATAGACCACGCCCAACTCGTCGGCAAGCGTTTCCGCATCGGAGAGGCCGTGCTGGAGTACGACCGGCCCCGGCCGCCCTGCGCCCACGTCCAGGATCTCACCGAACCCGGGATGACGCGGGCACTCGTCGGGCGCGGCGGCCACTGCGCACGGGTGGTGGAGGGCGGCCGCATCCGTCCCGGAGACGAGATAGTCTTTCTGACTTGAGCCTGCGCCCCCGCAGGGAGCGGCTGCTGCCGTGCGGCCTCCCCCGCTACGTCTGAGCTTACGACCGCGGGGGCGCCGGTCGGCGCTACACGGTGATCTTCACGGGCCGCTACCCGGAGAGGAAGCCCGGAGAGTGGCTCTACCTGCGCGCGAGTGCCGCCGGAGATCGCGAGCTGCGGGAGGGAAGACCGCCGTACGGGCGGCTCGGGCGCGAGATCCCGTTCGCATGCCTCCCTCAAGAGGTCCAGGCAGCGGCGAGAGAGCTGTACCTGGAGCTGTGGGGTCTGCGCGTGAGCTCTCCGAATGGACGGACCCGCCGGATAGGTTAGACTCTCATCTGAGATGAAGACCCGCATCCGAAACGATGCCGGACGGGCGGCGGCGCTGGCCGTCGTGCTGGCCCTGCTCTTCTGCCACGGGGCTCTGGGCTCCGTGCACGAGTTCATGCACGGTCCGGTACCCGTGGCCCATACCTCTCACGAGCACACCAATCACATGGACGGCCCGGCCGCAGATCACGCAGCGGGCTGGACCGTGGGCTACTTCGCCGTGCTGCTCGCGGCGGTCGCCGTAGTTGCCGGCCTGTTCCGGTGCTTCAGGCACCTGCCGGTCAGGATTATCAGGAACCTCTCCGGACCGGGTCCGCTGCGGGCGGCCTGCTATCATCTGCCCCGGGGACCTGCTCTCCCGCGTCTCCAGGTGTTCCTGCTCTGAGCCTATCCGCGACGCGCAAAAGGGCGGCAGAACACACAAACGAGGAGGGTTTACTCTTGAAGCTCTACCCGAAGCTGGGCCTGCTCGCGCTGTTGCTCGCAGCGGCCCTGGCGCTGGCCGCTTGCGGCAACGGCGCCGGTGAAGGAATGCAGGATGTGGAGCCCCGCGATGAAACCACCGGCGGCATGCACGAAGGCATGGATCACGGCGAGATGGGCCACGGCGAAATGGAGTCTATGCTCCTGCAGGACGGCGAGTACTCCGACGAGCGCTTCATAGACCTGATGGTGCCGCACCACCGGGGAGCCGTGGAGATGGCCGAGGTCGCGCTTGAGAACGCAGAGCACGGAGAGATCCGGCAGCTCTCCCGCAACATAATCTCCAGCCAGCAGGCCGAGATAGAAGAGCTCAAGGATATCAAGGAGCGGGAGTACGGGACGCGGGAGGTCCCGATGGAGATGAGCGAGGAAGAGATGAGGATGATGGGCATGGAGATGTCCCCGGAGGAGCTCGCCCGACAGGAGCCCTTCGATCTCGCGTTCATAGAGCACATGATCCCCCACCACCAGTCCGCGATAGACATGGCCGAGATCGCGCTTAAGAACAGCGAGAACGAGGAGATCCGGACCCTCGCCCGCAATATCATCGAGGAGCAGCAGGCCGAGATAGAGCAGATGCAACAGTGGCGCGAAGAGTGGTACCGGGAGTAACCCCGCCCTAGAGCGCAAGCGGCGCGCTGAGAGGTGTGACCGGTACGGCAGCCGCCGGCACGTTAGAGGCGCAGGAGGCACCAGCCCGCCTGCGCCTCTAACTCTAACCGTGTGAGGCTTTTCCGGCCGATCGCGCCCCCACCAGAACACTCAAACACCGAGCGCGGCGATGCCGCTGGTGGAAAGCAGACCACCGCTAATCGCAACCCGCGCCCGACCGGAAATCGTGTTTGATATATAGGGGTAGGGGTATATGATTGTGGCGAGCGGGCGACACAGGAGCAGGAAGACGCGGAGGAGGTTTTTCGAGGTGATCCGGGAGAATCTTTGGCAGGCGAGGCCGGCGGGTGCCGGTCGAGCGGGGTGTTGGGGGTGAGTGCTCTGCATCAGTATGCTCTGCTCTTCGGGATGGTCCTGGCGACGGTGGGGTTCGTCCTTTGCCTGGCGGTTATCGCGCGGTCGCTGGCCGCTACGAAGGAAGAGGGGGCCAAAGACGTGCCGGCTGCGTCCGGCGAACTCTCTCCGGAGCCGGTTTGGGTGCGGTACCACGTCCGGTACTACGGCTACGCTCTGCTCTTTCTGGCCTTCGATATGGAGATGGCCTACATGTACCCTTGGGCGGTCGTCTACAGGGAGTTGGGTCTGGTCGCTCTGCTGGAGATGGGCGTGTTTCTGGCGATCCTCTTCCTGGGGCTCCTCTACGGCTGGAGCCAGGGAGCTCTGAGGCGGCAGTGATCTCCGGCCCCAGAGAGGCCCGTCCTTCCTGGCTGCGGCGTTTGGTGGCTCGGGCTGCGGCGCGGGAGCTGGCTGCGTTCGTCGTTCCCGGTCCCGAGGTGGCCCGCGCCCGCGGTATAGACCCCGGAGCTGCCGGGCTCGCGATCGCGGACACGCCGCGGCACGCGAGCGTGCTGGTGGTGGTCGGCGAGCTGCCGGAGGGGTTGAGGAGGGCCGCGGCCGTCGCCTACGCCCAGATGCCCCGCCCGCGGGCGGTGTTTGCGGTAGGAGCGGAGAATGTCTCGCCGCTGCCCGGTCCGGACGTTTCGGCAGCTCTCGGGCAGGAAGACCTTGAGGAAGGCGTTGTCCGGCTGAGGGAGATGTTCGCGGAAGGAGCCTTCCACCCGAATGCTCCTGAGTTTGATGTGCCCGCGATCCGGAGCCGCACCGGGTACGTCTGCCCGATGCACCCGGAGGTGGTCCGTGAGGAGCCCGGGCAATGCCCCAGGTGCGGCATGGACCTCGTCCCGCGCGAGGCCGCCGCGGGGGAGCACGGCGAAGGCGATGGTGAACGTGATCACGAAGAAGCACCCTCCGGCGAGCACGGCCACGCGGAGCACGGCGCGCATGATGACATGGACCACGGCGGTATGGGATTCATGTCTATGGTCGAGATGACCAGGGACCTGCCGCGCAGCAGCGACGGTCTGCAGATGGAGTGGGTCGAGGTCCCGTTCGGGCCGCTCTTCCCGGGGCTGCCGGCGGGCCTCGCTCTGACGTTCACCCTCGACGGCGACACGGTCGCCGAAGCGGAGGCGGAGCGGGGCATCGAGGGTTGGGCGCCTCTGGAGGGCCTGAGCGGGCCGGCGGAGACCTTCGCCGACCGCCTCTCGGGGCTCGATCCGCTCTCCCCGGTCGCCTACCGCCTGCTCGCCTCGCGGGCTCTGGAGAACGCCGCCGGTGTCGCGCCCGACGAGAGGACCGGGCTGGCGCGGGTGGGCGCTCTGGAGCGCGAGCGGGCGGCGAGCCACCTTAACTGGCTGGCGGGCTTCGGCCGCCTGCTCGGTTACTCGTGGCTCGAAGAGCGGGCCGGGGAGTTGCAGCTCGCGCTGCTGTGGTCGGCCGGGCCCGAGGAGGTCGCGCGGCTCGCGGGCGAGGCCGGGGAGCTGGCGCGCAGGGTGGAGTGGACCCCGCTGCTCCGTCGAAGGTTGGGTGGGATCGGGACCCTGCCCGCCGGCGCGGAAGCCTCCGGGCCAGTGGCGAGGGCGGGCGGCTCCGCGGCCGACGCCCGCAGGGATGAGGAAGCCTACCGCAGGCTCGGTTTCGAGCCGGTCGTCCTCCGCGGGAACGACGCGCTCTCCCGCCTCAGGGTCCGGCTCGCCGAGATAGAGCAGAGCCTCGACCTGGTGAGCAGGGCGGGCTCGGTTTCGACTCCGGTGGTTGCCCCCGGCGGCGGCTCTTCGGGTACGGGCGCGGCGACCGTGGAGACCCCGCGGGGGCTGGCTACGCTGAACCTTATCCTGGAGGGAGGGGCGGTCGTCGCCTTCGAGATCGGCACTCCCTCGGCGCGACACCTGAAGCTCGTAAAGCCCGTCTCCGAACAGCGGGAGGTGGCCGACGCCCTCGTTGGGATCGCCTCGCTCGATCTCTCGCCGTGGGAGGTGGTGCGGTGAGCTTCCTGCCGGTTGTCCTGGCGCTGCTCGCCGGGGCGTATCTCGTCGCCGTGCTGGAAGGGTGGGTCTCCACCGGGCGCTTCCGGCCCGCCGGCCCGATCCTCTCCGGGCTTGCGCTCTTGGGGCAGGAGTCTTTGGTCCCGAGGACGCCGGACCGGATCTTCTTCGAGGCCGGGCCGGTGTTGCTCCTCACCTCCGCGCTGCTGGCTTCCGCCGTACTGCCCCTGGGACCGGGGGTGGTGATCGTCGACCTCGCCACAGGCGCGCTCTTCGTCAACGCCGCACTCGTCTACGTGATGGTGGCGCTGGTGATGTCCGGCTGGGGACCGGACGCGGCATATGCGATGGTCGGGGGCTTCCGTTTTCTGGGGCAGCTCGTCGGCTACTCCATGCCCATCGTGATGGTCATCGCGGCGGTCGCCATGCGCGCCGAGTCGCTCGCGACCACCGAGGTCGTCGAGTCGCAGGCGGCGCTGTGGAACGCCCTCTACCAGCCGGTCGGCTTCGTGGTGTTTATGGCCGCGGCCATGGCGCTCTGCTTCCTGCCCCCGTTCGACCTGCCCACGGCACCGGGCGAGCTCGCCGGCGGGGTCGTGGCCGAGTACACCGGGTGGCGCCTCGCGGTCCTGCGCCTCGCCCGCGCCGTGCTCGTGGTGACCGTGGCCGCCGCGGTAACGGTCTTCTTCCTGGGCGGGTGGCACGGGCCGGTGCTGCCGCCCTGGGCGTGGAGCGCCGTAAAGACGCTCGCCGTTGCGGCCGGGATGCTGGCAGCCGGCCGGTATGTGCCGAGGGTGCGTGAAGAGCACCTGCTGGCGTGGTGGTGGAAGCTCGGCATCCCGCTGGCACTACTGAACATCTTCGTCGTAGGGATCATGTTGGTGACGGTGGGAGGATAGATGCTCCTTCAGGCCCTCTTCGCCGGCTTCTTCGGGATGGCGGCAGTCTGGTTCGGGGTGGTGGTCTTCCGCACGTCCTCCATGGTGCGCTCGGCGCTGGCGCTGCTCTTCTCGATGACGGCGGTGGGCGCGATGTTTCTGGCGATGGAGGCTGAGTTCCTGGGCGTTTTGCAGATCATGATGATGGCGACCGAGATGGCGATCATGGCGATCTTCATGGTCATGTACATGATGGACCCGGGGGGCCTCGGGCAGATGGACATGTCCCACCAGAAGCGCGCGGCGCAGGCCGCAGGGGTGCTGGGGGCGCTGGTCGCGATCGGTGTGGCCCTGCTCACGAGCTGGGGACCGGCAGCGAACGCTGCGCCGGGCGCGGCGGAGCAGACGCGGCTTCTGGGTATCGAGCTCATGGAGCGTTCGATGTTGATCTTCGAGACCGCCGGCGTGACCATCCTGACCGCCATGATCGCAGCCACCGCGGCGGCGATAGAGAGGCGGCGGCGATGATAACGCTGCTCGTTGCGCTCATCATCGGCGCGTTGCTCTTCGGGATCGGTCTCTACGGGGCGCTCAGTCAGACGAATTTGGTCATGATCATGATGGGCGTCGAGCTGATGCTCGGCGGCGCGATGGTCAACCTGGTCGCCTTCTGGCGCTTTTTGCACCCCGAGGTCTACGCCGGGCAGGTGTTCGTCCTCGTCGTGATGACCGTGATGGCCCTGGAGATGGCGGTCGGCTTCGGTGTTGGGACCGCCCGCTTCCGCGCCAGGGGCTCGGTAGAGATGGAAGAGGCCCGGGAGCTCAAGGGATGACCTGCCTCGCCATCCTCGGGCCGCTGGCGGCCGCCGCGGCGATCCTCATCCTCCGGCGCGGAGCTGCGGCGCTCGCCCTGCTCGGGGCCGGGGTGGGCCTGGTAGCCGCCCTCGCGACCCTCGCCCGCGTCGCCTCCGGCGAGCGCTACTCGGCGGTGCTGCCGGGGCTGCCGGAGTTGCCCTTGCGCCTCGTCGCCGAGCCGCTTACCGCGGTGCTCGCCGTGGCCGTCGCCATCGCGAGCGCACTGATCCTCACCTATGCGGCGGGCTACATGCGGGGCGAGCGGGGCGGGCCGCGCTTCTTTGCCGGGATGTCGTTCTTCGTCGCGGCGATGCAGGCGCTCGTCTTCGCCGGCGACTGGGTGCTGCTGCTGGCCTCGTGGGAGCTGATCGGTCTCAGCAGCTACCTTCTCATCGGCTTCTGGTACCGGCGGCCGGGCGTGGGCTCCGCCGCGACCCGAGCCTTCCTCTACACCCGCACGGCCGACCTGGGACTCTACGTCGCGGTCTTCGTCCTGATCTGGCAGGCGGGGACGAGCGAGATCTCACGAACGCTGGAGACCGGTGGGACCGCTGCCGTGGTAGCGGGCCTGCTGCTCCTGGTAGCCGCTGCCGGAAAGTCGGCGCAGGCCCCGCTCTACGGGTGGCTGCAGGACGCCATGGTCGGGCCCACCCCGGTCTCGGCGCTCCTGCACTCGGCCACCCTGGTTGCGGCCGGTGCGATCCTCCTGATACGCGCCTTCCCGCTGCTTCCCGAAGAGGCGCTGCTGGTCGCCGGGCTTCTCGGCGGCATCACAGCTGTTATAACCGGCGTGATCGCCGTAGCGCAGGGAGACCTCAAGCGTCTGCTCGCGGCCTCGACCTCCAGCCAGTACGGCCTCATGCTGCTGGCGGTGGGGGCGGGCTCGCCGGTCGCCGCCCTGTTCCACCTTGTCGCCCACGCCGCGATGAAGAGCTCGCTCTTTCTCGGCGCCGGAGTCTTCCAGAGCGCTCGCGGCTCCACCGCCTTCGGGGATCTCGCCGGAGTGGGGCGGGGGCACCGCCTGACCTTCGCCGGGTTTACGGTAGCGGGGCTCGCCCTGGCCGGCCTCCCGCCCCTGAGCGGGTTCTTCTCTAAGGACGCAGTTCTGGCCGCCGCCTTCGAGTCGGAGCGGGCCTGGCTGCTCGTCCCTCCGGCCCTCCTGGCGACCGCGCTGACCGGCGTCTACGTCGCCCGCGCCCTGCGGCTTCTGTGGCGCGGCGAGGGAGGCGGTGCACCGGTCTCGGGAGCGTGGTGGATGGGGGGCGGCCTCACTCCGTTCGTCGTGCTGGCCGCCTCGCTGGGCCTCGCCGGAGAACCGCTAGCCCGGCTGCTGGGGGCGGAGATCCCGCAGGATCTGCTCTCCGCCATCCTCGGACTTGCGGCCGCGCTCCTCGGCCTCTCTTTCGGATGGACGCTTTCCGGCGGGAGGATGCCCGGACCGCTCCTGACCTCCGCGGAGAGAGGGTTCCGCATCGGCAGCGGGTTCTACGGGCTCGTGGCTCGTCCCGCGCTGGCGCTGGCCGCCGCCCTCGACTTGCTGGACCGCGGCCTCCACGGCAAGATCACAACCGCCGTTGGCCGCGGAGCTCCCTCCGCGGCGCATCTGGTGGATCTCTCTGATCGCGGCTTGCACCGGGCCGTGTTCGGCGTGGGGCGCGCCTCCCTGGAGGTGGCGAGGGCCACCAGGGTCTCGGACGAGTCGGGCATCGACGGCGCCATAAGGGCTCTGGTGCGCGGGACGAGGAGGCTGGGAGGCCAGGCCAGAGAGTTGCAGACGGGCCTCATCCACAGGGAGCTTTTGATCGCCGTGGCCGCCGGGGCTCTCGTCCTCGCGGCCCTGGCTGTTGGTGCCATCGGAGCGGGGGGAGGTCTCTGAGCTTGTTGCCCATCGTGTCCATAACGCTCTTCTTGCCGCTGCTTGGAGCGGCGGTACTGGTGGCCCTTCCGGGAGTCTCGGCGCGTATTGCGCACGCCATCGGCGTGAGCTTCTCCGGGCTGGCCCTCCTCGGGGCCTTCTGGATGTGGGCTCGCGGGGCGGGGGAGGGCTTCTCCCAGATCGAGGAGGTGGAGTGGATACCGTCTCTGGGGGCCGCCTACCGCGTCGGGGTAGACGGCATAAGCCTCCCACTCGTCCTGATGACGGCGATCCTGTTCTTCGTTTCGATGGTCTTCTCCGCCGGCGTCCGGGAGCGGGCTCGCTCCTACGTGGCGCTTTTCCTGCTTTTGGAGACCGCGAGCATCGGCGTCTTCGTGGCGCTGGACGCGATCCTGTTCTACGTCTTCTTCGAGGTGACGCTCGTCGGGATGTACTTTATCATCGCCGGGTGGGGCTACGAGGACCGCCAGAGGGCGGCTCTGACGTTCTTCATCTACACCCTGCTCGGGAGCCTGCCCCTGCTCCTGGCGATCCTGGCGCTCTACCTGGGCAGCGATCCTAACACCTTCGATATGCGCGAGCTAATCGCCAGCCCGCCGCTCACCGGGCTGGCGGCGACGCTGGCCCTGATCGCCATGCTCGTCACCTTCTTCGTCAAGATCCCGGTCATACCGGTACACACCTGGCTGCCGGCGGCCCACGTTGAGGCCCCGACCGCCGGGAGCGTCATCCTGGCCGGGGTGCTGCTGAAGCTCGGCACCTACGGGCTGGTGCGTTTCGCATTGCAGATGACGCCCGACGCCTTCAGGGCGCTTGCTCCCATAGTTGCCGGCGTCGCCGTCGTGTCTGCGCTCTACGGCGCGTTCGTCGCCCTGGCGCAGACCGACCTCAAGCGCATGGTGGCTTACACCAGCGTCAACCACATGGGCTACTTGGTCCTCGGGGTTGCGGTAGCCGCCGCCGCGGCCGACCCGAACGCCGGGGTTCTGGCGCTCGACGGGGCGGTCCTGCAGATGGTGGCCCACGGGTTCGTCACTGGGGCGCTCTTCCTGCTCGTCGGCATGCTGCAGGACCGGGCTCACACGCGCGAGATGGGCGATTTCAGCGGGCTCTTGCGGATCGTGCCCGCCCTCGGGTGGGCCTTCGTTCTGGCCGCCTTCGCCTCTTTGGGCCTGCCGGGCCTCGCCCACTTCCCGGCGGAGTTTCAGATCTTTCTCGGCGCCCTCGGGGTGTATCCGGCGGCCGTGATCGCGGTCCTCGGGATCGCGGTCACGGCCGGGCTGTACCTCAGAGCCATACAGGCTGTTTTTCTGGGTGAAGCCAGGGACGAGTGGACCGGGCTCAAGGATCTGGGCACGCGCGAGCTGCTCTCGCTCGTGCCCCTCCTCGCGCTCACCG
Source organism: Rubrobacter taiwanensis (assembly GCF_004337705.1). Lineage (GTDB taxonomy): Bacteria > Actinomycetota > Rubrobacteria > Rubrobacterales > Rubrobacteraceae > Rubrobacter_C > Rubrobacter_C taiwanensis. The sequence continues at coordinate 11,541 of NZ_SKBU01000026.1, forward strand.
TCTTGCTCGGGGTAGCCCCGTTCCTGGTGCTCGACGTGGTGCACGCGACGACGCAGGGAATCCTGCCATGAACGGCATGGAGATGGACATGACCCGGGACCTGGCGCTTCTGGCACCTGAGATAGCCGTGCTCCTGACCGCCGTGGGCGCGCTCATCCTGGAGATGGCGCGCCTGCCCCGCGTGGCGCTCCCCTTCACCGTGATCGGGCTGCTCGTCGCTACGGCTCTTACCTTCCCGCTGCTCGGCACCGAGACAATGGTCTTCATGGGCACGTTCCGTATCGACTCTTTAAGCGTGTGGGCCAAGCTCGCGCTACTGCCGGCCACGGCCCTCTGCACGGTGCTGGCCTACCCGGAGATCAAAGACACAGACCGGGAAGGCACCGTCTACGCCCTCTTCTCGTTCGCCGCCATCGGAGCGCTCGCGCTCGCCGGAGCGGGCGACCTGATGTTCGTGGTGCTGGGCGTGCTGCTCTCCTCCTTGGGCTCCTTCGCCCTGGTAGCCTACCCCAGAGACGACCGGGCCACCGAGGCGGCGATGAAGTACTTCGTCTTCGGCTCGGTTACAGGAGCTATCATGGTCTTCGGGCTCACCTACTGGTTCGGAGCGACGGGCTCCACGCTGCTCTCCGGGCTGGGGTCGCTTGAGGGCGCGCTGCTCGCCGCCGCCTTCGGGTTGGTTGCGGTTCTGGTGGGCCTCGGCTACAAGGCCGCGGTAGCGCCGTTTCACTTCTGGGCGCCGGACGCCTACGACGGCGCGCCCGTCGCTGTGGCCGCCTACCTCTCGATCGTTCCCAAAGTCGGCGCCATCTTCGCCCTCGTACAGGTCGTGCGCCACCTGCCCGACGGTACCGGCTGGCCGCTGGCGGTCGCGGCGCTGGCCGTACTCTCCATGACCTACGGCAACCTGGCCGCGCTAGTGCAGGAGAACGTGGTCAGGCTCCTGGCCTACTCCTCGATAGCGCAGTCCGGTTACTTCCTGCTCGGGGTCGCGGCCTTCGGCAGGAGCGACTTGGCCGTCCCGGCGCTCGTCGTCTTCGCCGCGGCTTACGCCGCGATGAACCTGGGAGCATTCGCGGTCGTCGCGCTGGCGGGCAGGCACCTGCGCGACTTCGACGGCCTGGGACGCTCGGCGCCGCTGGCCGGAGCGGCGATGGTAATCTTCCTGATCTCGCTCGTCGGCGTGCCGCCGCTCGCCGGGTTCGTGGGCAAGTTCCTGCTCTTCGGGGCCGCAATCGGCGCCGGCTTCGCCTGGCTGGCCGTGGCCGGGATCCTGAACAGCGTCCTCTCGCTCGGGGTCTACCTGCGGATCGTCGTCCCGATGTACCGGGCACCGAAGGAGGCGCCGGTCTCCGCGCGTTCGGTCGCGGCGGTCTGGGGGATAGCACTCTTCGCCACGTTTGCCATCGGCGTCGCGGCGCAGGCGCTGCTCGTCTGGGTCCTGTAGGCGCTATACCAGCGGCTCTACTCTCCGGTCCACCATTACGTTGAGCAGGTACGGCCGGTCCGAGCTCAGGGCTCGGTCCAGCTCCGTTCCCAGCTCTTCGGGGCGCTCCGCGGTCCCGGCCCCGCACCCGAAGCCTTCTGCTATGCGGGGGATGTCCAGGTGCGGCAGATCGAGGCTGGGGATATTCTTGCCGGTCTCTATGAATTCGCTGAACGCTTTTAGGATCGCGTACTGCCCGTTGTTGAGCACGACGAAGAGGACCGGGGCCCCGTACCGGGCCGCGCTCCAGAGCGCCTGCGGCGCGTACAGGCTGGCTCCGTCTCCGACCACGCAGACCACCCGCCGCTCCGGGGAGGCGAGCTGGAGCCCGACCGCCGCCGGCATGGCGAATCCCAGGCCCCCGCTCCCGGTGACGTAGTAGCTGCCGGGGCGGCTCGTGCGCAGGTAGCGGCCCGTGATCCCCATGTGCGAGGAGGCCTCGTCGGTCAGGATCGCATCCTCCGGCATCCTGCGGGCGAGCTCGCAGGCCACGTAGTCCACCGGGAGGGGAGTCCGGGCCTCCGGGACCGGCGGCTCCGGAGACGGATCCGGGAGCTCGCGGTCTATCTCCGGCAGGAGCTCCAGGAGCCCCCGCGCGGCGAGCGCCACGTCCCCGACGACGCTCGTGCCCGCCGCAGCGTAGGCGGCCTCCTGCGGGTCTTCGGTGATGTGCACGAGGGCGGTGCCCGGCTCCAAGACCGGACCGGGGACGTAGGGGTAGTAGAGGAAGACCGGCGCTCCGAGCACGAGCACCGCGTCGTGCCCCGAGAGCCGCTGCGCTATTGCGGCCTGGGCGGGCGGCAGGTGGCCCCGGAAGAGCGGGTGCGTCTGGGGGAACCCGGCCTGCGGCCAGACCGGGGCGGCCCAGACCGGGGCCCGCAGCCGCTCGGCCAGCAGCACCGCCTCCTTCCAGGCGCCGCAACGGTCCACGCCGCCGCCGGCCACCATGGCGGGATTCCGGCTCTCCCGCAGCGTGCGGGCTGCCGCCTCCAGGCTCTCCGGGTCCGGCGCGGTGCGGTGGCTCACCGCCCGGCTTTCGAGCGGTGATGCTTCCTTATCCCAGTCGTCCATCGGGATCGAGACGAAGACCGGACCGCGCGGGTGCTGCATGGCGGTGTGGTAGGCGCGGGAGAGGGTGCGGGGGACGTCTTGCGCCCGGGCAGGTTCGTTGCTCCACTTCACGTAGGGCCGGGCCAGCTCCACCAGCCGCCCGGAGAGCATCGGCTCCAGCGCCAGGTGTCGCCGGTCCTGCTGGCCGGCGGTGACCACGAGCGGTGCCCTGTTGTGGCAGGCGGTGACGATCGCGCCCATCGCGTTGCCTAAGCCCGCGGAGGTGTGCAGGTTCACCAGCGCCGCCTGGCGGGTCCCCTGGGCGTAGCCGTCGGCCATGCCGACCACGGCCCCCTCGTGCAGGCCCATGACGTAGCGGAAGTCACCGGGCAGTTCCTTCAGCATCGGCAGCTCGGTGGAGCCCGGGTTGCCGAAGATGGTGGTCATCCCGAGCTCGCGCAGCAACTCTACCGTGACTTCGCGCACCGTCGGCATCGCGCCTACCTCCTCCTTCACCGCAGCGTCGATCTCACATCTTAACAGCGGTCGGGTATCATTAGGTGCGAAGGGGAAATATTCCTTGCAAGGAGGAGAGCATGAACGGCCTGATCATGGACTACCAGCTCGTCCTTCCGGCCATTCTGCGGCGGGCGGAGCAGCTCCACGGTCCGCGCGAGATCGTCACCCGCCGCCCCGACAAGAGCTTCCACCGCTACACCTATGCCGACTTCGTGCGCCGGGCGAAGCGGCTCTCGGTCGCGCTGAAGCGGCTGGGGGTGGAGTCCGGCGACCGGGTCGCCACCCTGGCCTGGAATCATCACCAGCACCTCGAAGCGTACTTCGGCATCCCGGCCGCCGGAGCGGTCGTGCACACCATCAACCCGCGCCTGCACCGGGACGATCTGGCCTACATCGTGAACCACGCCCGGGACAGGATTCTCCTGCTCGACGGGACCCTCCTCAGGGTCTTCGAGCAGTTCCGGGACGACGTGGACCTGGAGCGCGTGGTGGTCATCTCGCACGGTGAAGACGTGCCGGAGGGGATGCTGGACTACGAGGAGCTGCTGGAGGGGGCGGACGAGTCGGAGTTCGAGTACCCGGAGCTGGACGAGAGGCAGGCGGCGGCGATGTGCTACACCTCCGGGACGACGGGCCGGCCCAAGGGCGTGCTGTATTCGCACCGGGCGCTCGTGGTCCACTCCCTGGTGACGGCGCTGGCCGAGACGCTGGCCATCAAGGAGCCGGACGCGGTGCTGCCGGTCGTCCCGATGTTCCACGTCAACGCCTGGGGCCTGCCGTTCACCTCGACGCTGGCCGGGGCCAAGCAGGTCTTCCCCGGGCCGCACCTGGACCCCCAGAGCCTGCTGGAGAACTTCGAGCGGGAGCGGGTGACGTTTACCGCCGGGGTGCCGACGGTGTTTCTGGCCGTGCTGCAGGCTCTGGACCGGGAGCCGGGCGGGTGGGATCTCTCGGCAATGCGCGCGATAGTGGTCGGGGGCTCGGCGGCGCCGGAGGGTATGATCCGGGCCTACCGCGAGCGTCACAACCTGAACGTCGTCCACGCCTGGGGGATGACGGAGATGAGCCCCATCGGGACAATCTGCCACCTCACGAGCGACCTCCTGCAGCTCCCGGAGGAGGAGCGGTACCGCTACCGGGCTACCCAGGGACGGCCGGTCCCGTTCGTGGAGATCCGGGCCCGGGGAGCGGAGGGCATCGTGCCCTGGGATGGTGAGACCTACGGGGAGCTGGAGGTGCGCGGGCCTTCGGTGGCGAGCGCCTACTACGAGGCCCCGGAGGACGACGGCAAGTTCACCCCGGACGGCTGGTTTAAGACCGGGGACATCGTGACCATAGACGAACGGGGGTACGTCGAGATCCAGGACCGCGCCAAGGACGTTATCAAGAGCGGGGGGGAGTGGATCTCCTCGGTCGCGCTGGAGAACGCCCTGATGAGCCACCCCGCCGTGGCCGAGGCCGCGGTTATCGCCATCTCCGACGAGAAGTGGCAGGAGCGGCCGCTGGCGGTCGTGGTGCTTAAAGATGGCCAGAGCGCCACCGAAGAGGAGCTCATAGACTACCTGCGGCCCAGGTTTGCGAAGTTCTGGCTCCCGGACGCCGTGGAGTTCGTAGATGAGATCCCGCGCACCGCTACCGGCAAGTTCCTGAAGATGGCGCTGCGCGAGCAATTTAAGGACTACACGCCAGCGAAGAAGTAGCCCGGATTTCTCTCTTTCGCCCCCGGCCGCTTGCGGCCGGGGGCTGTTGACTGGAGCACGGAAAATATGTAACTTTCCGTATACGGAGTCGCGTATTTTTGCGGTTGCAGTTGAGGCAGGAGGTGGGGAATCCTGGTGGAGTTGCGCTAACTGGAGACAGATGGGGTGAGGTTGAGAATTCTCTCGAACGGGGGTGATAGGGAGGCATGAATGGCTAATGAGGGTATGCCCGGGTTGGATGCCGGGTCGCGGCAGCGGGAGATCCGCAAGGTCGCGATGGCCAGCTTCATCGGCACCACCATAGAGTGGTACGACTTCTTCATCTACGGGACGGCGGCGGCGCTGGTCTTCGGGGCGCTCTTCTTCCCGGAGTTCGACCCGCTGGCCGGGACGCTGGCGGCGTTCGCGACCTTTGCGGTTGGGTTCTTCGCCCGGCCGGTGGGTGGCATAATCTTCGGTCACTTCGGGGACCGGATCGGGCGCAAGACGATGCTCATCATCTCGCTGATGATCATGGGCATCGCCACGGTCCTCATCGGGCTCCTGCCGGGCTACGCCGCCATCGGGGTGGCGGCCCCGATCCTGCTCGTCATTCTGCGCTTCATCCAGGGGCTCGCCGTCGGCGGGGAGTGGGGCGGCGCGGTTCTGATGGCCGTTGAGCACTCGCCGCCCGGCAAGCGGGGGTTCTACGGCAGCTGGCCGCAGATGGGCGTTCCGGCGGGGCTCATCCTCTCGAACCTGATGTTCCTCTCCGTCGCCAGTCTGCCGGAGGAGGCCTTCATGGCCTGGGGCTGGCGCGTGCCGTTTTTGGCGAGCATCGTGCTCGTTGGGGTCGGGCTCTTTATCCGGTTCAGGATCATGGAGAGTCCCGGCTTCGCCCGCGTCAAGGAGACGGGAACCGAGGCCCGGATGCCGATAGTCGAGGCGCTCCGCAACTTCCCGAAGCAGATAGCTCTGGCGGCGGGCGCGTTTATCATTATCAACGCGTACTTCTACATCTTGGTCTCCTACATCATCAACTACGCGACCATGTCGGCCGCGCAGCCGATATCCCGGAGCGCCATAATCGCGATCGTGCTGGTCTCCAGCGTCATCCTGACGTTCACCATCCCGGCGGCGGGCGCGCTCTCGGACAGGGTCGGCCGCCGGAGGCTGTACCTGATCGGCACCGTGGGCATGGGGCTCACGGCGTTCCCGCTGTTCTGGTTCACGGATATGGGGAACGTTGCCCTGATCCTCATAATCCACGCCCTGGCGCTCAACTTCCTGGGCCTGGCCTACGGGCCGCAGGCCGCTCTGTACGCCGAGACGTTCACCACGCGGCTGCGCTACAGCGGCATCTCTTTGGGGTATCAGGGCGGCTCGATCTTCGGCGGCGCTCTGGCTCCGCTCATCGCCACGGCGCTGCTGGCCGCCACCGGCACCTCTACCGCGATAGCCGTCTATATAGCGGTGCTGGCGGTGCTCTCGTTCATCTGTATGTGGCTGATGACCGAGACCTACCGGAAGGACATAGACGAGGACGTGCCCCTCAGAGAGAAGGTGGGAGCGGAGGGGGCCGCCACCTGAGATCTCTTCGGCTTCCGCGCGAGGCCTCCCGCAGCCTTATCATGGGGCTGCGGGAGGCTTTTTGGCGCAGAAGGAGGCATAAACCGTGTACGAGACCGTGCTCTTCGACCGCGACGGCGGGGTGGCCACGATAACGCTGAACCGGCCGGAGGCTCTCAACTCGTTCAACCGGAAGCTGCACGAGGAGTTCTACGTGGCTCTGGACCGGGCTGCGGAAGACGAGGGGGTACGCTGCGTAGTGTTGCGGGGCAGCGGCCGGGCGTTCTCTACCGGAGCGGACCTGAGGAGCGTAACCGAGGTCGAGGAGAGCCCGGACCTCGGATCGTACCTGCGCGAGACCTACAGCCGGCTGGTGGCGCGGATGGCCGCAATACGGAAGCCGGTCGTCGGGGCGCTGCACGGCCCGGTCTACGGGGCGGGGCTCGGGATCGCGCTCGCCTGCGACCTGCGCGTGGCCGCCGAAAGCGCGCGCTTCAGCATGGCCTTCGTCAGGATCGGCCTCATGCCCGACGCCGGCTCCTCGTTCTTCCTGCCGCGCCTCGTGGGGCTGGGCCGGGCGATGGAGCTCGCCATGCTCGGCGAGGAGCTGGACGCCGGGGAGGCCCGCCGCATCGGGCTCGTGAACCGGGTCGTGCCGGACGGGGAGCTGGAGGCCACGGTGCAGGAACTGGCGGCCCGTCTCGCCGGCGGACCCACCGTCGCTCTGGGCTGGATCAAGGAGAGCCTGTATCGCAGCTTCGAGAGCGATCTGTCCACCGCCCTGGAGACCGAGGCCGCCGGTCAGACGGTCTGCGGCCGCACCGAAGACTTCAGGGAAGGTGTCGCAGCGTTCCTGGAGAAGCGCAGGCCCCGGTACGCCGGCCGGTAGGGTCAGCTGTGGCGCCGCAGCTCCAGGCGGGCTATCGTGGCGCGGTGCACTTCGTCCGGGCCATCGGCGAGCCGCAGGGTCCTTGAGGCCGCCCAGAAGTACGCCAGCGGGAAGTCCTCAGAGACCCCGGCCCCGCCGTGCGCCTGTATCGCCCGGTCGAGAACCCTTAAGGCCACGTTGGGCGCTACTACCTTGATCTGCGAGATCTCGCTCCTGGCCGCCTTGTTGCCCACCACATCCATCATGTAGGCGGCCTTGAGCGTAAGCAGGCGGGCCTGCTCTATCTCTATGCGGGAGTCGGCTATCCACTCCTGGATGACACCCTGCTCAGAGAGCGGTTTGCCAAACGGTTCTCTGGCCTTGACCCGCTCGCACATCAGCTCAAGAGCCCTCTCGGCCACCCCAATTAACCTCATGCAGTGGTGTATCCTTCCCGGCCCCAGCCGGCCCTGGGCTATGGCAAAGCCCTTGCCCTCCTCCCAGAGGATGTTCTCTTTGGGCACGCGCACGTCCTTGAAGGTGATCTCGGCGTGGCCGTGGGGCGCATCGTCGTAACCGAAGACAGGGAGCGTACGCTCTACCTGCACCCCCGGAGTGTCCATGGGGATCAGGATCATCGACTGCTGCTCGTGGCGGGGAGCTTCGGGGTCGGTCTTGCCCATGAAGATGCAGATCTCACACCGGGGATCCCCGGCCCCCGTGATCCACCACTTGCGGGCATTTATGACGTACTCATCCCCGTCGCGCTCTATCCGGCCCCGGATGTTGGTGGCGTCAGAGGAGGCTACATCGGGCTCGGTCATGGCGAAGCACGAGCGGATCTCCCCCTCAAGCAGGGGTTTTAGCCACCGCTCCTTCTGCTCCTCGGTGCCGTAGCGCACCAGAACCTCCATGTTGCCGGTGTCCGGGGCGTTGCAGTTGAAGACCTCCGGGGCTATGGGGCTTTTGCCCATGATCTCGCACAGCGGAGCGTACTCCAGGTTGGTGAGGCCCGCCCCGTACTCCTCGCTCTCGGGCAGAAACAGGTTCCAGAGCCCCGCGGACTTGGCCTGCCGTTTCATCTCCTCCATGATGGGCGGGATGCTCCAGCGCTCGCCGCGGGCGGTGGCCGCTTCAAGCTGCTTTTTGTAGGTGATCTCGTTGGGGTAGACCACCTCCTCCATGAACTCCGTGAGCCTTCTCTGGAGCTTCCTGACCTTCTCCGAGTGTCCGAAGTAGTTCACAGGCTCTCCTTCCCGCCGCCGGCAAGATCTATTCTGGCACGGATCGCAGAGGCGGTGCCACTCCCTGCTCTCAGCCGTTCAGCGCCGCCTCTGCCAGCCGCGTGCCCTCGACCATGTTCCTGAGCTTCTGGAAGGAGACCTCCCAGGTGCGGGTCCTGAGACCGCAGTCGGTGTTCACCTCGATGCGCTCCGGGCCCAGCACCCCGGCGGCGTAGAGGATGCGGTCGCGCACCAGCTCGGGCGGCTCGATGAAGTCCGTGTGGATGTCTATGACGCCGAGGCCCAGCTTGCCGTCCCACGCGCTGCGGGCGAACTTCCCGAGCACGCCGTAGCCGGGCCGGTCTTCGGCCCTCGTCCCCGGCTCGCGCGCGTCCCGGTTGGCGAACTCCAGCTGCAGCTCGTAGCAGCGGTCTAGCTCCTCGATGTGGGGGAAGAGGCAGTCGTAGTCCGAGAAGCAGATGTGCATGCTGGCCCGGGCCTCTATCCCCTCGCGGGTGGCGTTGAAGGTCTCCACCACGAGCGGGACCTCCTCCGGACGGGTCGTCGCCGCCGGTTCGTCTATCTGTACCCAGTCCGCCCCGGCTTCGACCAGCCCGGCGACGTTCGGGCGCACCACGTCGCGCGCCACATCCACCCCGAAGCGCCGCCGCGCCTCGGTCCGCTCCCGGGCCGAGGCTCCCAGCAGGCCGCCGTTTCCGGCGTAGTGCTCATCGTAGGACCAGTCCATGATCGTGTACGCTCCGGTGAAAGGCACCTTGACCCGGCGGCCGGTGTGCGACCGGACGAACCTGAACTCCTCCAGGTCGTAGGCCCCCTCGACTCGCGGCCTCTCGACCACGGCGGCCTTCGTGTAGTACTTGTTGTCGAAGGAGCGCACGGTGCCGCGCGGCTCGAAGCCGCGGGCGTGCTTGACGGCGTGGTCGTACATCTCGCTCCGGCGCTGCTCGCCGTCGTAGACCACGTCCAGCCCGGCCTTCTCCAGCAGCCGGATGGCGTACAGGGCGGCGAAGTCCTGTATCTTCGCCTTCTCCACGTCCGTGAAGCCGCTCCCTTTCCGGAGTATCTCCAGCAGTTCGGCGTGCTCTACCTCCAGCTTCTCGCCCCAACGGCGCGCCTCCTCGACATCGGCTTCTTCGACCGGCCGGCCGGCCACGGCCTTCACGCGCCAGCCGGGCTTGGCGAGGCTGCCGATCTCGCGCGTCACGAACCGCACTCCGCTCATGCTTCCTCCTTCAGTATCCGGGCCGCCTCCCCGAGGCGCAGCACTTTCTGACGGGCGATCTTCTCCGGCACGAACTGCAGATCCCCGTTCGGGACCAGATGCAGCTCGCCCTCCAGCTCTTCGAGCAGCCTCCGCGCGAACCGCGCTACCTCCTCCGGTTCCTCCAGCAGCGAGTTGCGTGCGTCCAGCACGCCCGCCAGGAGCGTCTTGGGGAAAGGCCGCGGGAGGGCCCTGACGTCCGTGGAGTAGAAGTCCACCCCGATGGCGTCCACCGGTAGCTCCAATAGCTCACCCAGCAACTCCCCGGCGTCGCCGAACGGGAGCTGCAGCGCGAGCGGGAGCGGGCCAGATAGGACCTCCAGCGCGGCGGCGAGGCCGTAGAGGTCGCGCTCTTTCTCGAAGAGCGCCGGCTCCTGCAGCACCACCAGCGCGCAGCCGTGCTCTACGAGCCAGGTTAGCTGCGGCTTGAGCACGCCTTCCGCGACCGCCCGCACGTCTAGCTCTCCCTGTGCCCATTTCGCCAGGGCGTGCGGCGAGGGCAGCGTGGCGACCCAGCTCCCCGCGGGGAGCCCCTGAGCGAACCGGAAGTGCGGTTCGCTCAGGGGCTCCCGCAACCGGGGGGGCTCGGCGGTCGCGACCGGGGCGCGGTAGAAGGTGTTGGTGTTCAGGAAGCGGGTGAGCGGTCCGAAAGACAAACCTTCGGCCGCCTCGGCGAACGGGCGGAAGATGTCCTGCCAGTTGAGCAGGCCGTCCGAGAGATAGTCCAGACCGGCCGCCCGCTGTGCCTCCAGGAAGTACTCCAGATCCTCCCGCTGCCGTCTGGCGACCGCCTCCTCGGTGGTGCGGCCGCGGTCCAGGTCGCGTGTCGCCTGCACCAGCTCCTCGGAGCGGGCGTAGATACCGGGCGCGTAGGCTCTTACCGTGGTCAACCGTCCTCCTTTGTCTGGCCTTCGGGTGCCGGGGAGGGGCTTCTCTCCCCGAGCGCCTCCATGACATCGGCGGCGAGCTCCGGCATCGAGGCCGGGGGCATGATGTACGCTCCCTGCACCAGCGGCCGGGCTTTGAGCAGGACGCTCTGCGCCGCCTCCACTCCGTACCTCGGGGCGTCTTCTGCGGGGAGCCGGGCCAGCTTCTCCCTTATGCGGGCCGGGATCTCTATGCCGGGGACCTCGTGGTGCAGGAACTCCGCCTGCCGGGCGCTGCGCAGCGGCATGAGGCCGAGCATGATGGGGAGCTTGAGATCTTCTATCTTCTCCAGCGCGCGCTCCAGCGCCCCGACCTCGAAGACCGGCTGCGTCCAGGCGGCGTGCGCCCCGGCCTCCGCCTTGCGCCGCAGCCGCTCGGCCTCACCGTCCAGATCCTCGGCCGTCGGGTTGAACGCCACCCCGATCAGGAACCCCGGCGGCTCGCCGATGGGGTTCCCCGACAGGTCCTCGCCCCGGTTGAAGCGGCTGATGATGTGCACCAGCCCGATCGAGTCGGTGTCGAAGACGGAGGTGGCCTCCGGGTAGTCCCCGATCTGGGCCGGGTCTCCGGTTACCGGGAGCAGGTTCTTCACCCCCAGCGCCGCGGCGCTCAGCAGCTCGGCCTGCAGGCCGAGCAGGTTCTGGTCCCGGCAGGAGATATGCGCCACGACCTCTATCCCGGCCGCTTCCTGCACGATCTTCGCGACCGCTACCGGCTTCATGCGCAGGCGCGCCCGGGCCCCGTCGGAGATGTCTATGGCGTCCGCGCCGCGCTGCCGGAGGCTGCGCGAGACCTCCACCACCCCGGATATGTCGTGCCCGCGCGGCAGATCTACCTCCACGGCCACCGCAAAGGCTCCGCTCTTTATCTTCTGCCAGAGCTCCGAGCGCGGCTCGGCGGCCGGGCGCTCCTCGACCTCCCGGAGGCTTACGCCGCCGCGCGGCCGCTTCTCCTGTACCTCAAAGTCCCGCAGGGCTTCGGCGAGCGCCCGGACGTGCTCCGGCGTGGTGCCGCAGCAGCCGCCGACGAGCCGGGCTCCGGCGGCCGCTATCTCGCGCCCGTAGGCAGCGAAGTGGTCCACATCCTGCCGGTAGCGCACCACGCCCCCGATGAGCTGCGGCAGCCCCGGGTTCGGGAAGGCCGCCACCGGCCCCAATTCGGCGGACATCTGCTCCACGATCCCGAGCATCCGCTGCGGTCCGACGGTGCAGTTGCTCCCGACGAGCACAGCTCCCCAGCCCGCCAGCTCGCGCGCCACGCGTGCCGGCAGGCCCTCGGCCAGTGTCTCGCCGTCCTCCACGAAGGTGCGGTAGATGAGCACCGGCACACCCGGCTTCTCCGCCTCCTCGAACGCCAGGCGCAGCTCGTCCAGGTCGGTGAAGGTCTCCAGCACCAGCGCGTCCACGCCGCCCTCGACCAGCGCCCCGGCCTGCTCGCGGAAGATGGCGCGGGCCTCCTCGCGGGCGATGGGGCCGACGGGGGCCAGCGGCCGGCCCAGGGGGCCGATCGCACCGAACACCAGAGCTCCGTCCGCGGCCTCGCGGGCGAGCCGGGCTCCGGCGACGTTGATCTCGCGTACCCGGTCCTCCAGGTCGTAGGCGGCCAGCTTGACCGCGTTGGCCGCAAAGGTGTTGGTCTCCAGGATCTCGGCCCCGGCCCGGGCGTAGTCCTCGTGCACCCGGCGCACCACGTCGGGATGGGTGAGGTTGGCGCGGGCGTAGGGGTGGTCGTAGCGGATGCCGCGCTCCTGCAGGAGCGTCCCGACCGCGCCGTCTCCGATCAAGACCCGCTCCGCCATCCGCTCTCTCAGATTCAGACTGTCGGCCAAAGATTATCCTCTCTTCCCGAGAGCGGATTCCAGAGAAGAGAGGCCTGCCGGAGAGATTCTGACGCGCTCATCTCTCGGAGTCTCCTCCGCGGGAATTGGCACCTGCCGCAGACTCCGTGGTCCGCCGGTTGCCGCGGCTTCGCAGGGCCCGTCCCTCCACCGCTCTCGATGAACACCGCTTTTAGCTTCCGGGGATTACACCACGCCGGGCCGCCCGATGCAACCGGTCCTGCGGGTCAGGATCTCGTTCGGGGAGCGCGCGGCGCAGACCGCCGCCACGCCCAGCTTCTCGAAGATCGAGGTTCCGGCCCGGTGGTTGAAGACGTCGTAGTTTAGGCGCTCGATGTGATCCAGGATCGCGGCGTACAGGTGCCGGGCCACCGCGATCGGGTACCGGCGGCCCCGGGGGATGTGGTCGAGCCCCCGGTCGGCGAACGCGTAGAGCCTCCGGGCGCGCTCTATCTCGAAGTCCATCAGGTTCGCGAAGGGCTCGTTGATGCGCTCTTGGGCCAGATCCTCTTCCGTATAGCCGAAGCGCTTCATATCCTCCAGCGGAAGGTACACCCGGCCGCGCTCCCAGTCCTCCCGGATGTCCCGCAGGAAGTTGGTGAGCTGCATGGCCACCCCGAGCGCCTCGGCGTGCGGCAGCGCCGCCTCGCTCTTTACGCCCATCACCCGGCACATCATCAGTCCCACCACCGCCGCGCTGCCGTACATGTACTCTTCCAAATCTTCGTAGGTCTCGTAGCGGCTGATGCGGGTGTCCATCTTCATGCTCGCCATGAAGGACCGGATGTGGCCGGCCGGTATCTCGTTCCGGAGCGCCGTGTCGGCGAAGGCCCGCAGGACCGGGTTCTCGGTCGCCTCCCCACGGATGGCGGCCAGGGTCTCCTCCTCGAAGCTCTGCAGGGCCCGGAGCTGCCGCTCCGGCGGGTGGTCTTCGGGGCCGTCAACGATCTCGTCCGCCACCCGCATGAAGGCGTAGAGGGCGTAGACTTGCGGCCGGACCTCCGGCGGGAAGAGCAGCGTTGAGAAGTAGTAGGTCTTGCCGTGCCGCTGGTGAATCCTGCGGCAGTGCTCATAGCACTCCTTTAGCCTCATCCCGCCACCTCGCGCCGGATGCGCTCCGCAGCCAACCGCGCTCCGATGGTCACCAGCGGCACCCCGGTCCCCGGCCGCGTGCTGGCCCCCGCGAAGTACAGGCGCTCTATGTGCCGGGAGGCGATGGCCGGGCGGAAGTATCCCACCTGCAGTATGCCGTGTCCCAGCCCGAAGGCCGCGCCCTTCTCCAGGTTGTACTCCCGGCGCCAGTCCTCGGGCGTGCGCACCACCTCGAAGACTATCCGCCGCCGGAGGTTCTCTATGCCCGCGCGGCCTTCCAGCAGCGCGAGCACCTTCTCCCGGAACCCGTCTCGCTCGCGGTTCCAGTCTACGCCGGAGTCCAGGTGCGGCACCGGCACGAGCACGTACAGGGCGTCCCGGCCCTCCGGAGCCGCCTCCGGGTCGGTGCGCGCCGGCACGCAGGTGTAGAGGGATGGATCTTCGGGCAACGTCCGGTCCCGGAAGATGGCCTCGAAGTTCCGGCGGTAGTCCCGGGAGAGGTAGACGTTGTGGTGGGAGAGGTGGTCCAACCTCCCCTCCAGACCCAGATAGAGCATGAAGGCCGAGGCCGTGTAGGTCAGGCGCTCCGGCGGCCGCACGGTGAAGTCCCGCAGCGCCCGCTCCGGCAGCAGGTTGCGGTACACGTACGGCAGGTCGGCGTTCGCCAGCACCGCGTCCGCCCCGAACTCCCCGCCGTTGACGCGCACCCCCGCCGCCCGGCCCTTGACCACGGTTATCTTCTCCACGGGGCTCTCAAGGTGCATCCCGACCCCCAGCTCCTCTGCGAGCGCGCACATGGCCTCCACCAGCCGGTACATCCCCCCGCGTGGGTACCAGAGGCCGTCCTCGGCCAGCTCGGTGTAGGGCAGCAGGGCGTAGACCGCCGGAGCATCGAAGGGGGAGAGACCCAGGTACATGGTCTGGAAGCTGAAGGCCTGGCGCAGCTTCTCCGAGCGGAAGAAGCGGGAGACGGAGCGGTAGTAGTTGTTGACCGCCTGCGTCTCCTTCAGCAGCCGCAGGTTGCGCGGGCTGAAGAAGTCCCGCGCCCGTTCGAAGTCCCGCTCCACGAATTCCCGCCGCCCGACCCGGTACTTGCGGCAGGCGTCCTCCAGGAAACGGTAGTATCCGGGGGCGGAGCCGGGCTCGATGCGCTCCAGCTCCGCTACCATCTGGGGCAGCGAGCGCGAGACGAGCATCGAGTCTCCGTCGCCGAAGTGTACCCGGTAGTTGGGTTCGAGCGGAACCAGCTCCACATAGTCCTCAAGACGGCGTCCGGCGGACCGGAAGAGCTCCCGGTAGACATCCGTCATGAGGAGCAGCGTGGGGCCGGTGTCGAAGGTGAAGCCCCCGCCCCGCAGCACGCCCATTCTCCCCCCGGGCTCCGGGTTCTTCTCGAAGACCTCGACCTCGAAGCCGGCGGCCCGGAGCCGGATCGCCGCAGCCAGCCCGCCTACCCCCGCTCCGACCACCGCAACCCGCCCGCCGCTCACGCTGCTCCCTCTTCTCTGCAGAACCTGTATAAATGAACCGGTAACATCCTAGTGTATACGCGAACGGTTTAACAGCGGATCTGCGGACCGTGGGTAAGAGGGTTTACTGCGAGAGAACGGCGGTCGTGAGCCGGCGGGGAGCCTCCCGCGTCCGGTCGGGACACCCCTGGGTCTACCGCTCCGACATCCTCGAGGCCGCCGGAGAGCCGGGGGACATCGTGCGGGTCGCCGACCGCCGGGGCCGGTTCCTCGGCCGCGCCTTCTACAACCCGCGGAGCGAGATCTCGCTCCGCATCGCCACCCGCAGCGACGTGCCGGTGGACGAGGGCTGGTTCTACAGCCGTATAGCAAGGGCCGCCGCCTACAGAGACTCCCTGAGCATGGACGCCGACGCCTACCGCCTGCTCCACGCCGAGGCCGACGGCGTCCCCGGGCTGGTCGTGGACCGCTACGGGCCGTACCTGGTGGTCCAGGCGGGGTCCGCCGCGGTCGAGCGGCGGCTGGAGTGGGTGGCGAAAGCTCTCCAAAAGCTCTGCGCGCCCGAGGGGATCCTGGCCCGGGGAGACTTCGCCGCCCGGCGTCTGGAGGGCCTGCCGCGGCGCGTGGAGGTGCTCTCCGGTGCGGTGCCCGACTCCGTTACCGTGCGGCAGAGCGGGGTGCTCTTCCGGGTCTCCCTCCGGAAGGGGCAGAAGACCGGACTCTTTCTGGACCAGCGTGAGAACCACCGGGTCGCGGGGAGCCTCGCGCGCGGCCGGATGCTGGACGTCTTCTCCTACGCCGGGGGATTCGGACTGCACGCCGCCCGGCGGGCGGACTCCGTCGAACTGGTGGACTCCAGCGAACCGGCCCTGCGGGCGGCACGGGAGAACGCCCGGCTCAACGGCCTTGAGAACGTGAGCTTCACCCGCGCGAACGCCTTCGATCTTCTGCGGGAGCGCGCCGCGGCCGGGGAGGGGTACGACATGATCGCCCTGGACCCGCCCGCCTTCGCCCGGGAGAGGCGGGATCTCGACGCCGCGCTCCGGGCCTACAAGGAGATAAACCTGCGCGCCATGAAGCTGCTGCGGAGCGGGGGCCTCCTCTTCAGCTGCTCCTGCTCCTACCACGTCCGGGAGTGGGACTTCAAGCAGATCCTGCGGGACGCCGCCGCCGACGCCGGCCGGCGGGTGAGGCTCCGGGAGTGGCGCGGACAGGCCCCGGATCACCCCGAGATCCTCACAATCCCCGAGACTCGCTACCTCAAGTGCGCCGCCCTGGAGATCCTCTGAGAGAATTAGAGGGCCGGGATCGGAACCCCGGCCCCCTCTTCGCACTCCTCCGGGCGCGCTCAGCGGGAGATGCGGCGGGCGAGCAGACCGCCCGCGATCAGCAGCGCTCCCGCGCCCAGCGCCAGCAGAGAGATGCCGCCCGTGTCCGGCAGCACCAGCGTCTCCTCGGCGGGTACGAACGCACCGGCGGCCTCGTCAAAGACCACCACTATCTCAGTCCCCTCAACCACGTACTGCTGGGCGTGCGGAACGAAGACCACCTCGCCCGGCTGGAAGACCACCTCGCCCCCGGCGGTGATGTTCTGGATGATCTGCTGGCAGTACTGGATCTGAGCCTGGGTCAGATCCTGTACGGAGTACTGCGTGCCGGCCTGATACTGAACGGCGGTCTGGTCGCCGAAGTAAGCCAGACAGGTCTGGAGGTTGACCGTGGTGGCACCCTGCGCGAACGCCGGTGAAGCCGCAGCCAGCATCATCGCCACCGTCGCCCCGATTAGCATCAACTTTCTCAAACTTCGCTCCTTTCCCAAAAAATCACTGATGTTACATAATTATCGCGAACGTTTCGGGTTCCTGTCAAGGGATTGCTTGAAAAGTTTTGTGGAATCTGCCGGTTTGTTTGGCGTGTGTTAACGAGTCTTCGAAGCCGGCGCGGTCTTGGAAATCTCTGTTTTCTGTAATAGAACATACTGATGAGATGATCCGGCCGTGATCTCGGAACGGTCTTCAAGAATCTCCGGCGGAGACTTGCAGGCGAGTATTCTGGCGAGGTTTTGCGATGAGGACTGGCGAGAAGATGCGGACGTATGAGGAGGGGCGGTTTCGGGGGGATGGTGGCCGGCGGTTGCTGGTAAGGCTCTCCGGCGAGGTGGGCACCAAGTCCCGGCGGACCCGCCGCCGTTTCCTCGGGATACTGGTACGCAACATGTACCGGGCGCTAAGGGCTGCCGGCATACGCGCCGACATCAGGCCGGAGTGGAGCCGCGTGTTCGTGAGTACCGGGGATCCTGCCCGGGCCCGGGAGGCTCTGGTGCGGGTGTTCGGCATCCGGTCTGTAGCCGAGGTAGTCGAGGTGCCGTATACCTCGCTGGAGGGGCTTGTGGAGGAGCTCGTTCCGCTCTTCGGCGGTCGGGTATCCGGGCGGACCTTTGCGGTGCGTCCCCGCGCCGAGCGGGCTCCGGTATCTTCCCGGGATGTGGCCTACGAGCTGGGGGCTGCGCTTCTGCCCTTCTCTGCCGGGGTAGATCTGGACCGTCCGGAGGTCGAGGTTCCGGTGGAGCTTACGGGCGAGCGGGCCTTCGCTGTGATGGAGAGCACGCCGGGGCCGGAAGGTCTGCCGCTCGGCACGGGCGGGAGGGCTGTGGCTCTCTTCTCCGGCGGGTTCGACTCTCCCGTGGCGGCCTGGCGGACCATGCGCCGGGGTGTTCGGCTCGATCTGCTCATCTGTGATCTGGGCGGGTGCGGTCAGATCGAGCAGGCCCTGGCCGTGGCGCGGGAGCTGGCCGTCCGGTGGGCTCCGGGGCACGGGGTCCGGGCGCACGTGGTGGATCTGGCCCCGGTTGTGGCGGCTCTCGTGCGCCGGGTTAATCCGCGGCTGCGGCAGCTTCTGCTCAAGCGGGCCATGTACCGGGCCGGGAGCCTGCTGGCCGGGGAGGTCGGGGCCGAGGCTCTGGTCACGGGAGAGTCGATCGGTCAGGTCTCAACGCAGACGCTGCGCAATCTCTCCGTGGCCGAGCGCGCCGCCGGGCTGCCCGTCCTGCGGCCCCTCGTCGGGACGGAGAAGAACGAGATCATAGACACGGCCCGGCGCATCGGGACCCACGGCGCGTCGGCCGCCGTCAAGGAGCACTGCTCCATCGCTACGGGCCCGGTGGAGACCTGGGCCGAGCCGGAGGAGGTTCTCGGCGCGGAGGGCGAGCTGGGCCGGGATGTGGATGAGGGATGGATGCGGCGGGCCGTGGAGAACCGCCGGGTGATAGACCTCAGGCACTGGGAGCCGGAGGAGACGCCCTCCTACGTGGTGGATCGCGTGCCCGAGGGGGCCGTGGTGGTTGATGTCCGCGAGCCCGGGGAGGGACCTCAGGTGGGAGAGATACGGCTGCCCTTCTCCCGGGCTCCGGAGCTGCTGGGCGGACTCGATCGCTCCCGGGAGTACCTGCTCGTGTGCGCCAGCGGCCGGCGCTCCGAGATTCTGGCCCGCGAGCTTCTGGAGCGCGGCTATAAAGCCTCCAGCCTGGAGGGCGGCGTGGAGCGCCTGGCCGCCGCGCAGGGGTAGGGGTGCCGGCGGGGGAGATAGATGGTACAATCTCTCGCCGGTAATCCGCAGGACTCCTGCTTCTTCCGGAGAAGAAGCCGCTTTAGACCGAAGGAGGTACGAAGATTCAGCTCTACGAAGTCATGCTCATAGTCATCCCCGAGCTGGATGAGGAGCAGGTCGAGAACACCCTCTCCCGGGCGCGGACCGTGATCGAGCGCACCGGGGGCGAGGTGAAGAACGTCAACCAGTGGGGTAAGCGCAAGCTGGCCTACGAGATCGAGCACCGGACCGAGGGCTTCTACGCTGTCATGGAGTTCACCGCCGGCGAGCGGACGCTCCCGGAGCTCAAGCGCATCCTGCGCGTCTCGGACGACGTACTGCGGCACATGATCGTCAGGCTCCCCGAGGGCTACGCCCGCACCGGCGGCGAGGAGGAGGCCACCGAGCCGGTGGCGGCCGAGTAGCGTTCGGGAAGAGTAGGAGGAAGAAGGTTTGGGTAGAAAGAAAGGCACAGCCGCCGGGTTCCGCCCGGGCAAGAGGAAGGTCTGCCTCTACTGCAAAGAGGGCATAGAGTACGTAGACTACAAAGACTACAACACGCTCCGCGGTTTCATGTCCGACCGGGGCAAGATCCGGGCCCGCCGCGTGACCGGGCTCTGCCCTCAGCACCAGCGCGAGGCCGCCGTGGCGATCAAGCGCGCCCGGGAGATGGCGCTGCTGCCCTACGTGATCGGCCGCTAGAGGGGAGGCTGCGTTGCAGGTAATACTCAAGCAGGACGTCGAGAAACTCGGCCGCCGGGGCGAGGTCGTCGAGGCCAGCGCCGGGTACGTGAGGAACTACCTGATCCCGCGCAACCTCGCCGAGGTCGCCACCCCGGCCCGGCTGGAGGAGGTCCGGCGTCAGATGGAGGAGGCCGCCGAACGCGAACGCCGCATGGCCGAGCGCGCCGAGGAGATCGCCGAGACGCTCAACAAGAGCGTCATCACCATCGAAGCCCGCACCGGAGAGGACGACCGGCTCTTCGGCTCCGTTACCGCAGCCAATATAGCCGAGGCCATCGAGAAGGCTCGCGATATCCACATCGACCGGCGCAAGATCCTGCTGGAAGAGCCGCTCAGAGTCCTCGGTACCTACCAGATCCCCGTCCAGGTACACGGCGATGTCCAGGCCACGGTCAAGGTCATCGTGGTCCCCAAGCTGTAACGGATGATATAAACTTTGACTACAGGGTAAGGTAGAAGAGGCTTCACCTTGTGTTGAGGCCTCTTTTGCTTCATTCTAGGAGGCATGGAGCGCCGGGGGAGGATCAGAGGCTTACCGGGTGGGTCTGAGGCGTCCCGGGTACCGCCGCACGACCTGGATGCGGAGCGGGCGGTGATCGGGGCGATGCTGGTTTCGGAGGCTGCCGTTTCGGTGGTTGGGGAGGTGCTTGAGGAGGAGGACTTCTACTCCGAGACCAACCGCCTCATCTACCGGGCTATGACGCGGCTGTACTCGCGGGGCGAGCCCATAGACCAGCTCACGCTGGCCGAGGAGCTGCGCGGGATGGGGGAGCTCGACCGCATCGGGGGGCGCGGCTACATCTTTCAGATCGTCGAGAGCGTGCCCACGGCGGCGAACGTGGGGCGTTATGCGGAGATCGTCCGCAGCAAGGCGCTGCTGCGGGCCGTCATAGACGCTGCCACCCGGATAACCGAGGACGCCTACCGGGAGCCGGAGGACGTGAGCGAGGCGCTGGACGCTGCCGAGCAGCTCATATACGGCGTCTCCAACCGCACCCTCAGCAAGCATCTCTCGCCGGTTTCCGAGCTGGCGCCGAACGTGTTGGATCAGATCCAGCATCTCTATGACCTTGGGGGACCGGTCACCGGGGTGGAGACCGGCTTTGAGGACCTGGACCGGCTGACGACCGGGTTTCACAGGAGCGATCTGATCATTCTCGCCGCGCGGCCGGCGATGGGGAAGTGTCTGAAGTGGGACAGCCTTGTCGTTGACCCCGAGAGCGGGGAGAGATTGACCATTGAGGAATGTGTAAAGCGGCGGCTGCCGCGCGTACTGAACGTGTCTAACGCGGGGGAGCTGCAGACAGCTTCTGTCTCAGGCTGGATAGACAGCGGTGTCAAGCCGTGCTTTCGGGTTACGACGCGCACGGGGCGCAAGGTCGAGGTCACCGGCCATCATCCGTTCTTGACGGCGGAAGGATGGAAGCCGCTGCATGATCTGGGCATCGGGTCTCGCATCGCTGTGCCGCGAAGCCTGCCGGTGTTCGGAGGGGACGAGTCCTTGCCCATGGACCGGGTGCGTTTGCTCGCCTACTTCGTAGCCGAGGGCGGGTTAACCCGGCCGTGTCCTGAGTGGGCGAAGCCAGACCCGGCTCTCATCGAAGATTTTAAGGCGGCGATCTCCCGCCAGTTCCCCGAGGTCGTAGTAAGATGGGGTATTCGCGGGGACTGCGAGATTGTGGGATATCGTCGTGAAGGTGAGGACGCCGTCACCGCCTGGCTGCGCGAGATCGGGCTGACGGGCAAATGCGCGGAAGGAGAGTCTTTCCCCCGCTGCGTTTGGAGGTGGAGCCGCCGCTACCTGGCCGAGTTCTTGCGGGTGCTGTTCAGCTGCGGCGGTACGATCTACCGGTCGGGCAATCGTCCCCGTATCGGGTTTAGCGCCGGTTCTGAGGGGCTTGCGCGCGACGTGCATCACGCTCTCGTACGCTTCGGCATAGTCTCCGAGCTGTGGCGCGAGAAGGAGGGGTGCTGGCGGGTCGAGATCACGGCCCCGGACGCCGTGCTGCGCTACCAGGCCGAGATCGGCTGGATGGGAGAGAAGGCGCTCCGCTTCGCGGAGCCGGGATGTTACGGCCCGCGTGCCGGTCGCGACCTGCCGGCCGCCCGGCTCGGAGAGTGCCCCGGTACTCTGGATGACGAGGCGCTGGAAAGGAGCGCCAGCCCGGATATTTTGTGGGATGAGATCGTCGCCATCGAGCCCACAGGAGAGCACCGGGTCTACGACCTGACCGTGCCGGATGGTTCCAACTTCATTGCCCAGGACATTTGCGTCCACAACACGGCCATGGCGCTGAATATCATTCAGCACGTGGCCGAACGGCAGCGGCTGCCGGTGGCGATCTTCTCGCTGGAGATGAGCAAGCAGCAGCTCGTGCAGCGGCTCATCGCGCAGAAAACACGCATAAAGACCCAGGATCTGCGCAACGGCAACGTGGAGGCCGGGGACTGGCCGAAGCTGATGCGCGGGGTGGCCGAGATCAGCGAAGCCCCCATCTGGATAGACGACACTGCCGGCGTGACGCTGATGGAGATCCGGGCCAAAGTCCGACGGCTGGCCAGCCAGCTGAACAGCCGGGGCGCTCAACTAGGGCTCGTGGTCGTGGACTACCTGCAGCTCATGGTCGGCCAGAACCGGGAGAACCGCCAGCAGGAGATCGCCGAGATCAGCCGCGGCCTGAAGGTCCTCGCCCGCGACCTGGACGTGCCGGTGCTCGCGATAGCCCAGCTCTCCCGCGCCGTCGAGCAGCGTCACGACAAACGCCCGATGCTCTCGGACCTGAGGGACAGCGGCAGCATCGAGCAGGACGCGGACATGGTGATCTTCCTCTACCGCGACGAGTACTACAACCCCGACTCCGACGACAAAGGCATCGCCGAGGTCATCGTCGGCAAGCACCGTAACGGTCCGACCGGCAAGGTACAGCTCGCCTGGCTGGAGCAGTACACCAAGTTCGCCTCGCTGGCGCGCGGCGAGTAGCGCGGCCTACTTTATCGGCGCTCCCATCGCGTGGTAGCCGCCGTCTACGTGGATGAGCTCGCCGGTCGTCGCCGGCCACCAGTCGCTCATGAGGCTCACAACAGCTCTTCCCACCGGCTCGGTGTCGCGGGCGTCCCAGCCGAGCGGGGCCTGCCGGTCCCACTCGCCCCCGATCTCCTCGAAGCCCTCGATCCCCTTGGCGGCCAGCGTGTGCAGCGGACCGGCGGAGATGAGGTTAACCCGGATGCCCTGACCGCCCAGATCCCGGGCCAGATAGCGCGCCGTGGACTCCAGCGCGGCCTTGGCGACCCCCATCCAATCGTAGGCCGGCCAGGCGTACCGGGCGTCGAAGTCCAGCGCTACGACCGACGAACCGGAAACCAGCAGGTCCCTCAGCCCCAGCGTGAGCGCCGCCAGCGAGTAGGCCGAGGTCCGGAGCGCGGTGGCGACCGAATCCCACCCGGTCTTCGTGAAGTTGCCGCCCAGAGCGTCCGGCGGGGCGAAGGCGATCGCGTGCAGAATGCCGTGCAGCTCGCCCCAACGCTCCTTGAGGTCCTGCGCTACGGCCTCAATGTGCTCCGGCCGGTTCACGTCTAGCTCCAGGACCGGCGGCTCGGGATCGAGCTTCTGCGCCGTGCGGCGGGTCAGCCGGATTCCCTTGTCGAAGCCGGTAAGCGCTATCTCCGCACCCTGCTCCTGCGCCAGCCGCGCCGCCGCGTACGCTATGGAGCGCCGGTCCAGCACGCCCGTGATCAAGACCTTCTTGCCTTCGAGCAGCCCGCTCATCTCATCCCTCCTCGCGGTCTTGTTAGCCCCCGATAACCCGGACAGTCTATGAGATGGAGGGGCCAGCCGCCAGCACCGGAGGACAGGTTGTGAGAGCGATCCCGCCCGGTTAAGGTGAGACATTATGAGCAGCTGGAGCGAGCTGTCAGAGTTCATCGCGGCGCTGGACGCCGAAGACAGAGCAAAGGTCGGACGCTACGCCTTCCTGGAACTGCCGGAGAACACCGGGGAGATAGAGCTCCTCCTGAGCGCCCCCGAAAACCCGGCGGCCACCCCGGCGCAGTTCGTCTCAAACGTAATCTCCCAGGCCGCCTCCGCCCGCGACCTGGATCTCGCCCGCAAACTGGGGCCGGTGGCCCTGGACGCCGCCGAGACCCCCGGAGACCTCCAGCTCGCCCACGCCTCCCTCGCTCAGGCCTACTTCCAGAACCGCCGCGATCCCGAATCCGCGAAGAGCTTCGAGAAACACTGCCGGGCCGCAATAGAGGCCGGACACGCCGGCACGTTCTGCTACGAACGCCTCGCCGCCCTTTACGAGTATCGCGGAGATCTGGAAGAAGCGCTCCGCATCTCCCATCGCGCCGCAGAGGTGCTGCGCGCCGCCGGCGATGAACGCTCCGCCGCCAGATTCGAGAAACGGGCCGAACGCCTCTCTCGTAAAAGCCGATAACCGGTCTCTGGTTAGACATTGTCTAATGTGGGTATAATGTCCGCCGTGGATCGGGGCGTCGAGATCCGGATATTGGAGGGAGGTGGTAAGCCGGGATACGGAAGGTCTTCGAGGACCGGGTATCGCTGAGAAGAGAACCTTAAGGGAAGGAGTGGGATGTACCTACGCGTAGACAAGCTGCAGGTCGAGCTGCCGATGCCGAGCGAGCCGGACCCGGACGCTGCGGCCAACGTACAGGAGCTTCTGGGCGGGCGTTTCGGCGAGATGTCCACCCTCATGAACTACACCTACCAGTCTTTCAATTTCCGGGGGCGCAAGAAGGTCAAGCCGTTCTACGACTTGATCGCCAACATCGCCACCGAGGAGCTCGGCCACATCGAGCTGGTAGCGGCCACCATCAACGGTCTGTTGACCGGCGCTTCGGAAGGCGAGGACGTAAAGGACGCGCCGCTCAAGGGCGTCAAGGGCAAGGGCATCCCGCACCACTACATCAATACCGGGTTCGGGGCTCTGGCGACCAACTCGCTCGGGCAGGGTTGGAACGGCGAGTACGTCTTCAACTCCGGGGATTTGGTGTTGGATCTCCTGCACAACTTCTTCCTGGAGAACGGGGCCCGGATGGCCAAGATAAGGGTCTATGAGTCCACCGACCATCCCGTAGCGCGCCAGATGCTCGGCTATCTGTTCGTGCGCGGCGGGGTGCATGCGCTGGCCTACGCCAAGGCGCTGGAAGAGCTAACCGGGGTGGACGTCAAGAAGATGCTCCCGATCCCCAAGATCCCGGACGCGGACTTCAAGGAGGCCAGGCAGTTCACCGACAGGGGGATGCACGGCAAGCTCTACCGTTTCAGCCCCGACGACTTCAAGGACATAGCTGCTCTGTGGAAGGGCGAGCACCCCATAGACGGCACGCCGCTTGAGGTTGTCGACGGGCTCCCGGAGAGCGCCGGCGGCCCGGCCGACCCGCCGGAGGACAAGGCGGTCTCTTCGCCGGGGTTGCATCCGGAGGAGCTGGCCGAGATCGCGCAGCGCCTCATGAGGAACATGTAGCGCTCTCTGCGCGCCTCGCGATCCGCGAGGGCCGGCCCGGGTGTCCGGGCCGGCCCTCGGCGCATATACTTATACGGGTTAGAATCATATGTTGCCGGATGCCGCAGGATTCGAAGCACATAGTAAGTGAGCGTCTCAAAAGCGCCGGGCTGCGGGTCACCCCGCAGCGCCGGGCGGTCCTCGGGGCCTTCCGCGGGGGTGAGAGCGGGCACCTGACCGCCGATGAGGTCTTCGAGGTGGCCCGGCGCGAGCTGCCCGAGCTCGCCCGGGCGACCGTGTACAACTCGCTCGCCGAGCTGGTGCGCGTGGGGCTGCTCCGGACCGTCGAGGGGCTGGGGGCCGTACGCTACGACCCCAATCTGGACCCCGAGCATCACCACTTCCGCTGCCTCAACTGCGGCAGGCTGTACGACGTTCGGCCCGAGGGTATGGAGGGCCTGCGGCTGCCGGACGCGGGGTTCGGCGTGAAGCGCACCGTGGTGCTCTTCGAGGGTATCTGCGGGCGGTGCTCAGAGCGAAACCTTTAGCGTTCCGGGCCGTATCCGTAT
This sequence comes from Rubrobacter taiwanensis, assembly GCF_004337705.1. Taxonomy (GTDB): domain Bacteria; phylum Actinomycetota; class Rubrobacteria; order Rubrobacterales; family Rubrobacteraceae; genus Rubrobacter_C; species Rubrobacter_C taiwanensis. The sequence continues at coordinate 36,905 of NZ_SKBU01000026.1, forward strand.
AGTAGAATATCTCTCTGCAGAGGGCAGTTTCAGAGGAGGACACGTGTTCGGTTACATACTCATAATGATCGTGGGTGCCATAATCTCCGGCATCGCGGCGCTCTGGGTGCGCAGCGCGTACTCCAAGTACTCCAAGGTTGCGAGCGCCAGCGG
>NZ_SKBU01000027.1:0-650 GCF_004337705.1 Rubrobacter taiwanensis
CGAGGAAGTCGGGCAGCGTCATACCTCAAGCCACCCCGAGAGATCCCGCCCGATGAGCTCCTCTAACCGCAGGATGTCCTCCCGGTAGCCCGCAACCAGATCCCTCCGCACCCCGGGCGGCATCGGCGGGGCCGCGGTCAGATTGCGCCGCCTCAGGCTCCTCCTGAGCCGCCCGCGCAGCCGCGCGGGCACAAGCGGCCTCACGGCGGTCTTGAGAGGGTTGTCGCGGCGCAGGAAGTCGTTGATAAAACGGTTCTTAGGCACGCCGGAGACGTTGTAGCGTCCGGAGACGTCCGGTGCGAATGCGGGGTCGGCGCCGAGAAAACGGTAGATGTCTTGCAGGGTGCCGACGGGATCGCGGCGCAGATCCTCGTAGAGGTAGACCCTTATCTGTGCGGGATCGAACAGAGCGTAGTAGCGGGAGAGCTGTTCGTGATAGTAGCCCGCCCGCCGGTAGTGCCAGATCCAGGGGTAGTTCAGCCGGATGCGCTCCTCCTCCAGCTCGAGCGCCCGCGCGAAGTCCGGCTCCTCCCGGTTGTCCCGCACCAGATGCATGAACGCCGAGTAGGCCCTCTCCGCAGGGTCTCTTAGCACCGCGATCAGCCGCACCTCCGGAACGTGGCGCTTTATCCTTTCTGCGGCCCGCTCCG
>NZ_SKBU01000027.1:660-28036 GCF_004337705.1 Rubrobacter taiwanensis
CGTCGCAAGCCCCGAGCGGCGGGGCGGGTTCACCGTGTACTCCTCGACCCAGGTACCGCACTTCGTGAAGGAGATACTCTCCGCCATGTGCGGTATCCCGGAGCAGCGCTTGCGGGTTGTGGCTCCGGATGTGGGCGGGGGGTTTGGCTCCAAGCTGAACGTCTACGCCGAGGAGGCGCTGGCTCTGGCGCTCGCCCGCAGGCTGGATCGGCCCGTGAAGTGGGTTGAGGAGCGCTCGGAGAACCACCTGGCGACTACCCACGGCCGCGGTCAGGTGCAGTACATAGAGCTCGCCGCCACCGCCGAGGGGAAGATCCTGGGCATGAAGGTGAAGCTCGTCGCGGACATGGGCGCGTACCTGCAGCTGCTCACGCCGGGGATAGCAATCTTCGGGTCGTTCACTTACCCGGGGCTCTACAACTTCGACGCCTACTCCTTCGAGTGCGTCGGGGTCTTCACGAACCTCACCCCCACCGACGCCTACCGCGGGGCCGGGCGCTCCGAGGCCGCCTACGCGCACGAGCGGGCGATGGATGCTTTAGCGCGCGAGCTGGAGATGGACCCGGCGGAGCTGCGGTTGAGGAACCTGATCCCGCCGTTCACCGGGCCCACGGCCAACCCGGCCGGCGTGATGTACGACTCCGGCGACTACGAAGCGTGCATGCGCAAGGCGCTGGAGCTGGCAGACTACGAGGGGCTGCGCGCCGAGCAGCGCCGCCGCCGGGAGAGCGGGAGCGTCCGGCAGCTCGGCATCGGGATCGGGAACTTCACCGAGAGCGGCGGGCTTTCGCCGTCGAAGGTAGCCGCCGGGGTGCGGCTGCAGAGCGGCGGCTGGGAGGCAGCCACGGTGAGGATGCTCGCCTCGGGCAAGGTAGAGGTGGTGACCGGGACCTCCCCGCACGGGCAGGGGCACGAGACCGCGTGGGCCCAGATCGCCGCCGACTCTTTAGGCGTCTCGCCCGACGACGTGGAGGTGCTGCACGGCGATACGGCCGTAGCCCCTCTGGGACGCGACACTTACGGCTCAAGGAGCCTGGCGGTCGGAGGGGTGGCGGTGCACCTGGCCTGCGGGAAGGTGGTGGAGAAGGCGAAGAAGATAGCGGCGCATATGCTGGAGGCCGCCGAGGGCGACATAGAGTTCGCGGGCGGACGCTTCAGCGTCGCCGGCTCGCCGGAGCGGGGCGTGACGATCCAGGAGGTCGCCACCGCCGCCTCCCTCGCCGCCGACCTGCCGGAGGGGATGGAGCCGGGACTGCACGAGAGCCACGTCTTCGACCCGCCCAACTTCACCTGGCCGTACGGAACGCACATCTGCGTGGTCGAGGTGGACACCGAGACCGGCAAGGTCACCATCCCGAAGTACGTGGCGGTAGACGACTGCGGGCCGGTGGTGCATCCCGCAATCGTGGAGGGCCAGCTGCACGGCGGGATCACGCAGGGCATCGCGCAGGCGCTCTACGAAAAGGCCATCTACGACGAGAGCGGCAACCTGCTCACGGGCACGCTGGTGGACTACCTGATACCCGGCGCGCCCGACGTCCCGAGCTTCATCCTCGACCGGACCGAGGTCCCCTCCTCGACCAACCCGATGGGCTGGAAGGGAATCGGCGAGTCCGGGACCATCGGCTCCTCGCCGGCCGTCATCAACGCCGTGATAGACGCCCTCTCGCACCTGGGCGTCAGGCACATAGACATGCCGGCGACGCCGATGCGGGTCTGGCAGGCGATTCAGGAGGCCCGGGGCCGCGAGGCCGGAGAGCGGACGTCCGGCCACTCGGCTCAGAGCTAGCGGCATCACGTCCCGGCGGCAGTTTACGGCGGGCCGCCGGTCGGCTATAGTCTCTGCCGGCATACGTTGAGTCCCGGCAACGGAGGCGGGCAGGTCTGAAGCTGGCGAGCGAGACGCACGGAGAGGTCTCTCCCGTAGCAGAGCGTTCACCGGTGAGCGCTCTGGAAGCCGCCCGGCGGCTCCGCCGTCTGCCGCGCCCGGCCTTTCTGGACAGCAGCTCCACCCGGGGGCCTGGCCGGCACTCGTACTTCACCGCCGACCCGTTCCTGGTGCTGGAGAGCCGCGGCCGGCGCTGCAGGCTTACCGGCGTCGAAGAGCGGGAGATGGAGGCCGATCCGTTCGCGCTGCTCCAGATCCTGCTCAGGCGCTACCGGCTGCCGCAGTCCGGCATGCTCCCCCCCTTTGCGGGCGGCGCGGCCGGTTACTTCGGGTACGACCTCGGGCGGGTGGTAGAGCCGCTACCCGCCATCAACCCGGAGGCGGGCTCACCCCCGGAGATGAACGTAGGCTTCTACGACTGGACGGTGGTCACCGATCATCTCACCGGCGAGAGCCGCCTGGTCTCCACCGGCCTGCCGGCCGGCACGGAGGAAGCCGCCCGCCGCCGGCTGGCGGAGGTCCGCGAGCTGCTTAAGGCCGAGCCCGGAGGGCGAGGTCCCGGTCGTGCTCCGGTCGCGCTGCGCTCGAACACCGGATGCGGACGCTACACGGAGCTGGTCCGGCGGGCGAAAGAGTACATCCGGGCCGGCGACATCTACCAGGTCAACCTCTCGCACCGGCTGGAGGGAGAGTGGAGCGGCGAATCCTGGGCGCTCTACGAGCGGCTGCGGGAGGTCTCGCCGGTGACGCACGGCGCGTACCTGGACTTCGGAGAGGTGAAGGTGCTCAGCGCCTCGCCGGAGCGGTTCCTGAAGCTGGCCGGGAGCGCGGTCGAGACGCGGCCCATAAAGGGGACCCGGCCCCGCGGGGCCACCCCGGAGGAGGATGAGCGACTCGCGCGGGAGCTGTCCGGCAGCGAGAAAGACCGGGCGGAGAACCTCATGATCGTAGACCTGCTCAGGAACGACCTGGGCAAGGTCTGCCGCACCGGCTCGGTACGCGTCTTGGAGCTGTACGGGCTGGAGCGGCACGCGAGCGTGTGGCACCTGGTGAGCACCGTCCGGGGCGAGCTGCGGCCGGGGCTGGACGCAGTGGACCTGCTGCGAGCCTGCTTCCCGGGGGGGTCGGTGACCGGATGCCCCAAGATCCGGGCCATGGAGATCATAGAGGAGCTGGAGCCCGTCCGGCGCGGGGTCTACTGCGGCTCCGTGGGGTACATCAGCTTCACCGGGGAGATGGACACCTCCATCGCGATCCGGACCCTCGTCCTCCAGGAGAACCGCCTCCATCTCCAGGTCGGCGGGGCGGTCGTCGCCGACTCCGATCCGGAGCTCGAGTACCGGGAGACGCTGGCGAAGGGCCGGGCCGTCCTGGCCGCGCTCGGGACCGGTGTAGATGAGCGGTAGGTTCGTCTGGACGAACGGCGAGCTGGCAGCCGCCGGAGCCCGGATAGACCCGCGGGACCGGGGGTTCTCGCTGGGCGACGGCCTCTTCGAGACGCTGCGCGTCCGGGACGGCGAGATCCTCCGCCTCAAAAGCCACCTCTCCCGCCTGCGGGAAGGAGCGAAGACGATCGGCCTGCCGATCCCGTGGAGCGACGAGGAGCTGGCCGGGGCTCTGGAGGCGACCCTCGCGGCGAACGGGCTCTCCTCGGCCGCCGCACGCCTGACGGTAAGCCGCGGCGTACCCGAGCGCCGCGGGCTGCTCCCGGACGCCGGGGCCTCCCCCACCCTGGTGGTGACCGCCGACCCGTTCGACGGCTACCCCGCCCGCTTCTACGAGCGCGGGATGGCCGCCGTCACGAGCGGCATGCCCCGCAACGAACGCTCGCCGCTCGCGAACGTCAAGTCCCTGAGCTACCTCGAGAACGTGCTGGCCCGCCGGGAAGCCGCCGGAGCGGACGAGTCCCTGCTGCTCAACACCCGCGGAGACCTCGCCTGTGCCAGCGCGGCCAATATCTTCCTGGTGTTCGGAGAGAAGCTCGTAACGCCGGACCTTCCCTCCGGTGCGCTGCCCGGCACCGTCCGGGCCGCGGTCCTAAAGTTCGGCCTCGCCGTAGAGGAACGCCCGGTGCGCCCGGAAGAGCTGGAGCACGCCCGCGAAGCCTTCCTGACCAGCGCCCTGCTCGGAGCCGCACCCCTCGTGGCGGTAGACGGTCGTCCTATCGGGAGCGGGGAGCCGGGCCCGATCTCCCGCGAGCTATCCGCCGTTCTCTAGCAGCCCTTCCAGGTATCCGGTGTGGTAGCGGCCGGAGAGGAAGGCTTCTTCCCGCAGGAGCCGCAGGTGCAGCGGTATGGTGGTCTTGATCCCCTCTATGCGGTACTCGGAGAGGGCGCGGCGGGAGCGCAAAACGGCCTCTTCCCGATCGGCACCCCAGACGATGAGCTTCCCGACCATGGAGTCGTAGAACGGCGGCACCTCGTAGCCGGCGTAGAGCGCCGAGTCCACCCGCACGCCCGGCCCGCCCGGCACCTCCAGCGCCTCCACGGTCCCGGGCGACGGGTAGAAGCCCATCTCCGGGTCCTCGGCCGTGATGCGGAACTCAATCGCGCAGCCAGAGAGACCTATCTCCCCCTGTCCGAAGTCCAGCCCCTTCCCGGCGGCGACCCGGAGCTGCTCTTTCACCAGGTCCACGCCCGTGATCATCTCCGTCACCGGGTGCTCGACCTGGATGCGGGTGTTCATCTCGATAAAGTAGAAGGCATCGCCGTCCACCAGGAACTCGACCGTCCCGGCGTTGGTGTAACCGGCGGCCTCCGCCAGACGCACGGCGGCCCGGCACATCTCCTGCCGGATCTCGGGCGAGAGCGCGGGCGAAGGCGACTCCTCCAGCAGCTTCTGCCGCCGGCGCTGCACGGAGCACTCGCGCTCGTAGAGGTGGACGGTGTTGCCGTGCGTGTCGGCCAGCACCTGCACCTCCACGTGGCGGGGGTTCTCGAGGAACTTCTCCAGGTAGATGGCGTCCTCCCCGAACGCCGAGCGGGCGTCCCGCATCGCAGCCCGCACGGACTCCTCGAGCTCATCTTCGCCGCGCACCACCCGGATACCCTGCCCGCCACCGCCGGCGGCGGCCTTGATCATGAGCGGGTAGCCGATCTCTCCGGCCGCCTCGAAAGCCTCGGCCGCGCCCACGGTCCCCTCCGTGCCGGGAACGACCGGCACCCCGGCCTCCCGTGCCAGCTTCCGGGCCAGCGCCTTGTCCCCGAGCTTCTCTATGGCCTCCGGCGCGGGCCCGACGAAGGTTATCCCCTGCTCGCGGCAGGCGGCGGCGAACCGCGCGTTCTCGGCCAGAAACCCATAGCCGGGGTGGATGGCGTCCGCCCCCGTCTCTCTAGCGGCCTCGAAGACGGCCTCGAAGTTGAGGTAGCTCCTGGCGGGCGGGGCGGAGCCGATATGCACCGCCTCGTCCGCGAGCCGGACGTGCAGCGCGCTCTCGTCGGCGTCCGAGCAGACGGCCACGGAGGGGATCTCCAGCTCCCGGCAGGCCCGGATGACGCGGAGCGCGATCTCCCCCCGGTTCGCCACCAGCACTTTGCTCGGCATGCGGGCCCCCTACGCCACCGAGTCCACGGCCCGCTCCAGGATCGCGAGCCCCTCCTCCAGCTCCTCGTCGGTGATGACGAGCGGCGCGAGGGTCCGGATCACGTTCGTGTACTGCCCGGCCGTCAGCAGCAGCAGCCCCTCCTGCAGCGCGGCCTCCACGACCCCGGCCGTCCGCTCCTTGTCCGGCTGCTTGCTCTCCGGATCGGTGACGAGCTCCATGGCCGCCATCGGCCCCAGCCCCCTCACGTCGCCGACATAATCCGGGTGCTTGCGCTGGACGCCGCGCAGAGCGCCCTGGATGCGCTCGCCGATCCGGGCGGCGCGCTCCAGCAGGTTCTCCTCCTCGAACACCCGCAGCACCGCGAGCGCGGCGGCGCAGGCCACCGGGTTGCCGCCGTAGGTGGTCCCGAGGCCCCCGGCGTGTATGTTGTCCATGATATCTGCCCGGCCCGTAACGGCAGAGAGCGGCATGCCCCCGGCGAGGCTCTTGGCGGTGGTCACCAGGTCCGGCACGACCCCGGAGTGCTCGATGCCGAACATTCTCCCGGTGCGCCCGAAGCCGGTCTGGACCTCGTCGGCGATCAAGAGCGCTCCCACCTCGTCGCAGAACTCCCTCAGGCGCCGCAGATACTCCTCCGGGAAGGGGATGAAGCCGCCCTCGCCCGAGACCGGCTCCACGATGACAGCAGCCAGGTCGTCCGCGTCCACGACCCCCACCATCGCCCGCTCGACATCGGCGAAGTACTCGTCCACCGTGGCCGGGAAGCGGTAGGGATAGGGCGCGGGAACCCGGTAGACCTCCGGAGCGAACGGCCCGAAGCCCTTCTTGTAGGGCATGATCTTGCTCGTGAGCGTCATCGTGAGCAGCGTGCGCCCGTGGAAGGCGTTCTCGAAGCAGAGGATCGCCTTGCGCTTCGTATGGTAGCGCGCGATCTTGACCGCGTTTTCAACCGCCTCCGCCCCGGAGTTGAAGAACGCCGTGCGCTTCTCGAAGTCGCCGGGGACGAGCTCATTTAACTTCTCGGCCAGCTCCACGTAGGGCTCGTAGTGGGCGACGTAGAAGCAGGTGTGCGTGAACCTCTCCGCCTGCTCTTTTATCGCTTCCACGACGCGCGGGTCAGAGTGTCCGGCGTTCATCACTCCGATCCCGCCCGCGAAGTCTATGAAGGTGTTGCCGTCCACATCGGTCAGCAGCGCCCCCTTCGCCTCGCGCACGAATATCGGGGCCGCGATCCCCACGCCCGAGGAGACCGCCGCCCGGCGGCGCTCCATCAACTCCCGGCTCTTCGGCCCCGGAATCCCGGTCTTTATCCTCTTCGAGCCCAGCATAAGCCTCTCCTTTCCTCTACAGCTCCGGGCTGTACTCCGGCACGTCCATCCTGAACATAAAGACGATACCCGCAGCCCACCACAGGAGCACGATGACCCACTCGTACGGCCAGACGAGCCCGGCCGGCATCCCCGGCAGATACTGGACGGCCAGCCCGAGGCTCAGCAGCACGGCCACTATCCCGACAACGGGCCCCCGGCCAGCCCGGAACGGCCGCGGCATCTCAGGCTCGTTGCGGCGCAGCACCAGGAACGAGATCGCCACCAGCAGATACGCAACCACGATGTTCAGGCCCCCGGCGTTCACGAACCATACAAGCGCGCTCTGCCCAAAGAACGGCGCGATCACCGAGAGCGCCCCGATGAGCAAGATCGCGTTCGACGGCGTCCGGTACCTCGGATGTATCCTCCCCAACCAGCGCGGCAGCATCCCGGACTCAGCCATCGCGTACAGAATCCGGCTGCCCCCGATCATGAACGCGTTCCAGCTCGTGAGGATGCCCGCCACACCCCCGAGCACCAGCAGGTTGGCGAAGAACTGGCTCCCGAAGAGCGCCCCCATCGCGTCCGCCGTCGCCAGGTCGGTCTCCGCGAGCTCGGCCCGGCTCATCGCAGCCCCAACCCCGACGATGATCAGAACGTACCACAGCGTCGCCAGAACCACCGAGAGCACGAGCAGCGCCCCGATCAGCCGGTACGGCAGATCTATCTCCTCGGCGGACTGCGGGATCACGTCGAACCCCACAAACAGAAACGGCGTCATGATCAAGACCGCGATGATCCCCGCCACCCCGCCGGCAAAGAGCGGCCGGAAGTTCTCCGTACTCCCCCCGACGAACGTCCCGAAGATGAGCAGAACCCCCACCCCGAGCAGGAAGAGCACGGCTATGAGCTGGAAGATCGCCGACGGCCGGATGCCGAAGTAGTTGAGAGCCGCTATCGCAACGGACCCAACGACCCCGACCGCAGCCCAGGAAAGATACACGTCGTAGTCCGCCACGGTCCATAAGTAGACCGCCTCATATTCCGGCAGCAGATACCCCACCGTCGTCGGCAGCGCTACGGCCTCAAACGCACACACAGAGACGTACCCGAGAGCTATCGCCCAGGAGGCCACGAACGCCCCCACCGGCCCAATGGCCCGCCAGGCGTAGTTGTGCTCGCCGCCCGCCCTCGGCATGGCCGAAACCAGCTCCGAGTACGTAAGCCCCACAAAGACCACCAGCAACCCACCGAGCAGGAAGGCCAGGATCGCCCCCAGACTCCCCGCCTCCTGTAGCCAGGTCCCCGCCAGCACCACCCAGCCGAAACCGATCATGGCCCCGAACGCCAGCAGGAGTACATCCCGCCGACCCAAAACCCGGATGAACCTCTCCTCCTCGCGCATCCGTTCCCTCCCCCTGCAGAAAACACCGCCCGACGCCACAATATCACCAAAGCCGCCCGACCGGAAACTCACCCCCGACTATATAACATAGCTACAGTAAGTCTGTAAAGATACTGAAACAAAGATGCGTGAGGCGTGATGGTTGTGTAAATTTCCCGTGAAGGGCGATTCGGGCGCGAGGAGGGGGTTTAATGAGTGAGGAGCGGGAGCTCGCCGACGTTCCGGAGCGGGGGGAGGCGGTAGAGAAGGAGCGGATCTCTGTCCGGGCCTGGGTGGGGCGTTTTCTGGGGCCCGTTCTGGCGGTGCTGGCGTACTTCACGCTACCTACGGGGCCGGAGGCGCTCACGCCGGAGGGTGTGGCCGTGGTTTCGGTGGGGATACTCATGGCGGTGTGGTGGATCACGGAGGCGCTGCCGTTGCCGGCGACCGCGCTCTTGCCGATTGCGCTTTTGCCGCTTTTCGGGGCGGTCGAGATCGCGGAGGCCACGGCGCCGTATGCGAGCGATGTGATCTTCCTCTTCATGGGCGGGTTTATGATCGCGCTCGCGATGCAGCGCTGGGGGCTGCACCGGCGCATCGCGCTGCTCACGGTGCTTGCGGTCGGCACCAACCCCGTACGGCTCATCGGGGGGTTCATGATCGCGACCGGTTTTCTGAGCATGTGGGTCAGCAATACGGCGACGACCCTCGTGATGCTCCCCATCGGCCTGAGCGTTCTGGCGCTCGTTTTCAATGCCCGGGGAGCGGGAGAGGCGGAAGCGCTGACCGGCCGGGGGGCCTCGAACTTCGCGACCTGTCTCATGCTCGCCATAGCTTATGCGGCCAGCATCGGCTCGCTCTCGACGCTCATCGGGACGCCGCCCAATCTGTTCATGGCCGGCTTCCTGGAGGAGACCTACGACATCTCCATCGGTTTCGGGCAGTGGATGCTGGTGGGGCTGCCGTTGTCTGTGGTCTTTCTGAGCATCACGTGGGTCGTGCTCACCCGCTTCGTCTACCCGCCGGAGATAGATGAGATCTCCGGCGGCCGCGAGCTCATCCGGGGCCAGCTCGACGAGATGGGACCCGTCAGCCGCGGCGAGAAGGTGGTGCTGACCGTCTTCGCGCTTACGGCTTTCGCCTGGGTCTTCCGCGAGCCGCTCGCGAGCTGGGACGCGCTGGTTTCGGCGGCACCGTTCATCGGCGGCCTGAGCGACGCGGGGATCGCGATCATCGCCGCGGTCGCCCTCTTCGCGATCCCGGTGGACTGGAGAGGCGGCGTCTTCGCGCTTGACTGGAGGACGGTCGTCGGCGGGCTGCCCTGGGGAGTGCTGCTCCTCTTCGGCGGTGGGCTGAGCCTGGCCTCCGCCATTGTGGAGACGGGGGTGGATGAGTGGATCGGGACCCAGGTCGCGGGGCTGGGCGGGCTGCCGGTGCTCCTGCTGGTCGTCATCTCGGCGGGGGCGATCCTGCTGCTCACCGAGCTCACCAGCAACACTGCCACGGCCGCCACCTTCCTGCCGATCCTGGCCGGGGCGGCCATAGGCCTCAACCTCGATCCGCTGCTGCTCGTGATCCCGGCCGCGCTGGCCGCCTCCTGCGCGTTCATGATGCCGGTGGCGACCCCGCCGAACGCCATCGTGTTCGGCTCCGGTCACGTCACGATAGTACAGATGGTGCGCGCCGGGGTGTGGCTGAACATCCTCGCCGTCATCCTGATAACCCTGACGGTCTACACGCTGGGCGCGTTCGCGCTGGGGATGAGCCTTTAGAGAGCGGAGAGGGAGGGATTCGAACCCTCAGGCGACTGTCTCCAGCCGCCGACGGTTTTCAAGACCGCTTGGCACGCCGATGCCCGCCTCTCCGTACGTCAGAGAGTTTATCCGGAGCGGCTACCTCCGTCCAGCGGAGAAGCGGCTCAGCCGCGCCCGACGAGGATCAGAAACAGCACGAGCGAGACCAGCACGCCGACGAACCCGGCCAGGTAGTAACCGCCGAAGAAGGCCGTCATGGACGCCAGCGCGACGGCCAGCAGGGCGGTCAACAACACCGTCTGCCTCCTCATCTTCAAACGAGTGAGCTCGGGCAGATGTCGTTCAGGACACAGTCCTCGCAGAGCGGCCGGCGTGCCTTGCAGACCCGGCGGCCGTGGAAGATGAGCAGGTGCGAGAAGACCGTCCACTCCTCCCTCGGAACGGATTGCATGAGGTCGCGCTCTATCTTCTCCGGATCGCTGTGCCCGGTAAGCCCCAGCCGCTGCGCGACGCGGCGGACGTGAGTGTCCACCACTATCCCCTCATCCACCCCGAAGGCGTTGCCGAGCACGACGTTGGCGGTCTTGCGTCCCACGCCCGGCAGCGCGACGAGCTCCTCCATGCTCCGGGGCACCTCCCCTCCGTGCTCCGTGAGTATAGCCTGTGCCATCCCGCGGATCGCCTTCGCCTTATTCCGGTAGAAGCCGGTCGGCCGGATGTCCTCCTCCAGCTCCCCCGGCGAGGCCTGTGCGTAGTCCTCGGCGCTCCGGTACTTTCTGAACAGCGTCTCCGTCACCCGGTTTACCCGCACGTCGGTGCACTGGGCGGAGAGGATCGTGGCCACCAGCAGTTCCAGCGGGCTGGACCAGTTCAGCTCCGTCTTCGCCTCCGGGTATTCTCGCTTCAGCCGGGATATGATCTCCTGCGTTCGAGCGGTCATAGCGGTATCTTTCGTCTCTCCTCTCTTCAGCGGCATACCAGTATAGACGGCCGGAGGGCCCAGGGGGCGTCCGGGACAAACGCCCAGGGTATGTAGGCACAATTTCTCATTAAATTCATCTCCCGGGAGAGGTATCGTAAGCACGTGGCAAAGATTCGGGGATAGGGAGAGCGACATGTTAGAGAGTCCAAGTCCGCAGGAGGTTCCGGAGCGAGAGGGACAAGAGGCGGCGACCGACGCCCTGAGCACCTACCTCGCCCGGGTCGGGAGACACCGGCTGCTCTCCCGCCGGGAGGAGGCCGAGCTCTCGGAACAGATCTTCCGCGGCGAGCAGAGGGCCTGGGAGGAGCTGGTACGCTGCAACCTGCGGCTGGTGATCTCTGTGGCCAAGGGGTACACTGGGCGGGGGCTGGAGCTCTCCGACCTCATTCAGGAGGGCAACCTGGGGCTGATGCGTGCCGCCCAGACCTTCGACTCGAAGTTCGGCACCAAGTTCTCCACGTATGCGACCTGGTGGATTAAGCAGGCCATCGGGCGGGCGCTGGCGAACAAGTCGGGCCTGATCCGGATCCCCATCCACGCCGCCGAGGGAGAGCGGGCCGTGATGAACGCCCGCAACTTCCTGCAGGTCCGCACCGGACGGGAGCCCACCTCCCGCGAGATCGCGGCCTTCCTGGACAAGAGTGAGGGCGAGGTCAAATCCCTGATGGCCCTGCGCAAGGCCGTGGTCTCCAGCGACATTCCGGTCGGCAACGACGACGAGGGGACGCTTTGCGAGCTGCTGGCAGACGAGAGTGAGGTCTCCACCGAGGAGTGGGTGCTGAAAGACGCCATGAGCCGCACCATCCGGGAGCTGGTAGAGAAGCTGCCGGAGCGTGAGCGCTACGTCGTAGAGCGCCGCTACGGGCTCAACGGGAAGAGCACCGCCACGCTGGAGGAGATAGGGAGATCCATCGGCGTAACCCGGGAGCGGGCCCGGCAGATCCAGAGCTCCGCCCTCAAGCGGATGCGCATCGAGGCCAACCGCATGAAGCTCCGGGACTATCTGCAGGTCCGGCGCTCCTCCTAGCCGGAGGAGCGCCAAACTCATAAACTGTCTCCCTACTGGCGGTCGCGACAGGAGGGAGAGAGATGGTCCGGGTTTCTTTCGACTACACGAACCTGCTCGAGGTCGAAGGCGGCATCCGGGAGAGCGAGCTCTCCGACCTGAGACCCCGGCTGGAGCGCGCCACCGACGAACACCTGCAAGACCCTCCAGGCTTCACCCGCCTGCCCCACACCCGGGATCTCCTGACCCCCTCGAAGGCTCTGGCGGAGGAGATCCGAACCTCGGGCGCGACGGACTTCGTGCACGTCGGGATCGGCGGTTCCTCCCTCGGCCCCGTGGCCCTGCACCGCGCCCTAAACCACCCCTACTACAACGCCCTTGCGGAGCGCGGCGGTCCCCGGATGCACTTCGCCGAGAACCCGGACCCGAACACCCTGCATGCCATCCTGGACCTCGTGGAACTCGAGAGCACCTGGATCAACGTCGTCACCAAGAGCGGCTCCACCGCCGAGACGATGGCTAATTTCCTGGTGCTGCGCCGGGCGCTGGTCGAGGCCTCGGGCGAGGCGGGGTACCGGGAGCGCACGATCTTTACTACAGATCCGGACTCCGGCTATCTGCGCGAGATAGCCGAGCGCGAGAAGATCCGCACGCTGCCCATCCCGCAGGATGTGGGCGGGCGTTACTCGGTCCTCACCCCGGTCGGGCTGCTCCCCGCGGCGGTCTCCGGGCTGGACGCCGAGGCGCTCCTCTCCGGCGCGGCCTCCTGTGCGAACGAGATCGCCGAGCGGCGGGCCGAACACCCGGCCGTGCTCGGAGCTGCCATGCACTACCTGATGGACACGAGCCGGGGTCGCAATATCCGGGTCATGATGCCCTACGCAGATGCGCTGGAGCGCTTCGCGGCCTGGTTCGTGCAGCTCTGGGCCGAGTCGCTGGGCAAGGAGGGCAAGGGCTCCACGCCGCTCGGTGCGGTCGGCACCACGGACCAGCACTCCCAGCTCCAGCTCTACATGGAGGGGCCACAGGACAAGGTGATCGAGCTCATCGAGGTGGAGAACCACCCGAACGACCTTGAGATCCCGCGCGCCTACGAAGATCTGGAGGGCGTGGGATACCTGGGCGGTCACACCGTCGCCGAACTCCTGAACGTTGAGTGCGACGCTACGCGCCGCTCGCTCGCCGAGGCCGGCCGGCCCAACTGCACGATCCGGCTCGGTACGGTGGACGAGGCACATTTAGGCTACCTCATCTACGCCCTGGAGGCCCAAACCGCGATCGCCGGCGGGCTGTACGGGGTCAACCCGTTCGACCAGCCCGGCGTGGAGGCCGGGAAGCGGATCACCTACTCACGCATGGGCCGCCCCGGCTACTAGCGCTTCTCCCAGCTCCGCGGCGAGACGAACCTCCAGCCCGCCACGATGCAGCCGCCCATGAGCATCCCCTCGGCGAAGTTGCCGGGCGCATCGTCCGGGATGCCCGAAAGCACCAGAGCAGCCAGACAGAGCAGAGCCAGAGGCCCGGAGACGAACCGGCTCCCGCGCCCGAGCGTCGTGACGGCATATGCCGCAACGGCGCCCGCTCCGGCACCCGCGGTAAAGGCCAGGATCAGTAGAACCGCTTCCAGGACCTGCCTCCTCTCGCAGGAGGAGGATACCACGGCGGGCGCCGGGTCCGCAGCGAATCCGGGTATAATGAGTCCGGTGCTTTGCAGGCGACTCCGAAGGGTTGCTTAGGGATATGAAGTGGTTGAAGGTCTACGGTCTGCCGAAACTGCCCCTCTTTCTCGCGAAGCTGGCGATGAAGCTGGGGCTGCCCGGTCCGACCTGGTACAAGTGGAAGGCCGCCTCCTCCGGGACGGGCGTCATCCTGGACGAGATGATCCGGGCCGCCGACGATCTGGGATACAACGGACAGAAGATAGCGCAGCTCGCCATGAGCCGTATCGGGGAGAAGCAGGGGCGGGATCTGCGCGAGCAGCTCGGCGTCAAGACGATGAAAGACGCCGTGGACGTGGTGATGCTCGCCAACCGCTTCTTCGACATCGAGATAACGCTGACCGAGACCAAAGACGGCGAGTACGCCGTCAACGTGGACCGCTGCCCGTGGTTCGGCGGCATGGGGCACGAGGGCGTGCCCGGCTGGGACGTTAAGCCCTGCGCAGCCTTCTCCACCTACGAGAAGGCCCTCGTCAAGGCCATAAACCCCAACGTGAAGCTCGCCTACACCGAGAAGCGGACCACCGGTGGCCACACCTGCCGCGGCGTCTATACCTACAAGGACCCAGAGCTCGGCGACAACGGCGGTCCTCAGCCCGTGCGGATAGGCCGGAAGCCGACCGGCCGAGTTGGAGGAAGAGATTGAAGAGGATCGAGGCAGACACCGCAAGGGGCAGGGAACGGGTCCCGCCGGGGCAGTACCTCGTCGGAGACCGGTGGCCGGTGCTCACCTACGGCACCACCCCGAAGGTGGACCTGAAGAGCTGGGACTTCCGGGTGACCGGGCTGGTGGAGAACCCGCTGCGCTTCAGCTGGGAGGAGTGGAACGAGCTACCTAAGGTGGAGGTGAAGGCGGACATGCACTGCGTCACCTCCTGGAGCAAGCTGGACAACGTGTGGAGCGGAGTGCAGGCGAAGCACCTTCTAAAGCTCGCCCGGCCGAAGCCCGAAGCCCGTTACCTCTCCGCCTTCTGCGACGGCGGATACACCACCAACCTCCCCGTCGAAGAGCTCTACGAAGAGGATGCGCTCTTCGCTACGCACCACAACGGAGAGCCCCTCACTCCGGATCACGGCTGGCCCTTGAGGCTGGTAGTCCCCCGGCTCTACGCCTGGAAGAGCGCGAAGTGGATCCGGGGCATAGAGCTGCTTGAGGAGGACCGGCCCGGCTTCTGGGAGGAGAACGGCTACCACAACTACGGCGACCCGTGGCGGGAGCAGCGCTACGTCTTCGACGAGTAGGACTTCGGGCACGGCCTGAGGCCGCCGCTATATCGCTCCGAAGAACCTCAGGGTCTCCTCAAGCCCCGAGTCCAGCTCTACCTCCGGCCGCCAGTTCAGAAGCCGCTCGGCCTTCCCGTAGCTAACGCAGCTGCGCAGCTGCTCGCCGGGCTTGGCGGGACCGTGCTCCGGCGGCAGGTCCCGGCCGGAGAGCCGGCGCAGCTTCTCATAGAGCTCGTTCACGCTGGTCTCGACCCCGGTCCCGATATTGTAGACGCCCGAAGGCGCGCCGCTCTCCAGCGCGAGCAGGTTCGCCCGGGCCACATCTCCAACGTAGACGTAGTCGCGGGTCTGCTCCCCGGTCCCGTTGATGGTCGAGGTGCGTCCGGCGGCCAGATTACCGGAGAAGATGGCCACCACCCCTGCCTCGCCGTGCGGATCCTGCCGCGGACCGTAGACGTTGGAGTAGCGCAGCACCACGTAAGGCAGGCCGTACTGCGCCTCGTAGTAGTGCAGATAGCGTTCCCCGGCCAGCTTGGAGACCCCGTAGGGCGAGAGCGGGTACTGCGGGTGCTCCTCGGTGGCGGGGAAGCGCTCTTGCTCGCCGTAGATCGCACCCCCGGTCGAGGCGAAGACGAACCTCCGCACGCCGTAGCGCACGCAGTTCTCCAGCAGCCGGATCGTCCCGAGGATATTCACCTCCGCGTCGAAATCCGGTTCCCTGACGGAGCGCCGGACGTCCATCTGAGCCGCCTGGTGGGAGACGGCCTCGGGCCGGAACTCCTCGAACACTCTGCCGCAGCCGCCGCGGACGTCCAGCTCGTGGAACAGCACCCCCTCGGGCAGATTCTCCAGCCTGCCGCTGGAGAGGTCGTCCACCACGGCCACCTCATGGCCGCGCTCCAGAAGCCGCTCCGCGACGTGCGAGCCTATGAACCCGGCTCCCCCGGTAAGAAGGACCCTCATCTAACAGAACCTCCCGTCTCCCGTGCGAACCACTCTATGGTGGCCTTGAGCCCCTCTTCGGCGGAGACCCGCGGCTCCCAGCCCAAAACTTCGCGAGCGCGGGTTATGTCTGGACAGCGCTGTCTGGGGTCGTCCTCCGGAAGGGGCCTGTAGACCAGCTCGCTCCCGCTCCCGGAGAGGCGCAGGATGAGTTCCGCGACCTCCTTCACCGAGTACTCGACGGGATTTCCGATATTGACCGGCCGGGTCTCATCGCTCCGCATCAGGCGGATCATGCCCTCGATCAGGTCGTCCACGTACTGCACGCTGCGCGTCTGGGAGCCGTCGCCGTAGATGGTCAGCGGCTCGCCGCGCAGCGCCTGGGTTATGAAGTTCGGTATCATGCGCCCGTCGTCCAGCCGCATGTAGGGTCCGTACGAGTTGAAGATGCGAACGATCCTCGTATCCACCCCGTGGTGGCGATGGTAGGCCATCGTGATGGACTCGGCGTAGCGCTTGGCCTCGTCGTAGACGCCCCGGACGCCGATGGGGTTCACGTTGCCCCAATAGGTCTCCGGCTGCGGATGCACCAGCGGGTCGCCGTACACCTCGGAGGTGGAGGCGAGCATCAGGCGCGCCCCCCGGGCCCGGGCGAGGCCGAGCGCGTTGTACGTCCCGATGGCCCCGACCTTCAGGATCGGGATCGGGATGCGCTCGAAGTCCGCCGGGCTGGCCGGAGAGGCTAAGTGATAGATCTCGTCCAGCCCGCCCGGCAGGTGGATGTAGGTCGTCACGTCGTGGTCGACGTACTCGAAGTCGGGGTCATTCTTCAGGCGGGCTATGTTCCGCAGCGATCCGGTCCTGAGGTTGTCCATGCAGACGACCCGGTACCCCTCCGCGAGCAGGCGCGCGCACAGGTGGCTGCCGATAAACCCGGCGCCGCCCGTAACCAGCGCCCGGGGCTTCTCACTCACGCCCGAATCCCTGGTATATGAGACCCGCAGCCCGCGCGGCGGCCGGCTCTATCGCGTTGCGCCCGTCTACCAGAAGCCGGGGGCGGGCCATGAGAGTAGCGGCCCGCTCCAGATCCAGGTTCCTGAGCTCCTCCCACTCCGTGACCAGCACCGCCGCGTTCGCCCCCTTCAGCGCCTCGTATGGGTCGAAGACCACCTTCATCTCCGGCATGAGAGCGGCGGCCCGCTTGCCGGCGACCGGGTCGTAGCCGACGACCCGCGCCCCCCGGCTCTCCAGGATTCGGGCTATGGAGAGGCTGGGAGCCTCTCTGAGGTCGTCGGTGTTGGGCTTGAAGGAGAGGCCCAGAAGCGCCACGCGCTTGCCCTTCAGGGTGTGCAGATCCCGCTGCAGCTTCGTGATGACCAGCCGCCGCTGGCGCTCGTTCACCGAGACGGCAGCGGCGAGGATGGCCGGCTCGTATTCGTGCTCGCGCGCGGTGGCCATGAGCGCCCTGACGTCCTTGGGGAAGCAAGAGCCCCCCCAACCGATCCCGGCATCCAGGAAGCGCGGCCCGATGCGGTGGTCGAGCCCGATACCGGCCGTAACGCTCTTGACGTCCGCCCCCACCCGCTCGCAGATGTTGGCTATCTCGTTGGCGAAGCTGATCTTGGTCGCCAGAAACGCGTTGGCGGCGTACTTGATCATCTCCGCGCTGGCCAGATCGGTCGTCACGAACGGCACCGCCACCGTGGGCCGGGGATCCAGTTCCGTAGCAAAAGACTGTTCGATGATCGGCCGGTAGAGCTCGCGCATGGTGTGCAGCGCCTCCCGGTCCTCGGCCCCCAGCACGATACGGTCCGGGAACAGAGAGTCGTATACCGCGCTCCCCTCCCGGAGAAACTCCGGGTTTGAGACCACCCGGTAGCTCACCTCTCCGTTCGGTCCCTCCTCGGCCCCCTCCTGGATCAGCATCGAGACGTAGTCCCCTGATCCCACCGGCACCGTGCTCTTGTTCACCACTATGAGCGGCCGCTCCCGTTCCACCTCCGAGAGCGAGCGTCCGATGCCCCGGGCGACCGCCGCCACGTTGGAGAGGTCGGCCGCTCCGTCGTCTCCGGGCGGGGTGTCCACGGCGATGAAGACTATGTCCGCCTCGCGCACCAGAGGGTGCAGCTCGGTGCTGAATCGGATGCGCTTGCGGTTGCGGGCGATCATCTCCCCCAGCTGCGGTTCGTAGATGGGAAGCTTGCCGCGCTTGAGGTTCTCGATGCGCCCTTCGTTCTTGTCCACGCAGGTCACCGTATGCCCTATGTGGGCC
This sequence comes from Rubrobacter taiwanensis, assembly GCF_004337705.1. Taxonomy (GTDB): domain Bacteria; phylum Actinomycetota; class Rubrobacteria; order Rubrobacterales; family Rubrobacteraceae; genus Rubrobacter_C; species Rubrobacter_C taiwanensis. Next base: position 18,685 of record NZ_SKBU01000027.1, read on the forward strand.
ATGCACGCGCCGGTTACCAGCCCCACGTAACCGGCGCCCACAACTCCTACGTCAAACCTCTCAGCCAAAACCTCTCCTCGTCTCTGCTCTCCGCGTACAGGAATTTACACCGTTTCGGGCCACAAGAGCACCCCGCGCATCTCACTCAGACGGGTAGCCTACCAGAAAGACCCTCTCAAAGGGGATTAATAGGCGCCTTCATGGGTCACTACGACCTTAAGCGTCTTGAGTATGATCTTGAGATCCAGCGAGAGCGACCAGTTCTTGATGTAGTAGAGATCCAGCCGCACCATCTCCTCGAACGAGAGGTCGCTGCGGCCGCTGATCTGCCAGTAGCCGGTTATCCCGGGCACGGCCGAGAGCCGCTGCTTGTGGTGCTCGTCCATCCGTTCGTAGTCCCGCAGCGGAAGCGGGCGCGGCCCCACCAGGCTCATCTCGCCCTTGAGCACGTTTATGAGCTGCGGCAGCTCGTCTATGCTCCAGCGCCGGATGAAGCGTCCCACGGGCGTCACCCGGGGGTCCTTCCTGATCTTGAAGATCGCGCCGTCCGCCTCGTTCTCGGCCTCCAGCTCGGCCTGGCGTCGCTCGGCATCCTGGTACATCGAGCGGAACTTGTAGCAGAGGAAGACCGTCTCGTCCGCCCCGACCCGCTTCTGTTTGAAGAAGACCGGACCCGGGGAGGTGAGCTTGATGAGAACGGCGACCGCCAGCAGCAGCGGCGAGAGCACCACCAGCCCCCCGGCGGCCCCCGCGATGTCCAGGACCCGCTTCATGAGCCGCTGGTTGTTGTCCAGCTGCGGGTATCCGACCTCCATCAGGGGCATCCCGACCCGCTGGGAGAGGATCGAGCGGCCGCTCATCAGGGTGATGGTCCCGGGCACGACGCGCACCCGCACCCCGCGCAAGCGCATCGAGTGCAACAGGGAGAGGAACTCCTCGTCCGGCAGCCGCTCGGCCCCGGCCAGCACCACGTTGCGGGCTCCGGTCCGGTCCAGGATCCTGCGCAGGAGGCCCAGATCCACGCGGTCCCCCGACATGCCAAGCTCCCCCACCACGGAATACGCACTCGGCTGCTGCTCGATTATGCGGCGCACCTTCCGGCGGGACTCCTCGTCGCCCACCACCACGGTCGTGATGAGACCGAAGCCCCGGCGGTAGATGAACTCTATCCCTTGCTCGTACAAGAGCCGCAGCCCGCCGTCCAACAGCAGGGCGAGGGCCGCGGCGACCAGTATCTCCCCGAGCACGAACTGTGTCTCCGGATAGATTACAGACCCGAAGGCAAAGAGCCCCGCGCCCAGCAGGATGGCGGCCAGCAGCGCGCCCGGGTTCCGGCGCTCGGGGGCCCGGTCGTAGAGCCCGTTGGCGGCGAAGAGGGAGAGCCAGACGGTCAGCAGCACGGGGGCCAGATAGAAGATCTCCGACACCCGGTTCTCGCCCGCCACCAGATACCCGGCGATCAGGAGCCCCGCCAGCAGCGCGACTGCGTCTATGGCCATCAGAGCCAGGATGCTCAATGGCCGCCTCACCGGGTAGAGGCTCAGAAGACGCTTTATGAAGGCTCTCAAGATTCCCGCTCCAAACCGCTTCTTCCGCGAAAGTATACAGAGGACAACCCGGAGCGGCACACGCGCCCGGCGATGCGGTTATTATACTTGCTGGCTTGAGCGAACAGAGGCGCACTCTGGGATACCTCTCCGCAGCACCGCGGGTCTCGACCCGGCCGGACGCCGAGGCGAGCGGGCCCCGCTCCCACATCCTCGGCGTGATGCGGGCTTTTGAGGCTCTGGGCTGGGAAGTGAGGCCGTTCATCGTCGGGGACCGGATGCCCGCGCCTGCCTCCGGCCGCGGCACCGAGCGTCTGCTCTCCGCAAACCCCGCTCAGACCCTCGTTGCGGATCTCGCCCGGCTGGTGCTCGGGGGCGTGAACGCCCGGCGCGCCCTGCGCGAGCTCGGCGGCAAGGTGGACTGGGTCTACGAACGGCACGCGACGCTGCAGACGCTGGGACGCGCCTTCCAACACCGGGGGGTGCCCTGGATCCTGGAGACACAGGGCATCTTCTTCGAAGAGGCCAGGCGCGAGCGCAACAGCCTCGTCCTCACCGGCCCGGCCCGCCGGATGGAGGTCTCCGCCTACCGCGACTGCGACGTACTCGTCTGCGTGAGCCGCTCCCTGAAGGAACTGGCGGTCGAGAAGACCGGCGCAGACCCGGAGAAGATCCTGGTCGTACCCAACGGCGTGGACACCGTCCTCTTCGACCCGGAGAAGCATCACCCCCGGCGACACTCCGCGGAGTTCACGGTCGGGTTCGTCGGTACCCTGCTCGACTGGCAGGGCGTGGACCTGCTGCTGCGGGCCGCCGCGGACCTCCGCCGGGAGGGCGTGTACGTCTCTACCACCATCGTGGGCGACGGGCCCGCGCGGAAGAGGCTGGAGCGCCTCACGGACGAGCTCGGCATCCAGGAGCACGTGGCGTTCGCCGGGCGCGTCCGAATGGACGAAGTCCCGGGCTACATCGCCGGCTTCGACGCGGGCTACGCCGGGCACACCGAGCGCGGCGGCGCGATGTACCACTCCCCGCTCAAGCTCTACGAGTACGCGGCCATGGGCAAGCCCATACTGGCCTCGGACTTCGAAGATGCCCGAAGGCTCGCCCGCATCTCGGGAGCGGGACTCCTCTTCAGACCCGGCGACCTCGAAGACCTCAAGCGCGCCCTGCGGGAGGCGGTGGCATCCGGGCCGCGGCTAGCGGAGATGGGCAGGCGCATCCGCGACGCCTGCATCCGGGAGCACTCCTGGGAGGCCCGCATCCGGGATATGATCCCGCGGGTGGAGGAGGTCCTGGCGCGCAGGCGATGAAACCTCCGGCCTACACCCTCCTCGGCATCACCGTCCACGCCCTCACACTGGAGGAGATGATCCTCATCCCCGAGATAGCCGCCGAACGCGACGCCAAATGGGTCATCGGCAACCACAACCTGCACAGCCTCTACATCTACCACCACGACGCGACGATGCGCCGCTTCTACGAGCGTGCCGACTACGTGCACATAGATGGCATGCCCCTCGTGTGGATGGGACGCCTGCTCGGCCATCCCCTAACCCGCGACCACCGCCACACCAGCATAGACTGGCTTCCGCCGCTCCTGGAGCGGTGCGCTGCGAGGGGGCTGCGGGTCTTCTTCCTCGGTTCGAAGCCGGGCGTGGACCGCCGGGCAGCCGAGCACTTCAGGGAGCACATCCCGGGCCTGCAGCTGCGAACCCACCACGGCTACTTCGACGCAACGCCGGGCGGCCCGGAGAACGAACGGGTGGTACGGCAGATCAACGCCTTCCGCCCCCACGCCCTGATGGTCGGGATGGGTATGCCCCGGCAGGAGCGCTGGATCGTGCAGAACATAGACCGGCTTCAGATCAACGCCGTCTGGAACCTGGGAGCGTTCATGGACTACTTCGCCGGGGCCGTCCCGATCCCGCCGCGCTGGACGGGCCGGGTGGGGCTGGAGGGCGTCTACCGCCTCGTGCGCGAACCGCGGCGGCTCTGGCGGCGTTACGTGATCGAGTCGCCCTTCGCCCTGTGGCTGCTGCTCCGGGAGCTGGCCCGGCGTCCCGGGTCTACTTAGCCCTCAGCAGCGCCTTCACCGCGCCGGGGTCCGGCATCGGATCTTCGGAGTAGACGCCGTCCAGTCCGAAGAGCGCGAGGATCTCGACCGCCCGCTTCGTCTGCTCCGGCGTAACGTGCCTCTTCCAGCCATCCGCCGGCCGCTCGCCGAGCAGGACCGCGCTCTCCTTCCGGGCCAGCGGCGAGGGCTCCCGCATGGCGGCGAAGACCGAGTCGTCGAATCCCCGGCCCAGATACCGGAAGGTGCGCGCCACCTCCTCCCGCGGGCGCTCGCAGAAGTTCTCGTAGAAGACGACCAGCAGCTCGCCTTCCGAGAACTGCCGGAGGGGCACGTAGTTCTCGATGCACCAGCCGAAGATGTAGCGGTCGAAGTCCCTCTCCTCGGCGGCCTGGATCTCGCGCTCGAACGGAGCCAGGAAGTCCTCTACCAGCTCCCGCTGGGAGAGGTAGGTCTGCGCCAGACTCCCCCGCCAGCCGAGCTTCATCCGGGAGGCGGCCACTGCGCAGGGATGCCGGAGCAGCAGGATTATCGGCATCTCGGGGAAGTTGCGGCGCAGCCAGTAGAGCGCGAGGTTCATGCGAATATCTTTGACCAGCCGCCGGTCGTAGACGAACCTACCCTTGTAGAAGCGGTCGGTCCAGGAGCTCCGCACCTTCCCGGAGAGGATGTTCCAGGCGGGCTTGAGGTACTTGCCGTCCCGGTTGTCCGGCCGGATGTACTGCTTGTGCCGGAAGCTCCGGACGGACTTGACCCGGCCCGGGTGGAACGGCTCGAAGATGTAGCGGTAGCGGCCGTCGTAGTTAATGATCTCCGAGACCCAGGTCGTGCCGCCCCGCCCCGCCCCGGCGAGGAAGACCGTGTTGCGGTAGTCGCGGTTGCGGTCTATGAAGAGCTTGCCGAGAACCCGGTTCTTCGCCTTGCTTCCGAAGCCTTCCGAGAACATCTGCCTCCGCTCCTCGATCAAATAATCCGGCCGTACAGCTCCTCCAGCAGCGCGGTCTGCCGCCGGAGGTCGAAGCGGGAGCGCACCCGCTCCACACCGGCCCCGCTCATCTGACGCCAGAGCTTATCATCTTGCAGCAGCGTCAGGATGTGCTCCGCAAGCCCCTTCCAGTCCCTCTCCCGCGCCAGCAGCCCGGTCCGGCCATGCGAGACGGCCTCCGGGATGCCGCCGCTGGCGAAGCTCGCAACGGGCGTGCCCATCGCCTGCGCCTCGGCGAAGACCATCCCGAACCCCTCCGCGTCGCCGTCCGCGGCCACGACGCTGGGCACGCTGAATACCCTGGAGCGGCCGATCCAGGACCTCACCGCCTCCGGCGGCTGCGTGCCGAGGAAGCGGCGGCGCCCGAGCTTCTCAGCGGCCAGCTGCTCCAGCGAGCTCCTCAAGGGTCCGTCCCCGATCACGGTGAGCTCCACCTCCGGCAGCTCCCGTTGCACGACCGCCATCGCCCGGATTAGGTACTCACACCCCTTCTTCTCGACCAGCCGCCCCGCGAAGAGGACGACCGGCTCGCGCTCCTCTCCGGAGGGAGCGAACTCCCTTGTGTCTATCCCGGTGTAGTGGACCACTACCCTCTCCTCCGGATAGCCCTGCTCCAGCAGCCGTTTCCGGATAAACTCTGAGACGGCCAGAAAGAGCTGCCCCTCGCGTTGCAGCTCTCGCCGGCGGCGCAGGTAGAGCCGGTGTTTGTGGTACGAGCGCCGGGCGTGCTCGTCGGCGACCGTGGCGTCGAAGCCGTGGAAGGTGACGACCAGCGGCTTCCTGAGCCGCCGGACCAGCGGCAGTGCCAGAGCCCCGTCGAGCCCGAAGTGGGCGTGGATGAGGACCGGATCCAGCCCCCGCACCCGCCGTACGAAGGACGGCGGGAAGCGTCCGAGGCGTACGGCTGCCTCGGCTGCCAGTCCCGCGGCCCCGCCCCGGTTGACGACCAGCGTCCGCTCCGGAGGAAGATCCAGACCCGGCACGCGCCGCGAGCCTGCGTAGTATGGAGTGAAGCGCTGCAGCGTCTCTGCCTGTCCCCGCACGAAGGTCTCCGAGGGCGGCAGCAGGTGGTCCCGGTAGATGAGTACGTTCACCGCACCCGCCTCGACCGGCGCGCCCAGCGGGGCAGCGTGACCGGCTGTCCGGGACTCCGGAGGCTGACGGGTATCGAGAGCGCGGTGGCTACGTAGAAGATCCAGAGTATGTTATTCTGTTCCATAAGCACGCTCTGGGTCGAGCTGTAGAGCACGAGCGAGACGAAGAAGGCCACCGGCCACAGGCTCAGCAGCTCGCCCGCCGCGTGCGCCCAGACCAGCGCCCGCAGAAGGTAGAACAGAAAACCGGTCAGGAAGACCAGAAGACCCACCACTCCGACCCCCAGCATTATCTCCAGAAAGCCGTTGTGGGCGTGCGTCGGCTCCCAGTTGAGCGCCCGCCAGACCCGTCCGGACGGTCCCTCCTCCCCGAGCCAGAACCCCCCGTACCCGTAGCCGAGCGCGGGGCGGTACCCGATCTGGGTGGTCACGACGTTCCAGAGCCCGGTGCGCCCGGTAAGGGTCACGCTCTTGCCGAAGAAGCCCAACACGGGGCTCAGGTTGATCAGGAGCACGGCGAACGCCGTCCCGGCCAGGCCGCAGAGCACGAAGATAAGCCGCGAGGGGCTTACCACCCTTCTGAAGTTCACGTAGATGGCGAAGAGGGCTGCGAAGACCAGCAGGGACAGGAGGGCCGTTGTGGAGTCGGAGAGCAGCACCAGCAGCCCGCAGAGCACAAACCCGGCCCAGCCGGCTGCGGGATTCACGTACCTGCCGGCCGCGAGGATGAAGAAGGCCATGGCACCGAACGCCATGTAGCGGCCCAGGACGTTCTTCTGCAGGAAGATCCCCTCCCAGGCGCCCTCGTTGGGCCCGGTCCCGAGCCCGTACTGGGGGAAGGCCAGCACGAAGAGGAGGCTCAAAACCCCCGCGAAGCCGAGCACCCCGGCGAACATCGTGAGCTGCTCCCGGATGCTGTAGCGGGTCGCGAGGTATGCGCCGAAGAGAGTGGTCATGGTAAGAGCCACGCTGCGCCGGAAGGTGACCTCCGGCGCGAACGACCAGAGGATCGAAGCGCAGACCAGCCCCACCAGCAACAGGATGAGCTTGCCCCGCAGGGCCGTGGCCAGCACCTCCCTCCACCGGACGGCCACCAGCAGGATCAGGATGACGTACATCCCGATCCAGATCAGCTGCACCAGAGGATCGCCCCGGAACTCGTCCCGCTCGAACCCGGTCTCCTGCCGCCAGAGCGGGAAGACGGCTCCGGAGGCCAGAAAGAGTGCGAGCAGGATGAAGACCCGCTCGAAGCGCCGGTCGTCCACGAGCTCTAGAATCTCGCCGAAGGTACGCTTTAAACGCGGAGAGATCATCCCCCGGAGCCAGCTTTCGGAGGAAGATGTTGTATCCGACCGGCGTTCACCCTGACCGCGGGAGAGATTACCACCGGTCCGCCAGAGACGCAATCGCGCCTCACCGCAACCACCCCGAGAGATCCCGCCCGATGAGCTCCTCTAACCGCAGGATGTCTTCCCGGTAGCCCGCAACCAGATCCCTCCGCACCTCGGGCGGGAAGGGCGGTTTCTCCAGATTTCGGCTCCGGATGCGCTCCAGCGCTCCCTCCACCAGCCGCCGCCGGAGCCGCTTGGGGAAGAGCGGCCTCAGGGCAGCCTTGAACCGGTTGGGACGCAGCAGGAAGTCGTGCAGTGCGTGCAGGGTACGGCTTCTGGGCACGCCGGAGACGTTGTAGCGCCCGGAGGTGTCTACCGCGTGGTTCTCATCTACTCCCAGAAACCCGAAGATGTCCCGCAGAGTCCCCGAAGCGTCCCGGTCCAGATCCTCGTAGAGGTAGACCCTTATCTGTGCGGGATCGAACAGAGCGTAGTAGCGGGAGAGCTGTTCGTGATAGTAGCCCGCCCGCCGGTAGTGCCAGATCGGGCCCCAGCTCAGCCGGATGCGCTCCTCCTCCAGCTCGAGCGCCCGCGCGAAGTCCGGCTCCGGCTCACGGCCGTCCCGCACCATGTGCGTGAACGCTGAGTAGGCCCTCTCCGCAGGGTCTCTTAGCACCGCGATCAGCCGCACCTCCGGAACGTGGCGCTTTATCCTTTCTGCGGTCCCGGGCAGGTAGAGATACATGGCGGACGCTTCGCCGAGCGCCCTCTCCCCACTCGCTTCATCGAAGAGCGCCCGGTATTCTCCCGGATCGCTCACCACCATGTGGCGCAGGATCTCCGCGTCGCGCGGCCCCCGGTAGTCCGGTTCCCGGCCTTCGAAGGCGAAGAAGTGGGGCTCCTTGATGGGGCTCATGTAGATCTCCGGGTGCCGGGAAAGGTAGCGGTATAAGGCCGTCGTGCCCGCCTTCTGCGCCCCGATGATGAGGAAGTCGGGCAGCGTCAAGTACTCGACCTCCAACCGCTCTTGAGACGCCCGAACCGGTAGCGCAAGATGCGCGGCACCTGCCGGGCCAGGAGCGGGACGAAGCCGGGATTGCGCCGCAGCTCGCGCGCGGCCGCGGCGAGCTCGCCCCGCTTGAGCGGCTGCGCTACCCGGTAGTAGCCGATCCGCTGCTCGATGACCCGCTGCCGGTGCTCCAGCGCGTCCACGAGCCCGGGATCGCGCCGGAACAGCTCCTGGCGCAGGGCGTAACGGTTCGCCGCGCACAGCTTCTCGAGGTTCCCGAGTCTGTCCCCGGCCACGAGCGAGCCGGGCCGGGAGAGGTAGAAGTAGTGTGCCTCCGGGACGACGACGAACCGTGCCCCGCGCGCCAAACACGTCAGGTAGAAGATGAAGTCCTCCCCGAACCACACCTTCTCGTCATACCGGATGCCGTACCGCCCCAAGAACTTCCGCCGCATCACCGGCTTGGTCAGGCCGATGCGGGCGCGCCGCTGGCCGGGCAGGTTGGACTCAACGAACTCCGGGGCCGAGATCTCCCGCGGTGCATCGAATCTCTCCCCGGCGATCCCGAAGAGCGTGTTCCACGGCCGGGAGTCCGGGCTCCGGGTCAGGTATACGTCGTCGGAGACGAGATCGGCCCCCGAGGCCTCCGCGTGCTGGATGAGGCGCTCCAGCCGGTCCGGAGCGTACCAGTCGTCGGAGTCTAGCAGCGCCACCCACTCCCCGGCGGCGGCCTCCAGCCCCCGGTTGCGGGCCCCGCCCGGTCCGAGGTTGCGCCGGCAGGAGAGCAGGCGCACCCGCTCATCCCGAATAGCGCGCACCATCTCGGCGGTGCGATCGGTGGAGGCGTCGTCCACCACGATCACCTCCAGATCACGCTCGGTCTGCCCGAGCGCGGACTCCACGGCCCGCACGACGTAGCGCTCGGTGTTGTACGCCGGGATGATCACGGAGACCCGGGGGCTCATGCCCGAAGCCACCCCGAGAGATCCCGCCCGATGAGCTCCTCTAACCGCAGGATGTCCTCCCGGTAGCCCGCAACCAGATCCCGCCGTATCTCCGGGTCGAGCGCGGGCCGCTCCATGTTCCTCCGGCGGACGCCCGCGGAGATCCGCTTCCGCACCCGGGCCGGCAGCAGCGGCCTCAGGGCAGCCTTGAACCGGTTGGGGCGCATCACCAGCTCGTGTAACATCCTGCTCCTTGGCACGCCGGAGACGTTGTAGCGCTCGGAGGTGTCTACCGCGTGGTTCTCATCTACTCCCAGAAACCCGAAGATGTCCCGCAGAGTCCCCGAAGCGTCCCGGTCCAGATCCTC
>NZ_SKBU01000028.1 GCF_004337705.1 Rubrobacter taiwanensis
CCCAATCTCCGGCAGAGACCGCCCTCTTTGCGCTGCTCTCCCAGCTGCCCGTAGCGGCCATCCTTATAACCCTGGCCTGCGCACTTGGAGTTGCGGTTGTAGCCATCTTCTTTGCCACCTCGGCCGACTCCGGATCGCTAGTAGTAGACATCCTCACCCGCGGAGGAGAGACGCAGGTAGGCGGGTGGCGCCAGCGCCTTGTGTGGGCGGTGCTGATAGGGGCGGTAGCGGCCACGCTGCTTGCTGCGGGCACGGCCACCGGAGAGAACGCCCTTGGAGCATTGCAGACGGCCTCCATTACGGCCGGCTTGCCCTTCTGCGTGGTGCTCTTGCTGATGTGTGTGGGACTGATTAGGGGGCTTGAGGACGAAGGCCTGCCGGCCATGACCCCAGATCCCAGAAAGCACGGGGAGCTGCAGATTAAGGAGGCGGAGCTACAGCGCCACCGAAGTGATTCAGCCCCCGGCCCCACGGTCCCCGAGGCCGGGAGGCATCGGAAGCGGTGATGAATCCCGACCCCCGACTCTGTCTGCACGAACTCTTCGAGCGGCAGGTCCGCCGGACACCGGACGCCCCGGCCGTCATAGATGCCGGGACCGAGCTCACCTACGCCGCGCTCGACCGGCGGTCGGAGCGTCTGGCGGACCGGCTGAGGGAGCTGGGGCTCGGGCCGGACCGGGTCGCCGGAATCTACATGGACCGCTGCGCGGAGTACGTGATCGCCATGCTGGCCGCACTCAAAGCCGGCGGGGCCTTCCTGCCGCTGGAGCCGGCCTATCCGGAATCGCTGCTTGGGCAGGTACTGGAGGACTCCCGGCCCGTTGCCATAATCTCGCGGGGGCACTTCGCCCGGCGCCTGCCGGAGGGAGAACGCATACTCCACCCGGACACGGGCCGGGAGGGGGATGGAGGTACGGGCGGGAGCCCGCCCCCCTCCCCGGAGAACCTGGCCTTCGTCTCCTACTCTTCCGGGACCACGGGGCGGCCGAAGGGGATAGCCAACCCGCACCGGGCGGCCGTCGGGTCCTACCTGTGGCGCTTCCGGGAGATCAGCGACAACCGGCCCGGCGACCGCGTGGGCTGCAACGTCTTCTTCATCTGGGAGGCTCTCCGGCCGCTGCTGCGCGGCGCGGCGACGGTCGCAATACCGGACGACGTGATCTACGACCCGCCCGCGCTGGTCCGCTTCCTGGAGGAGTACCGGATAACGGAGACCCTCATGACCCCCTCGCTGCTGGAGGCCGTGCTGAACGCCTGCGGCGCGGAGGTCACCCGCCGGCTCGCCGGCCTGCGGACGCTGTGGCTCAACGGCGAGGTCGTCACCCGGGCGCTGGCGCGGCGCGCGCTGGCGCTACTGCCGGAGACCCGGCTGCTGAACGTGTACAGCATCAGCGAGACGCACGAGGTGGCCGCGGGCGACCTGCGCAAGCTGGCAGAGGCCGGCTCCACCTACTGCCCGGTAGGCCGCCCGCTGGACCCGGATCGCACCTACATTCTGGATGAGGACCGCAACCCCGTACCAGACGGCGAACCCGGCGAGCTCTGGGTCGGCGGGAGGTGCCTGGCAAGGGAGTACGTGAACCGCCCGGAGATCACGGCCGAGCGCTTCGTCCCGGATCCGTTCGCAGGAGAGGGACGCATGTACCGCACCGGCGACCGGGCCCGCCGGCTGCCGGACGGTGCGCTGGAGATCCTGGGCCGTGTGGACTTCATGGTGAAGATCCGGGGCTACAGCGTCGAGCTGGGAGCGGTGGAGAGCGCCATAGAGGAGCTGCTCGCCGTCGAAGGCTGCGTCGTCGTGGCCGAGGGCGGAGAGGGCGAGGACAAACGTCTCGTCGCCTACCTCCTCCCCGCCTCCGGGGAGGAGCGCGCGGGCCGTCACTCCGGCTGGGAGATAGACACCGCGGGCCGCAGCCCGGAGATCCGGCGAATCCTGCAGGAGCGCCTGCCGCACTACATGATCCCCGCCGTCTACGTGGAGCTGGAGGAGCTGCCACTGCAGGAGACGTCCGGTAAGGTGAACCGGCGGCGTCTCCCCCCGCCTCCGCCCCGGACGAATCCCGCTCCCGGTGTGCCGGATAGGCTCTCCGCCGCGGCCTCCCGCCGCGAGCGAGAGGCCGCGCTCGCCCGCATCTGGGAGGAGGTCATCGGGCTGGAGCCCGGCGATGTGCGCCCCGCGGACAACTTCTTCGACGTGGGCGGGCACTCGCTCGCCGCCGCGGAGATGCTGACCCGTGTGGAGGGGGCCTCCAGCGTTCGTATCTCGATGCCCCGCTTCCTGGCCCACCCGACCGTCGCGGGCCTCTGTGACGCACTGGAGGGCCGGGAGCCCCGACGGCCGCAGCGGAGGCCGGACCTGCGTTCCGAGGGGAGGCTGGAGCCGGAGATAGCACCGGAAGGTCCTGCCGGAGACCTCTCCCTGCGGGACGCGCGGAGCATCCTCCTAACCGGGGCGACCGGCTACCTGGGAGCCTTCCTGCTGGATGCGCTCCTGCGGGAGACGAGGGCCGAGATCCGCTGCCTGGTGCGTCCGCGCGAAGGGTCTCCCCCGCTGGCCCCCCTGCGGGAGAACCTCGCGCGCTACGGGCTCTGGAGTCCGGAGGCCGCGCAGAGGATCACGCCGGTCCCCGGCGATCTGAGCAACCCCCGCCTGGGCCTCCCGGAGGAGGAATTCGACGCTCTCGCCCGCGGTACGGACCTCATACTCCACGCCGCAGCGCGGGTAAACCTCGTCTATCCCTACCCCGAGCTGAAGCCCGCCAACGTGGACGGGACGCGCGAGGTGCTGCGCCTCGCCTGCCGCCACCGGGCCAAGCCGCTGCACTACGTCTCCACGAACGGGATCTTCCCCGCCGGCACGGGACGCTGCCGGGAGGATGCCGACCTCCCCGCCCTGGCCGGCACCCAAGAGGATGGCTACGGCCAGACCAAATGGGTCTCCGAGATGCTGGTACGCCAGGCCCGGGAGAGAGGTCTCCCGGCGAACGTCTACCGGCCCGGGAACATCTCCGGGCACAGCGAGAGCGGGTCCTCCAACCCCCGGGACTTCCTCACGGCGCTCATCGCGGAGTCCATCCGGATGGGCCGCGCGCCCGTGGCAGAGGACTGGCGCGTAGAGATGACCCCCGTGGACTTCGTCAGCGACGCGATCGTTCGCCTCGCCGGCGATCCGGAAACCGCCGGGGGCACCTTCCACCTCGCCAACCCGGCTCCGCCGCTAGCGCGGGAGGTGTTCGGTTGGATCCGGAACCTCGGCTACCCGGTAGAGCCGCTGTCCTATCCGGATTGGCTGAAGGAGTGGCGGGATCGCGGCGGAGGCGGCGGGGTCCTGCGCGGCGTGCTGCACGGGGCCGAAACGCGCAAGCTGTGGGACGGCAACTTCTACGACGACACCAACACCCGCCGGGCGCTACGGAGCGGCGGCCCGCAGCACCCCGGCCTCGGGCCCGGGATCGTGGAGAACTACGTGGAGCACTTCGCGGAAGAGGGCTGGATCCAAAAACCGGCAAGAGTGTGAAGCATCCGGAGCCGCGGCGCTTGACGGATCTCCGCGGCTCTGCGCGAGGGTGTAGACTCTGCGGTCGGGAGTACCCTACCGGAAGGGAGACCGGCGCGCATGGGAATGCTCGTAGAGGGCGTGTGGAAGACCGAGGATCAGCTGCAGGACGAAAGCGGCCGCTTCAGGCGCCGGCCGACCCGGTTCCGAGGACGGGTGACGGCAAGCGGCGAGAGCGGTTATCCGGCCGCAGCGGGACGCTACCACCTCTACGTCTCGCTCGCCTGTCCCTGGGCACACCGGACGCTCATCATGCGCAAGCTCAAGGGGCTGGAGAGCGCCATCCCGGTCTCTGTGGTAGCTCCGCTCATGCTGGAAGACGGCTGGGAGTTCTCCGATGAGTACCCGGACAGGCTCGGCGGCCGGCGGTACCTGCGCGAGCTCTACCTCGAGGCGCAACCGGACTATACCGGGCGGGTGACCGTACCCGTGCTGTGGGACTCGGAGACGCGAACCATCGTTAACAACGAGTCCCGCGAGATAATGCGCATGCTGGACCTGGAGTTCGGGGAGTACGCAACCCGCGACGCAGACCTCTGTCCGGAGAATCTGCGCAGCCAGATAGACGAGACGATAGATTCCATCTACGAACCCGTCAACAACGGCGTCTACCGGGCGGGCTTCGCCTCAAGGCAGGAGGCTTACGAGGAGGCCGTTACCGGACTCTTCGAAGCTTTGGACCACTGGGAGGAGGTACTCGGGGAACGGCGCTACCTCTGCGGCGATCGGCCGACCGAGGCCGACGTCTGCATGTTCACGACGCTGGTGCGCTTCGATCCCGTCTACCACGGGCACTTCAAGTGCAACCTGCGCCGCATCGTAGACTACCCTAACCTCTGGCGTTTCACACGTGAGATCTACGGTCTGCCGGGCGTCGCCGAAACCGTGGACGTAGAGCACATCAAGCTCCACTACTACGGGAGTCACCGGAGCATAAACCCGACCGGCATCGTTCCGAAGGGCCCGGTAATGGACTTCGGATTGCGCTAAGCGGGCCGAGAGGGTTTCTTTCCCGGGAGCGGCGGGTATGCTCATCTCAGTGGCGAGAAGATGGAGCTGGAGATCGAACATAGGTTCCCCCCCACACCGGACTCGGTCGCGGCGGCCCGCAGGTCGCTCGGCCGGCTGGCCGGTCACGTACCGGAGCCGCTACTGAGCGACCTGCGGCTGCTGGTGAGCGAGCTCGTCACCAACAGCGTCCGGCACGCCCGGCTGGGCTCGAAAGACGTCATAGAGCTCAGGGTCGCCCTCTCCGGCGACTCGGTGCGGCTGGAGGTCGCCGACCCCGGCCCCGGCTTCGAGGCCACCCTCCGCCCCCCCGGCCCGGACGGAAGCTCCGGCTGGGGTCTCCACGTCGTGGACGCCATAGCCGACCGCTGGGGTGTGGATCACCGAGACTCGACGCGTGTGTGGGTCGAGATCAACCGCCCTTCTGAACCCCGGAAGCGCCCTCCGGGCAACCGTCCGGGGGCCCTCTCCCTCCTGAGCTGCTGCGCGTTTCTGACTACTTGAAGCGGTACTGGCGATACATGCGGGCGCTCTCGTCCACGTCGGCCTCGGTGACGTGCGTGCGGCCGCGGGAGCGCACCCGGTCCTCTATGCGCTTGCGGATAAAGCGGCGCATCAGGAACGGACTGCGCTTTATCCTCCGGTCCGCCTCGGGGTCCCAGGTGATCTCCTGCTTCTCGGCCAACTTCAGCACCTCTTTCTAGAAGAGCTTCCCTCCTCTTCTCGCCTATTCTACCGCAGTCCGGGTCCCCCGCAGGTACCGGTACAACCCGGAGGCTAACCCCACGGCCTCCCGTCTTTTGAGTCCCCGGGCCTCCAGCAGCCGGATGCGGCTCGCCACGAAACCGGCCTCCGTTCGCCCGAGCCCCAGCCGTCCTGCGAGCTCGCCGTAGTCCGGCAGGGGATACGGTCCGAGCTCCCGGCTGGCCCGCAGGAACCCGGCGCACAGCTCCCGGTGGCGACTCAGGTGCTCGGGCTTGAGCTTCGGTCCCTGCGCCGCGAGCCGGTCGGCCCAGCAGAGGACCGCCAGCTCCTCGCCGAAAGGTCCGGCGGCCCGGGCCAGGCGCGGGGCCGGATAGTCGGTGAAGCGGTGGTTCAGAAATCCGATCTTGAGGTGCAGCTCCGTCAGGGTGGCTACGAGATCCGCGGTCTCGGCGTCCGCTCCCACCCGGGCGCAGATGCGGGCCGCCAGCCGGGCGCCTAAAGTATCGTGGGCCACGAAGAGCACGCGCCCGTCCAGCTCGCCGCGGGTAACCGGCTTGGCTATGTCGTGCAGCAGGGCGGCGAGTAGCAGCCCGGCCGGCCGCCTCACCTCCGCTCCGAGCTCCCCCTCCTCCAGTTCCCGGCGCACGAGCCGCACGGTGTCGAGCACGTGGTCGAGAGCATCCAGGTGGTGGTACTCGCTCTGGCGTAGGCTGCGGCTCAACCCGAGCTCGGGGACGAGCCGGATCAGCTCCTCCCGGTCCAGCGGCTGTCGCAGGGCCTCCAGCAACGCGACCGTGCTAGCGCCTCCGCCGGCGGAGCTTCCTACGGCTGGTGTTCGGGTTCGGCCGGCCCTTGAGCGGCCCGGCTTCCCGGGGCTCGTCCTCGCGCTGCTCTTTCTTCTGGGCCTTGAGTCTGGCGAGGCGCTGGTCCCGGCGCTTCTCCAGCCAGGCGAAGAGCAGAGCATAGAGGAAGAAGAAGAACACGCCGTTGATGAGCAGCGGAATCCACTGCTCCCGGCTCTCCAGCCCGAAGAGGCCGGGGCTGATGCGGTCCAGCAGATAGACCAGCCCCAGCCACAGGATGGTGAAGATGGTCGCCTTCCGGAAGGCGCTCCGCCAGTTCAGGTCTCTCACTCTCTCAGATATCTCCTCTCGACGCGGACGGGGTTTATCCGGGTTGTGACCTCATAGTTTATCGTGCCGGCCCAGATCGCGAGCTCCTCGGCCGGGATCCTCTCGTCGCCCTGCTCCCCGAGCAGCACGACCTCGTCCCCGACGCTCACCGACTCATCGGCGGCAAAGACCGCCGCGTCCATCGTCACCCGGCCCAGGATGGGACGCCGCACGCCCCCGATGAGCGCCCGGGAGCGCCCCGAGAGTGCCCGCAGGTAGCCCTCGGCGTACCCGACCGGCACGGTGGCGGCGAACATCTCCTCTCCGGCCCGGAAGGTCAGACCGTAGGAGACCCCGTCACCGGGCCTCAGGCGGCGCACCTGGGCCACGTAGCTGACCAGCCTGAGGGCCGGCCGCAGCCCCTCTCCGGCGGGATCCCCCGAGTCTCCAAGCGGATGCAGGCCGTAGAGCGCGATCCCGGGGCGCACGCAGTCGTAGTGCGCCTCCGGGTACCAGAGCGTACCGGCGGAGTTGGCCGCGTGCACGAGCGCCCCGGAGAACGGGTGCGCCCGCAGAACGCTCTCGAAGCGCTCGATCTGCTTCCGGGTGGTCTCGGGATCGGTATCGGCGGAGGCGACGTGGGTGTAGACACCGGCCAGCCGTTCCCCCAGGAGCTTCCGCGCCTCTCCGGCCTCCTCCGGGCTCACGCCCCAGCGGTTCATGCCGGTGTTCACCTTCAGGTGTGCTCGCAGCCCCGGCCGTCCGGCTATCCTCCGGGCGGCCGGAAGGGAGTGCGCCGTAACCTCCAGCCGGTATTCGGCCGCGAGCGGGAACTTCTCCGGTGGGGTGTCTGTAAAGACCAGGACGGGCTCGCTTATGCCGGCGCGCCGCAGCTCCACACCCTCTTCAGGGGTTGCGACGGCGAGGCGGCTCGCTCCGGCCGCAAGCGCTTCGCGGGCGACCCGGACCGCGCCGTGGCCGTAGGCGTCTGCCTTCACCACAGCCATGAGCTCCGCCCCGCTCCGGAGCCTCCGGAGTATGGACCGGACGTTGCTCCGGACCGCGCCCAGGTCTATCTCGGCCCAGGTACGGCCCTGGGTCAAGGGTTCGGCCTCAGAATGTGCAGCGCCAGTATGTCCATGCGCGTGATGACGCCCAGAAGAAGCCTCCCCCCACCCCCCACAACGGGCAGGATTCTCACCCCCTCTCTAGACATCGTGGTCGCGGCCTCCGAGAGGCTGGCGTCCCCGTCTATCGTGACCGGGTCCCGGGTCATTACGTCCCGCACGCTCACCCCGGCGCTCTTGCGCACCTCCTCCCGGTACTCCTCCCAGCTCCCGAGCGGGATCATGCCGCCGAGGATGTCCAGAAACCCGGGGGCCTCTATCTCCGCGTCCTGCAGGATGAGATCGCCCTCGGTCACGATCCCGAGCAGTTCACCACCTTCATCCGCCACCGGAGCGCCGGATATGTTGCGCTCGGCGAAGAGCTGGATCACCCCCTCCACCGTGCCGTCCGGGCTCAGCCGCGGCCAGTCGGCGTGCATGACGTCCCTGACCTTCAGATTCCGGATATCCGGATTCTCCGCACTCATTACCCTTCCTCTCTTACTCCAGCTCCCGCAGGGCCTCCGGCACGTGCGGCAGCAGATCCGTTGCGACCAGGCTCTCCCGCGGCCAGCCCGTCCGCTCCAGCCAGATCTCGGCCGCCCGGCCGTGCGCCCACGCGCCGGCCCGGGCCGCGTCATAGACCTCTATCCCCCGCGAGGCCAAAGCCCCGATGATCCCGGAGAGCACATCCCCCGTACCCGCCGTGGCGAGCGCCACGCTCCCGGTCGAGTTGACGGAAGCCCGCTCCCCCTCGACGACTATCGTGTCCGAACCCTTGAGCAGCACGCAACACCCCTGCTCCTCTGCGGCGCGGCGGGCGGACGCGAGACGGCGCTCCGAGACCTCCCTCGCCCCCGAGCCCAACAGGCGGCCCAGCTCCCCGGCGTGCGGGGTCACAACGGCCGGAGCCGTCCGCCGCGCCAACGCCTCCGAACCCGCGAGCACCGTCACCGCGTCGGCGTCCAGCAGCACTGGGGCCTCCACCCCCCGCAGAACCCCCTCCACCAGCTCCCGGCGCTCCTGGCCGAGGCCGATCCCGGGCCCCACCACGACCGCTGCGGCGCGCTCTGCGAGCTGCAGGATATCCTCCAGCGCGCCGGAGGCCATGCTCCCTCCACGATCCTCCGCCACACCGGAGACGAGAGCCTCCGTGAGCCGGGCGTCCAGCGACTGCGCCGCGCTCCCGGCAGTCGCCAGGAAGACGATGCCGCACCCGGCGCGCTGCGCCCCGCGGACGACCATCTCTGCCGCCCCGGTCATCCTGCGGCTCCCGGCCACGACGAGCAGCGTCCCGGCGGAGTACTTGTGCGCGGGCTCCCTCAAGCGCGGCACCAGGCCGCGCAGCGTGCCGGCGGTCGTCCACTCCACCGCAGGCTTCACGTCCGCCTCCGGCGGCACCCCGATATCCACCGCCACGTTCTCCCCGGCGTGCTCCCGGCCCGGCGAGATCACGCACCCCAGCTTCACCGCGTGCGCCGCCACCGTCAGCCCGGCCCGGACGGCAACCCCCTCCACCTCTCCGGTCTCCGCGTTCACGCCCGAGGGGACGTCCAGCGCCACGACCGGAGCGGAGGCGGCGTTCATCTTCCCGATGAGACCGGCCGCGGGCTCCCGCGGTGCTCCCCGCACCCCGGTCCCGAGCAGGGCGTCCACCACCACCTCCGCCGTTCCGAGCCCGGCGTCAAGCTCCCCGGGACCGATGAGCCGCACGCCGAGGTTCCGCAGGATCCTCAGGTTCGTTCCCGGGCTGCCCGTGTACTCTTCCTTTACCGGCAAGACGGAGACCTCTACTCCCGCCCGGTGGAGCTCCCGGGCGACCACGAATCCGTCGCCGCCGTTGTTGCCGCCGCCGGCGATGACCAGCGCCCGCCGCGGCGCGCAGCGCTCCAGAATGACCCGTGCCATCCCGACCCCGGCCCGCTCCATGAGCGCAATCTCGGGTATGCCGAGCTCCTGGGAGCGCCGGTCGGCAAGCCCCATCTCGCCGGCGGAGAGGACCTTCATCCCGAACTGGAGTCCGGCAGCGGGAAACCGGAGTCTCCCCGCTCTATGGTCGCCACGGCGACGGCCGAGAGCTCCGAGTGGGAGATGGAGATGGAGATCTGCTCCTCCGATACCCCCACCCTGCGGGCGAACTCCGCGATCTTGCCCATCAGCCGCACGGTCGGAGCGCGGCGCGGACGCCGGATCACCTCCACCCCGTTCCACTGGATGAGCCCGCACCCCAGAGCCTTGCACACGGCCTCCTTGGCAGCCCACCGCCCGGCGTAGTGCCGGTCGAAGAACCGGTATTTCTCGCAGTACTCTATCTCTGCCGGGGTGAAGAGGCGCTGCCGGATCTTCGGCGTCCGCTCCAGCGCGAACCTCATACGCTCCACGTCCACCACGTCCACCCCGACCCCGGGTACGATGAAATCTTCCATGCGCTCTATGGTACGCCAGCGGGAGAGCCGGGGAAAGCCCCGGTTCTCGGCGAAGCGCTTATCATGGGAGCGGATGGAGCCGGTGATAATAGCGAACCTGAGCTCGGGAACCGGCCGACGGGACCGCCTGGAGCGCTGCATCGAGATCCTGCACACCGCGGGCGCGGCCCCCGAGATCCGGGAGACGGAGGCCCCGGGGCACGCCACCACTCTTGCCCGGCGTGCCGGGGCCCGCCTCGTCATCGCAGCCGGCGGCGACGGAACGATAAACGAGATCGTAAACGGCCTCTCCCCGGGCGCCACGCTGGGCGTTCTGCCGCTCGGCACGGCGAACGTGCTGGCGAGGGAGTTGGGGATCCCCTTGAGCCCAGAGGCTGCCTGCCGCCGTATACTCGCCGGCAAGAGCCGGAAGATAGACCTCGGCGTCGCCCGCAACGCCGAGGGCCGGGAGCGCCGGTTCGCCTGCATGGCCGGACTAGGCTTCGACGCGCTGGTGGTCCGCTCGGTGCCGCCGGGGCTGAAGCGGCGCCTCGGAGCCCCGGCCTTCGTGCTAACCGCGCTGAACGTCCACTTCCGGAGCAGGCTCCCGCTTCTGGAGATAAACGCCGGCGGCCGGCTTCACCGCGCCCGCTTCGTTATCGTGGCCAACGGCCACTTCTACGGCGGAAGCTACCGGGTCGCCCGGGAGAGTCTGCTTGATAACGGCTCGCTGCACGTCACCGTGATCGAGGACACCTCCACGCTACTGCGCCCAGATGTGCTGATACGCATCCTGGTCCGCCGGCCGCTGGAGGACTGCCTGCCCGCCTTCACCGTCCGCCGCCTCTCCGCCAGATCCGTGGAAGCCCCGGTTCCGGTGCAGCTCGACGGCGAGCCGTGGGGCGAGCTCCCGATGCGGTTCAGGGTGGAGCCCGGAGCCCTCAGCGTGGTCTGCTAGAGCCGGCTACTCCACCGTCACGCTCTTGGCCAGGTTGCGCGGCTTGTCCACGTCCAGGCCCCGGTCCCTGGCGACCCGGTAGGCGAGGAGCTGCAGCGGCACGCTGGCGACCAGCGGGCCGAGGAGCTCGGGCAGCTCGGGAACGGGGAGCAGTACCTCGGAGAGCCGGGCCGCGTCCGCGTCGTCCCTGGCGGCGACCGAGATCACGCGCGCTCCGCGGGCCGCCGTCTCCTCGACGTTGGAGAGCGTCTTCTCCCGCAAGACGCCCCGCCCCATCACGGCCACGACCGGACACCTCTCATCCACCAGGGCTATCGGGCCGTGCTTCATCTCCCCGGCCGGGTATCCCTCGCAGGGGATGTAAGAGACCTCTTTCAGCTTTAGCGCCCCTTCGAGCGCCACGGGGTAGGAGACGCCCCGCCCCAGGAAGAGCGAGCTGCGGGCGTCCTCGTAGAGCCCGGCGGCCTCCCCCATCCGGCCCTGTACCAGATCCAGCGTCTCCTGGATGCGCTCCGGGATGCGGCGCAGCTCGCGTCCGAGTGCGAGCAGCTCCTCCTCCGGGAGCGTCCCTCGGACCCGCGCCAGCTCCAGCGCCAGCAGGTACATCACCGCTACCTGGGTGAGGAACGCCTTGGTGGAGGCGACCGCGATCTCGGGCCCCGCCGCGGTGAGCAGTATGCCGTCCGACTCCCGGGTTATGAGCGATCCCTGCGTGTTGGTTATGGCGAGCACCTTCGCTCCGAATCCCCGCGCCGTCTCCACCGCGGCCAGGGTGTCCGTGGTCTCCCCGCTCTGCGAGATGGCAACGGCCAGCGTCCGGTCATCTCCTATCGGGTGGGCGTAGCGGTACTCGCTCGCCACCCAGACCTCCACGGGGAGGCGCGCCAGCCGCTCGATGGCGTACTTGCCGAGCAGCCCGGCGTGGTAGGCCGTGCCACAGGCGACCACGGCGATCCGCTGGATGCCGGCGAGATCCACCCCGGACTCCGAGAGATCGATCCCCCCGCCAGCATCCAGCCGCCCGGCCAGCGTCCTCTGCACGGCCGCGGGCTGCTCATGGATCTCCTTCAGCATGTAGTCCTCGTAGCCGCCGAGCTCCACGGCCTCCGCATCCCAATCCACCTCCAGCACCTCGCGCTCTATCCGCTCCCCGCCAAGGCTCGTAAGCTCGACCGAGTCCGCCGTGATGGTGACCAGCTCGCCGTTCTCCACGACGAGAAAGCGGCGCGTGCGCCCGAGCAGCGCCGGGATGGCGCTCGCCACGTAGTTCTCGTTTTCGCCGAGCCCCACTACGAGCGGGCTCTGCTTGCGGGCGGCGACTATCGTGCCGGGCTCCTCCGAGCTGATAACCGCAATAGCGAACGCCCCCTCCAGACACCGCATGGCCGCGGCCACCGCCTCCCGCAGCTTATCCCCGGCCTCCAGACGCTCCTCGACGAGGTGCGCAATCACCTCCGTGTCCGTCTCGGAGACGAACCGCCGCCCCCGGCGCTCCAGCTCCTCCCGGAGCTCGGCGAAGTTCTCGATGATCCCGTTGTGCACCACCGCGACCCGGCCGCCGTAGCCCGTGTGGGGATGGGCGTTCACCTGGTTCGGCCGGCCGTGGGTGGCCCAGCGGGTGTGCCCGATTCCGGAGACCGCCTCATCGTAGCGCCCGTTGTGCGATCCGACCACCGCCACCAGCCGGGAGAGCTGACCGGCCTCCTTGATCGTCTCTATGCCCCGGGGCGTCTGGAGCGCCAGCCCGGCCGAATCGTAGCCCCGGTACTCTAGATGCCTGAGCCCGTCCAGCAATACGTCTACGCAGCGGTCTTTACCCGTATACCCTACTATGCCGCACATGCTTCTCCTCCTCTAGCTCCACGTGTCCGGCCGGATAAACGGTGGCAGGGAAGGGGGAAGCTTCTACGGGCCCGGACGGCCTTTTGTCCGCGACGTCGCCGCCGCGTTTTGTGACCGCCCTGACGACCGCCCGTGGGCCGGGGCGCACCCGCCGAAAAACTCGATCAACACCCACCTCGTCAACTCCCGGACTGCCGGGAGCCCTGGCGCTTGCTCTGTCTGCTTTGTTCCCGCCCACCCCAACGCTTCCGGCCGGGGTCTACCTCTCTCGTCTTACAATACCTCGGGTGCCCGCACCTCCTCTCGCGCTTCTGAGAACGGAACTTAATATATCTGCCACCGGCAGGAAAAGTAAAGCGGGCTCCGCCCACGCAGGCCCCGCCTCATTCGCTAAGATTAACGTATGACCACAGACGAGTTCCAAATCCGCCGGGGAACCAGAGAAGACGCGGACACCGTAGCGCGCCTCTGGATGATGAACGCCAGAGAGCACGCCACCTACGACGAGATCTACACCCCCACCCCCAACGCCGAACATATGATGCGCCGTTTCCTGCGCGAGCTCGCCAGCAGCCGTGAGACCTGCTTCTTCGTAGCAACCGCCGGCGACAAGGTGATAGGCTTCCTCACCGGCGAGCTGCGCGGCAGCACCCCAGCCTTCGTACCCCGCACCTGGGCTACGGTCGAAGACGTCTTCGTGCACCCCGACTGGCGCAGCCGGGGGGTGGGAAGAGCCCTCGTCCGCCGGTGCTTCGAATGGGCCAGAAGCACGGGCGCCGACGGAATGGCACTCCAGGTCGCCGCCGCCAACAAACGGGCTCGGAACTTCTACGCCAGGCTCGGATTCCGGGAGGTCTCCGTCTACGAGGCCCTGGACCTCTACCCCCCCAGGAGCAGCGAGCGAGACAGAACCCGGACCCCGCCCTCCGGTCCGTAACCGATCCCCGCGTAGAAGCCGCCGGCATCTCCGGATACCTGAACCTCGATGTAAGATATACTCCTCTCCACACACCGTTCTTCGACCGCCCGCACCAGCGCCTTTCCTGCGCCCAGGCCCCTGTACTCCGGTCTCACGTAGAGGTCCTCGATGGCGGCGAACTCTCCTCCTGTTGCCGCGGCCGGCCGATAGGAGACGGTCGCGACGCCCGCGGCCTCCCCCAGCCGGGCGACGAACACCTCGAACGTTCCGGCATCTACGTGGCGGGCCAGCAACTCCAGAAACCCCCGGGGGAGCTCCCCTCCCCGCAGAAAGCATCCCAGCAGCTCCGCAGCAGTCTCGAGCTCCTCACCCGCCACGCGCATAACTTCTACCTTCACTACAGGCTAAACCCGTTTACGGATCCCCGCCACGGCCGCTATGGCATGTTCTACGCCCTCATCCCCCACGTCCAGGTGGGTACAGAAGCGGACCGTCGTGAGACCGGCGGGCGTGGCCAGCACGTTCTCCTGCGCCAGCTCTCTCAGGAACTGCGCGACATCGCCGACCTCGACGAGCACGATGTTGGTCTCGGGCGGCGTGGTCCGGTAGCCGAGTTCTGCGATTCCTTCGGCCAGCCGGCGGGCTCGTTCGTGGTCTTCGGCGAGCCGGTCTATGTGGTTGCGGAAAGCGTAGAGTGCTCCGGCGGCGACGATCCCGGCCTGACGCATCCCGCCGCCGAAGGCCTTGCGGGCGCGCCGGGCTCTCTCGATGGTCTGCTCATCACCGGCGAGCAGGGAGCCGACCGGGGCTCCGAGTCCCTTGGAGGAGCAAACGGAGACCGTGTCGGCAAGCTCGCACCAGTGGCGGGCCGGGATGCCGGTCGCGGCCTGGGCGTTGAAGATCCGGGCCCCATCCAGGTGAACTCTCAGGTTGAGGTTGCGGGCTTCATCTACTACCGCCCGGAAGCTCTCCAGCGGGTATACCCTGCCGCCGGCGGCGTTGTGGGTGTTCTCCAGACAGAGCAGCCGGGGCCGCGGGAAGTGGACGTCCTCGGGCCGGAAGGCTTCGCGCAGGGTTTCGGGGGAGACGGTACCGCCTTCACCGGGCAGCGGGCGCACCTGCACGCTGGAGAGGAGTGCCGGGGCTCCTGCCTCATAGTTGTAGATATGGGCTCCGGCGTGCAGGAGGACTTCGTCTCCGGGGCGGGTCTGGATGTGGAGGGCCATCTGGTTGGTCATGGTCCCGGAGGGCGCGTAGATTGCGGCCTCCTTGCCCAGGAGGTCCGCGACGTATTTCTCCAGTTCGTTCACGGTCGGGTCGTCCCCGAACACATCGTCTCCGACCGGAGCTTCGGCCATCGCGCGCCGCATCTCCGGCGTCGGGCGTGTGACGGTATCGCTGCGCAGATCTATCATCCGGTGCTCCTTCCGACATCTCCCCTTGCGTTTTCGAGCGCTTGGCGGGTGGTGACGAAGTGAACCTTCGCCACGCGCTTCAGTGCCTCCATTCCCCCGGTTTCGGCCACCCGCCGGGCTGCGTCGAGCACGTGTGTAGCGCCCCGGGGCAGATCGAATCCGACTTCTTCGGAGAGCCGTTCCAGGTCCTGCAGGAAGCGGTCCCGGGCCAGCACGGAGGCCGCTGCGACGGCCGCATCATCTTCGGCTCGCGGTCTCATCTCCAGCCGCAGGCCGGGGGGGATCAGATCCCGCACCAGAGCTTCGGCTCCGAAGGCGTCCACGACGGCCAGCTCCACCCCGGCGCAAAGCTCGTTGATGATCTCGGCGTGCAGCTCCCCGAGCAGCCTGGGGACGCTGCCGGCGGCCGCCCGCCGGGTCTCGTACTCGGGCGGGCTCAGTGAGAGGATGCGCACGTTCTCCTCTCCCGCCGCGGCCACGACCTCCCCGGCCGCACTGCGGACCCTGCTCCCGCTCAGGGTCTTGGAGTCCCGGACTCCGATCCTCTCCAGAGCGGCTGCGGCCTCCGCTCCCCTCACCCGCACCCCGGCCACGACGAGCGGCCCGAAGTAATCTCCCTTGCCCGCCTCGTCGGTCCCCACGCGGGGTACCGGGCTGGCCGGGGGTGTCCGGCTCTCTGGAGCCTTCCGGCCTCCCCGCGAGACGCGCCAGTTCTCGAGCAGGTCCCTCAGCCTCGACGGCTTACCGCCGACGGAGATCCGGCCCGTGCGGTAGACGTTGAGCACGGCTTCCTCTCCGGTGCGGACGAGGCGGTACTGGGTACCGTGGTCTATCTTCCGGCGCTCCGCGATCCCGACACCAGAGGCCTGGAGCAGCTCCCGCAACTCGGGAGGCAGCCCGTTCACCGAACCTCGAATCCGGAGAACCCGCCCGCGGCCTCCTCGTAGCTCACATCCACGTTCTCCACCCGGGCATGCTTCGGTCCTTCTCCGCACCACTCCACCATCTCGTCCACCATCTTCGGCTCTCCCTCGAATACGGCCTCCACCCGGCCATCGGGGAGGTTCCTGATCCAGCCGGTCACACCGCGGCGCTCAGCCTCCTCCCGTGCGGAGTCCCGGAAGAAGACCCCCTGCACTCTGCCCGACACGTAGACGTGTGCCCGTCTGAGATCCGCCAAGATCCGTCCTCCTCTCGCCGCTGCAATTACAGTCCGTTAGTCTACCGCGGAATTTTGGGCCTCCGGGCTCCGTATGCTAGCCTAGAGCGGTCATGAAACCGGCGCATCAAGGCTCGACCAGACCCCTGCTCACGCTGGTGATCCCGACCCGCAACGAGGCCGGGAACGTCCCCGAGCTCGCCGAACGGCTCTCCGGGGCGCTCTCCGGACTGGACTACCGCATAGTCTTCATCGACGACTCCTCGGACGAGACCCCGGAGGTCATCGAGGAGCTACGAAGGAGAGATCCGCGCATCCGCCTGATCCACCGGGACGAGGCCGAACAGCGCGGCGGCCTCTCGACGGCCGTGATCGCGGGCATGGAACTGGCCGAGAGCGAGTACACCTGCGTGATGGACGCCGACCTCCAGCACCCGCCGGAGAAGGTCGGGGAGATGCTGAAGGTGGCCCAGAGCTCGGGCGCAGACGTCGTGGTGGCGAGCCGCTACGCCAGAGGCGG
Source organism: Rubrobacter taiwanensis (assembly GCF_004337705.1). Taxonomy (GTDB): domain Bacteria; phylum Actinomycetota; class Rubrobacteria; order Rubrobacterales; family Rubrobacteraceae; genus Rubrobacter_C; species Rubrobacter_C taiwanensis. The sequence continues at coordinate 16,706 of NZ_SKBU01000028.1, forward strand.
CGGGTACGCGGGGCTCGCGAGCCCCGCGCGCCGGATCATATCCCGGGGCAGCAGACTGCTGGCGAAGCTCGTCTTCAGCGAAGCGCGCAAGACCACCGACCCCCTGACGGGCTTCTTTCTGGTGCGGACGCGCGCCATCTCCGGCCTCCAGTTCCGCCCCACGGGCTTTAAGGTGCTGCTGGAGATCCTGGTCTGTGCCCCAGACCTGAAGGTGCGCGAGATACCGTTTAGGTTTCAGCCCCGCCGCTCGGGAACCTCCAAGGCCACCCTGCGGCAGGGCCTGGAGTACCTCTCCCACATCCTGAGCCTCTTCTGGTACGTTCCGTCGGCGGGTAGGTTCTGGAAGTTCGCCATGGTAGGCTCCTCCGGCGTGGTGGTGAACATGGCGGTCCTGATCTCGCTCGTGGAGCTGGCGGGCGCGGATAAGACGGTCGCCTGGATGCTGGCCGTGGGCGCGAGCATCATGAGCAACTTCCTACTCAACAATGCCTTCACCTGGCGCGATGTGCGCAACGCCAGCAGGATTCACTTCCTCATGCGCGGCGCCCTCTCATACCCGGTCGCAATCCTGGCTCTGGGCGCTAACTTCGCCGTCTACTACCCGCTGAAGGACGCCGGACACCTCTTCCCGACGACCATGGCTGACTACGCCTACATCCCGGCGGCCCTGCTCGGCATCCTGGCCGCAACAGCCGTCAACTTCACCCTTAACTCCCAGCTCGTCTTCCGGCAATCCAAACCCGGAACCATCCCCCCAGATACCCCGCCCGCCGAGATAGCCCGGAAGATCCAAAACGAACTGAAAGCCGACCGGGTGAACGTCATCGGCGTGCCGGACATGAACGTGCTGGCCAGATCCGGCGTACCCCACCGCACGGACTCCGATCTGGATCGCAGCGTGATAGAACTCGTGATCAAAACCCGGCAGCCCTCGCTCGTGGTCACCGGTCCACGCCGCCTTCCACAGGCCCGCACCAACGCCCGCTGGGCCAACTCACTGGCCGTTCCTATCGTATCGGAAGAAGAGGTTGTCGGAGTGATATACGCAACCCGGACCTCTTCGGAGCCGTTTACCGAAGAGGATCTCCACTGGCTCACGGCCCGTACTGCCGCCGCCGGCCCCGTCTTCGAACCCCGGAAGATCGCCCCGGAGGTCAGGCGGGGTTAACCTCCGGGGCGATATAAACCCATCCTCCCCCACGGAGGAGGATGCGAAACCAGCCCCACACGCCCCTCCCAACCGTGTGAGACCTTCCGGCAGCTCCGCGGCCTTAACCCGCAGTTGAGAGATCGAGCCCCGACCGCAGGATCCGCCGGATGATCAGAAAATTATCACTGAAGAACGAAATCCGCAACCCGTAACCCCCGGTCCTTAAAGCCTGAACTATCTCCCGCAATACCCGTTGCACACAATATATAGAGTATCAACATTGCACAAACTCAATATATATAACTACGAGTCGCCTCAAAATTTGTCACGAAAATTTTTTAAGGCAAAGGTATAGGTTTATATAAGTTTAAGGTTAAGAATCATTGCGTCGGGAGAGAGCGTACGCGGAGCAGGATTCTCAGCAGGGGGTATCCCAGGCCGTAGCAGGCGATGAGTTGGCCGAGTCCGATGAGGGCGGCGGTGGCGGGCAGGGTAGAGAGTGGGAGGTTTTGCACGGCGGTGATAATGACGGCGACGCCGAGGGCGTTTATCACCACGGGGGGCAGGGGGGCGAGGTAGGGGCGGGGCATATGGCGGGTTACGAGTGCGGCGAGCAGGGTCAGGCTGGACCCGAAGACTACGTCCACCAGTCCGAAGGGGCTGGTGAGGTTGGCGGCGGCGGCTCCGATCCAGAGCCCGATTATCGAGGGGGGGTAGAGGTAGGGAAGCGTTGTGAGGGCTTCCGAGACGCGGACCTGCACCGGGCCGTAGGAGATCGGGGCCAGGACCACGGTCACGGCCCAGTAGGCGCCGGCGATCAGGGCCGCGGCGGCTAGGTGGGCCGGGCGGCGGGGCAGGATCGGGATACGCCGCTGGCGTCGGACGTACTCTTCCTCCGGGAGGTTCTCCCTCATGCGTCCGGATTATATCCGGCTTCCGCTGCAATCGCTCCGGAATGGAGATAAACTACCCGACTGCCGAAGGCCGGAGAAGGGACGGAGAAACTATCTTGCAAGAGGCAAGGTCATCCGGAGAATGGAACGCCCGCGTGCGGGCGCTGGGAGGCAGCTTTCCCCAGTCTTGGGAATGGGGCGAGTTCCGGCGGCGGCTGGGCTGGCGCCCGCTGCGTCTCTACGACCCTGAGGCGGGTGCTGCGGCACAGGTTCTGCTCCGGGAGCTTCCGGCCGGGCTCGGATACTTCGGATACGTACCGTACGGGCCCGTCGCGGCCACGGCCGGGGGGGTGTGCAAGGCGGCGAGTCTGGTCGGGGAGGCGGCCCGGGAGCGGGGGGTGGTCCTGCTCAAGGTGGAGCCGAGGATCCCCGAGAGCGACATACCCGGACTCGAGGGTTTCTTCAGGAGTCCGGAGACCGTGCAGCCCCGGATAACGATGCTCGTGGACATTCTCGAGGATCCGGAAGAGCAGCTCCGGCGGCTGCCGAAGGACACCCGCTACGGCATCCGGCGCTCGAAGCGGGAAGGCGTCGAGCTCGCGGTCTCCACCGGCCCCGGGGAGGAGCTGGAGGACTTCCTGCAGCTTCTGGAGCAGACATCCGACCGCCAGAGGTTCGCCATCCGTCCCCGGTCCTACTACCGGGACTTCATGCGGGATCTGCCGGCGTACCTGATCCTGGCCCGTCACGAGGGCCGGGCCGTAGCCGGGGCCATCATCGTGATCTTCGGCGAGGAGGCGTACTACCTGTTCGGAGCCTCCATCCCCGACCGGCAGAACCTCTACGCCCCCTATCTGGTGCAGTGGGAGAACATGAACGTCGCCCGGCGGGCGGGAGCCGTCCGCTACGACATGTGGGGTGGCGTGCCGGGCGATCCCGAAGACCGGAGCCATCCTCTGTGGGGAGTCTACCAGTTCAAGAAAAAGTTCGGAGGCAGAATCGAGAAGTTCGCCGGGGCCTATGACCGGGATCTCGCCCGGCTGCGGGGCCGGCTCGCCCGAACGGGCCTGAGGGGTTACGCCGCGCTCCGCCGGCTACGCGCTCGGAACGCACTCCCCCCCGCCGACTAGCACGCCGGCGGGAGCAGCCAGGTTTTATACTGTCGTCATGAGGGCTATCTGCTTCATGTCGGACTTCGGTCTAGCGGGCGACTTCGTCGGGTCCTGCAAGGGTGTGATCGTGAGCATCTCGCCCCGCTCACCCATAGTGGACATCACGCACGACATCCCCGAGTTCAGCGTGATCCAGGGGGCGGAGGTTCTGCAGCATGCCACGCGCTACATGCCGGACGGCGCGGTATACCTGGCGGTCGTGGACCCGGGCGTGGGCACGCAGCGGCGGGCGGTGGCCATCGCCACGCGCGGCGGGGAGCACCTGGTCGGCCCGGACAACGGGCTCCTCACGCCGGCGGCCGAGGCGCTGGGCGGCATAGAGCGCGCCGTGCACCTCACGAACCACAGGTACCACATAGAGCCGGTCTCCAACACCTTCCACGGGCGGGACATCTTCGCGCCCGCCGCAGCGCATCTGGCCTCCGGAACCGGAATGGACGAGCTGGGCGAGGAGATAGAAACATCCACGCTCAAGAGGATCGAGATTCCGGGCGCCCAGCGCACCGGCCGGGAACTGGTAGCGGAGATCATAGACATAGACCGCTACGGCAACGTTCGGCTCTCGGCTAGCATGAGCGACCTGAAGCTGGACTACGGCTCTCCCCTGCTCCTCAAGGTCAAGGGCGAGAAGAGCATGAAGGTCACCTACGTGGAGACCTTCGGATCCGCCAAACCCGGAGACCTGATACTCGTCCCCGACTCGCACTGGAAGCTGAGCCTGGCCATAAACAAGGGCAACGCGGCCAGGGCGCTCTTCCTCGGTCTGGGCGAGAGACTGCGGCTGGAGATTCCGGAGGAGGATTCGCCCTCCCGATGATACTCCCGGCCCCGGACCGCAGGCCAGAACCGCTCGACGACCTCTCCCCGCAGGAGCGGCGCAGGATCTTGCTGCGCGCGCTCCGGCGCCCCATGGCCGTGCTAGTGCTCGTCCTCGGAGGGGTCATCGCAGCGACGACGCTGGAGCTCTGGCCGGTCCCGCTCACCCTTATCACCTACGTCTTGCTGGTCTTTCTGGCAACGAGAGATCCGGTCTTCCAGCGCCGGGCGCTGGGACTTACGGACGAGGCCTCGCCCCCCGCGCGGAATGATATCTCCCCCGAACGCAGGGCCCGGTGGCTGCCACGGGGCAGGACGCGCGAGCGGGTGGACGCCGCCCTGGACGCCTACCGGAAGGCCGTGGCCGCCATCGAGGGGTCGAACGACGTCGCGAGAGCCGTGCTGGCGGACGCCGTACCACGCCTGCACACCGCAGCCGATCACCTGGTCGACGTGGCGATGCGGCGCGAGAAGCTCTCCGAGTCCATCCGGGAGGCAGAGCACGCACCGGGCCGCGAAGCGGAGTCCGCCGCCAGCATCGAACGCCTGAAGCGCGAGCTCGCCGCCGCCGACGCGCAGATAGAGGAGACGACCGCGGAACTCCTCCAGCTCCGCCTGAAGGTGGCCGAGATCTCCCTCTCGGACTCCGGGGCTGCCCGCATCGCGGCCGAGGACATCAGGAGCGGCCTGGAAAGGCTCAACGCCGAACTAGACGCCCTGCGCGAGACCAACGCCCCGCCGGAAGACCGGTGAAGCTCCAGAGCCTGCAGTCGATCTCGGCGACCCGCAGCAGCGGCATTCTGCATCCACTGCTGCGCAGCTTCCTCTACCTGACGGCCTACACGCTGACCATGCTGGCGCTCTCGGCAGCGGCCCTGCTGCCGCTCTCCGAACACCCGGTAGCGGCGAACTCGGCCCTGTCGGGAGCCGCCCTCGCCGCGATCCTGATCCTCACCTACCTCTTCCGCCGCTTTCTGGACCAGCGCTCCCTCGCCAGCCTGGGGCTAAGCCGCGCAAGAGCCCTCCGGCGCACGGCCCGCGGCCTCCTAATCGGCGGAGCCCTGATCTCGATCCCCATAGCCCCCCAGATAGCAGCCGGGAACATGGTGCTGGGAAAGAGCGCCCTCGACACCGCCACGCTGGTCTGGGGAACCGGGATCTTCGTCTGGCTCGCCTTCTCGGCGATGTCCGAGGAGGTGGTGAGCCGGGGCTACCTGCTGCAGAACCTCTCAGCAGGCTCCACCGTACCGCTCGGGATCCTGGGCTCCTCATCAATCTTCGCCCTCCTGCACCTCGCAAACCCGAACGTAAGCCTGATAGCGGTGGTTAACATCTTCCTGGCAGGAGCCTTCTTCTGTCTCTACTACCTGCTGGAGGGAACGCTCTGGGGCCCCTTCGGAGCCCACCTGGCATGGAACTTCGCTCAAGGATACATCTGGGGGTTGCCGGTGAGCGGCATAACGGTCTTCGAACAGAACTCCATCCTGAACCTGGAACCGCAAGGCCCGACCTGGCTGACCGGCGGCGCATTCGGCCCGGAAGGCGGGTTCGCCGTCACCCTAACGCTGCTGGCCGCCTCGGCACTGGCACTGCTCGCCCTGTACCGGCGAGCCCGCGCCTCAGCCGAAAGCTAGGCCGAACTGGCCCGGCGCTGCCCCTCCTCCTCCCGAACGGGAGAGACGTGCGTCCGGCGCACAGACCCACCGCCCAGCTCCCGGCGCGACTCCTCGACCGAGAGGATCGAATCCTGAAACCAGCTCTCCAGCTGCTCCATCACCCGGTCCCTGTAGACCTCAGAACCGCCGGTAACCTCCTGAGCATACCGCTCGGCCCGATCCAGGATCTCCTGAGACCGCCGCTGAGCCCGGCGGTAAACCTCCGTCTCAGTCGCCATGATCTCCGCGCGCTCACGGGCGGCTTCCACTATCTTGCGGGCCTCCTCCTCCGCAGACGCTACCACCTCCCGGCACTCCCTGCGGATAGCCTCCGCCTCACGCAACTCCTCCGGCAACGAAGAACGAAGCTCGTCCAGCATCACGAGCAGATCCGAACGGTCCACGACCGCCAAATGACGCCTCATGGGCACCCGAGATGCTTCCTCGACAATGATCTCCAGCTCTTCCAGTACCCCGTTGATGTATCCCATGTCTTCTCTCATGTTTTCCAACCCTAGCACGGTCCAAAAGGCTTTGCCAGCATTTCTGAAAGTATTTTTTGAAACTTACCCTTATTCTTAGGTATAATTTAACTTTTGTATAAGGGTTGATTGAACCTCGAGTTCAGACGTCTGTTCTGCGCTGCTGCCGGGGTGCTTTATCACCCCTCGATAAGCCTTTATTTATGGGGAAATCCGCCTGAAGCCGGGGGGTTACGGGAGGAGGGCGCGGAGGGTTTCGGCGGGGTATGACTCCGGTTAAGGGTTGTTGTTCGGGGTGTCTTTCGGTTCGGTTTCAAAGGTGGTGGCGCCGGTTTCGCTGAGATCGGCGCGCACGGCGTCGCCCGGGGAGAAATTTCCGGCGATGAGCTCTCTGCTCAGGGGGGATTCGACCGTGCGCTGGATGGCCCGCCGGAGGGGGCGGGCCCCGAAGGGTGAGTCGCTGCCTTGGCGGGCGATATGCCGTCTGAGCGCCTCGGAGAAGCTCAGGGTGATCCCCTGTTCGGCGGCGCGTTTCCGGAGACCGTCGAGCAGGAGGTCTGTGATCTTCAGTAGCTCTTCCTCTCCGAGGGCGTGGAACACGATCACCTCGTCCACCCGGTTTACGAACTCGGGGCGGAAGACGCGTCCGAGCTCCTGCATGAGCCGGGCGTGGATCTCTTCGTAGCTCTCGTGCATCTCGCGGGAGCCCGGGATCAGGTGCGCGCCCACGTTGGAGGTCATCATGATCACGGCGTTGTCGAAGGAGACCGTGCGGCCCTTGTTGTCCGTCAGACGCCCGTCCTCCAGGATCTGCAGCAGCATGTTGAAGACATCGGGGTGGGCTTTCTCGACCTCGTCCAGCAACACCACGCTGTAGGGGCGGCGGCGGATGGCCTCGGTGAGCTGTCCGCCCTCCTCGTAGCCGATGTAGCCGGGCGGTGAGCCGACCAGGCGGCTCGCGGCGTGCCGCTCCTGGTACTCGGACATGTCGAGCCGGATCATGGCGTCCTCGTCGTCGAAGAGGTACTCGGCCAGCGTGCGGGCCAGCTCGGTCTTGCCCACGCCGGTCGGTCCGAGAAAGATGAAGCTGCCGATGGGCCGGTTGGGGTTGGCGAGACCGGCCCGGGCCCGCCGGACGGCCTCCGCGACGGCTCTCACGGCCGCGTCCTGGCCGATCACGCGCCGGTGCAGCGCCTCCTCCATCGTGAGCAGGCGTTCGACCTCGTCCTTGAGCATCCGGGTGACCGGGATGCCCGTCCAGGCGCTGACGACCCGGGCTACCTCCTCCCGTCCGACCCGTACATCCTTTATGCCGCTCTCCCGCACCCAGCGGTCTTTGGCCTTCCGGTAGGCGGCCTGGATGTCGTCGGTCTCCTGTTTCAGCTCCGCGGCGCGTTCGTAGTCCCGGGCCCGAACGGCGGCCTCGCCCTCGCGGGTCAGTTCCTGCAGGCGCAGCTCCAGCTCCCGGAGCTCATCCGGCATCATGGTAGCCTCGATGCGCACCCGGCTGGCGGCCTCGTCCAGCAGGTCTATGGCCTTGTCGGGGAGGAACCGGTCGGCGATGTAGCGGTGGGCCATGCCGGTGGCGGCGTGGAGCGCCTCGTCGGAGATCTCGACCCGGTGGTGCGCCTCGTACTTGTCGCGCAGGCCCTTGAGGATCCCGACCGTCTCCTCTTCGGTGGGCTCCTCTACGAGAACGGGCTGGAAGCGCCGCTCCAGAGCAGCGTCGCGCTCTATGTACTTGCGGTACTCCTCGATGGTGGTCGCCCCGATCACGTCCATCTCCCCGCGGGCCAGCGCGGGCTTCAGGATGTCCCCGGCGTCCAGCGCCCCCTCTCCGGCCCCCGCCCCGACGATGTCGTGCACTTCGTCGATGAACAGGATGACCTTGCCGCCGGAACCCCGGACCTCGTCTATGACGCCCTTAAGGCGCTCCTCGAACTCGCCCCGGAACTTGGTACCCGCCACGAGCGATCCCAAGTCCAGCCCGATGATGCGCCGGTCCCGCAGCACCTCCGGGACGTAGCCGCGGACCATCTTCTGGGCCAGCCCCTCCACGATGGCGGTCTTCCCCACCCCGGGCTCCCCTATTATCACGGGGTTGTTCTTGGTGCGGCGGGAGAGGATCTGGATGACGCGCTTTATTTCCTCGTCCCGGCCCACTACCGGGTCCAGCTTGCCGTCGCGGGCCAGCCGGGTGATGTCCCGGCCGTGCCGGAGGAGCAGGCCGTCTTGCGCCTCCTCCGGGTAGCCTCCGCTCTCGCGCACACGCCCCAAGGCCTCGCGGGCGTTCTCCTCCTCAAGCCCGACCTCGCGCAGCACCATCGCAGCCGTCCCCTCGTCCTCACGCAACAGACCGAGCAGGAGGTGCTCCGTGCCCACGTAGTCGTCGCCCAGGCCCTCAGCCTCCCGGACCGCGAGCTCCAGCGCGCTCTTGGCACGGGGGGTGAGGAAGATCTGCTCCACCGACGTGCGCGGCCGCAGCATCTCGTTGCGCCGGATGGCGTCGTTGGTCCCGGTCTGGGCGCTGCCGAGGTCCAGCCCGAGCTCGCCGAAGACCCGGTGCACCACGCCGCCCTGCCGGGCCAGCAGCCCCAGTAGCAGGTGCTCGGTGCCGAGCTGGTTGGAGACACCCTTGCGGACGACGGCCTGGGCTACGTCTATAGCCTCCCGCGCGTCCTGGGTGAACCTGTTCAGGTCCACGGCGCCGCTACTTCCGATTCGCCAGGCCAGCGAAGAGGGCCGCGAGGAGGGCGGGGATCGCGATCATGGCCGGGAAGTCCCCGATGAGCAGCGGCGGCAGCAGGAAGGGCAGGAAGGCTATGAGAACGGCCGCGACGGAGACCGCAACGGAGATCGGGCCCCCATTGCGCCCCCCGGCCCGGTAGACGAGCGTCCCGCCGCCGTATCCGGCCGCCGCCGAGAGGATGAAGCTGAACCACCCAATCTGGAAGATCATGTACACAACCGGGATGCCGGCCACCGCCACCAGCACTCCGGCGAGCAGCGCCTTGGCGATCTGGTGCGGCCGCATAACACCGGCCCGCGCCCCCCGCGGCATCTTGGCGCACTCGGGACACTTTATCCCCACGGACGCCTGCACCATGCAATCCGTGCAGATCGGACGGTCGCACGCAGAGCAGGTGATGCGGGTCTCCTCCCCCGGATGCCGGTAACATCTCTGAGCCGCCGCCACGCCCTATACGCTCCGCCGGACGAGCTCGCTCTTGGGCATGAGCACCAGCTCGCGCCTGTAGCTGCGGTGTACTTCCCGGATCTTCCGGGCATGCGCCCGCTCCTGCTCCTCAAGCCTCCTGCGCAGCCGCCGATTCTCGGCCTCCAGCTGCCCGATACGCTCCTCAAGCGCCAGCACCTTCTCCACCCCGGCCAGATTCATCCCCATCTCCTGGGTGAGCTTCTGAATGTACCGGCAAGCCTCAACGTCCGTCTGAGAATACAGCCGGGTGTTCTTGATGCTCCGGCGCGGACGTATAAGCCCCTTGCGCTCGTACATCCGCAGCGTCTGCGGATGTACCCCGGCCAGCTCCGCAGCGACCCCGATCATGTATACCGGCCTGTTCCTTATGTCATCGGCCATCTCACCGGATCCCTCACTCTAAGCGCCTGCGCGACGCAACAGATCCTCCCGCACGTCCTCGCCGCGCTCCTCGGCAAAAGCCTCCAGAATCTCACGCTCCCGGCGGCTGAGCCTCTCCGGCACGACGATCCTCACCTTTATTATAAGGTCTCCCGATTCCTTGCCCCGGGGCTTCGGAGCCCCGGCACCGCGCACCCGAAGCTGCCGGCCGTCCTGCGTGCCCGCCGGCACCTTCAGCCTCACCAGCCGCCCGTCGGGCCGGGGAACCTGAATCTCCGCCCCAAGCGCAGCCTCCACAAAACTCACCGGAACTTCCAACACGAAGTCGTCCCCCCGGCGCTTGAAAAGCGGATGCTCCTCGACCCGGGTGACCACGTAGAGATCCCCCGGCGGCCCGCCGTCGGTCCCCGCACTGCCCCGCCCGGGAACCCGGATCTTCATCCCATCCCTCGCCCCGGCCGGTATCCTCACCGTGACCTGCCGGCTCCTCCGGCGCCGGCCACCGCCCCCGCACGCAGCACAGGGCGTCTCAACGATCATACCCTCCCCGCCACAGCGGCCGCACGGCTCAGAGAGCGCAAAGAACCCCTCGTCCCGGCTCACAACGCCCCGCCCCCCGCACTCCGGACAGACCCTCGGCGACGTCCCCGGAGCCGCACCCGTGCCGGAACAGACGTCGCAATCCTCTTCCACCGGTACGCTGAGACGCGTGGTCACACCCGAGAGCGCATCCTTGAAGCTTAAGTTGACGCTCATTGTCACGTCCTCGCCCCGGCGCCCCCGGGGACGCTGCCGGGTGCGCCGGCCGAAGATATCGCCGAAGCTGCCGAAGAGGTCCGAGAGGTCGGAGAAGTCTCCGGCGAAGGTGCCGCCGCCCGGGCCGGGCCGGCGCGCGCCGCCCGGTCCGCCGAAGAAGGTGCGGGGCCCCTGATCGTACTCCCGCCGCTTCTCGGGGTTGGAGAGGATCTCGTAGGCGTGCTGGACCTCTTTGAACCGCTCTTCGGCGGAGGGGTCCCCGGGATTGGCGTCCGGGTGGTACTTGCGGGCCAGCTTCCGGTACGCCTTGCGGATCTCATCCTGCGAGGCATTCCGGGAGACGCCGAGCACCTTGTAGAGATCCTTCGTCTTCATGCTCATCTAAACCTGCTTGGCAACTATAACCTTCGCCGGGCGCACGGGCTTGCCGTGCAGCAGGTATCCCTTCTGCACCGTCTGGAGGACGGTATCCTCTTCGTGTTCCTCCGAGGGCTGTCCCATCACTGCCTCGTGCACGCTAGGATCGAAGTGCTGGCCGTCGGAGGCCACCGGGGTCAGGCCTTCGTTGCGCAGGATTTCGAGGAGCTGATCCCGGATGGCGCGCACGCCCTCGTGGATATCTCCCTTGGACTCCAGAGCTCGCTCCAGGTTGTCCAGCACGGGGAGCAGTTCCCGGATGAGGTTCTCGGAGGCCAGCTGCACGATGCGGGAGCGTTCGCGCTCCATACGCTTGCGGGAGTTGTCCAGCTCGGCCTTGAGCCTCTGCATGTGCTCCAGATAGCTGTCCCGCTCCCGGCGCACGGCCTCCAGCTCCTCCCGGAGCGCGGTGAGTTCCTCTTGTGCTCCCGCCTGCTCCTGCGGCTCCTCCGCGGCGGGTTCTCCGGGCTCCTGCAGCTCCTCTTCCCGTCTGTTGTGCTCTTCCTCTCTCAAGACTCGGTCGCCCTCCTGTTCCGCCCGCTGGCGGAGGGGCTGCCCCTCCGCCAGCGGGCCGATCCCTCATCCTCTACCGCTCGTCGCGCCGGTTCTCGTCTTCCTCCTCGTCGATGATCTCGGCGTCCTCGACGACGTCCTCCTCACCGCTCTCCGGAGAGCCCTGCCGGGCCTGAGACTGCTGTTCCTGGGCCTGCTGGTAGAGAACCTGAGAGAGCTTGTGGGAGGCGTTGACGAGGGCCTCCTGCTTGCGCTTGATCTCTTCTATGTCGTCGCCTTCAAGGGCCTCCTTGGCCTCCTTGATAGCGTTCTCGATCTCCTCCCGGGTGGCGGAGTCGATCTTGCCGTCGACGTCCTTGAGCGACCGCTCGATCGAGTAGACCAGGTTGTCCGCGTTGTTGCGCACCTCGGCCTCCTCGCGGCGGCGGCGGTCCTCCTCGGCGTGCGCTTCGGCATCCCGTACCATCTGCTCGATCTCCTGATCGGAGAGACCACTCGAAGCCGTGATCGTGATCTTCTGCTCCTTGCCGGTCCCCAGATCCTTGGCCGAAACGTTGACTATGCCGTTCGCGTCGATGTCGAATGTGACCTCGATCTGAGGTACACCCCTCGGCGCAGGCGGAATGCCGACGAGCTGGAAGTTGCCGATCAGCTTGTTGTACGCAGCTATCTCACGCTCGCCCTGGTAGACCTTGATCTCGACCGACTGCTGGTTGTCCTCGGCGGTCGTGAATATCTCGCTCTTGCGCGTAGGTATAGTGGTGTTGCGCTCGATGAGCTTGGTGAACACGCCGCCTTTGGTCTCGATGCCCAGAGAGAGCGGGGTCACATCGAGCAGCAGCACGTCCTTGACCTCGCCGGCGAGCACCCCGGCCTGGATCGCAGCCCCGATCGCCACGACCTCATCCGGGTTGATGCCCTTGTGCGGCTCCTTGCCCGTCAGCTCCTTGACCTTCTCCTGCACGGCCGGGATGCGGGTCGAACCGCCGACCAGGATCACCTGGTCTATGCTCCCCGGCTGCAGACCAGCGTCCTGCATCGCCTGACGTACCGGGCCGGCAGTGGCCTCCACAAGATCCGCCGTCAGCTTGTTGAACTGAGCCCGGGTGAGCGTAAGGTCCAGGTGCTTCGGCCCCTCCTGGTCCGCCGTGATGAACGGCAGATTGATGTTCGTGCTGGTGGTGGAGGAGAGCTCGCGCTTGGCCTTCTCAGCAGCCTCCACGAGCCGCTGCATGGCCATCTTGTCCTTCGAGAGGTCTATCCCCTCGGCCTTCCTGAACTCCTGCACCATCCAGTCGACGACCTTGGCGTCAAAGTCATCTCCCCCCAGATGGTTGTTGCCGCTGGTGGCCTTGACCTCGAACACGCCGTCGCCCAGCTCCAGAATCGAAACGTCGAACGTGCCGCCCCCCAGGTCGAAGACCAGGATCGTCTGGTCCTGCTCCTTGTCCAGACCGTACGCCAACGACGCCGCCGTGGGCTCGTTGATGATCCGCTTCACGTTCAACCCCGCGATCTTCCCGGCGTCCTTGGTCGCCTGCCGCTGGGCGTCCTCGAAGTACGCCGGAACCGTTATCACGGCGTCGGTAACCTCCTCGCCCAGATACTCCTCGGCGTCCCGCTTCAACTTCTGCAGGATCATCGCCGAGATCTCCGGCGGCGAGTAGTCCTTGCCCGCAACGCGGACCCGCACGTCGCCACCAGGACCGGGAACGACCTCGTAGCCCACCCGCTCGGCCTCGCCCTTGACGTCCTCGTAGCGGCGACCCATGAAGCGCTTGATCGAGTAGATCGTCCGCTCCGGATTCGTCACCGCCTGCCGCCGGGCAAGCTGCCCAACCAGCCGCTCCCCACTCTTCTTGTCGAAAGCTACCACCGAAGGCGTCGTGCGCTCGCCCTCGGAATTCGTGATGACTACCGGATCACCACCCTCCAGCACCGCAACGCAACTGTTCGTCGTCCCCAAGTCTATCCCTATGCTCTTTCCCACTTCTCTAACCCTCCACTCGAAGAGAGATCTCGCCAACCTTAAGCGTTCAAAAGTATAAAATTTGAGTCTCAAGCAGTCAAGGTTGTGCTCCGGTGCAGAGTATATAATAGTTTTGGGCTGGAACTGGCGTTTAGACGGGGAATCCTTGGAAGAGACGATTCTGTTAGTGGACGACGACGCGGCCCTCCTGGAGGTGGTCTCCATCATGCTCTCGCAGGAGGGTTACCGGGTAGTGACGGCCGAGGACGGCGCCGGGGCGCTGGAGGCCGTTGAGCGGGAGCGGCCGGATCTGGTGATTCTGGACATCATGATGCCCCGGATGAGCGGTTTTGAGGTCTGTCGCAGGATTCGGGCCGAGAGTGACATCCCGATAGTCATGCTCACCGCCAAGAGTCAGTCGGTGGACAAGGTTGTGGGGCTGGAGCTGGGTGCGGACGACTACATAACCAAGCCGTTCGACACCAAGGAGCTTCTAGCGCGGATTCGGGCCATTCTGCGGCGGCTGAACCGTCAGGGTGAGGTCCGGGGCGGTACGCTGACGCTCGGTCCGCTTTCGGTCGACGTGCCCGGCTACACGGCGACCAAGAACGGTGAGCCGCTGGATCTCACGCCGACGGAGTTCAAGATCCTTTCGCTGCTTCTGCGGCGTCCGGGGCAGGTGTTCTCGCGGGAGCAGATCTCTGAGGCCGTCTCGGGGCACGCGCAGTATCTGGCCAGCCGCTCGATAGATGTGCACATCCTGCGGCTCCGGGGCAAGGTCGAGGACGACCCATCGAACCCGGTCTTCATTCAGACGGTTCCGGGGGTAGGATACCGAGCCGCGCGTTCGGTCTAGCGGGGGGAAGGCGCTTTGGGCGGGCTCTTCAGGAAGGGCGGCTGGCTCTTACCCCTTTCGTTCAGGGCGCGTGTATTCGTGGCTCTGGTGGGGATCTCGGCGACGACATCCCTCGTAATCGGGCTGGTGCTCTACTACTTCACCGAGAACCGGCTGGTGCAGGAGGAGCAGCGGTCACTGATCCAGCGTTCGCAGCTCGCCAACGCCAGTGCCGGGGAGTTTCTGGAGGGCACCCGCAACCCGGAGAGCGACATCTATCCCCCTCCCCCGACGTATGCCGGCGAGCTGGTGCAGGCGATAGCCGGCCCGACCGGGCTCGGGGTGCTGTATGTGGCTCCTGACGGCACGCCGCTCGCCGCCCGGCAGGGGTCTGAGAGTCCGGATCCGGAGCGGCTCTACGGGGAGCTGGGCTTGAGCGAGGAGATGATAGAGCGGGCCGAGCGGTCGTCCCAGGGGGAGGGCCGGATCTACCCCCGGGATGGATGGCCGCGCTACATAACGGTGTGGCCGCTGCAGGGTTCAGACGGGGTGGTCCGCGGCACGATAGCCTACTACGCGCCGCAGGAAGATCTCGACCGGACGCTGGGCTTTCTGCGGTTCGGGATACTGGGGGCCATCGGGACCAGCATCCTGCTGGCCGGGCTGGCGAGCTTCCTGCTGACGCGCCAGATCACACACCCGCTCTCGGTCACCCGGGACGCTGCGATCCGGGTCGCATCGGGAGACTACAGCGTGGTTCCGGTCAACCGCCAGGATGAGCTCGGCGAGGTGGCTGCCGCATTCAACTACATGGCGCAAGAGATAGAGCGCAACGTGCGCGAGATCCAGGAGCAGAAGACCCGGCTGGAATCCGTGCTGGAGGCTTCGCCGGAGGCCGTGGTCGCCATAGATCCCGGCGAGCGGGTGACCATGGCGAACCCCGCTGCGGCCCGGATGCTGAACATAACGCCGGAGCGTCTCGGCCGGCCCTTCGGCGAGAGCGAGGTCCCCGAGGGCGTGATGGAGTGCTTGCGCACCGCGTTGAAGTCCGGGGCGGCGGTCCGGGAGGTGGAGAGTGGCGGCCGCATCTACTGGGCCTACGCCGCCCGGATGGCCCGTCCGGAGGAGGACGGGCGCGATCCCGGCGTCATACTGGCGGTGCGGGATATAACCGAATACCGCTCGCTGGAGCGGGCCAAGACCGCCTTCGTCTCGGATCTCTCACACGAGATCCGCACCCCCCTCACCACCATTCAGAGCGCCATGGGCATCGTGCAGAGCGCCGGGGAGCGGCTCGAGCCAGCGGAGCGGCGGGCCCTGCAGCTCGCCGAGCAGGAGCTCCGGCGCATCCGGAGCATGGTCGAGGAGCTGCTGACGCTGGCTCAGATGGACTCTCAGCAGTACTCGCTGGAGATCGGGCCGACGAATCTGGAGGACGTCATCCGGGAGGCCGTCGAGAGCATCGGGGCCAAGGCGGAGCGCTTCGGCATCACCGTGGAGACGGACTTCGGCGCGGGTGAACACACCTGTCCCGGAGACGCCCGGAAGCTCTATCAGGTCTTTCTGAATCTGCTGGACAACGCCGTGAAGTACTCGGACCCCGGGGCTCACGTGAGGGTCTCGGTGGAGGAAGGCGAGAACGAGCTCTCCGTCAGGGTGTCTGATACCGGGCTCGGAATCCCGGAGGACGACCTGCCGCAGCTCTTCGAGCGCTTCTACCGGGTGGACAAGGCCCGCTCGCGGGCCAGCGGCGGCAGCGGGCTGGGGCTCTCGATCGTCAAAGAGATCGTGGAGCTGCACGGCGGCCGGGTGGGGGTGGAGAGCGAGCTAGGCGCGGGCTCCACCTTCACGGTTACGCTGCCCAGGTTCCCGGCGACCCGACCGGCGGATTATGCTCGTTAGGATGCTCGTCATTCTGGGGATTGCGGTGCTCCTCGCGGGATGCGCGGTCTCTTCCCGGGAAGAGGCGGCCGTGATCCCGCCGGCTCCGTCCGAGGGGCGGGGGGCGGATCTGGGGCTCGGGCCCGGGGTGCGGCCGTTGAGTGCGGGCCCCGGCAACAAGAGCTCTCCGAGCTGGAGCCCGGACGGAGAGCGCATCGCCTACGTGCTGGACGGCTACGTGGTAGATAAACCGCTCTTCACCCAGGACTACCGGCGACGCACGGCCCGGGACCTGGGAGCCGAGGAGGTGCACTGGACGTCGGGGCATACGCTGACCATCCTGGCTCCCGACCAGACAGCCGACACGCCCTTGAGCGAGCCGCTGGCGGAGGTGCCGGAGATAAAGACCCGCTCCGTGTACCAAACCTCCTCCGAGGGCGAGATAGAGATAGACCGCATCACCGACCGCGTGCTGGCCATGACCCCGCTGCCGCCCGGAGGCTACACGCTGGCGAGCGTGATCGACGCCGCGCTGGAGAACCGGCTCGCCATCATCTCCAGCGGGGAGGAGCTGGGGCGCCTCCCGCTGACCGGGATCGAGGGCCGGGTCACGGCTCTGAGTGCCTCTCCCGACGGCCGGCAGGTAATCCTCGCGGCGCAGGACGTTCCGGGCAACGGCCCGGTCAGGCTCTACCTTCTGGACTTCCCGGCCGGCACCCCGCGCTTGCTGACGCAGCTGCCGCCCGAGCTGCGGCTGCTGGGTGACCCGCAGTGGACCACGCACGGCATCTACTACATAGCCGGCGAGGAGCGGGACTCCGACGCCGCCGCGTACTCGCTCTACCGGCTGCCGCCGAACTCCCCCGCTCCGGAGAGCGTCGCAGCCGTGGGCCGGGACTTCGTCCCCGCGAGCGTGAAGGCCGCGCCAGACGGAGAACGGCTCGCGATCGTGGGCCGGCGCAACCCTGCCTCTCCCACCAACCTGTACGTGCTGAATCCCGGCTCTGGGAGGATAGAGGCCGTCACCAGCAACGAGAACATGGATATCAAGATCTCCCCCACGGATCTCGCCTGGTCGCCGGACGGCCGGCACATCGCCATCGTCGCCCGGTCCGCCTCCACCGCTCCGGCGGTCTACGACACCCAGGCCTCCTCACTCATCCGGGACTTCTACAACATCTACCGGGTGCCGGCGCCGTGAGAAGCCTCGCCCTCTGGACTCTGGCCGCAGCCGGCGCGTTCTTCATCACGGCCAGCGCCTTCCTGCTGCTGGCCACTGTGGGCAGCGAGCCGTCCGAGCTGCGGATCACTCCCTCCCCCGATCCGGAGTCCCCCAGCCCGGCGCTGGAACTCTCGATTTCGGAAGAGCGCCTGGGGGAGCTCGAGGCGGAGGAGAACCAGCCGCTGGAGGTGACCGTTATAAACCGTAGCGGGGAGCCGCTCTCGGATGTGAATCTCTCGCTGCGCGTAAGCTCCGAGGACACTGCTACCACGGAGGCCCGGTACTACCGGGCCTCCGTAGAGCACCTCCCGCCCGGTGAGGAAGCCGAGGTGCGCTTTGAGTTGAACCTCTCCCCCTTCGGAACCCGGGGCACGCTGGACAACCCGCGCAAGATAATAGAGGTACAGGCCTCCACGCCCGCGGGGGCAACGGCCGTCGCAACGGCTATCCTGACTATCTAGCCGCGTGCGACCGGTGCTCTCCGGCGCGGAACGCCGGGCTCGGAGAGCCAGAGAGGGAGGGGAGCCTGACCCGGTCTAGCAGCCCACGCGCGAGCTCTCCCACCTCGACGGTGTTCTCCAGCTCGCACCGCATGAGGACGTAGATGCCGCGCCGCCGGACCACTTCCCAGCCGTTCGCTTTCAGAAATCCAGCATCCACGTGGTGAGGGAGCGAGACCGCCGTGGCCACCGCCTCCACCGGGCCTGCTCCGCGCGCCTTCAGCTCGCGCAGCGTCCGGACCAGGAGATGCTTGCGAATTCGGGCCTCACCCTCCAGGTCCGCCAGAAGGAGCGCCCCCTCGTCCATCGAGGGCAGCGGATAGCGCCTGCGGCGTGCGAAGTGCTCCGGCGGGCCGTATAGGGCGAAACCCACAACCTCGCTCCCCCGCCGGGCCGCAAGCCCGGGCGCGCCCCAGCTCTCCCGCACCGTCTCGAACCAGAGCGCCGGAGCCGGGAAGCCATCGGTCCAGTGCTCAACGGCCCGCTCGAGTCCGGGGATCCCCTCCAGATCCTCCGGAGAGAGCTCCGAGAAGGCCGGGATGAAGGGCAGCGCTTTCATCGCTCCGGCAGGGCCAGATCCTCCACACGGACCACGACCTGTCCGACCCTCACTGCCGAACTGAGGGTCTGGCGGACCCTCTCGCCCGCCTCCGTGGCGACCTCCGCCAGCCGCATTCCGTAGTAGAGCTGAAGGTGGAGATGCACCTCCACCTCGCCGGTCTCTTCGTCCACAACCAGCCTGATGCCCCGGCCGCTCCGGAAGCGGCCGGCCAGGCTTTCGGCGGGCTCCACGATCCTCGCGACGCCCTCGACCTCCAGCGCGGCCGACTCTGCGTACGCCTCCAGGACTTCGACCGAGACGTCGGTAACCTCGCCCTCGACTCCCGTGTCCACGGGTACGCGATCCACCTCGCGGGATCTGGCGCTCATCGCTCTCCACCCTCGCCGGCGTCCCGGTCCATCTGCTCCCGCAGCCGGGCCCGCGTCTCCTCTATCTTGCGCAGCAACTCCTCGGAGCGCGCGGGGCGAGGGCGGGGTTCACGCTCCTCGGGAGCGGAGACTATGGGCGTCTCCTCCTCGCGGTAGGAGACCCGCTCCCCGACCTCCGAGACCTTCTCCTGCACGCGCTCGCCTACATCGTGGTAGACCTCCCGGCCCCGCTCGGCGGCGTCCTCGGCCTGGGCGACGAGGTCGCTGCGGAACTCGCGGCCGGAACGGGGCGCGAGCAGCAGCCCGGCGGCCAGCCCCACGGCCCCGCCGAACAGGAAGGCCGCAAGTCTCTGCCTGAAGCCGGCCCCTCTCTCTTCTCCGTTCATGCTCCTTATTCTACAGCTTCTGGCCGCTCGGGGAGCGGGGCCTACCGCTCTAGCACCTGCTCCGCTATACCGGAGACACGTCCCAGCACTATCTCCACCACCGCGTCGGAGGCGGCCTCGAGGGAGACGTTCTCGACCCGCCTCACCCCTGCCCGGCGGGCGCTCTCCAGTATGTAGTCGTGGATCCGGCGGATCTCGCGGAAGTGCGCCAGATACTCCTCCGCCGGACGGCGCATTGCCGTGCCTAGGGCTCGCAGGTGGAACCGGTCGCGGTGCACCCCCTCGTCCGAGAGGTAGACGACCAACGAGCAGACGTTTGGATGATCCCGGTACCGGCTCAGGATCATCTCCGGCACCAGATGCACCCCCTCAACCACGAGGTTCACGCCCTCCTTCAGGCTCCGGTCCACCAGCGCCTCCACACCGACCAGCACCTGAGATGCCTGCGCCCGGAAGCCGAAGAGGACCGAGTCCTCCGGATCCATCGGAACGCGCACGTCCTCGGGGCGGACGTTATACGAGCTGCGATGCAGGGTGCTCAGCAGATCCGGACTGATGGCGCGGCGCAGGATCTCGCGCACCGAGTCCGTCCCGATCACGCTCTGAATGTTCAGCCGCCGGGCGAGATCGGCCGCGAGCGTGCTCGTCCCCACGCCGGTCGCGCCCCCGATCAAGACGACCACCGGCTCTGTGGACTCGCGCAGGATGCGCCACTTCTCCATGCGGGAGACCACGAGCGCGTCGGTGTTCTGGAGCTTGGCCCGGACGCGGGCCAGGACCTCTCCCTCCTCGACCCGGCACCGCTCCTCGGCCAGCAGCTCCGAGCGCACCTCGCTCGCTATCCGGTAGGCGACCTCCGCCCGGGCCCCCGCCTGCGTGAGGGTCTGCGCCAGAAGCCCCCGGGAGAACGGAGCCTCCCGGCCCTCCCGAATGACCATGATCTCCCGCTCCACAGCGCCTCCGACAGCCGCCTGAAAGACGCGGCGAAGAAGCCGTAGTCAGTCTCCGAGGATCCGCAACCCCTGAAACTTCCTCCGCCGCCGCCGCTTGATCCTGTAGAAGAAGAACAGCAGGAACCCTACCAGCACGAGCGAGACCAGCGGGACGAAGACGGCTATCACCGCTCCCACCAGTGCCACCACGTCCTCAAAGGCGCTCAGAAACGTTCCCGAGACCCCGGCCGCCGTCGCATCGTTCGCCGGCCGGAGGAAGGCCTTGAGTCCGGAGACCGCGCCCGCGAGGAGGCCGCCTGCGGCCAGCTCCGACGCGTACTCGACCCCGAGCCCCGCACCCAGCGCCGCCGCGAAGAGGACCGCGCCCGCAGCCATCCTCAGCGGGGTCTGCGCCACGTTCACGGCAGTCTCCAGAGCCGGGACCTTGTCCAGGACACTCTCCAGCACCGCCAGAACGGCGAGAGCTGCCATCACGGCCCATCCCTCCAGCAGGTCGAACGGGGCAGGCAGCTCGAAGAAGCCCAGCCGGGCGAAGAGTCCGATCAGAAGCAGCGGCAGATACGCGCGGATTCCCGCCACGGCGGCGAGTCCGGTCGCAATCCCCGCTGCAAACAGCGCCTCCACGCCGGATATTCTACCCCAAAACACCCCAAAGCTGGTCCGCCTCGGCTATACTCTATCGCCGAACGTGGAGCTATTGATATCAGAGGAGTTCGCATGTCCCAGACCGTGGATATGGAGAAGATCGTCGCGTTCTGCAAGCGGCGCGGGTTCGTCTACCAAAGCTCGGAGATCTACGGCGGCATCCGCTCCTCCTACGACTACGGCCCGCTCGGGGTCGAGATGAAGCGCAACATCAAGGAGGAGTGGTGGCGCAGCATGGTCTACATGCGCGACGACATCGTGGGGCTGGACTCCGCCATCATCATGCACCCGAAGGTCTGGGAGGCCTCCGGACACGTAGCGGGCTTTAACGACATGCTCGTGGAGAGCCGCACCTCGGGCCGCCGCTACCGGGCCGACCACCTCATCGAGGAGGCCACGGGCCTGGATGTAGAGGGGCTCTCCGCCGAGGAGCTGACGAGGATTATTCAGGAAGACGAACGGATAAAGGACCCCGTGGACGGCGGCCGGGACTTCGCTCCGGTGCGCCCGTTCAACCTGATGTTCGAGACCTACACCGGCCCCGTCAAGAGCCCGGAGAACATCGCGTACCTGAGGCCCGAGACGGCGCAGGGCATCTTCGTGAACTTCAAGAACGTGCTGCAGACGAGCCGGGTCAAGGTACCGTTCGGAATCGCCCAGATCGGCAAGAGCTTCCGGAACGAGATCACGCCCGGCAACTTCATCTTCCGCACCCGGGAGTTCGAGCAGATGGAGATGGAGTTCTTCGTGGAGCCCGGCACCGACGAGGAGTGGCACGAGTACTGGATCGAGGAGCGCTTCAACTGGTACCTGAAGCTCGGCCTGAATCCCGACAACCTGCGCAAGCGCGAGCAGACGGATGAGGAGCGCGCCCACTACGCAACCCGCGGCGTGGATATAGAGTACAACTTCCCGTTCGCCGGGTGGTCGGAGCTGGAGGGCATCGCCAACCGCACCGACTACGACCTGAGGAAGCACCAGGAGCACTCGGGCGCGAACCTGACCTACACCGATCAGGCCACCGGCAAGAGCTACATCCCCTACGTTGTGGAGCCCGCGGTCGGACCCGACCGGGTGATGCTGGCCTTTCTGGTCGACGCCTACCGCGAGGAGGAGGTGCGGGGCGAGCGGCGGGTGGTCCTGAAGCTTCATCCCCGCATAGCCCCGGTGAAAGCCGCCATCTTCCCGCTCACCAAGAAGGAGCCGGTCGCGAAGGTGGCCCGTCAGCTCTACGACGACCTGAAGGGCGAGCACCGCCTCTTCTACGACGACTCGGGCTCCATCGGCCGCCGCTACCGCCGCCAGGACGAAGCCGGAACCCCGTTCTGCGTGACGGTGGACTTCGACACGCTGGAAGACCGGCAGGTCACCATCCGCGACCGGGACACGATGGAGCAGGAGCGCGTCCCGATAGAGGCCGTGCGGGAGCGGCTGAAGAGCCTCATCTCCGGCTAACCGGCGGCGTGGGCGGCGTCTATCCAGGGCCGGACTACATCCCGGTTATCTCCTAGCCAGGAGCGTGCTCCTTCCTCCGGGTCGCCCGCCTTCCGGATCGCCAGCTCCAGCTGGTTGACCTGATCCTCGGTGAGCCGCATGTTAGAGATCAGGGCGTAGGCGACCGGATCGTCCTCGGCCAATCCGGCCCGCACGATGGAAGAGAGCTTCGAAGGTTCGTCGAAGTGTCCCTGGGCGTCCAGCGGGTCCTCCAGATAGTGGAAGTCGTACTCGAGGTTCATCCAGTGCGGGCTCCACGCCAGGAACACGAACGGCCGCTGCGCCCGGTACGCTTTCTCCAGCTCGGCCAGCATCGCCGGCGTCGAGGACTCCACCAGCCTGAGCTCCAGACCGTAAGCCGGGATCACCTCCTCTGAGATCTGGGTGTGAAAGACAGCTCCCGGCTCGATGCCGTGAATCCGGGTGGCGCCGGAGTCGTTGAGGTCGGCGATGCTCCTCACGTCCTCCATGTAGTCCGGGACGGCGATCCCGTACCGGGTCTTCCCTATGTACCAGGGGGGCAGCTGCTCCACCCGGTCTCCCGCCCGCTTGAGGAGATCGGCATGATTGGGCATCCACACATCCAGGAAGGCGTCCACCTCTCCCTCCGCCACACCCTCGAAGACCAGGCTAAGGTCGGCGAGCTGCAGCTCCACCCTCTCGTAGCCGAACTCGTCCTCCAGGATAACCTTTACCAGATTGGAGTTGGCCACGTTCTCGTCCCAGGTGATGTACCCGATCCTGAGCGTCTTCCCCTCCCCGGCGTTCGAATCCGCTAACATCCCGCATCCCGCAAGCAGAACACCGGTCATCAGAGCGGAGGCCAGTACGAACAGGCGACGGAGCAAAGAGATCCCTTACCCTCGGTCGGTCGACGATCCCAGAACAAATTATACTCGATTCTGACACAGAGCTTACTATCTGCTCCGGATAATCTGCTTCCCTGCTGTTAAAATCCCTCTCCGATCCCTGGACCCATATCGAGCCGCAGAGGAGGGATTCTCAATTGCAGACCAGCAGACCCATCGCTCTGTGGGCGGTTCCCCGTTCCGTCTCGACCGCCTTCGAGCGCGTCTTCGTGGAGCGGGGCGACTTCAAGGTTTTTCACGAGCCGTTCTCCGCCTCCTACTACTACAGCGCGGAGCGCCAGAGCGACCGCTACCCGGACCACCCTCCCAAGGAGGAGTACGACGCCGAGCGCGTGCTGGAGCGCCTCATGCGGCCCGCCGACAGGCCGGTCTTCTTCAAGGACATGGCCTACCACGCCAAGGCACTCCTGAGCCCGGAGTTCGCGGCCCGGTTCACAAACACCTTCATAATCCGGGAGCCGAAGTACATGCTCGTCTCGCTCAACGAGATGTGGCCGGACTTCACCCTGGAGGAGACCGGATATGAGCATCAGCACCGGCTCTTCCGGTACGCTACCGAGGACTGCGGTCAGCCGCCGGTGGTCGTGGACGCCGGGGATCTGGGAGCAGACCCCGAGGGGATCGTGGCCGCCTACTGCCAGAAGATCGGGGTCCCCTTCAAGCCCGAAGCCCTCTCTTGGGAGGCTCGCGAGGTGCCCGAGTGGGAGATGTGGGACGAGTGGCACGAGCGGGCCCAGAAGAGCACCGGGATCCGGCAGACCGAACCGGAGGAGGAGGTGGAGCTCCCGGCGGAGCTGCGGGAGGCCTACGAGCACTGCCGTCCCTACTACGAGGCGATGTACGAGAGGCGCCTGACGGCCGGATAAGCGAGGAAAATGGCGCGGCCCCGCAAACCTTGCGGGGCCGCGCTGTCTCTTGAAGAGTGCTTCTAGGCCGCCGCCTCCTCCTGAGCCTCTCTTGCGGCCTCGATCCAGGGCTCCACGACGTCCCGGTTATCTTCCAGCCACACCCGGGCGCCCTCCGCCGGATCGTCGGGGTTGACCTCTTGTATGACCGCCTGGAGATCGTTCATCTCCTCTTCGTTCATGGAGATGGCCTCCAGGAACGCGTACGCTACAGGGTCGTCTTCCTGCAGGTCGGCCCGCACGATGGTTGAGAGCTGCGAGGGATTGCTGAAAGGCTCCTGAGCACCCAGGGGATCCTCCAGGTAGTGGAAGTCGTATTCGGCGTTCATCCAGTGCGGCGACCACGCGAGGAAGATGATCGGCTCCTGGTTGCGGTACGCCCGCTCCAGCTCGGCCAGCATCGCCGGCGTCGAGGACTCCACCAGCTCTATCTCATCCTCCAGCCCGTACGCCGGCAGGACCTCCTCCCTTATGTGCGGGTGGAAGGCGGCCCCGGGCTCGATGCCCGTGATCTGGTCCGTCCCGGCCTGGTCCAGATCCTCCAGACTCCGGATATCCTCCATGTAGTCCGGGACCGCTATGCCGTACCGGGTCTCGCTCTCGTACCAGGGGTCCAGCATCTCGACGTTATCTCCGACCTGGGCCATGTAGTTCTCGTGATTCGGCATCCAGACGTCTTGGAAGGCGTCGAGGTCGCCGTTGGCCACGCCCTGAAAGAGCGGCCCGACGTCCAGCGTCTGAAGCTCGACGCTGTAGCCGAACTCGTCCTCTAGCGCAACCTTGGTCAGGTTGGAGAGAGCTATGTTCTCGTCCCAGCCGATATTGCCCAGCGTCAGCGTGCCGCCGCCCGGAGCGGCGCCGCAACCTGCGGCCAGAGCGCCGACCAGAAGAGCGGTTACCAGCGTTGCAAAAAGCTTCTTCGGTCTCATATCACCTCATCTCTTCTCTTCAAACTGCAGGGTCACGCCTCAGCCGCCCTTCACCAGACCGGCTCCTCCGCGCCGCCCGTCGCGCCGCCCGACATTGCGGGTGATACGGTCGAGGATGATGGCGATCACCACGATCCCGATCCCCCCGACGAACCCCCGACCCACGTCGAGCTGGGTGAGGCCGACGACTACTTCGGTCCCGAGCCCTTGAGCCCCGATGAGCCCCGCAATAACGACCATCGAGAGGGCGAGCATGATCACCTGATTTACCCCGGTCATTATCGTGGGGAGCGCCTGGGGCAGCTCTACCTTCAGCAGCGTCTGCCAGGAGGTCGCACCGAAGGCCTGCGCCGCCTCTACGGTCTCTTTCGGGACCTGCTGGATGCCGAGCAGCGTCAGCCGCACGGCGGGCGGCATGGCGAAGATCACGGTCGCAACCAGCGCCGGCACGTTCCCGAGCCCCAGCAGCAGGATGGCCGGTATCAGGTACACGAAGGCGGGCATGGTCTGCATGAAGTCCAGCACGGGGCGTACCGCGGTTTCGACCGACCGGTACTGAGCGGCTACGATGCCCACCGGGATGCCGATCGCAAGAGCCACGATGGCCGAGGAGATCACCAGCGCCAGAGTGCGCATCGCATTGTCCCACAGATCCAGACTGATCAGGAACACTAACCCCGCCACCGTGAGCAGGGCAACCCTCCAATCGGCCAGATAGACGGCTATCGCGGCGAAGACCGCGATGGTAACCAGCGCGGGCGAGGCCAGAAGTATCGTCTGGAAGGTGCCGACGAGCAATCCGATCACCGCCTGCAGGACGTTAAAGAAGCCCGCGAAGGAGTTGGTCACGAAATCCACGAAGCTCTCGGTCCACTCATCCAGCGGAATCCTGGGTATGAACTCCGCCTGCGCCAGCATAATCACCGCTCCACCTCCCCGTCGGGACTGGCTACCGGCTCGGCTCCGGGCCGCCCCGGCCGTCCGGCCTCACTCTCCGGAGCGGCTGTGAGACCCGCTATGAGCGCTCCCCGCACGATCACGCCCCGCAGTCGGCCGCGCTCGTCCACTACGGCGACCGGCCCCCTGCGGTCGACGAAGAGCGGCAGTACTTCGCGCAGCGGCGTGCCGCACCCGACCCGTGGAGCCTCAAGGTCGACGGCTCCGTCCAGCCGCGATTCTCCCCGCTCGATGAGCCGGGCGACCCCCTCCGCCTCAGCAAGCCCCCTCAGGCGGCGTTCCCGGTCGACCACGTAGATGGTGCTCATCCCGGCCTGCCTCATGCGCCGGAGCACAACCCGGGGGCCCTCTCCGTCGTAGGCTATCTCCCTGGGCTCCACCATGACGCTCTCGGCCACACGCACCTTGGCGTAGTCCACATCCTCTATGAACCGCTCGACATACTCGTCCGCCGGTCTGGTGAGGATGTCCTCCGGATCGCCGATCTGCACGATCTCCCCGTCGCGCATGATGGCCACCCGGTGCCCGAGCCTCAGAGCCTCGTCCAGGTCGTGCGTGATGAAGACCACCGTCCGATTTACCTCGCCCTGAATGTCCAGGAAGAGGTTCTGCATATCACGCCTTATCAAGGGGTCCAGAGCACTGAAGGGCTCGTCCATGAGCAGGATCTCCTGCCCCGAAGCCAGCGCCCGGGCCAGCCCGACCCGCTGCTGCATGCCACCCGACAGCTCCGTGATCCGCTTCCCCTCCTGCCCCTCAAGCCCCACAAACTCCAGCGTCCTCAGACCACGCTCCCGCCGCTCGGCCGCAGGAACACCCTGTATCTCCAGCCCGAAGGTAACGTTCTCGAGCACGCTGCGGTTGGGCAAGAGCCCGAAATGCTGAAAGACCATCCCGATCTTCCTGCGCCGGATCTCCCGGATCTGCTTCGAAGACATCCGCGCAACGTCCTCCCCGTGCAGGTAGACCTCACCCTCGGTGGGCTCTATCAGCCTGTTGAGGAGCCGCAACAGCGTGCTCTTGCCGCTGCCCGAAAGCCCGATGACCACAAAGATCTCACCCTCGCGAACCTCAAAAGAGGCGTCGTACACCCCGATCGTGGCTCCCGTGACCTTCTCCACCTCGGACTTGCTCCTCCCCCGGCGCCGCATCTCCAGAGCCTGCCGGACCCGGCGCCCAAACACCTTGGAGAGGTTCTCTACCCGTATGACGGCTTCCTTACTGTCCCTGACAGGAGACTCCGTAGCAAAACCTCCTCTGCTAGCTCACACGCATACAGCCAGCCGCCTGCACAGATGAGGCAGCTTCCCACCTAACTCGACAGGAACCATGCGGACAGCCGACTATGCCTTTACCCGGATGATACACAGCCCTCACTCTATTGCAAGTAAAATATGATACTAAAAGCCGGTCTGCGCGCGCCGAAATTCCTATCGGCATTGGCCGGAGGGGAGGTTATGCGCTAGAATCTGTGCAACCTTGCGCCTGTAGCTCAGGGGATAGAGCAGCGGTTTCCTAAACCGCGTGCCGCAGGTTCGAATCCTGCCAGGCGCACTCACGAAATACCTGCAAATGGCGGGGAAAGGAGGAGCCCCGGTCCGGCTACCGGGGCTCTATACACCAACGCAGAGAGAGGGCTGAAACGGCTAGCTCCAGCCCAGCGCGGCGAGCCCATCCGGGACCTGCAAGCACTTGCAGGACACGTCACCGCTGCGTTCACCCTCCAGCGCTACACCCACCATTACGACGCTTCGGCAAGGCGCACCGCCGAGGCGATGAGAGACATCCTCCGCGACTAGCCCCAGCGAACTCTACTGACCTGGCTGCTCCTCTTCTTCGGGCGGGGCTATCTTCTCCACGAGCTCGCCTTTGGGCACAAGCACGCTTCCGGTACGCAACCCTTTAGGCCGGACAAAGTACCCCTCATCGATAACGCCGATGATCTTCCCCTCGCCGTCCGGGTATCTAATCCAGTCACCCTTCTTGATCTTTTCCGCCATCGCCACCCCTCCCCGGTGGTATCAGAGTGGTATCAAAACTCCCAACCCACCGTCCGGGACTTCCGCTTTACTTGAAAATTCGGCTTATCTAAGCTGAATGTGGAGAGCCGACGAGCGGACTCGAACCGCTGACCTGCTCATTACGAGTTTGCTCAGGCAAGTTTCGAGCCGTATCCGGGCGTCTGTTAATTTCCGGGATTTGCAGGTGTTTTTAGCGTGCTCGGATGGCGGGTTGTCCGGAGCGTACCGTCTTGTATCGGCCCGGTTGCAGTACGGTTGCAGTACGGTATGGGGCTTCAACCGGGGTCGGGGACGAGGCTTCCGACATCGGTCAGGGGATGTGCGAGGCGGGCGTAAGGTGTGCTTTCAAGGGCTTTGAGGAGCTTGCCGTCGGCGGTGATGACGACGGTTTCCGCGCTCTCGGCAAGGGCCAGGAAAAGGGCATCGTAGATGATCACCCGCGTCTGGAGCGCGATCTCGGCGGCCTGCGGCATCAGGTCCTCGGGCGCGTACAGTACGACCGGATCCAGGGCGAACTGCTTCCAGAGATCACGCACGCTGTCGAGCGGTAGACCTTCGCGGCGATGCTGCCACCAGAGGGCATTGAAGAATTCCGGCTGGATGGTACCAGGAGCCAGCAACTCTATGGTGCGAGCTTCCGCATGCCGCAGCAGACTTATCGCCTCATCGTGCAGGTCCTCGGGCAGGTACCACTTGACCGCAACGCTGGTGTCCAGGACCAACGGTAGCGGCGGCCCAGAGCTACTGACAGGCCCGGTCAAACGCGCGTGTCGCGGTCCTGGCGGACGATCTCGGTCGAATCGGGGAACCTGTACCCTTGGGCCTTAAGGCGGTCGTGAATCTCTTGGGCACGGCGGGCCGCTCCCCGATAGTCCTCGGGCTTAGGTCTGTGGCTCGGCTTGAGTTTGGTCTTCCTTCCGGCCATTCCGTTGCCTCCTTGTCCATAGCTTACACCGCCTGAGCCAAGGTTGCCTCTGCCATCGAAGAGTTCCGTAGCCATCTTGCGGAGCCGGTGTCTCGCTCAACCTATCAGCACCTCCAGGGTGTTGTCCATGGAGCCTCTGGTCCTGAGTTCCCGAGCGAGGCGCAGCAGATCGCCGGGCGAGAAGCCCTGGTCAGCTCAGGTAGCACCTGAGGGATTCGCAAGCTTCGTCAGCACCCCACCTAACTCCTCATGCGAGTGGCCTTCACCACGCTCTGCTCCAGGGAGCACGATGATGGTCGTGTGATCCTCTGGGAACCACCAAGTGGACCTTGGAGGGAATCTCGTCGGTAAGAAACCGTCCGAAAAGCCTCATTTGCGAGCCAACCGCCTCACCATCAAACGGCTCATCGCCACGTAAATGAACGCCTCCCCACT
>NZ_SKBU01000029.1 GCF_004337705.1 Rubrobacter taiwanensis
GCGGGATGGGGTGATCCTGATCAACTCCAACGCTGCGGCCAACGAGCTCTCCTGGGAGCAGAAGAGCGACTACGCCTACCGGGTCTCTTTCTCCAACTACCAGAACGGTTCGGCCGGCGCCCGCTACATCGCCGAAAACGTGGGCCGGAGGGCCTTCACCATCGGCATGGACTACGTCGCCGGCTACGAGGCCATAGAGGGCTTTACCCTCGCCTACGAGGAGGCAGGTGGGGAGGTGGTGGGGGAGGTTTTCTCGGCTCCGGGCACCACGGACTTCGCCACCTACCTAAACGACATGCGGCGGGCCGAGCCTGAGGTGGTGTTCGCCTTCCTCTCCGGCACCGACGCCATACGCTTCATCCAGCAGTACGACAGCTTCGGCCTCAAGGGCCAGATACCGCTCACCTCGACATTCGAGCTCGGGGACCCGCTCGTCACCGGCCCCGCCGGCCAGTCGGCCGAGGGCATAATCTCCGGCTCTCACTACCTGCCCGGCATAGACAACGAGACCAACCGCCGCTTCGTCGAGGAGTTCCAGAGCAAGTATGGGGAGCTGCCCGATGGATTCAACTGCCAGGGGTACGATTCGGGGCAGGTCATAGCAAGGGCGGTAGAAGAGGCGGGGAGCACCGAGCCCGAGGCTCTAATAGAGGTTTTGAGGGGGATCTCCATAGAGAGCCCGCGCGGTCCTATAACCATAGACCCTGAGACCAACAACCCCATCCAGAACTACTACATAGGCCGCAACGTGTGGGACGGGGAGAGGATAGAGGTTGAGGTCATAGAGACCATCGAGGAGGTCGCCATGCCCGCCAGTCCTCCGAGCTAGGCCGGGGGTGGCGTTTTGGATATCTCCTTTCTGGTCGTACAAATTCTGACGGGGCTGGCCTACGGGATGCTGCTCTTCATGATCTCCGTCGGGCTTTCAGTGATCTTCGGGCTCATGGGGATCGTGAACCTGGCTCACGGGGTCTTCTTCGTGGTGGGGGCATATCTCGCGCTCTCGGTGCTCGATATGGGGGCGAACTTCTTGGTCGCTTTGGGGGTAGCCATGCTCGCCATGGCGCTCCTGGGGGTTATGATAGAGCGGTTTCTGCTCTTCCGCTCCTACGGCAACGAGCTGAACCAGGTCCTTCTGACGTTCGGGCTGGCCTTCGTCCTTGCGGACGTCATCAAGATGATCTGGGGTGCCAGGCTGCAGTCGCTGCCCACACCTGCGGTGCTGGATTTCTCCGTCACGCTGGCCGGTATAACCTTCCCGACCTACCGTCTGGCGGTCGTGCTGGTGGGATGTATCGTGGCCGTCGTTCTGTGGTATCTGGAGACCCGGACCCGTACCGGCGCCATCATCCGGGCCGGGGTGGACGACCGGGAGATGGTCTCCGCTCTGGGGATCAACATAACGCTGGTCTTTGCCGGGGTGTTCGCGTTTGGCGCGGCGCTGGCGGGGATGGGCGGCGTGCTCGGAGGCCCCATACTCGGGATGTACCCTGACATGGGCTTCGATATCCTGGTTCTCTCCCTGATCGTCGTTGTTCTGGGCGGGCTCGGGACCTGGAAGGGAGCCTTCGTCGGCGGGATACTGGTGGGGATGGTGCAGATCTTCGGTCAGGCCTACTTCCCCTCCCTCTCCCTGGTCATCGTGTTCTTGCTGATGGCAGTCGTGCTGTTGATCCGGCCCTCCGGACTGTTCGGAAGGAGTCACGCAACTTGATAGGACGGCTCTCAGGAAGGCGCGTACCCTGGCCCGGGGTGGCGGTCCTCACTCTGCTGGTGCTGTTGCTTCCGCTGGTGCTGCCGCCCTTCGGGGTCGGCATAGCCACGGAGGTCTTTATCATGGCGATCTTCGCCATGAGCCTCGGGCTGATCCTGGGCTATGCCGGTCTGGTCTCCCTGGGGCACGCAGCTTTCTTCGGAGCCGGGGCATACACCGTGGCTCTCCTGGGGCAGTACGTCTTCAACACCTATCTGCTGCTGCTGTCTGCCACGGCCGTGGCCGCTCTGCTCGCTGCCATATCGGGGGCACTCTTCTTCCGCTCGACGGGAGCGTACTTCCTGATGCTCACGCTGGCCTTCTCTCAGGTTCTGTTCGCCGTGGCCTTTCAGGCCGAGCCCATCACCGGCGGGGACGACGGCATGAGCGTGGTGGCTGTGCCCGATCTGGGCTTCGGGGAGATCGTCGGCGAGCTGGGGCTCTACTACATGATGGGGTTCGCTTTTCTGGGGTGTTACCTGTTGCTGCGGCTCTTCGTGGCCTCGCCTGCCGGGAAAGTGGTAAAGGGCATAATGGAGAACGAGCTGCGGATGCGGGCCCTGGGCTACAACACATTCTCCTACAAGCTCTTCGTGTATACCCTCGCGGGCGCGATGGCCGGGTTCGCCGGAGCTCTCTACGCCTACTTCAACTTCTACGTTACGCCGGATCTGCTAGGATGGGTGCTGTCTGGGCAGGCCCTGATCATGGTCATCATCGGCGGCGTCGGAACCCTGCTGGGTCCCGCTCTCGGTGCGGCATTCTTTATCGTGGTGCAGAACTACGCCAGCTTCTACACGGAGTACTGGGCTCTGGTGCTGGGCCTCATCTTCATCATCTTCGTACTCCTGGGGCGGGGCGGGCTGATGCACCTTCTCCGGGCGGTCTGGAACAGGACCCTCCCCAGCCGGTTCAGAGAGCGAGAAGATGAGATGGAGCCTGAGGAACCTGCCGCCGAACATCAGAAGGAGAGAACGCCGTGAGTCTGCTGGCGGTGAACGGCGTAAGCAAGGCCTTCGGCAGCCTGCAGGTGCTGAGGGACGTCTCTCTTGAGGTGCAGCCGGGACAGCGGCACGTCATCATAGGGCCTAACGGGGCGGGGAAGACCACCGTCTTCAAGTGCATAACCGGTCTTCTGCCCGCCGACTCCGGCTCGATAGCCATCGACGGCACGGACGTCACCGGTATGCCCGCACACTCCCGCGTGTCCCTGGGTCTGGCCTGCACCTTCCAGAAGACCAACCTGTTCAGCGAGCTCACGGTTGAGGAGAATCTCCATCTGGCGGTAACCGCCCGCAAGCCGTACCGGTTCCGGATCTGGAAGCCGCTCTCCTGGTATGAGGATCTGCAGCGGGATACACGGGAGTTGCTTCAGGAGTGGGACCTCTGGAGCCGCCGCAGGCACCGGGTGGACGAGCTCTCCTACGGGGAGCAGAGGATACTGGAGATCGTGCTGGCGCTGGCCTCCAAGCCGAGAATCCTCTTGCTGGACGAGCCGACCTCCGGCATGTCTCCGGCGGAGACCGCCCGGACCACGAGCCTGATACAAGAGATGCCGCGCTCGGTAGCGCTCCTGGTCATCGAGCACGACATGGACGTGGTCTTCTCGATCGCCGACTACATCACGGTCCTGCACCACGGCGAGGTCTTCCTGAGCGGCCCCCCGGAGGAGGTGCGCGGCGACGAGCGGGTGCGGGAGATATACTTCGGAGGAGGGGCGAGACCGCATGCTTGAGCTGGAGGACGTTCACACCTACTACGGCACCAGCCACATCCTGCAGGGGCTCTCCTTCTCCGTTCCGGAGAGGAAGTGCGTGGCACTGCTGGGGCGGAACGGGGCCGGGAAGACCACGGCCATCCACTCCATAGCCGGGCTCACTCCTCCCCGCCGGGGAAGCATCCGCTTCATGGAGCGGGAGATCGCCGGGCTGCGCCCGCACAAGATCGCCCGGCTGGGCGTCGGGCTCGTACCGCAGGGGAGGCGCATCTTTCCGTCGCTTACGGTGGAGGAGAACCTGATCATAACCAACCGCCAGAGCCCCGACGGGGCGGAGAACTGGGATCTGACAAAAGTCTACGAGCTGTTTCCCGCGCTGCGCGAGCGCGCCTCCAACATGGGGAACGAGCTCTCGGGCGGCGAGCAGCAGATGCTGGCCATAGCCCGGGCTCTGATGACCAACCCCCGATTCCTGCTCATGGACGAGCCTTCGGAGGGCCTGGCCCCGGTTATCATAGAGCGCATCGGGGATGTCGTTCTCCGCTTGAAGGAAGCCGGGCTCTCCATCCTGGTGGTCGAGCAGAACGTCTCTCTGGCCTGCAGCGTGGCGGACGAGATACTGATCATGAACAAGGGCCGCATCGTGTGGCGGGGGAGCCCGAAGGAGCTGCTCGCCGACGAGCCGGTGCAGCACAAGTACCTGGGAGTGTAAAGAGAGTTCTGTTACGCTCCTTTTCTACGGCGGTGAGGTACGGGTAAGGAGGGGCGCATGCGCACACAGGTGGCGATAGTGGGCGGCGGGCCCGCGGGGCTCTTGCTCTCCCATCTTTTGCATCTGCAGGGCATAGACTCCGTCGTGCTGGAGCGCCGCAGCCGCGAGGAGCTGGAGGCGGAGATCCGGGCCGGGGTGCTGGAGCAGGGCACGGCGGATCTGCTGAACGAGATCGGGGTAGGGGAGCGGATGATGGAGGAGGGGGCCCGCCACCGCGGGATAAACCTGCAGTTCGGCGGCCGCCGGCACCGCATAGACTTCCACGCCCTCGTCGGCCGGGGGATCATGCTCTACGGCCAGCACGAAGTGGTGAAGGACCTCATCGCCGCGCGGCTTGCGGCCGGCGGGAAGATCATATTCGAGGCCGAGGGCGTGGGTGTGCGGGATCTCAAATCGGAGGGGCCGAGGGTGCTGTTCCGCAAGGACGGGGAGGAAGAGGAGCTCTCCTGCGACTTTGTCGCCGGGTGCGACGGGTTCCACGGCGTGTGCCGCCCGTGCATCCCGGAGTCCGCCTGCGCCACGTACGAGCGGCGCTATCCTTTCGGATGGTTCGGCATCCTGGTGAAGGCGCCGCGCTCCTCAGAGGAGCTTATCTACTGCCTCAACGAGCGGGGTTTCGCCCTGATCAGCACGCGCTCGCCAGAGATCCAGCGCATGTACTTCCAGTGCGACCCCGAGGACGACGTTGCCAACTGGCCCGACGAGAGGATCTGGGAGGAGATGCACGCCCGGCTGGCCAACGACGAGGGGTGGGATCTGATCGAGGGCGAGATCATCCAGAAGGGCATCGTGCAGATGCGTTCCTTCGTCATAGAGCCGATGCAGTACGGCCGGCTGTTTCTGGCCGGGGATGCGGCGCACATCGTCCCGCCGACCGGAGCCAAGGGGATGAACCTCGCGGTCGGCGACGTCCGCGTGCTGTCCCGGGGGCTGGCCGAATACTACTCTTCCGGCCGGACCGATCTCCTGGATGCGTACACGCGGACCTGCCTCGGGCGGGTATGGAAGGCGCAGCGCTTCTCGTGGTGGATGACCTCCATGCTGCACCGCTTCCATCAGGAGGACGAGTTCCGCTACCGGCTGCAGCTCGCCGAGCTGGACTACGTGACGTCTTCCCGGGCCGCCTCGGCGAGTCTCGCCGAGAACTACACCGGCCTGCCGGTGGAGTGACGGCGGGTTAGAGAGGCTGCGCGCGGCATTGCCCGGGTCCCTGCGGGAGGTGCGGCGTCCCCTCCGGGCTGCGCTGCTCCTGGCAGGCATAGCCCTTCTGGGCGCGAACCTGAGGGCCTCGATCACGGCGGTAGGCCCCCTGCTGGGAGAGATCCGGGAGAGCACCGGCATCTCCGGCGGTCTGGCGGGATTGCTCACAGCCCTGCCCATCGTCGCTTTCGCCGCTCTCTCGCCGCTCGCTCCGGGGCTCGCCCGCCGGTTCGGACTGGAGCGGGTGCTGTTCGGGAGCCTCTTGCTGCTCGCGGGCGGGATCCTGCTGCGATCGGCCCCGCCGGTCGCCACTCTCTTTCTGGGCACCGCCGTGCTCGGCGTGGCGATCGCGGTCGGCAACGTGCTCCTGCCGGGTATGGTCAAGCGGGATTTCCCGAATCACGCCGGGCTCGTGACCGGCGTGTACATCACCGCCATGAACGTGAGTGCCGCTCTCGCCACGGGCCTGAGCGTGCCGCTGGCGTACCAGGCCGCTCTGGGATGGCGGGGAGCACTGGGGTGCTGGGCCATGCTCGCGGTGGTAGCAGCCTGCGTCTGGCTCCCCCTTCTGCGGAGGAGCCGCCGGCCCGGCGCCGGGGCGCAGGCTCTCCGCTTCTTCGGTCTGTGGAGATCGCCGCTGGCCTGGCAGGTGACGCTGTTTATGGGCCTGCAGTCGGTCGTCTTCTACGTCTGCATCACCTGGCTTCCCGACATCCTCCGCGGCTACGGCCTCGACGCCGCTCAGGCGGGCTGGATGGTCTCCCTGATGCAGTTCGTCAGCATCCCGGCCGCGCTCTTCGTGCCCATCCTGGCCGGACGATTGCGCTCCCAGCGCGGGCTCGCGGCGGCGGCCGCCGCTCTGAGCGGCACCGGCACCCTGGGGCTGCTGCTCGCCGGAAGCACCGGCGCCGCACTCTGGATCACGCTCCTGGGTCTCGGGCAAGGGTCCTGCATCAGCCTGGCTCTCACCCTCTTCGCCCTGCGCGCGCCCGACGCCCGGCACGCCGCCGAGCTCTCGGGCATGGCCCAGGCCGTAGGATATGCGCTGGCCGCTCTGGGACCGCCCCTCTTCGGCCTCCTGTACGATGCAACGCGGGGTTGGACGATCCCTCTGGCGGTCCTGCTGGCCGTTACGGTGTGCCTGCTCTTCCTTGGGCTCGGTGCCGGGAGGAACGCTTACGTCACTTCCGCCGGTGCTGCCCCCCGCTCAGAACGCTGATGCTGGCGCCTCAGGCGCTACCGGCGCGTTCGGCCTCGCGCTGGCGCAGCTCGACGCGCCGGATCTTGCCGCTCGCGGTCTTGGGCAGCTCGTCTATGAACTCTATGGCGCGCGGGTACTTGTACGGAGCCGTTATCTTCTTGCAGTGCTCCTGGATGTCCCGGACCAGCTCGTCGCTCGGCTCGTAGCCGGAGGCCAGAACCACGTACGCCTTCACGATGCTGCCCCGGTCCTCGTCCGGAGCGGCGACGACCGCGCTCTCGACCACCGCCGGGTGCTCTATGAGGGCGCTCTCGACCTCGAACGGCCCGATCCTGTACCCGGCCGAAAGGATGACATCGTCCGCCCGGCCCATGAACCAGAAGTAGCCGTCCTCGTCTTTTGTGGCCCGGTCGCCGGTTATGTAGTACTCGCCCCGGAACACCGCCGCGGTCTCATCGGGCTGCTTCCAGTACTCCTTGAAGAGGGCCGGGATCCTGCCCCGGAGCGCTATGTCACCCGGCTCTCCGGGCGGGCACTCCTCGCCTCGCTCGTCTATGATGCGCACGTCGCAGCCGGGAGAGGGCTTGCCCATCGAGCCGGGGCGCACTTCTAATCCCGGGAAGTTCCCCACGAGCAGCGTGTTCTCCGTCTGCCCGTAGCCGTCGTAGACGGTGATCCCCTGAGCCTCCTTCCAGCGCTCGATGACCTCCGGGTTCAGGGGCTCGCCGGCAGAGGTCGCGTGCCGCACCGAGCTCAGGTCTACCTCGGCGAGCTCCGGGCGTTTGGCGACGAGCCGGTACTCGGTCGGGGCCTGGCAGAGGACCGTGATCCCGTACCGCTCTATGAGCCGCAGCCGCTCTACGGGGTCGAAGCCGCCCTCGTGCATGAAGATCTCCGTGCCCCAGCTCCACGGCCCCAGGAAGACGTTCCAGATGCTCTTGGCCCACCCCGTCCCGGCGGTGCACCAGAGCCGGTCGCCCTCCTGAAGGTCCAGCCAGTAGTAGGCCTCCATCCTCTTGGCGTGCGTGTAGCCATGGGTGTGCAGCACGCCCTTGGGGTTCTTGGTGGTCCCGGAGGTGTAGAGGAGGTAGGCTCCCTCGTCCGAGCCCGTGTCCTCGGCGGTGAACTCCTCGGAGGCCCCGTCCATCAACCCGTCGTAGGAGTTCCAGCCTTCGCGCTCGCCGCCGACGTAGAGGTAGTGCTTAACGGAGGGGATGTGGTCCCGGATCTCCTCCACCTCCTCCACGCCGCCCGCGCCGGATATGATGGCCACCGAGCCGGAGTGTTCCGCGCGGAACTCCAGGTCGTGCGCCCGGAGCTGGTCGGCGCAGGGGATGGCGATGGCCCCGACCTTCAGGAGCCCGGTGAGTACTACGTGCCACTGGGGGACCTTGCCCAGCAGCACCATAACCCGGTCGCCCCGCTCGATGCCCAACTCGCGCGCGGCGTTGGCGAAGCGGTTGGAGAGGCGGGAGATGTCCCGGAAGGTGAAGCTCTCCTCCTCGCCGTTCTTGCCGAGCCAGAGCAGGGCCGGACGCTCCTCTTCCTCCGCCCGGCGGTCTATGACGTCGCGGCCGAAGTTGAAGCGCTCCGGCGTCTCCCAGCTGAAGCTTGCATAGGTGCTCTCGTAGTCCCCGATGTTGGGCATGCGGCCTCCTCTCCCGCGCTTCCCCTGTGCGGTTATTGGATCTTACACCCCTGATATTTCAGCTGCAAACGGAGCCCGCAGGGGACCGGTTGAGGCGGTAGCCCGCCTTAAGGAGGGCGCTGCGCACCTTATGGGCGTGCTCCCGGTTGCGGGTCTCCAGCGTGAGCTCGACCTCTACCTCGTTGACGGGCAGCGTGAGCCCGATGCGGTGGTGCACGACGGAGACGACGTTCACGTTCATGTCCGCCAGCACCTTAAGAGCTCGCTGCAGCTGTCCGGGCCGGTCCTGCATCTGCACCCGGACGAAGAGGTAGCGCCCCGCGCCCTCCAGCCCGTGCCGGATCACCTGCGCCAGCAGCCCGGGGTCTATGTTCCCGCCGGAGACGACCAGCACGCTGGTGCCGCGGGAGGGCACCTTCCCCGCGAGCAGTGCCGCCAGCGGCAGGGCTCCCGCGCCCTCCACCACCTGCTTGGTGCGCTCCAGGTGCAGCACGATGGCCTCGGAGACGGACTCCTCGTCCACGTAGACGATCTCGTCCACAAACCGGTCTATTATGGGGCCGGTCACCTCGCCTCTGACGTCCACCGCCGTCCCGTCCGCGATGGTCGCCCGGGGCTCGGCGGGGCGGACCCCGACCACCTCAACCTCCGGTTTCAGAGCCTTGACCGCCACGGCTATCCCGGAGATAAGCCCCCCGCCCCCGACACCCACTATGATCCGGTCCGCGTCCGGGACGTCCTCGCAGATCTCCAGCCCCACCGTGCCCTGGCCGGCGACTATGAGGGGGTCGTCGAAGGGGTGGATCTGGACCGCTCCGGTCTCGGCCCGCAGCCGTTCGGCGCGCTCCAGCGCCTCTTCGACCCGGCCTCCGGCCAGCACGACCTCCGCGCCGTACTCCTCGGTGGCCTCCACCTTCGGGAGCGAGGCGTAGGACGGCATCACGATGGTGGCCTTCACGCCCAGAAGGCTCGCCGCGAGCGCCACCCCCTGCGCGTGGTTCCCGGCGCTCGCCGCGATGACGCCCCGCTCGCGCTCTTCTTTGCTCAGGCGCAGGATGCGGTTGTACGCGCCCCGGATCTTGAACGACCCCGTGCGCTGCAGGTTCTCGGATTTGATGCGCACCTCGCATCCAAGCCGCTTAGAGAGGTTGGCCGAGTACAGAACGGGAGTGCGGTGAGCCACGCCTCTGAGGGCTCCGGCAGCTTCCCGGATCTCCTCCAGCCCCACCTCTGTGCGGGTCTTGCCCATAGCCACTACTTTGTAGCACATTTCGGAAACGGCAAAACGGAGGGCGGCGGGGAACCCGCCGCCCCCCGCTAACGGCGTCAGGCCGCGCTGTTGAGCCGCTGTTTGAGATCCTCCGGGTCCATGCCGTGCAGGCGGGCCAGGTTCTCGCCCAGGATCTTGCGCTTGGCCTGCTCGGTGAGCTGCGGGTAGCCGTAGCCCTCCACGAGGTCCTGCGGGATCTCGAAGTTCCAGAAGGCCTCCAGCGCCCATCTGGGGTGGAAGATAGGGGCCTCGGAGCCGTAGACGATCTTGTCCTCCCCGCACCAGAAGAGGAGCTTGCCCAGCCACTCGGCGAACTGCCGCGGCGAGCGCACCACGAAGTTGATGGTCGCCGCCAGCGAGGCGTAGAGGTTCGGGTAGCGCACGAGCTGCCAGCACGTCTCGTCGATGAACGGCAGGCCGACGTGGAAGATCACGAAGTTTATGTCCGGGAAGTTGGCCGCCGCGCCGTCCATGTCCCAGGTCTGGGTGGCCTCTACCGGCTGCGGGCCGAGCGGCACCCCCTTGTGAACCCCGATGAGATTCACCCCCATCTCCCGCGCCTTCTCGTAGACCGGGAAGGCTATCTGCGGGTCGTCCATCCGCCAGGGGAAGGGCTCGCCGTAGTCGTAGCGGACGTTGTAGAACTTGAACGCCCGGGCCCCGTACTCCTTTACCTGCACCTCCATCAGGTCCAGCGCCCGCTTGCCCTCCAGCGGGTTTACCGTGCCCCACAGAACGGTCCGGTCCGGGTCCTGTTGGGCCAGCTCGGCGCACCGCTCCCAGGGCGAGAGCCCGTCGTGGAAGAGGTCGGTCAGCGGCAGCGGCATGGCGACCAGCATGTCCGTCTCCGACTCGCGGTAGACCATCTCGCTGATCTCCTCCGGCCGCCACTCCCGCAGGAACTCCTCCGCGCTCAGCTTGGGCTCGTCCTCGGGCGTGAGCACGGTGTGAAACGCGTACAGGTGGTTGGCGAACATCTCGCCCGCGCTGCCCAGATAGTTGCTCGAATCGAAGTTGAAGGGGTGAGCCACCCCGTCGAAGACCAGAACGTCACCATCTATCATGCGCTCTCTCCTCTCAGCCGCGCCTCGCGCAGCGGCGCCAGCTTCTCCAGCGGGAGCCGCAGCTTCTCCCGCGCCTCCTCACTCATCCTCTCCGGACTCCAGGCCGGCTCCCACACTACCTCGACCTCGACCGAGTCCACCCCCGGCAGAGCACCCACCTCGTCCCGGATCATCTCGTCCAAACGCGCCGTAAAGGGACACCAGCCGCTGGTCAAGACCAGCTCTATCCTCACCCGCCGGTCCCGGATCTCCAGGCTCTCGATCAGACCCATGTCCACGACGCTGATCCTGCGGTCCTCGCAGCACGGGTCATAGCACTCATCCAGAGCCCGCATCACAGCCTCCCGCCCGGGAGGCGGCAACCCCTCCGCGGCGAAACCCGACGCCTCAACCACAGACGACTCCTTCCCTCGCCCTTATAGGAACAACGGTTACATACTACTCTTGGCGGTAGCCGGTGTCAATGCGGTTCCGGCGGGCGTGAGGTATCCTGTCTGCGCGGGTTATTCTGGCAGCAAAGGAGAGGGTCTTGGAACGGGCTGTCATTCTGGGCGCGGCGCGCACGCCGTTTGGGAAGTTTGGCGGGGCGCTGGCTCCTTTAAGCGCGCCGGAACTGGGCGGGATCGCCATCCGGGAGGCGATAGACCGCTCCGGCGTGGAGGACGTGGAGATAGAGCACTCCATCTTCGGCATCGTGTTGCAGGCGGGGGTTGGCCAGATCCCCTCGCGGCAGGCCAACCACCGGGCGGGTCTGCCGTTCTCGCTCACCACGGAGACGCTGAATCAGGTGTGCGCTTCGGGCTTGAGGAGCGTGACGCTGGCGGAGACCCTGATCCGGGCCGGGGACTACGGCGTGGTTCTGGCCGGCGGCATGGAGAGCATGACGGGCGCGCCGTACCTGGTTCCCAAGGCGCGCTGGGGCGTCCGGATGGGCGACGCGGAGATGGTGGACGCCATGATCCACGACGGTCTCTACGACTCGTTCGAGCGGGCGCAGATGGTCACGTTCGGGTCGGAGATCGCCAAGGAGAAGGGCGTCTCGCGCGAGGCGCAGGACGAGTGGGCCTACCGCAGCCACAAGCGCGCTGCGGCGGCGACCGAGGAGGGCCGGCTGGCCGAGGAGATCGTGGGCGTCAAGGTGCCGGGCCGCAAGGGGCGGGTGAACTTCGTGGAGGCCGACGAGGCCATCCGCTACGACGCCGATCTGGAGAAGATGCGGGCGCTGCCGCCGCTGGAGGAGGGCGGTACGGTCACGGCCGGCAACGCTCCCGGCGTCAACGACGGGGCCGGGGCGCTCGTGCTGGCGAGCGAGAGCTTCGCCGAGCGCAGGGGGCTGGAGCCGCTGGGCAGGATCGTGGCGCACGCGAAGGTGGCCGAGAACCCGCCGTACCTTCTGACCGTGCCCGGCAACGCCGGGAAGGAGGCGCTCCGGAAGGCCGGCTGGAGCGCGGACGAGCTGGACCTCGTGGAGATCAATGAGGCCTTCGCCAGCGTCGCCATCCACTCTACGGAGATCCTGGGCGTGGACCCGGAGATAGTGAACGTCAACGGCGGTGCGGTCGCTCTGGGCCACCCGATAGGTGCCTCCGGGGCGCGCATCCTGATGACGCTCTGCTACGAGCTCCGGCGCCGGGGCGGCGGCCGGGGGCTGGCCGCGATCTGCTCCGGCGGCGGCCAGGGCGACGCCGTGGTGGTGGAGGTGTGAGGCCCCTGATCTCGGCTCTGGGCGGGGTCCGGCCCGAGATACCGCCTTCCGCCTGGGTCGCTCCGGGGGCGTATGTGCTCGGGGCGGTGACGCTGGGCGAGGAGGCGAGCGTGTGGTACGGCTCGGTGCTGCGCGGCGACATCGAGCCCATAACCGTGGGGGACCGCACCAACATCCAGGACGGCTGCGTCCTGCACACCGACCGGGGCCACCCGCTGATCATCGGGGCGGGCTGCACGGTGGGCCACAACGCCGTGGTGCACGGTTGCGAGATAGAAGACGGCTGCCTCGTAGGCATGAGCGCCACCATCCTCACCGGCGTGAAGATAGGAGGGGGCTCGATCGTCGGGGCCGGAGCCGTGGTCACCGAAGGCAGCCGGTTCCCGCCGCGCAGCCTCATCCTCGGTGTCCCTGCCAGGCGCATCGGCGAGGTCTCCGAGGAGCAGGCCGCGAGGATCCCGCTCGGGGCGGAGCACTACACCGAGCACGCCGCCCGCCACCGGGAGGGATTGAGCGAGCTTTAGGACGCTGCCGGCAAGGCGCGCCCTATATCTTCGGGCAGGTCTACTAGAACAAAGTAGCTAGAAGGGTAGAGATAATCTTCACCTGACTCGTCCACGACTCTCAGCAGGTTATGTTCGGCGTCAGAGTCGGGAATAAGCTGGTAGACCTTGCGCGTTTCTAGAGAGGCTCCGTAGTCGTCGTTGCGGATACAGGTCGCAAATTGCGTGTCGGAGGCTTGACCCTTCATAGATTAGTCCAGGGGGTACTTGATCTTCATCTCTTTCTTGCCGATACCGTGGGCCTCGTACCAATGCACCTCCGCCGAATGTATCGTACCACCAGATAACCTTACCGTAGCCACCCCCTTGAGTTTTCGCCAGCGAGCGGAACCGTAGAACTTTCGCAGTCGCGGAGCCTAGTAGATCGGGCCGTCCCGCTCAACCCGGCCCGGCCGCCGGTATAATTACCACCGCAGTTTCCGGGGCCGAGAGGAGTTGCCGGTAATGAACTTCGAGCTTACTGCGGAGCAGAGGAAGATCAAGGAGCGGGCGGCGGAGTTTGCCGACAGGGAGGTCGCGCCGCACGCGGCGGAGCTGGACCGGGAGGACCGTGTCCCGCACGACACGCTGGAGAAGCTCGCCGGCATGGGCTTCATGGGTCTCTGCGTCCCGGAAGAGTACGGCGGCGCGGGCTCGGACTTCCTCTCCTACGTGCTGATGCTGGAGGAGCTCAGCCGGGCCGACGCCGGGGTCGGCGTGACGGTCGCGGTGCATACCAGTGCCGGGACGCTGCCCATCCTGAACTACGGCACTGAAGAGCAGAAGGCGCGCTGGGTCCCGGACCTGGCGCGGGGGGCCGCGCTCTCCTGCTTCGCGCTCACCGAGCCTGGGGCCGGGTCTGATGCCGCCGCGATAGAGGCCAGAGCGGAGCGGGTGGACGGCGGGTACCGCATAACCGGGCACAAGCAGTGGATCACGAACGGCCGGGTGGCCTCTACCATGATCCTCTTCGCCCGTGCTCCCGGAGGGATTACGGCCTTCATCGTGCCGATGAGCGCGGAGGGCATCTCCTTCGGCAAGCACGCGAAGAAGATGGGCGTGATCTCCGCCACCACCGATGACGTTCTGCTGGACGGCGTCTTCGTGCCGGAGGAGGACCGGCTCGGTGAGGAGGGCGAGGGCCTGAAGGTCGCGCTCGGCACGCTGGACACCGGGCGCGTCGGGATCGCGGGCCAGGCCCTCGGGATCGGTGAGGCGGCCTTCCGCTATGCCGCCCGGTACGCCGCGGAGCGCAAGACCTTCGGCCGGCCCATAGCCGAGCACCAGGCCGTAGCCTTCAAGCTGGCCGAGATGCAGACCGCTCTTGAGGCCGCCCGGTTCGTCACCTACCACGCGGCATGGCTCAAGGACCGGGGCCGGCGGCACACCGAGGCCGGGGCGCGGGCCAAGCTGCTGGCCTCGGAGACGGCCAACCGGGTCGCCTTCGACGCCCTGCAGATCCTCGGCGGCAAGGGGTACATGAAAGACGAGAGCCCGCTGGAGAGGATCTACCGGGACGCGCGGGTGACCGAGATCTACGAAGGGACGAGCGAGATCCAGAAGATCGTCATCTCCCGCGGCATCCTGCGCGAGGTGCAGAGCGAGGTGGCGGCCGCCGCGCTGCCGAAGAACGTGAGCTGAGATGGCGCGGGTAGAGTTCTTCTTCGACCTTGTGAGCCCGTACTCGTACCTGGCGCAGACCCAGATCCGGCGCATCTGCGCCGGGCACGGGGCCGAACTCATCTTCCGGCCCTTCCTGCTCGGCGCGGTCCACAACGCTACCGGGAACATAGCCCCCGCCGCCGTCCCGGCGAAGGCGCGCTACCTCCTGCGCGACCTCCGGCGCTGGGCCAAGTACTACGGCGTCCCGCTGAACTTCCCCAGGCCCTTCCCGTTTACCACCGTGGCCTCCATGCGGGCGGCCTGCTGGTGCGAAGAGCAGGGAAACCTGGACGACTTCGTGCGCGAGGGCTTCGACGCCTACTGGGTGGACGGGAAGGGCCCGAAGGGCACAGACCGGAGGGACGAGGCGGAGCCGCTGCGCGAGATCGCGCGCCGCATCGGG
Source organism: Rubrobacter taiwanensis (assembly GCF_004337705.1). GTDB lineage: Bacteria > Actinomycetota > Rubrobacteria > Rubrobacterales > Rubrobacteraceae > Rubrobacter_C > Rubrobacter_C taiwanensis. Next base: position 14,938 of record NZ_SKBU01000029.1, read on the forward strand.
GCGGACCCGGATAAGCTCGCAGAGGCGGCAGCCGCGCCGGAGTACAGGGACGCCCTGCGCGAGAGCACCGAAGAGGCGGTCAGGCGCGGGGCCTTCGGAGCCCCGACCTTCTTCGTGGACGGCGAGCTCTTCTGGGGCAACGACCGCCTGCACTTCGTGGAGCAAGCTCTGGAAGGGAGGTAGATTGCCGGTAGACAGAAACCGCCCGGCGAAATACGAGGTGGGAGACACGGTGCGCCTCAAGGCCACCCGGCAGCCCGCGAAGGTGCTGGAGGTGCGGCGCGCCGAGTTCATCCCAGACTACGTGTACAAGCTGCGCATCCTCGCCGAGCCCCCGGCCCGGCCCTACAACCTCTCCGTCCCAGAGCACGACCTCACGGACTACGAAGACTAAGAAACCCCTGCTTCAAGGAGCATGCGCGGCGATGTTATAGTATGGAACGGAGTCGTTGAGCGAGCACGGGAGACTGCATTGGAGACCAGGAAGAAGACCGCCCGCGAACGTTGGGAAGAAGCATACAAGGCCAAGCCTGAACGCGAAGCAGAGTTCTCCACCATGTCCGGTGTTCCGGTCAAGCCCCTATACACGCCGGAAGATCTGGGACCGGACTTCGACTACGAGGAGAAGCTGGGTTATCCTGGCGAGTATCCCTACACCCGCGGGGTGTATCCCAACATGTACCGCGGCCGGCTCTTCACCATGCGGCAGTTCGCCGGCTACGGGACGGCGCGGGAGACCAACCGGCGCTTCCGGTACCTTTTGGACCACGGCCAGACCGGTCTTTCGGTCGCCTTCGACATGCCCACGCTCATGGGCAAGGACTCTGACGACCCGATGTCGCTCGGGGAGGTCGGGCGCGAAGGCGTGGCCATAGACTCCCTGGAGGACTTCGAGGAGCTCTTCGAGGGCATCCCGATGGACCAGGTCTCCACCTCCATGACCATCAACGCTCCGGCCATGGTGCTGCTGGCGATGTACGTGGCCACGGCCGAGAAGCAGGGTGTGCCGCCGGAGGCGCTGCGGGGCACCAACCAGAACGACATCCTCAAGGAGTACCAGGCGCAGAAGGAGTGGATCTACCCGCCCGAGCCCTCCATGCGCATCTTCAAGGATATGCTCGTCTACTGCACCGAGCACATGCCGAAGTGGAACACGGTCTCTATCAGCGGCTACCACATCCGGGAGGCCGGTTCCACGGCCGCTCAGGAGCTGGCCTTCACGCTCGCCAACGGCTTCGCCTACGTGGAGGCCGGCATAGAGGCCGGGCTGGACGTGGACGACTTCGCGCCGCGCTTCTCGTTCTTCTTCAACTCGCACATAGACTTCTTCGAGGAGATCGCCAAGTTCCGCGCCGCAAGGCGCATCTGGGCGAACGTCATGAAGGAGAAATACGGGGCCAAAGACCCCAGAAGCATGCTCATGCGCTTTCACACCCAGACGGCCGGCGTCTCTCTGACGGCCCAGGAGCCGGAGAACAACATCGCCCGCACGGCGTTCGAGGCGCTGGCGGCGATACTCGGCGGCACGCAGAGCCTGCACACCAACTCTTTTGATGAGGCTCTGGCGTTGCCGACCGAGAAGGCTGTCAGGATCGCGCTGCGCACGCAGCAGATCGCGGCGCTTGAGACGGGGGTCACCAACACCATAGATCCTCTGGGCGGCTCGTACTTCGTTGAGGCGCTCACCGACGAGCTGGAGCGCCAGGCGTACGAGTACTTCGACCGCATCGAGGAGTTCGGCGGCGTTATCCCGGCCATCGAGGCGGGCTACATCCAGCGCGAGATCGCCGAGGCCTCCTACCGCTACCAGCGCGAGCTGGAGGAGAAGAAGCGGTTCATGGTCGGCGTGAACATCTACGAGCCGCAGGAAGAGGCCGAAATCGAGATCCTGAAGATCGGCATGGACGTCGAGCGCCGGCAGGTCGAGCGCGTCAAGAGCCTCAGGGCCCGGCGGGACAACGAGCTGGTAAAGCAGCGTCTCAGGGAGCTCAAGAAGGCCGCCACCGGTGAGGAGAACCTGATGTACCCGATCATCGACGCCGTAAAAGCCTACGCCACCGAGCAGGAGATCTGCGACGCGCTCAAAGAGGTCTTCGGCGAGTACCGCGAGACCCCGGTCTTCTAGGGTAGAATTTCAGGAACCGGAGGTTTCTGAGGAGGAGCGCAAAAGATGGCAGAGAAGATCCGCGTCGTGGTAGCCAAGGTCGGTCTGGACGGACACGACCGGGGAGCGAAGGTCATAGCCCGCGCGCTGCGGGACGCCGGCATGGAGGTAATCTACACCGGGCTGCACCAGACTCCCGAGCAGGTCGTGGAGACCGCCATCCAGGAGGACGCCGACGCCATAGGCGTCTCCATCCTCTCCGGAGCGCACATGACGCTGCTGCCCCGGATCATAGACCTCCTCAAAGAGAACGATGCGGAGGACATACTCGTCTTCTGCGGCGGTACCATCCCCAAAGACGACATCCCCGTGCTCAAGGAGAAGGGCGTCAGAGAAGTCTTCACCCCCGGCACACCGACCTCGAAGGCCGTCGAGTTCCTGCGCCGGGCGGTGCCGGTGGGGACCTAGAGAGATCGCGGCGGCCGGCGCTCCGGCCGCTCTCTTCGTGTGCGCCGCTCCTGCGGGCTCGGCTATCATGTCGCTGACGGTCGAGGACTACCGGAGGAGGAGTATTTTGGAGTTCGTGAGGGTCGAGCGCGAGGACGGCGTGGCCGTTCTGACCATAGACCGGCAGGAGAAGCTGAACGCGTTGAACCCGCAGGTGGTGGAGGAGATCGGGGCTTCGCTGATGGAGCTGGAGAGCGACCCGCCGCGGGTTGTGATCGTGACCGGCGCGGGAGAGCGGGCCTTCGTCGCCGGAGCGGACATCGGGGCTATGAGCGAGATGAGCCCGGTGGAGGCGAAGCGGTTCGCCGAGATCGGGCACGCTGCGATGGCGCTGCTGGACCGCACGCCCGTGCCCTCCATCGCGGCCGTCAACGGCTATGCACTGGGTGGGGGGTGTGAGATCGCGCTCGCCTGCGACATCCGCATCGCCGCCGAAAACGCCGTGCTCGGCTTCCCGGAGGTTACCCTCGGCATCCTGCCCGGCATGGGCGGTACGCAGCGTCTGCCGCGCCTGGTCGGTCCGGGGCTCGCTAAGGAGCTGATCTTCACCGGCCGCCGGATAAGCGCCGGAGAAGCGAAGGAGCTCGGGCTCGTGAACCGGGTCGTGCCGCAGGGCGAGGCGCTCTCCGCCGCGAAGGAGCTGGCCGCCGAGATAGCCGCCAACGGGCCCGTGGCCGTGCGGTACGCCAAGGCCGCGGCGAACAAGGCGCTGGACGTGGACCTCGTCAGCGGTCTGGAGTACGAGGCCGACCAGTTCGCCCTCCTCTTCTCGACCGCCGACGCGAAGGAGGGGATGGGAGCGTTCATGCAGAAGCGCAAGGCGGAGTTCAAGGGAGAGTAGAGCATACCATGCAAGGCGCCGGCTCCGGCGCCGGATTTTCGGGTATGATATACAAGATACGGGCGGTGGGGTTTGGGGTGCGAACCTGCGGAGCCCACCGCAGCCGCAAGCAACGCTTCAGGAGGAGTGCAGGCCCATGGCTATCAGGGAGACGCAGCGCCGGCACGAGGCGCTAGGTCTGGACGAAGACGACCTACTAAGGATGTATCGCCACATGCTGCTGGCCCGCCGGGTGGACGAGCGCATGTGGATTCTAAACCGGCAGGGCAAGGCGGCCTTCGTAATATCCTGTCAGGGTCAGGAAGCGGCGCAGGTAGGCGCCGCTTACAACTTGCGGCCCGGCTACGACTACGTCTACCCGTACTACCGGGACGCCGGGATCGTGATCACCCTGGGCATGACTGCCCGCGACCAGCTCCTGAGCCTGCTGGCCAGGGCGGAGGATCCAAACAGCGGCGGGCGCCAGATGCCGGGGCATTTCTCCAGCCGGGAGCTGAACATCGTGACCGCCTCGGCCCCGATCGGGGTGCAGTACCCGCAGGCGGTGGGGAGCGCCATGGCCTTCAAGATGCGCGGCGAGGACGGTGTGGTGCTCGCCTGCGGCGGCGAGGCGTCGACCAGCGAGGGAGACTGGCACGAGGCGATGAACTTCGCCGGCATCCACGACCTGCCCGTGATCTTCCTCATCCAGAACAACGTCTACGCCATCAGCGTTCCGGAGAACCTGCAGGTCGCGGGCCGCATCGTGGACCGGGCGGCCGGGTACGGGTTCCCGGGCGTCGAGGTGGACGGCAACGACGTGCTCGCCGTCTACAAGGTGGCTAAAGAAGCCTTCGAGCGGGCCCGCCGGGGCGAGGGGCCGACCCTGATCGAGGCCAAGACCTACCGGATGACGGCTCACTCCTCGGACGACGACGACCGGCGCTACCGGGAGCGGGAGGAGGTCGAGGAGTGGCGCAAGAAGGACCCCATCCTGCGCTTCAAGCAGTACCTGCACGGCGCCGGCGTGCTGGACGACGCGAAGGAGCGGGAGATAGAGGAGGAGATCCGGGCCGAGGTGGACGAGGCCACCGAGTATGCCGAGAACGCGCCCTACGCCGACCCCGAGAGCGCGATGCGCTACGTGTACGCGGAGGAGGAGTAAGCGATGGCTACCCGGAGCCTGGTTCAGGCGATCCACGACGGCCTCGCGGAGGAGATGCGGGCCGACGAGACCGTGATGGTGATGGGAGAGGACGTGGGCCGGGCCGGCGGCGTCTTCCGGGTCACCGAGGGGCTGCAGCAGGAGTTCGGCCCCTACCGGGCGCTGGACACCCCGCTGGCCGAGAGCCTGATCGTGGGGGCGGCCATCGGGCTGGCCGCCAACGGCATGAAGCCGGTGGCCGAGATCCAGTTCGCCGACTTCATCCCGCCGGCGTTCGACCAGATCGTGAGCGAGGCTGCCAGGTTCCGCTACCGCTCCAACAACGCGTGGAACTGCCAGATCACGGTCCGGGCCCCCTACGGCCACATCCCCGGCGGCGCGCTCTACCACTCCCAGAGCGTGGAGGCGTGGTTCTGTAACGTGCCGGGTCTGAAGGTCGTCGCTCCCACCTATCCGGCCGATGCCAAGGGCCTGCTGAAGGCCGCCATCCGCGACCCCGACCCGGTCATCTTCTTCGAGCACAAGAAGGCCTACCGGCTGCTCAAGCAGGAGGTGCCCGAGAACGACTACACCGTGCCCCTGCGCAAGGCGAAGGTGCACCGCGAGGGTACGGACATGACGGTGGTCTCCTACGGCGTCATGCTGCACCTGGTGCTGGAGGCCGCGGAGAAGCTGGCGGGCGAGCACGGGATCGAGGTCGAGGTCGTCGAGCCCCTGACGCTCTACCCGCTGGACAAGGCGACGATTCTGGAGTCCGCGCGCAAGACCGGCAAGTTCCTGGTGGTCTCCGAGGCTAACCTGGAGGGTTCGGTCTCGGGCGAGATAGCGTCCATCGTGGCCGAGGAGGCGTTCGAGTGGCTGGACGGGCCCGTGATGCGCCTCGGCGCGCCGAACGTCCCGGGCATCCCGTTCGCCAAGCCGCTGATGGACTGGTACGTGCCGGACCTGGAGCGGATACAGGGCAAGATGCTGGAGCTCGCCCGGTACTAGAGGAGGAAGAGGTGGCGAAGCCCGTAACCATGCCCCAGCTGGGGGAGAGCGTCACCGAGGGCACGCTCTCCCGGTGGCTGAAGTCTGAAGGGGATGAGATACAGAAGTACGAGCCTCTCTGCGAGGTCGTCAACGACAAGGTGGACACCGAGGTGCCCTCGCCGCTGGCCGGCAGGATCGAGAAGCTCCTCATCCAGGAGGGCGAGACGGTGGACGTGGGGACCGAGATCGCGCTCATCGCCGTCGAGGGCGAGGCGGACGAGACGCCCGCCGAGCCGCCGGTGGACGAGGAGGCCCCGGAGCCCGAGGAGGCGCTGGCGGCAGCTCCGGCGGCTCCCGGCGGGGACGGCCGCGAGTCGCTGGCGGAGAAGAGCGCCGAGGAGCTCCGGCTGACCCGCTCCTCGCCGGTGGTGCGGAGGCTCGCCGCCGAGCACGGGATAGACCTGCGGCAGATCTCCGGCTCCGGCATCGGGGGCCGGGTGACCAAGAAGGACATACTCTCCTACATCGAGGAGCTGGAGAAGGCTCCGGCTGCGCCCTCGGCGGACGGCGAGCGGGAGGAGCGGGCGCCCGCCGCCGTTGCCGAAGAGCCGCGCGAGCGGGTCGCACTCTACGAGGGCGACGAGATCGTGGAGCTCACCAACATCCGCCGGGCGATCGCATCCCGCATGTCCCGAAGCAAGCGTGAGGCTCCGCACGCCTGGACGATGGTCGAGGTGGACGTGACCGGGCTCGTCGCATTGAGGGAGAGGCACAAAGAAGAGTTCAGGCGCCGCGAGGGCATAAGCCTAACCTACCTGCCGTTCATTATCAAGGCGGTCGTGGAGAGCCTGAAGGAGCACCCTGTTCTGAACTCGGTCTGGGACGGGGACCGGATCGTCTTGCGGAAGCAGATCAACGTCGGCGTCGCCGTGGACCTGGAGGAGGGTGCGCTCGTCGTCCCCGTGATAAAAGAGGCCGACAGCTACGGCATCGTGGGCCTCGCCCGCAAGGCGAGCGAGCTTATCAAGAAGGCCCGCGGCAAGAGCCTCTCCCCCGACGATATCACGGGCGGCACGTTCACCGTCAACAACCCGGGCGCTCTCGGGTCTGTGATCTCGACCCCGATCATCAACTACCCGCAGGCGGCGATTCTCTCGGCGGAGGCTATCGTCAAGCGGCCGGTGGTGCTGGAGAACGACGCCATCGCCATCCGCAGCATGATGAACCTGGAGGTCTCCTTCGACCACCGGGTGCTGGACGGCGGCGCGGCCCTGCGGTTCCTGAACGCGGTCAAGGGGCGGCTGGAGAGCTACGGGCCGGAGAGCGGCGTAAGCTAGGCTTCTCGAGCCGGGGCAGCCCCGGCTCGTTTCGTACGGGGAGGAAGACTCTACGATGGAGCACATCTCTCGCAAGGATACGGGGGTCCCGATCAGCTGGTTTCCGGTCCCCGAGGAGTCGGAGCTGCCGGAAGACCTGCAGAAGCTGTTTCGCAAGGCTCGCGAAAAGATCGGGTTCGTCCCGAACGTCTTCCGGGCTTACAGCTTCCGGCCCGAGCGCCTGAGCGCGTGGTTCAGCCACTACAGGCAGCTGCACGAGCCGACGGAGAACCTGGATGCGGCCGAGCGGGAGATGATCGCGGTCGCCGTCTCGATGGAGAACGGATGCCTCTACTGCCTCATAGCCCACGGAGCCGCGCTGCGCGAGGCGCTGGGCGACCCGATCCTGGCCGACCGCATCACGCTCGACTACCGCCGCGCCGGCCTCGACGAACGCCGCACCGCCATCCTGGACCTCGCTGTCAAGGTCACCCGAGAGCCGCTGGAGTGTACACCGGAAGATATCGAGCGGCTCAAGGGCTACGGCTTGACGCTGGAGGAGATCTGGGATGTCATCGAGATCGCCAGCATGTATAACTTCACCAACCGCATGTCGCTGGCCTGCGGCATGCTCCCGAACGAGGAGTACCACGCCCTGGCCCGCTGATCATCGAAGCGGAAGCCGTGTGATATACGGTCTTGCTGCCGGTGAGCGAGCGAATAGCTCTATCTGATGGAGAATTTGAACGAAAAGATCAAAGCAGACATCCGGGTTCCGGTGGGGTTGTCTGTTCCGGAGGTGGTGGAGTTCATCCGCCGCTGCGAGGCTGCGGGCTTTCACGGCGTCGGAGTTCACGACCACCACCACAGCGGACGCGACGTATACGTGACGCTGGCCCTGGCCGCTTCGCGCACCCGCCGCATAAACCTCTACCCGGCTACTTCCAACACCGTAACCCGCCATCCCCTGGTGCTCGCCGCTCTGGCCAATTCCCTGGAAGAGGTCGCTCCGGGCAGAACCTTCCTGACGCTGGCTCCCGGCTTTCTCTCGGTGGAGTCAGCCGGTGAGAGTAGAGCCTCGCTGAAGAAGCTGCGGGAGTATGTGCTTGCGGTGCGGCGGCTGCTGGCCGGAGAGGCTGTCTATTCCAAGGGCACCCCCATGCGGTTGCGCAACCGTCCCCGGCGACATCTTCCAATACTGCTCACCGCCTCCGGCCCCCGCCTGCTTCAGCTGGCAGGCGAGGTAGCGGACGGAGCGCTGATGCTGGTGGGGCTGCACCCGGGCTCCATAGCGGCCGCCCGCAGGTACTTGAGAATTGGAGCTCAGAAAGCCGGCAGGGATCCGCAGGAGCTTGAGGAGATCTTCATCGTCCCCATAGCCGTCGGGGATAGAGAGGAGGTCAGGCAGTGGCCAAGAAAGTGGTTCAGGGAGGGACAGCCCTGGATGGAGTATCCCAGCCGCTCCAACCTCCGGTGGCTTCGAGAAGCGGGTATAGATCTGCCCGAGGGGCTTGACCCGAGGAGCATCTCCGGGGATCTGGCGGACAGGATCTGCGAGGCTTTCGGTCTCTTTGGGGAGCCCGAGCACTGTGCCGGACGGCTGCTCAGAGCCAGAGAGGAAGCCGGGGTAGAGCACGTCTTCCTCTTTCCCGCTCACGACTACCAGAGCGGCTACCAGATGCCTATGGCCGAGCTTGAGGCTTTCGAGCGGGTGATGGCCTCAAGGCTGGGCTGATTCCGTTTGTATGGACTCGCCAGCTGCCGATCCCAACCTCAACCCCTTTCAAAATGGTTAAATAAGTAAGGAGCCTGTTTCAAGAGTCGCTCGTAGGGTATAATTACTTTTGTGTCAATCTCTTGGGGAAAGGAGAGATGATGGCTGCAGAGACGGCGGCGGCCGAGCGCTGGATTGAGGAGTTCCGGCGCGCTACCGACGAGGACCCGGAGATCCAGGCGCACGGCAAGTACTACTCGTGCTCTTACCTTCTGGACATGGAGGAGCACAGTTATCTGGTGAAGATGCACGGGGGCAAGGTCGAGGAGATACTAGTAGATCCGGGTCCGCTGGACGACAGGTATCAGTTCGCTCTCCGGGCCAGCGCCGGGACCTGGCGCAAGTTCGGGGAGGAGGTCCCGGAGCCGATGTACCATGGCATCTGGTCGGCCTCCTTCCAGAGGGACCTGAAGCTGGAGGGTGATCTGCTGGTCTTGATGCAGAACCTGCGCTGTTTCACCCGGCAGTTCGAGCTTCTCCGCAAAACCGGCGTGCCGGTGTAGGCAGTCTTTCTGCGGGAAAAGGAGGAGAGGGCAAGATGGCTCAGTTCTCACCGGTAACCGGACGCTACGTTACCATCGACGTGCTCGGGGACGAATGCAAGGTATTCTTCCTGGAGAACGGGGAAGGGCAGCCTCTGGTCTGCCAGCACACTGCCGGATGCCACAATCACCAGTGGCGGGATCTTTTGGAGGATGAGGAGATCACGAGCCGTTACCGCGTGATCGCCTACGACCTTGCCCGGCACGGCAAGAGCGACCCGCCCAGGAACAAGGAGTGGTGGAAGGAGGAGTACCGGCTCACCGCCGACTACTATACCGCATTTATAGTTGCCTTCTGCGACGCGCTCGAACTCGAAGAGCCTATCTTCATGGGCTCCTCGTTCGGAGGAAACGTGGCGCTGCAGCTCGCTCTGAGGCATCCAGACAGGTTCAAGGCGGTCATTCCGGTGGAGGCAGCGGAGTACTCGCCCGGGTTCTTCCTCGACTGGTGGCAACACCCACAGGCCAACGCCGCTCAGGTGTGTGCCAGCGGGGTGTGGGATCTCATGGCCCCTCAATCCCCAGAGAAGGACCGCTGGGCGACCTGGTTCTACTACACTCAGGGATCGGAAGCCTTCCGGGGCGACCTCTACTTCTACTCGGTAGATCATGACCTGCGCGGGAAGCTGGACCAGATAGATGGAGAGAAGTGCCCGGTCATCATGCTCACCGGCGACTACGATTACCTCACCACGCCCGAGGACAGTAAGCGCACCGCAGACCAGATAAGGGGTGGAGAGTTCATCGAGATGGAGGGAATAGGTCACTTCCCGATGAGCGAGAACTATCCGCTCTTTAAGCGCTATCTGCAGCAGGCTCTGCGAAGGATCGAAGAGAGAACCGGTGCCCGGGCCGGATAGAAGCTGAATAAATATTTGCCAGGTTCTTATGGAGAGGGTTGGGTGCAGCGCTCGAGCCCTCTCCCTATCTTTGTGTTTGTCGTTCGGGTACAGTGCCTGAATGATGCTCAAGGGGGCCGAGGATAAGAGATACACTCAGGCTCTGATCGTCCCGTCGCGCCGGCTGGTCAACGTTCTGTAGGCGATGCTGCGCGACGGAACCACCTTCGAAGCCCGCTCTGCGGCTTGGCATTTCTCATAGAGATCCCCTTCTGGGAAGAGCCAAAAAAGTTCAATACCGAGGTGGCACGCTTCGCTGGCTGACCGGCAGGAGAAGGTTTGCAGATGAATTCCCGCCCCTTTCGAATACAGACGAACCGAGCGGCAAGAATGAGCGGCGAATGCCGCCTCGGCAATAAACGCCCGTCTGCGTAGTTTTCTACCGCATGTGCCGGGCCTTCAATAGGTGATCAGGGGCTTTATGATGTTATCCTCCTTAGTGGCCATCATCTGGAATGCCCTCTCGACTTCCGAGAAGGGGAAACGGTGGGTGGTCATCGGCGTCGGGTCCACTTTCCCAATCTCCATGAGGCGTAAAATGCGGTTCATCCGCTCTCGACCTCCGGGGCACAGGGCGGTCTGTACCTTCTTATCGCTCATGCCGTAGCCGAACTCGGGCAGCGGGATGCTGAGCGTCATACCGCCCTCGCCGTGGTAGCCGATGTTCGAAATAGTGCCGCCCGGCTTGGTAGCCCGGATGCAGTTCTCGAAAGTCTCGGGCATCCCCAGAGACTCGATGGCCGAGTCAACCCCCTCGCCGTCGGTAAGATCGAGGATTTTCTGTACAGGGTCTCCCTGTGTAGGATCCACCACCTCGTCGGCACCGAATTTCCTGGACAGCTCGGCTCGGTCGGGTTTGGACTCTACGGTGATAATGAGTCCCGCGCCGAGCAGTCTGGCCCCGATGGTTGCAGAAAGCCCCACCGGCCCCTGGGCGAAGACGGTCACGGTGCCGCCGATCGGGATGTCCGCGTTCTCCGCCCCGGCGAACCCCGTGGAGAGCATGTCGGTTGCGTAGAGGGCCTGCTCATCGCTCAAGGAATCCGGGATATGCACCAGGTTGAAGTCGGCGTCGTTGACGTGGAAGTACTCGGCCATGTTGCCGTCTTTCTGACCGGTGAACTTGTAGCCGCCGAGCATGCCGCCGCACTGAGAGGTGAAGCCTCTCTGGCAGTAGTCACACCTTCCGCAGGGAGTGATGGCGTTGACCGCGACCCGGTCGCCTTCCTTAAAACGCTCCACATCGCTCCCGACCCGGTGTACGATGCCCACGCTCTCATGCCCCAAGCCCCGCTCCTCGGGGATCTCGATGACGCCCTTGACCGTGTGCACATCAGAGGTGCAAACCAGTGAGGAGGTGGTCCTTATTATGGCGTCTCGTGGCCCCGGTTCGGGGATAGGCTTCTCGATCACTCCCACCTTTTCGATCCCCAAGAAAGCCAGCATCTTCATAGTCTCAGCCATTGCTTATCTCCTCCTTCCCTTCGAGTGTCGCTCGAACCCGCGCTTCTCACAGGAAAGCTAACCCTCGATAAGATGTTCGACGAACCACTCGCAGGCCGCCCCGCTAGCCGCTTCGAAGTCCTCAACATAGGCGTCGAAGTGACCTCCTGGCAGGAGCACTAGCTCCTTGGGCTCCAGGGCCTTCTCGTAGGCAGCGAGGGCGAGGTCTGCGGGGGTGAGGTGATCGCCCGCAGCGACAACCATCATAAGCGGCGTCGGCGATACCCATTGAACGTACGAGCCCGGCTCGTACTCGGTGAACAGCTCCACGCTGCGCAGCGTCACCTCGTTGCGCCACGCCGGAGCGCGGCTCTCGGCGGTCTGGGTGAACCACTCCCAGGAGTCTGAGGTGGGCAGCGCGCACGGGGTCTGTGAAGGATCTTCGGCCACCACCGCTATCCTCGCCGGTTCCTTACCGGCGTAGCGGGCTTCCCGGTCCTCTTCGAACATCTTGAGAGTGGGGGCGATCAGATCCCTGCGTACCAGCGCCCGGAAGTTCTCATGCCCGGAGACCAGAGGAACCTGGGAGACGACGCACTTGATCCTCCGGTCAATGGCCCCCAACACCAGCACGTGGCCGCCCGAGTAGCTCGATCCCCACACCCCAATGCGCTCCCCGTCGACCTCCGGCAGACTGCGGGCGTAGGTGATGGCGTGCCGGTAGTCGCGTACCTGCGCCCAGGGATCTATCTCCTGCCTCATCTCCCCGTCGCTTGCGCCGAAGTTGCGGTTGTCGAACACCAGCGCTCCAAGGCCCGCGTCGGCAAATACCTCTGCGTAGCTATCCAGATACATCTCCTTCACGGCAGAGAAGCCGTGGGCCATCACGATGGTAGGGACAGAACCCCGGGCTTCATCGGGAAGGTACAGCCATCCTCTCAGGGTCACCCCTTCGGCATCGAACTCGATGTCGCGGCGCATTATCTCCTCCTCTGTCTGAGTTTCCCCATTCCCCAATCTGGGTTTCTTCCATAGTATCGCAGTAATCCGGTTAATCCCAAGCCAACCGTAATTTGCCTTGAAGCTCCGGTAAGAGGGTGGGGCTTCTTGGCGGTTTCTCGAGACATTGTGACAGACTTATGGATGGACTCCCAATCGCTCGTAGTGACATTCTTTCGGCTTGACAAAGCAGGCTTCTGGGCTCCTGTCCGAAGCCGATTGGCCTGATCGGAGAAAGACCAAATTTGACGGTGCACCAACGCACAAAATAATATTCGCGTCATGGTGGGGGCTGAACGGAGGTAAGGATCAGGTGAACGTGGATGTGCTCTTTCTGTTCTTCAGCGCTGTCTTAACCACCGCAATATCGGTTGTCATCGTGATAGCCATTCTGAGGACGCAGTATCTCCCGGTGATTAGACGCTTGGAGAACGAGTTGGCCGAGGATCGAAGCGCAGGAGAGAGCGGAAGGACAGGCGGCTCCGGACCGGGGAGGGAGTAGGGGCTGTGGCTACTGCGATCTTCTTCCTGGCTCTGGCTCTCTATGTCGTTGCGGGGGCCTTGGTCGCCAGACGCGTTAAGAGCAGTGACGACTTCTACATTATGGGCGAGCGGGGCTCAACGGTATTCATCGTAGGGACGCTGGCGGCGACCTACCTGAGTGCCGTTACCCTGCTCGGGATAGCCGGGATCTCTTACGCGGAAGGTCCGCTGGTGATCGCCGCTACGGGCTCTTTCGGAGCCTGGGTCGGGACGCTGCTGGCCGTCGTCTACGTTGGCAGAAGGATGAAGGCCCTGGGATGCAGGACTATGCCGGACTTCTTCCAGAACCGATTCAAAAACCGGGCCGTCACCGCAGTCGCCAGCCTGATCATGATCGTGGGGTTGCTCGGCTACGGTGTGATCCAGTTAATACTACAGTTGTAATTCATGCCAGCAGCACGCCTCTGCGCTTGTAATGGCAACGCCTGGCTACGGCCTGATGCTGACGACGCCA
>NZ_SKBU01000002.1 GCF_004337705.1 Rubrobacter taiwanensis
GGACAGATCGGTCTGGTATGCTCTTCTCATCATGCTCGGTAGGGTACCGAGTCACTGCCTCAAGACCACTTTTCGGACGGTTTCTTACGAGTCGTCCGCGAAGCGCACCGCCGAGGCAATAGGAGACATCCTCCGCGACTAGCTCCCGGTGGTATCAGAGTGGTATCAAAAGAGCCCCGGTTCGGCTCCGGGGCCTTTTGCTCTTTCGCGTTTTACCTGCAAATCGTGGGAAAAATAAAGAGCCGACGAGCGGACTCGAACCGCTGACCTGCTCATTACGAGTGAGCTGCTCTACCAACTGAGCTACGTCGGCCCGGATTCGGGGGCAGAGTATACCGCAGAACGGGCCGCGTTTCTAACCCGAAATACCCTATGGGGGCCGGACTGCGGCCCCCATAGGGCGTTTGCGGCTACTGGTAGATGTCCCCCACCTTCATGGTCCCGCGCTCGATAAGCTCGACCCGGTAGCCGTCGGGATCGGCGACGAAGGCGATTCTGTAGTCGTGCCCTTCGACGGTCATGGTCTTGGGCTCCAGGGTGACCTCCACGCCTTGCTCCTTGAGCCGGGCCACGGTCCCTTCGAGATCGTCCACGATGAAGGCGATGTGGGAGTAGCCGTCACCCACCTCGTACGGTTCCGTCCGGCCGTGGTTGTGGGTCAGCTCCAGCATAGGCTCCTCGGGGCTCTTCTCCATGGCGAAGAAGTAGTTGGTGGCGTCGGAGAAGTGCATCTCCCCGACCAGCTTCATCCCCAGCTTGTCTACGTAGAACTCCTTGCTGCGTTCGGGATCCAGGATCCGGTAACAGGTGTGTATGTATCTGGGGGTCAACCTTACCTCCTCTGTAGCTCTTTCTCCACGGTCTCAGAATGATACAGCCCTGCTCTTACCGCGCTACCTGGGGCAGGTTGGCCTCCCCTTTCAGTTCGGCGCGCCGGCGGCGCCCAAAAGCATCGGCGGCCAGCATGGCGTCCACGACCATCTCGGGATAGACCTCGAAGGGCTCGTTGTGGATGGTCTCACCTTCGGCACACGCGGCCTCGGCGACCCGCTTCAGATCCTCCCGGTCGATGCCCTCAAGCCCGATATCCTCTAATGCTACCGGGAGCCCCACTTCCAGGCAGAAGTCCACAACCTCTTCGATCACCTCCGCGGGCCGCTCCTCGAGCATGAGCATCGAGACGACCCCGAATGCCACCTTCTCGCCGTGCCAGTAGTGGTGCGTCTCTTCCAGAACCGTGAGCCCGTTGTGGATCGAGTGCGCCGCGGCGAGCCCCCCGGATTCGAATCCGAGGCCCGAGAGCAGCGTGTTGGCCTCCACCACCTTCTCCACCGCCGGGGTGACTGCATCCCGCTCTACCGCGAGCCGGGCCGCAACGCCGTGCTCCAGCAGGGTGTCGTAGCAGAGCCGGGCGAGGGTGAGGGCGGCCAGCGTCGGAGCCCCACCGGCCATGGCCTGCCTGCGGGTGCGGGCGGAGGCCTCGGCCTCGAAGTGCGTGGCGAGCCCGTCCCCGATGCCGGCGACCAGAAAGCGGACCGGAGCCCGGGCTATGACCTCCGTGTCCACCAGTACCGCGTCGGGATTGCGTTCGAAGAAGCGGTACTCCTTGAAGGTCCCGTCCTCCTCGTAGACGACCGAGAGGGCGCTCGTGGGAGCGTCGGTCGAGGCTATGGTGGGCACTATGACGAGCGAGAGCCCCGCCGGGTTGGCCACCGCCTTGGCCGTGTCCATGGTCTTCCCGCCTCCCACGCCCACGATCGCATCGGCCCCGCCCTCCGAGGCGATCTGCGAGACGCGCTCTATCTCTTCCGGGGAACACTCGCCCCGGAACTCGACGTGTGTTGCACCGGATACGCCGTCCAGCGCACCGCCCAGGATCTCCGGCACGACGGGATCGCTCAGGATCAGAGGCTTTTCACAGCCGAGCCGGCCCAGCACCTCCTCCAACCTGCCCATGACGCCCCGTCCCTGAACGTACTTCCCGGGCGCGGCGAAGACCGCAGCCAGGGGTTCCCCTTCAGATCTCATACAGCCTCCTCTCTCAGGCTCCTAAAGGCGACGAGCGGCCTCTCCCGCGGCCCACCGCACCAGATCCCGCAGGGCCCCGGCCTCCTCCACGAAGCGCCGGGCGGAGGTCGAGACCCCGATGGCCCCGGCCACCGATCCGTCCTCCAGCTCTATGGGGGCCGCCACGCAGCAGAGGTTCTCCGAGAACTCCTCGATGTCCGTTGCGAAACCGATCTCCCTCACCCGCCTCAGGTGCTCCTCCAGCCGCTTCGGTTCTACTATGGTGCGCGGCGTAAAGGCCTCAAGAGGATACTCGGCCAGGTACTCCGTCAGCGCCTCCCGGCCGGCCCCGGCGATGAGAACCTTGCCGAGCGCCAGCGCGTGCGAGGCCCCGTGGAAGCCCTGGACTATCCCCACCGGCGGGCTCCTGGGCGGTGTCTCCAGGTGAGCCACCGTAACGGCGCCGTCGGCGAGTATCCCCAGATACGCGTGCCGCATCGAGCGCTCTGCAAGCTCGCGCACCACCAACTCAACACCGGAGATATCCGCCCGCGGGAAGGCCCTCTCGTACAGCAGCGGGATCTTGGGGCCCAGACGGTATCCCCGGCGGGCCCCGGCCCGCTCTATGTATCCCCCCTCCAGCAGCACATTCAGTATGTAGTAGCAGTTGGAGAGGCTCACACCCAGCTCCCCGGCGAGCTGCCGGGCCGTGACCCCCTCCCGCTCGCTGATGATCTCCAGCGCCCTGAACACCCGCCGGGCGCTCCTGAACTTGCTCCGCCGGTCCCCACCGGTCCGCGCCAGATCCCGCCGAACGCTCTCCTCCATCATCGCCCCTGCCCCTCTCGATACGAATGCCCAGAGCAGCCTCACCTATCATGTTATACGGCCCGAGAACGGCAAGAGGAACGTTTTTCCTATATTGTTGTAAAAGTTTCTGCTTTTAGCCTCCCGATCAGGTAGTGCCGGATATAATTTTTTTCAGTCATAGGGAGGTCTTCGGGAAGGAGATACAAAAGGGGGTGAATATAGCGGGAAGAGGCTTCGGGCAGCAAACAAAGAGGCATTCCGGGCAGGACAGGGAAAGGACACAGGTTGTACGAGAAAGACGGCGAGAAGTACTTCGTGGTCGACGGGCACGTCCACTACTGGGACGCCAGCCCGGAGAACACGGCGAACAAGTACGGCGAGGGGTTCATAAAGTGCTTCTACGACTACCACAAGAACCTCTCTCCCGAAGAGTACATATGGCCCTTTGAGAAGTACCGCAAGTACTCCGCAGAGGAGATGATGCACGACCTCTTCGAGGTCGGGTATGTGGACGTGGCGATCTTCCAGTCCACCTATCTCTCGGACTTCTACCACAACGGCTTCAACACCGCCGAGCGCAACTCCATCCTCAAGGAGCGGCACCCGGACAAGTTCATCGTCAACGGCTCCTTCGAGCCCCGGCTCGGCGAGGCGGGGCTGGAGAACTTCGAGAGGCAGGCTCGGGAGCAGGGCTGGCAGGGCGTCAAGCTCTACACCGCCGAGTGGCACGAAGACTCCAAGGGCTGGAAGCTCGATGACTACTGGTCGCTCAAGCATCTGGAGAAGTGTGCGGAGCTCGGCATAAAGAACATCCACGTCCATAAAGGGCCGACGATCTGGCCCCTCAATAGGGATTCGTTCGACGTGGCGGATGTAGATCGGGTGGCCTCGATGTACCCCGAGCTCAACTTCATCGTCGAGCACGTGGGGCTGCCGCGGCTGGAGGATTTCTGCTGGATCGGCACGCAGGAGCCCAACGTCTACGGCGGGCTGGCGGTGGCCATGCCCTTCATCTACGCTAAGCCGCGCTACTTCGCTCAAGTTCTCGGCGAGCTTTTGTACTGGCTCGGGGAGGACCGGCTGCTCTTCGCCAGCGACTATGCGCTGTGGCACCCGAAGTGGATCGTGGAGATGTTCGTGGACTTTGAGTACCCCGGAGACGCGGAGTTCGACGACTACGCCGAGGTCACGCCGGACATAAAGCGCAAGATCCTCGGCCTCAACGCCGCCAGGCTCTACGACATCGAGGTGCCCGAGGAGCTGCAGCTCATCACCGCCGACCAGGGCACCGGCTTCGACGTCGAAGAGAAGCCGGCCACCGAGAGATGATCGAACGCGAGAAGGTTCTGGACGCCCTCTCGGGCGTCCGGGACCCCGAGCTGGACGAACCGATCACGGACCTGAGGTTCGTCGCGGGCGTGGAGATCTCCGGCGACGAGGTGGAGGTGCGGCTCCGGCTGCCGACCTACTTCTGCGCTCCCAACTTCGCCTACCTGATGGCGGCGGACGCGAAGGCGGCCGCGCTCTCCGTACCGGGCGTCCGGGAGGCGCGGGTGCGGCTGGAGGATCACTTCACATCAGAAGAGATCAACGCCGGAATAGCCCGAAACAGCGACTTTGAAGAGACCTTCACCGGTCTTGCGGACGGCGAGCTGGACGAGCTGCGCGAGCTCTTCCGGCGCAAGGCGTTCGTCGCGCGCGGGGAGCGGCTCTTCAGGGAGCTTATGCGCGAGGGACACTCGCCGGAGGACCTGGCCGCGCTGCGCGTAGGGGACCTGCCGGAGAGTGAGACCGCGCAGAAATACCTCGAGCGGCGGGCGGAGCTAGGTCTCGACGTCTCGCCCGAATCCCCGCTGGTAGTGGACCCCGAAGGCAACAGAGTCCCCGAGGAGGCCGTGGTGGCGCACCTGCGCTTCGCCCGCATGACGCGCGTCAGCATCGAGGGCAACGCGTCCCTGTGCCGGGGGCTCCTGAGAACCCGCTACGGCCTAGCAGGAAAGGAGGAAGCACTGCTGTGAAAGCGGCGCGTTTGCACCGGTACGACGCGAGCATCCCCTCGGACAGCCTTAGGGTGGAAGAGGTGGAGGAGCCGAAGATCGAAGGCCCCTTCGACGTCATCGTGCGGGTCGGGGCCGCGGGGCTCTGCCGCACCGACATACACATCATCGAGGGGCAGTGGCAGCCCATCCAGGACCCCGAGGGCACCCTGCTGCCCTACATTTTAGGCCACGAGAACGCCGGCTGGGTGGAGGAGGTGGGCTCCGGCGTAACGCACGTGGCGCCCGGGGACACCGTGATCCTGCACCCGCTGATGACCTGCGGGCTGTGCCGGGCGTGCCGGGCCGGAGACGACATGCACTGCGAGAACGGGGAGTTCCCGGGCATCTCGCGCGACGGAGGATTCGCCGAGCTTCTGAAGACCAACGCCCGGGCGGTGGTGAAGCTGGACCCGATCCTGAAACCGAAAGACATCGCGGCTCTGGCCGATGCGGGCCTGACCGCCTACCACGCCGTAAGGAAGAGCGTCCCCCACCTCTACGCGGGGACGAAGGCCGTGGTTATCGGAGCCGGGGGACTCGGGCACATCGGCATCCAGTGCCTCAAAGCCCTCACCCCGGCGGAGATCATCGTCGTAGATCCCAACGAGAAGGCGCTGGAGCTGGCCAGAGAGCTCGGAGCGGATGAGACGGTGAAGGTCGAGCCCGGATACGTGGACACGGTGCTGGAGATGACCGACGGCAAGGGAGCCGAGGTCGTCTTCGACTACGTGGGTGAGCGGGGAGCGGAGGACGACGCCTGGAAGATGACGCGCCAGGGCGGATCTCACTACGTCATCGGCTACGGGGGCACGGTGGAGGTGCCGACCATAGATATAATCTCGACCGAGCGCTCCGTCGTGGGGAACCTGGTCGGCACCTACAACGACCTGGCCGAGCTGATGAACCTGACGGCGCGCGGGCTGGTGACGCTGCACACCTCGACCTACCCGCTGGATGCTGTGAACGATGCCATCCAGGACCTTAACTCGGGCAACCTCCAGGGCCGCGGGATCCTGATCCCCCAGGAAGCGGCCTGAGAAACGCTCCTCCCGAGAGCCGGGGGGTTTCGCGCTCCCCGGCTCTTTTGATCCCCCGGGACTCGTCCGGAGCCCGAAAATGTATACTTGTTGCCGGAGCGGGCTCTCTGGAAGGGAGGGATTTGTCCGGAAGCGGAGTTCGAGCCCTCGTGGCTGCGGCCGCACTGATACTGCTGGCCCCGGCATGCGGAACCGCCGGGAGCGGGGAGCTCTCGGAAGTCCGGCTCGCCGTCGGGTCGAAGGAGTTTACCGAACAGCTCCTGCTGGGCCAGATCACGATCCTGGCGCTCGAGAACGCCGGGGCCGAGGTAGCAGATCAGACCGGCATAACGGGCTCGGTCGCGGTGCGCGAGGCGCTGCTCATCGGCGAGATAGACATGTACTGGGAGTACACGGGGACGGGCTGGACCGTCCACCTGGGCGAGACCGAGCCGCCGGACACTCCCGAGGAGCAGTACGAGGCGGTGGCCGAGCGCGACCTGGAAGAGAACGGCATCCGGTGGCTCCCGCCCGCACCGGCCAACAGCACCTACGCCTTCGCCGTGCGCAGCGAGGCCGCCGAAGAGCTGGGCGTCGAGAAGGTCTCGGACTTCGGACGCCTGATCCAGGAAGACCCCCAGGCGGCCAGCCTCTGCATAGGGACCGAGTTCGCCACCCGCGACGACGGGCTGCCCGGAGTCGAGCAGGCCTACGGTTTCGAGTGGCCGGAGCAGGCGATCACCCGGATGGACGAGGGCCAGATCTACCAGGCCGTCGACCGGGGCAACCCCTGCAACTTCGGCGAGGTCCTCGCGACCGACGGGCGCATCGCGGCGCTCGGCCTCACGATCATCGAGGACGACCGGAACTTCTTCCCCGTCTACAACCCCTCGCTGAACGTGCGGCAGGAGGCGCTGCAGGAGCACCCGGCGATAGAGGAGATCTTCGCCCCCATCTCCGAGGCGCTCACCACCGAGACGCTGCAGGACCTGAACGCCAGGATAGACGTGGAGGGCGAACTGCCCGAGACCGTCGCCGAGGACTGGCTGCGGGAGAACGGCTTCATAGAGTGAGAGCTACCCGGCGGGGCGCTTAGGCCCGGCCCCGCCGGATCCTCTGCAGCAGGCCCTGGTTGGCGGCCACGCTGCCGCCGCGGTAGAGCGTCATCTGCACGATCCGGAGCTCGCGCTCCGAGAGCTCCTCTCCCCGCTCGTGCTTCCGGAGCGCTTCATCCACCCGGCGGCGCATGCCCTCTCTGTCCGGCGGCCTGCTCTTCATGCTTCCAGAGGCTCGATCACGGAGGGCTCGTCGTTGCGGGGGTTGTTGACGCGCCTGCCGACCGGGTAAGCCACCAGCCCGTCCCCGGAGTACGGCCGCAGCAGCGACCGCAAAAGATCCGGGTCTTCCGCCTCCAGCCACACCCCGTAGTCCTCAGGCTCCAGGATGACCGGCATCCGGTCGTGAACCTCGCCCACCACGGCGTTCGGCCCGGTAGTGATAAGCGCGCACGACTCCACGGGACCGTCCGGTCCCTCCCACCGCTCCCAGAGCCCGGCGAAAGCGAAGGGCTCGCCGCTCCGCAGCCGGAAGTAGTACGGCTGCTTGCCGCCGTTGAGCTTCTTCCACTCGTAGAAGCCGTCCGCGACCATCAGGCACCGCCGCCGCCTGAAAGCCTCCCGGTAGGCGGGCTTCTCGGCTACGGTCTCGGCGCGGGCGTTGATCATGCGGTAGCCGATCTCGGGGTCCTTCGCCCAGAACGGGATGAGGCCCCACCGCAGCAGCTCCATCCGGCGCTCGCCGCCGGCGAGCCGCACGGCGGGCACGCTCTGGGTCGGCGCGATGTTGTACCGGGGCGGAAGCTCCGGGACGCCGCTCACCCCGAAGGCCCGCGCCAGGGTCTCCCGCTCCGTCGCCAAAGTGTACCGGCCACACATGGTGGCTCAGTTATACCAGAGTCCGCCCCGTTCTCCACTACCCTTTTGAGGCGAGGCCCGGAATCCCGGCCGCGCTCTCCGCCGCCCGCACGGCGCGCAGTATGGACTCCTGCACCACCTGGGCCGCCCGGGCTCCGACCACGTCGGTGAGCGCCTCCACCTCGCCCGTGGCAGCGGCGAAGATGGCGTCCCCGTCGTAGGTGGTGTGGGCCGGATATACGGCGCGCGAGACCCCGCTCTGCGCCATCTGGGCCACCTTGTTGGCCTGTGCCTTGGTGAGCCGGGCGTTCGTCGCCACGACCCCGATGGTCGTGTTCTCGGCCGCCCGGATGCGCCCCGCCGCCCGAGCGAGCAGCTCCACGCTGTCCGCGAGCGAGCCGTCCTCCCGGCGCGGACCGGCCAGGATCTCGCCCGATCCAGGCTCCCGCACGTCGCCCAGCGCGTTGACCACGACGAGCGCTGCCACCACGAGCCCGTCCTCCAGCCGCACCGCCGCGCTCCCCACCCCGCCCTTCATCGCCCGCTCGGGACCGAGCATCTTGCCCACGGTGGCTCCCGTGCCGGCTCCCGCGTTCCCCTGCGCGAAGTCGTATCTCCGGGCGGAAGATGCGGCCTCGTAGCCCATCCCGGCGTCGGGACGGGCGCGGGGAGAGCCGATGCCGAGGTCGAAGATCACGGCCGCGGGCACTATCGGGACGCGGGCGACGCCGACGTCCACGCCCCGGCCCCGCTCCTCCAGATAGCGCATCACGCCGTCCGCGGCGGCGAGCCCGAAGGCGCTGCCCCCGGTGAGCAAGATGCCGTGCACCTCCTCGATGCGGTTGAGGGGGTCCAGCAGCGCCGACTCCCGCGTGCCCGTGGCCGCACCGCGTGCGATATCCGCCCCGCTGACGGCGGGCACGTCGAAGATCACGGCCGTGCAGCCCGTCAGGCCCTCCGGGTCGCCCGCGTGTCCCACCCGCACGCCGGGCACGGCGCAGAGGTTGTCCAGGGCCACGGGCTACTCTCCTTCCGGCTCTTCCCGGTCCTCCCGGTCGGCGGGCTGCACTCCGGGGTTCTCACGCGCCAGCCGGTCTAGCGGGATGAGCTGCCGGTCGGAGCGCTTCTCGCCAAACTGCACGAAGACCGCGTCCTGCACCACGGCGTAATCCACGACCTGCCCCTCCTGCCCCTGGTAGGTGACGGTCGAGTTCTTGAACGGGGCGCGCTCCTTGAACTCCTTGTAGACCTCGTGCTCGTAGCGCATGCAGCACTTGACCTCGCCGCAGACGCCGTAGATCTTGTCGCTCGGCGTGATGCCCTGCTGCTTGGCGTGCCTGACCCCCACTGGCTGGCTGCGGCACCCGCTCCAGATGCTGCAGCAGAGCGGCAGCCCGCAGGTGTCGCACCCGCTGGCGCACCCGGAGCGCTCGATGAACGAGAACTGCTTGAGCGTCACCCGGAGGTTGAAGGTCTCCCTGAGGCGCCGGATGATCTGGCTCAGGTCCACCCGGCTCTCGGCCGCGTACTTGACCTCGGCGTGCGAGCGGTCCAGCGAGACGTCGCACCCGATGAACTCCACGCCCCGGATCTGGTAGTCGCGGACGAGCTTCTGAGCCTCCTTGCGGATCTCGCGCCCGTACTCCCGCAGCTCCCGCTCCAGCCGGAAGTCCTCCTCGGTCGCTATGCGCACGACGCGCAGCGGCTTCGTGTGGGGCTCCCGGCGCCGCGGGACGGAGGTGACCTGCCCGATGTACTCGGACCCGTCCACCTCGACCACCGCCTTGTACCCGACCCACAGCTTTAGGTCGCGGGCGTCGAAGAGCCTCGGCACCCGCTGGCCCGGAATCCGGATGTCTACCAAGCGGGGGAGGATGCGCGCGTCTGTCGCAGTATCCGTAATAGCGCCACCTCCAGAACAGCCTCTAACGTCACATTATACGTTAACTGCCCCCGGCACTCCGCCGCAACCCGCGCAGCCCCGGCCCAGTCCGCGCCCGGATAGCGCTCCACCGCCTGCTCCAGCTCCTCCCGCCGGTCGGTGTTGGCGATCAGCTCCGGCACCCCGGCGGCCACCGCGGCCAGATCCCGGTACACCAGCGCCAGGAGCTCCAGCGCCTCAGCTGCCGCCCGGTCCCGGCCCGCGCGCCGCGCCCTCCGCGCGCCCTCCTTCACCCGGCGGCCGCTCTCCTCCCATTCCCCGGCGCGCGCCAGAAACGCGGCCTCCTCCGCCGCCCCGACCTCCTCGGCGCGCGCGGCGATCCGCTCCACTGCCTCGTGCAGCCCCTCGAAGTCCTCCGGGAAGCTCAGCCCGGCCTCGAAGACCGCCTCCCGCATCTCCCGGAACCCGGGCTCCTCGGCGTACCGCAAAGCAAGCCCCACGCTCCCCCGCCCCAAAGCGGCCCACAATCCGGCCCGCTCGACGCCGCGCCGCTTGAGCAACTCCTCCACCTCCGGTACCGGGACCGGGCTGAAGCGCAGCGAGCGCGCCCGCGAGGCGATCGTCTCCAGCACGCTCTCGCGCGAGATTGCGAGCAGGAGGAAGACGGATTCGCCCTCCGGCTGCTCCAGGGTTTTCAGGAGCGCGTTGGCGGCCTGGACGTTGAGGGTGTCCGCCCGCAGGATGAAGACCCGCCGCACTCCTTCCAGGGGCCTGCTCGCCGCGAGCCGCACCACCTCCCGCGCCTGCCCGATGGTGGTGAACGCCCCTTCCGGCTCCACCTCGACGACGTCCGGGTGCAGCCCCGCGAGCGCCCGGCGGGACGGCTCTCCCTTCGAGACCAGAACCGCCGCGAACCGCCGGGCCACGGTGCGCTTCCCGACGCCTTCCGGACCGTGGAAGAGGTAGGCGTGGGAGAGACCCCCGCCCGCCAGTGAGCTCTCCAGCGAGCGGATGATATCCCGGTGCCCCACTATGTCCCCGAAGACGCTCAACCCCTCCTCAGCCCCGATATCTCCCGGTGCACCAGCGCGGCCAGCTCCTCCGGCGGCCGCTCCGCGTCCAACACCCGGAAGCGGTCCGGCTCCCGCTTCACCAGCTCCTCGAACCCGGCCTCCACACGCCGCATGAACTCGCTTCCTCCCGCCTCCAGCCGGTCCAGCCGCCGCCGCGTACGCCGGGCGCGCGCGGCGGCGGAGAGCTTCAGGTAGAAAGTGACGTCCGGCCGCAGATCCCCGACGGCGAAGCCGTTGAGCCGCCGCACGAGCTCGACCCCCAGACCCCGGCCGTACCCCTGGTAGGCGAGGCTGGAGTCCAGGTAGCGCTCGCAGATCACACCCCGCCCCGAGCGAAGGTGCGGGATTATGTCCCGCCGGGTATGGTCGGCGCGTGCCGCAGCGTACAGGTACGCTTCCGTGAGGGAGTCCATCTCCAGCTCCGGGTCGAGCAGTAGCTCCCGGATGCGCTCCGCCGCCGGACTCCCGCCGGGCTCCCGGGTGAAGTGAAACTCCGGCAGCAGCCTCTTGAGGTTCCCTACCAGGGTGGACTTGCCGGAGAAGTCCAGCCCCTCGACGGTCACGAAGATTCCCCGGGAAGCTGCCAACTGCTAGGCGGCGGGCCGCCGCCTCTTCCTGCGCTCTTCGGCGGCCTCGACCAGAGCCCGGAAGAGCCCGAGCTGTCGCTCGTGGCGGGCGTGCATAGCCTCCGCATGCCACTGCACCCCGAGGATCCAGTGCGCAGACATCCCCCCGGTCTCAACGGCCTCTATCACGCCGTCCGAAGACCGGGCCACCACCCGCAACCCGGCGGCCAGATCCTTGATGGCCTGATGGTGGTACGAGTTCACCGGCACCCTGCCGGCCCCCGTGACGCCCGCGAGCACAGAGCCCTCCTCCACGCGTACGGAGTGCGTGGGGTGCCAGCGCGGGGCCGTCTGCTGGTGCCGGAGATACGCCCCTTCGTACTGGGTGGCGATGTCCTGATACAGCGTACCGCCCAGCTTGACGTTTATGAGCTGCATTCCCCGGCAGATGCCGAAGACCGGGATGCCAAGCTCCAGCGCCCTATCCATCAGCGCCAGCTCGAAGAAGTCCCGCTCGGGGATGATGGTCTCTATCTCCACCACCGGCTCCTCGCCGTAGTGGGCGGGGTCTATGTCGCTGCCCCCGCCGAGGACTATGCCGTCCAGCCTGGAAGCCA
Source organism: Rubrobacter taiwanensis (assembly GCF_004337705.1). Taxonomy (GTDB): domain Bacteria; phylum Actinomycetota; class Rubrobacteria; order Rubrobacterales; family Rubrobacteraceae; genus Rubrobacter_C; species Rubrobacter_C taiwanensis. Next base: position 11,924 of record NZ_SKBU01000002.1, read on the forward strand.
TCTCCTCGATGACCGCCTCGTCTACCACGGGCGGCAGGACCATCGGGATGCCGCCGGCCCTCGCGACCCCGTGCACGTAGTCCATGTCGGTCCGGGCGAACCCGTTCGTGGGGCCCGTGCCCACGGCCTCCCGGTCCACCTTCAGCGTAGCCGTCACACCTATAACGGGCGTCAACTCTCGCTCAGCTCCTCCAGCTCAGAATATGGCCGCGTAACAACTGAGGAGGGAGATGGCCAGCATGATCCCGTAGCCGGCCCAGCGCGTCCCGCCGGGCGCGGAATGCTCCCCCGGCGCCTCGCTCAGGAGCTCGAGCTCTATCCGCTCTTCGACGTTGTGGACCTCTCCAGATCTCTCCGCTTCGAGGGACCCGATGGTTCTCCAGCCTCCTCCCGCTTACCGTCCTTACGCTCCTGCCGCTTGGGACAGTCCAGGTTTATGCAGGTTATCCAGGGCCGGCGGCCGCCGATTACCTTTATCTCCGGCGCGCCGCACGCCTCGCACCGCCGCCCCAACGGAATGATATCGCCCCGGGGCGGCAGCGAGAAGGTCACCCGGCACTCGGGATACCCCTCGCACCCGGCGAAACGCTTGCCGCTCTTGCGGTTGCGCCGGATCACCAGGTTCTTGCCGCACTGCGGGCAGGGCCCCAGGACCTGGTCCTCCCGGATGCCGCTCCAGACGATGCCGGCGAACGCCTCCTTGGAGCCCTCCAGATGCTTGTAGACCCGCCGCAGGATCTCCCGCGAATCGTCTACCACGGAGTCCTTGCTGACCTTCCCCTCAGAGATGTCATCCATGCTCTTCTCCAGCCGGGCGGTCATCTCGTGCGTGGCGATCTCCGAGGCGTAGTCCTTAAGCGCCTTCGCCACCGCCATCCCGGTCTCGGTCGGCACGAGCGGGTCGCCGTGCACGTACCCCCGGTCGTAGAGGTTCTGGATGATCGCGGGCCGCGTGGCCTTCGTCCCGAGCCCCAGATCCTCCATGAGCTGGATGAGCCGGCCCTGGCCGTACCGGCCCGGCGGCTGCGTCTCCTTGTCCAGCAGGCGGGACTCCACCACCTCGAGCTCCTGCCCCTCGCTGAGGCGCGGCAGCTCCTCGTCCGGCTTGCGCCCGTACGGGTAGACGGCCAGAAACCCCGGCTCCACGACCACCGTCCCGCCGGCGCTCAGCGGCTCCCCGCCGCTCTCCAGCTTGACCGTGGTGCGCTTAGTCTCCGCCGGACCGGACAGAGTAGCCAGAAAGCGCCGCACCACGAGCTCGTAGATCTTCCACTGGTCGTCCCGGAGCGCCTTCCTCAAGGCCGAACCCGTGGGGTAGATCGGCGGGTGGTCTGTGGTCTGCCTCTTGCCCCGCGTGGGCGAGAGCCTCTTCGCCTTGAGCAGCCGCCCGGCATACTCTCCCACACCCTCCACGCGCGTCAGGTTCCCGAGCACCTCCCGCAGGTCCAGCGACTCGGGATAGACGGTGTTGTCGGTTCTCGGGTACGAGATGTAGCCGTCCATGTACAGATCCTCGGCTATCCGCGCCGCCCGCGAAGGGCTTACCCCGATGTTCGCCGCAGCGGCCAGAAACGCCGTCGTGGAGAAGGGGGTGGGCGGCTGGCGCTTGCTGGACCGCTCCCGGACCTCCACCACCCGCGCGGTGGCGGCCAGGTTCTTAAGCGCGGCCTCGGCCCGATCCTTCTCCTTGAACCGCCCCGCAGCATGGCGGGCCGTGAACACCTCGCCGGCGCGCAGGCCCGCCTCTACCTCCCAGTAGGGCTCGGGCCTGAAGCGCCGGCGCTCCAGCTCCCGCTCGGCGATCAGAACCAGCGTCGGCGACTGCACCCTCCCCACGGAGAGGAAGGAGCTTCCGTACCGCCTGGTCGCCCGCGAGACCCACCGGGTGAGGGTCGCTCCCCAGATGAGGTCTATGTCCTGCCGCGCCTCGCCCGCGGCCGCAAGCTCCCGGGAGACCTCGGCGAGCTCGTCGAACGCCCGCGTGACCTCGCCCCTGGTCAGCGCCGAGAAACGGGCGCGCTTGACGTGGTCCATCAGCTTCGGGTTGGCCTCAAACGCCAGTGAAAGCGCATCCACCCCGATGAGCTCGCCCTCCCGGTCGTAGTCGGTGGCGATGATGACCTCATCGGCCTTCTTGGCCAGCGACTTGATCGCCTGCGCCACACCTTTCTCGGTAACCGTCTTGCGGACCTCGGCGTCTATCAGCTCGGCAGGCTCCACCTTCTGCCAGTTGGAGTACTCCTCCGGGAACTCCAGCGTCAGCACATGCCCCTTGAGCCCGACCGACACGCACTCATCCCCCCTCCACTCAAAGGTGTGGTGGGGTATGCTGCGGTATTTGCCCTCCCTGACCTCGCCCTCGGCTAGGAAACCGGCGATCTTCTTCGCCGTGTTCGCCTTCTCACTAATAATTAGTCGCATATTGTTAAACTTTATAACACATTGGACGATCCGGCCATGCCTTTCACGAGTTTTTCTGCCCGACCCAGATCCGCAGAGCGCAGAGCCCCAACACACCGAGCAGGACGGCGAACCACAGGGTCACGAGCCGGATGATGAGCGTCAGGGCACCCGCGACGCCGGCCGCCAGCCCGGAGATGGTGTGCAGGAGGCCGGCTATGCCGGCCTCCGCAGCTCCCAGCCCCCCGGGCAGCATGCTCAGCGACCCGGCGATGGAGGCCACCGCGAAGATGAATGTCATCTCCAGAAACGGGATCTGGAGCCCCAGCGCCACCGCGCACAGATAGACGGCCAGGATCTCAAAGCCCCACCCCGCGAAGGAGATGAACGAGGCCACGGCCAGCGGGGCCGGGGCCAGGAGCCGGTTCGAGGAGCCGTGAAACTCACCCACGTGCGGGGCGAGCCGCCTCAAGAGCGGCAGGTTCCTCAAGAGGCGCTCCGCCGCCAGCGAGAGCCGCCGCGAGCGCAGCACGGCCACGCCGGCCGCGGTGAGGCCCGCGAAGGCGAGCAGGAGTCCCGGACCGAACTGGAACGCCAGAGCGCCCATTAGACCCCAGGCGATCATGCCCGTCCCGTCCGTCGCCCGCTCGGCGAAGACGGCCGGGGCGGTGCGGGCCACGGGAGCTCCCACCGTCTGCCGCAGGAAGACGCTCTTGAGCACCTCCCCGAGCTTGCCGGGCGAGATCGTCATCGAGAGCCCGGCGGCGAAGATGGCGAGATCCACCCTGCGGTCGGGAGCGGGGACCTTCAGCATGCGCAGGTAGTAGCGCCAGCGCGCGTAGCGCACGAGGTACGAGAGGGTCACGAGCCCCAGGATGAGCGGTATAAGCCCCCAGTCGAGGGCGGCCAGTGCGCTCCGGAGCTCGTCCACGCCGGAGAGGACTGCCAGAACGAGGTAGACCCCCGCCCCCAGTGCGAGCGCCAGCAGGAAATTCCGGCGCAGGCTCTCCAGGACGCCGCTACCGGACGACATACAGGATCACCATCACCACCGCCAGCCAGAGCAGGAGCGTCACCTGCAGAGGCCTGTCCTTCAGGAGCAGCACGTCCGGGTTGTCCCCTCCGTCCCGGTGTACCAGCAGCATGTAGCGGAAGACGCCGTAGATCACGAACGGGATGCTGACCATCATCCACACGCCCTCGTAAGCGAAGAACGTGTAGAGCGAGTAGGCCATGATCGTGGCCGCCAGCACCACCGTCATCATCTCGTCCAGCATGGGGACCGAGTAGTCGGCGAGGTTCCTGCGCGTGCTCTGCGCCCCCTCTCCGAGCGAGGCCAGCTCGTAGCGGCGCTTGGAGAAGCCCAGGAAGAGCGCCAGCAGGCCCGTGCAGGCGATGAGCCACGGCGAGATCGGGGCCATCACCGCCGCCGCGCCCGCCAGTGCCCGCAGCACGAACCCGAAGGCTATGGCCATGACGTCCAGGATCGCGAAGTGCTTGAGCCAGAGAGCGTAGGCGACCTGCAAGAGGAGGTACGCACCACCGGCCGCCCCCACACCCCAGCTCACGGAGAACCCGAGGGCCAGACCCCCGGCCGCCAGCAGCCCGGCGTAGGCAAGGGCGGCCCGCACGGAGATCTCGCCACTGGCCACGGGGCGGTGGCGCTTGCGGGGATGCTTGCGGTCCTCCTCCACGTCCAGCGCGTCGTTGGCGGCATAGACGGCGCCCGAGAGCGCGCAGAACGCCGCGAACGCCAGCAGCGCCGCCAGCAGCGAGGAGAGCTGCAGCGCCTGCTCGGCGAAGATGACCCCGGCGAGCACGAACCCGTTCTTGGTCCACTGTTTGGGACGCGCCAGCTTCAGGTATGCGCGTAGCGGGCTCCGTGGATGACCGGCCTCCATGAGCGGGAGTTTTACCACAAACCGGGGCGGCATCTCACCCCCTCGAATAAAATCTCCGTCTGAGCCGCGACATCGAGGCCTCCGGACAGATCCGGGGCGTCCCGCCGGAGAAGGCAGAGCCGTCGGGATGACGCACCGGGCGACCGGCGCCGTCGGCGCATCGAGGAGCCGGAGGTCATAGCGTGGCGCTGCATCCGGGCGGCGGAGGGACGCGGCGGCCGGCGGGTCTTTAGGCCCGCTCTTCGTCGCCGGGGAAGCGCTCCGGCAGCGGCCCCTCGGTCACCGGGTTCACGTACCGGGCGATCAGGATGCTCACCTCGTAGAGCAGGGTGAGCGGGATCATCATCATGATCATGCTGAACGGCTCCGCCGGGGTGAGCACCGCGGCCACCACGGCGTTAACTATTATGGCGTGGCGGCGGAACCTGCGGAGCGTCGGGGCGGTTATAAGACCGAGCTTCGCGCCCACGTAGGTGGCAGCCGGAACCTCGAAGGCTATCCCGAAGGCCAGCAGGAAACGCATGACGAAGGAGAGGTAGGCGTCCCCCGTGATTATCGGCTGAAAGCGGTCTCCGCCCCACCCGATCAGGAAATTCATCGCGAACGGCAGGACGAAGTAGTAGGCGAAGGCCGCCCCGGCCAGAAAGAGCAGGGAGGCCAGGGTCACCAGCGTGTAGGTAAAGGCGCGGCCCACCTCGCCCACCGCCGGGACCACGAAGGCCCACGCCTGGTACAGCGCCCACGGCAGCGTCAGCATCAGCCCAACGTAGAGCGTGATCTTGATGTCGGTCATGATGGCGCCCGTGACGCCGGTGAAGTTCAGCTGGCCGCCGAGACGCTCCGCGGGAGCCAGCAGCCAGTTGAAGACCGGCACCCTGAAGAACCAGGCCACAACGACCACCGCGACGAACGCGATCCCGACCCGGATGATCCTGGACCGCAGCTCGTCCAGGTGCTCGACTATCGTCATTCGCGCTTCGTCGTCGCGCGAAGCCGAAGGCAGTCTCAGACGGCCGGCCATCTGGCGGTGAGGCTTACAGGTTCCGCTCGGTGCGGGCGCGCTCCTCTTCCTCGGAGCCGACCTCCTGGCGCTCGTTCAGCTCCCGCCGCTCCTTCTCCTCGTCCGACTCGTCGTAGGCGCCGGAAGAAGACTTCTTGAACTCCCGCACGCCGCTTCCGAGCCCGCGGGCGAGCTCCGGGATGCGCCGGGCCCCGAAGAGAAGGAGGATGATGACCAGCAGAATCAGTAGCTCAGGTCCCCCGATATTACCCACGAACGGCACTGGAATCCTCCTGACGCGATCTCTGCACGACCTTCATGATTATATCCTACGGTCCGGGGCCGGGCTCCGGATCATCTCAGCAGCCCTCCGCGACCGCCTCTTCCTTGGTTCCGTAGACGTCCAGCGTGCTCTCCAGCCCCGTCATCCTTATGATGCGTGCGGCCGGACCGCCGTCCCGCAGCACGATGCGCAGCTCCATCCCGGCCGCCTTGAGCTCCCGGTAGCGCCCGATCAGCACGCCCAGGCCGCTGGAATCTATGAACTCGACCCGCGTGAGGTCCACCACCACGCACCTTACCGGCGCATCCGCCGGAGGCGTGGCCTCAATGATCGCGGTCCGGAGCCTCGGAGCCGAACTCAGGTCTATCTCTCCCGTGACGGTCACCACCGGCACGCCGCGAACCTCGGTAACGAGCGCGGCGAACTCCGAAACGCCCCGGTAGCTCTCGCCCCCGCCGGGCCCCGCGAGGCCCATCAGGGCCGGCCCTCCCCGCCGGAGCGCAGCAGGTCGGAGATCTGCTGCCGTATCTGCTCGGCCTGCTCGCCCTCGGGTTCGAGCTCCAGATACCTGTTCCAGTGCTCGATCGCCCGGCTCTCCTCGCCCGCGGCGCTGTAGGCGTCGCCCGCCGCCAGGTGAGCCTGGGCGTTCCCGGGCTCCATCTCGGCAGCGGCCGCGTAGGCGTCGCCCGCCCGCCGGTTGAGCTCGTCGGCCCGGTCCGGGTTGTTCGCGGCCTGCTGCTGGTAGACCTGGCCCAGGATCAGAGGGATGTCCGGGTCGTCGGGAGCCACCTCGCGCCCCTCCTCCAGCGTGGCCACGGCCTGGTCCAGATCTCCCGTCTGGATGTAGAGGAAGGCCAGGCGCTTGATAAGCTCGGGATTCTCGGGATTCTCCTGCAGCTGGGACCGGGTCTGCTCGATCTGCTCCTGCGGCGTGGGCCCTGCGGTCTCCTGCTGCTGGGGCGAGCCGCCGCCGAAGAGCTCGAAGATGTTGTAGGCCGGGAAGGTGCTGCCGATCCCCATCACCACGAAGGAGCCGACGAAGACCACGGCCAGCCCGATGGCTATGAGCCTCGTCCAGAAGCTCACCCTGCGGCGATCTATCATCATGGCACGAAGAAAACCTCTGCTTCTTCTCCCGGATACTCTCCTAGCGGGAGTATAACAGACGACCCCCCACGACCGTCGCCACGACCCCACCGTCCGCCGCAGCCTCCAGCACCTCCCGCGATGGCTCCCCGCCGCCTCCCGCCTCGACGACCGCGAGGTCCGCCCATTTACCCGGTGTGATGGAGCCGATCTCATCCTGCATCCTGAGCGCCTCCGCACCGCCGAGCGTGGCCAGCCGCAGCCCCGTCTCCCCGCCGAAGCCGTGCTTCTGGACGGCCGTCAGGGTCTCCTCGAAGAGATTCATGCTCGGGCTGCTCCAGAGACCGTCGGTCCCCATCCCAACCGGGATGCGGCGCTCCAGCATCCGGGGAACCGGCGAGACGCCGCACCCCAGATACTCGTTCGAGCGCGGGCAGTGCGCCGCCGCCGTCCCCGTGCGGGCCAGAATCTCCAGATCCTCATCCGAGACGCCGGTGGCCAGATGCGCCGCTATCGTGCCCGGCCCCAGCAGCTCTATCCGCTCGGCATACTTCACCGGCGAGACGCCGGCCCCGCCCCACTCGTTGCGGGCGAAGATGTTGGCCAGACCGCCAGTGCCCTTCTGCACGAACTCCACCTCTTCCGGGCTCTCCGAGAGGTGGATGGCGAGCCTCTCGCCCGCTTCGCGCGAGCGCCGGGCCGCCAGCCGGGAGGACTCCGGGTCCACCGTGTACGGCGAATGTACGCTGACCTCCACACTCACCCGCTCCGGTAATCCCCTCTTCAGCTCTCGAGTGCGGTTGAAGATGTACTCCACCGCCTCCTCCGGCGGGCCGATCTCGTGCGGGAAGAACTCCGCGAAGACTACCCCGGCAAGGCCGGACTCCGCAAGCGGCTTCAGGCATTCCCCGTAGGGCGAGGACTCGGCGATGTATGTGGTCCCGGTCTCCAGCGCCTCCCGGGCGCTGTTGCGGGCGGCCTCCTCGGTCCACGCCTCTTTCTCCGGCAGGCGCTCTATGAGCACCGAGAGCCAGCCGGCGAAGCTCCCGCCCGGCGGCTCGTCGCCGCGGCGGAACCCCAGGTGAGCGTGGGCGTTGATGCCGCCGGGTATGATGGTACAGCCGCGAAACTCCCGCACCTCGACCCCCGCGTTGGCGCGGCTGATCTCCTCCACCGGGCCGACCCCGGCGATGCGCCCGTCGCGGTCCACGACGACCGCTCCGCGCTCGACGGGCGGCGTCCCGACGGGGAGTACCAAGTCGGCGGCGTAGATGACAGGGAACTCCGGGGGCTGCACCCTAGAAGTCCTCCGGAGAGATGCCGGGCTCGAAGCTCCTGTCGTAGAGCGTGGAGCGCTTGGCAGGCCGGAAGCCGCTGCGCTCGATGATGCTCCGCAGCTCGGCCTCGGTGGTGTGGTACTCCGCCCCCGCCTCCTTCACCACGTTCTCCTCGATCATGATCGAACCCATGTCGTTGCACCCGGCGTGCAAGGCTATCGAGGCCGTCTTCATCGGCTGGGTCACCCACGAGGCCTGGATGTTGGGGATGTTGTCCAGGACGATGCGGGCGATGGCGGTGGTCTTCAGGTAGTCCAGCGAGGAGGCCTTCTTGAAGTCCGGGTGCTTCTTGAGGTAGGTGGTGTTGTCCGGCTGGAAGACCCAGTCTATGAAAGCGGTGAAGCCGCCGGTGCGCGCCTGCAGCTTCCGGACGTTCAGTAGGTGCTCGATGCGTTCCTCGTAGCTCTCGTCTATCCCGAACATCATCGTGGCCGTGGACTTCATCCCCAGAGAGTGCCAGGTCTCCATGACCTCCATCCACGCCTGGGTGGAGTTCTTGGCCGGCGAGATGCGCCTGCGGGTCTCGTCGGTGAGGATCTCGGCCCCGCCGCCCGGGATGCTCATAAGCCCGGCCGCCTTGAGCTCCCGCAGCACCTCTTCGAGGCTCAACCCGCTCTTGTCCACCAGGTGCCAGATCTCGGCCGGCGAGAGCGCGTGGACGTGTACCTGCGGGAACTCGCGCCGGATGGCCCGGATGAGGTCGGTTGTGTACTCCATCCCGATGTCCGGATGCAACCCTCCCTGCATCAGGATGCCGGTCCCGCCGAGATCCACGGTCTCCTGAATCTTCTGCAGGACCTGCTCGATCGAGAGGGTGTACCCGTCGCCCTTCTGCTCCTGCCGCTTGGTGCGGTAGAAGGCGCAGAACGAGCATGCGACCCAGCAGACGTTCGTGTAGTTGATGTTCCGGTCCACGATGTAGGTGACGATGTCGTTCGGGTGCAGCTCGCGGCGGATCGCGTCCGCTTCTGTGGCCAGATCTATGAAGTTCCGGTCGAAGAGCCGGGCGAGCTCCCGCTTCGCCTCGGCGTCCTCCAGCCCGGCGTCCAGTATCCCGTCCTCCAAGAGCGCGCTGTTGGCCATGCTATGCGATCACCCTCCTCAAAGTCCCGGGAGCAAGCCTCCCGAGCTCGCCCAGATAGCGGTTGAGCCCCCTCCACTGCAAGGCTCCGACCCGGTAGCCGATGCACCTCCCATAGTACTCTCTCAACTCGTCTTTGGTGGCCGGGGCGCCGCGGCGCAGAGCTTCGGCCGCGGCCTCCTTTACGTTGCGCTCCGTCCAGCTCACGGCGCGGGCCACGCGGTCGGCGAACCACCCGAACTCCGCCGGGTCCCGGCGCGAGACCCAGACGGCGTAGACCATCGGCAGCCCGGAGTACCGGCTCCACAGCTCCCCGAGGTCGTGGATGGCGGCGCCCGGCACCCCGCGCGCCCGCAGCGCCGTATCCCCTATGAAGAGCGCCGCGTCGTACTCCGGGAGGACCTGCTCCGGTCCGCCGGAGACCTCATCGTACTCCGGCCGCACCCCGTAGATCCGCTCCAGCAGAACCTTCGTGAGCCCCTGGCTCGTGGCCGACTCGCTGGTGAGCGCTACGCGCCGCACCTCCTCCAGAGGACGGTTCGCCGCGAGCAGCACGCTCATCACCGGTCCGTGCGAGGCTATGCCGTAGCCCGGCACGACCTGCAGCCGCCGGCGGTTCTGCGCCCAGCTCATGCTGGAGACGAGCCCGATCTCAAGCTCCCCGGAGTGCAGCGCGGCGTTCACCCGGGCGGGCGGCCCGCTCACCAGCTCGATTCCCTCGAGCCCCCCGGTAGCCTCAAGCCCCAGCCGCAGCGGCAGGCAGTTCAGATACCCGATAAATCCGACCCGCACCATCGCCTAGTAAGCTCTCACGACGTTGTACAGGGTGTCGCGCTCGAACGGGTCGCGCCCGGCCTCCCGGATCATGTCCGCGAACCGCTCCTTGGTCATCGCCCCCTGCACGTGCCTGCCCCCGGCGGCGTCTATGATCTCCTCGTCGACCACGATGGTGCCGTCCAGATCGTCCGCGCCGTAGGAGAGCGCGACCTGGGCCACCTCAACCGTCTCCGTGACCCAGTACGCCTTGATGTGCGGGATGTTATCCAGCATCAGGCGGCTGATGGCGATGTGCTTGAGGTCGTTCGCCCCGGTGGAGATCGGGATGTGCTTCAGGCGCGTGTTCTCCGGATGGAAGGCCAGCGGGATGAAGGTCATGAACCCGCCGGTGCGGTCCTGCACCTCGCGCAGCCGCAGCATGTGGTCCACCTTGTCCTCGGGCGTCTCGATGTGGCCGTAGAGCATGGTGGCGTTGGTCTTCATCCCGAGGTTGTGGGCGGTCTCGTGAATCTCCAACCACCGCTCCCCGGTGCACTTGGTGCGGCAGATCTTGCGCCGCGTCTCCCAGTTGAAGATCTCGGCCCCGCCGCCCGGCAGGCTTCCGAGACCGGCCTCGCGCATCCGCTCCAGCACCCACTCCACGCTCTCGCCGGTAAGGTGCGTGAAGTGGTCTATCTCCACGCCCGTCCAGGCCTTGATGTGGATGTGCGGATACGCCTCATGCACGGCCCGGATGAAGTTCAGATACTCCTCGAAGCCCCAGTCCGGGTGAATGCCCCCGACGATGTGAAACTCGGTCACGCCGGTCAGGTCGACCCCTTCCAGCTCGCGTACCACCCTCTGCGCCGGGATCTCGTAGCCGCGCTCATCCCCTTTCGAGACCCGGAAGGCGCAAAAGCGGCACTTGTAGACGCAGATGTTCGTGGGGTAGAGACGGTAGTTGTGGATGAAGTACGCCCGGTTGCCGTTTATGCGCTCCCGCACCAAGTTGGCGAGCTGCCCTATACGGGTAACCTCGTTCGACTCGAACAGCCTTATCCCGTCCTCAAAAGAGAGGCGCTCTCCGGCGATCACCTTCTCCCGGATCTCCGCGAGATCCCCTCCCACGCGAGTGTCAAGCATCTCTTCCAACCACCTTACTAGCGATAGCCTCCAGAATCCTGCGCTCCGGCGTGTCCGGCAGCTCCGTCAGCCCGCTTATCGCGCTCTCCACCTCATCCCGCGCCCGGCTCTCCGTTCGCTCTATGGCGCTCGTCGCCCGTACGGCGGCTATGGCCGCCGCAAGGTCCTCGGGCGCGGGATCCGGGTCCAGCAGCACCCGGCGGATAGCCTCTCCGTCTCCCTCCTGCAACGCGAAGATTATGGGGAGGGTGACGGTTCCCTCGGCGAGGTCGGACCCCACGTCCTTGCCCATCCGGCCCGGCTTGCCGACCAGATCTATGACGTCGTCGGTCATCTGGAACGCCACGCCGAGACTCTGCCCGTAGGTGGCTAAAGAGTCCACCTGCCGCAGCGAGAGACCGCCGAGCGTGCCGCCGGCCACGCAGGCGGCCCGGAAGAGCCCGGCGGTCTTCATCCGGATGTGCTCCATGTAGGCGTCCACATCCAGCAACTCGCCCGAAGCCCGAAACTGCTTGAGCTCCCCGGAGGCCAGCTCCGCCGCAGCCTCCGCCATGACCCGCACCAGCCGCGGATCCCCGACCGCCGCCAGCTCCCCGAAGGCCTCGGCGAAGAGGAAGTCGCCCACGGCAACCGCCGTCTCCCGACCGTAGCCGGCCACGGTGGTGGGCCGCCCCCGGCGGCTGGCCGCCCGGTCTACGATGTCGTCGTGGATGAGGGTGGCGGTGTGCAGTACCTCCACCGCCGCCGCAGCCCTCACCAGAACGGACTCCTCGGGCACCCCCATCCGCGCACTGAGCACCACGAGCAGCGGCCTCAGGCGCTTGCCCCCGGCGCTCAACGCCTCGAAGACCGGCTCCCGGAGCCGGTCCGGCGCACGCCGGGAGACCTCCAGCAACCGGGCCTCGACACCGCCTATCGTCTCGGCCGTGCCGTTGGAGAGCGCCGGATGCAGGCTAAGCACGTTTCGTAGCATGGTGGAGCGTGATGATGCCGCCGGCAAGCCTCTCCCATCTAACGCTTTGTAGTCCATTGCGCCTCATTATCGCAGCTAGCCCTTCAGGAGACACGAACTCTTTCACCGACTCCGGCAGATACGAGTAGGCCCGCGCATCTCCGGAGATCACGGCCCCCAGCCGGGGCACTATCTTATCGAACCAGATTCCGTAGAACCGGGCAAACAACGGGTCCTCGGGCTCGGCGATCTCGAGACACACCACCCGCCCCCCATTCCGCACCACCCGCGCCATCTCGGCGAAGAGCGCTTCCAGATCGGGAATGTTGCGCGCGCCGTAGGCGATGGTGGCGGCGTCGAAGCCGCCGGAAGGAACGCCCTCCAGACGGGTCGCATCACCCAGCCGGTACTCGATCTGCCCCACAGGACGCTCCCTCGCCGCCGCCAGCATGTTCTCCGAGAAGTCCACCCCGAGCACATACCCCCCGGGACCGACCCGCCGGGCGAGCTCGCGCGTCAGGCTGCCGGTGCCGCAGGCCAGATCTATCACCCGGCCCCCGGGGCCCAGCCAGGTCAGATCCACGGCCCTCCGGTTCCAGAGCCGGTACAGCCCCGCGGTCATGACGGCGTTCAGAAGCTCGTAGCGCCCCGAGATGCGGTCGAACATCTCCCGGACCATCCGCGCCCGCTCCCGCCCGCCGGGCAGCCCGCTATCTCCTCTCACGGCGCTTATGCCCCCACCTCTCCGTGACGTCGTGCTCGATACCCATTGCATCCAGCACCTTCCCGACCACGAAGTCCACGAGATCTTCCACGCTCTGCGGGTGGTTGTAGAAACCCGGAGCAGCCGAGATCACGATCCCACCGGCCTCCGTCACCGTCAGCATGTTCTCAAGATGGATGCGACTGTAGGGCATCTCGCGCTCAAGGAGCACCAGCCGCCGGCGCTCCTTGAGCGCCACGTCGGCCACCCGGTGCAGCAGGTTGGTGCCCGCCCCGGTGGCTATCCTGGCCAGCGTGGAGACGCTCGCCGGAGCTATCACGGTGGCGTCCGGCACACTCGTCCCGCTGGCCGGCGGCGCAAACAGGTCGTCGGGAGCGTACCGCCGCGCCCCGTAGCGTTCGGCGAGCCCCTTCGAGCTCATCCCCCCGAGCTCGTAGGCGAGCACCTTCTCGCCCATCTCCGAGGCACAAATCTCTACCTCTACTTCAAGTTGCGTGAGCGCCTCCACAAGCCGCACGGTGTACGGAGCACCACTGGCCCCCGTGATACCGACGAAAGCCGTCCGCACCGTCACGAGCCCACCACCCGGTCGAGCAGAACGGCGGCCAGAAAGACGACGCTCACGACCGCGTTGACGTTGAAGAAAGCGGCATTCAACCGCTCCGGGTCGTCCTCCCGCACGATCAGGTGCTCGTAGACGAGCAAAGCCCCAATGGCCGCAAGCCCGAGGAAGTAGACCATACCCAGCCCCGCCGCAAACCCGAAGGCGGCGAAGAGGAGGACCGCAAGCCCGTGCCACACCCGCGCCACACCCAGCGCAGGCCGGCCGCCGAACCTCGCCGGCAAAGAGTGAACCTTGTGCTTAACGTCAAACTCCCGGTCCAGGAGGGCGTAGATCACATCGAACCCGGAGATCCAGAGCGCGGTCCCGGCCCAGATCAGCGCCGGGGTCCAGGATATCTCGCCCGTGACCGCGACCCAGGCCGCTCCGGGAGCCAGCCCGTTGACGATGCCCAAGGCTAGATGGCAGAGCCACGTGAAACGTTTGGTATAGGGATAGAGAACGAACCCCAGCACGACGAGGGGCCAGAGGACCCGGGTGATCGGTTCGAGCGCGAGGGTGGCGACGACCAGCAGTCCGATGGAGGCACCGGTGAAGATCCAGGCCTCCCGCGGGCTCACGAGTCCCCGGGGGATGGCGCGGTCTCTGGTGCGGGGGTTTGCGGCATCCAGCTTCGCGTCTATGATGCGGTTCAGGGTCATGCCGGCGGTGCGGGCGCCGAACATTGCGACCGTGATCCAGAAGAAGTTCCACCAGGTAAACGGCACGGGGGCGGCCAGCATGCCGGCGTAGGCGAACGGCAGGGCGAAGACGGTGTGCTCCCACCGGATCATCTCCAGCAGGACGCGTATCTTGTTCGGCTTCGCCGCGGAGTGCATCAAGTCACCCCGCGCTCAGTCGAGCGGGATGCCATACCTCTCCCACTTCTGGTCCACGAGGGCTTTTATCTCCTCGCTCATAACTATCTTGTCCGGCCATTCGCGTTCGAAGCCCTCTTCGGGCCACTTGCGGGTGGCGTCCACGATCATCTTTGAGCCGTAGGAGAAGGCGCGGCTGGAGTGGTCGAGCACGTCTATCGGGCCGGGCAGCATGCGGATGTCCCGCTCGGGGTCTATGTTGTTCAGGGTCGCCCACCAGGCCTCTTTCACGTCCTCAACGTTGACGTCGGCATCGAGCACCACGATCATCTTCGCCAGCGACATAAGCCCCTGTCCGAGCATCCCGGCCCCCACCTTGAAGGCGTGGCCGGGGTACTGCTTGTCTATGGAGACGAAGACCAGGTTGTGGAAGATGCCCTCCGGCGGCATATGGTAGTTGACTATCTCGGGCATGACGAGCCTGCTCAGCGGCACGAAGATGCGCTCTGTGGCGTAACCCATCCAGGCGTCCTCCATCGGCGGGCGACCGACGATGGTGGAGGGGTAGAGGGCGTCCTGCCGCATGGTAACCGCCGTGACGTGCATCGCCGGGTAGTGGTCGGCGAGCGAGTAGAAGCCGGTGTGATCGCCGAACGGCCCCTCCAGCCGCAGCGGCTCCTCCGGGTCGGCGTAGCCCTCTATGACTATCTCGGACTCCGCCGGAACCTCCAGATCGTGCGTCAGGCACTTAACGAGCCTGACCGGCTTTCTGCGGATGAAGCCGGAGAACATGAACTCTGAGATACCGGGCGGCAGCGGGGCCGAGGCCGAGTAGATGGTGGCCGGATCGCCGCCGAGCGTGACCGCCACCGGGAGCTTCACGCCCATTCTTTTGGCCTTCTCGAAGTGCGCCGCGCCGGTCTTGTGCCGCTGCCAGTGCAGGCCCACCGTCCTGCGGTCGAAGCGCTGGACGCGGTACATCCCGGCGTTGCGCTCGCCGGTCTCTGGGTCGCGGGTGTGGACCATCGTGAGCGTGATGAACGGCCCGCCGTCCTGCGGCCAGCAGGTCTGCACCGGGAGCCGTTCCAGGTCCACCTCATCGTCTTGGTAGACGATCTGCTGGCAGGGCGCTCTCTTGGTGGTGCGCGGCGGGAACTTAGAGACCTCGCGCAACCTGGGCAGCAGACCGAGCTTGGCCATGAAGCCCTCGCCCGGTCCTTTGGTGAGCTCCAGCAGCTCCTCGATGCGGCGGCCGATCTCGTTCAGGTCCTCCACCCCGAGCGCCCAGGACATCCGCCGCCTGGAGCCGAAGATGTTGATGAGCAGCGGCAGGTCACCGTTCTGGACGTTGTGGAAGAGGAGCGCCGGACCCTCGCGTTTCATCACGCGGTCGGCGATCTCCGTGATCTCGAACTTCGCGCTCACCGGCTCGTGCACGTCCACGAGCTCGCCCTTCTTGCGGAGGAATTCCACGAACTCCTGCAGGTTTTCGGTTATCACGGGTGGCTCAACTCCCTCACGGCTCTCAGAATCCGCTCTTCGGAATGCTCTGCCCCCTCTTCCGTAAGTATCTCCAGCAGGGCCGCCAGATGTGGCACCCACACCTCGATGGAGACGCGGCGTCCGGCCGAGATCTCTCCCGCTCCGTCCTGGATCATGCGGGCGGCCGCCGCCACGAGCGCGGGCTCGTTCAGGCCGGCAACGATCTCCACCGCCCCCGCGTAGGCGTTGTCCCCGAGCAGTATGTCGTCGTCGGAGGCCGGTCCGCTCGCGTAGTGCGCGTCGAACCCCTGCTGCAGGTAGTCTAGCGCCTCGGCCACCACCCGCACGCGGGCGTCCTCCGCGAAGGGGGCGGCCCGCAGGAAGAGTTCGCCGAGCGGGAGATCGGGTGTGCGGCTCACCGCCGGCTTCAATCCGCTCCCGCCTTCCCGAACCACTCCCGGGCCGCCTCGACGGTGCGGTCCACATCCTCCTCCGTGTGCGCGCTGGAGAGGAATCCGGCCTCGTACGGGCTGGGTGCGAGATACACGCCACTCTTTAGCATGTGCCAGAAGAAGCTCGTGAAGCGATCCGCATCCGAGGCGGTGGCCGTAGCGAAGTCCACCACCGGCCCCTCATTGAAGAAGAGCCCCAGCATCGAGCCCACGCGGTTGATGGTCACGGGGATGCCGCTCCCCTCCGCAGCCTCCCGCATCCCGCGCTCCCACCGCGCGCCCAGAGCCTCCAGGCGCTCGTAGAAACCCGGAGCGGCGGTCTCGCGCAGCGTGGCGAGCCCGGCGGTCATGGCGAGCGGGTTGCCGGAGAGCGTTCCCGCCTGGTAGACGGGACCGTCCGGAGCGATGTACTCCAGGATCTCGCGCTTGCCGCCGAAGGCCCCCACCGGCAGGCCGCCGCCGATCACCTTCCCCAGCGTGGTCAGGTCCGGCGCGACCCCGTAGCGCTCCTGAGCACCACCGCGGGCCACCCGGAAGCCGGTCATGACTTCGTCGAAGATCAAGACCGCCCCGTACTCGCGCGTGACCTCGCGCAAAGCCTCCAGGTATCCGGCGCGCGGCGGCACGCAGCCCATGTTCCCGGCCACGGGCTCTACTATAACGGCCGCAATCTCCTCCCCCTCGCGCTCGAAGAGGGTCCGCACGATGTCCGGGTCGTTGTACGGCAGCACGATTGTGTCCCGGGCGGCGCCCCGCGTCACGCCGGGGCTGTCCGGCAGCCCGAGCGTTGCAACCCCGGAGCCCGCGGCGACCAGCAACGAGTCCCCGTGCCCGTGGTAGCACCCCTCGAACTTGACCAGCTTCTCCCGGCCGGTGTATCCGCGCGCAACCCGGATGGCGCTCATCGTGGCCTCGGTGCCGGAGTTGACCATCCGCACCAGCTCCACGGAGGGCACGGCCTCGCACACCAGCTCGGCCAGCTCTATCTCCAGCTCCGTCGGAGCCCCGAAGGTGGTCCCGTTGCGGGCGGCCTCCTCCAGCGCCCCGACCACCCTCGGATGGGCGTGGCCGAGGATTAGGGGCCCGTAGCTCATCACGTAGTCTACGTAGGAGTTGCCCTCCACGTCGAAGATGCGGGAACCCTCGCCGCGGCGCACGAAGATCGGGTCCCCGCCGACCGACCGGAAGGCCCGCACCGGGCTGTTCACCCCGCCCGGGATGCTGCGCCGGGCTCGCTCCATAAGCCGCTCGGATAGCCGGGATACGGTTCTGGGATCTCTCTGACTCACGCTTCTCCCGTAAGCTCGGTTGCAAGGCTGCCCTGCAGACTCGGCCGTTACCATACTAAACGGTACGGCCTCACGAATCGGTGATACAGCTTACCGGATCTCTACTCCGCCAGCCACTCCGCTACCTGCGGCGCGAAGTAGCTGATGATGATATCTGCCCCGGCGCGTCTGATGCTCGTGAGCGCCTCCAGAACCACGCTCCGCTCGTCCAGCCAGCCCTGACGGGCGGCGGCCTTGATCATGGCGTATTCCCCGCTCACGTTGTAAGCGGCGAGCGGCAGGTCGGTCTCCTGCCGGACCCTGTGTATGATGTCCAGATACGGCAGCGCGGGCTTGACCATCACAATGTCCGCATTCTCCTCGATGTCCAGCCGCACCTCGCGCAGGGCCTCGCGGGCGTTGGCCGGGTCCATCTGGTAGCTGCGCCGGTCTCCGAACCGCGGGGCGCTCTCGGCCGCCTCCCGGAACGGGCCGTAGAAGGCCGAAGCGTACTTGGCGGAGTAGGCCATGATCGGGGTGTTCTCGAAGCCCTCACGGTCCAGCTCGCTCCTTATGGCCGCGATCCGACCGTCCATCATGTCCGAAGGAGCCACGATATCCGCTCCGGCTTCGGCGTGAGAAGCGGCGGTGCGGGCCAGGAGCTCCAGCGTCACGTCGTTCATCACCTCTCCGGTCTCGCCCTCCACAACCCCGCAGTGGCCGTGGCTCGTGTACTCGCAGAGGCACACGTCCGTGATGACGATGAGCTCCGGCACGGCGTCCTTGATGGCCCGGACCGCGAGCTGGACTATGCCCTCCGGATCGTAGGCCCCGCTGGCCGTCTCGTCTTTGTGGTCCGGGATGCCGAAGAGCAGCACCGCCGGCACGCCGAGCGCCCGCACCCGCTTGGCCTCGCCCACGGCGTTGTTGATGGAGAGCTGATAGACGCCGGGCATGGAGTCCACGGGTCTGCGAACGTCCTCCCCGGCGGCGACGAAGATCGGGTACACGAAGCCTTCAGGGGAGAGTCCGGTCTCGCGCACCAGCGCCCGCAGACCGGGCGTGCGCCGGGTGCGCCGGAGCCGCTGCTGGGGAAATGCCAACTGAATCACCTCTCAGGAATCTCGAAGTCTCGCCGTATTGTACCGCCGAATGCCGGCGGACCGGATGACAACCCGTCCGGTCCGAAGGCCGCAGCGGCCTTCGGAATCAGATCGTCCGGGCCGCCGTCAGCAGCTCCCGGACCGCATCCACCAGCCCCGGGATGGTGTACTCTCCGGCCTCGGCGTCCACCCTCATACCGTGTCTGCGGGCGGTTCCGGCGGTTACGGGCCCGATACACGCGACGCGGGTGTTCTCAAGCAGCCGGCCCGCGCTGCCGCCCACAGCGCGCACGAAGTTCTCCACGGTGGAGCTCGCGGTGAACGTCACGCAGTCCACCGCGCCCTTCTCCAGCAGCTCCACGAGCCGCTCCGAGCCTCCGGCGGCGGGGACGGCCTCGTAGGCCGGCGGGACGACGACCTCGGCCCCGGCCTCCCGCAGTCGCTCCGGGAGCACCTCGCGCGCCACCTTCGCCCGCGGGATGAGGACCCGCCGGCCGGAGAGCGAGGAGCCGCCGACCTCCTCCAGCAGCGCTTCGGCCCGGTACTCCTCCGGCACCACATCCACCCGCAGGCCGCGCTCCTCTATGCGCCGGGAGGTAGCGGGACCGATGGCGGCGATCTTCGCTTCTTTGGGGATCGACCGCAAGTCGAGGCCGTGATGATTCAAGCGCTCGCAGAATGCGTCCACGCCGTTGACGCTGGTGAAGATCAGCCAGTCGAAGCTCTCCAGCTCCCGGATCGCCTCATCCAGCGGCCCGAAGTCCCGCGGGGGCCGGATCTCGATCGTGGGGAACTCGATCACCTCCGCACCCAGGGCGCTCAGCCGCCGCGAGAGCTCCCCCGCCTGCGCGCGGGCACGCGTGACCACGATGCGCCGTCCGAAGAGGGGCCGCTCCTCGAACCAGTTCAGCTCCTCGCGCAGGGAGACCACCTCGCCCACCACGGTGATAGCGGGCGGTTTGAGCTCCGCCTCCCGCGCGCGCTCCGCGATGTCCTCCAGCGTCCCGGTCACCGTGCGCTGGTCCGGGCGGGTGCCCCACCGGATGCAGGCGACCGGCGTGTCCGGGCTGCGGCCGCCGGTGATGAGCGCCTCTGAGATCTCCCGCAGCCGCCCGACGCCCATGAAGAGCACCAGGGTGTCCGCTCCCCGGGCCAGGCGGTCCCAGTCCACGTCGGAGTGCTCTTTGGTGGGGTCTTCGTGGCCGGTGACGAACGCCACGCTCGCCGCCAGCCGGCGGTGCGTGACCGGGATGCCCGCGTAGGCCGGAACGGCATACCCGCTGGAGACCCCGGGCACGATCTCGAACGGGAGTCCTGCCGCCCTGAGCGCCAGCGCCTCCTCTCCTCCGCGGCCGAAGATGAAGGGATCGCCGCCCTTCAGCCGCACCACCTCCCGGCCCGCGCGCCCCAGCTCCACCAGCAGGGCGTTGATCTCCTCCTGGGACATGGAGGGATTGCCGGGGCGCTTTCCGACATAGATCTTCTCTGCATCCGGCCGGGCGTGCTGCAGCAGGCTCTCCGGAGCCAGCCGGTCGTAGACGATGGCGTCGGCCTTTCTGATGCACTCCAGACCCCGGAGCGTGAAGAGCCCGGGGTCCCCCGGACCGGAACCGACAAGGTAGATCACCGCCTCACCCCCCGGATCTCCTCCAGGATCTCCCCGGCCCCCCGCTCCAGCAGCTCCTGCGCGAGCCGCACCCCCGTCTCCTCCGGCCGCTCCCCGCGCAGCTCTCCCCGGTAGAGCGCGCCGCCGTCCGGAGAGGCGGCCACCCCCTGCAGCACGACCCCGGCGCCCTCCGTCCGCGCCAGCACGCCCACGGGCACCCGGCAGCCGCCCTCCAGTGCCCGCAGGAAGGCCCGTTCGGCCCTCGCCGCCCGCTCCGATGGTTCGTGGTTCAGTGCCTCCCGCAACGGCTCCCGCAGCGGCGAGTCCCATCGGACGGCCACGCCCAGAGACCCCTGTCCCGCCGCGGGGAGCACGATCCCAAACGGGATGGGCCGGTACCGGACCCTCAACCCAAGACGCTCCAGACCGGCACGGGCCAGGATCAGGGCGTCGGCATACCCCTCGCGTACCTTGCGGACGCGGGTGTCCACGTTCCCCCGGATCTCCACCGTCCGGAGGTCGGGGCGGTAGTGGAGGAGCTGCGCCCGCCGCCGCAGGCTGGAGGTGGCGATCACGGCCCCTTCCGGCAGTCCGTCCAGCCCCCGGCCGTCCGGTGAGACGAGCACGTCCGAGGGGTCGCCGCGCTCGGTGACCGCGACTATCTCGATTCCTTCCGGCAGCCCGGTCGGCACGTCCTTAAGGGAATGCACCGCCAAGTCTATCCCACCGGCCAGCAGAGCTTCGTCCAGCTGCCGGGTGAAGACGTCGCGCCGGTCTATGACCGCGAGCGGCGTCTCGGGCAACCGCTCGTCGGTGGTGCGTATGGTGCTGATCTCTACCGGAATCCCGGCCCTCCGCAGCCGCTCCGCCACGGACTCCGCCTGAACCAGCGCCAGCCGGGAGCCCCGGGTTCCCAGGAGGACCGCGGGCTTCATCGCCGCCCGCGGCGGGCGAGGGTGATGTCCACCCCCTCGATGCCCTCCAATCCGAACAGCCGCCGTCTCACCCGCTCATCCTCCAGCGGGCTCTGCGCCGCAGCCTTCAAATCGGCTATGGGACCGTGCAGCAGCTTGTTCACCAGGGAGCGGCTGAGCTGCTCCACGACCCTGCGCTCCTCCTCGCTGAGGTCCAACCGCTTCAGAAAGCGCGAGAGCTCGTGCTGCCGGACGCGTTCGGCTTCGCTCCGGCTCTCCCTGATCACCGGCACCACGTGCCGGGTGGAGAGCCAGCTGGTGTACTCGAGCACCGCAGGCCCGATGATCTTCTCCGCCGCTCCTACCGCCGCCTCGCGCTCGGCGGAGTTGTGCTCCGCCACGTCCCTCAGGTCGTCTATGTCGTAGAGGTAGGCCCTCGGCAGGTTCTGCACCGCGGGCTCTATGTCCCGCGGCACGGCGATGTCCACGAAAAACAGTGGTTCCTCACGGCGCTCCAGCGCTCTTGCCACCATGTCGGCCCTTACCACCCACTCTCCCGAGCCGGTGGAGCTTACCACCACGTCGGCCTCTCTTATATGATCCTCCAGTCCCTCGAGCCCGACAGATCGCCCCCCGAGCCTCTCGGCCAGCTCGCGCGCTCTGGCGGGCGTGCGGTTGGCTATCCTCACCTCACCCACGCCCCCGGAGCGGAGGTTGCGGATCACGAGCTCGCTCATCTCCCCCGCCCCCACAACCAGCGCCCGGCGGCCCTCCAGCGAACCGAAGACCTCCGCAGCCAGCCTGACCGCCACATAGGGCACCGAAACCGCGCC
Organism: Rubrobacter taiwanensis; assembly: GCF_004337705.1. Taxonomy (GTDB): domain Bacteria; phylum Actinomycetota; class Rubrobacteria; order Rubrobacterales; family Rubrobacteraceae; genus Rubrobacter_C; species Rubrobacter_C taiwanensis. The sequence continues at coordinate 33,664 of NZ_SKBU01000002.1, forward strand.
GTCCCCTATTCCGGTCTCGGACCGAATCCGCTTGCCGATCCTCATGGCGGAGTGAAAGAGCCTGTTCAGGACCGCACCCGCGGCCTCCTCCTCGGTCGCCGCCCGGTACGCCTCTCGCACCTGCTCCAGAATCTGCGACTCCCCCACCACCATCGAGTCCAGGGAACCCGCAACCCGGAAGAGGTGCCGCACGGCGTCGGCGTCGGTCATCCAGTAGAGGCTCTTATCTAGCGCCTCGAACTCCACGCCCCGCTCGGAGGAGACCTCCCGCACTATCCTCTCCCGGACCCTCTCGTCCTCGACGACGGCGTAGAGCTCGGTGCGGTTGCAGGTGGAGAGCAGGACCGCCTCCTCGACCAGCCCACTCTCCCTGAGCCTTCGGATGAACTGCCGGCCGAGACAGGGAGGAAAGGAGATCCTCTCCCTGAGCTCCACCGGCGCCGAGCGATGACTCACTCCTGCAACTGCGACAAGCACCTGTCTACCACTCCTTCCAGCTCAGACTCGGCTCTGCGCCCGCTCTTCCTGGCCTCGGAGAGCTCCCCGACCAGCCCGGTCCACTCCGGCCCGAACCTCTCCTCCAGCTCCCGCCGTACCCGACGGGCCAGCGCGGGCGAAGCTCCCCCGGTGGAGATAGCCACCTGCAGCGCTCCCCGCCGCAGAACCGAGGGAACGGCGAAGTCTCCCTCGCCGGGAGCATCGGCCACGTTGGCCGGAATCCTCCGATCCCGTGCCTCCTCCGCGACGGCCGCGTTCACCGCGCGCTTGTTCGTGGCGGCGAACACGAGGGACGCCCCATCCAGATCCCCCCGCCGGTACGGCCGCTCCACCACCTCGTGCGCCAGCCCCGCCAGCTCCGGCAGGACCTCCGGCGCGACCACAACCACCCGCGCCCCGGACTCCGCAAGCCGCCGCGCCTTGCGGAGCGCCACCTTCCCGCCGCCCACCACCACACAGCGCCGGCCTTCGAGATCCATGAACAACGGATAGAGGGGTGCGGCCATAACCCTTCTCTCAAGACCTCCCGGTAACAGCACTGAGTCTAACATAACGGACCGTGAAGCATAACCGGAACTATTACTGATGACGTCCCAAGTGTCTCATCTTCGTCCGCGCCGTGCCGTGTCCGCCTTTACAACGGCTCCTTGGTCTTCTCGACGAGCCGGACGCCGCCTATGGCCATCCCCCGGTCGACGGCCTTACACATGTCGTAGATGGTGAGAGCCGCCGCGCTCACGGCGGCCAGAGCTTCCATCTCTACTCCGGTGCGGTCCCGGGCTCTGGCGGTGGCCCTGATCCCGACCCGGTCCTCCCCGAGCTCGAAGTCCACATCCACCGAGGTCAGGTTCACACCGTGACAGAGCGGGACGAGCTCGGGTGTGCGCTTGGCGGCCATCACCCCGGCTATGCGAGCGGTGTTGAGGGCGTCTCCCTTCGGCAGTGCCCGCTCCCGCAGCAGCCGGACGGTCTCCGGGGAGAGGGTTACGTACCCTTCGGCGGTCGCGGTACGCCGCACCACGCTCTTCTCCCCCACGTCCACCATCCGGGCCGCGCCTTCGGAGTCCAGATGCGAGAAGTCTTTCATGGCAGCACCTCCAGTCGGGATCTCACCAGAAGGTGGTCGCTCCGGCCGCGCTCCACGCCGCACCCCAGCGCGCGGAAACGGCCCCGGAAGAGTATGTGGTCTATCCTTCGCCCGCCGTGCGTGGGACCGGGGTCTCCGGCGGACACCAGCCCGGTCGCACGCAGGAAGTCCGAGAAGAAGAGGTCTTCCGGGACGGCGTTGAAGTCTCCGGCCAGGATGGCATCCTCCAGATCCAGCGCCCCCTCCAGCGGAGTATAGCACCGGCGGCGCAGCCCGGGTTCGTACGGCAGATGCGTGTTCGCTACCTGCATCGCGCGCCCTCGCCAGGCCACGCACGCCACCTGAACGGCGCGCGGCTCCAGAGCGTCCGTCCAGCCGCGTGTCCCGGCCCGCCGCAGATTCATCCCCCGCCGCAGACACCAGGGCTCCGGCAACAGACCCCCGCGGGAGTTCAGGTGCACCACCCGGCGCTCCAGAAAGCGGGCTCCCTCCGGTATCACGAGCACCAGGAACTGAACCCCATGCTTCACCGGGGTCAGGAAGACCCGGCGTCCGAGAGAACTGCACATTCCCAGCGCCCGGGCGGGACTCACCTCCTGGAGGCAGAGCAGGGCCTCCGGCTCCCGCATCAGGCACTTCAGAAGAGGGTCCCGGCCCGCGCGTTCCCGGTAGGTATTGTAGGTCACGGCGGTCAGCTCCATGGCGGGGAGGTTACACCGCGGCGGGAATCGGCGCCAGAGGACTATGCTAAACTGGAACGGTCGTGATTCGAAGCGTCGGAAGAGGAGACTCCGCAACTTGAGCAGCGGTTCGGTGAAGTTTCTGCTCGGTCTCGCCATCGGGGCCACGACGGGCTTTACCGCAGGGTACTTCACGGCCACCCCGACCGCCCGCACCGCCGGCAGCGCCGCGCTCGGCGGCCTCGGCACCTCCCTCCGCCTGGCGGGCCGCGCCGCGCACCGGGCGTCGGGCGAGCTGGGGACGGCGCTGGAGGCCGTCTACACGCGCGTCCGGGGGCGCGAGAAGTACCTGGAGCACCAGATCGAGGAGCTCAGAGAGCAGATCACGCGCCTGGAGCAGAAGGTAGAGTAGCTCCTACGGCTCCACTATCCTCCGCAGCCAGCCGAACAGGCCGCCCTCGCCCCGCTGCCGGGTCGCACGCTTGTAGTCCTCCAGATCGTCCGGATGCACGGGAGCCCCCGCCTCGCTCAGCATGGCGCGGGCGTCCTGGATCCGGCTCTCGGGCACGCTCCGGTCGAAGATGGCCTCCACTAGATAGTCGTCGTTCCAGCGGATGCGGTAGATCCTGAGCCCCGCCAGCTCCCGCTGCGTGAACCTGCGGTCGAGCTCGCTCGCCGCGTATCTGGCCTCCCCCTCGGTGGCGAACTCGTAGCCCAGTACCGCTCCTCTGCGGTCGCTCATCACGCCTCCTCCATACGCAGCATCCAGAGCGCCGGGTCGTGTATCTCGCGCAGGGTGGGCAGATTCGCGGGCCGCTCCCAGACCCGGTTTACGCCCTCCATCCCCTGCCGCCGGGCAACGGCCTCCACGAACTCTTCGCCCAGCCGGTACTGCTCCAGCTTAAGATCCAGGCCGGTGAGCCGGAAGATCGCGCTCTCCAGCGGCGGCCGGCGCATCCGGCTCAGGCGTATCTTGCGCTGGATCTCACCGTAGCGCGGCACCAGCGCACTCCCCACGCCGTGCATCACGTAGTCGGAGTAGCCCTCCACGAGAGCCATCGCGGCCTGCAACCTCTCGAAGCTCTCCCGCTGGCCGCGGCTCATCACCAGCTCCAGCGCCCGTCCCCCCCTGCGGCCGTTCTCCACCAGGCGCCTCAGAAACTCCCGCGCCCCCACCCGCTCCGCGAGCGGCGCAAGGAGCTCCTGCAGCATCTCCCCCAGATGTTCCCGCAGCCACGGATGCGCCTCGAACTGGAAGGCGTGCGTCATCTCGTGCAGCACGATCCAGAGCCGCAGAGCGTCCAGCGGAACCCCCAGCCGCCGCGCCGTGGCCCGGATGTTACCGTCCAGAAAGAGAATGTCGCCCGGGCCCTCGCGGGGCACTACGAGCGGTCCCGCATCGTACTGCCCGAGCACCCGCGATGAGAGAAACCCCAGCAGCACGCCCACTTGAGCCGTGATCGTCATGGACCCCGCCGCCCGGGTAAGGCCGCCGGACTCCCGCTCCGCCCGGCGCAGTACCGGCTCCAGCACGCGGGCGAAGACGTGCAGGTTCAGGTCTATCCACTCCGCCCGGCCGACGACGCGGACGCTGCGCCGCTCTTCCGGCAGCCGCATCCCGGTAAACTCGGCGACGGGCCCGGCGGCCCGGTCGACCGCACGGCGGTAATCGAAGCGGGGAACCACCGGCGCGGGCTCCGTGCGGGATGCCAGCGTTACAGCGATCGTCCGGGCCGCGCTCCAGATGATGATCATGGCAGATACCTCACTTCAGGCTCTAAGTATATACGTCCCGGCCCGCTTTCTTGTAACCGTACCCCGCACAGAGTATATTTAGTCCATGTTCGGCATCGGTCCTACGGAGCTGGTTATCATCGGGCTTCTCTTCCTGTTGATCTTCGGCCCCCAGAAACTCCCGGAGATCGCCCGGGATATAGGCAAGTTCGTCAACGAAGCCCGCAGGTCCGTGGACGAGTTCAAGCAGGAGCTTAACGTGCTCGACGAGGAAGAGCAGGAGAAGAAGCGCCCCCGCCGCACCCGCACCCGTAACTGAGGGCGCGCCCTTTTTCCCGATCCTACCCCCTCCGGGTCTAAAGTTTTCCATCGTTTTGGGCGATAATATAAGGGCAGCCGCACACGAAAAAGATTGTCTGGAGGGAGGGGAATGCATTCCGAAGAATCCCCTGTCAGGCCTTTGAGCCGCAAAGACTTCCTGAAGCTGGGGGCCGCCGGCGTAGCCGGAGCCATACTGTTCGCCGGCGCGGGCCGGGCGCTGGCCCGGCCGCGAGGGTCCTCGCTCATGGAGGAGTTCCGGGCGGCCGCCCGGCAGTACAACGTGCCCGTGGAGCTGCTTATGGCGATGGGCTGGGTCAACACCCGCTGGGAGATGCCGCCGCCGCACGTCTCGGAGTACGAGCCCGGCAACCTGCACGGCACGGGCATCTACGGCATCATGGCGCTGGTACAGAATCCGTCCGCCGACACGCTGGGGGAAGCCTCGCGGCTTACCGGCATCCCGGAAGAGACGCTCAAGCGCGACCGGGCGGCGAACATCATGGGCGGGGCGGCGCTTCTGGCCCGGGCGCGGGCCGCAAAACACACCCCGGAGCCCACGCCGCAGGCCCGGGCGCTCTCGGCGGTCGAGGGCGGTCCGGCCTACGACGCGATCGCCGGGGTCGGGGGCGGCGAGCTCTACCGGCAGCAGGTGGCGGACGCGCTCAGGAGCGGGGTGTCGGCCACGACCCTTGCGGGTGAGAGGCTCACCCTGCCGTCGCAGGCGGGTGTTCTCTGATGCCCCGGCCGGACTACCAGCAGGCGCGGTGGTATGGGGCCCACTCGGGCAACTACTCAACGGCCAACCGCCCCTCCTCAAACCCCATAAACAGGATCGTGCTCCACATAACCGAAGGGTCGTGGTCCTCGGCCATAAACTGGTTCAACGACTCAAGGGCCCAGGTCTCGGCCCACTATGTTGTGCGCTCTTCCGACGGGTTTATCGGCCAGTGCGTGGAGGAGAAGGACATAGCCTGGCACGCCGGCAACTGGCCGGTGAACCAGACCTCAATCGGCATAGAGCACGAGGGGTTCGGCAACGACCCCAAGTGGATGACCAGCGCCTTATACGACTCTTCGGCTCGGCTTTCGGCGTATCTGTGCCGCAAGTACAACGTTCCCATAAGGCATGCCCAGAGCGCTTCTGAGCAGGGGTTTCTGCTGCACCGGCAGGTGACCTCGACGGCCTGTCCCGGGCGCTACTTCGACATCGCCCACTACCTGAACCGCGTGCGCAGCTACACTCAGCACCGGCAGGTGGTGGACAACGCCAACTCCAACCGCTTCAGGGCCTCCGGCGCGTGGGGTACGAGCTCCTACAGCTCGCAGCGCTACGGCAGCGACTACCGCTTCGCCAACCCGTCCAGCAACAACGACCCGGCGATGTTCAAGATCCGGATCCCCCGCCGGGGCCGGTACAGGATCTTCGCCTGGTGGCCGGCCCTCCCCGGTTACAACCCCAGAACCCCGATAGCGATCCAGACCGCCTCCGGCTGGCAGAGGGTCTTCGTGAACCAGCGCCAGAACGGAGGCCGCTGGAACCTGCTCGGGACCTTCGAGATGGCGGCCGGGGACGGGTGGTGGATCAGGATCCAGCGCAGCAGTCCGCAGCCGAACGGGGGATACGTCATAGCCGACGCGGTAAGGGTCGTAGAGGTCGTCTAGCCCCTCATTCGCCGGCGTCCGGGGCTACGTAGAGGTCCCGTCCCAGCGGGTTGTCGTGGTGGCTCCAGCCGCCGGGCCTCACGTTTCTGGTGCTCTCCAGATACATGGCGGCGCGCGCGTCCATGTTGTCTATAAAGTGCACCAGGATGGCCTCCAGCGTCCTGGGCCGCTTGGGAGAGCCGTACTCCACCTCTCCCTGATGCGAGAGCATGATGTGCGAGATGTGGTCCGCCAGCTCCTCCGGGAAATCCGGGATGCGCTCGATATAAGAGCGGACGATCCTCTCCCCCAGCACCACGTGGCCCAGCAGCCGCCCCTCGGTCGTGTATCCGAAGCCGCCGTGCCAGGAGAGCTCCCGAACCTTGCCCACGTCGTGGAAGATGGCGCCGAAGATCAGGAGGTCCCGGTCCACGGGGTAGACCTCCACCAGCGCCTTCGCCACCCGCAGGCAGCTCACCGCGTGCTCCAGCAGACCGCCGATGCAGGCGTGGTGCAGCGCCTTGGCCGCCGGGGCGCTGCAGAAGTCCTCCCAGAACCCCTCGTCTGAGACCATCGCCTCGAAGAGGCGCCGCAGGGGCCCCTTCTCCAGCTCCCTGCCGGCCAACTCGACCTCGGCGCGCAGAGCCTGACGGTCCTGTGAGGTGACCGGCAGGTAGTCCCCCGCGTCTAGTTCGCCGGGCGGCAGGACCTTCATCTTCTCGATCTTGACCTGCAGCATTCCCCGGTACTCGTGGGTGTGTCCCTCGATGTAGACGTACTCCGGCCGCGCCAGCCCCCCGGCGAGCTCCGGGGGCAGATTCCACATCCGGGAGTCCACAGATCCGGTGCGGTCCACCAGCTTCAGGGAGAGGTACGGCGCGCCGCGGCTGTCGCGGCGCGCCGCGCAGTCCACAGCGAGGAAGGTGCTCCGCAGGTTCATCCCCGGCCGCAGATCCCTGACCCAGACCTTCTCCGCGGACGGCCCCGGTTGTCTGAAGGACTCCGGAATCAGACTCTCTTTCTAGCCCTTCACCGCTCCGGCGGTCAGACCGGAGACTATGCGGCGCTGGAAGAAGAGCACCAGGATCACCAGCGGGATCGTGACCACGACCGCCGCCGCCGCCTGGGCTCCGTAGTTCACCGTGTAGACGGTGGCGAAGTTCGGGATGGCGACCGTGACCGGCATGGTCCGCTCGGTGAACGAGAAGGTGTTGGCGAAGAGGAACTCGTTCCACGCGAAGATGAAGGTCAGGATCGCCGTGGTGAAGACCCCCGGCGCGGCCAGCGGCACGATCACCTTCCTGAACGCCTGGATGGTGGTGGCGCCGTCCACCTTGGCCGCCTCTTCCAGATCCTTAGGCAGCTCCTTGAAGAACGCCACCAAAAGCCAGATCGTCAGCGGCAGCGAGAAGACCGTGTTCGGGATAATCATGGCCCAGTAGGTATCGTTCAGGTTCACCGCGCTCCACATCAAAAACAGCGGCGCTATGATCGCCACCGGCGGGAAGAACGCGATGGCCAGGATCAGGGTCAGGAAGAGGCTGCTGAACCGGAACCTGAGCCGGGCTATGGCGTACGCCGCGATCGAGCCCAGAAAGAGGCAGATCACGGTCGTCGTGCCCGCGATCACCGTGCTGTTCAGCAGCGCCCGCTGGAAGGTCGCATCGGCGAAGATGGTCGCGTACGAATCGGTGGTGAACGTCTGCGGCAGGATGGTCGGTGGCGAGGCGTAGAGCTCGGCCCGCGTCACGATGCTCATCTTGAAGACCCACAAGAGCGGGAACATCGCCACCAGCACGAAGACCGCGATGAACAGATAGAAGAGGATGCTCCCCCAAATGTTTCTGGATGTGCCGTCTTTCATCCTCCTAACCCTCCGTCGAAGTCTTCATGCCGAGCACCTTGATGAAGAAGATGGCTATGGCGAACGCGCTGAAGAAGACGAACACCGCCGCCGCGTTGCCGATCGGGAAGTTCAGCTGGCTCACCCGCACGGCCTTGTAGACGTAGGTGGAGAGGGATTCCAGCTGCCGGTCGCTCATGACCCAGAAGAGGTCGTAGACCCGGTAGGCGTCGAGCGTCCTGAACAAGAGCGCCACCAGTATGGCCGGCTTCAGAAGCGGCAGCGTGATGAGCAGGAAGCGCTGGACGGCGTTGGCTCCGTCCACCCGGGCAGCCTCGTACACGTCACCGGGTATTACCTGCAGCCCCGCCAGAAGCAGCAGCGCCATGAACGGCGTCGTCTTCCACACATCGACCAGGATCGCCGCGATGAGCGTCAGCGTCTGGTCCGTCAGGATGGGCTGGCTGATGATCCCTAAAGTATTTGCAACGTAGTTCACTATGCCGACCTGGTCCTGGAACATCAGCCGCCACATGGCCGCCGAGATCACGGTCGGGAAGGCCCACGGAACCAGGATCGCAGCCCGCACCAGCCCCCGGCCCCTGAAGGCCCGGTTGATGGCCAGCGCTATCGCCAGCCCGATGAAGAACTCCAGCGACACGCTCACCACGGTGAAGATGACCGTGTTGTAGAAGCCTTCCCGGAAGGAGGGATCGGCCACCATGCTTACGTAGTTCTGGACCCCCACGAACTCGCCCGGCTGGTTGGGCAGAACCCGCTGGAAGCTCAGGTAGACGGAGTACGCTATCGGGTAGAAAGCGACCAGCACGATGACCAGCAGCGCCGGAACGACGAGATAGTACGCAGCCCGGCGCTCCGGGTTGCCGAACTCCTCCTTTATTATCCCGCGGAGCCCCTCCCGCCGGCTCTTCTTCGGTAGCTCTCGCCGCGGGCCTTCAGGCTGAGATTGCCGCCCCCGCGCCTGCGCCTGAGTCATCTCCCTTCACCAGCCTCTCTACATCGCTCCGGACTCCGCCCTATCCCCCGCCCTGCTCTATGATGCGCTCCAGCTCGCTCTGGCTGGTCTGCGCCGCCTCCTCGGGCGACTTGGCCCCCCTGAGAGAGGCGTTGAACTCAGCGGCCAGAACCAGCGACATGTCCGAGTAGTAGGGCGAGACCGGCCGCGAACGCACGTTCTGAATCGCCTCCCGCCCCAGAGCTATCACCGGCACGTTGTCCAGAATCTCCTGATCGTCGTACAGCTCGGTCCTGGTGGGCAGGAACGAGCCCTCGAGCGCCCGGAACTTCTGCTGCTCGGGAGCCGTCGCGAACTGGATGAACTCCCAGGCGGCGTCCGGGTTCGGGGAGGCGGCGTTGATGAACATGTTCCAGCCGCCGAGACAGGAGAAGCTCTCCTGCCCCTCGGCGGTCGGGAGCGGCGCTATGCCGATCTGATCCTGAGTAACGTTGAAGTCCCCGCCCTCGGCAGCGAGTGCGTAAACGTAGGGCCAGTTGCGCATGAAGACCGCATCCCCGTTCAGAAACGCCGTGTGAGCGTCCATCTCCTGGTAGGTGCTCACCGCCTCAGGCGAAACACCCTCCTCCACCATGCTCCGCTCGGTAGTAAGCCCCGCTATGGCTTCCTGGCTGCCTATTGTGACCACGCTCGGGTCTTCGGGGTCCAGCGCATCTCCGCCGTGGGTCCAGATGTACTCAAGCCCGTTTACAACCCCGCCCTCGTACTCAGCTCCCTGGAAGACAAACCCAAAGCGGGTGCCGCTCTGCTCGGCGACCTGCCGGGCTACCTCCTGTAGCTCGTCCCAGGTTGTGGGCG
>NZ_SKBU01000030.1 GCF_004337705.1 Rubrobacter taiwanensis
GATGTGGAGGAGGCGTTCGAGCGGGCGGATGTGGTGGTCAAAGAGAGGTACATCCAGCAGCGTCTGATCCCGAACGCCATCGAGCCCCGGGCGGTTGTGGCCAACCCGGACCCGGTCAACGGTGGTTTCACCGTGTACTCCTCGACGCAGATCCCGCACATTCTCAAGAGCGTGCTCTCCATGATAAGCGGGGTGCCGGAGCAGCGCTTGCGGGTTGTGGCTCCGGATGTGGGCGGGGGGTTTGGCTCCAAGCTGAACGTCTACGCCGAGGAGGCGCTGGCTCTGGCGCTTGCCCGCAGGCTGGATCGGCCCGTGAAGTGGGTTGAGGAGCGCTCGGAGAACTATCTGGCGACGATCCACGGCCGGGATCAGATACAAGACATCGAGCTGGCCGCAGACCGGGACGGAAAGATCCTGGGGATGAGGGTGAAGCTCGTCGCGGACATGGGCGCGTACCTGCAGCTCGGCACCACGGTGGTCCCGCTGCTCGGGGCGTTCATGTATCCTGGGGTCTACCGGTTCGGGGCCTACTCCTTCTCCTGCACGGCGGTCTACACCAACAAGACCCCCACCGACGCCTACCGCGGGGCCGGACGTCCGGAGGCCGCCTATGCCATCGAGCGCATAATGGACGCTTTAGCGCGTGAGCTGGGCATGGACCCGGCCGAGGTCAGGCGCAAGAACTTCTACGAGCCGTTCGACCAGCCGACCCAGACGCCGGCCGGCATCCAGTACGATTCCTTCAACCTGCAGGCTGCGCTGGACAAGGCGCTAAAGATAGCGGACTACGAGGGGCTGAGGGAAGAGCAGCGCCGGAGGCGGGAGTCCGGAGACCCCGTCCAGCTCGGCATCGGGTTCTCTACCTACACCGAGATCTGCGGCATCGCGCCCTCGCAGGTCGTCGCCGCTCTGGGCGGCGGCGGGGCCGGCTGGGAGGCCGCCTCCGTCCGCGTGCTGGCCTCCGGCAAGGTGGAGGTCGTGACCGGCACCTCGCCGCACGGGCAGGGGCACGTCACCAGCTGGTCCCAGATAGCGGCTGACGCTCTGGGCGTCTCGCCCGACGACGTGGAGGTGCTGCACGGCGACACCGCTGCGGCGCCCTGGGGGCGCGACACCTACGGTTCGCGGAGCCTCCCCGTCGGGGGTGTCGCCGTGCACCTGGCGGCCCAGAAGGTGGTGGAGAAGGCGAAGAAGATAGCGGCGCACATGCTGGAGGCTGCCGAGGGTGACATAGAGTTTGCGGGCGGACGCTTCAGCGTCGCCGGCTCGCCGGACCGGAACGTCTCCCTGCAGGAGGTGGCCGGGGCCGCGTATCTGGCCAGCAACCTGCCGGAGGGGATGGAGCCGGGGCTCTCCGAGGAGATATTCTTCGACCCGCCCAACTTCACCTTCCCGTTCGGGGCGCACATCTGCGTGGTCGAGGCGGATACCGAGACCGGCAAGGTCAGGATCCGCGACTACTACGCGGTGGACGACTGCGGGCCGGTCGTCAACCCCATCATCGTGGACGGGCAGCTGCACGGCGGGCTCGCACAGGGCATCGCGCAGGCGCTCTACGAGGAGGCCATCTACGACGATGACGGGAACCTGGTCACCGGTTCGATGGTGGACTATATGATCCCGGGCGCACCGGAGATCCCGCACTTCACCCTGGACCGGACGGTGACCCCGTCTCCGAGCAACCCGCTCGGGGTCAAGGGGGTCGGAGAGGCCGGGACCATCGGCTCGCCGCCGGCGGTCATAAACGCCGTGGTAGACGCCCTCTCGCACCTGGGCGTCAGGCACGTAGACATGCCGGCGACGCCGATGCGGGTCTGGCAGGCGATTCAGGAGGCCCGGGGCCGCGAGGCCGGAGAGCGGGAGGCCAGCACCGAGGCCCGGCCCGCACAGGACTGAGGAGGTGAGCGGAGAGTGATTCCGGTCTCTTTCGACTACGAGGTGGCTGAGTCCGCCGAGCACGCCGTGGAGCTGCTCGGGCGGCACGGAGACGAGGCCAAGCTGCTGGCAGGCGGGCACTCGCTGCTGCCGCTGATGAAGCTGCGGCTTGCGGCGCCGGCGGTGCTGATCGATCTGGGGCGCGTGGACGAGCTGCGCTACGTCCGCGACGCGGGGGATCACATCGCCATAGGCGCGATGACCCGCCATCACGACGTGAACACCAACGACCTGCTCAAAGAGCAGTGTGGCATTCTGGCCTTCACCGCCGGGCTCGTCGGCGACCCGCAGGTGCGGCACCGGGGGACTATCGGGGGGTCGCTCGCCCACGCCGACCCGGCCTCCGACCTTCCGGCCGTGCTGCTGGCGCTGGAAGGAGAGCTCGTGGCCCAGGGGCCGGACGGCGAGCGCACCATCGCCGCTGCGGACTTCTTCCAGGACTACCTGACCACCGCCCTGAACGAGGGCGAGGTGCTCAAGGAGATCCGGGTTCCCAAGCTCGGCTCCGGCACCGGGTGGTCTTACCAGAAGTTCAACCACCGGGCGATGGACTGGGCCACGGTCGGCGTGGCGGCCGTTGTGGAGCGCTCGAACGGCTCCATCGGCTCGGCCCGGGTAGCGTTCACGAACATGGGATCCACGCCCATCCGGGCCTCGGCCGCCGAGCAGGCGCTCTCGGGAGCGAGTCCGGAAGGTATCGCGGAGGCCGCCAGCTCCGCCGACGAGGGGACCAGTCCCGCATCGGATATAATGGCTTCGGCCGAATACCGGAGGCACTTGGCCCGCGTACTGACCCGGCGAGCGGTTGAGGAAGCGTTAAGCCGTTGAACCGGAACAACGACCACGGACGCCGGGGAGGGGTGGATCTCCCCGGCGTCTCCAACGCTGAAGAGCTGCAGATACGGCTCCGCCGGTACGACTACCTGGCGGATGAAGGGCTGGCAACGGCCATCTTCCTGGCTCTGCGCCTCTCCCGCCCGCTCTTCCTGGAGGGGGAGGCCGGGGTCGGCAAGACCGAGGTGGCGAAGGTGCTCAGCCGCCTGCTGGACACGCCGCTCATCCGGCTGCAGTGCTACGAGGGCATAGACGTCTACCAGGCCGTCTACGAGTGGGACTACGCCCGCCAGCTCCTGCACATCCGCACCGCGGAGGCTCTGGGTGCCGGGGAGGACCGCGAGCGCTTCGAGGCCGAGCTCTACTCCCGGGAGTTCCTTATCGCCCGGCCGCTCTTGCAGGCGCTGGAGCACCGGGGGCCGCAGCCGCCCGTGCTGCTCATAGACGAGGTGGACCGGGCCGACGACGAGTTCGAGGCGTTCTTGCTGGAGATCCTGTCGGACTACTCGGTGACCATCCCCGAGGTCGGGACCATCGAGGCCGGGCGGCCGCCGGTGGTGGTCATCACTTCCAACCGGACCCGCGAGGTGCACGATGCGCTTAAAAGGAGGTGCCTCTACTTCTGGATCGAGCACCCCAGCTTCGAGCGGGAGGTGGAGATCGTGCGCCTGCGTGTCCCGGGAGCCGGGGAGAAGCTGGCCCGGCAGGTGGCCGCCGCGGTGCAGGAACTGCGCCGGATGGACCTGTACAAGCCGCCCGGGGTGGCGGAGACGCTGGACTGGACCGAGGCGCTCGTCGCGCTGGACGCGAAGGAGCTGAACGAGCAGCTGGTGGAGGCCACGCTGGGCTCGGTCGTCAAGTACCGCGAGGACCAGCAGCGGGTGCGGGCTCCGGGGATAGAGAAGCTGCTGAGCCGGGTGAACGGCGGTGGATGGGGGAGAGCGGACACATAAGATGCAGCGGGCGGCCGTCGCCTTCGGGCGCGTGCTGCGGCGGGCCGGCATCGCGGCCGGAACGGATCGTACGCTGGAGTTCGTGCGGGCGCTGGAGGAGGTCGGGATGGAGCGCCGGCAGAGTGTCTACTGGGCGGGGCGCGCTACCTTCTGCTCCCGGCCGGAGGACCTGAAGCTCTACGACGCCGCCTTCCGGGCTTTCTGGGACGAGATGAGCTCCGGGGAGCTGCCCCCGGTCTCCCGGCGGAAGGAACGCTCCGCCGTGGATCTGGACTCCGTGCAGCCGCCCAAGAAGACCGTCGAGTCCGACCCCGAGGGAGAGGAGGCCGTCCACCTGCGTTACAGCCCGGTCGAGGTTTTGAGGAGCAAGGACTTCGCGCTCTACACCGCCGAGGAGTTCGAGGAGCTGCGCCGGCTGCTCGCCGACCTCAGGCTCTCCGGTGCTCTCCGGCGTTCGCGGCGGCTGGAGCCCGCCCGGCGCGGCCGCTTCGACCAGCGCCGCACCCTGCGCGGGGCGCTGCGCACCGGAGGGGAGGCTCTGCGGCACCGTTTCCGGGCTCCCCGCTGGCAGCCCCGGCGCGTGGTGCTGCTCTGCGACATATCCGGTTCCATGGCGCAGTACAGCCGGGCGCTGATGCGGTTTCTGCACGCGGGCGTGATCTCCGGCGCGCGGCTGGAGGCGTACGCTATGGGTACCCGGCTCACGCGCATAACCCGTGAGCTGGCCAGCAAGGACCCCGACAGGGCTCTGAGCGAGGCCGCGGACGCGGTGCGGGACTGGTCCGGCGGTACGCGTTTGGGCGACGCGATGAAGGAGTTCGTGGACCGGTGGGGGCAGCGCGGAATGGCGCGCGGCTCGGTCGTCGTGATCCTCTCCGACGGCTGGGACCGCGGCGATCTGGGTGTGCTGCGGGAACAGATGGCCCGGCTCAAGCGGCTGGCGTACAAGGTCATCTGGGTCAACCCGCTCAAAGCCGCGCCGGGTTACCGTCCGCTGGCGGGCGGGATGGCCGCGGCGCTGCCTTACGTGGACGTGTTCCTCTCCGGCCACAACTTCGAGAGTCTGGAGGAGCTGGCCAACGCCATAGCGAGTACCATCGAGGAGGGAGATCGGGCATGAACCCCGTGGTTGAGAAGGTAGCCGGCTGGCGGGAGCAGGGAAAGAAGGCCGCGATGGCCACCGTCGTGCAGGTCGAGCGCTCCGGACCTCTGGGGGCCGGGACCTCGATGGCCGTCTCGGAAGACGGGGAGGTGGTGGGCTCCGTGAGCGGCGGCTGCGTCGAGCCGGCCGTCTTCGAGGAGGCCATGGAGACCATCGAGACGGGCAGGCCCAAGCTCCTGACCTACGGCATCTCAGACGAAGAGGCCTTCGGTGTGGGGCTGACCTGCGGCGGCACGCTGCACATCTTCGTCGAGCGGGTGGACTGGTAGAGTTATGGGCGAGATCCTCAACAGGTGGCACCGGGCCCTCAGGGAGCAGGCTCCGGTCGCCCTCGCCACGGTGGTCAGGGGACCGGGTGTGGGCGATAAGCTGCTCGTCACCCCCGAGGAGCACGTGGGTTCGCTGGCCAGCAGGGATCTGGAGCGCGCCGTGGTCGAGGCGGCCCGGGGCATGCTGGAGGGCGGGCGCACGGGGCTGCGTCACTACGGCCCGGAGGGGCAGCGCCGGATGGAGGACGTGGAGGTCTTCATCCAGAGCTTTGCGCCGCCGCCGCGGATGTACGTCTTCGGGGCCATAGACTTCGCCGGGGCGGTAGCGAGGATCGGAAAGTTTCTGGGCTACCGGGTGACGGTGTGCGACGCGCGCGGCATCTTCGCCACCAAAGAACGCTTCCCGTTCGCCGACGAGGTGGTGGTCGCCTGGCCGGACGAGTTCCTGAAAGAGGCGGAGGTGGACAGGCGCACCGTCATCTGCGTGCTCACGCACGACCCCAAGTTCGACGTGCCGCTCCTGAAGGTGGCGCTCGGGACGGAGGCGGGCTACATCGGAGCGATGGGCAGCCGCCGGACGCACAACAGGCGCAACGAGCGTCTGCTCGAGGAGGGCGTAACCGAGGAGGATCTGAAGCGCATCTCGAGCCCCATAGGACTGGATATCGGGGCGCGCACGCCGGAGGAGACGGCCGTCGCCATAGCGGCGGAGATAATAGCGCTCAGGACCGGACACTCCGGGGGCCGGCTGGCCGAGAGGGACGGCCCGATCCACGCCCCCCCGGAGGAGACAGCCTCCCGTTGAGCCGGGTCTCGGCCATCCTGCTCGCCGCCGGGGGCGGGAGCCGGTTCGGGGGCGGGAAGCTCCTCGCCCCGTTCCGCGGCCGGCCGCTGATCGAGTGGTCGCTCTCGGAGCTTGAAGGGGCACCGGTGGACGAGGTGATCGCGGTCCTGGGCGCGGACGCGGAGCGGCTTCGTCCGCTCTGCGAGGCCCGCGGAGCGCGGACGGTCCTGAATGCGGATTGGAAGAGCGGGATGGCCACCTCGGTCCTCGCGGGGCTGCGGGCCTGTGCTCCGGAGGCGGAGGCCGCCGTGGTGCTGCTCGCGGATCAGCCCTTGGTCGGATCCGGGGCCGTGGAGCGGCTGGTGGAGGCCTTCCGGAGAGGAGCCGAGGTCGCCGTTGCTACCTACGGCGGCGAGGCGATAAACCCGGTGCTCTTCGCCCGCGAGGTGTGGCCGCTGCTGCACCGCGAGCTCGCGGGGGACCGCGGAGCGCGGGGGATACTGAGGCGGTATCCTGAACTGGTGGTGGAGGTCCCTTGCGACGCCGTCGCAGACCCCGCAGACGTGGATACCGCAGAAGATCTGCGGTATCTGGAGGAGTTGTCTACTAGAGGCGGAAGGAGGAGCTGGGCATGAAGCTGGAGAACGAGTTCACCGTCAGCGTGCCGGTGGAGCAGGCGTGGAACGTGCTGCTGGATCTGGAGCGGGTCACGCCCTGCCTGCCGGGAGCCGCGCTCACGGCCCAGGTCGGGGATGAATACGAGGGTACGATGACCGTCAAGCTCGGACCCGCCACGGCGAAGTACAACGGCACGGTAAAGATAGAGGAGGCCGACGAACAGAACCGGCGGGCCGTGATCAAGGCCAGCGGCAAGGATGCCCGGGGTCAGGGAACCGCCGCAGCCACCATAGTCTCCACCCTGCACGACGAGGGGGGAGGCTCCACGCGCGTGAGGGTGGAGACCGATATGCGGCTCACCGGCCGGGTGGCACAGTTCGGGCGCGGCATCCAGCAGGACGTGGCGAACAAGATTCTCAGCCGGTTCGCCGAGTGCCTGGAGCAGGAGATAATCCGCTAGACGGGGGATATAATTGGGCCGCGCGGTCGCCGGAGGGCAGCCGGAGCAGAGGGATAGCCGGGAGGTGAGACTTGAGCCGAGAGGAAGAGCCCAGAATGCGGGAAGCGCCCCCGCTGGCGCGGGAGGTGGGAGCGACGGCGGAGAGCGGTCTGGCGCGCCCGGTCTACCGGGATGCGGCCGCCCCCCGGCCAGAGCCGGAGGAGCCTGCGGCTGAGGCCGGAGAGCAGCCGCGCCGGCGCATAATAAACCAGCCGGAGCCGGAGCCGCTGGACCTCGGGGAGGCCAGTCGGGAGGCCGTGCTCAAGCGCCTCATCCCGGCCGCCGCCGGACTGGCGCTCGTGGCCGCTATCGTGTACCTGATCCTGCGCAATCTACGGTAGGAGACCGCAGCTCCGCAGGGCCGGATGAGAACCATAACCATCCGCTACACGAGCTTCCGCCCCTGCCCCAACTGCCGGGGCCGGGGCGACGACGGTTTCGACTGGCGGCCGCAGAGGTGCCGGCGCTGCCGGGGCCGGGGCCGGCTCGTCACCGGTGTCGAGGTCGAGGACTCGGAGGAGGGGATCCTGCCGCCCTCCCGCTACGAATTCACGGCTCAGGGCGAAGTATATCTGCTGGACTTCGACGAGCACGAGGAGATAGAGGTCATTCGTCCCGGGGCCTGATGAAGGCTATGACGCGGAGGGACTGGGCGAGGGCAGCGGCTATCGTGATGAAGAAGATGTCGAAGACGGCCCACTCCGCGTAGCCGGGGCGGGTTACCTCACCGAAGCGCGCCGCGTACCCGGCCGGGTCCGAGACCGAAGCCAGCGTGAAGGAGAACGGGTAGAACAGCCACTCCAGGAAGGTCGCCCCGACGACCATGCACCCGGCGGCGATCACGCCTCGCCAGCCGCCGCGGAAGACGAGTACCAGAGCCAGCACCAGCAGAGCCAGCACGCGCATGAGCTGCACCGCACCCACGAACACGGGATTGTCTTCGTATGCACCCTGAAAAGAGAACATGCTGGCCCCGAACCCGAACAGAGCGGCGGCCAGCGTGCAGCCTGCCGTAAGGAATGTCAGGAACCTCGTCTCGTTCTCCACGCCCGGGATTATATTCCCCGCCGCCTCCGCAACGCGAAAAAGAAAGGCCCGGAGCCCGGAGCTCCGGGAAAGGGGTGGGGAAGGAGGAGTCCGGAGGGTCTTTAGGGGTGATAGGTGGGGAAAGGGAAAGGAGGAGTCGCCCCTCCGGACTCTTCTGTTGTTGTCGATTAGGTTTCGCACCAACCGACGCCGTTAATATACACCTCTAGTCACACTTTGTAAAGGGCTTGAAACAGAAAATTT
>NZ_SKBU01000031.1 GCF_004337705.1 Rubrobacter taiwanensis
ATCCACCGGGTGTCGCACCATGTCCGTCCTCCTTTAGCAGGAGTGAGCATGATGCCAGAGCATACCACTATCTACAACTGTAGTACTAAGGCCGCTACGCGCTCTTCCACGGCCGGAACCCCCGTGAGCCCGCCGGAAACCCCGACTATGATCGGGGTCCCGACCGCTCCGAAGCTCACCGGGGTGCTCTGGATGATGAGCCCCACCATGACGGCGGCCATCGCCGGAAATCCTAGAGCCAGCAGCAAGGGAGCGGCCACCGCCGCCGGAGTGCCAAAGCCCGAGGCCCCCTCAATGAAGCTCCCGAAGAGCCACCCGATTATGATGGCCTGTATGCGCCGGTCAGGGCTTATGTCGGTGAAGGCCGAGCGGATGGTCTGGATAGCCCCGCTCTCGGTGAGCGTCGCCAAAAGTAGAAGCGCCCCGAAGACTATGTAGAGCAGCCCCAGAGCTATGATGAGACCCTCCACCGAAGCGGCCGCTACGTTTATGAGGTCCATCCCCCACACGAACGTGGCAATGACCACCACGATCACATACCCGACCGGCATCGCATACTTGGCCGGCCAGCGGAACCCCACCAGCAGAACCCCCACCGTCAAGAGCGGCGCAAGCGCCAGAAGACTCAGTACCGCCAGATTGTCTAACAAAGTGGCTCCTTCCCTCCTCCGCCCGAAGGCATCCTCCCCAACCCTTCAGGTTCGCTTCCACCAAGCCTGCTACATGCTAGCGGCTCTGCATGCCGAAGCGCAACATTTATTCCGCTCTGCGGAGCAGAATTACGCGCAGGTCGTTGACGTTGGTCCCGGTGGGGCCGGTTTCGAGCAGGACTCCGGCGGCATCGAGCGCCGTGTGGGAGTCGTTCGCTTCGAGGGCCGCCCGGGGGTCCGCACCTCTGGAGCGGATGGCTCCGGCCGTCTCCCCGTCCACCAGCCCGCCCGCCGCGCCGGTGGGGCCGTCGTTGCCGTCGGTGTCAACGGCGAGCGCGGCCCATCCCTCGACCCCTTCCAGCTCCACGGCCAGCGCCAGGGCGAACTCCTGGTTGGGGCCTCCCCGTCCCTTGCCGCGCACCGTGATGGTCAGCTCTCCGCCGGAGAGGATGGCGCACGGCGGGGCGGCGGGGTTGCCGCTCTCGAGCGCCTCCAGGACTATCGCCGCGTGCACGCCGGCCACCTCGCGCCCTTCACCGGTTATGCGTGTGGAGAGGATAAGCGGCGGATATCCGAGTTCTTCCGCCCGGGTCGCGGCGGCTTCCACCGCGTGCCGCCCGCCGCCGCAGACGAGGTTCTTTACCTGCTCGAAGAGCGGGTCGCCGGGCTTGGGGGTCTCTTCTGCCCGTTTCAGGTGCCCGGCGACGCTTTGTGGCGGTTCGATGCCGTACCGCTCCAGCACGCGCCGGGCCTCCTCTAGCGTGGTCGGGTCGGGGGCGGTGAGCCCGCTGGCGATGGAGGACACGTCGTCGCCGACCACGTCGGAGAGCAGGAGGGCGAGCGTCTGTGCCGGGTGGGCGAGCCTGGCGAGGCCGCCGCCCTTGAGGGTGGAGACATGCTTTCTTACGCAGTTGATCTCATCTATGGAGGCTCCGCTGCGCAGGAGAGATGAGGTGAGCCGTTTCAGCTCGGAGAGCTCTATGCCTTCTGCGGGGTCGGCGAGCAGCGCGGACGCTCCGCCGCTGATGAGCGCCAGGAGCAGGTCGCCTTCCTCCAGTTCCTCTGCGAGCCCGGCGACCCGCCGGGCGGCCTCCACGCCCCGCTCATCCGGCTCCGGATGGGAGGCGGCCAGAACCTCCAGATACTCCAGCGGCCCCTCATGCCCCTCCTTAGTCACGGCGAGCCCGCCGGAGATCCGGTCGCCCAGCAGCTCTTCGGCGGCTTTCGCCATGGCGCAGGCGGCCTTGCCCGCTGCAACGACGAAGACGCGCTCCGGCTCGAAAGTCTCACCCCCGGCGCTCAGGCGGTCTCCGTCCACCTTGAGGCAGCGAAGAACGGCGGCTCCGGGGTCGGCCGCCGCCAGCCCTGCGTTCAGGATCTCTTTGAGATCTCGCTTCATCCGTCAGTCCCTTCCGGAAGAGGCCGCTCTTCCCCCCATGATACCGGGGCCGGATGTGCCGGACAGCGGGTCCGGAGGCGGGATGCTCCGCGGCTCAGGGAGCGGCAGCGCGCAGGCTTTCGGGAAAGCTCTCCGCTATGCGCCGGATGTGGGGGATGACGCCGGCTCAAGAGCTCCAGAATGCCGAGAGCCCGCTCGACAGGGGCCGTTCGCTCTCGCTTCCCTCACGCCCTGAATCCGACCTACAAAACTTTTCTTCCGCATGACGGAACACCGTGATTCTAGCACATGGTGCGGCTGCCTCCGCGGTGCGGACCTTCTCCCTCCGCGAGGAGCTGCAGGAAGCGTTCGAGGACGTCCAGTGCGGCGGCTACATCTTCTTTGGAGACGGACTCGGCGGGGTTGTGGCTGATGCCCTCCTTGCAGCGGACGAACAGCATCGCCACGGGGGCCAGCTCTGCGACCTGGGCTGCGTCGTGGCCTGCGCCGCTGGGCAGCCGGTGGGCCGAGATGCCCGCGCTCTGGACGGCCCGCTCCAGCAGCCCGCTCAGCTCCGGGTCGCAGGGGACCGTGCCGCTCTCCTGCCGCACCTGCCAGCTACCCGCGCAGCCGCGGAGATCGGCTATCTCCCGCGCCCGCCGCTTCAGGCGCTCCCGCAGGCGCTCGCGCGTTGCGTCGTCCTGGTGCCGGAGGTCCAGGGAGAGCCGGGCCTCGCCGGGGATGACGTTGCCCGCGCCGGGCAGGGCCGAGATCTCCCCGACCGTCGCTACCGCCCCCGGCTCCGACTTCGCCGCGCTCTCCGCCTCCAGCACGAACTCGGCTGCGGCGCACAGCGCGTCTCTGCGGTCCTGCATCGGGACGGTGCCGGCGTGTCCGGCTTTGCCGGTAAACCCTACCCCGATGCGGCTGAGACCCGTGATGCCGGAGACGATACCTACCGGCGCGCCCAGCCTCTCCAGCACCGGTCCCTGCTCGATGTGCAGCTCCAGGTAGCCGATCAGATCCCCTCCCGGCCGGCCGTCTCCGGCGAGGGCGTCGGGATCCCCGCCGAAGCGGCGCACCGCTTCCGAGATCGAGACGCCCTCCGCATCCCGGTAGTCTAGAAGCTCGGGGTTGAAGGCTCCGGCGTACACGGAGCTGCCCAGGTAGGTGGTGCCGAACCTCAGCCCCTCCTCGTCGGCGAAGGCGACGACCTCGATGGCGAACGGCAGGCGCTCCCCGCATTCGTGCAGCCGCTGGACGCAGGCGAGGGCGGCGAGCACGCCCAGCTGGCCGTCATACTTTCCGGCGTCGCGCACGGTGTCCAGGTGGGAGCCAAGAACGAGGGTCCGGTCCCCCGCGCCCTCGTAGCGGCCGATGAGGTTGCCGGCCGCGTCCCGGCGAGTGCTCATCCCGGTAGCCCTCATCCAGCCGGCGACACGGTCGCCGGCCTCCCGCAGAGACCGCGAGCCGTAGGGCCGGGTGAGCCTCCCGGACTCCTCGCTGATGCTGCCCAGCAGCTCGCAGCGCTCCATGACGGTGATTGCAGCGTCTTCTAGCATCAGGGCTCCTCCCCTAAACCCGCGTATCAGACCTTCCCTCTAAGGATAGCTCCGGTCGAGCCGCTTCCGGACGAGAGGATCCCGAAATCCCGGCCGCTTCCTTGCCATATTGCCTATATTCCGTAAAATGAACAAATAATTTCATTAAACGGAGCGCAGGGGAGATTGGCTGCGTTACCGGGAGCTGCCGGGGGGCGAGGGGAGAAATCTCGTAGCGCCTTCCGGCACCTCGGATACAATGGGGCTGTATCGGGGGAGTAGTCGGGCGGCGCTGGGAGGCGGCATGTTAGACAGAGAGCGGGTAATCCGGCGGATGGAGGCGGTGCTTGGGCCGGAGGGTGTTATCTCTGAGCGGGAGAAGCTCCGCACCTACGAGTGCGACGGGCTGGCGAGCTACCGCGTGATCCCGAGCCTCGTCGTGCTGCCGGAGACGGCCGAGCAGGTACAGCGGGTGGTCCGGATCTGCAACGAGGAGGGGGTGCCCTTCGTGGCGCGCGGGTCCGGGACCGGGCTCTCCGGCGGGGCGCTGCCGGTGGAGGAGGGTGTGCTCATCGTGATGAGCCGGATGCGCCGGATTCTGGAGGTGGACATCCCCAACCAGCGGGTCGTGGTGGAGCCGGGCGTCATCAATCTCTGGGTAACGGAGGAGGTGGCGGATGCCGGCTACTACTATGCGCCGGACCCCTCCAGCCAGCTGGTGTGCTCGATCGGCGGGAACGTGGCCGAGAACTCCGGCGGTGCGCACTGCCTGAAATACGGGTTCACCACCAACCACGTGACCGGGCTGGAGGTCGTGCTGCCGGACGGGCAGATGGTGCATCTCGGCGGCAAGGCTCCGGACACTCCCGGCTACGATCTGGTAGGGGCGTTCGTGGGCTCCGAGGGGACGCTCGGGATCGCGACCAAGATAACGCTCAGGATCGTGCGCAAGCCCGAGGCGGTACGGACCCTGCTGGCGGCGTTCAACAGCCCGGACGAGGCCGGCGGAGCGGTCTCCGGAATCATCGCCGCCGGGATAGTCCCGGCGGCGGTGGAGATGATGGATTCGCTCTCCATCGAGGCGGTCGAGCGCGGGGTGAGGCCCGGCTACCCCAAGGGAGCGGGGGCGATCCTCATCGTGGAGCTGGACGGGCCGGAGGCCGAGGTTGAGCACCAGTTCGAGCAGGTCGAGCGCATCTGCCGGGAGAACGACTCGTTCGAGATCCGGATAGCCCAGAACGACGAGGAGCGGGCGCTGATGTGGAAGGGGCGCAAGGCGGCGTTCGCGGCGATGGGGCACATGAGCCCGGACTACTACGTGCAGGACTCCGTCATCCCGCGCACCGCGCTGCCGGAGGTGCTCCGGCGCATGGCCGAGCTCTCCGCCGAGTACGGCCTGCGCGTAGCCAACGTCTTCCACGCCGGGGACGGCAACCTGCACCCGCTCGTCCTCTACGACGAGGAGAAGGAGGGCGAGGCCGAGCGGGCCGAGGAGCTGGCCGGCGAGATCCTGACCCTCTGCCTGGAGCACGGGGGCTCCATAACCGGCGAGCACGGCGTCGGCGAGGACAAGAAGAAGCACATGCCCAAGATGTTCACCGAGGACGACCTGAACGTGATGCAGCTGTTGCGCTGCGCCTTCGACCCGCACTACCTCTGCAACCCCGGCAAGGTCTTCCCGACCCCGCGCCTCTGCGGCGAGGTCCCGGGGCCGCGCCGGGAGCTGCACCCCGTCCAGAAGGCCGGACTCGCGGAGATATTCTGATGCAGCGCACGCTCTCGCCGGAGGACTTCCGGCAGGTGGTCGGAGGGGAGCACGTCCGCGAGGCCGTCCCGGACGACGCGGTGGACGGCGTTGTCCCCAGCATCGTGGTCGAGCCGGGTTCGGTCGAGGAGGTTAGTGAGGTCCTAAAGCTGGCGAGCGGGGCCGGGCTGAAGGTGGCGCCGCGCGGGAGCGGGACCAAGATGGAGCTCGGGAATCCGCCCGCCGGGCTCGACGTCATCCTCAGCACCCGGCGCTTGAACCGGATCATAGAGCACGCTGCGGGGGATCTGGTCGCCGGCGTGCAGGCCGGGGTGCGGCTGGAGGATCTGCAGGAGGAGCTTTCCGGGGCGAACCAGATGCTCGCTCTGGATCCGCCGGAGGCGGAGGGCACGGTCGGCGGCATCGTGGCGGCCGACGCCTCCGGCCCGCGGCGGCTGCGCTACGGGACGGCGCGGGACCTCCTGATCGGGATAACCGTCGTGCTGGCCGACGGGACGGTGGCGCGCGCGGGCGGCAAGGTCGTCAAGAACGTGGCCGGCTACGATTTGAGCAAGCTCTTCACCCGCTCCCTGGGGACTCTGGGCGTCATCGTGGAGACGATCTGGCGGCTGCACCCGGTGCCGTTCGCGAGCGGCACGGTCGCGGCCGAGCTGGAGGACGCGGCCTCTGCCGGAGCCGCGGTGCAGAGCATCCTGCACTCTTCCCTGGTACCCGGCGCGCTGGAGCTGAGGTGGCGGGGCGGCCGCGGCCGCCTCGCGGTCCTGATCGAGGGCGTAAAGCCCGGCGTGGAGGCGCAGTCCAGAGCGGCCCGCGAGCTGCTGGGGGAGCACGGAGAGGCCCGCATCCTGGACGAGAGCGAGGAAGACGAGCTCTGGAGCGAGCTGCTGCCCATGCCGTGGGAGAGCGGCGGGATCGGGCTCAAGATAGCGGGCGTTCCCGCCGGGCTGCCGGACGTGCTGGAGTCCGTGGAGCGTATCACCGGCAGATACGGATTCGAACCGGAGATCTCGGGCCACGCCGGGACCGGGGTCACCTTCGTCGGGCTCTCCGGCGGAGATGAAGATTCCCGGGCCGCCGCCATCGGCGAGTTGCGCCGCGGCGTGGAGGAGCGGGGCGGGAGCCTCGTCCTCGTGCAGGCTCCGGCCGAGCTCAAGCGGCGGGTCGAGGTGTGGGGCTCTACCGGGGATGCCCTGCAGCTCATGCGCCGGGTGAAGGAACGTTTCGATCCGGGGTACATCCTCAACCCCGGCAGATTTGTGGGAGGTATCTAGTGGCAGAGAGACCCGACGGCTCGCCGGACCGGGCCGGGTACGCCCAGGAGAACGAAGCCGGCCGGGTGGATACCCCGGCCCAGGAAGAAGCCGCGGCACACGCCGTGGGAGCAAAGCGGCCCGAGGACATCGGGCACAAAGTGGTGCCCGCGAGCCGGGTGGCGGAGAAGGCGGCGGTCGAGGCCGGGAAGCGCCGGGCGGGCAAGCAGGTCTTCCCCGCCTTCGACGACCACAACCCGCCGGAGCAGGAGCTCATAGACGACTGCGTGCACTGCGGCTTCTGCCTGCCCACCTGCCCGACCTACGTGCTCTTCGGGGAGGAGATGGACTCCCCGCGCGGGCGCATCTACCTCATGGAGCAGGGGCGGCAGGGCGAGCCGCTGAGCGACAGCATGGTGCGACACTTCGACCTGTGCCTGGGCTGCATGGCGTGCGTCACCGCCTGCCCCTCAGGGGTGCAGTACGACAAGCTCATCGAGTCCACCCGCCAGCAGGTCGAGCGCCGCTACGAGCGCTCGCCCGAGGACAGGTGGTTCCGGGAGATGATCTTCGCCCTCTTCCCGTATCCCGAGCGCCTGCGCGTGGCGACCGCCCCGCTCAAGCTCTACCAGAGGTTCAATATCGGGGAGGTGCTCAGGAAGAGCGGCGCGCTGAACCTGCTGCCGCGGCGCCTGCGGGCGATGGAGGCACTGATGCCCGAGCTGCCGGACGGCGGGGAGGAGGTTCCGGGGTTCACCCCGGCGCGCGGGCAAATCCGGCGCCGGGTCGGGGTGCTCACCGGCTGCGTGCAGCGGGTCTTCTTCCCGCACGTCAACGCCGCTACCGTGCGGGTGCTCGCCGCCGACGGGTGCGAGGTGCTTGCGCCCGAGCAGGGCTGCTGCGGCGCTCTCAGCATGCACGCGGGCCGGGAGGAAGAGGCCCGGCGGTTCGCCCGCAGGACCATAGACGCCTTCGAGGCCGCCGGGGTGGAGAACGTGGTCGTAAACGCGGCCGGGTGCGGCTCCACGATGAAGGAGTACGGCTACCTGCTGCGCGACGACCCCGAGTACGCGGAGCGGGCAAAAGAATTCTCCGCGCGGGTGCGGGACGCCTCGGAGTTCCTGAACGAGCTCGGACCGGCCGCCGAGCGGCACCCGCTGCCGGTGGTCGCGGCCTACCACGACGCGTGTCATCTTGCGCACGCGCAGGGCATCCGGCGGCAGCCGCGCGAGGAGCTGAGGCGGATACCGGGCCTGAAGATCCGGGAGATCCGGGAGGCCGAGATCTGCTGCGGTTCGGCCGGCATCTACAACATGGTCGAACCGGCGGCCGCCGAGGAGCTGGGCCGGCGCAAGGCGGAGCACGTGCTCGAGACGGGGGCGCAGATGCTGGTCACCGCCAACCCCGGCTGCCTGTTGCAGATCCGGGCCAGCCTGCAGCGCATGGGTGAGAAGATGCCGATGGCGCACCCGATGCAGGTGCTGGACGCCTCCATCCGGGGCGAGCCGGTAACGGCCCTGCTCGGCTGAGGCGCAGATGACGGGATGGGAGGGGAGAGCGTGAGGGTGGAGAGATCCGAACTCTCGGTCCCGGCCTCCAGGCCGGACATGATCGGAAAGGCCCTCGCCACCGGAGCGGACGTGGTCTTCCTGGATCTGGAGGACTCGGTCGCGCCGGACGAGAAGGAGGAGGCCCGCGCGAACGTGATCCGGGCGATGCGGGAGCTGGACTGGGGCGGGCGGCCCGCCGCCTACCGCATCAACGCGCTCGACACGCCGTTCTTCTACCGGGACCTCATAGAGGTCGCCGAGGGGGCGGGTGAGAGGCTGGGGCTGATCCTCATCCCCAAGGTGGACCGGCCGGAAGACCTGTACGCCGTGGACGTGCTGCTCGCCGGCGTGGAGCGCCGCCTGGGGCTGGAGGTGGGGAAGATAAGGCTGGAGGCCCAGATAGAGACCGCGCGGGGTCTGGCGAACGCGGATGCGATAGCCCGCGCCACATCCCGGCTGGAGACGCTCATCTTCGGTCCCGGGGACTACGCAGCCAGCGTGCGCATGCCGCTAGAGAACATCGGAATGGCCGGCGAGTGGGACGAGCTCTACCCCGGACACCGCTTCCACTACGCGATGCACCGCATCGTGGTCGCCGCCCGCGCCGCGGGCGTCAAAGCGGTGGACGGTCCCTACGCGGACTACCGGGACCCCGACGGGCTCAGGAGATCCTGCCAGATCGCGCGCTCTTTAGGCTTCGACGGCAAGTGGTGCATTCACCCGGCCCAGATCGGGGTCGTCAACGAGGTCTTCTCACCCACGCGGCGGGAGCTGGAGTGGGCCCGGAAGGTGGTCGCCGCCTACGAGGAGGCGAAGGCCGCCGGGAGCGGGGCGGTGAGCGTGGACGGCCGGATGGTGGACGCCGCTAACATCCGCATGGCGCAGAACGCCCTGGATTTGGCCCGCGCGGCCGGGATGCTGTAGGCCACCTTACCCTCGACGCGCCTCCCTGATACACTCCCGGATGCGGAAAAGGGGATGCGGGGACGGCCCCGCGGAGCTCTCATCCCCTTCGCCGAATGGGATAATCTTTCACGCAGGATGGAAGCGAGCGCAGTTGGCCCGCAGTAAGAACTCCCTGACCCCGCCTGGTCCGGTGAAGCTCCCGGCGCGCACGGTGCGCTGGATCCGGTTCGCGCTGCTGGTGGCGGTCGCCGCGTTCTTCGGGCTCGTCTACCTCATCTCCGACGGTTTCCGGGAGGAGTTCAACCGGGCGCTCGTGATCCTGGGCCGGGGCGACATAGACGGCCTGCGGGACTACATCCTCTCCTACGGCCTCTGGGCCCCGGTGGCCTCCAGCTTCCTGATGGTGCTGCAGGCCATCGCGGCTCCGGTGCCGTCGTTTATCATAACCTTCGCCAACGGGCTGGCGTTCGGGACGTTCTGGGGCTGGATGCTGAGCCTCTTCGGCCACACGCTGGCCGCCGCGGTCTGCTTCTGGATCTCGCGCGCCCTGGGCCGGGTGCCGGTGGAGATCCTGGTCGGCAAGGCCGGACTTCAGTCCGCCGACCGCTGGTTCGCCCGGTGGGGCACCTACGCCGTGTTCGCCGGGCGGCTCATCCCCGGTATCTCGTTTGATGTCATCTCCTACGCGGCGGGCCTCACCCGCATGCGCTTCTCCAGCTTCCTCCTCGCCACGGCGCTCGGGATCGCGCCCCAGACGCTCTTCTACTCCTTCCTGGGGCGCCAGGCCCCGGAGTACGTGGGGCTGTTTATGGTCTTCTCGGTGGTCGTGGTGGCCGGGGTCGTGGGGACGGCGGTCTACCGGCGCCGGAAACGGCGCCGGAAGCCCAGGTACGACCTGCTCTAGGGCTCCCGGAGCCAGTCCCGCGTCAGATACAGCCAGAAGGCCAGCCCCGCGTACCTGCCGTAGCGGCGGAACTTCTCCTCGATCTCCTGGTCTTCTGCGGCCTCCACCCCCGCCAGCCGGGCGTAGGTGGGGCGGGTCCAGGAGTCCAGGATGAGCCGGGAGTAGCGCCCGAGCTGCATCATTATGTGCGCCGCGGCGTACGGGCCGACCCCCGGCAGGGCGAGCAGCCGCCGCGCGACCTCCTCATCGGGCAGCTCCTCCGGGCCCGCCCGGCCGAGCGCCTCCAGGTCCAGCCCACCCGCGGCGACCGAGCGCGCCAGGCTCATCAGGTAGCGGCCCCGGTACCCGGCGCGCGCTACGTCCCGGTAGAAGCCCTCCCCGGCCTCCGCCATCGCCGCGGGCGTCGGGAACGCCCGGCCCGCGGGACCGCTCTCCGGCGCTCCGGGGGCCCGCGCTCCCAGGTGCTCGACCAGCGCGCCGACCATCCTCTCCGTCGCCGACCAGGCGCAGTTGGTGGTGCAGACGGTCTTGACGACCTCCTCGAAGACGGTGGGGCTCCGGACAATGCGCCCCGCGCCCGTTGCTGCCCACGATAGCTCCGGATCTCCGGCGATGAACCCATAGAACTCCGAGAGGTCCTCGTCCAGCCGCAGCACGTGCCGGACGGTCCCCAGGACCTCCGCCCGCTCCCCGGGGCCGGGCGGATCTCCGGCGATGCCGGCGACACCGTAGCCGGGCCTCCCCTCGGAGAGGCGCACCGTGCGCGCGCGGCCGCCGGTCACCGGGACCGTGACCTCGAACGTCCAGGACTCCTCGTCCACGCTCATCGGTGGGAGCAGCGTAATGCCGTTGGAGATGAACGTCCTCCTCAGGTCTACCGGCTCCCCGCCCGGCCCGGCGAGCGGGAACTCTGCGGTGTCGGATATCTCTACCAAAGGCTGGCACTCTGCTGCCGGCGGCTTACGGCCCCCGCGCACCGGGGAGCCCGCTGCAGGCTCAGTATCCAGCCTCCGAAGCTTATGCGCCAGCCGCTGCGCACCTGGCGGGCGAGGCGCCGGTTCTCCGCTTCCCGCAGGAGGTCGCGCTGCCGCTGCTGCCAGATCTCGAACTCCCCCCGATGGTCCTGCACCGCTTCCTCCTCTTCCGACGCTTCCGCAGATGCTTCGATGATACGGGACCGGGCGGATTTCTAAACGGTGTTTTTGCAAGATTTGCGGGGATTTTGCACCCCTCCTCTACGGCCGGGCCGCGAGCACCGGAACGAGCATCTCCTCCGCCGTCCACCCCCCGTGCCCGCCGCGGTGGACGTCCTTGCGCTGCCCGGGGTAGAAGGCCCAGTTGAGCTGCCAGCCGGGACGGGTTACGGCGAGGAGGTCTCCGGTGCGCCGGTAGAAGTCCTCCCGGGCCGGCGGACCGCCGAAGAGCCCCGAACTCCAGGCTTCCGCGGCGGGCATTATCTCCGCCGCTTTCTGCAGATGGCGGGCGATCCCGGCTTCCGCACCGTCGAGGACGTACAGGTAACGGGCGGTGCGCTCGCCGGCGGGCGGGGCGGTGATCTGGCGCGTGAAGTACGGGTCGCCGTTGAGCAGCACGGCCTTCCGGGGAGAGAGCTCCCGCTGGCCGTGGTCGGCGGTGATCACGAGCGCCGTGTTCTGGGGGAGGCTCCTGAAGAGCTCTCCGATGGCCCGGTCCACGGCCCGGATCTCATCCCTCGCCCGGCTGCCGCGGGGGCCGTGGAGGTGGCAGGTCCTGTCGTACTCCGGCCAGTAGGCTACGGTATAGCCGGGCTCCGCCGCGCACCGCGCGGTCAGGGGCGGGATCTCCCTCAAGCTCCCGTAGGGGATGTACTCCGCCCCGGCGAAGTGCCAGCGGGTCAGGGCGGTGTTCCGGAACCCGGCGGCGTTGACCGCCCGGCACCGGATTCCGGCCTCCGAGAGGCGGCCGTAGAGGGACGGGACGCGCATCAGGCACCCGGTGAGCGGGAGCGGTTCGCCGCGCTCCAGGTTGCGGAAGGAGATCATGTCCGAGACCGCGCCGGCCTCCGGCAGCCACAGGTTGTACCCCAGCATCCCGGTCTCGGAGGGCGGGGCGGCGGTGTGCAGGGTGGTGAGCGCCGCCGCCGTCGTGGAGGGGAAGACGGAGGTGGCCTCAGCAAGCCGCATCTCGCCCCGTTCCAGCATCCGGCCGAGCTCCGGCATGTCTCCGGCCTCCAGGTGCCACATGAGCTGGCGGTAGCCCAGGCCGTCCACGATGAACAGCACGACCGAGGCCGCGCCGTCCAGCGGCAGGTTGCGGGCGGGCGGGTGTCCGGTCGGAACCCCGAAGTGCTCCGAGATCTCCGAGACCACGTTCAGGATGCTGCCACCGCCGTAGTGCGGGCGTACTCTCTCCACCGGAACCTCTCCCGTCTTCGGTCCGGGGGTCAGGATAGCACGGCCGCCGGTTATGCTATTTTAAATCCGGCGGCGAGTGCGGAGGTCTCTGAGAGGTTGCTGGCCGAGGAGCGCAGACAGAGGATTCTGGAGGAGTTGGAGCGCAACGGGAGCGTTGCGGTGATGGACCTGGCCGGGAGGCTGGGTGTCTCGGACATGACGATCCGGCGGGACCTTGAGGCGCTCGCCGCCCGGCGGCTCTTGCAGAAGGTACACGGCGGGGCCGTGCCGGTGCGCAAGGCCGCCACCGAGCCGCACTTCACCCACAAGCGCCGCCTAAAGCAGGCCGAGAAGCAGGCCATCGCCCGCGAGGCGCTCAAGCTCATAGAGGACGGAGATACGGTGGCCTTTTCGGCCGGGACGACGACCTGGCACATAGCCGCGGCGCTCAAGCGGGCCGGCCGGGACCTCACCTTCATCACCAACTCCACCAACATCGCGCTGACGCTGCAGGAGAACGGGTGGGACCAGATCGTGCTCTCCGGCGGCATCTTCCGCACGCCGTCGGACGCGCTCGTGGGGGCTTACGCCGACCGCACGCTCCGGTCGCTGAACGCTGACATCCTCTTCCTAGGGGTGCACGGCATACATCCCGAGGCCGGGCTCACCACACCGAACATAGCCGAGGCCGAGACGGACCGGACGATGGTGGAAGCCTCGCGCCGGGTGGTCGTGGTGGGGGACCACTCAAAGCTCGGGGTGGTGGCGCTGGCGAAGATAGCCTCTCTCAGCGAGGTGGACGCGCTCATAACAGACGAGCGGGCGCCCCGGGACATGCTGCGGAAGATAGGGGATGCCGGGGTGGAGGTGATCGTGGCCCGGCTGTAGGTGCTCTGGCCTACCCGAGCCCCAGAACCCCCTTGGCGACGTAGGTGGCTATCTTCGGGTTCTCCTGCAGGCGGCGGGTGGAGTACTCGTACCACTGCCGGCCGTAGGGGACGTAGACCCGCATCCGCTGGCCGGACTCGACCAGGATGGTGCGCAGCTCCTCGTCCACCCCGAGCAGCATCTGGAACTCGTACTCATCCGGGGACAGCCCCAGGCGGTGGATGATCCTCAGCGCGTGCCACACCAGGTACTCGTCGTGGGTCGCTATGCCGACGTAGCAGCCCTCTTCCATCAGGCGCTCCAGCAGCAGGATGTAGTTCTGCCGCACGACGTCGAAGTCTTTGTACGCTAGGCGGCGCGGCTCGTCGTAGATGCCCTTGCAGAGCCTGACCGAGACCTTGTGCTCCGCCAGCCGTTCGACGTCTTCGAGGCTCCGCCTGAGGTACGCCTGGATGACCGCCCCCACGTTCCCGTAGCGCCGGTGCATCTCCAGCACCAGGTCCAGGGTTGCGGAGGTGTAGGGGGAGTCCTCCATGTCCACGCGCACGAAGCGGCCGTGGGCTGCGGCGGAGATGAGGATCTCCTCCAGGTTCGCCCGGCACAGCTCCTCGTCCAGCGCCAGCCCCAGCGCCGTGAGCTTGACCGAGATGCCGGACTCAAGGCCGTGCTCGTCCAGCGCTTCGAGCACCCGCTTGTACTCGTTCAGGGTCTCGATGGCCTGGCTCTTGTGCCGGATCCCCTCACCGAGTACGTCCACCGTGGCCTTGCATCCCCGCTCGTTCAGCTCCCGGATTGTGGCCAGGGCGTCCTCCAGAGTGGACCCGGCGATGTAGCGGCTGGAGATCTTCCGCACGATGGGGCGCGGGATCACCCTGACAGACTCGGCCAGCGCTCTGTCTATGATGCCCACGGCTGGATTCTACCACCGGAGGGGACCACGCCCACCGGGGCTCAGTCCTTCGGACCGGCCTTCCTCACCTCTTCGCTCACCTCTTCCTCAAACCTCCGGAAGTTCTCCCGGAAGCGGGCGGCCAGCCGCTTCGCCTGCTCGTCGTAGGCCTCCCTGTCCGGCCAGGTCTCCCGCGGGTTCAGAACCTCTTCCGGCACCCCGGGTACCCGCAGCGGGACCTTGAGCCCGAAGTGCGGGTCGGTGCGCGTCTCGGCCTCCGCCAGCTCGCCGGAGATGGCCGCCCGCACCATCGCTCGCGTATGGGCTATGTCTATGCGCTCCCCCACGCCGTACGGACCGCCCGACCAGCCGGTGTTCACCAGATAGCACCGGACGTTGTGCTCACGCATCTTCCGCTGCAGCATGCCGGAGTAGGTGGTCGGCGGCAGCGGCAGGAACGGCGCGCCGAAACAGGTGGAGAAGGTGGCCTGCGGCTCGTCCCCGAGCCCCGCCTCCGTCCCGGCCAGCTTGGCCGTGTAGCCGGAGAGGAAGTAGTAGGCGGCCTGCTCGGGGGAGAGGCGGCTTATGGGCGGCAGCACCCCGAAGGCGTCGGCGGTGAGGAACAGGATCGCCTTCGGGTGCCCGGCCATGCCCTCGAGCACCGCGCCCTCGATAAACTCCAGCGGGTAGGCCGCGCGCGTGTTCTCGGTCCTGGAGGCGTCCGTGAAGTCTACCTCGCGCGTACGCTCGTCCACGACGACGTTCTCGACCACGGCCCCGAAGCGGATGGCGTTGTATATCTGAGGCTCTTTCTCGGGGGAGAGGTCTATGCACTTGGCGTAGCAGCCGCCCTCGAAATTGAAGATGCCACGGTCCGTCCAGCCGTGCTCGTCGTCTCCGATGAGCCGGCGCTCGGGATCGGCCGAGAGAGAGGTCTTGCCGGTCCCGGAGAGCCCGAAGAAGAGCGCCACATCACCCTCCCGGCCCACGTTGGCCGAGCAGTGCATCGGGAAGACGCCGTGCTCGACGGGCAAGACGAAGTTCAGCACGGTGAAGATGCTCTTCTTTATCTCCCCGGCGTACTCCGTACCGCAGATCAAGACCACCCGCTTCTCGAAGTCCACCCCCACGAAGACGTCGGAGTTGGTGCCGTCCCTATCCGGGTCGGTGCGGAAGCCCGGGGCCGAGACGACCGTCCAGTCCGGCTCGAAGCTCTCCAGCTCCTCCGGGGTGGGCCTGCGGAAGAGCTGGCGGGCGAAGAGCGCGTGCCAGGCCCGCTCGGCGACTATCTGCACGTTCAGGGTGTAGGCGGGATCGGCCCCGGCGTGAGCGTCCAGCACGAAGATCTCGTCCCGGCTCTCCAGATAGGCCGCCGCCTTCCGCAGAAGGCCGTTGAAGACCTCCTGGGCTACGGGCCGGTTGACGCTGCCCCAGTCCACCCGATCCCGCGTGGCCCCGTTCTCCACGATGAACTTGTCGTCCGGCGAGCGGCCGGTCCGCTCACCGGTCTCGGATACCAGCGCGCCGTTCGCAGCCAGAATGCCCTCGCGGCGCCGGATAGCCTCCTCTACCAGCCGGGCGGCGGGCAAGTTCTCATGCACCCGGCCCGGAGACAGAATCCCCAGCGTCTCCAGCGATCGTTTTCGGGTCAGCGTGTCCATTCTCACCTCTCCTGTGCCGATCCGAAGGACAATCTATACCCCGCCCGCAACGCAGGGAAAACTCAACACCGCAGACGAGGCGGCCTCCAGTCTAGCACGCCCGAGGATGGTAGGTTGTGTTACAAGACTTGATGGAGCGGCGTGTGGGGCAGTTTGTGGGCTTCGGCGACCGGTTCTGAGGTCAGGTTTCCATGCAGGGTGGCGATACCTTTGGCCAGCGCCTCGTCCTCTCTTGCCGCGCCCTCTATGCCTTTGTCCGCCAGTTTTATCAGGTAGGGCAGCGTGGCACTGGTGAGCGCCAGCGTGGAGGTGCGGGCCACCGCACCGGGGATGTTGGCCACGCAGTAGTGGATGACCCCCTCCTCCACGTAGGTGGGATCGGAGTGGGTGGTAGGCCTTGCGGTCTCCACACATCCTCCTTGATCTATGGCCACGTCCACGATCACCGAGCCGTCCCGCATGCTCTTCACCATCTCTCTGGTGACGAGCTTGGGGGCTCTGGCTCCCGGTACCAGAACCGCCCCTATGACCACATCGGACTCTTTTACGTATGAGGCCAGCCGGGCCCGGTTCGGGATCACCAGGTCCACCCGCCCCCCGAAGATGTCCGAGAGGTAGGCAAGCCGCTTGGGGTTTATGTCTAAAACCCTCACGATGGCCCGCATCCCAACCGCTATCTTTGCCGCCTCGGTGCCGACCACCCCGCCCCCGATGATGGTCACCTTCGCGGCAGGCGTTCCCGGAACGCCTCCCAGCAGAAGTCCCGCCCCTCCCTGAGGGCTCTCCAAGCAGTGGGCCGCGGCCTGCACGCTCATCCTGCCCGCAACCTCGCTCATGGGCGTCAAGAGCGGCAGGGTGCCGTCCTCAAGCTCCACCGTCTCATAGGCCACCGCGTCTATCTTGCGCTCGATCAGAAACTCGGTGAGCCTCCTGTCGGCGGCAAGGTGCAGGTAGGTGAAGAGCCGCTGCCCCTCCCTGAAGAGCCCGTACTCTTCTTCAATGGGCTCCTTGACCTTCACGATCAGGTCGGCCCGCTCAAAGACCTCCTCCGCCGCCTTCGCCACCCGGGCCCCGGCCCGCGCATACTCCTCATCGGAGAATCCGGACCCCGCACCGGCACCCCGCTGCACGACCACCTCGTGACCGTGATGGATGAGCTCCTCCACACCGTCGGGCTGCAGGGCCACGCGGCCCTCCTGGTCCTTGATCTCTCTGGGTACTCCGACCACCGTAGCCATATCACCCTCTCCCTCTCTCGTCCTGAAAGCGCCGGAGAAGCTCGCCCCGACCCCGTAAATATACCCCATTGCCCCGCGCCGGGACCCGCACCGCCCTTTCGCGCCACATCCGGCGGACTGGTAGAATCACTTTACAATAACGAGACAAGCCTACTGTGATGATAGCGCGCCTGGTGAGGTGGAGAGTTTGGCGGAGAGCTGCCCGGCAGGGTTCTCGATCGGGGAGGTAGCGGAGGCGATCGGGGTCGCCGCACAGACCCTGCGCCTGTGGGAACGGGAGCGCCTGATCTCCCCCCAGCGCACCGGCCGCGGATACCGGGTCTACACCGAACGGGATATCGAGCGGCTCAGACAGATAAAACGCCTGCGCGTCGTGGAAGGACTGAACTTCGCCGCCATCCGGCAGCGGCTCGGCCCGGCCGAGCCGAACGGCGCCGGACCCGGAGATAAGCGGCCCAACGCCCTCGGGGATCAACTCCGCAGAATGCGCGTCAAGTCCCGTAAGACCCTCCGGGAAGTCTCCGAGGCCACGGGCCTCTCCATCTCCTTCATCTCAGCGCTGGAGCGGGGCGAGAGCGGAGCCTCCGTGGCCTCCCTGCGGCGGCTGGCCGGCGTCTACAACGTCACCCTGCGCGAGATCTTCGGCGCCGACCTCAAACGTAACGTCCCCCTCGTGCGCCCGCACGAACGGCCGGTCATGCAGTGGGAGAACGGCGTCCGCTTCGAAGAGATGATCGTGGGCGAAAGCGTGATGGACCCCTCCTTCCTCCACGTCCCCCCCCGCTCCGGTAGCGAAGGCTTCTACTCCCACCACGGCGAAGAGTTTATCTACCTCCTCTCCGGTACCCTCTACGTGGAACTCAAAGAACGCGGTACTTACCAGCTCAAACCCGGCGATACCCTCCACTTCCCCTCTACCACCCCCCACCGCTGGTGGACCGAAGACGAAACCGCCGAAGCCATCTACGTCAATACCCCACCCACCTTCTAACTTGACTGCGTTACAGTAAAGTTGTAAATTTCTTGGAAAGCGGGTGGGGAGAAAGCGGGGAACGGATTAGCTCCGGGAGGTCGGCGGTTATGGACGTTATGCGGGGTCTTGGGGAGCGGGGGGAGGGTACGGGGCTGCCGGGGGTCGAGAACCTTCTGTTGCACTTCACGCCTTTCTCGGAGGACTGGTCGAAGCTGCCGGTGATCGTCGGCGGCGAGGGCTGTTACGTGAGGGATGCTGAGGGCCGGGAGTATGTGGACGGTCTTGCCGGCCTCTTTACGACGCAGGTCGGTCACGGGAGGAGTGAGCTGGCCGAGGCGGCGGCCGCGCAGATGAGGGAGCTGGGGTTCTTCCCCAACTGGAGTTTCCAGCATCCGAGGAGTCTGGAGCTGGCGGCACGGCTGGCGGGGCTGGCTCCGGGCGATCTCTCAACGACCTTCTTCGTCTCCTCTGGGTCTGAGGCGGTGGAGACGGTCATCAAGCTCGCGCGGCAGTACCACGCGGCCAATGGGGAGCCGGAGCGCTACAAGATCATTTCGCGCAAGATCGCCTACCACGGCACCACGCTGGGGGCGCTCTCGGTCACGGGGCTGCCCACCTTCAAGGCGCCGTTCGAGCCGCTGCTGCAGGGGTTTATGCACGTGCCCAACACCCAGCAGGACCCGGATGGCGCGGCGGACGCAATCGAGGAGGCGATAGAGTTCGGGCCGCCGGAGAGGGTTGCGGCGGTCATCCTGGAGCCGGTACAGAACGCCGGGGGGTGTCTGGTGCCGCCCGAGGGCTACTGGCGGCGGGTGCGTGAGATCTGCGACCGGCACGGGGTGCTTCTGGTCTCGGACGCCGTGATCTGCGCGTTCGGGCGGCTGGGCGAGTGGTTCGGCATCGAGCGCTTCGGCGTGGTGCCGGACATGACCAGCTTCGCCAAGGGCGTGACCAGCGGGTACCTGCCGATGGGCGGGGTGGTGGTGAGCGAGAGGGTCCGGGACACCTTGAGGGCTGGCGCCCCGATGTTCGCCCACGGCTCCACCTTCGGCGGCCATCCGGTCTCCGCGGCGGTGGCCTTGAAGAACATCGAGATTATCGAGCGCGAGAAGCTCCTTGAGAACGTGCGTGAGCTGGAGGGGCACTTCGAGAGCGAGCTGAAGCGGATGGCCGAAGGCCACCCCATTGTCGAGGAGGTGCGGGGGATGGGCTTCTTCTGGGCCGTCGAGGTCCGGCCCGAGCGGGCCGACGGTACGCCGCTTCAGGAGGAGGAGTACCAGAAGTACTTCAAGGGGGTGCTCTCCAGGAAGCTGCTGGAGGGCGGTCTCATCTGCCGCTTCGACGACAAGGACGAGCCCGTCATCCAGTACTCGCCGGCGCTTATTGCGGACCGGGAGGTCCTCTCGAAGATCGCCGAGATAACCGATGGGGCCCTCACCGAGCTGGAGCGCCAGCTCGGGTACCGGAGCTAGAGCGATGACCGCCCCCGACGTGGCCGTTGTCGGGGCGGGACTCTCCGGACTTGCTGCCGCCCGGGAGCTTGTGCGGGAGGGGCTGGATGTCCTCGTCCTCGAAGCCCGCGACCGGCCCGGCGGCCGCACCGGGGTTATGGAGGTCGGCGGCGTCACGGTAGATATAGGGGGCGAGTGGGTGGACGCGGCGCACTCGGAGCTGCGGGGTCTCATCTCCGAACTCGGCCTGAAGCTCGTTCCGGCCGGGGACGGGAAGGGGCGGGCCCGCTGGCACGTCGGCGGCGAGTTCAGCCCGGAGATGCCGCTGGACGGTGGGGACGCGGCCGCATACGACCGGATGCAGGAGGCGCTGGCAGATGCGGCGGAGGGTGTGGACCCGGAGGCCTGCTGGAGGTTTGCGCCCGGCGAAGACCTCAGCGTCGAGCAGTGGTTGCGGCGCGAGGGGATGAGCGAGCGCGGGATACACGCGGTCGAGACCATAGTCTCCACCTGCGGCTCCACCGTCCCGCTGCGGCGCATGTCCTTCTACGCCTACGCGGTCAAGGTCGCGGGCCGGGGCGGTCCGGGCCGGGGGAACGAGTACCGGGTGCGGGGCGGGGCCGGGGGCGTGGCCCGCGCGCTGGCCGGCGAGCTCGGGGAGCGCGTGCGCTACCGCTCGCCGGTGGTGGAGGTCCGGCAGGACGGAGGGGGGGTGGCGCTGCGCTACGTCTCTCCGGACGGTCCCGGCGAGGTGCGGGCGCGGAGGGCTGTTCTGGCGCTGCCGTTCACCTGCTACCGGGGTGTAAGCTTCCATCCCCCGCCGCCCCCCGTCTTCCGGCGCATGTTCGCGCGGGCCACCTATGGCGTGGTGCGCAAGGTCCACTTCATCTTCGGCCGGCCGGTGGGCGGGGCGCCCTTCACCATCACGGACACGCCTCTGGGGTACTGCTGCCCCTCGCAGGCGAGCGGCGGGGCGGGCGGCATCGTCGCGTTCGCCGGGGGGGAGGTGCTCCTGCCCGAGCTAGGTCTGCCTGCGGCGGAGCGCGAGCGGCGGGCCGTGCGGCAGCTGCGGCGCCTCTACGACGTGCCGGAGCCCGAGGTGGTGGTGGAGAAGGTCTGGCCCCACGACTATTGGACCCGGGGGAGCTACATGATCCTGGCTCCCGGGGATCTGCGGGGCTTCGGGGAGGCGATGGGCGGCCGCTTCGGGTGCGTGTACCTGGCCGGTGCGGAGGGGATCGCCGCGGCTCCCAGCTTCATGAACAGTGCGGTGAGGAGCGGACTGCGGGCCGCCGGTAAGATATTAGAGGAGATAAGCGTGCCGCGGCGGTCCCGGGCCGGGACGGGGACCGGCGAGGTGTGAGAACGGGAGGAGTCCGGGGGTGAGAGAGAGACAGACGCAGGAGCGGCCGCCGGAGGCGGCGCGCGGGGCCGCCCGGCCGGCGGCCGTGGAGCTGGCAGGGGTCACGAAGCGCTTTGAGGACTTCGTGGCCGTAGACGACCTGACGCTGAGCATCTACGAGGGGGAGTTCTTCTCGCTGCTCGGGCCGTCGGGGTGCGGCAAGACCACGACCCTGCGCATGATAGCCGGGTTCGAGGATCCCACCGAGGGTGAGCTGCGGGTGGCCGGGCGCCCGATGCGGGGCGTGCCGCCCTACAGGAGGCCCGTCAACACCGTGTTCCAGAGCTACGCGCTCTTCCCGCATCTGGACGTCTTTGAGAACATCGCGTTCGGGCTCCGGAGGGCCAAGGTGCCGAAGGACGAGATCCGGCGCCGGGTATCCGAGGCGTGTGCGCTGGTGCAGCTCACCGGGTTCGAGAGGCGGAAGCCCGCCAGGCTCTCCGGCGGGCAGCAGCAGCGGGTGGCGCTCGCGCGCGCCCTCGTCAACCGCCCGAAGGTCCTGCTGCTGGACGAGCCGCTGGGCGCTCTGGATCTCAAGCTGCGCAAGGAGATGCAGATAGAGCTCAAGAACCTCCAGCACGAGCTCGGCATCACCTTCGTCTACGTTACCCACGATCAGGAAGAGGCGCTCACCATGAGCGACCGCATAGCGGTGATGAAGGACGGAAAGGTGCAGCAGCTCGACACGCCTGCGAACCTCTACGAGCTTCCGGCCAACCGCTTCGTGGCCGGGTTCATCGGGCAGACCAACACCTTCTCCGGCGAGGTGGAGTCGGTCCGGGGGGAGCGGGTGACCCTGAGGACTGCCGGCGGGCTGGAGCTGGAGGCGTTCGCGCCCGCGGGGCGCGAGGTGGTCAAGGGCTCGGAGGCGCACGTGGCCGTCCGGCCCGAGAAGGTTCGGTTCGGGGAGGCGGGGGACAACGCCTTCGCCGGGGAGGTGCGCGACGTGGTCTACCTGGGGTCGAGCACCCAGTACGTCGTGGAGCTCAAGGGCGGCGAGCGGCTCGTGGTCTACCGGCAGAACGCCCGCGAGGCCGCCGACTCCGGCGCGGGCGACGAGGTGTGGGTCGCGTGGGACGCTGCAAACTGTCTGGTGCTGGGAGAGTAGCTATGAAGGGAAGAAGGATAAGCCGGCGGGATTTCCTCAAGCGGCTGGGCGCGGGGGCCGTGGCGGGCTCGACGCTCACGGTGCTCTCCGCCTGCACGGTCGACACCGCGCCCCGGCAGGGCGGAGACGGTGGGAGCGAGGGCGGCGGCACGCTCAACCTCTACAACTGGTCGGACTACGTGGCGGAGACTACCATCCCCGGTTTCGAGGAGGAGTTCGGGGTACGGGTCGTGCAGGACTTCTACGCCTCCAACGAGGAGCTTCTGGCCAAGCTGCAGGCGGGGGGAACCGGGTACGACGTGATCGTGCCGAGCGACTACATGGTCGAGATCATGGCCAAGAGCGGGGTCATCCAGGAGCTGGACATGGCGAAGATCCCGAACTTC
The DNA here is from genome assembly GCF_004337705.1 of Rubrobacter taiwanensis. Lineage (GTDB taxonomy): Bacteria > Actinomycetota > Rubrobacteria > Rubrobacterales > Rubrobacteraceae > Rubrobacter_C > Rubrobacter_C taiwanensis. Next base: position 22,313 of record NZ_SKBU01000031.1, read on the forward strand.
GAGAACGTCGGGGAGAACTTCCGGGGGCTCCCCTACGATCCGGAGAACCGCTACAGCGTGCCCTACCAGTGGGGCACCACCGGCATACTCTACGACCGGGAGGAGGTCGGGGAGGTTGAGAGCTGGGACGCTATGTGGGACGAGCGGTACGCCGGCCGGATCGCCATGATAGACGATGTGCGGGAGACCATCGGGGCGGCGCTGATGCGCCTGGGTTACTCCATAAACTCCACCGACGAGGGAGAGCTCGGGGAGGCCCGGGAGCTCTTGCTGGAGCAGAAGCCGCTGTTGCGCGGGTACTTCGCCTCGACCGAGATCGTGCCGCTCGTGGAGAGCGGGGACGTCTTGCTCGGGCACGTGTTCTCCGGCGAGGGCATACTCGCGACGGTGGAGAACGAGAACCTGGCCTACGCCATTCCGAAGCCGGCGGCCACCCGCTGGACCGACAACATGTGCATCCCGGCGGGCGCTCCGAACCCGGATTTGGCCCACGAGTTCATAAACTACATCCTGGATGCGCAGGTGGGGGCCGATCTGACCAACTACACCTACTACGGGACGCCGAACGAGGCCGCGCTGCCGCTGATAGACGAGGAGCTGACCAGTATCCCGGAGTGGAACCCTCCGGATGAGGTCTTCGACCGGCTGCAGGTCATAGAGGACGTGGGCGAGGCGACCCGCGACTACGAGCGCATCTTCACCGAAGTAAAGAGCGCGTGAGATGGCGGCGCAGAAAGGAGTGGATAAAGGGCGTGGCTGGAGCCTGGGGCTGGCCGGGCTGCTGGCGCCGGCGGCGTTCTGGCTCGGGGTCTTCTTTCTGGTGCCGCTGCTCCTCATCCTGGCCTACTCCTTCGGGACCAGCGGCGTCTACGGCGGCATAACGCTCGGCTTCAACCCCGAGAACTACCTGAAGGTCTTCGACCCGCTCTATCTGCAGATCATAGTCCGCTCCACGGTCATCGCGCTGCTGAACACCTTGATCTGCCTGGCCATCGGGTACCCGCTGGCATACTTCATCGCGTTCAGGGGCGGCTCCTGGAAGACGGCGCTCATCCTGCTGGTCATGATCCCGTTCTGGACCAGTCTCTTGGTGCGGGCTTACGCCTGGGTCGTCATCCTGGGCGGCAACGGCCTCGCCAACCGCACGCTCCAGTTCCTCGGGATAACCGACGGCCCCATAACCCTCATCTTCACCCCGCAGGCGGTGATGATGGGGCTGGTCTACTCCTACCTGCCGTTCATGGTGCTGCCGCTCTACGCCTCGCTGGAGAAGTTCGACGCGCGGCTCAAGGAGGCGGCGCAGGATCTCGGGGCGAGCCGCTGGCAGACCTTCTGGCGGGTGACGTTCCCCTTGAGCCTGCCGGGGGTCATAGCCGGGAGCATCCTGGTCTTCATCCCGTCGGCCGGGGAGTTCGTGATCCCGGATCTTCTGGGCGGCTCGCAGACGGTGATGACCGGCAACCTCATCCAGCAGCAGTTCCTCAACGCCCGCGACTGGGCGTTCGGCAGCGCCTTGGCGGTCATGCTCGCGGTGCTGATGCTGGGAGCGATCCTGATCTACGTCCGCCGGATAGGCACCGACAGGCTGGAGGGGGTGTGAGATGGTGCGGGGTGCCCCGATCCTGAAGCGGGTGGGCAGCCTGCCGGACTGGGCTCTGCTCTTGTTTGCGGGCCTGGTCTACCTCTTCCTCTACGCCCCGATCTTCGTGCTGATGTTCTTCTCGTTCAACTCGGCGCGCAGCACGCAGGTCTGGGAGGGATTCTCGCTGCGGTGGTACGCCGAGCTGTTCCGCGATCAGTCGGTGCTGGACGCTTTCTACACCTCGATGGTGGTAGGCGTTACGGCTACCGCGATCTCCACCGTCATCGGGACGCTCGCGGCGCTGGCGCTGGCGCGCCACAGCTTCCGGGGCAAGACGCTGGCGGACTCCACGATCTACGCTGCGACCGTGATGCCGGAGATCGTGGTCGGGGTGAGCCTGCTGGCGTTCTTCGTGGCCGTGCAGTTCCAGCTCGGCATAACCACGATCATCATCGCGCACGTGGCGTTCTGCATCTCGTTCGTGACCATCGTGGTGCGGGCGCGTCTCTCGGGCATGGACCGCTCGCTGGAGGAGGCGGCGATGGACCTCGGTGCCGACCCGCCCACCACGTTCATGAAGATAACGCTGCCCCTGATCCTGCCCGGCGTGATGGCCGGAGCACTTCTGGCGTTTACGCTCTCGTTCGACGACTTCGTGATCACGTTCTTCGTGGCCGGTGCGGGGGCGAGCACGCTGCCGCTGAAGATCTACTCCATGATCAAGTTCGGCGTCAGCCCGGTCATCAACGCGCTCTCGACCGTGCTCCTGGTCGCCACGCTCGTCTGCATCCTGGGCGGCAGCAGGTTCTTCTCGCGCAAGGAGGAGTGAATGACGGAGACCCTGAAGGTTATCAACCCCGCGACCGGCGAGGTTATGGAGGAGGTCCCGGTCACCACCCGGGAGGAGCTGGACGCGGCCGTGGCCCGGGCCCGCTCCGGCTTCCGGGAGTGGCGGCGGGTACCGGGCCTGGAGCGGGCGGAGCTCTTTCATGAGATCTCCCGCCGCTTCCGGGAGCACGGCGACGAGCTGGCGGAGATCATGACGCGCGAGGGCGGCAAGCCGTTCATCGAGAACCGGGACGAGGTGGACTGGACGGCGGCCTGCTTCGACTACTACGCCGAGATCGCCCGCGACAACGTCGGATACTTGCCCGCTCCGATCGAGGCGCAGCAGCTCGCGCTCGTGATCCGGGAGCCGCTGGGCGTCGTCGCCTGCATCGTGCCCTGGAACTACCCGCTGCTGCTGGCGGCCTGGAAGCTGGCCCCGGCGCTCGCCGCGGGCAACGCCGCTCTCCTGAAGCCCTCCGAGGAGACGCCGCTCGCCACCCGCCGGATGGTGGAGCTGATGGAGGGCCTGCCGGAGGGAGCGGTGGAGATAGTGTTCGGGGCCGGGGAGGTGGGGGAGGCGATGGTGCGCCACCCCGGCGTGGACATGGTCGCCTTCACCGGGAGCCAGGAGACGGGCCGGAGGGTGGGCGCGATCGCCGCCGAGCGCCTGATGCGCTCCAACCTGGAGCTGGGCGGCAAGGACCCGTTCATCATCTGCGACGACGTAGATGTGGAGGTTGCCGCCCGCGGGGCCGTGTGGGCTGCCTGCCTGAACGCCGGGCAGGTGTGCACTTCGGCCGAGCGCTTCTACGTGCTGCCGCAGATAGCCGGCGACTTCATCGAGGCGGCGAAGGCGCACGCCGAGTCGCTCGTCATCGGCGACCCGATGGACCGCAGAACCGACCTCGGGCCGCTCATCAACGAGCCGGGGCGGGAGAAGGTGGAGCGGCACGTGGAGAGCGCGGTACGCTCGGGCGCGCAGCTCGTCACCGGCGGCGGGCGGTGGGGCGAGCGGGGATACTTCTACCGGCCCACCATACTCACCGGGGTCACGCCCGACATGCCGGTGATGCGTGACGAGACCTTCGGACCGGTCCTGCCGGTTACGGAGGTGCGCGATCTGGACGAGGCCATAGAGCTCGCTAACTCCACACCGTACGGGCTCGGGGCGAACGTATACACGCTGGACTTCGAGAAGATGCTCAAATGCATGCGCGAGATAAGGGCCGGGACGGTCTGGATCAACGACCCCCTCACGGACAACGACGCGGCCCCGTTCGGCGGGCAGAAGGGGAGCGGCATCGGCCGCGAGCTGGGCCGCGACGGGCTTCAGGCCTTCCAGGAGACCAAACACGTGCACATAGATTCCCGCATAGAGGTTAAGGAGTGGTGGTACCCGTACGGGGAGTGAACGGCCCGGAGATATGAGGAGGAGAAGGATATGCAGACAGAAGTTAGGCACCTGAGGAACTTCATCGGGGGGCGGTTCGTGGAGGCCGCTGCCGGCCGCCTCTACGACGTGGTTAATCCGGCCACCGGCGAGGTCTTCGCCCGGGCTCCGCTATCGGGTCGGGAGGACGTGGAGCGGGCCTTTGAGGCGGCTGAGCGGGCGTTCGAGACGTGGCGGGACTCCACACCTTCGGAGCGGCAGCGGGCGCTGCTGCGCATAGCTGATGCGGTCGAGGAGCGCGCCGGCGAGCTGGTGCGGGCCGAGTCAGAGAACACCGGCAAGCCCTATGCGCTCACGATGGAGGAGGAAGTTCCGGCGATGGCCGATCAGATCCGGTTCTTCGCCGGAGCGGCCCGGTGCCTCGAAGGCAAGTCCGCCGGGGAGTATCTGCGGGGGATGACCTCCTACATCCGGCGGGAGCCGATCGGGGTCTGCGCCCAGATCACGCCCTGGAACTACCCGATGCTGATGGCCGTCTGGAAGTTCGCTCCGGCCATAGCCGCCGGCAATACGGTGGTGCTCAAGCCCAGCGAGACGACGCCGGTAACCACCCTGCTGCTCGCGGAGATGGCCGCGGAGTTCCTCCCCGAGGGCGTCTTCAACGTGGTCTGCGGCGACCGGGACACCGGGAGGCTGCTCGTGGATCACCCGACGCCGCAGATGGTCGCGATTACCGGCTCGGTGCGCGCCGGGATGGAGGTGGCGGAGGCGGCCGCAAGGGACCTGAAGCGGGTGCACCTGGAGCTGGGCGGCAAGGCGCCGGTGATCGTCTTCGACGACGCCGACCCTGAGGCCGCCGCCGAAGCCATAGCCGGGGCCGGGTACTTCAATGCCGGGCAGGACTGCACCGCGGCCACCCGGGTTCTGGCCTCCCCTGCCATCCACGACGAGTTCGTCGCCGCCCTCACCGAGCGGGCTAAAAACACCCGCACGGGACCGCCGGACGACGAGGAGGCCTACTACGGGCCCCTGAACAACGAGAACCAGCTGGCGCGCGTCAGCGGCATAGTGGAACGCCTCCCTGACCACGCGGAGATAATGACCGGCGGGGAGCGGGTCGGAGAGCGGGGGTTCTTCTTCGCCCCCACCGTGGTCTCGGGTCTGAGGCAGGAGGACGAGGCTTCGCAGACCGAGATCTTCGGCCCCGTCATCACCGTACAGCCCTTCTCCGACGAGGACGAGGCCGTCCGCTGGGCCAACGGGGTGAAGTACGGGCTGGCATCGAGCGTCTTTACCCGCGACCACGGCCGGGCGATGAGGGTGAGCCGGCGGCTGGACTTCGGGTGCGTCTGGATCAACACCCACATCCCGCTGGTGGCCGAGATGCCGCACGGCGGCTTCAAGCACTCGGGCTACGGCAAGGATCTCTCGATGTACGGCCTGGAGGACTACACCCGCATAAAGCACGTGATGAGCAGCCTGGACTAGGACCGCTCCGGTATGCGCAGTACGAGCACTGCCAGGTCGTCCCGGGGGTTGCCCCCGCTGTGCTTCAGGGCGGCCTCTCTGAGGCGGCCCGCGATCTCGCGGGCCGGAAGCCCCCGGCAGGAGCGCACGAGCTTGAGCAGCCGTTCCTCCCCGAACACGCTTCCGTCCGTGGTGCGGGCTTCGGCGAGGCCGTCGGTGTAGAAGACCGCCGCGTCTCCGGGGAGCAGGCGGACGGTCTCCTCCTCCAGCGCGACCCGCGGCATCACCCCGAGGAGCTTCCCCGGAGGCGAGAGGCTCTCGACCGCCCCGCCGGAGCGCAGCAGGAGCGGTGCGGGGTGTCCGCCGCGCGCCACGGCCAGTTCGGCTCCGGACCGGGTGAGCTTCAGGCTCGCGCAGGCCACGGTGCAGAACCGGTGGTCGGCGAGCTGGCCGAGCATGGCCTCGTTGAGGGCCGCGAGTATCCTGGAGGGTGAGCGCTCGTACAGGGCCACGGCCCGGATGGTGTAGCGGGCAAGGGCCGTCACCGCTGCGGCGGCGGCCCCCTTGCCGACCACGTCCCCGATCACGGCCAGCCAGCTACTCCCGGTGTCTATCAGGTCGTAGAAGTCCCCGCCGACCTCGTTCTCCTCGCCGAGCGGCAGGTACTGGACGCCGACCTCCACCCCGGCGGGTTCGGGGATGTTCGGCAGCAGGCTGCGCTGCAGGGTGCGGGCGATCTCGCTCCGCTCAGAGTAGAGCCGGGCGTTGTCCAGCGCGAGCGCGCACCGGTAGGCCACGCCCTGCAGGATCGAGAGGTCCTCCTGACCGTAACGGTGCCCCGGATCGGAGCTTCCCACCGTCAGGGCTCCGAGCGTCCGGCCGCGCGCCCGCAGCGGCACGCTGATGTAAGAGCTGACGTCGAGCTCCCGGAGCAGGCGAAGGTGCTCAGGCCCGGTGGCCCGCTCCTCCAGCGGCGGATCGTGCGTCTCGGAGACCAGCGCCGGCCGGCCGGTGCGCAGCACCTTGGCCACCGTGCCCGGAGAACTCCGGCCGAACCGGCGGTGCTTGGCAAGCCGCTCCAGCAGCCGCTCGCCCGCCGGGTCTGCGTGGGCCGCGGCGGCTTGATGTACGGAGCCGTCCTGCTCCAGCGTGTCGACCAGGCACCAGTCGGCCAGCTCGGGGACGACGAGACGCGCTATCTGCTCCAGCGTGTCCGAGTAGTCGAGAGAGGCCGAAAACCGGGAGCCGGCCTCGGCCAGCAGGGCGAGGCGCCGGCGGGCCTGTCCGGCCTCCATGCGCGCCAGCTGCTCCCGCGCCAGCAGCGTGTCTCGCTCCTCCTCGGCCTCCTTGCGCCCGGTTATGTCGTTCTGCACCCCGATGAAGTTGATCAGGCGGCCGGCGTCGTCGTAGACGGGGGAGATGTAGAGCTCGTTCCAGAACCGCTCGCCGCTCTTGCGATAGTTGCGCAGAACCACCCGGCATTCCCGGCCCTCCTCGACGGCCGCCTGCACCTCGGCGAGCCGGGGCTGGTCCCGGTCTTCTCCCTGCAGGAAGCGGCAGTTGCGCCCGAGAACCTCGTCCACCGCGTATCCGGTGATGCGTTCGAAGGCCGGGTTGGCGTAGATTATGGGGTTGTCCGGCAGAGCGGGGTCCGTGATGACGATCCCGCTCGCGCTAGCCGCAACCGCCCGTTCCAGCAGGTGGCGCAGCACTCCGGCGTCCCGGTCCTCCAGCCGTCCGGCGCCCGTCCGGTCCTCCCGAAAACGCGTCATGGCAGGTATTCTACAGGGGCGCTCCGGCTTGCGGGACGGCCAGCTCTTGCCGAAGCTCCGGCGGTTCGCGTCCTCAGGCCTTCAGCCGGTCGAGGTGCTGACGGCGGAACTTGGCGACCTTGGGTGCGACGACGAGCCGGCAGTACGGCTGGTCGGGGTTGTTCCTGAAGTAGTCCTGGTGGTAGGCTTCGGCCCGGTAGAACGCCTCGAACGGTGCCAGCTCGGTCACGATGGGATCTTCCCAGATGCCCCGCGCTTCCAGGTCGGAGATCACCTCTTCGGCGACCCGCTTTTGCTCCTCATCGTGGTGGAAGATCACGGACCGGTACTGCGGCCCGACGTCCGGTCCCTGGCGGTCCTTGGTCGTGGGGTCGTGCACCGAGAAGAAGACCTCCAGGATCTCCCGATAGGAGACCTCCTCCGGGTCGAAGGTCACCTGCACGACCTCCGCATGGCCTGTCATGCCGGTGCAGACCTGCTCGTAGGTCGGGTTCTCGATGCGCCCGCCGGAGTAGCCGCTCTCCACCTTCTCCACCCCCCGCAACTCATCGAACACGGCCTCGATACACCAGAAGCAACCGCCTCCGAGCGTCGCCACTTCTCTGCTCTCTGTCATGCCGGACCCCTTGACCTCAGCGATAGTTCCTCGCACTTATATACCGCATTGCGCCGGGCACCGCACGCCCGGCAGAGAAGCACAGGGTGTAATATGTCGCGGCGAGACCCGAGCTTACAGAAGGGAGTGGTATGACCCGCTACGCGCCGGCCGACTCGTTCGAGACCCCGCGTTTCTCGGGGGTGCGCACGTTCATGCGCCTGCCGCACACCCGGGATTTGGAGAACAGCGACGTGGCCATCGTGGGCGCGCCGTTCGACACGGGGGCGACCTTCCGCGCCGGAGCCCGGTTCGGGCCGGAGGGCATCCGCAGCGCCTCGCACCTGCTGCGGCCGTACAACCCCTCGCTGGATGTGAACATCTTCGACCACCTCTCGATCGTAGACTACGGCGACGTGCCGGTGGTGCCGGGCTATATAGAGTCGAGCTACGAGCGCATCGCGGCCGGACTGGAGCCCATCCACCGGGCCGGGGTCGTGCCGGTGGTGCTCGGCGGCGACCACTCCATCGCCCAGCCCGAGCTGCGGGCGGCCGCCGCGGTGCACGGCCCTGTAGCCATCGTTCAGTTCGACGCCCACGCCGACACCTGGGACAACTACTTCGGCGAGCGCCTCACCCACGGTACGTCCTTCCGCCGGGCGGTCGAGGAGGGGCTGGTACGCCCCGAGCGCTCCATCCAGGTCGGGATGCGGGGCTCCCTCTACGGTCCGGAAGACCTGCAGGACTCGAGGGATCTGGGCTACGCGCTGCTCACTACCGACGATGTGCGCGAGATCGGGATACCGGAGACGGTCTCCCGCATCCGCGAGCGGGTGGGGGACGCGAAGGTCTACGTCTCCTTCGACATAGACTTCGTGGACCCGGCGTTCGCTCCCGGTACGGGTACGCCGGAGATCGGCGGGTTCACCGGCCGGGAGGCGCAGGAGTTCGTGCGGGGGCTCGCGGGACTCGACATCGTCGGCTGTGATGTGGTCGAGGTTTACCCGGCTTACGATCCGGCGCAGGTCACGGCGTTCGTGGCGGCCAACGTAGCGTACGAGCTGCTGAGCGTGCTCGCGCTGAACCGGAAGCGCGGGGGAAGCTGACACCCCCGCGCTTCCGCGGATGCCTGGTTAGTTCTGCAGGTTCTCGAAGATGCCGGTCGCGCCCATGCCGCCGCCGATGCACATGGTGACCATGCCGTAGCGGGCCTCACGGCGCTTCAGCTCGTGCATGATCTGCACGGTGAGCTTGGTGCCCGTAGCGCCCATCGGGTGGCCGAGCGCTATGGCACCGCCGTTCACGTTCAGCCTCTCGATATCTATGCCGAGCTCCCGGACTATGGCGAGCGTCTGCGCGGCGAACGCTTCGTTGAGCTCGATCAGGTCTATATCATCGAGGCTAAGCCCGGTCATCTCCAGCGCCTTCGGGATGGAGACCAGCGGCCCGATGCCCATCACCTCCGGCCGCACCCCGCCGATGGTGAAGCCCACAAACCGCAGGAGCGGCTCGAGGCCCAGCTGCTCGGCCCGCTCGCGCTCCATCACCACGACCGCCGCCGCCCCATCGCTGCGCTGCGAGGAGTTCCCGGCCGTCACGGTTCCGTCCTGTTGGAAGACCGGCTTCAGCTTCGCCAGCGCCTCGGGGGAGGTGTCGCGGCGCGGGCCCTCGTCGCGCCGGAAGGTGGTCCGCCGGTGCCGGACCTCGCCTTCCTCGTCCACGTACTCGATGTCTACCTCCAGCGGCACGATCTCCGCGTCGAACCGGCCGGAGTCCACCGCCTCGGCGGCGCGCCGGTGGCTGCGCAGGGCGAACTCGTCCTGCTCGTCGCGCGAGATCTTGAACTCCCTGGCCACCTGCTCGGCGGTCAGACCCATGCCCATATAGACGGCCGGGTTGGTCTTCACCAGCTCGGGGTTCGGGGAGAAGGTCGGGGAGTTCATCCCGTCCGCGGTGGACATGGACTCGGTGCCCCCGGCGACGATGCAGCTCGCCGAGCCGGTCATGATCCTCTCGGCCGCCGTGGCTATCGTCTGCAGGCCCGAGGAACAGAACCGGTTGACGGTCTGGCCCGGGACGGTCTCCGGCAGCCCGGCGCGCAGAGCGGCGACGCGGGCCACGTTCATGCCCTGCGTGCCCTCCGGAAAGGCGCACCCGATGATGACGTCCTCGATCTCGGCCGGGTCCAGCCCCCCGGCCCGGTTGACGGCCTCTCGGATGGCTGCGGCGGCCATGTCGTCCGGACGGGTGGTGCGGAGCGTCCCCTTCGGGGCGCGCCCGACTGCGGTACGGGCTCCGGACACGATGACTGCTTCTTTCACTGTCGCTCCTTTCAGAGATGCCTGAAGCCTAATTCCTCAGCGGCTTGCCCGTCTCCAGCATCGCTCTTATCCGCTCCTGGGTCTTCTCGTTCTGCAAGAGCTCCACGAACGCCTCGCGTTCCAGCCCCAGGATGTAGTCCTCTGTGACCCACTGGCCTGCGGAGAGATCCCCGCCGCACAGGACGTGCGCCAGGCGCTCGGCGATCACGCCGTCGTACTCGGTGGCGAAGTGGCCCCACTGCATCTGGCGCACCCCGATGATCATGGCGGCCTTGATGGCGGCCCCGGCGGCGTACACGCTCTTCTCGCTCCGGTCCGGCGGCCGGTAGCCGTCGGCGAGATCGATGACCTCCCGCTTGGCGACGGCGAGCTGATGGTCTACGCTCATCACCACCCGGTCGTCTTCGTCCAAATATCCGAGGTCGCGGGACTCCAGCGCACTGGTGCCCACCCTGGCGAGCGCGATGTTCTCGAACGCCTTCTGCACGAACGGCAGCGGCGGCGCCAGCGGCGATTCGGCCAGCGGCGGGGAGACGAGACGCCGGGCCATCTCCTTGGTGCCGCCGCCCGCGGGGATCACGCCGACTCCGACCTCGACCAGGCCCATGTAAGTCTCGCCTGCGGCCACGATCCTGTCGGCGTGCAGGCAGATCTCGACCCCGCCGCCGAGCGTCTGGCCGTGCGGTGCGGCGACGACCGGCTTGTCGGCGAACCGGAAGCCCATGAGCAGCTCCTGGAGCTGCGCCACGCGCTCCCGGATCTGGTCGAAGGCCCCCATCTGGACGCCCATCATGACCTCAAAGAGGTTGGCCCCGACGCAGAAGTTGTCGGCCTCGTTGGCGATCACGAGCCCGGCCCAGCGGTCGTTCCGCAGCTCCTCCAGCGCCCGGAAGCCCATCTCCACCACGCCGGAATCTATGGCACTGGCGCGCGAGTGGATCTCGAACGCCAGCACCCCGTCGCCGAGATCCACCAGGCTCGCGGAGTCGTTGCTCGCCACGACGCTGTCCTTATCTGCGGCCTTGATGCGCTCCAGCGAGACGATCTCGGGGTCTACCCGCACGGGCACGTAGTCTGCGGCCTTAAGGTCGTAGACCAGCTCCCGGCCCTCCTCGTCCCGCTTATAGAAGGAATCTATTCCCTTCTGCCGCATCTCGCTCACCCAGTCCGGCAGCTCCAGATCGAGCTTCTGCATCTGCTCGATGCCGTACTCGAAGCCGATCATGTCCCAGGTGCGGAACGGCCCGGCCTGGTGCGCGAAACCCCACTCCATGGCGTGGTCCACGTCGGCGAAGGAGTCGGAGATCTCCGGCACCCGCCGGGCGGCGTACGCGATGTAGGGCAGCAGCGTGTCCCTTATGTAACGGGCGTGCCGGTCCTCCCCGGCCTTATCTATTATGAAGCGGAGCCGCTCGCCTAGATCCTTGCGCCTGTTCGCCTCCTTGACGAGCGGGATCTCCGGCTTCTCGGCGGGCCGGTGCTCGAAGGTCTTGAGGTCCAGCACGTCGAAGACGGTCTTGCCGTCGCGCCGGGTCCGCTTGTAGAAGCCCGCACCCGTCTTGTTGCCGAGCAGGTTCTTCTCGATCATCCGCTTGAGGATGGGGTGGGGCTTGAGCTCCTCGCGCGATTCGTCCTCGGGTACCAGCTCATAGAGGTTCTCCGCCACGCCGACGGCTATGTCCAGCCCCACGGTATCGTTGAGGCGGAAGGTGGCGGTCTTGGGGTGGCCGATCAAGGGCCCGGTGATGGCATCTACCTCTTCTATGGAGTACCCGTTGTCGAAAGCATAGCGGACCGCCTGCATCCCGGCGAAGCTCCCGAGCCGGTTGCCGATGAAGTTCGGAGTGTCCTTGGCGAGCACGGTCCCCTTGCCGAGCGTCCGCTCCCCGAAGCGGCGCATGCGCTCCAGAACTTCCGGGTCGGTGTCGGCGGTCGGGATGAGCTCCAGCAGCTTCAGATACCGCGGCGGGTTGAAGAAGTGGGTGCCCAGAAAGCGCCGCCGGAAGCTCTCGCTACGGCCCTCGGCGATGCTGGAGAGCGGTATGCCGGAGGTGTTGGAGGAGATGATGGCATCCTCTTTAGCCACCTGCTCCACACGCTCCATCAGCTCTCTTTTAGGCTCCAGCTTCTCGATTATGGCCTCCACCACCCAGTCGGCGCCGGATACGCGCTCGAAGTCTTCCTCGAAGTTGCCGAGCCTTATCTTCCCGGCCAGCTCCTTCTTCATCAGTGCGGCGGGCCGGGCCTTGAGCATCCGCTGGAAGCCGGCCCGGACGATCTCGTCCTTGTCCTCGCCCTCCCCGGCTATGTCTAGCAGCTCCACCTCCAGCCCGGCGTTTGCGCAGTGGGCCGCGATGGCGGCTCCCATCGTGCCCGCTCCCAGAACGGCGACCTTGCGTATCTTCTCGCTCATCCCACCTCCCGTTCTCTCTGCGGCGCCTTGCGCCTGACGTAGACAACCTTCTCAACCACGGCGCACACCTCGCCCGCCGCGGTCCTCAGGTTCACCGTGTAGCGGCGGTCGGAGGGACCGCCGCCGGCCGTGGCCGCACGTATCTCCTCTATCTCCTCTTCCCCGAGCGCGAACCGGGCATAAAGCGTCTCCCTCCCCGGCCGCCGGAAGCGGATGCTCGCGGCCTTGTCCCACACCACGTACTCTTCCTCCCCGAGGTTCTTCATGAGCATGAGGGCGTAGAAAGGGTCCACCGCAGCGTAGATGCTCCCCCCGAAGATGGTGCCCATGTAGTTGCGGGTCCGCCACCCGAGCGGTAGCTTCACCAGCACCTCACGCCAGTCGGCGGAGATGCGCACCACCCGTCCACCAGTGCCGCGGTAGGCCGGATACAGGTTCATCGCCGCCCGGAACAGACGCGTCCGGAGGGACTCCCCGACACCCGGCGCCTCACCCATAGAGCTCCTTCTGCAGAGCCTCGATGGCCTCCTTTACCCGCAGCAGATGCTCCCCGAAACGCTCCTTCATCTCCCGGTACTTCTCCTCCCCGGCCGGCGTCAGCTCGTAGAACCGGCGGCTGCGGGTGTCGGGCTTCTCCCACTCCCCCTTCACATACCCCTTCTCCTCCAGACGCCGCAGGATGGGATAGATCGTGTTCGGCGAGACGCTCATCACCCCGGCGGTCATCTCCCGGATCTGGTGTATGATGCTGTTGCCGTACTCCGGACGCTTGCGGATCAGATGCAGTATCAGGAGCGGAAATACGCTCTTGGACTTCACCTCACCGAGGAAGATCTCCTTCGGCGTCGCCCTCGTCTCCCGGTCCAGATCCAACACTTCCCCCTCTTTGAAAGCCGGCTTTGCAGTAATGACTTTATCAGTATTGAGGATTTTGTACAAGTCTGTCCGCGGTCGGGTTAGACTCTCGGCGGTTGGTTCTCTCTGGTCGGAGGAGGTGTATGGCCCGCAGAAAACTCGGCAGGATGAAGGTGCGCCGGCCGGGGGCGGGTGTGGCCGCGAGGTACCTGCGCGTCTTTCCTGGGCGGCGTCTCTACTATGAGCCGGAGTCGCTGCCGCGCATCACTTCGGAGGAGCTGTTCGGGGATGGGAAGCCGCTGGAGCTGGAGGCCGGGTGCGGGACGGGAGATTTCCTGAACGCGCTGGCGGAGCGCGACCCGGGGGCGAACTTCGTTGGGGTGGATCTGCACATGAAGTCTCTCTACAGAGCGGTGAACCGGGCGGCCGAGAGGGAGCTTGAGAACGTGCTGTACATAAGCGCAGACTTCAACATCATCTACCCGCTGCTGGAGGACGTCTCTTTGCGCGCGGTCTACCTGCACTTCCCGGACCCCGGGATGAAGCCCCGGCAGGAGAAGAACCGGATCTTCCGCCGGAGGTTTCTGGACGAGTTGCACCGGGCGCTCGTTCCGGGCGGCCGCATCAGCGTCATGACCGACCACGACGGCTACTACGAGCAGATGCTCTCCCTGCTCTCCGGCGACGAGCGCTGGGAGAAGTGCTTCGGCGAGCTCTCGGTAGATCCCGGCGTCAAGTCCCGCTTCCACCGGCTCTGGGAGGACGAGTACGGCCGCACCACCCACCGCTTCGAGCTGGTGAAGATTTAGCCGGCCTCCGGCGGCCGGGCTCCCGCTCTGCGCGGGGTTCGGGGGACGGAGGTATAGCTGCGGTCGAGTTTAGATCCGGGCCGAGAACCCCGGTACGGGAGGTGCCGGGGTAGTACAATCGGGCTGCGTGAGGAATCGTCTTCCAATCAGCGGGGGCAGAGGCCGATGGATGAGATTCGGCGGCAGGTTCAGAACCGGGTGCGGGATGCGGTCGAGGGCGGGGAGCTGGGAGAGTTCCAGGTAGACGCCCGGGACTTCCTCTCGGCGCGGGAGCTGGGAGAGGCGGTCAGCACCCGCATCGAGCAGACCGAGGCCCCGCTGGGCGAGGCGGCGGAGGTCCTCAACCGCAGCTTTCCCGAGCAGGACTCCTCGGGCCGCTACACCAACGTCATCTCGCCGGTCGTGATCCCGACCCACCGCTTCACGCTCTGGCCGTTTATCGTCGGGTTCGTTGCGGTCCTGGGGCTGCTCGGGAGTTTGGTAGCGCTCCTGGGCGGCGGGTTCAACCCGGCGCTGGCGCTGCTCGGGCCGCACTTCTGGCTGCTGCTTTTGGCGTTCGCCGCCTTCGGGTGGGTGCGGCGCAGCGTGGTGATGGTCCCGGACGGCTGCCGGGCGCTCGTCACCAAGTTCGGGAAGCTGGAGGAGATCGCCGGTCCGGGGCGCAAGCTGCTCTTCAACCCCTGGCGGCGCGTGAGCTACATCGTCAACACCGCCCGCGAGTACCCGTACAACGCCCCGATCCGGGAGGCTCCCACATCGGGGCGGGTCAACGCCTCGGTGGACCTCTTCCTGCAGTTCAGGATAGAGGATCCGGCCGAGTTCATCTTCGCGCTCGGCGGGGTCAAGGGCTTCGAGGACAAGCTGCAGAACGCCGTCAGCGAGGTCACGCGGACCATGATCTACGAGCAGCGGGCCGAGGCTATATATGACCTGGTAGGCGAGAGCACGCAGGTCTTCCTCGAAGCGCTCAACCGCCAGTTTCTGCCCGCGGTGCGCTTCATGAGCGCGAACATCACGCATGCTGAGCCCTCCAGCCAGGAGTACCGGATGGACCTGGCCGCGCCGGAGATGGTGCGGGTGGCTAAGGAGGCATACACCTACCAGTACGAGCTCCAGCTCAGGAAGGAGCAGGACGAGGGCGAGCTGAACAAGGAGCTCGCCTCGCTCAAAGAGACGCTCTCGGCCATCCGGGCCGAGATCGCGACCTACCAGGCGCAGATGGACACCGCGCGCGAGCGGGAGACCAACCGGGCCAACGCCTACGCCCGCCAGCGGATGGTGGAGGCGGAGAGCACGGCGAAGGCTAACGCGGCGCTGCTGGAAGCCCAGGCTCTGGACATCCGGGCGGTCAACAGCGCGGCGGCCCCGGAGATCCTGGAGTACCGTTTCCAGCGCGAGGTGCTCGACCGGCTGGAGGAGGTTTCGGGCCGGCTGCCGCAGGTCGTGCAGCTCGGCGGCGACGGAGACGGCCGGCCGGTGGACTTCCTGGCCATCGCCCGGCGCATGGTCGGCACCGGCGAAGAGCCGCTCTTCACCCCGGAGGACATGCAGAAGATCCGGGAGCGGATGCAGGAGATACAGGCCCGCATAGAGGAGCGCTCGCGGCAGATAGAGGAGCTCAAGACCCCGGAGAAGGAGCTGCCGGACGACGTGAAACCCGAGGGCAAGGCCGAGGCGGCCACCGAGGACCGGGTGGAGGAGATCCGGCAGTCCGTCACCGACGAGAGCATCCAGGAGCGCATCGAGGCGACCGGGGAGGATGAAGAGCGATGACGGTAGCGCCGCAGGCCCGCCAGTTCTCGAAGATAAAGGAGGTCGTCTCCGGCTGGTCCGGTATCCGCCAGTACCTGCGCGGCGGCGACGAGGGGCAGTTGGTCCCGGTCGTCATCCCGAAGGACCGGCGGCGGTACGGTTGGATCTTCCTCCTCGGAGTAGCTTTCTACGTCCTGTTCTTCGGCGTCTTCTCCGGCAGCGCCGAGCTTCTCACCCTCTCGTTCCCGGTCGTGCTGATTATCGTGGCGCTCGCCGGGCTCTGGCTGTGGCGCGGCTCCATCGTGGAGATCGAGCAGGGTACGACCGGCATCCTCTCCCGCTACGGCAAGATCACGGGCACCCTCTCGCCCGGCCGCCACTACCTCTGGCGGCCGTGGGAGAAGGTGGAGGCGGTCGTGGACACGACGACCGAGATCCCGTACCTCGCCCCCGTGATGGCGAGCCCCACCCGGGAGAACGTCCCCCTCAAGTCGATAGAGTTCTTCCTCAAGTTCAAGATAGACGACCCCATAGCCTTCGTGCGCACGCTTGGGGCCTCGAACTTCGACCTGGTGCTCTCCAGCGCGGTCCAGGACGCCATCCGGCAGCGCAGCCGCCGGGTGCGCACCGAGCAGGCCTATGACCTGCGCGGCAGCGACGTGGAGGACATGCGCGAGAACCTCAACCGCCAGCTCGAACGCTACGGAGTGCGCATCCTGGGCGCGAACATCCCGGACGTGCAGCTCCCGGACCAGTACCAGCAGCACCTCGCCACCCGCGAGCGGGTCTCCAAGGAGCTGGTGGCCTACGAGCGGGAGTGGGAGCTGATCCGCAAGCGGCGCATAGACGCGCTGCTCATGGAGATAGAGAAGGCCAAGAAGGAGCGGGACGCGCGCCTCGTGGAGGTCAACGCCGCCCGCAACAAGGCCCGCCAGGACGTGGCGAGGATGCTGGAAGAAAGGGAGACCGAGGCCCAGCGGGTGCGCATGGAGATCGAGACCCGCGGCCGCTCCACCCTCATCGAAGCCGAGAACGAGGCCAAAGCCCTCCGGCACCTCGGGCAGACCTACCGGGACAACCGGGCCGTGCTGCAGTACGAGCTGGCCCGCCGCCGGGTCGAGGTGGGTGAGAAGCTGATGCAGCGCGCCCCGCGGCCGCTGCTGGTTCAGGGCGGCGCCGGCGAGCAGTCCGCCCTCTCCACGCTGGTGCTGGCCCGGCTCCTGCCGCAGCTCGCCGCCGCGGACGAGCATGAGGCGGGTCCGGCCGCCCGGGAGGCGGCCCGCGAGGTGCGCGGCCTGCTGGAGCGGGGCCAGGACCTCCCCGGCCTAAAGGAAGAGGGTTAGCTCTTGTTGCCTCTGCCGGTCTACCAGCTGCCCCGGGCGGCGTAGGAACCCGGCGTGGCCCAACCTCTCGGGTGGATCAGGTAGACGGCCCCGCCCGAGGAGTAGGGGTTGCGCAGCCAGGCTCTCTCGAACTCCGCGCGGTCGTAGACGCGCCTTACCTTAGAGTCGTCCGCGCCGGCCGGATCGTTGACGATCACGTCCCCGCTCCTGGTGAAGCCCCGGATCACGAGCAGGTGGCCGTAGCTCACCCTGAGGGGTGCCCCCGAGAGCCGCTGGCCGCTGTGGTTGTTGTTCCAGGCTACGCTGGCGATGACGGGTATGCCGGCGTCTATCCACCGCTCTACCTGCTCTATTTGGGCGAAACGGCTCACCGTGCCCTCGAGCCCGTACGCGGAGGCGTAGGCCGTGTTGAAGGGCCAGTTGCCCCAGCCGTAGCTGAAGTCTCTCACGCCCCTCGCCACCGCGGGCACGCTCTGGTCGAGGTTCTTCTGGCCCGTTCTCGCCGCCCAGTACTGCATCACCATCGCGAGCGAGGTGGGGCTGCACCAGACCTCGCCGCCGTCCGGGTAGACCATCTGCGAGCGGGCGGGGACGTTGAGGTTCTTGCCCCAGGCGCGCTCGAGCGCCGGCACCCCGATCGGCCGCCCGTGCTTCCAGGACTGCGAGGTTGCGAAGGCCAGCTTGCGGACTACGGGGCTCCTGTCTCTGGTAGCGCTCATCAGCCGGAGCCGGTACTGGTAGGCTCCGGCCTGCGCTCCGTTCCGGCCGCGCAGCGTGTCCACGTCGACCTCCCAGCGGGGATTCTGCTTGCTCACGCTCCGCCGCTTGATATCCGGGGTGCCACTCGCCCAGATGCCCACCGTAAACCAGGCGCTCCACTTGCCGCCGGAGCGCACCCGCACATCCAGCTTGAGCCAGGTTCCCTTCGGCGTACGGGCGTTCCAGGAAGGGACGAGCACGTCGAAGGCGCGCCGGGGCTCGTAGACCCTGGAGACCAGGGTGCCGTAGTAGTAGCGGCCGCCGTTGTAGGTGTTGCTGGAGTCGGTGGCCGCACGCGGGTTGGTGCCCAGGCGCACCAGCCCGCCGCCGTCTTGCGCCTGCTGCACGGCGACCCCATCCTTTACGCGCGCTTCCGAGAACCTCTTGTAGGTCTCGTGCCGGTCCAGGTGCACGTAGGGCGTCGTTGTCTGGGCCGCGGCCGGCGCGGTCAGGAACGCGCCGAGCGCCAGCACGAGCGCCGTCCCCAGGATGCCGGCCGTTCGCTGTGAGATCACTCCCCCTCCTCCATGAGCTGTATATTATCCCGGTGCGATCCCCGGTGTCCGGTTATCGGACGCCGGGCCCGCCGGCTTTAATCCTCCGTGGCCTCCGGGCCGGCGAGCGGATAGACTCTATCCCGCTTGCAGCAGTCAGAGAAGGGAGATTGCATGAGGGTGCTCGTAGCGGGAGCGGCGGGGAACACGGGTAAGCGGATCGTCCGGAGGCTGCTGGAGCGCGGCCACGAGGTACGGGCCCTGGCGCGCAAGGCAGAGCAGCTCCCGGAGCTGGAGGACCTGGGGGCCGAGGGGTGCCGCGTGGACCTGGAGCGGGACGAGGACGCCAGGATCGCCGGAGCCGTGCGGGGCTGTGAGGCGACCATCTTCGCCGCCGGAGCCGGGCCGGGGAGCGGTCCCGCCCGCAAGGAGACGATGGACTACGGCGGAGCGGTCAAGCTCATGCAGGCCGCCGGAGCCGAAGGCGCCGGGCGCTACGTGCTGCTGAGCTCGATGGGGGTCGTGGACCCCGGTGGCGCGGTCGAGGAGATGCAGCCGTACCTGATCGCCAAGGCCAAAGCCGACGTGCAGCTGCAGGCCAGCGGTCTCTCCTACACCATCGTCCGGCCCGGACGGCTCACCGACGGTGCGGGGACCGGCAGGATCTCCGCAGCACCGGAGCTGGCGCGGCGGGGTGAGATCTCCCGCGAGGACGTGGCCGAAACCCTCGTCGAGTGCCTGGAGGTGGAGAACACCCGCCGCCGGACGTTCGAGATCCTGGCCGGCAGCACCCCGATCCGGGAAGCCCTGGAGGGCGTCTAGCAATAGCGGGATGCGAGTTCTGCGCTGGACGGGTCTGGCCCTGCTCGCGCTCCTGCTGCTGGGCTCCCTGGCGGCTTGCGGCGGCTACCTCTACCTGCGGGGAGCCACCCTGCCGCAGCACGAAGGCGAGTTGCGGCTTCCCGGGCTGGAGAGTGCGGTCGAGGTAGAACGGGAGCCATCCGGGGTGGCGCACATCCGGGCAGCGAGCGAGCGCGACCTCTTCTTCGCCCTCGGCGCGGTCCACGCCCAGGACCGGCTCTGGCAGATGGAGTTCCAGCGCCGGGCGGGGGCGGGCCGGCTCTCCGAGGTGCTGGGCGAGGCTACGGTGGAAGAAGACCGGTTCTTGCGCACCTGGGGCTTCTACCGGGCCGCCGAAAGCGCCTACGAGAGCCTGGGCCCGGACGGGAAGCTGGCGGTGGACTCCTACGTGGCGGGGGTGAACGCCTACCTGGACTCGGACCCGCCGCTGCCGGTGGAGTTCACCCTGCTCGGCTACGAGCCCGAGCCGTGGCGGCCGGCGGACGTGCTGGTCTGGGCCAAGATGATGAGCTTCGACCTCTCGACCAACTGGGACTCCGAGCTGCAACGCTACCGGCTGCTGGCCGAAGGCTTAAGCGAGGAGCGCATCGCGGAGCTGATCCCACCCTACCCCGAGGACGCGACGACCGTCCTTGGAGACGAGGAGCTTCAGGAGGTAGCGGCATCAGACGGGGAGCTGGCCGGGGCGCTGCTCGCCGCCGGGGACTCCTTCCCCTCCGGGATCGAGGCCTCCAACAACTGGGTCGTCTCCGGCGGGCGCACCGCGAGCGGGGAGCCGCTGCTCGCAAACGACCCGCACCTGGGGCTCGGCGCGCCCTCGCTCTGGTACCTGGCACACCTGGAGTCCCCGACGCTGGAGGCCGTCGGGGCGACGCTACCGGGCCTGCCGGCGGTAGTGATCGGGCACAACCGGGAGATAGCCTGGGGCGTTACCAACGTCGGAGCGGACGTGCAGGACCTCTACGTTCTGGAGGAGAGGGGGGAGGGCTATCGTCACGACGGTGAGGTGCGGCCGTACGGGGTGCGCGAGGAGGTCATCGAGGTCGCCGGCGGCGAGCCCGTGAGGCTGGAGGTGCGCGAGACGGTGTACGGGCCCGTGATCTCAGATATTGAGGAGGACGTTCCGGGGGCGCGGCCGCTGGCGCTGCGCTGGACGAGCCTGGAGCCCGAGGACCGCACGCTGGAAGCCTTCCTCGGCATCAACCGGGCACAGAACTGGGAGGAGTTCAACCGGGCGCTGGAGAACTACGTGGCCCCGAGCCAGAACTTCGTCTACGCCGACCGGGCGGGGAACATCGGGTACGTGGCCTCCGGGCTGCTCCCTATCCGGGCCGAAGGGCACACCGGGCTCGTCCCGGTCCCGGGCACCGGCGAGTTCGACTGGGAGGGGTACATCCCGGAGGACGAGCGGCCCCGCGCCTTCAACCCCGAGGCGGGCTACATAGTCACCGCCAACAACAAGGTCACGCCGGAGGGCTACCCCTACGACATCTCCTTCGAGTGGGCCGAGCCGTACCGCGCCGACCGGATAACGGAGATGATCGAGGCCCGCGACGGGCTGACCGTCGAGGACATGGTGGAGATCCAGCAGGACCAGACCTCCCTCCTCTTCCGGGACTTCCGGCCCGTCCTGGAGCGCCTCGAACCGGGCTCGGAGGAGGCCGCCCGCTGGCGCGAGGAGCTCCTGGCGTGGGACGGGGTCGCCGCGCCGGACTCGCGGGAGGCGGCTGCGTTCGCCGCCTTCTACGCCGAGCTGGCCCGCCTCCCCGCCGCGGAGGTGGGTGAGGAGTACTGGGACGAACCGCGCTACCTGCTGAACGCCCTAGAGGAGGGCGACCCGAACTGCGAACCTGCGACGGCTGCGGGCTGCCTCCGGTTCGCCTCCAGGGCTCTGGACCGCGCTCTGGAGCGTTTCGGGGGAGATGTGCCGGAGTGGGGCGAGGTACACCGGGCGACCTTCCCGCACTCAGTTCTCACGAACACGCCGCTGGCCCGGCTCTCCGACCGGGAGGCCGCCTTCGGCGGAGACCGTTCCACCCCCAACGTCGGGCCCTACGACTTCGAGGACTTCTCGATGGGCAACGGCCCCGGCTACCGGCAGGTGGTGGACCTCGCCGACCTGGACGCCTCGCTCTACATCCACGCGCCGGGACAGTCCGGGAACCTGCTCTCCGGCAACTACGCCGACCTGCTGGAGATGTGGCGATCGGGAGAGTACCTGCCGATGCGGCGCTCCGGCTACGAGGTAGACTCAGAGCTCGTACTGGTGCCCGGTGGGTAGGGGAGGGCCGGTGGAGACGACCCGCCTGGAGCTGGAGCTGCCGCGGCTGGCGCCGGAGTTCGACGGCTACCGGGTGGTCCAGATCAGCGACCTCCACGCTCGCGGCCGGACGGTCCCGGAGCGCCTCGCGGGCCTGCTGCGGCCGGTGAACGAGCAGCGTCCGGATCTCATCGCCATCACCGGAGACCTCGCCGACCGGCACGCGAACTTCGACCGGGTAGCACCCGGTCTCGTCCGCGCCCTGCGCTCGCTGCGGGCGCGCGACGGCGTCTTCGCCGTACTGGGCAACCACGACCACCGGATCGGCTCCCATAGAGTCCGGCGGGTGCTCCGCGCGAGCGGCATCATAGAGCTGCCTAATACCCACCACACCCTGCGGAGAGAGGGCGCAGCGCTGCACCTCGCCGGAGTAGACGACCACATGGAGTTCTACGACCGCCTGGACGTGGTCCTGGAGCGCCTGCCCGACTCCGGCTCCGCCATCCTGCTCGCCCACGAACCGGACTTCGCGGACATCAGCGCCCCCGCCGGACGCTTCGACCTCCAGCTCTCCGGCCACTCGCACGGCGGCCAGATCCGGCTCCCAACCCCCCTCATCCTGCCGCCCTACGGCGAGAAATACCCCGCCGGCCTCTACCAAGTGAAGGGAATGCTCCTTTACACCAACCGCGGCCTCGGCGCGGTAAGACCCCGCATCCGGCTCAACTGCCCACCCGAGATCACTGCCCTCACCCTCCACTCCCCCGCCCGATGAGAGAACTCATGTTGCGTTCTCTGGTATAGACAATATAATGAGTAAGACAGGCGTATCGGGTACGGAGAGGAGTGTGGCCGGAGGTGGAGGTTTTCGCGGACGTACTGCGGTTCATCGCGACCAACATCTTCAACGAGGTTGCGATTCTGATCGGGATCATCACGCTCATCGGGCTGCTTCTGCAGCGCAAGCCGGTAGAGGATGTTGTAGCCGGGGCTCTGCGGGCGACGATCGGGGTCATCATTCTGTTCATTGGGGTGGATGTCTTCGTGCAGGGGCTGGTCGCCTTCCAGACGATAGTGGCCAGCGCGGTCGGGCTGGAGCCGCCGGAGGCCACGAACACGCTCGGGGACTTTCTCGGCACGCATGGGGGTACGGTAGCGCTCATCATCACGGTGGGGTTCTTCCTGCACCTTCTGGCGGTGCGGCTGTTGGACACCCGGTACGTGTATCTGACCGGGCATCTGATGTTCTGGATCTCGGTCATCACCACGGCGGCGCTCGTACAGGTCTTCGGGGATGTAGATCAGCTCACGCTGGTTCTGGTGGGATCTGTCGTGGTGGCCGCCTACTGGACCATCCAGCCGCTCTACATTGCGCCGCTCATGCGCCGGGTTACGGGCGGTGACGAGTGGGGCTACGGGCACACCAGCTCGGCGGCTTGCTGGATGGCGGGTAAGATCGGGCCGCTCGTGGGCTCCAGAGAGCGGCACGACACCGAGCGGCTCAGGCTCCCCAAGCAACTCTCCTTCTTCAAGGACGTGAACGTCTCGACGGCGTTGGTGATCGGGGTGATCCTGATCGGGGCCATGATCTTCGCCGACCGGGGCGTGATCGCGGAGCAGGCCGCCGCCTACGACGAGGAGATCAACCCTTGGGTCTGGGGGATCATCGCGGCGCTGCGGTTTGCTGCGGGAATCGCGATCCTGCTCTTCGGCGTCAGGATGTTCCTGGCGGAGATCGTGCCGGCCTTCAAGGGCGTGAGCGAGAAGCTCATCCCCGGTTCCCGGCCCGCGCTGGACGCTCCCACCGTCTTCCCGTTCGCTCCTACCGCCGTGATGATCGGGTTCGTGGCCGGGACGGCGGTCTTTCTGGCGTTCATGGGGCTCTTCGCCGCCCTCGGGCTCTTCGTGCTCGTGCCGCCCATGATCATGCTCTTCTTCCCCGGGGCGGCCGCGGCCGTCTTCGGCAACGCCTTCGGCGGCTGGCGCGGGGCGGTTATAGGGGGGGTGATCAACGGCACCTTCCTGGCCGTTGGGCAGGCCGTCACCTGGGGGATGCTCTCCGACACGGCTCCCGAGCTGGCGACGCTCGCCGATCCCGACTGGTATATCTTGATCTGGGCCATCATGCTCATAGCTGCGCCGCTCGGGGCGCTGGGGGAGGCCGCGATCTGGGGCGTCCCGGCGGTCGTGCTGGCGATCTTCGCCGGGTGGTTATACTTCATCAAGCGGCGCCATCCGGAGCCCGAGGCCGAGATTCGGGGCGAGGCTCCGTTCGAGCGGCCGGACACGACCGGAGAAAGCGAGGAAGACGATGGCAGGAAGTGAGCCACTCAGGGTATTGACCGTCTGCGGCGTCGGGATGGGGAGCAGCCTCATGCTACGCATGACCGCCGAGTCCGCGCTGCAGGACCTCGGCGTGAGCGCGAAGGTGGAGGCCACCGATGCGTCCTCGGCCCGCAGCATGCAGGCGGACGTGATCATCGGCCAGGGCATGCACACCGAGATGTTCGAGGGAGCCGCCCCCGTGGTGCTGACCGTCTCCAACTTCATGGACAAGGAAGCGCTCAAGAGCCAGCTTGCTGCGGCCCTGAAGGAGCAGGGATGGCTGTGACCGGAGCCCGCGTCCGGGTTGCGGCGGAGGACTGGCGGGCTGCCGTGCGCGCCGCCTGCGAGCCGCTGGTGGAGGGCGGCGCGGTCGAGCCCCGCTACCCGGAGCGCTGTGTGGAGGTGGTCGAGGAGAACGGCCCGTACATGGTGCTCGCTCCGGGGCTCGCCCTGGCCCACGCCCGACCCGAAGACGGCGTGCTGGAGGTCGGGCTCTCCGCCGCCACGCTCGCCGAGCCGGTCGAATTCGGCCACCCGGAGAACGACCCGGTGGATCTCGTCTTCGCTTTCGGATCGCCGGACAAGGAACAGCACGTGGGCCTGCTCGCCGCCCTGGCCGACCGGCTCACCGAGGGCCTGGACGACGAGCTGCGCGCCGCGGAGAGCGAGGAGCGGGCGGAAGAGCTGCTGGAGGAGGTCGCGCGTGGCGTCGAGTAACGGGTTCGGGGCCCGGATGCGCGGGCAACTGCAGGAGCTGGAAGGGCACAACGCCGCTGAGCTCGACGCCGCAGCGGATCTCGTGCACCGGGTTCTGGAGCGCGACGGGCTGGTGTATGCGGCGGGCTCCGGGCACTCGCTCGCGCTCGTACTGGAGACCTTCTACCGGGCCGGGGGACTGGCGTGCGTCTACCCGGTCTTCCACCCGGCGTTGCTCCCGCTCGCCGGCGGGCAGGCCAGCACGCTGCTGGAGCGCGCCGGGGGGCTGGCGGATACACTGCTCGCGCAGGCGTCGCCGGGTGAGGGCGACGCGGCCTTCATCTTCTCCAACTCCGGGGTCAACCCGTTCCCCGTGGAGCTGGCCAAGGGCTTCCGCCGCGCCGGGACGCCGGTCGTGGCGGTCGTCTCCGTCCCCCACATGCGGCAGGCTCCCGCGCGGGCGGGAGTCAGGCTCGGCGAGCTCGCCGACCACGTGATAGACACCCGGGTCCCCTACGGGGACGCTGCATACCCGGCCGGAGGGTCGGACACCGGCGCGCTCTCCTCGCTAGCTTCGGTCTACGCCTGGAACCTGTTGCTCGCCCGGCTCGCCGACCGCGCGAAGGAGTCCGGGATCGAACTGCCGCTCTGGACGAGCGCGAACGTGGAGGGCGGCGAGCGGCGCAACGCAGACCTCTTCGCCCGCTACCGCTCCCGCATCCCGGTGCTGTAAACGCACGCTCTCTCAAGAGCATGCCGGCGGGTCCGGCTGCCGTTCGCTCGCACGTTAGAGGAGGCTCCGGATGAGCTTCCCGAAGAGCAGCGGGTTTGGTGCTACGCCTTCGTCTCCTCGCGGTTCGGGACCAGCTCGCGCTTGAGAATCTTGCCGGTCGCGGTCTTGGGCAGCTCGTCCATGAAGACGACCGAACGCGGGTACTTGTAGGCGGCTACCCTGTCTTTCACGAAGGAGATGATCTCCTCCTCGGTCGCGCTCTCTCCCGGCTTGAGCGCGACGACGGCCCGCACCTCCTCGCCGAGCTCTTCGTGCGGCACCCCGATCACGGCACATTCGGCGACGGCCGGGTGCTGGTAGAGGACTTCCTCGACCTCGCGCGGGTAGATGTTGTAGCCGCCGCGCAGGATCATGTCCTTCACCCGGTCTACGATGTACAGGAAGCCGTCCTCGTCCTGCGTGGCCACGTCTCCGGTGTGGAACCAGCCGTTTCTCATCGCCTCGGCGGTCGCCTCAGGCCGTTTGTAGTAGCCCTTCATCACGTTGTGGCCGCGGATGACCAGCTCGCCCCGCTCGCCGCGCGGGACTTCCCGGTCGTTACCGTCCACGACCCTCACCTCGGTGCCCCAGATCGGCAGCCCGATGGAGCCGGCCTTGCGGACCTCCGCCGACCGGTTGAAGCTGGCCACGGGCGAGGTCTCCGAGAGGCCGTAGCCCTCCAGGATCGTGACCCCGAACTTCTCCTCGAACGCCCGCAGCACCTCCACCGGCATCGCCGAGCCGCCGGAGATCCCGAGCCTGAGGCTGGAGGTGTCGAAGCTCTCCAGCTCGGGGTGGCGCATGAGGTACTGGTACATCGTCGGCACGCCCATGAAGATGGTCACCCGGGCGTCCTGGATGGTCTTGAGCGCCGCGTCAGGCTCGAAGCGGGGGATGAGAGCTATCGTGCCGCCCTTGTAGAGCATGGTGTTCATAACGCACGTCTGGCCGAAGACGTGGAAGAGCGGCAGGGCCCCGATCACCACGTCGTCCTCGGTTACGTCCATCAGCCGGTCGGCCGAGTAGGAGGCGTTGTAGAACAGGTTGAAGTGCGTGAGCTCCGCGCCTTTCGGACGGCCCGTGGTGCCGCTGGTGTAGAGGATGACGGCCGTGTCGTCCGGCATGGGCTGGTACAGCTCGTACTCCGGCGGGTGCTCGGATAGCAGTGCGGCAAACCCGCGCATCCCGTCCCGAGCCCCGTTTCCGCCCGGAGCCTCGACTACTATGAGCTCCCGGCAGCCGGCCGCTTTCTCGAAGCCCTTGTGGGCCTCCTCCAGGAAGCCCTCCCATACTACGAGCGCCCTGGCGTCGGAATCTTCGAGGTGGTAGGCGATCTCGTCCTCTTTGAGCAGCACGTTCAGCGGGACCACCACCGCGCCCCGGTTGAGGATGCCGTAGTAGGCCACGGCGAACTGCGGGACGTTGGGCACCATCATCGCCACCTTCTCGCCGGGCTCCACGCCCAGAGCCTCTAGAGCCCCGGCGAACTTCTTAGCCGCTCCGCGCAGCTCGGCGTAGGCCATCCTGTGCTCGCCCAGGAGCAGCGCCGGCTTGTCCGCGTGAGCCTTGGCGCTCTCCTCCAGCAGCACGGCGAGGTTCAGCGTCATGCCCTTCTCCTTCCCCTTCGGAGCCCGCTATACGGGCCTAATGTACCATGTATGCTAGCTGCCGGCGTAGAGGCGCTCTATCTGGCCCGCGTAGCGCTCCTGCACGACGCGCATCTTGACCTTGAGCGTCGGGGTGAGCTCGCCCTCCTCCTGGGAGAACTCGCGCGCGAGCAGTGCGAACTTCTTGGGCCGCTCGTAGTCGGCGAACTCGGCGCAGGCGGTGTCTATGTCTTTCTGGATGAGCTCGCGGACCCGCTCATCCTCCGCCAGTTCTGCGGGCGCGGCGTCCGTTGCCAGCCTGTTTCGGACGGCCTCGTAGTCCGGCACGATAAGCGCCGAGACGTACTTGCGCCCGTCGCCGAGCAACACGGCCTGCGAGATGTGCGGCATGGTGACGAGCTTCGTCTCGATCGGCTGGGGGGCGACGTTCTTGCCGGTACTGAGCACGATAAGGTTCTTCAACCGGTCCGTGATCTTGAGGTAGCCCTCATCGTCTATCTCGCCGATGTCCCCGGTCTTAAACCAGCCGTCCTCGGTGAAGGCTGCCTCGGTCTCCTCCGGGAGGTTGAAGTAGCCCCGCATGACGTGCGGGCCGCGGGTCTGGATCTCCCCGTGCTCCCCGATCCTGACCTCCACGTTGAAGAGCGGCAGCCCGACCGTGCCGAACTTCTCCCGCCCGAGCCGGTTGCAGGAGATCACGGGCGAGGTCTCGGTGAGCCCGTAGCCCTCCAGGATAGGCACCCCGGCGGCGTAGAAGAACTCTCCGATCTCAGCCTCCAGCTTGGCGCCGCCGGAGACGAAGAACCGCAGCCTCCCTCCCGTGGCTTCCCGGATCTTGTTGAAGACCAGCCTCTCGAAGAGCCCGAGCTTGAACCTGAGCCACGCGCCGGGCTCCCGCCCCCGCAGTCGCAGCCGGTACTTCTCGCGCCCGGCCGCGATGGCGGCGGCGGCCAGCTTCCGGCGCAGCGCAGGCCCCTGCGAGAGCCGCTGCTGCACCCGGTCGTACATCTTCTCGTACAGGCGCGGCACGCTCGGGACCACGGTCGGCCTCACCTCGCGCAGGTTCTCCGGAACCTTCTCGATCGACTCGGCGTAGTAGATGGAGCATCCCAGCGTGAGCGCCACGAACTGACCCGCCGTCCGCTCGAAGATGTGCGAGAGCGGCAGCAGGGAGAGGAAGACGTCTTCGGGCCGCAGCGGAACGGCCTCCACTATGCCCTCGATGTTCGAGAGGATGTTGTCGTGCGTCAGGATGACGCCCTTCGGAGCCCCGGTGGTCCCGCTGGTGTAGAGGATGGTGGCCACCTCGTCCCGGCCGATGCCCCCCCAGACCTCGCGCCAGTCCTCCTTCGGGCGCTCCTCTCCGGAGCGGTAGACGCTCTCGAAGCGCAGCGTCTTCTCGTTCTCGCCGGTGAACGCGTCGTCCATCACGACGACGGGGAAGTCCTCCTGGACCTCCCGGACCCGGCGCAGCAGCTCCTCATTCTCCACGATGACCGCCCGGGCCTCGGAGTCCTCAAGAATGTGCTCTATCTGATGCGGCTCCAGAGTGGGGTAGATGGGAACCGTCGCCGCTCCCAGGCTCTGAATGGCGTAGTCCGAGATGGCCCACTCCGGACGGTTGGCGGACATGAGCGCCATCCGGTCCCCGCGCTCCACCCCCAGAGCCGCCATCCCGGCGGCGAACCGCTCTACCCGCTCCCCAAGCTCGCGGTAGGAGATCTCCCGCCAGCCACCGCCGGCCTTGTATGCAAGAGCGGTCTTCTCCGGTCGCCGCTCGACGTTGCGGAAGAGCGCCTGCACGAGATTGGGGATATCCTTGACGCTATCGCTGAGACGGATGCCGGCTTCTTGCTGCATGATGACAGTCCTTTCCCTTCGCGATGTTGTCAATTTTGATATTCTAAACCTATAATAGCACGGCCTCCGGCCGGGCAGGAAGAATCCGTGCTTGCGGGACCGGTCTCGGGGGCCGTATTTCCGGGAGAGCGAAGAGAGGGAGAGGCATGATCACCGAGGAGCTCAGGCGGTCTCAGGGCACTGACTTCTACCTTATGGACGAGCTGCTCACCGACGAGGAGCGGGCGGTACGGGACAAGGTCCGGCGCTTCTGCGACGAGGAGCTCATTCCGGTCGCGAACGAGTACTGGGAGAGGGGGGAGTTTCCGTTCGATCTGGTACCGAAGGTCGCCGGGCTGGGCATCGCGGGCGGCACCATAAGGGGTTACGGGTGTCCGGGGCTCTCGCCGGTGGCGGAGGGCCTGATCGGGATGGAGATGGCCCGGGGCGACGGCAGCTTCAACACCTTCTTCGGGGTGCACTCGGGGCTCGCGATGCAGTCCATCGCTCTTCTGGGGAGCGAGGAGCAGAAGGAGAAGTGGCTGCCGGTCATGGCGAGGATGGAGAAGATCGGAGCCTTCGGTCTCACCGAGCCTAACCACGGCTCCGACGTGGTCATGCTGGAGACCAGCGCCCGCAGGGACGGAGATGAGTACGTCCTCAACGGGGAGAAGCGCTGGATCGGGAACGCCTCGTTTGCGGACGTGGTCATAATCTGGGCCCGGGACGAGGAGGGCGAGGTCGGCGGCTTTCTGGTCGAGAAGGGCGCGCCCGGCTACACCGCCGAGGTGATGAAGGGCAAGATCTCCAAGCGCGCCGTCTGGCAGGCCGAGATCAAGCTGGAGAACGTGCGCGTGCCCGCCGAGAACCGGCTGGCGAAGGCCAACTCGTTCAAGGACACGGCTAAGGTGCTCACCGCCACGCGCTACGGCGTGGCCTGGGAGGCGATCGGGCACGCCATAGCGGCCTACGAGGCGGCGCTCGCCTACGCCCAGCAGCGGTCGCAGTTCTTCAAGCCGCTGGTGAACTACCAGCTCATCCAGAGCAAGCTGGCCGGGATGCTGGCCGAGATCACCTCCATGCAGCTTCTTTGCTACCGGCTCTCCCAGCTCGCCGCCGAGGGCAAGATGACGCCGGGGATGGCCTCGCTGGCGAAGATGAACAACGCCCGCAAGGCCCGCAAGGTGGTCGCCGAGGCCCGGGACATGCTCGGCGGCAACGGCATCCTGCTGGATTACCACGTGGCCCGGCACTTCGCCGACATGGAGGCCGTCTACACCTACGAGGGGACCGACACCGTGCAGTCGCTCATCGTGGGGCGCGAGATCACGGGCGTGCAGGCCTTCTCCCAGAGGTAGGCGCGGCCCGGCCGGGAGAGTGGCATGCCTCCGGCCGGAGCGGGTAGACTCTCAGGGAATGAGACTGCGCGGGCGCACCCTGGCTGAAGCTGCGAGCTCCGACCGGCCGGACGAGCGGCTGGACCGGATCCTGGCCCGGATCACCGACTCGCCGCTGCGCGGGGGCAACCGGCTTACGCTGCTGCGCGACGGGCCCGTCACCTTCGACGACTGGCTTAAGGCCATCGGGCGCGCCGAACGCTGGGTGCACCTGGAGAACTACATCTTCCGCGCGGACAACACGGGCCGGCGCTTCGCCGAGGCCCTCTGCCAGAAAGCCTCGGAAGGCGTGCGCGTGCGGGTGCTCGTGGACTGGTTCGGCTGTCTGGGCGTGCCGCGCGCGTTCTGGCAGCGGCTCCGGGATGCGGGGGCCGAGGTGCGCATGGTAAACCCGCCGGCTCCGGGGCGGCTGGCGGGCGCGGTCCGCAGAGACCACCGCAAGCTGCTGGCGGTGGACGGTGTCTACGCCTCCACCGGGGGCGTCTGCATCGGCGACGACTGGCTGCAGACTTCGCCGGAGACCGGCCTGACCTACCGGGACACGGCGGTGAGCGTGCGGGGCCCGGCGGTGGCCGACCTGGAGCGGGCCTTCGCGAGCTTGTGGGACCGGACCGGAGATCCCCTCCCCGGTGACGAGCGGCCCGCCGCCGGGAGCATCCCGGCGGCCGGGAGGGAGGCCGTGCGCGTCGTCATCCAGGAGCCGGGCAAGATGCGCATCCTGCGGGCGCTGGAGTTCCTGTGCGCAGGGGTCGAGGAGCGGCTCTGGATCTCCGACGCCTACTTCGTCTCCGTGCCGGTGCTCAACCTGGCGCTGATGTCGGCCGCGCGGGACGGAGTGGACGTGCGGCTGCTGCTGCCGGCCACCAACGACCTGCCCTGGATCGGGCTCCTCTCCCGCACCGGCTACCGGCAACTGCTTGAGGCCGGGGTGAGCATCTGGGAGTACGGCGGCCCGATGATGCATGCCAAGACCACCGTCGCCGACGGCTGGTGGTCCCGGATCGGATCTACGAACCTGAACGTCGGCAGCCTGGTGGCCAACTGGGAGCTGGATCTGGTGGCCGAGGACCGGGACTTCGGCGCGCGGATGGAGCGGATGTTCGAGGAAGATCTGGCCAACGCCCGCGAGATACAGCTCGTCCGGACCGCCCGCCGCCCGAAGCCCGAGCCGGAGCGCCCCATCAGCCGCTCCGAACGCCGGGTCCAGCGCGGCGGGCCCGGGAGCGGGTCCCAGGCGACCGCCACGCTCAGGAGGGTCGGCGGTGTTGCGCTCCAGACGAGCACGACCCCCGTGAACACACACGAACGGACCATAAACGCGGCCGTCGGCGGCGCCCTGCTGGGGATCTCCGTCCTCGGAGTTCGCTTCCCGAGGCTCCTCTCCTGGCCCCTGGCCGCCGCGGGTTCCCTCGCCGGCGCCTCTCTCCTGCTGCGCGCCGCCCGGGCCGGCGGCGAACCGGGGATGAGCGCGCGCTCTTACCGGCCCCGCGGGAAGCCGGCAGAGGATGTATGATCTCCCCGTAACCTGACGCGGAGGTTGAGGAGGGTTTTGATGCCGGATCTCGCCGTGGTGGGCGCCGGTACGATGGGCGCGGGGATAGCAGAGGCCGCCGCGCTGGCGGGCCTCTCGGTCGTGATGGTGGACCGGGAGGAGGCGGTGCTCGAACGGGGCCGCGCCCGCATCGAGAGAGACCTGAACCGCCGGGTGGAGAAGGGACGCATCTCCGAATCCGACCGGGACGCCGCACTGGAGCGCGTGAGATCCGGCACCGACCTCGACCTCTGCGCCGACGCGCCGTTCGTGATCGAGGCCGTCTTCGAGGATCTGGACGTGAAACGGGAGGTGTTCTCGCAGCTGGACCGGGAGGCCCCGCGCGACGTGGTGCTCGCCACGAACACATCCTCGCTCTCAGTAGCCCGCATAGCCGCCGCCACCGAACGGCCGGAGCGCGTGGTCGGGATGCACTTCTTCAACCCGGTCCCGGCCCTGAAGCTGGTAGAGGTCGTCGCCGGACCGCTCACCGCCCCGGAGGTCGTACGCAAGACCTCCTCCCTCGCGGAGAGGCTGGGCAAGGTCCCCGTCGTGACCGCCGACACACCGGGGTTCATCGTGAACCGGGTCGCCCGGCCGTTCTACCTGGAGGGGCTGCGGCTGCTGGAGGCCGGCGGCGAGCCCGCACAGATAGACGCCGCCCTCGAGGGAGCAGGCTTCCGCATGGGACCTTTCCGGCTCATGGACCTGATCGGGGTGGATATCAATCTCGCCACCTCGGAGTCCATGTACGAACGCTCCTACGGCCTGCCGCGCTACCGCCCCTCCCACCTGCAGCGCAGCATGGTCGAAGCCGGGCTGCTGGGCCGCAAGACCGGCCGCGGATTCTACGAGTACGAAGGCGGGGAAGAGACCGCCGAGGAGCCCGGGACCTTCGACCCCGGCCGGTTCTTCCTCACCGGAGACGACGAGCTGGCCGCAGCCCTCGGCGTGAAGACCGGCCGGGGAGAGGTCGAGATCCGGGCCCTCAGAGACGAAGAGACGCTGGCCGCCACCGGAGCACCGGTCGGTATCCGGCGCTTCTCCAACGCCTCCACCGCCGTGGAGCTTGCAGGCAATGCCGATCGCGCCACCCGCCGCGAGATCCGGGCGCTCGTCCGCGCCGCAGGCCTCACCCCCGCCTGGGTCCCGGACCTGCCCGCCGGGGCCGCACTCCGCACGGTCGCCGCGCTCGCCAACGAAGCCGCCTTCGCACTCGCCGAAGGCGTCGCCTCCGCAGAGGACATAGACCGCGCCATGCAGCTCGGCGTCAACTACCCGAAGGGACCGCTCGCCTGGGCCGACGAGCTGGGAGCGGAACGCATACTGCGCGTCCTCGACGCCTTGCGCGCCCTGCACGGAGACGCCTACGCCGCCGCCCCGCTGCTCCGCAACCGGGCGGCAGGCGGAAAACCCCTCTCCCGGTAACTGGAAAAAAACTGACCGGTCAGTTAAGATGTATCCGGCCCGGGGGCCGGGAGGCGTTCTGCGGGCGTTAGAGGGAGAGGAGGCGGCCGGTGCCTCGCTCCTGGCCGGGCGAAAGGAGCATTCGATGGCTGAGATGTTCATCGGCGGCAGGTATATCGAGGCTGGGGTGGAGCGGATCTCCGTTGTGAACCCTGCGACCGGGGAAGAGGTGGACACCGTTCCGGCGGCCGGGGCGGAGGAGGTAGATGCGGCGGTCGGCAGCGCGTACGAGGCGTTCGCGGGCTGGCGCGACCTTCCGGCCTCCCGGCGGGGTGAGATTCTGCTGGAGTGTGCGCGGGCGGTGCTTGAGAGGGTTGACGAGCTCGCGCCGGTGTTGACCGCCGAGCAGGGCAAACCGCTGCGGGAGGCGCGGCTGGAGATCCGGCGCTGCTTCCACACGCTAGAGCATTACGCGGGGCTCGCCAAGAACCTGCGCGGCGGGTACGTGCCGGATCTGGACCGGGATACCTACGGTCTCATCATCAAGCGGCCGCTGGGTGTGGTGGGGGCCATCGTGCCCTGGAACTTCCCGACCACGCTGCTCGCCAACAAGCTCGGTCCGGCGCTCGTAACCGGGAATGTGGTCGTTGCCAAGCCGGCGGAGACCACCCCGCTCGTCACGCTGCGGCTGGCCGGGATCATGCACGAGGCCGGGCTGCCCGCCGGGGTGTTCAACGTGGTCACCGGGACCGGGCCGGAGGCCGGGCAGGCGCTGGCCGGGCATCCGCGGGTACGCAAGGTAGCGTTCACCGGGTCCACGCCGGTCGGCAAGAAGCTCATGGCGCTGGCGGCGGGCGACCTCAAGCGCACCACGCTGGAGCTCGGCGGCTCGGACCCCATGATCGTCTGCGAGGATGCGGATCTAGACCGGGCCGCGAGCGCGGCCAGCGTCGGGCGCTTCTTCAACTGCGGGCAGGCGTGCCTGGCGATAAAGCGTCTCTACGTCTTCGAGAGCGTGGCGGACGAGTTTTTAGAGAAGCTGCTCGGTAAGGTGCGAAAGCTTCGCGTGGGGCCGGGGACGGAGGAGGGGGCGATCCTCGGCCCCCTGCACACGCCGGAGGGACGCGAGCTGCTGGAGCGTCAGGTAGAGGACGCCGTGGACTCCGGCGCGGAGGTGCTGCACGGTGCTAAGCGGCCTGGGGGCGAGAAGTACGAGCGGGGCAACTTCTACGAGCCCACGCTTCTGCTCGAGCCCTCGCACGGCTCCCGGGTGGCGAGGGAGGAGGTCTTCGGTCCGGCGCTGCCCATCTGGCGGGTGCGGGACATGGACGAAGCGCTGGAGCTGGCCAACGGCTCCATCTACGGGCTGGGGTCTTCTATATGGACGCGGGATCTCGACCGGGCCTCGGATGCGGCGGAGAAGATAGAGGCCGGCTACACCTGGATCAACTCCCCGCAGGTCGTCTACGACGAGCTGCCGTTCGGGGGCTGGAAGCAGTCCGGCTACGGCAAGGAGCACGGCATGGAGGCCCTCGACTACTACACGGAGAGCAAGTCGGTCGTCGTCCGGCGCGGCGGCTGAGGCACCGCCGCGCTAAAATGTTATATATAATGTAAAAAGTCCGAAGGGGTGACGGGCATGACCGATTCTTCCGCGGCCACCAGGGCCAAGTTCGAGCTGGACGGTCGCACGCTGACCGTCGAGGACGTGGTGAACATTGCGCGGCGGCTCAAGAATGTTGAATGCGTACTATCCGGGGAGGCGCTGGAGAGGATCGAGGCCTCCCGGGCGCTCAAGCAGGAGCTCATCTCCGAGGAACTGCCCATCTACGGTGTGACCACCGGCTTCGGGGACAGCGCGCACCGCCAGATCTCCTCCCGGAAGACGGCCGAGCTGCAGCGCAACATCCTGCGCTTCATGGGCTGCGGGACCGGCCGGATCTCGCCGCCGGAGGTGGCCCGGGCCACGATCCTGCTGCGGGTCAACTGCCTGGCCCGGGGGAACTCCGGGGTCCGGCGGGAGCTGGTGGAGCTGATGCTGGCCTTCCTACGACACGACATAGTGCCGCTCATACCGGAGCGCGGCTCATGCGGGGCGAGTGGAGATCTCGTCCCGCTCTCTTATGTGGGCTCCGCCCTCACCGGTCACGGCGAGGTGCTCTACGGGGGCGAGGTCCGGGACGTGAAGGAGGTGCTGGAGGAGCTGGGACTGGAGCCGCTGGAGCTGGAGGCCAAGGAGGGGCTGGCGATCACCAACGGCACCTCGTTCATGAGCGCATACGCCGCTTTAGCGGTCTGGGACTCGATGGAACTGGCGTTCGTCGCGGATGTGGGCACGGCGATGGCCTCCGAGGCGCTGCTCGGCAACCGGGCGCACTTCGACGCCTTCATCCACGAGAACAAGCCCCACCCCGGGCAGGTCAAGAGCGCCGGCCTCATCCGCGAGCTGCTCGCCGGTTCCGAGCTCTCAAAGGAGATAGACCAGATCCTCTCCGGCAACGGCCTCGGCGACCGGGGGTACCGGGAGCTGGAGCGGAATATCCAGGACAAGTACTCGATCCGGTGCGCGCCACACGTCACGGGCGTGCTGCGCGACACGCTCACGTGGGTAAAAAAGTGGGTCGAGACCGAGATCAACTCCTCCGACGACAACCCCCTCTTCGACGCCACCGGCCGGACCGTGCACAGCGGCGGCAACTTCTACGGCGGGCACGTCGTGCAGGCCATGGACTCGCTCAAGATCGCGCTCGCAAACGTGGCGGACCTGCTGGACCGGCAGCTGGAGCTCCTCGTAGACGAGAAGTTCAACAACGGCCTCACACCGAACCTCATCCCGCGCCTTACCCCGGACGATCCCCGGGCCGGGCTGCACCACGGGTTCAAGGGGATGCAGCTCGCCTGTTCGTCCATGGTCGCCGAGGCGTGCAGGCTCTCAGGCCCGGTGAGCGTCCACTCGCGCTCGACCGAGGCGCACAACCAGGACAAGGTCAGCATGGGCTCCATCGCGGCCCGCGACGCCCGCACCATCGTGGAGCTGGCGCAGAACGTGGCGGCCATACACCTCATCGCCGCTTGCCAGGCTCTGGATCTGCGCGGTCCGGAGGGCATGAGCCCGAAGACCCGCGCCGCCTACGGGAAGATCCGGGAGCGCGTCCCGTTCCTGAGCGGCGACCGGCGCATGGAGCGGGATATAAAGGAGGTCGTGGAGCTCATCAGATCTGGCCGGATCCGGGAAGCCGTGCTCTCGGCGTAGAGCGGCGGAGGTACATGCTGAAGCGGCTTCCCGTGGACACGGCTTCCCGCCCGTACTCCGGCGAAGAGGACTACGCCCGGATGCGGGAGCTGCTGGTCGAGGCATTCGATCCCGGCGGCCTCGTGTACGCTACCGCCGGGGAGATAGACTGGTGGCGCTTTGCCGACAACGGCGGAGGCGTCGAGGCCGCCCGGCTGTGGCGAGAGGCCGGGCGGGTTGTCGGCTTCGCCTGGCCGAGCGGGGACGAGGTGGATATCGTGGCTCACCCCCGCTACCGGCGTCTCGAAGAGGAGATGCTGGCCTGGGCCGAACGCCGGGGACGTTACGAAGGGTTCAGCGCCCTGAGCGTCTGGAGCTACGCGCGGGACGGCCGGCGGAACGGGCTGCTGGAGCGGCGCGGCTACGGGAGGACGGGGCGGTGGCTCCTCTTCTGGAAGCGGGAGCTGGACGGCGCGCTGCCGGAGCCGGAGCTGCCGCCGGGGTACGCGCTCCGGTCCGTGCGGGGAGAGGAGGTGGAGGAGCGCGCGGCGGTGCACCGGAGCGCGTTCGCGCCGTCGCAGGTGACGGTCGAGAAGTACCGGGCGGTCATGCGGTCCCCTGCCTACCGCTCCGACCTGGATCTCGTCGTCTGCGCGCCCGACGGGGCGTTCGTCGCCTTCTGCATCGCGTGGCTAGATGCGGCGAACCGGATCGGGGTCTTCGAGCCGGTCGGGGTTCACCCGGGGTACCGGCGCAGGGGGCTGGGGCGGGCGGTCGTGGCGGAGGGGCTGCGGCGGCTCCGGGACCTCGGGGCCCGGGCGGCGTACCTGAACAGCGAGGGCGCGAACGGGCCGGCCAGGCGGCTCTACGCGGCCGCTGGGTTCCGGGTGCTGGACCGCAACCACGCGTGGAGGAAGAGGCTGTAGAGGGGGTGATGCGGCTGCCGGGGACGTGATGGGGGGAGGAGACCGTACCGTGCAGGGGATCACAAGCGAAGGAGGAGTCAGAATATGAACGGCCTGATGATGGACTACCAGCTCACCCTGCCCGCCATCCTGCGCCGGGCGGAGACGTACTTCTGGTGGCGGGAGGTAACGACCCAGCTACCGGACTTCACCTACCACCGCTACACCTACGCGGACTTCGCGCGGCGGGCCAAGAAGCTGGCGGTGGCCCTCGGGGAGCTGGGGGTGGAGTCCGGCGACCGGGTGGCCACCCTGGCCTGGAACCACCACCGGCACTTCGAGGCCTTCTTCGGCATCCCGGCCTCAGGAGGGGTGCTGCACGCGCTCAACATGCGGCTCCGGCCGGACGACCTGGCCTACATCGTGGAGCATGCGCAGGACAAGATCGTCATCGTGGATGAGGACTTCCTGCCGCTCCTCGATCGGGTGCGCGAGCGCGTGGACGTGGAGCGGGTCATCGTCATCTCCAGAGACGGTAGCGTGCCGGAGGGGATGCTGGACTACGAGGAGCTGCTGGAGAGCGCGGACGAGGAGAGGTTCGAGTACCCGGACTTCGACGAGGGGCAGGCGGCGGCGCTCTGCTACACCTCCGGGACGACGGGCCGGCCCAAGGGCGTGCTGTATTCGCACCGCTCGCTCGTGCTGCAGGCGATGACCTGGACGATGGCGGACACGGCGGGGATCCGGCAGTCCGATGTGATCTACCCCATAGTCCCCATGTTCCACATCAACAACTGGTGCCAGCCGTTCGTGGCCGCGATGGTGGGGGCGCGCTTCCTCTTCGCCAAGCCGCATTTCGACGCGGCGAGGCTGCTTAAGACTATAGAGGAGGAGAAGGTTACGCTCTCCGGCGGCGTGCCGACCGTCTGGCTGAGCATCCTGCAGGAGCTGGAGCGCAATCCCGGGCAGTACGACCTCTCCGGCCTGCGGGGCGTGATCGTGGCCGGGGCCGCAGCGCCGAAGGGCATGATCAAGCGCCTCAAAGAGGACTACGGCGTCGAGGTCATCCATATGTGGGGCCTCACCGAGACCGCGCCGCTCGCCACCGTCGCCGCCGTCCCGGCCGACATGCAGGATGCGCCCGCCGACGAGAAGTACGCTCTGCTGTCCAGGCAGGGCTACCCCATCCCGTTCATCGAGATGCGCCTGCGCGGTGCGGAGGGGTTCGCGCCGTGGGACGGCGAGACGATGGGCGAACTGGAGCTGCGCGGCCCCTGGGTGGCGAGCGCCTACTACGAGAACCCGGAGGCCGCCGACCGCTTCACCGAGGACGGCTGGTTCCGCACCGGGGACGTGATGACCATAGACGAGCGGGGATGCCTAGAGCTGCAGGACCGCACCAAGGATCTCGTTAAGAGCGGGGGGGAGTGGATCTCCTCGGTCGCGCTGGAGAACGCCCTGATGGGCCACCCGGCCGTGGCCGAGGCCGCCGTGATAGCCGTCCCGCACCCCAAGTGGCAGGAGCGCCCCTTAGGGATCGTGGTGCTCAAGGAAGGCCAGAGCGCCACGCCCGAGGAGCTTATAGACTTCATCCGGCCGGAGTTCCCCAAGTGGTGGCTGCCGGACGCGATAGAGTTCGTGGACGAGATCCCGCGCACCCCGGCCGGCAAGTTCCTCAAGCGGGCGCTGCGCGAACGGTTCAAGGACTACCAGCTCGCCTGAAAACCCACGACCGGAAGGAGGGGGATGGAGGTCACGGTCCAGTACAACGTCCCGGCGAGGATGCGCGACGGCGTAACCCTCATGTCCAACGTCTTTCGCCCGGCTTCGGGCGGTCCGTACCCGGTGCTCCTGACGCGCCTGCCCTACGGCAAGGATCTCCCGCGCGATACCACGTACTTTGACCCCCTCCGGGCCGCCTCGCGCGGCTACATCGTGGTGGTCCAGGACGTGCGCGGCCGCTTCGCCTCCGGGGGCGAGTTCGGCTCCTTCCCGCAGGAGACGGAGGACGGGTACGACACCGTGGAGTGGGCGGCGAAGCTCCCCGGCTCCGACGGACGGGTGGGGATGTGGGGGCTCTCGTACTTCGGGAAGACGCAGTGGCACGCGGCAACCGCCCGGCCGCCCTCCCTCGTGAGCCTGGCGCCGGGGCAGACCTGGGGCAACCACTTGAACGGCGCGAGCCTGCGCGGCGGGGTGCAGGAGCTCGGGCTCATCCAGTACTGGGCACAGGGGGCCATCGCCCCGCACACACTCTTCCGCCGGTACGCCGGGGATGAGGAGCAGATCGGCAAGAGGCTCCCGGAGCTCATCCGGACCATAGACGAGCTCCTCGCCGGAGGCGGCTACGAGGCGCTCCCGCTCTCGAAGCTCCCGGACCCCGAAGGCCTCCTCCCGGCCCTCGGCCTGGGACGCGGCGTGGAGGATGGGGTCTGGGAGGCCGTGAACATAGACGGCAAGTACGGCCGCATCCAGGTCCCCGCTTACCACATCGGCGGCTGGTACGACTGCTTCATCGGGGAGACGCTGCGGCAGTACGAGGCGATGAAGGAGCGCTCCGCCGAATCCGGGATGCGCCCGCCGCGCCTCCTCGTCGGGCCGTGGACCCATGCGGACTTCGGCAGCACCCAGGGGGACCTGGACTTCGGGTTCGCCAGCTCCGGCCTCTTCATAGACGCCCGCGGCGACCTCACCGACCGCCAGCTCCGCTGGTTCGACGCGACGCTCAAGGGGGAGGAGCGGGCTCTCGAAGGGACGCCCCCCGTCGAGGTCTTCGTGATGGGCGAGAATCGCTGGCGCGGCTACGGGGAGTGGCCCGTCCCCGGTGCGAGGGAGGAGAGCTGGCATCTGCAGCCGGGCGGCGGCCTCTCCCGCCGCGCTCCGCAGAAGGGCGAGCCCGGCGAGTACTACTACGACCCCGAAGACCCCGTCCCGACCCTCGGCGGGGCGACGCTGCTGCCGCCGATACACGGCTCCGGCGCGCTGGACCAGCGCGGGATAGAGGCCCGGGACGACGTCCTCACCTACACGAGCGAGCCGCTGGAGTCGGACTACACCGTGCTCGGCAGGGTGTGGGCCACGCTGTACACCGCCTCCTCCGCGCCGGACACCGACTTCGTCGTCCGGCTCGTGGACGTGCACCCCGACGGCAAGGCGATAGTCCTCGCCGACGGCATCATCCGGGCGAGCGCGCGCGAGAGCTACCCCGCGCCCGGCGTAATCCGGGCGTCGAGACCGGAACCCATAGAGCCGGGGCGCGTCTACGAGTACTGCGTGGATCTGTGGGCGACCGGGAACACCTTCAAGAGGGGGCACCGCGTGCGGGTAGATGTAACGTCCAGCTCGCACCCGCGCTGGGAGCGGAACCCGAACACCGGCGAGAGCGCCGGGCGCTCGGGCCGGACGGCGGTGGCCCGCCAGCGCATCTTCCACGGCCCGGAGCATCCGAGCCGGGTTACACTGACGGTCGTGGACGGCTGAGACCGGAGAACAGGAGGAAACATGGCCGAACCCGTGATAATAGATGCGGTCCGGACGCCGTTCGGGCGGCGCGGGGGCGCGTTCCGCGAGGTGCACCCGGACGCTCTCCTGGCCCGCGCGCT
The DNA here is from genome assembly GCF_004337705.1 of Rubrobacter taiwanensis. Lineage (GTDB taxonomy): Bacteria > Actinomycetota > Rubrobacteria > Rubrobacterales > Rubrobacteraceae > Rubrobacter_C > Rubrobacter_C taiwanensis. The sequence continues at coordinate 63,127 of NZ_SKBU01000031.1, forward strand.
GGACGGGCTCATCGAGCGCGCCGGGATAGAGGCCGGCAAGATAGAGGACGTGGTCACCGGCTGCGTAACGCAGGCCGGAGAGCAGGGCGCCAACATCGGGCGGCTCGGCGTGCTGATGGCGGGCTTCCCGGTCGAGGTGCCCGCCGTCTCCATCAACCGCATGTGCGGCTCCAGCCAGCAGGCGGCGCACTTCGCGGCGCAGGCGGTGGCGGCCGGGGACGTGAAGTACGCCATCGGCTGCGGGGTGGAGAACATGACCCGCGCCCCGATGTTCAGTGACATCGGCGAGCGGGGTTTTGAGAATCTGGACCCCGAGCTTCTGAAGAAGCACGAGCTCATCCACCAGGGCGAGAGCGCTGAGCGGATCGCCGAGAAGTGGGGCATCTCGCGCGAGGAGCTGGACGCGTACTCCGCCGAGAGCCACCGCCGGGCCGCCCGGGCCGCCGCCGAGGGCCGGCACGCTGAGATACTCCCGACGTGGGGGCTGGATGCGGAGGGCGAGCGCGTGCGGTGGGTGCGGGACGAGGGCATCCGGGAGAGCGTAGACCTCGCCAAGATGGCATCTCTCAAGCCCGTCTTCCGGGAGGACGGGGTGATCACCGCCGGCAACTCGTCCCAGATCTCCGACGGCGCTTCCGCCGTGCTGGTGGCCGACCGCGAGGTCGCCGAGGCCGAGGGATTCCGCCCGAAGTTCCGCTTCCGGGCGCGGGTCGCCGTCGGCGACGACCCCACCATGCAGCTCACCGGTGTCATACCGGCTACCAGGAAGGCGCTGGAGCGCGCCGGCCTCACGATAGACGATTTGGATTGGATCGAGATAAACGAGGCGTTCGCCTCGGTGGTGCTCGCCTGGGCGCGGGAGCTGAAGCCGGACATGGACAGGGTGAACCCGTGGGGCGGCGCGATAGCCCACGGCCACCCGCTCGGGGCGACCGGCGGCGGCCTGATGAGCAAGATGCTCGCCGGGCTGGAGGCCACCGGCGGGCAGCTCGGGCTGCAGGTCATGTGCATCGGGCACGGCATGGCCACCGCCACGGTCGTGGAGCGGATCTAGAACAGGAGGGGAGAGCTTTGGAGATACAGGGCAGGGTATTCCTGGTTTCCGGCGGCGGGTCGGGGCTCGGCGCGGCCACGGCCCGCCTGCTGGCCGACTCGGGCGCGGGCGTGATCATCGCGGACGTCAACGAGGAGGCCGGGCAGAACCTGGCCGCCAAGCTCGGCGGCCGGGTACGTTTCGTAAGGACCGACGTGACCGACGAGGAGAGCGTCCGAAACGCGGTGGACGTGGCCGTCCGCTCCTTCGGCGTTCTCAACGGCGCGGTCAACTGCGCCGGGGTGGCCGTAGCCGAGCGGGTGCTCGGCAAGGGCGGGCCGCACGACCTGGGCTCGTTCGCGAAGGCGGTGCAGGTGAACCTGGTGGGGACGTTTAACGTGATCCGGCTCGCGGCCGAGAAGATCGCCGAGGCCGAGCCGGGGGCGGGCGGCGAGCGCGGCGTGATCGTCAACACCGCTTCGGTGGCCGCTTTCGACGGCCAGATCGGGCAGGCCGCCTACGCGGCTTCCAAGGGCGGTGTCGTGAGCATGACGCTCCCGGTTGCGCGCGAGCTGGCCCGGTTCGGCATCCGGGTTGTGACCGTAGCCCCGGGCATCTTCGCCACCCCGATGATGGCCTCCCTCCCCGAAGCCGCCCGCGAGTCGCTGGCCAAACAGATCCCGTTCCCGCCGCGCTTGGGGAGACCGGAGGAGTATGCCGCGCTGGTCGGGCACATCATCGAGAACCAGATGCTCAACGGCGAGGTCATCCGGCTGGACGGCGCGATCCGGATGGCCCCCAGGTAGCGGGATGCTACCGGAAGGCGGGGATGCCGGTTATGGCCTGGCCCAGGATGAGGGTGTGCACCTCGTCGGTGCCCTCGTACGTCCTGACGCTCTCCAGGTTGTTGGCGTGCCGCAGGGGTGAGTAGTCCAGCGTAACCCCGTTGCCGCCCAGGATCGTGCGCGCCTCCCGCGCTATCTCTATCGCTGCCCGTACGTTGTTGAGCTTGCCGGCCGAGATCTGGGCGTGGTGCAGGGTGCCCGCGTCCTTCATCCGCCCGATATGCAGCGCGAGCAGCACCCCCTTCTCTATCTCCACCATCATCTCCACCAGCTTCTTCTGGGTGAGCTGGAAGCTCGCCACGGGTCTCTCGAACTGCACGCGGCTCTTGGCGTACTCTAGCGCGCACTCGTAGGCGTCCCGGGCCGCCCCCATAGACCCCCAGATGATGCCGTAGCGCGCCTCGTTGAGACACGCGAACGGGCCCCTCAGGCCCCGGACCTCCGGCAGCACCGCGTCCCCGGGCAGCCTCACGTCCTCCAGGTGCAGCTCGCACTGGATCGAGGCGCGCATCGAGAGCTTCTTCTCTATGTCTACCGCGGTGAAGCCGGGGGCGTCCGTGGGGACGAGGAAGCCCCGGACGCCCTCATCGGTCTTAGCCCACACCACCGCGACCTCGGAGAGGGTGCCGAGCCCGATCCAACGCTTCCTGCCGTTCAGCACCCACCCGGAGCCGTCTTTGCGGGCATAGGTCTTCATGGAAGCGGGGTCAGAGCCGGCCTCAGGTTCTGTGAGCCCGAAGCAGCCTATCGCCTCGCCGCGGGCCATCCGGGGCAGCCACTCCCGTTTCTGCTCCTCGGAGCCGAACTTGTGGATGGCGCTCATGGCCAGAGAGCCTTGCACGGAGACGAAGGTGCGGATCCCCGAGTCTCCCGCTTCGAGCTCCATGCAGGCCAGGCCGTACTCCACGGCGCTCTTGCCGGCGCAGCCGTAGCCTTCGAGGTGCATCCCCAGCACCCCGAGCCCGCCCAGCTTCGGCACCAGCTCTTTGGGGAAGACGGCTCTCTCGTACCACTCCCGGATGTGGGGTTTGATCTCCTCCTCCACGAAAGCCCGCACCCGGTTGCGGGTCTCGAGCTCCGCTTCGGAGAAGAGGGAGTCCAGATTCAGGAAATCTATGGGGTCCGGGTTCTTCGCAGCGGTTCTGCTCTCCAAGGCCTGCCTCCTCGCTTCTAGCCCACCTCTCTATGATAGAGGTTCGGAGGGGATCACGGCGGTAGTCTCCACCTCCACCTTCGCCTCCTCCTCGATGAGGGAGGACACCTCGACCATCGCCATCGCCGGGTAGTGCCTGCCCATCAGCTCCCGGTAGACCTCGCCCATGCCCTCCAGGTTCGCCAGGTACTCCTCCCGGTCGGTGATATACCAGGTCATGCGCGCGACGTGCTCCGGGCCGGCCCCGGCCTCGGCCAGCACCGCTAAAGTGTTCTCCAGGCACCGGCGCACCTGCCCGACGAAGTCGCGGGCGCGGAACTTCCCGTCCGCGTCCCAGCCGACCTGCCCGGCGACGAAGACCAGCCGGCCCTCCGCGACGATGCCGTTGGCGTACCCCTTCGGCTTCGCCCAGCCCGGCGGCTGCAGCCGCCGCATCTAGGATGCGCTCCCGGCTTCGGTCCGCTCCTTCTCGCGCAGCTTGAAGCGCTGGATCTTGCCGGTGGGGGTTTTGGGCAGCTCGCCTGTGAACTCGATCTCGCGCGGGTACTTGTACGGGGCCAGCCTCCCCTTCACGAACTCCTGCAGCTCCCCGGCCAGCTCCGGCGTCCCCTCCACGCCCGCGCGCGGGACGACGTAAGCTTTTACCACCTGCCCGCGCAGCTCGTCCGGCGCGCCGATCACGGCGCATTCTGCCACGCTCTCGTGCTCCAGCAGCGCCGACTCCACCTCCAGCCCGGAGATGTTGTAGCCGGCGGAGACGATCATGTCGTCCGTGCGCGCCTGGAACCAGAAGTAGCCGTCCTCGTCTATCAGGTAGGCGTCGCCGGTGATGTTCCAGCCGCCCACGACGTACTCGGCCTGCCGGGGGTCGTCCAGGTAGCGGCAGCCGGTCGGCCCGCGCACGGCCAGCCGCCCGATCTCGCCCGGCGGCAGCGGGCTCATCCGGTCGTCTACCACCCGGGCCTCGTACCCCGGCACCGGCTTCCCGGTAGAACCGGGCCGGATCTCCTCCCCGGCGGCCGAGATGAAGATGTGCAGCATCTCCGTCGAGCCGATACCGTCTATGATGCGGATCCCGGTCTTCTCGAACCAGGCGTCGGAGGTCGCCTTCGGGAGGCTCTCACCGGCGGAGACGCACTTCCTGAGCGAGGAGTGGTCCGCCTCCCCGATCCGCTCCAGCAGCCCGCGGTACGCGGTCGGCGCGGTGAAGATGGTGGTGACCCTGCGCCGCTCGATGGCGTCCAGCAGCGCGTCCGGAGATGGCTTCTCGATGGGGAAGACGGCGGCCCCGGCCCGCATCGGGAAGAGCACGTAACCGCCGAGCCCGTAGGTGAAGGCGAGCGGGGGGGTGCCGGTGAATATCTCGTCCGGCCGGGTATTCAGGATGTGCTTCCCGAACGTGTCGCACACCGCAAGGAGGTCGCGGTGGAAGTGCACGCACCCTTTCGGGTTGCCGGTAGTGCCGGAGGTGAAGGCAATGATCGCCACGTCCTCCGCTGCGGTCTCGATCGTCTCGAACTCCGGGGACTTGTTCTGCAGCATCCCTTCCAGCTCGCCGCCCGGCCCGAAGGTCAGGACGTTCCGGAGCACGGGCTGCTCGGCGCGGGCGGCCTCCAACTCTTCGGTGAGGCGGGCGTCGGTGAGGGCGTGGCTTACCTGCGCCTTGCCGAGGATCTTTACCAGCTCGGCCTTGCGCAGGAGCGGCATGGTCGCGACCACCACGCCCCCGGCCTTGAGAACGGCGAACCAGGCGGCGATCAGCTCCGGTGTGTTGGGCGCGCGCAGCAGCACCCGGTTGCCCGGCACGAGCCCCATCTCCTCCACGAGCACGCGCGCGATGCGGTTCGCCCGCTCCAGGAGATCCCGGTACGTCCATACCCCCTCGCCGGTGTAGACGCAGGGGTTATCTCCGGCCCTCTGCGCCATGTCGTCCAGCAGGACCCTCGCGGCGTTCAGCCGCCCGGGGTACTCCAGTTCCGGCAGGGTGAAGATGAACTCCGGCCACATCTCCCGCGGCGGTAGGTGCTCCCGGGCGAACGTGTCCACGTGTGCGGTGTATGACTCCACTGACTCCTCCTTTCCCTGGTAGGTTTCAGGCGTCAGGTTTTGGTTTTTTCCTGAAGCCTGAGAGCGTCTGGCGCGCGATGATCACCTTCTGCACCTCCGAGGCGCCCTCGTAGATCCTTAAGGCCCGGACCTCGCGGTAGAGCCGCTCTACCGGATGGCCGGAGGTGACCCCGAGGCCGCCGAAGATCTGAACCGCCTCGTCTATTACCCTCTGCGCGGTCTCGGTGGCGTAGAGCTTGGCCATCGCCGCCTCGCGGGTGACCCGCTCGGCGATGCGGTCTCGGGTCCACGCCGCGCGGTAGACGAGCAGGGCGCTCGCGTCCACGCCAAGCGCCATCTCCGCGAGCTTGCCCTGGATGAGCTGGAGTTCTGCCAGCGGCGCGCCGAAGAGCTTGCGGCTTGAGGCCCGCTCCAGCGCCGCATCCAGCGCCCGGCGCGCAAATCCTAAAGCCGCAGCCCCCACGGTGGAGCGGAACACGTCCAGGGTGGCCATCGCTATCTTGAACCCCCGCCCGGGTTCGCCGAGCACCCGGCTTCTCGGTACCCGGCAGCCCTCGAATCTCAGCTTCGCCAGCGGGTGCGGCGCGATCACCGGGATGCGCTCCACGACTTCGAGCCCCGGAGTGTCCGCGTCTACCACGAACGCGCTGATGCCCTTCGCCCCGGGAGCCTCGCCGGTGCGGGCGAAGACGGTGTAGAAGTCGGCGATGCCGCCGTTGGAGATCCAGGTCTTCGTCCCGTCCAGCACGTAGTGGTCGCCGTCTTCTGTGGCGGTCATGCTCATCGCGGCTACGTCGGAGCCGGACTCCGGCTCGGAGAGGGCGAAGGCGGCGATCTTCCTCCCCGCGCGCACGGCGGGAAGGTACTGTTCCTTGAGTTCTTCGGAGCCGAAGAGCGAGATCGCGCCGCTCCCCAGCCCCTGCATCGCAAACGCGAAGTCCGCGAGCGCGTTGTGGTAGCCGAGCGTCTCGCGCGCCAGGCACAGCGAGCGCACGTCGAGCGACGCATTGCGCCCGCCGTACTCCCCCGGCACCGCGTACGCCAGCCAGCCGCCGGCGGCCAGCAGCCCCACCAGCTCCCGGCACGCCTCCTCCACGGTGTCTTGGGTCGCCTCCGGGAGCGGGCGGACGTGCTCCTGCGCCCAGGCGTCCAGCTCCGCGGCCAGCTCGCGGTGCTCATCTTCGAAGAAAGGCCACTTGAGGTGCGTCCGGTCGGGCATCCTAGTCCCCCTCGAACTCCGGCCGGCGCTTCTCCAGGAAGGCGCGGTAGGCGCGCTCGAAGTCCTTCGTCTGCATGCACAGCGCCTGCGCCTGCGCCTCCGCCTCTATGGCCACCTCCAAACTCATGTTCCACTCCTGGCCCAGCATCGTCTTGGTCATGCCGTGGGCGAAGTTGGGCCCGGCGGCAAGACCGGCGGCGAGCTCCCTCGCCTCGTCCAGCAGCCCCTCCGGCTCTACCAGGCGGTTGAAGAAGCCCCAGCGCTCGGCCTCCTGCGCTTCCAGCGTGCGGCCGGTGAAGAGCAGCTCCGACGCCCGCCCCTGCCCGATAATGCGCGGGAGCATGGCGCAGCAGCCCATGTCGCAGCCGGCGAGCCCGACGCGGGTGAAGAGGAAGGCGACCTTCGCACGCGGCGTGCCGAGCCGGATGTCCGAGGCCACCGCTATCGCCGCGCCCGCCCCGACGCACACGCCGTCTATGGCCGCGATCACGGGCTGCGGGCACCCTCGCATGGCCTTCACCAGCTCCCCGGTCATGCGGGTGAAGCGCAGGAGCCCGCCCGTGTCCATCTCCGTGAGCGGTCCGATGATGTCCCGCACGTCGCCGCCGGAGCAAAAGTTCCCCTCCGAACCGGTGAGGACGACGGCCTTTATATCGCTCGCGTGGGCCAGCTCGCGGAAGGTGTCGCGCAGCTCGGCGTAGGACTCGAAGGTGAGGGGGTTCTTGCGCGCGACGCCGGTGAGCGTGATCGTGGCGACACCGTCTTTCGCCTCCCACCGGAAGTGCTCCGGCGCGTAGTTCGCCATCTCTACGGTCTTCAAGATTCCTCCTCCCCATAGCTCTCCAGTACCGAGCGCTTGGCCTTGCCCAGAAGCTCGTAGAGCCGCCGGGCCTCATCCTCGCTGAGTGCGGAGAGCATGTTCGCGATCCAGCGCTCGTGCTCGGCGGCCATCTCCTCGAACGCCTCCCTGCCCGCATCCGTGAGGCGGACCAGGTGGCGGCGGCGGTCCTCCGGCTGCGGCCTCCGGTGCACCAGCCCCTCCCTCTCCAGCCGCTCGACGATGCCGGTGACGTTGCCGTTGGATACCATCAGCCGCCGGGAGACCCCGCCCATGCTCATGCCCTCCGGGGCGTTGTACAGCGCGGCCATCACGTCGAAGCGGGGGAGGGTGACGTCGTAGCCCTCCCGCAGCTTCCGGCGCACGCGGGCCTCGATCATGTTGTGCAGCGTCAGTACCCGCAGCCAGAGCCTCAGAGTGTCCTTGGTCGAGACGCCTGCCGTCTCTTTCGGCACTACGTTACCTCCCCTCCCGCCACCGCTATCGCCTGGCCGGTCACCGCTCCGGAGTTCGGTCCCACCAGCCAGGCAACCGTTTCCGCCACCTCCTCGGGCAGGACGAAGCGGCCCTGCGGGTTGTTCTTGACCAGTTGCTGCCGCGCTTCGTCCGGGCTCATGCCCGTCTTCTCCACGATGTTGCCGATGCTGCGTTCCAGCAGCTCCGTCTCGGTATAGCCCGGGCAGACGGCGTTGACCGTGATCCCCCGCCGCGCTACCTCCAGCGCGAGCGCGCGGGTCATCCCGATTACGCCGTGCTTGGCAGCCGCGTAAGCCGCCACGTAGGCGTACCCCCGCAGCCCGGCGGTGCTGGCGATGGTGACGATGCGCCCCCACCTCCGCTCCAGCATCCCCGGCAGCACGGCCCGGCTCACCAGGAACGCGCCGGTCAGGTTTACCGCGAGCATCCGGTCCCAGAGTCCGGCGGTCGTTTTGACGAACGGAGCCGACTCCGCCGCCCCGGCGCCGTTGACGAGGATGTCCACCGGCCCGAAGTGCTCGGCCGCTGCTGCGACTCCCCGCTCGACCGATCGCTCATCCGTCACGTCGAACGGCACGGCCCGGACGTTCTTCAGCCCGCCGGCCACCGCTTCCAGCGGCTCCGGCCGGCGGCCGCAGAGCGTGACCCTGGCCCCGGAGCGCGCGAGGCGGCGGGCGATGGCCGCTCCGATGCCGCCTCCCCCGCCGGTGATGAGCGCGTGTGCTCCCTCCGGTTGCATCAGATCTGCTGCACCATCTGGTCGGCCCGCTCGATGAGGCGCTCGAGTTGCTGCTTTCCGGAGAGGTACTGCCTGGGCCAGGGCGCGCCGTCGTAGCGCAGCTCGGCCGCCCGCCGCAGCGTCCAGTAGGGCTCCCAGAGATGCGGCCGGGCCAGGGCGCACAGGTCCGCGCGCCCGGCGCAGATAATGCTGTTCACGTGGTCGGCCTCGTAGATGTTGCCGACGGCCATCGTCGCTATCTCCAGCTCGTTGCGGATGCGGTCGCTGAAGGGCGTCTGGAACATGCGGCCGTAGACGGGCTTAGCGTCCGGGCTGGTCTGCCCGGCGGAGACGTCTATGAGATCGGCCCCTGCTTCATAGAAAGCCTGCGCTATCTCCACTGCGTCATCGGCGGTAATTCCGCCGTCCACCCAGTCGTGGGCCGAGATCCGGACGCTCATCGGCTTCTCCTCGGGCCAGACCTCGCGCATGGCCCGGAAGACCTCCAGCGGGAAGCGCAGCCGGTTCTCCAGAGGTCCCCCGTACGCGTCGGTGCGTTTGTTCAGAAGCGGCGTTATGAACGCCGAGAGCAGGTACCCGTGGGCGCAGTGCAGCTCCAGCATGTCGAAGCCGGCCCTCAGGCCCATCCCGGCGGCGCGTACGAAAGCGTCCCGAACCTCGTCCATGTCCTCTCGGGACATCTCGCGCGGGATCTGGTTTACCGGGCTCCACGGCACGGGCGAAGGTGAGATCACCTCCCAGTTCCCCTTCTCGAGCGGCAGGTTGTCGCCCTCCCACCCGACCCTGGTTGAACCCTTAGGACCGGAGTGGCCGAGCTGGAGCGCTATCTTCGCCTCGGTGTGCGTGTGTACGAAGTCCACGATGCGCTTGAAGGCCGCCTCGTGCTCGGGCTTATACATGCCGCAGCAGCCGGGCGAGATGCGGCCCTGCGGGGTCACGCAGGTCATCTCGGTGAAGACGAGCGCGGCCCCGCCCATGGCCCGGCTCCCCCAATGCACGAGGTGGAAGTCGTTCGGGGTGCCGTCCTCCGCACTGTACATCGCCATCGGCGAGACCACGACGCGGTTGTGCAGCTCCATCCCGCGCAGCCTGAAGGGGGTGAACATCGGGGGGATAGGCTTCTCGACCGGGGTGCCGATCGCCCGCTCCGCGAACCACTTCTCCATGCCTTCGAGCCACTCCCGGTCGCGCAGGCGCAGATTTTCGTGGCTGACGCGCTGGCTGCGGGTCAGGAGCCCGTAGGCGAACTGCATGGGGGGCTGTTTGATGTAGCGGGGGATGTTCTCGAACCACTCGGTCGAGTTGCGGGCGGCGCTCTGGAGCTTTACCACCTCCAGCTTCCGCTCCTCCTCGTACGCCTGCAGCGCAGACGCAAGGTCTTCTGCCTGGTGCAGCTTCCCGGCGAGCGCGATGGCGTCTTCGAGCGCCAGCTTGGTCCCGGAACCGACCGAGAAGTGCGCGGTGTGGGCGGCATCGCCCATCAGCACGATGTTGTCGTGGAACCACCGCTCGTTGCTGATGCGCCGGAAGTTCAGCCACGGGGTCTTGCCGAGGTGGCGCATGTTGTTGATAAGCCCGCGCCCGTCCAGGTAGGGGGCGAAGATCTCCTCGCAGACCGCCACGCTCTCGTCCGGTCCCATGCGGTCGAAGCCCAAACCCCTCCAGGTCTCCTCCGAGCACTCCACGATGCACGTGCTGGTGTCGCGGTCGAAGCGGTAGGCATGGATCCAGACCCACCCCGCCTCCGTCTTCTCGAACGCGAACGTGAAGGCGTCGAATACTTTATGCGTCCCGAGCCAGATGTACTTGTTTTTGCGCACGTCCACATCGGGCCTGAACTTGTCCTCGTACATCTGGCGCACCCGGCTGTTCACCCCGTCGCAGGCCACGATCAGGTCCGCGTCCCGGAACGCCGAGAGATCCCCGACCTCCCGCTCGAACCACACCTCCACACCCAGATCCCGCGCCCGCCGGACCAGGATGCCCAGCAGCTTCCTGCGCGCTATACCCACGAACCCGTGCCCGCCCGAACGGGCGATGCTCTTCCCCCGGACGAAGATCTCTATATCGTCCCAGTGGGCGAAGCTCTCCAGGATCTCAGCCGCACTCACCGGATCGTTCCCCCGCAGATTGTCCAGCGTCGCATCGGAGAACACTACACCCCAGCCGAAGGTCACCCCGGCCGGATTGCGCTCGATGACCGTCACCTCGTGCGCAGGATCCCGCAGCTTCATCGAGATCGCGAAGTAAAACCCCGCAGGGCCGCCGCCGATGCAGTAGATCCTCATCGCTCCATACCCACCCTCTCCTCCTGCTCCCGGAACACACAATATTTTAAACTTAAAATATTTGTCTTTCAAGGCCGAAAATTTTCCGGAATTTGACTGAACGATCAGTTGACAAGAGCTGAACGGTGGGTTAAATTGCTTCGAAATCCGGGCCTTGTGCGCCTTTTTGCAAGGCGCTGGGGTTTGGTTTTTTGGGGAGCGGGGCCTTGAGGTTTCGGGGGGAGGGTTGTGAGAGGTTTTTACGGGAAAGGAGTTTGATTGGGAGTTGAGGGTATTGGGCGGGGGTTCTTCCTGCGGGTGTTGTTAGTTGGGGTGTTGGGTTTGCTGGTTGCCGGGTGTGCTGGGGCCGGTGAGTCTGGGGAGGGGGAGCCGGTCAGGATTGGTGTGATTTTGCCGTACTCCGGCGTGTATGCCCAGCTCGGGGAGGACATCACTGATGCGATGGAGCTTTACTTCGAGCGGGAGGGGAACGAGATTGCGGGGCGTCCGGTGGAGTTGATCACCGAGGACACCGAGGCTGATCCGCAGGTCGGTGTGCAGGCGGCCCGCACGCTCATAGAGCGGGAGCAGGTGGACGTTCTGGCCGGGGCCGTGAGTACGGCGGTGGCTTACGGCGTCATAGACATAACGCGGCGGGACAACATCCCGTTTGTCATCGCCAACGCCACGGGCAACGACGCCACCCGGCAGGGAGCGAGGAACGTCTTTCGGGTTTCGGCCAGCAGCTGGCAGGTCAGCTATCCGATGGGCGAGTATCTGGTCGAGCAGGGGGTGGATGAGATCTTCCTCTCTTCCGCCGACTACGCGGCCGGGCAGGAGATGTCCTCGGGCTTCAGGGAGGGCTTCCTTGAGGCCGGCGGCACCATAGTGGGGGAGGTGCACCCGCCGCTGGAGACCAGTGATTACAGCTCGTACCTGACCCGCATCCGGCAGGCAGATCCGCCGGGCGTCTTCAGCTTCTACGCCGGGAGCGATGCCGTGCGGTTCGTGCAGCAGTACAGGGAGTTTGGCATCGAGGCGCAGCTCTACGGTCCCGGCTACATCGTGGACGAGGACACCCTGCCGGCGCAGGGGGAGGCGGCCATCGGAGTTCGGACGATCTTGCACTACTCGCCGGACCTCGACAACCCCGAGAACCAGGAGTTCAAAGCGGCTTACGAGGAGGCTTACGACCGCGACCCGACCGTGTACGCGGTGCAGGGCTGGGATGCGGCCTGGCTCATCGGGGAGGCGATCAAGGCTACCGACGGGAACACCGAGGACCGGGACGCCCTCATCGAGGCCATGGAGAACGTCGAATTCCGGAGCCCGCGCGGGCCGATGGAGCTGGATGAGAACCACAACCCCATCCAGAACATCTACGTCCGGGAGGTGCGACAGCTGGACGACGGGACGATAGACAACGTTATGATTGATACAATAGAGCGTGTGCAGGATCCGGGAGAATGATCGGGGTTAGGGGATGATCTCCTTCGAGGCGCTGCTGACGCATCTGCTCAACGGGCTGGCCTACGGGCTGTTACTGTTCCTGCTGGCGGCCGGTTTGTCCCTGATCTTCGGGATGATGGACGTCATCAACCTCTCGCACGGTTCGTTCTTCATGATCGGGGGCTTCATCGGGATCGGGCTGGTCGGCGTGCTGGAGAGCTTCTGGCTCGCCCTGCTGGCAACGGTGCTCATCGTGGCGCTTCTGGGGCTTGTGGTAGAGGTCGCGCTGTTGCGGCCCCTGTACTACCGGAGCCATCTGGACCAGATCCTGCTCACCTTCGGCCTCGCGCTCATCCTCGAGGACGGGGCGGAGTGGATCTGGGGCACCAGGATCCAGTCTCTGCGGGTGCCGGAGGCTCTAACGGGCTCGGTGGAGATCTTCGGCGCGGTGGTCCCGGTCTACCGGCTGGCGGTTCTCGCCGCCGGGGTTCTGCTCGGGGCGGCTCTGTGGTACGTGCTGGAGCGGACCCGGCTCGGGTCTATCATCCGGGCCGGGGTTGCCGACAGGGAGATGACCGCGGCGCTGGGGTTCAACATCCCCGTCATCTTCGCCGGGGTCTTCGTCTTTGGGGTGGCGCTCGCCGCCTTCGCGGGGTTCATGGCCGCCCCCATCCTCGGCGTCTATCCCGGGCTGGACTTCCAGGTCTTGATACTGGCCCTGATCATCGTGGTGATCGGGGGGCTCGGCAGCCTGACGGGGGCCTTCTGGGTGAGCCTGCTCATCGGGGTCACGCAGTCGTTCGGGCAGGCGTACTTCCCCGCTGCGGCGGCCTTCATCCTCTACCTCATCATGGCCGCGGTGTTGCTGCTCAGGCCTGAGGGACTCTTCAAGAGGAGGTACGCCTAGAGAATGGTGGAGGCGACCAAACCCGGGGAGAAGGCGGGGCGGTTTCCGGTGCGCGCCGGAACGCTGGCGGTGCTGGGGGCTCTCGGAGCGCTCGCCGTCTATCCCTTCTTCGGGACCACCTACATGATCGGGGTGCTCACCGAGATAATGATCCTGGCCATCTTCGCGCTCAGCCTGGGGTTCCTCATGGGCTACCCGAAGCTCATATCGCTCGGGCACGCGGCCTTCTTCGGCGGCGGGGCGTACGCCGCCGGCATCGTGGCGGTGCGCCTGGAGGCGGCGAACCTGTTTTTGACGCTGGTCTGCGCGCTGGTCTTCGCCACGCTGCTCGCGGTGCTCATCGGGGTGCTCTCGCTCAGGAACACCGGCATATATTTCCTGATGATCACGCTCGCGCTGGCGCAGCTGGTCTACGTGGTCGCGGAGCAGTGGACCTGGCTGACGGGCGGCACCGACGGACTCGTCGGCATTCCCTATCCGGAGCTGTTCGGGTTCTTCAGCTTCGACCGCTTCAGCTTCTACTACCTCGTGCTGCTGCTGGCGGGCGGGGCGTACTTCCTGCTGCGCCTGGTGACCCGTTCGCCGTTCGGGCACGTACTGCTCGGCATCGGCTCCAACGAGCGGCGGATGCGCGCCATCGGCTATGGCACCCGGGTCTACAAGCTGGCGGCCTTCGTGCTCTCCGGGGCGGTCGCCGGGGTGGCCGGCGCGCTCTGGGCCCACTACAACGGTATCGTCGCCCCGGTGGACGTCAACTGGCCGCTCTCGGCCACGGCGCTGATCATGGTCATCGTGGGCGGAGCCGGGACGCTCGTCGGCCCGATGCTGGGCGCGGCGGTGGTCTGGTTTCTAGACACCGGGCTCAGCTCGTACACCGAGCGCTCGACCATGATCATGGGGGCGGTCTTCATCCTCTTCGTCTTCTTCGCCCGCGGAGGGATCGCCGGTATAGCTCGCAGTCTCTGGGAGAGGTTCTATGCCCGCACTGGAACTTGAGTCGGTATGCAAGCGCTTCGGAGCCCTGAGCGCCATAGACGGCGTGAGCTTCGCCGTGGAGCCCGGCGAGCGGGTGGCGCTGGTGGGGCCCAACGGGGCCGGTAAGACCACGCTGTTTAACCTCATCAGCGGGGAGCTCCCCCCGGACTCGGGGACCGTCAGGCTCGGCGGGAGGGACGTGACGCGCCACACGCCGGAGAAGATGGCCCGGGAGGGGCTGGGGAGGACCTTCCAGCGCAACTCGCTCTTTATGGAGAGCACCGTCTACGAGAACGTCCGGCTGGCCGTGCAGGCCAGAGCCGGCGTCAGCTTCCAGATGCTGCGACCCATTACGGCCTACTCGCGGCTCGGAGAGGAGACGGAGAGGGTTCTGGAGCTCGTCCGGCTCTCCGGGCGGGCCGGGGTGCGGGCGTCCGAGCTCTCCTACGGCGAGCAGCGCCAGCTGGAGCTGGGGATAGCGCTGGCTACCGGGCCGAGGGTGCTCCTGCTGGACGAACCGACGGCCGGGATGTCGGCTCAGGAGACCGGCGAGATGGTGGCGATGCTGAAGGAGCTGCCCGGGGAGATAACGCTCCTCATCGTCGAGCACGACATGGACGTGGTGGGGGCGCTGGCCCGGCGCATTCTGGTGCTCAACTTCGGCAGGCTCATCGCCGACGGGCCGCTGGAGGAGGTGCGCAGGAACGAGGAGGTGCTCGCCGCCTACCTGGGGGTCGGTGAGGAGGTGCGGGATGCTTGAGCTGCGCGACGTCCACGCCCACTACGGCAGTAGCCACATCCTGCAAGGGGTCTCGCTGCGGGTAGGGGCGGGGGAGGTGGTGGCGCTGCTCGGGCGCAACGGCGTGGGCAAGACCACGACCATCCGCGCCATCACGGGGCTCATTTCCGTCAGCCGGGGCGAGATCCTCTTCAAGGACACCCCCATCCAGGACGAGCCGCCCTACCGGCGGGCGCGGATGGGGATGGGGCTGGTGCCGCAGGGGCGGGGGATCTACCCCAACCTCAGCGTCAGGGAGCAGCTCTTGCTGCCGCCGGACCGCAACGGGCGGTGGAGCCTGCAGGAGATCTACGCCCTCTTTCCCATCCTCAGGGAGCGCCGGCGCCACGCCGGCGACCAGCTCAGCGGCGGCGAGCAGCAGATGCTCGCCATAGCCCGGGCGCTCAGGAGCAACCCGGAGCTGCTGCTGCTCGACGAGCCCTCCGAAGGGCTTGCGCCCATGATGGTCAAGCGGGTCGGCGAGGTGCTTCAGGACATCAAGCGGCAGGAGCTCTCCATCCTGCTCGTGGAGCAGAACCTCAGCCTCGCGCTCTCCGTCGCCGACCGGGTGTACATCATGAACAAGGGCGTCATCGTGCACGAGTGTCCGGCCGCCGAGCTGGCCCAGGATGAGGAGACGCAGCACCGGCTCCTGGGAGTTTAGGGGAGACTCGTGTTTGGTAGTTCAGAGCTTATCCGGGAGGAGTGAACTATGATTGCCGTACCGCAGTGGTACAACGCGAGCCTGCTCGTGGACCGGAACCTGGAGGCCGGCCGCGAGGGTAGAGTCGCCGTCTACTGCTGCGAGGAGGAGGTGACCTACGGCGAGCTCGCCCGCCGCATAAACAGCCTGGGGAACGCTCTGCGGGAGCTGGGCGTCCGCAGGGAGCAGCGGGTGCTGATGGTGCTAAACGATACCCCGGCGTTCCCGGTCACGTTCTTCGCCGCTATCCGGATCGGGGCCGTCCCCATCCCGACCAATACCCTGCTCAAGAGCGACGACTACCGCTTCTTCCTGCACGACAGCGAGGCCGTCGCGGTCGTCTTCGACCCGGTGCACGAGGAGAAGGTGCGGGCGGCGCTGAACGGCCATCCGGAGGAGGTGCGGCTCATCTCCACCGGCGGGGCGGAGGGCGCGCACGCCTTCGGCGAGCTCATCTCGTCCGGCGGGGAGGAGCTCTCCCCGGCCCGCACGCACCGGGACGACGCGGCGTTCTGGCTCTACAGCTCGGGCAGCACGGGTCGGCCGAAGGGGGCGGTGCATCTCCAGCACGACATCCTCTATACCTGCGAGACGTACGCGAGGCACGTGCTGAAGATAACCGGGGACGACAGGTGCTTCTCGGCTTCGAAGCTCTTCCACGCCTACGGGCTGGGCAACAACATGACGTTCCCCTACTGGGCCGGGGCCTCGACCGTGCTCTACCCCGGCAAGCCCGCGCCGCAGGCGGTGCTGGAGACCATAGAGAGGTACCGCCCGACGCTCTTCTACTCCGTCCCGACGCTCTACAACGCGATTCTGAACCACCCGGGGGCTGCGGAGCGCGACCTCTCCTCCGTCCGGCTCTGCGTCTCGGCGGCTGAAGCGCTGCCGGCCGGCATCTGGCGGCGGTGGAAGGAGACCTTCGGGCTGACCATCCTGGACGGCATCGGCTCCACGGAGATGCTGCACATCTTCTGCTCCAACGCGGAGGATGCGCTCAAGCCCGGCTCCAGCGGTGTCCCGGTGCCGGGCTACGAGCTCGAGATAAGGGACGAGCACGGCTACCCGGTAGAGCCCGGCGAGGCTGGGTACCTGTACGTCAAGGGCGACTCTGCCGCCGCCTACTACTGGCGTAACCACGAGAAGACCAAGAAGACCATGCAGGGCGAGTGGCTGGCGGCCGGGGACTGGTACCGGCAGGACGAGGACGGCTTCTTCTGGTACGAGGGCCGCTCGGACGACATGATCAAGGTCGGCGGGCTGTGGGTCTCGCCGGTGGAGATAGAGAGCACGCTGGGGGAGCACCCCGCCGTGGTCGAGGCCGCCGCGGTGGGGGTACAGGTAGACGAACTGACCCGCATTAAGGCCTACGTCATCCTGCGCGAGGGCTACGAGGGGTCCGGGGAGCTGGTAGGGGAGCTGCAGGACTGGTGCAAGGAGCGCCTGAAGCGCTACCAGTACCCGCACATCGTGGAGTTCGTGGAGGACCTGCCGAGGACGGTCACCGGCAAGATCCAGCGCTTCAAGCTCAGGCGGCGCTCGGAGGAGGAGGTCGTCCGGCGGGCGGAGGGAGAGGTGGTCTGAGGCCGGAGGAGGGCTAGGGCATTGCTGGACGGGATACCGCTTATAGACGCTCACATTCACGCCGCCCGCATCCCGACCCTGAAGCTGGCCTGGAAGGAGTGGGCGATGGGCTTCGGGAAGGGGGTGCTGCTGGATGAGCTCTACGACGACGAGGGGTCGCTCGTCCCGGAGCGCTTCGACGCGTACATGGCCGGGGAGGGCGTGGATCTGGCGATACTCCTCTGCGAGTACAGCCCGAAGGCGACGGGCATCCAGCCCATCGAGGATCTGCTCCCGCTGGTGGAGCACAATCCGGAGCGGTTCCGCATCCTGGCCAACCTCAACCCGCACTACCACTTCCCGCCGGTGGAGGAGCTGGAGCGGCAAGTCGGGCTCGGGGCCGTGGGCCTGAAGCTGCACCCGGTACACGGGGGGTTCGCACCCAACGACCGGATGCTCTACCCGGTGTACTCGTTCTGCGAGCGGGAAGGTTACCCGGTCGTCTTCCACTGCGGGACCAGCGTCTTCCCCGGCTCCACCAACCGCTACGCCGACCCGGCGCTGGTAGAAGACGTGGCGCGGGACTTCCCGGAGCTCAAGATCGTGCTCGCCCACGGGGGCCGGGGCTGGTGGTACGAAGCGGCGGCGTTCATGGCGCTCATGCGGGAGAACGTGTGGATCGAGATCTCCGGGCTGCCGCCGCGGCGGCTGCCTCACTACTACGAGCGGTATGACTTCGGGCGCCTGGGCCGGAGGATGATCTTCGGCACCGACTGGCCCGGCGTTCCCGGCATCCGGGCCAACGCCACGGCGCTCTTCGAGCTCGGGCTGGATCGCAAGACGCTGGAGCGGATCCTGTACGGGAACGCCCTGGAGGTCTACCGGCTGGAGGGCACCGCTCTGCCCCGCGGCCCAGACTGAGTCCCCCGCCGAGTCCCCCGCCGTATAGACCCCGGCCCTTCGGCGGCATATATTTAGAACATGGGAGCGCGGGAGGAGTGGCTGCGACCACTGAAGCGGCGGATCTACACCGTCGTCGCCGCGCTGGGTATAGCGGCCTCTGTCTTCGCCCTGATTATCAACGAGCTGTCCGGCCAATCGCCGTCCTTCGTGAGGGGTGTCCTGCTGGCCGCGGCCGGCTTCTGCGCGCTCCTGCTGCTCCTCCTCCGCACGGAGGCCCCCCTGCGGTGGGTTGAAGAGCTGCTCTACGCCGGCACCGGAGCCATATTCCTGAGCGTCTTCTTCTTCGCGCTCTACGCGGCGGAGCACCACTTTCAGGCGAAGAACTCTCTGCTCGGCCTGTACCTCTGGCTGCCCATGGTCTACGTGCTCGCCTTCCTGGTCCACGAGAGCCGCCCGGCCCTGTTCCGCTCCGCTCTGTTCTACATCCTCCTCGTGGCCGTCTCCCTGCCGCACGCCTTGAGCTACATAACCTCCCGGATGCCCCCGGAAGGGCCGGTCTACACCTCTTTCGAGCAGCTGTACTTCTCCAACGCCGTGATCATCGCGCTACTCTTCTTCTTCGCCCGCCTCAAGGAGCGGCTGCGGGAGGTTCAGCTGAACGCCGAGCGGATGGAGCGTCTCGCCCGGACGGACCCGCTCACAGGCGTGGCCAACCGCCGCCGGATTGAGCAGCTGCTGGAGGCTGAGGTGGAGAAGGCCGGCGCAGAGGGTCGCCGGCTCTCGCTCATCACCTTCGACATAGACGACTTCAAGCAGATCAACGACCTCTTCGGGCACGATGCCGGGGACTCGGTGCTGGCTCAGGTCGCCCGGACGGTGGAGTCCCACCTGCGGGCCGGGGATCACTTCGGGCGCTGGGGCGGCGAGGAGTTCGTGATCCTGGCCCCGGGGATGTCGCTGGAGATGGCCCGGGGGCTCGCGGACCGCGTCCGCACCGTGCTTCAGGATCAGGACTTCGACCCGATAGGAACCCTCTCGGCCAGCTTCGGCGTGGCCGAGCTGCAACCCGGAGACAGCCCTACCACACTCGTCAAGCGGGCCGACGTGGCCGTCTACCGGGCCAAGACCCGGGGCAAGAACCGGGTCGAGGCACACCCCGGAGCTGCCTGAGCACCGGATTCCGGTCTCAGATATACTGAACGCCAGATTTGTTTGGGTGGGACCCAGGCGACGGAGTTCTAAGAAAGGAGGCTCGTGCTGCGTCGAAGCATCACATTCGCCCTTTTGCCGGCGCTCGCCATGATGCTTCTCGCCTGCCAGCCGCCGGGCGGGGGAGGCGAGGGGGAAGAGCTGTTCGTGACCATCGCCACGGGCGGGCAGTCCGGAAACTACTATCCCATAGGCGGCTCCCTGGCCAGTCTCTACGAGGACGAGCTCGGGGCCACGACGACCGTGGAGGCGACCGGCGCTTCGGTGGACAACATCAATCTCCTGGACGAGGGCCGGGCGGAGATGGCTCTCGTTCAGGCCGACGCGGCCTCTCAGGCCTACGCCGGAGAGGGCCCGTTCGAGGAGCCGGTGGACTCCTTCTCGGCCGTAGCCTCGCTCTACCCGCAGTACGTGCAGGTCATAACCATCGCGGGGTCCGGGGTAGAGACGATGGAGGATCTGGCCGGCAAGCGGGTTTCGGTGGGCGCTCCGAACAGCGGGGTCGAGCTGAACGCCCGCGCGGTGACCGGAGCCTTCGGGCTCTCCTACGAGGACTTCTCGCCCCAGTACCTCTCCTACAGCGAGACCATAGACGGCATGCGCAACGGCAACATAGACGCGGGCTTCTTTACCTCCGGCATCCCGAACCCCTCGGTCACGGACCTCTCCACGACCGACGAGGTCCGGGTGGTGCCGCTGGAGGGCGAGGGGGTGCAAAACCTCCTGAACGACTACGACTACTACTCGGAGGCGATCATCCCCGCCGGAACTTACGAGGATCAGGAGGAAGACGTGCCTACGGTCACCTTCGCGAACCTGCTGGTGGTGAGCAACGAACTGGACGAGGACACCGTCTATGAGCTCACCCGCACCATGTGGGAGAACATCGAGCGCATCCAGCAGACCAACGCCGCCGCGCGGGAGATAACGCTGGAGACGGCGCAGGATGGGATCCCGATAGAGCTCCACCCCGGCGCCGAGCGGTACTACTCCGAGCAGGGGATGCGGTAGCCGCCGGAGGAGGGAATGGATGGCCGTCCGGCTCGGAGCTCTGGTTGCAGCGCCCCTGCTGCTCGCCCTGACGGTGGGGTGGCTCTTGAGGCCGGAGGCGCATCTGACGGTAAGCAACAGCCGGACCGGAGAGATCTACCACCGGGTGGAGGTCCGGGAGGGCAGCACCGTCCGGCTCTCCTGGACACACTCGATCGAGAAGACTCCCTGGGTGGAGGTCTACGAGGTCTCGGGCGGGAGGTTTCTGCTGCGGGAGGCGCGCGTAAAGTCCTTCGGGGCGGGGGTGGACCAGATAGCGCCCGAGGTGCGCAACGCGGACGGGTGGGTGATCCTGAGCGGCACCGGACGCTCTTTCCCCGAGCTGCGGTTCTTCCACTCCCGCGGGGTAGACCGGGAGCTCGCGCTGGACGGCCGGGTGCTGGACCTGGGCGAGGTGCCGCAGTACGCGCCGGTGTCGGTGGAGATCAGAAGCGGTTCGTGGATCGTATCCCTGCCGGACGGCCTGATGGGAGGGGAGTAGGGTGGATCAGAGGCGGGAAGAGCCGGCGGTTAACGTAGAGCGGGCCGAGAAGTACGACAAGGAGCTCCGCTACCGGCGGTTCGACAGCCTACTTGCGACGCTCGCGGTGTACGTTATCGCGGTCGCGCTCTCCCTCTACCACCTCTACGCGGCGGCCTTCCCGGTCTTCTCCGCCCACCAGCACCGGGCGCTGCACCTGGCGGGCATCCTCGCCCTCGCCTTCCTGCTCTACCCGGCCACCTCGGGTGCCTCGCGCACGCGCCTGCCGCTCTACGACCTGGCGCTGGCCGCGCTCGGCGTGGCCGTGAACCTGTACATCGTGCTCGGTTACGCGGGCATCGTGGCGCGGGGCACGAGCAACTACAACACCACCGACCTCGTCTTCGCCGCCGTAACGATAGTACTGGTGCTGGAGGCTGCGCGGAGGCTCATGGGCTGGGGGTTGCCGGCGCTCTGCATCCTCTTCCTGCTCTACGGCTACCTGGGGCGCATCATCCCGAGCGAGATCTTCCGCCACCGCGGCTACGCCCTGGACGACATGGCCGCCTATATGTATATGGGCCTGGAAGGTATCTACGGCACCCCTCTGGGCGTCTCCGCCAACTTCATAATCCTGTTTATCATCTTCGGGGCCATCATGATGAAGACCGGCCTCGGCGCCTTCTTCAACGACCTCGCCCTGGCCCTCGCCGGGCGCGCCAAGGGCGGTCCGGCGAAGGTGGCCGTGATCTCCAGCGGGTTTATGGGCTCGATCAACGGCTCGGCGCTCGCCAACGTGGTCTCCACCGGGGCGTTCACCATCCCCCTGATGAAGAGGATCGGCTACCGGCCCAACTTCGCCGGGGCCGTGGAGGCCAGCGCCTCGGTCGGAGGGCAGGTTCTGCCCCCGATTATGGGCGCCGCGGCGTTTATCATGGCGGAGACTCTGGGCATCAGCTACGCCACGGTAGTCCTGGCCGGCGTCCTGCCCGCCCTGCTCTACTACCTGGCGGTGATAACCCAGGTGCACCTGCGGGCCGACCGCATGGGCCTGGTCGGCCTGCCCGCCGCAGAGGTGCCCCGGATAAAGGAGATCATGAAAGAACGCGGGCACCTGCTCTTCCCGCTGCTCTTCTTCATCTACATGCTCTTCTTCGCGGGCGTCTCGCTCGCCTACGCGGCCTTCTGGACCATCATCGTCAGCCTCGTGGTCGCCCAGCTGCGCGCGAGCACGCGCCTGGGGGTGCGGGAGCTGCTGGACGCGCTGGAGTCCGGAGCACGCCTGACCATAAGCGTCGCCCTGGCGTGCGCAGCCGTAGGGCTCATCGTCGGCATAGCCGCCCTCACCGGCTTCGGCCTGAAGCTGGCGAACGCCATCGTAGCGGTCGGCGGCGAGGTCCTCTTCTTCAGCCTTATCTTCACGATGCTGGCCGCGATCATGCTCGGCGTCGGCCTCCCCTCGATCCCCGCCTACATCATCACCGTCACGGTCGCCGCCCCGGCGCTCGTGGAGCTGGGCGTCGAGCCCCTCACCGCTCACTTCTTCGTCTTCTACTTCGGCATCTTCGCCAACCTCACCCCGCCGGTCGCCCTGGCCGCCTTCGCCGCCTCGGGGCTCTCGGGCGGCTCCCCGATGCGTACCGGCTTCATAGCCCTGAAGCTGGCGATAGCAGGCTTCATCGTGCCCTACATGTTCGTCTACTCCGACGCGCTGCTCCTCTCCAACGCCGAAGGGCTCGAAGCCCTCCCGGTGGCCGCGACCGCCATCGTGGGAGTGCTGATGCTGGCCGTGGCCGTCGAAGGATACCTCTTCTCTACCGTGGCCTGGCCGCTGCGCGCCCTGCTCGCCGCCGCAGCCATCCTCATGCTCAACCCGAACTTCCTCACGGATGCCGCCGGTATCACGGTGGCCTTCGCAGTCCTGCTCTGGCAGTGGCGCAAAGGCCGGCGGGAACAGGAGGAGAGCGCCCCAGCGAAAGAGCCCGCCCGGTAGCTCCGGTCCGGCGGGGGCCGATCCGAACCCCGCCGGACGGTCAGACCACCCGCACCCTCTCCGGCCGGCGCCGTTGAACCCGGTCGAGCCCGGGACGAGATCCGCCAGCGGCGGATCGGCTTGATCTTGACTGTCCGTTCAGTTTATAATCATGTCAACGATCCGTCGGGCGAGCGAGGTGAGGTGGTTATGACGGCGGTGACCGAAGAGATTCTCTTGGAGAGGATCCGGAGCGGGAGGCTTATAGAGTCTCCGGAGCAGGCGACGGAGCGGTACATCGAGGGGTTGAAGCGGACCCTGATCGTCTCTGCGGACACGGAGCTGATCAGTGCGC
This sequence comes from Rubrobacter taiwanensis, assembly GCF_004337705.1. Lineage (GTDB taxonomy): Bacteria > Actinomycetota > Rubrobacteria > Rubrobacterales > Rubrobacteraceae > Rubrobacter_C > Rubrobacter_C taiwanensis. The sequence continues at coordinate 86,089 of NZ_SKBU01000031.1, forward strand.
CGGCCTACATGAACGCGACTAAAGACTTCTCGACGCTTCCGAGCGTCAACAACTACATCACGGTGATGGGTATCGTGCAGGATGAGCTCGGGCACGCGCACATCGCCTACCGGATGTTGCGGGATCTCGGGGTGGACACCGAGGAGCTCGTCTACGAGCGCGAGCCGCGGAAGTTCAAGTACCCCTATGCTTTTGACGTACCGCTGGAGAGTTTCACGGAGCTGGTGGTCGCCAACGGGTTCTACGACCGGGCCGGTTTCGTGTTGCTCAGCGACATCCACCGCAACTGTTCCTACGGGCCGTGGAAGCGGGCGCTCGTGAAGGTGGACCGGGAGGAGAACTTCCACCTCCGGCACGGGGAGAAGTGGATGAAGGTCTTCGCCCGCGACCCGGAGAAGAAGGAGGAGCTGCAGCGGGCGGTGGACTGGATGTTCGTGCTTACGCTGGAGTGGTTCGGGCTGCCGGACAGCCTGAAGCGGCACAACGAGCAGATAGAGTACGGCTACAAGGGTTCGACCAACGATCAGCTAAGGCAGACCTGGATGAGCCACACCGTTCCGCTGTGCGAGTCTCTGGGGCTTAAGGTGCCGGCTCACTACGACGAGGAGCTGGGCGAGTACGTCATAGACTGTCCGTTCCCGGCGCAGTTCGACGAGGAAGAGAAGCGGTGGCTCTTCGAGGAGGGGCAGATCTCCTGGGACGACGTTCTGGAGCGCTGGAAGAAGCGGGGGCCCAAGAACGAGGAGTACGTGGCGCACATCCAGCGCGGCTACAAGGAGCTCTACGCCGGTGGCAGGGGATAGAGAGATGCGGAAGACGAGAACCGAGGAAGAGGTGCGCGACGCGCTGCGGGAGGTGCTCGACCCCGAGTACCCCGTCAGTCTGGTGGATCTCGGGCTCATCCGGGGCATACGGGTGGACGGGGCGGTCGCCAGGATAAAGCTCACGTACACCTGCATGGGATGTCCGGCGATGGACATGATCCAGGACGACGTGCGCGAGCGGCTGCTTCAGATGGACGGGATCGAAGAGGTGGACATCGAGGTCGTCTGGCCCACCTGGTCGAAGAAGGACATCACGCCTCTGGGCCGGAAGCAGCTCCGGCAGGTGGGGGTGATCTAGGATGCGTCCGGTCGAGAACTACGAGGTCTTCGCGGCCCGGTCTAAGAAGGGTTCTGCCGGCAAGGAGTTTCCCCTCCGGCACAACGGCAACGTCCGGGCTGCAGAGCCCCGGGAGGCAGCGGTCTATGCGCACCTGATGTACGACGAGTGGCACTGGCGCGAGATGTTCGTCGTGCCGAGTAAGGCCATCGTCCGGGTTATAAGGCCGGAGTAGGGAGGAGCGATGGAGCGGTACCTGGTCTTCGCGCGCGACCGTTACGATGAGCCGCTGGAGCACCGGGGCGAGGTTGAGGCCCCGGACGAGGAGGCGGCGGCGAAGGCGGCGCTGGAGCGCTACGGGAAGGACTGGCTAGAGCTCTCGCTCGTGCCGGTGGGCAAGATCTACTGGGCCGGGCGCGAGGAAGAAGTGGAGGTGGAGGCGTGACCGAACGGCTGGAGGGGAACGAGGAGGTGGCGCCCGGACGCGGGGCGCAGGCCGAGTTCCTGGTGGACAACGACGAGGCTCTGGCCGCGCTCGTGAACCTGATCGCGGTCATAGGAGACAACGAGTACTTCCTCGGCCGCCGCGTCTCCGAGTGGGCCGACGCCGCGCCCCTGCTCGAGTCCGCCACCGCCTGCGCCGCCATAACGCAGGACAAGCTCGGTCACTCGCGGGCGATCTACCCCCTTCTGGAGGAGCTTCCGTGGCCGAAGGCTCCCACGGGTCTGCAGGGTGAGGTGGACCGGGCGCGGCGTTACTCGGTGAGCTTCCTGGACGAGCCGTTCCCGAGCTGGTCGCACGTCGTGGCGGCGCTCGCGCTCGTCGGGCCCGCTGTGAACGTCGTGCTGGAGGCGGTCAAGGACTCCCGCTACGAGGCGCTCGCCAGAAGAGCGCAGCGCATCCTGGACGAAGAGAAGCTCACTTCGGCCTACGCGGAGGGGCTGGTGCGCCAGATCTGCCACGAGGAGCGCGGGCACAGGCTCTTCCAGGAGCGGGTGGACGAGCTCTTCACCGAGATGCTTCTGTGGTTCGGTCCGGAGGGCGAGGAGGGTATAGAAGCTCTCAGGGAGGAGGGCCTCGTCAGTATGGGCAACGAGGAGATGCGCCAGAGGTACTTGAGCCGCGTCGTCCCGCTGCTGCAGGAGTGCGGCATAGAGGTCCCGGTCGGGCGCAACGAGAGCGAGGGGAGATGGGAGTACGGAGAGCTGCCGTGGAACGAGTGGAACCAGCTCCAGAGAAGGCTGAAGAGGTAGGGGCCGGAAAGGAGGGGCGGGAGCCGGCCTGCCCCTGGTGCGGCTCGCCGGAGGCAGAGAAGGTCTCCGACTACGGGCCGCATCTGATGGTCTGCCAGTACATCTGCCGCGGGTGCAACAGCCCCTTCGAAGTCATCAAGCGATGACCGGGGACGGCGGGCTGATTACGTCCCTTGAGGAGGGCATCCTGCTCGTCCGGCTGAACCGTCCCGAGCGGCGCAACGCCCTCGACGAGGCGCTGCAGGGCGAGCTGCTGGAGCTGCTGCTGAGGGCGGAGCGGGACCGGGAGGTGCGCGGCGTCATCCTGACCGGCAGCGGCGGGGCCTTCTCTGCCGGGGGCGACCTCTCCCGCTTCGAGCGGGAGTGGAGCCCGGCCGAGTTCCGGGCTCAGAGTCACGAGCTGACGCGGCTTGTTACCTCGGTCGAGCGGCTGGAGAAGCCCGTGATCGCGGCCATCAACGGGCTCGCGACCGGGGCCGGGACGCAGCTCGCGCTTGCCTGCGACCTGAGGATCGCCTCGGAGAACGCAAGCTTCCTCTTCCGGGAGGGCATGATCGGGCTCATCCCCAGCCACGGCGGCTGTGTGCGGCTGGTGAAGCTCGTCGGGCTGGCGCGGGCGCGGGACATCCTGCTCGGCGGCGAGGATCTAAGCGCAAAAGAGGCCTTCCGGCACGGGCTGGTCACGAAGGTGGTGCCGCCCGGAGAGCTGCTGGACGAGGCCCGCGTCCGGCTGCATCATATATTCCGGCGTGCGCCGCAGGCCTACGGGCTGGCCAAGCGGCTGCTGCACCTCTCCGCCAGCGCGGACATGGAGAGCGGCATGTTCGCCGAGAGCCTGGCCCAGAGCCTGCTGGTCACGACGCAGGATCACCGGGAGGGCGTCCGGGCGGCGCGGGAGCGCCGCCGGCCCGTCTTCAGGGGGGAGTAGCTTGGCTCATCTGTACGAGTTCGACGGCAAGGAGCCGCGGGTCGCGCCGGACGCGTTCGTCGCGCCGACCGCCGCGCTCATCGGGGATGTGGTCGTGGAGTCCGGGGCCAGCGTGTGGTTCGGCGCGGTGCTGCGGGGGGACTTCAACCGGATCGTGATCGGGTCCGGGACCACGGTGCAGGACAACAGCGTGATACATTCGGCTGCGGACCGGCCGACCCTGATCGGGAAGAACGTCACCATCGGGCACCTCTCGATGGCCGAGGGCTGCACCATCGAGGACGGGGCGCTAATCGGGATGGGCAGCATCGTGCTGCACCGGGCGCGGGTGGGGAGCCGGGCGATGCTGGCGGCCGGTTCGGTGGTGCGCGAGGAGCAGGAGATCCCGCCCGGGGTGCTGGCCGCCGGGGTTCCTGCGCGGGTCAAGAAGGAGCTGGAGGGCAGCGCCCTCGACTGGGTGGAGCGGGCGGCGCTGGAGTACCAGGACCTCCGCCTCAGGTACATGCAGCAAGCGATGAGATAGGAGGCACGATATGGCAGAGCTTCTGATAGGCGGCGAGCGGACGGCGGCGAAGTCCGGCGAGGAGATACCGGTCGTCAACCCGGCGAACGAGGAGACGCTGGAGAGCGTCCCGAAAGCCGGCCCGGAGGACGTGGACGCCGCGGTCGCCGCGGCGAAGGCGGCATTCGAGGAGTGGTCCCGCACCGACGCCGACGAGCGCGCCTCCCTCATGCGCGAGGGGATCGCGCGCATAAAGGGGGAGCAGAAGGAGCTGGCGCGGCTGCTGGTGCAGGAGAACGGCAAGCCGTTCGCCGAGGCGATGGGCGAGATCTCCCACTTCCTGCACGGCATGAGCTACTACGCGGACCTGGCGAGCAAGATCCAGGGCTCCTACACCGAGCTGCCCTCTGCTCTGGGCAGGAGCTACGGCATGGTCATCAAGCGCCCGGTGGGAGTCTGCGCCGCCATAACCCCGTTCAACTTCCCCCTCACGCTGCTGGGGACCAAGATCGGCCCCGCGCTGGCGGCCGGGAACACCGTGGTCGCCAAGCCGGCCGAGACCACGCCGCTGGCCACCCTGAGGGTCGCGCAGCTCATGCAGGAGGCCGGGCTGCCCGCCGGGGTGCTGAACGTCGTAACCGGCGGGGCCGAGGCGGGCGAGGCGCTCGCCGGGCACCCCGGCGTGCGCCGCGTGGCCTTCACCGGCTCCACCGGCGTGGGGCGCAGGATCATGGAGCTCGCCGGCCCGCAGTTCAAGCGGGTGACGGTCGAGCTCGGCGGCTCCGACCCGGTCATCATCTGCCCGGACGCCGACGTGGAGAGCGCGGTCAGGGGCGTGACCATCGGGCGGTTCTTCAACGCCGGGCAGGCGTGCCTGGCGGCCAAGCGGGTCTACGTGTTCGAGGAGGTCTACGACCAATTTATGGAGAGCCTTCTGAAGCGGGTCGCCCGCTACGAGCTCGGGGACGGGCTCGAGAAGGCGGAGAAGCCGAAGGTGAGGATGGGCCCCATGCACACCGACCGCTACCGGCAGCAGATCTCAGACCAGCTCCAGGACGCGGTGGATAAGGGGGCGAAGGTCGCTTGCGGCGGCGGCTTCCCGGACGGCAGGGGGTACTTCTTCGAGCCGACCGTGGTCGAAGACGCCCCGCACGGCAGCCGCTTGGCCACCGAAGAGGTCTTCGGGCCGGTGCTGCCGGTGTGGAGGGTGAGCGGCATGGACGAGGCCATCCGGCTCGCCAACGACTCGCCCTACGGGCTCGGGTCCAGCATCTGGACCCAGAACGTGAAGTGGGTGCACCGTGCCGCGCAGGAGATAGAGGCCGGTATGACCTGGGTCAACCAGCTCCACTACGGCTACGACGAGCTGCCGTTCGGCGGCGTCAAGCAGTCCGGCATAGGGCGCGAGCACGGGCAGGAGGCCATCGAGTACTATGTGGAGAGCAAGGCCGTCGTCGTCGGCGGCCTGGACTAGCAGGGAGGGGTGATCGCTATGGCCGTAGGGTATACGCGCGAGGGCGACGTGGGTTTCGTCACCCTGGACCGCCCGCCCGCCAACAGCTACGACTACGAATTCATGCGCGAGCTCGGCGAGTCCGTCCGGGCGGCGGCCGCCGATGGTGAGTGCCGGGTCGTGGTGGTCCGGAGCGCCTCGGAGAAGTTCTTCTCCGCCGGGGCGGACGTCAAGGCGTTCAACGCCAACACGACCGAGCAGAACATGGAGATGATCCGGCTCGCACACGAGAACCTGGCCTGGATGGCCCGCGTCCCCAAGGTATTCATCGCCCAGATCGCGGGCAACGCTTTAGGCGGCGGGCTGGAGATAGCGCTGGCCTGCGACCTGCGCTTCGGGGCCGAGGGGGAGTACTACCTGGGCCTGCCGGAGGTCACGCTCGGGCTGCTGCCGGGCAACGGCGGCACCCAGCGGCTGCCGCGCCTGATCGGGTGGAGCAGGGCCCTGGACCTCATGGTCACGGGGAGGCGGCTCTCGCCCGCCGAAGCGCACGAGCTCGGCATCCTGGACTACCTGTACCCGGCCGGAGAGCTGGAGGAGAGGACGCTGGAGTACGCCCGCGCGCTGGCCGGGGGCGCGGGCCAGGCGATAGGGCAGATCAAGGTCGCCGTGCACGAGGGGCTGGACCGGCCGCTGGACGACGCCCTGCGCCTGGAGCGCGAGCTGATAGAATCTCTCTTCCAGAGCCCGGACGCGCAGGAGGGAGTCCGGGCGTTTGCGGAGAAGCGCAAGCCGCGGTTCAACCGGAGCAGCTAGAAGAGGGGCGTTTGCAGCAGGGGATCCCGGACAACATAGAAGCACTCTCCCCGAAGCAGGTGCACCTGATCCGCAGCGCCTACCGGGTGATGGGGGAGAAGGGCACGGGCAACTTCTCCCTGCAGGATGTGGCCGACCGGGCCGGGGTGAGCAAGGCGATCCTGCCTTACTACTTCGGCTCCAAAGAGAACCTGATCCTGCTCACCATGCGCTGGGTCCTGACCCGGGTGGAGGAACGCATCCGGGCGGCCATCGCCGGAGCCACGACGGCCGAGGGGAAGGTCTCGGCCGCTCTGGATGCCATCTTCGTCGGGCCGGAGGCGAACCGGGAGTTCTACCTGACGTACCTGGACCTGCTGGGCTACGCCGCGCGGGTGGACAGCTTCGGGGACGTGGGCGTCGCCTTCCGGGACATCATCAACGACCTGTACGCAGACATAATCCGGCAGGGGGAGAAGGAGGGGGTCTTCCGCGTGGGGGAGGTGGAGGAGGCCGCCGCCACCATGCGCGCCATAATCGATGGGCTCTTCATCCAGTGGGTGCAGGAGCGGGACTGGAGGAAGCTGCACCCGCGCTACCGGGAGGTCTGCAAGCGCTCGGTCCTGACCTACCTGCGGAACGGAGCCGGAGATGTCTAGGGTCGCTCCCTCCGGGCTCGGGAGCCAGCCGGTCGGCGAGATCGCCGGGGTCGCCGAAGGGGTCTACCGGCTTAAGCTGCCGGTACCCTTCCCGCTCCGGTTCGTCGCGCCCTACCTGGTACGGGGCGAGGGCGGCTGGACCGCCATAGATGCGGGCTTCGACTACCCGCCCGCGCGCGAGGCGTGGGAACGGGGGGCGGCGGAGGTCGGGTGCGACCTGAGCCGCGACCTGGAGCGGGTCATCGTCACGCACCTGCACCCGGACCACATCGGGCTGGCCGGCTGGCTGCACGAGCGGAGCGGTGCTCCGGTCTACATGCTGGACGGCGAGATCCGGAACGCCCGCCGCCTGTGGGAGGGCCGCAGGACGGTGGAGGATTTCGTACGGTTCCTGGTGCGCTACGGGATGGACCGGGAGATGGCGGACCCGACGGCCGGCAGGACCCGGTTCAGCATCCGGCTGCCGGGAGAGATCCGGACGCTCCGCCCCGGCGAGGAGCTGGACCTGGGGAGCGTGCGCGCCCGAATCCTCCACGTCCCCGGCCACAGCGACTACCAGTTCATGCTGCACGACCCGGAGCGGCGGCTCCTGTTCGCCGCCGACCACATCCTGCTGGAGATAACGCCGAATATTGGGCTGTGGACCTACACCGAGCCGCACCCGCTCGCCCGCTACCTGGAGTCCCTGAAGCGGCTGCGGGGGCTGAAGACGGAGCTGGTGCTCCCGGCGCACGGTCCGCTCTTCCACGACCTGGACGGCCGGATAGAGGAGTTGCTGCAACACCACGCCGAGCGGCTGGACGTCACATACGAGGCCTTCAACGGCCGTCCCGAGACGCCCTACGCCATCGCCCGGCGGGTCTTCCGCGACGGCCTTACCGACCACGAGCTGCGCTTCGCGCTGGCCGAGACGCTGGCCCACCTGGAGCACCTGGTCTTGCAGGGCCGGGCCGAGAGGATCGAGGGCGAGCCGGTGACCTACCGGGCGAAGTAGGTGCGAGCACTCCCTGTAAGACCGGTCTCGAAGGAGGACCTGGCGCGCCTCATAGACGTCGCCCGCTTCCGGCGGCCCGCTACGGCCTGGATCCGGGGCGGCCGCGTCCTGAACGTCTATACCGGGAAGGTGGAGCCTGCGAACGTCGCGCTCTCCGGAGACCGCATCGCCTACGTCGGGGAGCGGGAGCCGCCGGCGGACGGCGGTACCGAGATCGTGGACGCGGGCGGCTACACCCTGGTGCCGGGCTACATCGAGCCGCACTCGCACCCCTCGCACATCTACAACCCGGTGACGCTCTCGGAGTTCGCTCTCACCCGCGGGACGACGACCCTCTTTCAGGACGACATCTTCTTCTTCCTCATGCTGGAGCAGGCGCAGCTTGAGTGCCTGATGGAGAAGGTCGCGGGGCTGCCGGCGAAGAACTTCTGGTGGGCGCGGCTGGACCCGCAGAAGACCGACCCCGAGCTGAAGATCCCGTTCACGCCGGAGCGGATCGGCCGGATGCTGGAGCACCCGCTGGTGATGCAGGCGGGCGAGATCACAGCCTGGAAGGAGCTGCTGGACGGCGACCCCGCGATGGTGGAGAAGATGCACACCGCGCGCGAGTCGGGGAAGCGGATCGAGGCCCACAACCCCGGGGCCACCTACGAGACCCTCTCCGCTATGGCCGCCGCCGGAGCCACCGCCTGCCACGAGAGCATCACCGCCGGGGAGGTGCTCCGGCGTCTTAAGGCCGGGATGTGGGCCACTCTGCGGCACTCCTCCATCCGGCCCGACCTGCCGGAGCTGCTGGAGGGGCTAAGAGAGGCCGGACACTCCTCCTGGAGCCGGGTGATGATGACCACGGACGGCTCCGCCCCCTTCTACTACGAGCGCGGGCACCAGGACTACCTGGTTAAGCTGGCGCTGAAGAGCGGCCTGGAGCCGGTAGAGGCCTACCGGATGGTCACCCTGAACCCGGCCACCTACTACGGGCTGGACGGCGAGCTCGGAGGGATAGCTCCGGGCCGGGTTGCGGACATCCTCTTCCTGGAGGGGCTTGAGAACCCTGCTCCCGCGCGGGTCATGGCGAACGGGGCGTTCTGCGCGGAGGAGGGGCGCCCGCTCGTGGAGTTCCCGCAGCCGGACTGGGAGGATCTCGGCGTGCGCCCGCTGCCGCGTCCGGAGTGGCGGGCGCGTCCGGATTGGTTCCGGGTCGCAGCAAGAGACGGGCCGTTCCCGGTCGGGGAGCTGGCGAACGCCGTGATCCTGCTCCGCAGCGACGAGGAGCTCCCGGCGAAGAACGGCGCGTACGATCTGGAGGCCCTCGGCGGGGACTACCTCCACGCCGCGCTCCTGGACTGCGGCGGGGAGTGGATCACGACCGGCGTCGTCAAGGGGTTCGGCCGGTTGGAGGCACTCGCCAGCACGTACAACATCTCCCGCGAGGTACTGGCGCTCGGGCGGGATGTGGAGCAGATGGCGCAGGCCGTAAACCGCGTGATGGCGCTGGGCGGCGGCATCTGCCTCTACGAAGGCGGGCGCCCGATCTTCGAGCTGCCGCTGCCGCTCTTCGGGGCTATGAGCCGGGAGCGGATGGACTCCCTCATGCGGAGCACCGGCGAGCTGTACGGGCTGCTGCGGGAGCGCGGCTACCGGCACGAGGACCCCATCTACTCCCTCCTCTTCTTCGCCGCCACGCACCTGCCCGCGCTCCGCTTCAGCCGGCGCGGGCTCCTGTTCGTGAAGACCGGGGAGATCCTGTCCCCGGCCAGGGCTCCCGGCCGCTAGCGGGCTTTCTCCCGCGGCTTCGCGCGGCTCCAGGTCCAGCGGAAGGCGATCCAGGCCAGGATCAGGAGCATCAGGCCGTGCTCGATAAGAAAGAACTCCCGGCCGTAGTACGCCGGATTCCAGTAGGAGACGGGGCTCGACCACTCCCAGCCCGAGAGCGGCCAGAATAAGGGCCGCGAGTCTTCCACGTGGGTGAGGAAGTCGGTGACGGCGTGCCCGGCCCACCCTATGAGGAACCACAGGAGCATCTTCTGCCGGTCGCGCCTCCGCAGCTGCAGCAACCCGTAGAGGGCGAGGAGCATCCCGACCGGGACCGCCGAGTGCAGCAGCGTGCCGGCGGTGCCGAAGGGGCCGGTGAAGTAGATCGCCTCCAGCACCTCCGGCGAACTCATCGAGGCCCACCCGTCGCGCAGGAAGGGCAGCCCGACGTAGTAGGCCGTGCCGGCGAAGGCCGGAACGTCCGGCAGCGCCGCCCCCGCGGCTCCGCACAGCGCCGCTTTCCGGGAGGCCCTGAAACCGTAGCGGGCCAGCGCCCACGTAAAGAAAGCGTGCGAGTAGGTGTTCACGCCGAAGATTCTATCCGAACCTCCGGAGGTTCGGATTCTCGGACTCCGGGTGTAAACTATCCGGCACCATGCAGAACGGTGCGCGATTCCGCCGGGCGGCCCTGATCGTCAACACCCGCTCCCGGAGCGGCCGGGAGGCCTACCGGGAGGCCCGGAGGCGCCTGGAATCCCTGGGGGTACCGCTCGAAGAGTCCTTCGCCCTCAAGGATCCCGTCCGGCTACCGGAGGCGGTCAAGGCCACCATAGACGACGGTCACGACCTGATCGTGCTCGGCGGCGGCGACGGTACGGTGAGCTCCGTGGTGGACTTCATGGCCCGCGGAGAGGCGACCTTCGGCCTGCTGCCGCTCGGGACCGCCAACGACTTCGCCCGGACTCTGGGGATACCCACCGACCTGCGGCGGGCCTGCGAGACCGTCGCGCGGGGCAAGGTCGTGGATGTGGACCTCGGGCTGGCGGACGACAACTACTACGTCAATGTTGCCTCGGTGGGGCTGAGCGCCGGTGTGACACGAGCGCTCTCTCCTGCGCTCAAGCGCCGGGCCGGGGCGCTGGCCTACCCGATAGCTGCGGTGCGCGCTTTCCTGGCGCACGAGCCGTTCTCCGCGACGCTCACCTTCCCGGAGGGGGATCACGAACCCGCAGCCTTCGACCGGCTGCTGCAGGTCGCCGTCGGCAACGGACGGTTCTACGGCGGGGGACTGGTCGTGGCGCCCGCGGCCGGTATAGACGACGGGCGACTGGATGTGTATGCGATCCGGCCCGACGGCCGCCGGGAGCTCGCCGGCGTGCTGCGCTACCTGCGCACCGGGGAGTTCGTCCGGAGAGACTGCGTCAGCCACTACGAGACCCGCCGGGTCCGGCTGGAGACGGAACCGCACCTGCCGGTGAACATAGACGGCGAGCTGGTCGCCGAGACCCCGGTGGAGTTCTCCGTGGTCCCGAACGCCCTGCGGGTTCTCGTCCCCCCCGACTCCACGGCCGCCCGGCGCGACCTGAACGTTTAGGCGCGGTCCCGCACCTCGCCTTTGCCGGCGGCCCTGGCGCAGTGAGCGCAGCAGAAGAGCGAGCCTCCCACCTGCACGCCGTGCCCGATGATCCTGCAACCGCAGTGCTCGCAGACGGGAGCCAGGGCGTGTATCGCGCACTCGAAGCTGTCGAATGTGTGCGACTCGCCCGCCGTAATGACCTCGAACGCAAGGTCGTAGTCGTTTCCGCATACCTCGCAGCGTGCCATGCGTGTCACTCCTTCCCGGGACTTTCGAAGTTGTTTACCCGCCGGGCTTGAGCGGCAAACCGCCGCTCAGCCGGAGTTCCCGGCCGCGGCCCGGGCCTGCTCCATCTCCTCGTAGGCGCGGCTGCGCCGGGCTTCGGCCGCCGTGAGGTCGGCCAGGAGCCGGCCTTCCAGAAACTCGTTGTGGCTTTCGCGGGCTATCCAGAGCCACTGCCGCAGGTAGTGAACGGCGGTCTCCGCGTCGTGGACCAGCCAGGCCTTCTCGTAGAGGAGGGCGTGCTGCTCGCAGAGCGCCAGGCATCTCTCACGCCTCGTGGCCGGCCGGCCGCAGATCTCGCCGCCGGAGGTCACCGCCTCGCAGAGGTGGGAGGGAGGCTGCTCCGGAGAGAGCTTCCCCTACACTCACATTCCGCAGGTTAGCCTTGCGGTTGAGATATTTTTAGAGCATGGACGAACATGCTCAGCAACCGCGAATCGAGGTTCAAGACATCGACCACCTGGGGATCGTGGCCGGCATAATCGATGATGTGGGCCTGGTCGAGGAAATCGACCATCTACTGGGTACGCACCCCCAGGAGCACATAAGTGCCGGCCAGACGGTGAAGGCCATGATCCTGAATGGGCTGGGCTTCGTGTCTGCCCCACTTTATCTTTTTGAAGAATTCTTCGTTGGCAAGGCCACCGAGCACCTGATCGGAGAAGGCATCGAAGCCGAGCACCTAAACGATGACCGGCTGGGGAGGATTTTGGACAAGCTCTTTGAGGCCGGATTGAGCGAGGTCTTTGTCGGCGTGGCGATGGAGGCCGCCCGCCGCTTCGGGGTCTCCTCGAAAAGCGTCCACCTGGACGCTACCTCCCTGCACGTCCATGGGCAGTACACCGGTGTTGAGCAAGAGCAGGAGCGTACTAAGGCCATCCGCATCACCCATGGCTACTCCCGCGACCACCGTCCCGACCTAAAGCAGTTCGTGGTGGATTTGATGAGCAGTGGCGATGGTGGTGTTCCGTTGTTTTTGCGGGTAGCCGATGGCAACGAGGCGGATCAGGCAACCTTCGCCGAGCTGATCCAGACCTTCAAAGCCCGGCTGGATCTGGAAGCGCTCTTTGTGGCCGACAGTGCTCTCTACGATGCCAAACATCTTCCCGCATTGAGCCACTTGCGTTGGCTGTGCCGGGTGCCGGCCACCCTCAAGGAGGCTAGGCGCCTGCTGGTTGAGACCCGGGAGGAAGCCTTCTTCGAAAGCGCACTTTTTGAAGGATACCGCATTGCTGAGGCTAAAAGCCACTACGGAGGAATGTCCCAACGCTGGCTGGTGGTGGAGAGCGAGGCGCGCACAGAGGCGGAGAAGGGGCAACTGGAGAAGCGATTAGAGCGAGCGGATCGGGAGGCCGCCAAGGAGTTAACCCGGCTCAAACGACAGAGCTTCAACTGCGAGGCGGACGCCCGCAAGGCAGCAGAGGATTTCGTTAAGGGGTTCAAGCATCACCGGCTCACCGAGCCTAAGGTTGTCGCCTTGAACAAGTATGGCAAAGTTGGTCGACCCGCCAAGAGGAGCCAGCCTCGGCGCTTGTACCGCATCGAGGCTGCTCTGGAGCGGGACGAGGCGGCTATCGATGAGGCGAAGAGGCGCGCGGGAAGATTCATTCTGGCCACAAACGTTTTGGACCATGAAGAGATCTCGGCTGACAAACTGCTCGCTGAGTACAAGGATCAGCATTCCGTTGAGCGAGGGTTTCGCTTCCTCAAGGATCCTTTGTTTTTCACCTCCAGTGTATTCGTGAAGAGCCCAAGGCGGGTAGCGGCCATCGCAATGATCATGGGGCTTTCCCTTTTGGTCTACGCTTTAGGAGAAAGGGCGTTGCGTCAGGCCTTAGAGGAGGCGGGAGCTTCAATCCGCCACCAGACGGGCAAGCCCACCGATCGGCCGACGCTACGGTGGGTATTCCAGCTTTTTCAGGCTTTGCACTTGTTGAGCGTGGATGGCACGAAGCGGATCGCCAACCTCACCGAGGAGCGAAAACGCATCTTGGGCTTTCTTGTGCCCAGCTGCCAACGATATTATTTGCTCAACTAATCTTTCTCTGTGTAGGCTTCAGAATCGGTAGCCTCTTACGCTCCAGTAGAGCCAATCATTGACGGCTTCTTCGGCTTCATCGCTGGCGTGGATGACCTCCAGCTGAGAGAGAGGAACCGCCAAGCCTTCCCCCTCCCAGCGCATCACCACGAACATCTCGCGCTCGCATTCTTCATCCGGAGCCATCCCCAGTACATCGACTTCATCTCCCACCTTCAGAGGAGAGGTCGCCCTTCTGGCGATACACCGAGCCAAGAAGGGGAAGGTGAGCTTGTCTTGGAGATAGCAGTACCAACCCATAGCCCGTTCTTCTTCGCCATAGCAATCGACGATGATCTCCATGTGGATTCGGTGCTCTCTGGCTTCGTCTGTTTCGACTCTAGACACGGCGGATCACCCCGTTTGCTAGCGCGTCTTCGTCCTACAGAGCATAAATTCTTCAGCTCATGCCGACAACGTGCGAAATGTGGGCTACACAATATCTCGCCCGCATTGAACAGGTTCATGCCGCCCGCCTTATCCACCCTCTCGCCTTCGGCATATTTTCGGCAGCGGGGACTGCGGGCTTTAGCGTCCCTAATACCGCAGCCTGTATCCCCGGCGCAGCAGCTCCACCGTGCCCAGGAAGGTGAGCAGAGCCAGGACTACCAGCCCCGCGAGCACGGGATACGCCGGGGTATCGGAGACGCCCAGCGCCGCGAAACGGAACGCGTCCACGGCGTAGAAGACGGGGTTGAGGTAAGTGGCTACCTGCAGGGGCGTCGGGAGCATCTGCACCGAGTAGAAGATACCGCCCAGGAACGCCAGCGGCTGAATGACGATGTTGTTGAGGAAGAAGATGTGGTCTATGCGGGTCGCCATTACCCCGGCCACCACGCCGAGGGCAGCGAAGGTCACGCTTACCGCCAGTCCCGCCACCGCCAGCAGCAGCGGGTGCTCGACCGAGAGGTCGGCCAGCGGTGCCGCCAGCGCGAACGTACCCAACCCGAGGAGCACCCCCCGCGTGACGCCGCCGAGGACGTAGGCCAGGGCCATCTGCAAGGGGGACATTGGGCTCATGAGCACGTCGTCTATATACCGGTCGCGCTTGGCGTCGAAGAGGCTTGAAGAGGTATTGCCGTAGGCGGCGGAGATGATGCTCATCAAGATCAGCCCGGGCAGGATAAACTCCAGATACGGTGTCCCTTCCACCTCCCGGATGCGGCTCCCCAACCCGTACCCGAAGACCACGATGAACAGCAGCGAGGTGAGCAGGGGAGAGAGCAGGGTCTGCGTCCAAACCCGCAAGAACCGCCGAACCTCCCGGCGCAAGAGCGCCCAGAATGGCAGAACCGAGAGCCGGTACCTCTCTGACGGCCCGGTGCTCTTGCCGACCCGGCTGCTGCTCAGCGCCTCCCGGATCATCTGCGGCGTGGGATATCCCCGCATCCCCTCGGGTGTCCGGTATACCCGGCACCCCAGATGCCACGATTCCCGGTCCCCAATGGGGAACAGATCCCGGCCGCCAACCCGGATTGTGGGACTGCCCGGGAACCTCAACCTCCGGGCCTCCTCTTCCGTGCTCACCGATGTCAGCCGGACCTCGGCCTCCAGCCGCTCCCGGGAGAGCGCCTCTTCGAGCGCTTTGCCGGCCGGCCCGTAGCCCGGACACCCCTCAAAGTACAGCAGTTCTACACGCAGGCGCACTTCTCTATCCTATCCGGTAAACCGGATGTATTCTACCCGACCGGACCGGGCGGCGAAGGGTTTACCGGCTTTCCTGCGACCTCGCGTCGCCAGAGCGCCCCGCCAGGACGGCGGGGCGCTCTGGCGATCCTCTGCGGGACGGCTAGCTCTTGACCAGCTCGCGCACCTTCTCAGTTACGGGCTTGGTCTTCTGGGACTTGCTCAGCTCCTCCTTCTGGCGCCGCCGACGCTCCTCCCGCTCGCGCAGCCTGCGGGCCTCTTCCTCGATCCTGTCGTCTCTGTGTAGATGGTGGCACATATCCCTGCCTCCTTCTGGCAAAGCCATCTACTTCATCTATCTACCACTATACCCGCGGTCCGCCGGCCCTAAACCTCCGGGCCGGCGTTTCGCCCGTGATAGAATCATCCCATGTCCGATACACCACAGAAGATAAACAAGACTGACGCGGAGTGGCGGGAGCAGCTCACTCCCGAACAGTACCGGGTGACCCGCAAGAAGGGCACGGAGATGGCCTTCACCGGCGAGTACTGGGATCACAAGGAGGAGGGAGTCTACCGCTGCGTCTGTTGCGGCACGCCCCTGTTCTCCTCGGAGGCCAAGTATGAGTCCGGGACCGGCTGGCCCAGCTTCTACGCTCCGGTGAGCGAGAGTAACGTCGAGACGGAGACCGACTACAGCTTCTTCATGCGCCGCACGGAGGTACACTGCGCGGCGTGCGAGGCGCACCTGGGGCACGTCTTCGACGACGGGCCGGAGCCCACGGGCAAGCGGTACTGCATCAACTCCGCCGCGCTGGACTTCGACTCGGCCGATTGAGAGCCCGGCCCGGGCTCCGGGAGAGGGCTGCGCTCGCCGTCCCGGAGCGTTCGCGCTGCCGCTCGCGGACCTGCCGGCTCTCTGCTGGTGGTCCCATAGGGGGCGTGTTCTAATGTTCCGGGCTGCAGCCCTGTGTACTCAGGCGTGAGACGGATCCGGGATTCCGCCGTACGTACAAGCAGAGGCACGAGCGAGCTTTAGAGAGGGAGGTAGAGAGGCTTGAGCCGTGGTGGGACGGGCAGGACGATCCGGGGCGGCCGGGGCATCCGGCCGGCGTACATCGTGGTCGGTGTGATACTGGTCGCGATCCTCGGAGCCTTCATTGCGGTGGTAGTGGCGACGCAGGGCCAGCAGGCAGCCGCCGGGGCCCCCGAAGGCACCGAGACCTTCGACATAACGGACCGCACCCACACCCAGGGAGAGGTGGACTACGAGCAGACCCCCCCGGCCGGCGGGCCCCACCACCCCGTCTGGCAGAACTGCGGCTTCTACTCCGAGCCGGTGGTAGACGAGCACGCGGTGCACTCCCTGGAGCACGGTGCGGTCTGGATCACCTACAGCCCGGACCTGCCTCAGGAGCAGGTGGATACGCTGCGTAACATAGCCACCGGCCAGACCTACATCCTGGTGAGCCCGTACGAAGGGCTGCCCTCGCCGGTAGTGGCCTCGGCGTGGAATCACCAGATACAGCTCGACTCGGCCGACGACCCGCGCCTGCAGGAGTTCATCGAGGCCTTCCGGCTCGGACCCCAGACCCCGGAGCCCGGCGCACCCTGCACCAACGGTATCGGAGAGCCGGAGGCGTAGGCCCGCGGTGATCTCCGGCACGCGGCTCGCTTCACTGGTAGCCGCTGTCGCGACGGTCGTGGCGGTGGCGTCCGTGATCCTGCTCTACACCTCCCGGCCGCCCGCCACCGACTCGCCGGAGGCCAGCTTTGCCCGCGACATGATGGTCCACCACGACCAGGCGGTGGAGATGGCCGGCATCATCCGCGACCGCACCAACGACGAGCACATCCGCGCCCTCGCCACCGACATCCTGCTCACCCAGCAGGGCCAGATCGGCCAGATGCAGGGCTGGCTGGACGTGTGGGGCCTCCCGGCCACCGGGCCGGAGCCCCCGATGGCCTGGATGGGACACCCGGTAGAAGAGGGCCGGATGCCCGGCATGGCCCCGCAGGAAGAGGTCAACCGCCTCCACACCCTGCCGCCGGAAGAAGCGGACGTCCTCTTCCTCCGGCTCATGATCCCGCACCACGAAGCCGCCCTCCCGATGTCCGAAGCGATAATCGAGCGGACCGGCCGCCCGGAGGTGATCCGGCTCGCCGAGAGTATCGCCGCCTCCCAGGCAGCCGAGATAGAGGTCATGCAGCAGATGCTCGAAGAGCGGGGCGAGGACCGCTTGGAAGATGAACCCGCCCCGCACGAACACCACCCCGGCCGCTCAGACCACGGGCACTAGCTCTTAGAATTTCAGCCGGCCAGAGGAGTTATGTGGGATGATTGCGGAGCCACCCACACCCGAAGCCCTTGACACATGGTCTGAAATTACAGACAATATAACATAAACAGACTAATAGATAAATGCAGACCTGGTAGATCGGAGGCGGCGGGGGGAGGTTGGTGGCAGAGATGCGGCGGGATCTCTTGCGGCGTGGGAGGTGGTGTCATGGCCGGGAAGCCGGACTATGAGCTGGACGATGTGCTAGAGGTGCGGGATCCGGCGCAGTTCAAGGCGGCCGGGGATCCGATCCGGCACAGGATCATCAGCCTCCTCTCCGAGCGGGCGGCGACGACCAGCCAGCTTGCGGAGGCGCTGGGGCAGCCGAAGGGGAACATCGGGCATCATCTGAAGGTACTGGAGCGGGCCGGTCTGGTGCGGGTGGTCAGGACGCGGCAGGTGCGCGCGATCACGGAGAAGTACTACGGGAGGACGGCGCGGCTCTTCAACTTCCGCGACATGCACGATGTATATCCGGAGGACGATTTCAGGATCTTTCGGGAGGTGATGGGGGAGTGGGATCGTCCGGAGCCGGGGGAGCCGCGTCCGGATCTCGCTTCCACCCTGCGCCACGCTCGGATACCGGCCTCGAAGGCCGAGGAGTTCAACCGGAAGGTACTGGAGCTGGCCGACGAGTTCTCGAGCTACGAGAGCGTACCGGGCGAGAGGGTCTACGGTTTTCTGGCGGCCGTGTATCTGACGGATCTGCCGGAGCTGCCAGAGGAAGAGGAGTGAGGGCGCTCTTCGGCGGGTTGCCGCCCCGGTATTGGCGGGTCTGGGCTGCCAGCGCGTGTTCCAACCTGAGCGACGGGGTGTATCTGGTAGCGGCTCCGCTGCTGGCTGCGACCCTGACCCGCGACCCGGCGCTGGTGGCCGGGGTGAGCGTTGCTTTCGGTTTGCCCTGGATGCTCTTCCCGCTCGTCTCCGGCGCGCTAGTGGACCGGTTCGACCGCCGGACGGCGATGGGGGTGTGCAACCTCGTCCGGGCGGCGCTGGTCGGGGTGCTGGGGGTCTCGGTCTTACTCGGGTGGGTGAGCCTGCCCCTGATGTATGCCATCTTCTTCCTGCTGGGTGCGAACGAGACCTTCTACGACAACGCGGCCCAGGCGATAATCCCGGCCGTCGTGCGGCGGGAGCAGCTGGAGAAGGCCAACGGCCGGCTCTTCGCCGCCGAGCTGGTCAACAACCAGCTCGCCGGGCCGCCGTTGGGAGGCTTCCTCTTCGGGATGGCTGCGGCCCTGCCGTTCCTACTGGGGGCCGGGGCGTACGCGTTCGCCATCGCCGCGATCTTCTCGCTCAAGGGCAGCTTCCGTCCGGAGAAGGAGGAGGGTGCGCCGCCGACGACCATCCTCTCTGAGATCGGGGAGGGGCTGCGGTGGCTCTACGGCCACCGGCTGCTGCGGCTGCTGGCGGTGATGCTCGGGGTCTTCAACATGATGTTCTCGGCCGGGGCCGCCATCTTCGTCCTCTTCGCGCAGGACATCCTGGGCTTGGGCAGCTTCGGTTTCGGCGTTCTGATGACCGCCGGAGCGGTCGGGGGCCTGATCGGGAGCTTCACGGCGGACAAGGTCGTCGGCATCCTCGGGTCCGGCCGGGCGCTCTTCGGATGCGCGCTGCTCTCCGCCGCGAGCTCGGCCGTGATCGCGACATCCGCCAGCCCGTACGTCGTCGGGGCGATGCTCGCTCTGGAGGGTATCACCGTCGTGACCTGGAACGTCATCACGGTCTCCTTGCGGCAGGCCATAATCCCCGGGCGGCTCTTCGGGCGGGTGAACAGCGTCTACCGGCTGCTCGGCTGGGGCGGGATCCCGCTCGGCGCGCTGCTGGGCGGCTTCCTGGCGCGCGAGCTCGGGCTGACCGCTCCGTTCTGGGCCTCTGCCGGGGTTCTGGCGCTGGTTGCGGGGGCCATCTTCTTTTTCATCGGCAATCGGGCCATAGCCGACGCCCGCGCCGCCGCGGAGCCGGAGAGGTTCGCGGGCCGGGATATCGGGAGCTAGTCTCCCGGTCCGTGCTCCCGGACCCGGCCGGGCTTCACGATCCGGTTTCTCCCCTTTGGCGCGCGCCGTTCCCCTCCCTTCATGAGTGTTGCGGCCTGAGCGCGGCGATGCCCGAAAGTTCGGCGGACGGCATATATATACGGGCCCGGCTCTGTGAACGCCTCACGGGTTGCGGCCTCCGGCCGCGGGTATCATGCGGGGTGTTGTGCTGAGCTCGGGAGACAGAGCGGGGCGGCTCCGGCGGGAGCTCGGGCGTTTCGACCGGCGGGTGTGGCTGCTCTTCGGGGCGATGCTGGCCTTCCGGTTCGGGCAGGGGCTCTACTACCCCTTCAGCACCATCTACTTCCACAATGTGGTGGGAATCCCGCTCTCGCTGGTAGGTGTGGGGCTGGCCGCGCTCTCGGCCGCTGCGGTGGTCTCCGGGTTCGTCTCCGGACCGCTCGCCGACCGCTACGGGCGCAAGCCGCTGATGGTTGTGGCTCTCTCCGGGAGTGCGTTCACCTTCGGCGCGTTCGCCTTCGTGCAGGGCTTCTACGGGTACCTGCTGGTCTCCATCGTGGCGGGGCTGGCGGGGCACGGGATGTTCGACGCCGCGCGCAACGCGATGGTCGCCGATGTGACGGAGGCGCACCTGCGCGCCCGGGCGTACGGGATCATCCGGGTGGGGGCGAACGTCGGGTGGGCTCTGGGACCGGCGGTCGCCGGGCTCGTGGCGGCCGCTTACGACACGGGCGGCGTCTACCGGGCGCTCTTCCTGGCGACCGGCGGGCTGATGGCTGTGGTGCTGGTCTCGCTCGCGCTGCTGGTGCGGGAGTCGCTGCCTGCGCCGGAGGATGCGGCTACGATGAGGGCTGCGCCGGCCGCCGGGCTTCGGGCGGCGCTCGCGGACTGGCCGTTCGTGCTCTTTTTAGGCTGCTGCGTGCTGCTCTACTACGTCTTTACGCAGAACTGGCAGGCGCTCCCGGTCTACTCCAAGAACTTCCTCGGGCTCCCGGACTGGCAGATCGGGCTGTTCTTGAGCGGCAACGGGGTGATGGTGATCCTGCTCCAGCTCCCGATAGCGCTCGCGCTGGACCGCCACAGGTCGAAGGTGGCCTCGCTGATCGTGGCGGCCGCCCTGTTCGCGGCGTCCTCGGTTACCCTGCTCCTCACGGAGTCTTTCTGGGGGGTCCTGCTGGCGTTCGCCGGATTCTTCACGCTGGCCGAGATGGTGCTGGAGGTGGCCGGAGCCGCTGCAGCAGCGGATCTCGCCCCGGCCAAATGGCGCGGGACGTACATGGCGCTCTTCGGGACCTGCTGGGGCGTGGCCTACGGGGTGAGCCCCATCGTCTCCGGCGTGCTGCTGGACGCGGCGCTGCCGGCCCTGATCTGGTGGCTGCAGCTCGGAGCGGTGTCGCTGGCCGCTCTGGGGTTGGCGTTGCTGGCCAGAAAAGAGCGCCGGGGGTGCGGGGCCGGGACGCCGGGGGGGGGGGGCGCGGAGGGTGTG
>NZ_SKBU01000032.1 GCF_004337705.1 Rubrobacter taiwanensis
AGATGCGCACCATGCCGGGGCTTTCGGCCTCACCTGCTGCCCAGAGCATAGACATAGACGATGACGGCCAGATCGTGGGGCTCTTTTAAGGATGAGTGGAGCAGAAACCCCGAGAAGAGCCTCTGCCGCCGTGGAGGAGTATCTGGATCTCCCGCTGGGGCGCTTTCTGGAGCTCGTCGCGTCCCGCCGGCCCGCTCCGGGCGGCGGTTCGGTCGCTGCCGCCGTGGTGGCTGCGGCTGCGGGGCTCGCCGGCATGACCGCCCGCCTCTCCTCCGGGCATCTCGATGCGGCTCCAGATCTCTCCGGGGAGGCCGACCGGCTCAGAGAAGAAGCAGCTCCGCTGGTACGGGCCGATGCCGAGGCCTACGGCCGGGTGCTTGAGGCACGGCGCTCCCGGGAGGGCGTGCATGAGGCGCTCTCCGAAGCCGCCGAGGTGCCGCTTCAGATAGCCGGGGTAGGGGCTCGGGTCGCCCGGCTCGCCGCCCGGCTCGCTGGCGAGGGCAACCCCAACCTCAAAGGAGATGCGATAGCCGCTGTGCTGCTGGCCGAGGCCGCAACGAGCGCTGCTGCGGAGCTGGTGAGGATAAACGAGCCGGAGGGAGAGCGGGTGCGGCAGGCGGGGCGGTTCGCCCGCGCCGCCGCCGAGGCGCGCAGGACGGTGACAGGAGACCGGTAGGTTGGGGGCGCACCTCATAGACGGAAGAACGCTGGCCGGGGAGCTCAAAGATCGGGTGGCCTCGGAGGCGAGGGAGCTGGCCGCAGAGGGGGTAAG
Organism: Rubrobacter taiwanensis; assembly: GCF_004337705.1. Taxonomy (GTDB): domain Bacteria; phylum Actinomycetota; class Rubrobacteria; order Rubrobacterales; family Rubrobacteraceae; genus Rubrobacter_C; species Rubrobacter_C taiwanensis. The sequence goes on from NZ_SKBU01000032.1 coordinate 773, forward strand.
GCCGGGGCTCGCCACCGTGCTCGTGGGAGAAGATTACGCTGCGCGGGTCTACGAGCGGCGGGTGGGCAGTTTGGCAGGGGAGCTGGGCTGCCGGTATGTAAGCGAGCGGCTCCCTCGGGATGCCGGGGAGGCGGACGTGCTCGCCGTGGTGGGCAAGCTCAACGCCGATCCGAGAGTCTCGGGCATCCTCGTTCTGCGGCCGCTCCCGCAGCAGGTCTCAGAGCCTGCGGTCTTCAGGATGCTTAACCCGCTAAAGGACATAGAAGCGGTCCATCCCGTAAACGCGGGGCTGCTCGCCCTGGGGAGGGCCCGCTACGTGCCCTCCACGCCGGCGGCATGCTTCTATCTGCTGGACCGCTACCTGGAAAACTCCGGGCGCGAGCCCCGGGCATTCTACCCCCGCAGCACGCTGGTCGTGGTCGGGCGTTCGAACAACGTCGGGAAACCGGCCATCTCTTTAGGCTTCGCCCGCAACGCCACCGTGATCTCCTGCGACGTAAACACCTACAGGGCGGGGAGGCTGCGCGAGCACACCCTGAGGGCCGACGTTCTCATCGTGGCGGCGGGCGTGCCGAATCTCATAGACGGAAGCTACGTAAGAGAGGGGGTGATCGTCATAGATGTGGGGATAAACCCGGTTGAGGACCGCTCCGGCGGCGGGACGAAGCTGGTGGGCGACCTTGACTTCCGGAGCGTCGCCGGGAAGGCGGAGGCCCTCACCCCGGTTCCGGGCGGCGTCGGTCCGGTGACCGACGTGTGGCTGCTCAGAAACACCGTCTCTGCGGCACGCCGCTCCCTCGCTCCCGGGCGGGAAAGCGCGGTCGGGTGCCCGTCTGCCTCCGGTATATCCGGCGGGTATGAGAGGCTATTCAATTAGTATTGGCGCCGGTGGGCGGGCCGTTGTAGTTTTGTAAGCCGGGCGTGGGGTATGCGATTCCACTACTATCAGGAGGAGGTTGTCGAGAACCATGAGCCGTAAGAGTCTTGAGGATCTGCTGCAGAGCGCGGACGGTCCGGTAGAGCTTCTGCGCAACGCGCAGATAGGGCCGTATGCGTTTCCGGGGGTTCCCGAGTTTACCAACTGGAGGGATGAACAGCGGGCCTGGCGGGAGACCTGCGTCCTCTTCGACCAATCTTACCACATGACCGACCTCTACATAGAGGGCCCCGACGTCATAAGGCTGCTCTCCGACCTGGGGATAAACAGCTTCGAGGGCTTCGCGCCCGACAAAGCCAAGCAGTTCGTCGCCTGCAACCACGAAGGGTATGTGATCGGGGACGCGATCCTCTTCTACCTGGAAGAGAACAGGGTCAGCCTCGTGGGGCGTCCGACCGCTCACAACTGGGTGCAGTACCACGCGGAGAGCGGGGACTACGACGTAACGGTGGAGCGGGACGAGCGGTACGCCGTCAATCCCGCCCGGCGCAGGAAGCTCTACCGGTATCAGGTTCAGGGGCCTAACGCTACCGAACTTCTGGAGAAGCTGAACGGCGGGCCTCTGCCCGAGATACCGTTCTTCAACATGGGCGAGATCACCATCGCCGGGCGCAAGGTCCGCGCCCTGGGACACGGAATGGCCGGACAGCCCGGACTGGAGATCTTCGGCCCCTGGGAGGAGCGCGACGAGGTACGCAGCGCCATAGTGGAGGCCGGCCGGGACTACGGGCTGCGGCAGGTGGGCTCCCGGACCTACGCCACCAACACGCTGGAGTCCGGCTGGATCCCCTCTCCCTGTCCGGCCGTCTACACCGGGGAGAAGATGAAACCCTACAGGGAGTGGCTGCCCGCGGACGGGTACGAAGGCATGGCCTCGCTCGGGGGGAGCTTCTACTCGGAGGACATAACCGACTACTACTTCACGCCCTACGACCTCGGCTACGGCCGGTTTGTCAGGTTCGACCACGACTTCGTAGGCAGGGAAGCGCTGGAGGAGATGTCCGGAAACCCCGGCCGGAAGAAGGTGACGCTGGTGTGGAACGGGGAAGACGTGACCCGCGTCTTCGCCACCCTCTTCCGGGAGGAGGGAGATCCCGCCAAGTACATCGACCTGCCGCTCTCCAACTACGCAACCCTGCCCTACGACGCGGTGCTGAAGAACGGCTCGGTAATAGGTGTCTCGACCTATACCGGCTACAGCTATAACGAACGGGCCATGCTCTCGCTGGCGGTCGTGGACGCCGAGCACAGCGAGCCCGGCACCGAGGTGGCGCTTCTGTGGGGCGAGGAACCCAACACCACGAAGCCGACGGTCGAGCGTCACGTGCAGACCGAGCTCCGGGCCACCGTGGCGCCCGCGCCCATCTCCGAGTTTGCGCGCACCGCATACCGGACCCGTACGATCTAGCAGACCGGAAGACGCCGCACGCCCCCTGCCCCGGAGCTCCGGGGCAGGGGGCGGCACCGGCCCGTGTTATACAGGGTGGGTATGTCTGAGAAACCTAATTCGTATTTGCGCTATAGCACGCGCGAAATCACAATGATGGGTGAGGGGGGATGGAGGAGCGGGGCAGACGCTTGCCGGTATTGAGGAGGAGTCTATGAGGGCTGAAGGGCATCTGGGCAAGAAGAGGAGGGGGATCGCGCGGCGGGAATTCCTGAGGCTGGCCGGGGGCGGGCTCGCCGGGGCGGCACTCTTGGGAATTACGGGCTGTGGGGGAGACGGCGCGGGCACTCAGGGGGGAGAGGGTGAGCCCATCAGGATCGGGGCTCTGCTGACCCTCTCCGGGCCGTACACCCCTCTGGGGGAGAGCATCCGGGAGGGGATGGAGCTCTTCCTGGATCTGAACGACCGGCAGATCGCCGGGCGGGAGGTCGAGGTGCGCTACGAGGACAGCGAGGGGGATCCTCAGGTGGCGTTGCGCCTCTACCGGCAGCTTGTGGGCCGGGATGGGGTGGACTTCCTCATAGGGCCTGTGATCTCCTCTGAGGCGCTGGCTCTGGTTGAGCGTCTGGAGCGGGATGGGGTGATCCTGATCA
>NZ_SKBU01000033.1 GCF_004337705.1 Rubrobacter taiwanensis
CTACTCTATGATCTGGGTGACCACACCGGCACCAACCGTCCGGCCACCCTCCCTTATGGCGAAGTTCAACCCCTCGTCCATAGCTATCGGAGAGATTAACTCCACCTCCATCACCGTGTTGTCCCCAGGCATCACCATCTCCACACCTTCCTCAAGGCGAATCTCCCCCGTCACATCCGTGGTGCGGAAGTAAAACTGCGGCCGGTAACCGTCAAAGAACGGCGTGTGCCGACCCCCCTCCTCCTTGGAGAGAACATATACCTCAGCCTTGAACTTCGTGTGCGGCGTGATCGAACCAGGCGCCGCCAATACCTGCCCCCGCTCTATCTCATCGCGCTTGACACCCCGCAGCAGCGCCCCTATGTTGTCCCCAGCCTGCGCCTCGTCCATGCTCTTGTTGAACATCTCTATGCCCGTAACTACCGTCTTGCGCGTCGGCCTAAGACCTACTATCTCTACCTCTTCGTTGAGAGTGAGCTTGCCCTGCTCAACACGCCCCGTAGCTACCGTCCCACGACCCTGAATCGTGAAAATGTCCTCTATGGCAAGCAAAAACGGCTTGTCTATGTCCCGCTCAGGCGAGGGAATGTACTCGTCTACAGCCCGCATTAACTCCAAAATGGCCTGCTCGCCAAGCTCCCCCTCATCCCCCTCTAAAGCCTTGAGCGCACTGCCCACCACAACAGGTACCTCATCACCCGGAAAGTCGTACTCAGAGAGAAGCTCCCTCACCTCCATCTCTACCAACTCTAAAAGCTCCGGGTCATCCACCATGTCAGCCTTGTTTAAAAATACTACTATCGAAGGTACCCCTACCTGCCGCGCCAAAAGAATGTGCTCCCGCGTCTGGGGCATCGGCCCATCAGCAGCAGAAACTACCAATATAGCCCCGTCCATCTGAGCCGCCCCAGTGATCATGTTCTTCACGTAGTCCGCATGCCCAGGACAGTCCACATGCGCATAGTGGCGCTTCTCAGTTGCGTACTCCTGATGGGAGGTGGCTATCGTTATCCCCCGCTGACGCTCCTCCGGTGCGTTGTCTATCTCCTCAAAGGCCACCTCGTGGTTGGCCGGATCATCAGAGACGTGCTTGGCCAAAACCTTCGTTATCGCCGCCGTAAGCGTCGTCTTGCCGTGGTCCACATGCCCTATCGTCCCCACGTTTATGTGCGGCTTGGTCCTCTCAAACTTCCCCTTGGCCATC
>NZ_SKBU01000034.1:0-4788 GCF_004337705.1 Rubrobacter taiwanensis
CGCTGCTGTACGGGGCTTTCGGCACGCTGGACATCGCGCTGCTCGGGGAGCTCATGGCCCCGGCCCCCGCCGTGTGGGCGGCGATCGCGCTCATCTCGCTCGGGATGGCGCTCAAGACCGGGCTCTTCCCGCTGCACTTCTGGCTGCCCCCGGCCTACGCCGGCGCCCCGAGCCCGGCCAGCGCCCTTCTTGCCGGGTTGGTAGGCAAGGCCTCCTTCTACCTGCTGCTGCGTCTCTGGTTCGACGCTTTCGGCGGGGCCATAGAGCCGGTCGCCGGTCAGCTTCTGGGGATACTCGGCGGCGTCGCCATAGTGTGGGGAGCGGTCATGGCCCTGCGGCAGGAGCGGCTCAAGATGCTCCTGGCGTACTCCTCCGTCTCGCAGGTCGGCTACCTGTTCGTCGTGTTCTCGCTCGGGACGGCGGCCGGGTGGGGGTTCGACGCCTGGAGCGGGAGCGTCTACCACGCCCTCTCGCACGCCTGCGCCAAGGCTGCGGCCTTCATGAGCGTCGGCGCGATCATATACGCCACGGGGCATGATGAGATCCGCAGGATGGAAGGAATCGCCACGAGGCTGCCGCTCGCCGTCGCCGGCTTCGCCGTAGCCGGGATCACGCTCATGGGACTGCCCCCCAGCGGGGGATTCACCGCCAAGTGGCTGCTCGTGAGCGCCGCCATGGAGAGTGGCCAGTGGTGGCTGGGAGCGGTTCTGCTGGTCGGCGGCATTCTCTCGGCCCTCTACCTGCTGCGGTTCATGAACCCGGCTCTCATACACGCGCCGATGGAGAAGCCTCCGTTCCCTCCGTCGCGGACCATGGAGGCGGTGGCTCTCCTCCTGGCCGTCGTCGCGCTCTTTCTGGCGCTGCTCTCGGCTCCGCTGCTCGAACTGCTGCGGGTCGGCGCACCCTTCCCCTCGCAGCCGGTACTAGGGGGAACGTAGATGGACCTGTCCGTGCTCCTGCCGCCAACTATCATCCTGATCTCGGCGCTGGCCAGCCTGGCCATCTTCTTCATCGGCGACGACCGGGACCGGCTGCGGACGGCGCTCTATCTGGGCGCGGAGGTCTTGAAGCTCGGGCTGGTCCTCGCGATGCTGTGGGGAATCTACCTCGGGGAGAGCTACGAGATACGCGTGCCGGTGCTGCCCGGCATAGACTTCCTGCTCCGGGCCGACGCGCTCTCGATGCTGTTTCTGGTCCTCTCGGCCGGGCTGTGGCTCGTCACCACCCTTTATTCCATCGGCTATCTCAGGGACGCCCCGCACAGGTCCCGCTTCTATGCCTTCTTCGGACTCTCGGTGAGCGCCACCGCCGGGATAGCTCTGGCCGGCAACCTGTTCACGCTCTTTATCTTCTACGAGATACTCACCCTCGCCACCTACCCGCTCGTGGTGCACCGGGAGACCCGGGAGGCCATGCGGATAGGACGGATGTACCTGATCTACACTCTCGCCGGCGGCGTGGCCGTGCTGGCCGGCGCGATAGCGCTGCAGATAATAACGGGCTCGACGGAGTTCGTCACCGGCGGTGCGCTCTCGGGGGATGAGGCCAGCCCCGCCGTCCTCATAGCCATCTTCGCCTTCCTGGTTCTGGGATTCGGGGTCAAGAACGCCTTCGTACCCCTTCACTCCTGGCTGCCCGCCGCGATGATCGCCCCCACCCCCGTCAGTGCCCTGCTGCACGGCGTGGCGGTCGTGAAGGCCGGAGCGTTCGGGATAGTGAGGGTCGTCTACGACATCTTCGGCATCGAGCTCTCCGCCGCTCTCGGGGTTACCCTCCCCCTCGCCCTGCTGGCCTCCTTCACCATAGTCTACGGCTCCGTCAAGGCTCTATTCGAGGACGAGCTCAAGAAGCGGCTCGCCTACTCCACGGTGAGCCAGGTCTCCTACATCGTCCTCGGCGTCTCACTGGTCGGGTTTCTGAGCAGCATGGGCGGCATCGTGCACCTGGTGCATCAGGGCGTCATGAAGGTAACCCTCTTCTTCTGCGCGGGTGTCATCTCCGAGACGCTGGGGATAAAGCACATCAGCAAGATGGGCGGCGTCGGGAGGCGGCTGCCGTGGACCATGACGGCCTTCACCGTGGGCTCCCTGGGAATGATGGGCCTCCCGCCGATGGCCGGGTTCATCAGCAAGTGGTATCTGGGAACCGGAGCTCTGGAAGCGGGACAGGGATGGGCCGTAGCGGTGCTGGTGGCGAGCACCCTGCTGAACACCGCCTACTTCCTGCCGGTGATCTACGTGGCGTTCTTCGGTAAGCCGGACAAGGAGAAGTGGGAGGAGAAGCGCCCCCCGAGCCGGTTCGAGGCCGACTGGCTGCTCCTCTTCCCCACCCTGATCGTGGCGGCGTTCGTGATCCTGGTGGGGATCCTCGCCGGGCTGTGGATAAGCCCCCTGGGGTGGGCGGAATTCATAGCCGCGCAGGAATGGGGGTACGAGCTTGACTAGGAGGAGGAAGCCGTGAGCCAGACGTACCTGACGGCCGCAGCGTGGCCGGCGGCGCTCGCGCTGCCGCTCCTTCTGGCCTTCGCCATCCTGTCCCCGAGCCTCCGCCGGGCATCTCTCGCGCTCGCGCCGCTGGCAGCGCTCCCCGCCCTCGGCCTCGCGCTCCTGGGGGAGGGCGGCGCAGAGCTGCCGTGGGTTCTGCTCGGCATGAGCCTCGGCCTCGACGGGACGACCCGGGTCTTCCTGCTGTTCACCGCGCTGCTGTGGACCGTCGCCGGGATCTACGCCCGTTCATACATGGCCGGGGATGCGAACAGGCACCGCTTCTTCGCCTTCTTCCTGATCACCATGACCGGTAACCTGGGCCTGATCCTGGCCCGGGACATCGCCAGCTTCTACCTGTTCTTCGTCCTGATGAGCTTCTCGGCCTACGGGCTGGTGATCCACGACGCAACTTCCAAAGCCCGCCGGGCGGCGCAGGTGTACCTGGTCATGACCATCATCGGGGAGGCCTTCGTGCTGCCGGCCGTGCTGATCTCGGCCTCGATCTCCGCAACGAATGAGCTGGCCGGCGTATCCGCCGCCGTGGCGGGCTCTCCGGCCCGGGATACGGTCATCGCGCTGGCCCTGATCGGCTTCGGTGTCAAGGCGGGAGCGATACCGCTGCACCTGTGGCTTCCGCTGGCGCACCCGGCCGCCCCCACACCGGCGAGCGCGGTCCTCTCCGGGACCATGATCAAAGCCGGGCTGCTGGGCTGGCTGCACTTCCTGCCGGCCGGCGAGGCCGGAGCGCCGGGCTGGGGCACGCTCGTCATGCTCCTCGGGCTCGCGGCCGTCTTTTTCGGGGTGCTGGCCGGGGCGACCCAGAGCGACCCGAAGACGGTGCTGGCCTACTCCAGCATCAGCCAGATGGGGCTCATGACGCTGGCCCTGGGCGTGGGCCTCGCCACTCCGGACGCCTGGCCGCTGGCCCTGACGGCGATCCTCGCCTACGCCGCCCACCACGGACTGGTGAAGGGCGCGCTCTTCCTCGGCGTGGGGGTCGCCCAGAAGGCGGCCACCCCCCTCTCCCGCCGGGCCGTCTTCGCCGCTCTGGTGTTCGCCGCGCTGGTGATCGCCGGAGCGCCGCTCACGAGCGGCGCTTCGGCCAAAGAGACGCTCAAGGAGGCCCTCTACGCCTCCGTGACCCTGAGCCCGGGGCTGCTGGAGGCCCTGATCCAGCTCGGAGCTGCCGGGACCACGGTGCTCCTGATCCGCTTCCTGCAGGTGCTCCCCCGGCAGGAGGCCGGGAAGTCCCCCCCGCCGGGCATGTGGGTCCCGTGGGCCGCGCTGATGACCGGGGTGGCCGGAGCCGTGCTCCTGCTGCCGGAGCCCGTAGCGGCGACGCTCTCGCTCTCCGCCCTGTGGCCGGTGGCGCTCGGCGCAGCCGGGGCGGCCGCTGCGGTCCTTCTCGTCCGGCGCGGCGCGCTGCGCCCCCCGCACATCCCGGAGGGAGACCTCCTGATCCCGGCCCTTAGCCTCCTTGCCGCCCTCTACGGGCTGTGGGACGGAAGAGTCCGGCCGGTATGGGCTGGATGGAGGTCCTGGAGCGCCGGGCAGTACCAACGGATTCTGGAGAGCTCGCACCGGCTCGACCGCGCGACTCTTCTGCTGGAAGACAAGATGCGGCCCTGGACCATCGCCGGGACCATCTTCGTGCTGCTGGTCTCGGGGCTACTGGCGCTGGCCGCGCTCGGCTGACCGGGCCGTGGTCTCGGAGGAGCCCCGGTGAACGGCCTCTTCTTCTTCTGGGTAGTCGCGCCCATCCTCATACCCCTCGCAGCCGTCCTCTTTAGCTGCCTCATGCTGCTCGCAAAAAGCTCCACCCCTCAGCGCTTCCTCGCCCTCGCAACCGCCCCCACCACCCTCGCCGCCTCAATAGTGCTGGCCTATCAGGTGACCGGCCACGGCACCCTCGAATACCGGCTGGCCGGCTGGGACGCCCCTTTGGGTATCAACCTCAGGGCCGATGGCCTGAGCGCCTTCATGGTCCTGATGAGCTGCGTTGTGGGAGCGTTCGTCACCCTCTATGCCGTCCGGTACTACTTCGAGCGGCATGAGAGGGAGGGGCGCTACTTCTGGGTTCTGTGGATGTTTCTTTGGGCCTCCTTGAACTCTCTGTTTCTCTCCGGGGACATCTTCAACCTCTATGTCGCCCTGGAGATCATGGGGCTCTCCGCAGCGGCGCTCATAACGCTGCCGCAGGGAAGGGCCGCTCTGACGGCCGGCATGCGCTACCTGCTCGTCTCGCTGCTGGGCTCTCTGGCGTATCTGATGGGGGTTGCGCTGCTGTACGGGGCTTTCGGCA
>NZ_SKBU01000034.1:4798-7453 GCF_004337705.1 Rubrobacter taiwanensis
TCCGTGGCCCTCGTCGCCCTCTCGGGCGGCCGCGCGGCAGCCACGGCCGGCATGCGCTACCTGCTCGTCTCGCTGCTGGGCTCTCTGGCGTATCTGATGGGGGTTGCGCTGCTGTACGGGGCTTTCGGCACGCTGGACATCGCGCTGCTCGGGGAGCTCATGGCCCCGGCCCCCGCCGTGTGGGCGGCGATCGCCTTGATGACTCTGGGGATGCTGCTCAAAACGGCGCTCTTCCCGCTGCACTTCTGGCTGCCCCCGGCGCATGCAGGTGCCCCGAGCCCGGCCAGCGCCCTCCTCTCCGGGCTGGTCGTGAAGGGGTCGTTCTACCTGCTGCTGCGCCTCTGGTTCGACGTGTTCCCGGAGGTGCTGCCGCCGCTCGCCGGACAGCTCCTGGGAGGTCTCGGAGCGGCGGCGATACTCTGGGGCTCGCTGCTGGCCCTGCGGCAGGAGCGGCTCAAGATGCTCCTGGCATACTCCACGGTGGCCCAGGTCGGCTACCTCTTCCTGCTCTACCCGCTGGCCGCAGAGACTCACTGGGGAGCCGGAGCGTGGAGCGGCGGGGTCTACTATGCGCTCTCCCACGCCTGCGCGAAGGCGGCCGTCTTCATGACCGCCGGGATCATTCTGGAGGTCCGGGGCACGGATGAGATCGGCAAGCTGCGGGGGATCTCGGAGCATCTGCCGCTCACGGTCATGACCTTCGCTACGGCCGGGATCGCGCTCATGGGACTGCCTCCCAGCGGCGGGTTCACGGGCAAGTGGCTGCTCCTTGCGGCTGCCATCGAGAGCGGCCAGTGGTGGTACTCGGCCGTCGTGGTGGCGGGCGGTCTGCTGGCGGCTGGGTACCTGCTGCGCTTCCTGACGCCGGCCTTCACCGTCGAATCTCCCGGAGACCACCGCGAACGACCGCTCCGGGCACCGCGCGCGCTGGAGGTTCCGGCCTTCCTGCTGGCCCTGCTGGCCCTGCTCCTCGGGCTCGTCAGCTCCCCGCTGGTAGAGCTGCTGCGTATCGGCGCCCCGTTCCCGGGGGAGGTGTTTTAGGGAATGAACGCAGCGGCGCTCCTGGAGCTCTTCTACCTCACCCTGCCGGTTCAGGTCCTGCTCAGCTCTCTCGTAGCGAGCGCCATCGTCTTCTTCCTGGACGAGAAGCGTGCCCGGTTGCGCACGGCGGTCTATCTGGGCGGCGAGGTTCTCAAGCTGGCGCTGGCGCTGGTAATGCTCGCCGCCATCTACCGCGGCGAGATCTTCGAGATCCGCCTCTCCCTGCTGCCCGGCGTAGACTTCGTGCTTCAGGGAGACCCTCTGGCGATGCTGTTTCTGATCCTCTCGGCCGGGCTGTGGCTCGTCACCACCCTTTATTCCATCGGCTATCTCAGGGACGCCCCGCACAGGTCCCGCTTCTACGGCTTCTTCGGTTTGTGCGTGACGGCGACCGCCGGGATAGCGATGGCCGGCAACCTGTTCACGTTCTTCATCTTCTACGAGATGCTCACCTTCACCACCTACCCGCTCGTGGTGCACAAGGAGACCCGGGAGGCGCTGGCGGCAGGCCGCACGTACATGTGGTACACCCTGGCCGGTGGGGTGGTGACGCTGGTCGGCATCGCCTGGCTGCATGTGCTGGCCGGCCCGGTGGACTTTACCGCCGGTGGTGCCGTGCCCGGGGAGCTGGCCGCCGAGAGCTACTGGTCCCTGATCGCGATCTTCGCGCTCCTCATAGCCGGTCTCGGTGTTAAGACGGCGCTGGTCCCGCTGCACGGCTGGCTGCCGGCGGCGATGGTGGCTCCCGCTCCGGTGAGTGCCCTGCTGCACGCCGTGGCGGTGGTTAAGGCCGGGGCGTTCGGCATCATGCGGGTCGTATACGACGTGTTCGGCATCGAGTTCAGCGCCGAGCTCGGCGTCACCGGTCACGGTCCGCTGGCCGCCGTGGCCTCCATCACGATAATCTACGGCTCCATAAAGGCGCTCTCGCAGAGCGAGATCAAACGCCGGCTGGCGTACTCCACGGTGAGCCAGCTCTCCTACATAACGCTCGGGGTCTCCATCTTCGGGCCGCTGGCCACCATCGGGGCGCTGGCGCACCTGGTGCATCAGGGGATCATGAAGATCACGATGTTCTTCTGCGCCGGCATCCTGGAGCAGCACCTGGGCATCCACAGCGTGAAGGAGGTCGACGGCGCCGGACGCCGGATGCCGCTGACGATGGGAGCGTTCACCATCGCGGTCCTGGGCATGATCGGCCTGCCGCCGATGGCCGGGTTTATCAGCAAGTGGTATCTGGGGCTGGGTGCCATAGCGGCCGGACAGCTCTGGGTGGTGGGGGTGCTGGTCGTAAGCACCGTTCTCAACGCGGTGTACTTCCTGCCCATCGTCTATGCCGCGTGGTTCAAGAGTCCGAAGGGCACGTGGGAGGAGAGACGGCCCCTGGGCCGGCTCGAAGCCGACTGGCTGATGCTCTTCCCCGCGCTGGCGACGGCCGCTCTCACGCTGGCGGTCGGCGTGCTGGCAGGCGTAGAGATCAGCCCGCTCGGCTGGGCGCGGCTGATCATGGAGCAGGAATACGCGTTTTAGAAACCGTCCGAAAAGCCTCATTTGCGAGCCAACCGCCTCACCATCAAACGGCTCATCGCCACGTAAATGAACGCCTCCCCACTC
>NZ_SKBU01000035.1 GCF_004337705.1 Rubrobacter taiwanensis
TGATCGTGGGTGCCATAATCTCCGGCATCGCGGCGCTCTGGGTGCGCAGCGCGTACTCCAAGTACTCCAAGGTTGCGAGCGCCAGCGGGCTCACCGGGGCGCAGGCGGCGCGCATGATTCTGGACCAGAACGGGCTCGGCCACGTCAAGGTGGAGCCGGTGGCCGGGCAGCTCACCGACCACTACGACCCTGGGGCGAAGGCCGTGCGGCTTTCGGAGAGCAACTACAACGGCCGGACGGTAGCCGGCGTCAGCGTGGCGGCGCACGAGTGCGGCCACGCCATCCAAGACGCCACCGGCTACCTGCCCATGAAGCTGCGGGCGGGGCTCTTTCCGATTGTGAACTTCGGGGCCCAGCTGTGGTTTCCGCTCTTTTTCATGGGGATAATTTTGGGGGTTGGCACGGCTACTGGGCAGTTGCTCATCCAGCTGGCGATCATTGCGTTTGCGGCGGTGCTGCTCTTCCACATTGTGACGCTGCCGGTGGAGATCAATGCCTCAACCAGGGCCTATGGCCTGCTCACCCGCTACGGCATTCTGGGCCGTTCGGAGACGGAGGGGACGCGGCGGGTGCTTACGGCGGCGGCGTTCACCTACATTGCGGCGGCTCTGACGGCGCTTCTGACGCTGCTGTACCTGATCCTGATCAGCCGCCAGTAG
>NZ_SKBU01000036.1 GCF_004337705.1 Rubrobacter taiwanensis
GGTTGCTCTAACCCACTTTCGAGTAGGAACCACACGGTGGCCGTCTTCGTCAACGGTCTTTTCTACACACTTCCTGGGACACTACCGCGCTTCCCGGACCCGGAGGGCATGATCCGGGATCTCAAGGAATCCGGATTCCGGCTCGGCCTGTGGCAGCTGCCGTACTTCAACCCCCGCAACCGGCTGCACCGGGAGGCCATAGAGAAGGAGTATGCGATCCTCAACGAGCGAGGGAAACCCCCGGTGGACGACGTTGTGCTGGACCTGAGCAACCCTGAGGCGGTGCGCTGGTACCAGGGGTTGCTCGAGAAGCTGCTCCGGCAGGGAGTGGCGGCCTTCACGGCGGACTTCGGGGAGGCGGCCCCGCTCAACGGCATCTACGCCGCCGGCCGGAGCGGTTTCCACGAGCACAACCTCTACCCGCTGCGCTACAACCGGGCGGTCGCCGAGGTGACGGAACGGGTGACGGGAGAGAGGATCGCCTGGTCCCGCAGCGCCTGGGCCGGGAGCCAGCGCTACCCGCTGCACTGGGGCGGCGACCCGGAGACCACGAACGGCGCGATGGCCGGCAGCCTGCGCGGAGGTCTCTCTTTAGGACTCTGCGGCTTCCCGTTCTGGGGGCACTTCATCGGGGGGTTCGCCGCGCCGCCGGACCCGGACCTCTACCTGCGGTGGCTCGCCTTCGGGGTCTTCTCCTCCCATACCCGCTGCCACGGCACGCCTCCCAGAGAGCCCTGGGAGTTCGGGCAGGAGTTTGCCGAAAGCTTCCGGAGGATCGTGGAGCTGCGCTACCGCCTCCTGCCGTACATCTACGCTCAGGCTAAGCTCTCCTCCGAGACGGGACATCCGGTGCTGCGGACGCTCTTCTTCGAGTACCCGGAAGATCCTACCGGCTGGACCGTCGAGGACGAATATATGTTCGGCGAGGATATCCTGGTGGCGCCGCTCTTCGAGGAGATCCGGGAGCGCCCCGTGTATCTGCCGCCCGGCTCCTGGGTGGAGTACTTCAGCGGCAAGACCTACGGCGGTTCGGGCTGGCACCGCATCCGGGCCGGGGAAGAGATCCCCGCGGTGGTGCTCGTCCGCTACGGAGCGGCCATCCCGCACGCTCCCCTCGTCCAGCACACCGGTGAGCTGGACTGGGGCAGTATAGAGCTCTGCGTATACGGGGCCGAAGCCTCGCCGGTTACGGGCCGGTTCTGCCGCCCGGAGGAGGGCGAGTTGCACACCCTGCGCCTGGAGCGCGCCGATGACGGGAATCTGCGCGTCACCGGGGAGCGGCCGCCGGGCTCATCCGGATGGACGGTGCGAGAGGTGGGTTAGGCGGGGCTTGGCGTCTGGTATGCTTCATGCTCGAGATGAAGCGGGCGACCATACTCACGATAGCCGTGATCGGGGCCCTGATCCTCGCGGCTGCGGTAATCTGGGTCCGGATCTTTGTCTGATCCCGTAACCCGAAGGCGGTTTCTCGCGGGAGGGTAGCGGGTAACCTTGCCGGGAAGTGCGGCGTCCAGAGGAGGTGCGATGAGCGACGGAGGGATAGATCGAAGGTTCGTCGAGCGGCAGCGGCAGCGCCTGCTGCAGCTGAAAGAGGAACTGGAGCGCATACAGAGCGGCGTCGAGGAGGACCAGAGGGAGCGGCGGGAGGAGGGAGACTTCACCCAGCACGACCGGGGAGACCAGAGCCAGTACCTGTTCTCACGTTCGATGGACGCGACGCTGGGGGAGCAGGTCGACCGGCGCCTTGAAGAGGTTAACCGCGCCCTCCAGAAGATAGAGGAGGGTTCCTACGGAGTCTGCGACGACACCGGCGAGCGCATCCCCCGGGGGCGGCTGGAGGCCGTCCCCGAAGCCGTGCGCACGCTGGAGGCCCAGCAGCGATATGAGCGGGAGCGGCGGCCGCCGGCTTAGGATGCGCCCGCGGGGATGAAGGGTCCGCGCCTGGCGATCATGTGCGGCCTCCCCCGAAGCGGCAAGACCACCTACGCCCGGGGATTGCAAGAGGCGGGGTGGGTGAGGGTGTGTCCCGACGACATCCGGCGCGCCCTGCACGGCCGGAGCCACTACCCGCCCGCCGAGCCGGTGGTCTGGGCGAACGCCGAGCTGGCCGTCAGATCGCTGCTGCTGGGCGGCCACGCCGTGGTAGTGGACGCGACCCATACGACCCGGGCGCGGAGGGCTCCGTGGGTGCGCATGGCGCGGGAGCTGGGCCTCCGGCTCGAAGCTTACGTGCTGGAGACGCCCGCGGAGGAGTGCCGGCGGCGAAGCAGGGAGTCCGACGACCCGGTGCCGCCCGAGGTCATAGATCGCATGGCCGAACAGTGGGAGCCTGTGGAGGAGGACGGCGTCGAGGTGCGAACGGTGAGCGGTTGTGGTGGGGCTTGAGGAGATAGCGGCGGCGCGGCGGAGGCTGGAGGGGGTCGCGGTGCGCACCCCGCTCCTTCCGTACGGCCGCGGGGTGTACCTGAAACCGGAGAGCCTGCAGCCGGTAGGGTCGTTCAAGCTGCGCGGAGCTTACAACAAGATCTGCACGCTCTCCGAGGCGCAGCGGCGACGGGGCGTGGTCGCCTACTCCAGCGGCAACCACGCGCAGGGCGTCGCCTACGCGGCGCGCGAGCTGGGGGTACGGGCGACCATCGTCATGCCGCGCGGCGCACCGGAGGTGAAGCTGAGGCGCACGCGGGCGCTCGGAGCGGAGATCGCGCCTGTCGGAGAGGGCAGCGAGGAGCGCCGGGCCAGAGCGGAGGAGCTTGCCGCCGGGCGCGGGTATGCCATAATCCCGCCTTACGACGACGAGGCGGTCATCGCCGGGCAGGGTACGGTGGGGCTGGAGATCGTAGAAGAGGTGCCCGAAGTTGCGACGATCTGGGTCCCTGTCGGGGGCGGCGGGCTCATCAGCGGGGTTGCGGCGGCCGTGAAGCTGGGCGGCTCCGGGGCGCGGGTGATCGGGGTGGAGCCGGAGCTGGCGGCGGACGCCCGGGAGAGCTTCCGGCGGGGCGAGCTCGTTGGCATCTCCGGGGAGCGGGCGGGTCGCACGCTGGCAGACGGTCTGCGGGCGCAGCGGCTCGGTGAGATCCCGTTCCGGCACATCCGGCGCTTCGTGGACGACATCGTAACCGTGAGCGAGGAGCAGATAGCGGATGCCCTGCGCCGCCTGGCCTTCGAGGCCCGGCTGGTCGTGGAGCCCAGCGGGGCCGTTGCCTTCGCCGGGTGCCTGGCTCACGGGGGCGGGCGGGCGAACGTGGCGGTGGTCAGTGGCGGGAACGTCGAGCCGCGGACCTTCGTCCGCCTGCTCGCCGCAGAATTTACCGGCGTTTAACTCAAGCGCTCCGGATGGGAGGTAGACTGCTCCCGATAGACACGGGCTTCTCAGACCGGAGGAGAGCATGAAATACGCCCTCATCTCGGACATCCACTCCAACCTGCCGGCGCTGGAGGCGGTGCTGCAGGACATAGAGGGCCGGGGAGACGTGGATCACATCTACCATTTGGGGGATCTCGTCGGGTACGCTCCCTGGCCGAACGAGGTGGTGGACCTGATCCGGGCCTGCCGCATATCCGGTGTGGCCGGCAACTACGACTCCACCGTCGCTACCGGCTACAAGCACTGCGGCTGCAAGGCGGAGTCCCCGCGCCAGGAGGAGCTCTCCCACCTCAGCTACGGCTGGACCCGCGAGCACGTCTCGCCCGCCACCAGGCGCTTCCTCGGAGAGCTGCCGTTCAGGATGGACGTGAGGCCCGCCGGTGGACACCGGTCCAACCCGCAGATGATCCTGGTCCACGGCACGCCGACCCTGAACACCCTCTACTGGACCGGGGATAGGTCCGACGCCTTCTGCGTGAAGATGGCGAGAGCTGCCGGGGCCAGAGAAGGCGACCTCATCGCCTTCGGGCACACCCACAAGCCCTGGAGCCGGGAGGTAGAGGGCGTCCGCTTCGTCAACACGGGATCGGTCGGCAAGCCCAAGGACGGCGACTGGCGCGCCGGGTACGTACTGGTCGAGGCCGGCGAGGCGTTCCGGAGCGTGGAGTTCGTGCGGGTGGAGTACGATCTGGAGCGCGCGATGGAGGCCATCCGGGAGAGCGGCCTGCCGGACGAGTTCGCCGATCAGCTCGCCGCCGGCGGGACGGCCGTGCCGGTCGAGTAGGGGGGCTCGGAATGAAGAGGGTCCGGGTCCTCTTCCTCTGCACCGGCAACGCGGCCCGCAGCCAGATGGCCGAGGCTTTCCTGCGCGAGTACGGCGGCGGCCGCTACGAGGCGTACAGCGCCGGCAGCCGGCCCGCCGGGGAGATAGACCCGATGACGGTTCGGGTCATGGAGGAAATCGGGGTGGACATCCTGGACCAGTACCCCAAGAGCCTGCACATCTTCCTGGGCCGCAAGCACTTCGGGTACCAGATCACGGTCTGCAAACGCGAGGAGGAGCGGGAGCTGAACTGCCCGGTCTTTCCCGGGATGGGGCTCCGGCTCTCCTGGCCGTTCGAAGACCCCCGCGGCTTCCGGGGCGGCGAGGAGGAGCGGCTGGGGAAGTTCCGGGAGGTGCGGGACCGGATCGCAGACCGGGTCCGCAGCTGGGTGGAGGCCAGCCAGCGGGTCTGATCTCTGCCAGGCCTGAAACCTCTCCGCCCACAGCCTCTATTCGGCCTTCGCTCCGGCGGCGGGGCTGGTCTAGTGTAAGAAACCGTCCGAAAAGTGGTCTTGAGGCAGTGACTCGGTACCCTACCGAGCATGATGAGAAGAGCATACCAGACCGATCTGTCC
>NZ_SKBU01000037.1 GCF_004337705.1 Rubrobacter taiwanensis
TGATCAGGATCACCCCATCCCGCTCCAGACGCTCAACCAGAGCCAGCGCCTCAGAGGAGATCACAGGCCCTATGAGGAAGTCCACCCCGTCCCGGCCCACAAGCTGCCGGTAGAGGCGCAACGCCACCTGAGGATCCCCCTCGCTGTCCTCGTAGCGCACCTCAACCTCCCGCCCGGCTATCTGCCGGTCGTTCAGATCCAGGAAGAGCTCCATCCCCTCCCGGATGCTCTCCCCCAGAGAGGCATAAGGACCGGTGAAAGGCAAGAGGCCTCCGATCCTGATGGGCTCACCCTCTCCCCCCTGAGTGCCCGCGCCGTCTCCCCCACAGCCCGTAATTCCCAAGAGCGCCGCCCCGGCGAGCCCGCCCCCGGCCAGCCTCAGGAAATCCCGCCGGCCGATCCTCCTCTTCTTCTTCTTGCCCAGATGCCCTTCAGCCCTCATAGACTCCTCCTCAATACCGGCAAGCTCCCCACCTTCGCCTCCCGTATCTCATCGCGACGGTGCTCCGCCGGAGTGTTCACCCCGAGGCATGCTCCAGACGGTTCAGGAGCTCCTGGTGTATCTCCGCCGCCCGTTCGGGAGTGATGACCTCGTCGTCATCTACCTTCTGAACAGACGCACTGGTCTCATCCACGTACAGATGCTCCCCGATGAGCCTCGCCCGCTCATCATACGGCCAGACGAAAGCCTGGCGGGTCTTGAAGTGGTAGTACGATTCCCCGTCGTCTACCTCCACACCGAATTCCCCGAGAATCTCGCCGGTGACCAGGAAGTTGAAGGTCAACTCGTCGCACAGGCCCCAATCGGCGACCGCGATCATGTCTTCCGAATTCCACATTACGTATCTTCCGGCGCTACGATAGAAATCGAGCACGCCCTGCTTGCCCCGGATCACCGTCGGCTCGCCCCAGTTGATCCGGTAGACGGGTTCCTCGACCATCATGTCCGGGGCGACTATCCTCTCGTACTGTCCGGACCCCTCGAGATGGACGTGGAGCCGGTAGTTCTCGAGAATGGCCCGGTGATGCGGATCTTCCGTAACCTCCAGAAGCTCCGCAACCGGGTCCATACACCGGTAGATCTCCTCCTCGAACCTGTTCACCAAAAACCTCCCTTTGCCCCGTTCTCTTCTCTATGAGCTCCTGTAGGCAGTGCGGGCGAACTCCACAAGAGGAGCGGGAGCGACAGTAGCCCTTATCTCAACCTGCCGGTGCTCCTCCACCTGCGGCTTCGAGCTGTTGGGCTCCTCCCCCCACAAGAGCACCACCTCGGTACCGGGCTCGGCGACTTCCTCCTCCACCATCGCCAAAGAGAGCATCGCCCGTTCGTTGTAGCTGTAGCCGCAGTAGGTGGAGATGCCGACGGACTCGCCGCCGCTCAGCACCCGGTCATACTGATGTACCGCATACCAGGCGGAGGGCATGTTGATGTACTTGGCGGGAAGAGCCTCCCTCTCGAAGAGCGTGCCGAAGACGCGGGCCACGTCCTCCCCGTCCCACACCAGCGTCACCTTCTTCCGGCCGGGGTTTCCGGACATCTCCTCCAGCGCTTCTCTGCCCACGAAGTCGTGGTCAAACTTAACCATGTGCCCGTAGCCGAGATCGTAGGGCGTGAGGTAGTAATCGGTTATGTCCTCCGAATAGAAGCTCCCTCCGAGCGAAGCGGTAGCCTCATACCCGTCCGCGGGCAGCCACTCCCTGTAGGGTTTCATCTTCTCCCCGGTGTAGACGGCCGGAAGGGGACACGGTATCCAGCCGGATTCTGAAGTGGCGGTCTGATAGGCCAGAGAGCCCGCCTGCTTCAGGCCGAACTTCTCGCCGGCCTCGAGTATGGCCTCCCGAACAGCCTCAGCGTCCTCCCAGGGCCCGGAGAGCTCATACCCGGCCTGCCCGGCCATCCCATGCCGCAACGCCCTCACCCCGCAGCCCCCAATGACCACCCCAGCCGTGTTGAAGAACTTCACCTCCGGCAGATCCCCCTCAACAACCTCCCGCATCAGAGAGAGCGCCCGAGGCCCCTGAACCTGATAGCGGTACACCTTCGGCGGCCCCTTCCTCACCGCCGAGTTCTCATCCCGCTCGAACGTCACGTCATACCCGCCGGTCTCGGCCCAGTACTGCACCCAGTTGGGCACCGCCGGACGCCCGACCAGATCTAACCGGTTCTCATCCAGATAGTAGAGGATCATGTCCCCAATGACGTACCCTTCGTGGTTGCAGGCGACGAACTGCTTGGCCTTGTCGGGCGTAAAGCCCTCGAAGCTGTTTACCCCCAGCTCGGAGAGCAGCCTCAGAGCATCAGGCCCCTCTATGTAGAGGTCGGTCATGTGGTGGGACTGGTCCAGCAGCACACAACTCTCCCTCCACCCCCGCTGCTCCTCCCGCCAGTTGCTGAACTCAGCCGGTACCCCAGGAAAGACCCGCGGCCCCGTCTGAGAGTTGTACAGGATCTCAACGGGACCGCTTACCTCTCCGAGCAGATCTTCAAGGCTCTTCCTCTCCCGTCTCATGACTCCCTGACACCTCCTCTCGATGTAAGGACAGTTTAGATTACTCTAGACAAAATTGTCAACAAAATTGACGACTTAGAGTGGAGCCGGCGGCACGCTGGCCATATTCAGCGGGGATTCCGGGATGCCGCATACCTCGCGTAGGCGTCGAGAGCGGCCGGGTCGAGGAGGGAGTCGCGGCCTGCGACCTCTTCCGGGTTAGCGCCGAGCAGGATGCGCTTGACCGGCACCTCGAGCTTTTTCTGGGAGAGCGTGCGGGGCACGGAGGGAACGGCCTCGATGGTGTCCGGGGCGTGGCGCGGGGAGAGCTCCCGGCGGACCGTAGAGACGATGCGTCTACGAAGCGCCTCATCCAGCTCCACCCCCGGTGCGGGGACGACGAAGAGCAGCAACTCTCCGGGGCCGCCTTCGGGGTCCTCGAGGTGGACGACCAGGCTGTCGGCGACCTCTTCCATGGACTCGACGGCGGCGTAGATCTCTCCGGTGCCGAGCCGCACGCCGCCGCGGTTGAGCGTCGCGTCCGAGCGCCCGGAGATCACACAGCTTCCGCGCTCGGTGAAGCGCACCCAGTCGCCGTGGCACCAGACGCCGGGGAAGCGTTCGAAGTAGGCGGCGCGGTAGCGCCTGTCTCCGGGGTCGTTCCAGAACCCGACCGGCATCGAGGGCATGGGGGCGCGGATCACGAGCTCGCCGAACTCGCCCACGACGGGGTGGCCGCGCTCGTCGTAGGCGGCGGCGTCGACCCCCAGGCAGGGGCCGGAGATCTCACCCCGGTAGACGGGCTGGAGCGGGCTCCCCTGCACGATGCCCGTGCACACGTCGGTTCCGCCGCTGCCTATGTTCAGCAGCACGTCGGGGCCGAGCTGCTCGTAGACCCAGTCGAAGCCCTCGGGGGGCAACGGGGAGCCCGCAGCCCCTATCTGCCGCACGCCGGAGAGGTCGAACTCCCGGCCGACCTCGAGGCCGGCCTTGCGGCAGGCCATCAGGTACGCCGGGGCGACACCGAGCATCGTCGCGCCGGTCCGCTCGGCCAGGCGCCACTGGAAGGCGAGATCCGGATACAGCGGGTTGCCGTCCATCGTGACTATCGCCGCACGCAGCAGCAGGGCCGAGACGAGGGCGTTCCACATCATCCAGGCGGTTGTCGTGAACCACATGAGCCGGGCTCCGGGACGGAGATCCCAGGTCAGCCCGAGGTTCTTCAGGTGCTCGAGGAGGATGCCTCCGTGCCCGTGGACTATGGCCTTGGGCTTACCGGTCGTACCCGAGGAGAAGAGTACGTAGAGCGGGTGGTCGAAGGCGACCGGCTCGCAGCCAAGCGGCCCGGACTCCGAGAGGAGCTCCTCCCACCCCGTTGCCGCCGGCAGTTCGTCCTCCGGCCCGCCGATATAGGGAACGTGCACGAGGTGCTCAACGGTGGGCAGGGCCCTGCGGATGGCCTCCACCTCCGCCCGGCGGTCGATGCGCTTCTCCCCGTAGCGGTAGCCGGCGATCGCGAGCAGCACCTTCGGTTCGAGCTGGCCGAAGCGGTCGGTCACGCTGCGGGGACCGAACTCCGGGGCGCAGGCCGCCCAGATGGCCCCCAGGCTCGCGGTAGCGAGGAAGGCGACCACGGTTTCAGGGATGTTGGGAAGGTAGGCGACCACGCGGTCGCCGGGGCCGACCCCGAGGCGCCGGAGCCCGGCGCGGGCCCGGGCCACCTGCTCGCGCAACTCGCCGAAGGTCAGCTCGAAGGGGACGCGCGTCTGGGAGTGGGCGAAGATCGCGACCTCCCCATCGTCGCCGGCGGGCGCGAGGATCCTCTCCGCGTAGTTCAGGCGCGCGCCCGGGAACCAGCGGGCGCCGGGCATCTCGCGCGAGGCGAGCACCCGCTCCGGAGGGGTGTGCGCGCGCACCCCGTAGAAGTCCCAGACAGAGCGCCAGAACGCCTCGAGATCCCCCACCGACCATCGCCAGAGCTCGTCGTAGCCCTCGAACCCAAGCGCCCGGTTCTCGCGCAGCCAGCGCAGGTAGCGTCCGATCTCGGTGATCTCCAGGACGTCCGGCGGAGGCCGCCAGAGCACCTCGCCCGTCAGAGCCACTGCAGGATCTCCCCCACTCCCTCTACTACGGCGTCCGGACGCCGGCGCTCCGGCACCCGCGCCAGGTCGACCGACCCGCTGGTACCGCTGCGCACCAGGATGGTACGCGAGCCTCCGAGGCGTCCCAGCCCGATGTCCATGTCCAGGTCGTCGCCGATCACCGCCATCTCCTGAGATCTCACCCCGAGCCGCTCGCAGGCCGCGCGCACCGCGGCCCGCGACGGCTTCCCGACGATCACCGGACGCGCTCCGGTGGCCTTCGCCAGCGCCGCGGTCACCATCGCACCCCGGCTGAAGATCATACCGTCCGCCCCCCAGTATCCGGGACCATAGCTGGCCGTAAGGAGCCGCGCGCCCCGGGTGATGGCGCGTGCGGCGCGCTCCAGAGATTCGAAGTCCACCTCGTTTACGTGGGTAACGAAGACCACCTCGGCATCCTCGCCGTCCGTGAGCTGCACGCCGGCCTCCGCCATGCGCCTGCGGGCGGTCTCGGAGCCGAAGACCATGGCCCGCCGCCCGTCGTGGCGGCGTTTCAGATACCCCAGCGCGCTGCACACCGGGGTCAAGACCTCGTCGTCGCGCACGGGAAGCCCTCCCTCGCGCAGCCCCCTCGCGAACTCCTCGGGGCGCAGGTGCGTCCCGTTGGTGAACAGCACCAGCGGGCGTCCCGAAGCCCGGATCTTCTCCAGCACCTCCGGCGCCCCGGGGAGCGGGCGCGGGCGGAAGTCAGCGTCGCGGTGTACGAGCGAGCCGTCCACGTCGAAGACGAACCCGCGGATGCCGTCAAGCTTCATGTCGCCAGACAATGGTGTCTCCCGTACGTTCATCCTCTAACCGGAAATAGGAGATGGACTTGCGCCTGGAGAGCTCGTGCAGAAGCCGCACGAGCGGGGCGCGCCCCGGACGGACCAGCGGCTCCCGCTGCTTGCCGCGCTCGGCGACCATCGCGTCGACCTGCTCCGCGGGCATCGTCAGGCGCAGCAGGAGCTCCTCGTCGGAGATCCGCCGCCCGAAGCGCTCGCGGGCCCCGTCCAACGAGATGGGGCGAAGATCCTTCAGCTCGGCCGCGCGGGGCGTCGAGAGCACGCGGTCGGCGATATCGGGGTCGACGGGCGCCGGGGGCTCGTAGTAGTGGCCGAGGAAGTAGCGCACCATCTCGTCCGAGACCCTCGACCAGCGCTCCCCGGAGATGACGTTCATCACGGCCTGGGTGGCAACGAACTGCGAGACTGGGGTGACCATGATCGGATAACCCATCTCCGCCCGCACCCGGGGAACCTCCTCGAGCACGGCATCGAAGAGATCCGGCCTCCCCAGCTCCTGCAGCTGCCGGCGGGTGGTGGTGATCATCCCGCCCGGCATCTGGTGCCGGAAGTAGGCGCCGTCGAACTCCCTCGGGCTGCCGGGCGGCAGGCCGCGCTCGCGGGCCAGCTCCTGAAAGTATTTGGAGACGGTATCGAGGGCCTCCGCATCCAGGTCGCACGAGAATCCCTCGGCCTCCATGTTGCGCAGCGTGGCCCCGGCGGGCGGGTTCGAGCTCCCGCTGCCCAGAGGCTCCACCGCGGTGTGCAGCGTCCGCACCCCGGAGCGCAGCCCCTCGACGTAGGCGAGGGGGCCGAGCCCGATCGTGCAGTGGCTGTGCAGCTCGACGGGGCGGGGCGCGAACCGCTCGATAAAGCCGGGGATGAGGGTGCGCACCGCCTCCGGCATCAAGAGCCCTCCCGGGTCCTTGAGGTAGAGCCGGTCGATATCTTCGGAGCGGGCTACGGCCGAAGCCCGCTCCAGGTAGTAGTCGTGGGTGTGGACCGGGCTTATGGAGTAGGTCAGCCCGACGACGACCTCCTCGAAGCCCTCCTCGCGGGCGATGTGGGCCATCCGGATGAGCGCTTCGGGCTGGTTCGAGGGGTCGACTATCTGGATCCTGCGCATCCCGTTGCGCACCCAGCAGCGGAAGGCGAGGCGCATGACGTCCTCGCCAGCGGGCACCCACCGGATAAAGCGCATGCCGGTCGTGATCAGGCCCAGCGGCGTGTTTGGCATGGCGGCGCTGACCATCCGGATCCGCTCCCAGGGATCCTCCCGGTGGAAGCGGACCGAGATCGCCATGTGCGTGCTGGAGGTGAAGTCCAGCGCGTGGAAGCCGACACGGTCCATCGTCGGGGCGATCGCGAACACATCCTGGGTGGTAAGCCCCGTCGCGGACCACAGGCTCTGGTTACCGTCGCGAACGGTCGTATCTATGATCTCGATCTTCTCGCTCATGCTGCCAGCACCGCCTCCTCGAGCCAGGCCGTGTCCACCGCGGCATCCGTAAAGTCCGGGTGGGCGAGAACGTGCATAAGCAACTCCCGGTTGGTGGGAACCCCTTCCACCACCAGGCCGCCGAGCGCCTCGCGCATCTTCCCGACGGCCTCGTCCCGGTCACCGGCGTGGAAGATCAGCTTCGCGATCAGGGAGTCATAGTAGGGGGGTACCAGCGTCCCCTCCTCACAGTGGGTGTCGACCCGCAAACCGGGAAGCTCGGGAACCGAGAAACGGGTGATCCTGCCGGGCGTGGGGCGGAAGCCGTGGGCGGCATCCTCCGCGGTCAACCGGCACTCTACGGCATGGCCGCTGAAGCTCACCTCCTCCTGCGAGACCCCGAGCTTCCCGCCCGCCGCGACCCTGAGCTGGTCGGCCACGAGGTCCCGCCCGGTGATGGCCTCGGTCACCGGGTGCTCGACCTGGATGCGGCAGTTCATCTCGAGGAAGAAGAACTCGCCGCTCTCGGCGTCGACCACGAACTCGACGGTGCCGAGGTTGCGGTAGCCGATCTCCCGGGCGAAGGTGACGGCCGCGCCATGGAGCGCCGCGCGCGTTCCCGGTTCCAGCGCGGGAGCCGGGGCCTCCTCGACGATCTTCTGGTAGCGGCGCTGCACGGAGCAGTCGCGCTCTCCGAAGTGGAGCACCCCGCCGTGATCGTCCGCCGCCACCTGAACCTCGACGTGGCGCGCCCGGCGTATTAAACGCTCCACGTAAAGGCGCTCGTCGCCAAAAGCCGCCCCCGCCTCCGCCGAGGCGATACCGAACAGCTTCTCCAGCTCCTCCCGGCTCCAGGCCAGCTTGATGCCCCGCCCGCCACCGCCGGCCGCGGCCTTGAGCAGCACCGGATAGCCCACATCGTCGGCAAAGCGCACGGCGTCCTTGAGGGTGCGTACCTCGCCGCCGGGTACGACCGGCAACCCGGCCTCGGCCGCGACCCCGCGTGAGCGCAGCTTGTCCCCGGCAAGCTCTATCACCTCCGCCGGAGGACCGACGAAGCGCAGCCCGTTCTCGTGCGCCGTGGACGCCAGCGCCGGGTTCTCGGAGAGAAAGCCGTAGCCGGGGTGGATGGCATCGCAGCCGGTGCCGAGCGCCGCCTGCACAACGGCCCCGACGTTCAGGTAGCTCCGTGCCGGCGCGGCAGGGCCGATGCACACCGCCCGGTCCGCCATGCGGGCCGCCAGGCTGCCGCGGTCGGCCTCGGAGACCCCCACGACCACCTCCAGCCCCAGCTCGCGGCAGGCCCTGACGATCCGCACCGCGATCTCACCCCGGTTGGCCACGAAGACGCGCCTTATCGTCATCGGTCAGGCTCCACCCGAAAGAGCGGCTGGCCGTACTCCACGAGAGCCCCGTTCTCGGCGCAGACCTCGACTATCCTCCCGGACACCCCGGCCCTGATCGAGTTCATCATCTTCATGACCTCGATCAGGCAGACCACCGTGTCCGGCTCGACGCGGCTCCCGACCTCGACGTAAGGCTTCGCCCCGGGCGCCTCAGCCCGGAAGAAGGTCCCGACCATCGGCGCCTCGATCGTCAGGGTGCCGTCCGGGCTGGAGACCGTCTCCTTCTCGCCGGTCGCAGACTGTCCGGCGGGCGGTACCTCCTCCCGCTGCTCCGCAGCCTCCACCTCCCGGCCCGTTGCGGGAGTATCCTCGAGCGGTGGCGCCCCGCCGCGCCGCACGTACAGCCGCAGCCCGTTCGTCTCGATCCTCAGCTCGTCCAGGTCGGACTCGTCGATGATCCTCAGGATCTCACGAACATCATCGTCCGAGAGCGGCATTTCAGGACCTGCCTCCGTTGTCGGGGACCACGCCAAACGTTCCCATGACGAGCTCGATGGCCGAACGGGCCTTCGGAAGCCCTTCACTCCTGCGGCGCGCGGTGGTGACGGGCCGGGACTGGACGATGAACAGCGAGCCGGGCATCTCACGACCCCGGGCTATCGCCCACTCGATATCCTGGTGGGTGCCGAAGTGCCGTTCCACCCGGCGGGCGATCTCCACCAGCGCCTGCAGGTGCTCCTCCTCCAGACAGGGCACCCCCTGACGCGCCTGCTCAACCTCCACCACCCGCACCCCGGCAGAGGAAGGATCGGGGCGGTACTCCAGGTGCTTGCGGCCGATGGACCTGTGCAGCACCTCTCCGGTCACCTTGCTCAGGCGGTACTCGTCCGGGGTCACCTCCCCCGCCACCACCGCCTCGCCCAGACCCCAGCTCGCGTTCACCGCTACCGTGCTGGGATCCCCGCTGAGGGGGTTGCAGGTGAACATCACCCCGGCAACCTCGGCGTCGACCATCATCTGCACGGCCACCCCCATCGCCGGCTCGCCTCCCGCTGCGGCCATCCTGGCGCGGTAGCTCAGCGCCTCGGGGCTGTAGAGGCTCGCCCAGCACTTGCGGACCGCCTCGCACACGCCTTCCGCGCCGCGCACCCACAGGTAGGTCTTCTGCTGGCCCGCGAAGGTCGCCTGCTCGCTGTCCTCGCCCACCGCGCTGGAGCGCACCGCGACCGGCGGGTTCTCCTCCCCGGCGAGCTCTGCGAGCTCACGGTACCGGTGGATTATCTCGCGCGCCAGCCCTTCGGGCAGGGATGCGGAGCAGACAGCCCCGGAGAGCTCGCCGGAGATCCTCCGCAGCCCCCCTACATCGTCGGGGTCGGCGGAGCGCAGGCTCCGCCCCACCCGCTCGCGGATACCGTTCTCCTCGAGGAACCGCCTGAAAGCACCGGTGGCGATGGCAAACCCGGGCGGCACCGGTATCCCGCTCGCCAGAAGCTCCCCGAGGTTCGTGCTCTTCCCGCCGAAGCGGGGTTCTGCCGCACGCCCCAGCTCCTCCAGCCGGACGGTATGCCGGGTCGCCGCCGGGTTAGCCATCCAGGATCACCACCCGACCGCTCGTGCCGTCGACCCGCAGCCGCTGGCCGGTCTTGATCCGGGAGGTCGCCGTCCCGGTGCCGACCACGGCGGGCAGCCCGTACTCCCGCGAGACGATCGCGGCGTGGGACATGATCCCGCCGATATCGGTGACGGTGGCCTTGATCTTGCTGAAGATCGGAGCCCAAGCCGGCGAGGTGGACGTACAGACCAGGATGTCCCCGGCCCGCACCTCGGAGATCTCATCGAGCGAGCGCACCACCCGCGCCGGCCCCTCGACCTCACCGGGCGAGGCGGCGGCACCGGAGAGCTCGTTGCCCCCTCCGTCGCGCTGCGCCCGCGCCCACTGCTGCAGCTGCTGCGGCGTGACCCCCCAGAGCATGGCGATCGCGGGGTCGACGACCGCCTCCGGCATCCTTCCCAGCGCGGGCGGCGGCGTCCACCCCTCGAGCCTCTTCAAGAGCTCCTTGCGCCGCCTTGCGACCTGCGGCCAGTGATGCGGCCCGAGAGCCTCGCCGCCGGTCGACCAGGTGAGAGCGAGCTCCTCGAGGGCCTGCATCACCTCGTAGCGGGAGAGCTGGAAGATGTCCTCTCCGTCCTCGAGAAACCCGTGCCGGGCGAGCAGGGCGCCGAACTCCCGGATCTTGTTAAAAAACCGCGACTGGAACCAGTAGTCGCAGTAGAACTTGTGCTCCTCGACGTACGGGAATACCTTGCGCGAGAGCCCGAGCAGCTCCCGGAAGGTCCGCCGCGCCTCCTCGTCCAGCAGCGCCTCGTACTCCCTGACGAGCCGGTCTCTCCTCTCGGCCAGCTCGCGCGTGGGCCGCTCGATGTCCTCACCGGCCTGCAGCGCCGCGATGTGCCCGATGAGCGAGCTGTAGGGGATGCTGGGGTCATCGTGCCAGCTCCCGTAGTAGTGGTAGAGCCCGTCGCCGGTCCCCATGTTGAACCAGGGGTCCTTGACCTTCTCGAGCTCCTCCAGCCAGCGCCGGCCGGCGTCGCTGCGCCCGAGCTCGGCCTCGATCTCATCCGGCGAGCGCCCCTCCCGGAAGGCGTCCGCGACCCCGAGATCTATCGCCAGCCGCGCCAGGCGCCGCAGCTCGGCGTCCGGACGGAAGAGCACGACGTCGATGCCCGCGACCATCTGGGAGATGTGCTGGTCGGGTATGTCGGGCAGGGCCTGCTTGCAGAACTCCGAGAAGGTCAGGTACGCGCCGTAGCCGAGCAGCAAAAACTCGAAGTGGTACTGCCACATCCGCTCGATGCAGTCGAGCGCCCGCCGGTAGCTTGCGAGCAACGTGGCCCAGCTCGGCTCTCCGCCCTCGAAGACGACGGCATCCGGCTCATACTCCGGAAGCTCGGGCACCGGGATCTCGGAGACCTCGCGGTTCAACGCCTCCATCCGCTCCCGCCACCGGCCGTAGAGCTCGTCCCAGTTCTCGAAGTAGTAGCCAGCGCGCTGCTGGAAGAAGCGCGCCCGCTCGGCCATCTTCTCGGGATCGGTCACGGGGTTGGAAGAGATGTACACGTAGCCGTTGACCACCCGGTAATCCACACCGGCCGCCGCCGGCACCGCGAACGCCCGGTTCTGCCATCCGCCCAGAGCGTAGTAGGGCGTGTCGACCTCGACCATGTCGAAAGCGGGCATGGGCACCGGGAAGTGCATCGAGTTCCAGAACCACAACCGGTTCTCGTCGTGCTCCCGCCGCCGCTCGTCGAAGAGCGCCCACGGTGGATACATCTCCTCCCACCCCTCGCATCCCTCCGGCGTCTCGATCGAGAACGGGCTCGCAAATTCCGCCATGACTACACCATCCTTCCGGCGATTCCGCGGGCGATCCTGTGCGCCGCCGCTTCTATCGTGACCATAGGGTTCACCCCCAGCCCCGTGGGCAGTACTGCCCCATCGACCACGTACAGATTCTTCACCTCCCAGGTCTGGCCGGTGGCGTCACAGACCGAGTCCTCGCGCGAGTTGCCCATCCGGGCCGTGCCCATCAGGTGGAAGGAACCGAGCGTCACCTGGGCCGGTCCCCAACCGCAGCGATCCGCGGCCGCGAGCAGCCGCTCGCGGCCGCCGCGCCCCGGCTCGTAGGAGACCCAGCCGGCATGCGACGAGTAGATGCGCCGCGCGCCGCCGGCCTCAAGAATCTGCGCCGCACCGTCGAGTCCCCTGCGCATCACCTCGCGGTCGAAGTCCGAGAGCGCCCAACGCGCCACGGGAAGTCCGTCGCGGCCGACCGCGATCTCGCCGCCCTCCCGCGCCCGCTGAAGCGCGCCGTAGCCGGCCGTATAACGGAGCGCCTGCATCAGTTCGGCGCTCTCGCGTGAACCCCGCCAGGGCGCGAAGATGGCCAGGATGCCGGGCGGAGTGGCGGCCTGCTCGTACTTAACGCCATAACCCTGGCCCAGATTAAGGTGCTCATCGGAGTAGGTGGCGCCGAGCGTACCCTCCCAGGGATTGACCTCTTCGTCGAAGATGCCCCAGGTGATCAGCACCGGATGCAGCATCAAATTCTTCCCGATCGCCGGACTGTTCATGCCCGACCTGACCATGATCGCCGGCGTGTGAATGGCACCGGCCGCAAGCGCCACAACCCGCGCACGCACGGTTACCCTGTGCCCGTCGGCGGTCCGCGCCTCCACACCGCGCGCCCTTCCGCCCTCGATCAGCACGCGGTCGACCGGCGTGCGTACCAGGATGCGCGCGCCGCCGTCGTAGGCGTCCTGCAGCCATGTCTTGAGCGTCGACTGCTTGGCCCCGATCTGGCAGCCGTAGTGACAGAGGCGGCAGACCTCCTCCCTGCACCCCCTGCAGTTGCGCTGCATCACCTCCGAATGCCACCCGAGCGCCTTAAGCCCCCGGCGCATGAGCTCGTCGCGCTTCGAGGGGATGCTGCTCTCCGCACTTATCGAGAGCCGCTCCCAAACCGCGTCAAGGCTCTCGTCGAAGTCCCTGCCGGCCCAGTCGGAAAGCCCGAAGCGCTCCCTCCACTCCTCGCGTACGAAGTCCGGCGGGCGGAAGCACCAGGTGTAGTTCACGACCGTGCCTCCCCCCAGACACGAACCGGCCAGTAGCCCGATGCTCTGGTCCTCGGTCGCTATGCTGCCCCCGTTGAGGTAGAGGCGCGCGTACCCCGACAACTCCTCACCATCGAAATCTTCCTCACTGTAGTAGCCGCCGGCCTCAATGATGATCACATCGAGCCCCGCAGCAACGAGCACGCCCGCAGCCGTGCCCCCGCCGGCCCCGGAGCCGACCACACAGACATCGCACTCCAGCTCGGTGTCCGCACTCACCTCGAACGGCTTCACGGTCTTCGGCGGCGGGTCCTCGGGCGGCCCGAGCGGCCCGGGATATCCGAGCGCTTCGTATACCGGGTTTGGCCTCTCGCCCTCGTGCGGCAGACAGTAGTAGCTCAGCAGAACCCCCTTGCGGAGCGCCTGAAACACCGCACGGGACTGCACGTCGGGCGCGTCCGCGAAACGCAGCAGCGTGCGCTCGCGCTCGGCCCGGGGAAGCGACGAGAACGACGCCTGCCCGGAACCGGCGAGCCGTGTGTCCCAATCCTCCAGCAGAGCCGCAAACCGCTCGCGCTCGGCAGCCGACGGGTTGGCGCCGACCGCCGCGATCATGGCCTCCGGTACGCCGCGCTCGGTCGCAGATGGCAACCCCTCCCCACCGGGAACGAAGGTGTCGCAGATCGAATCGAGCGCCCTGCGCGCCCCGCCGCTGAGCGTGAGCACCACGGCTATATCACCCCCTCACCGCCCCCCGAACGGCGAATCGTAAAAGATATGTGACACCTCACATACTTCCCCTTCCCTCAAACACCTCCTCCTTCCACCCGGAATATACACTCGCCAGACAATATTGTCAACAAGATTGCGGTCAAAAAAGCGGCTCTACCCTTCGACCCGCAGGACTGCCTTGCCGGTAAACTCTCGCTCCATCAGACTCCGCGCCACCTCTCCAACCCGCACCCACGACTCCTCAACAGAGATGTGCGGCCTCAGCTTCCCCTCGGCCACCAGCCGCACCAGCCTGGCGAGTCCGTCGCCGGCGGGTTTCTTCTTCAGTTCGTGGAAGATGATCATTCCGTAGAGCCGTGCTCCGCCGGTGAGGAAGAAGCGGCGGGCGTCGAAGGTGGTCTCGGGGGTGGCCGAGACCCCGAAGGCGACGCAGAGGCCGTCGGGCGCGAGCATCCCGAGCGCGTTGCCCAGCACCTCTCCGCCGACGGAGTCCAAAATCAGGTGGTATGGTCCGTACTCGGCTGCCGCGGCCCCGGTCTCGTCCACCACTGCTTCGTGCGCTCCGGCTCCCAGAACCAGTTCCCGGTGCTCTTCCCGGCGCACCAGCGCGACCACCCGGGCTCCGGAGAGGTTCGCGAGCCGGATCGCGAAGTCCCCCGCTCCGCCCGAGGCTCCGGTTACGAGGACGGTTCGCCCTGCCACGCCGCCTGTGAGATCCAGCGAGTAGAGCGGGGTGAGGCCGGCTATGGGGAGGGTGGAGGCCGTCACGAACGTCACCGGCTCCGGGAGCTCTGCCAGCGACCGGGTCGGCACGGCGACCATCTCTGCCCACGCGCCTTCGGGGACGAAGCCCACAACCCGCGCTCCTTCCGGGGGTCCGGAGCCGTCGGCCGCCGCCCGCTCGACGGTCCCGGCCAGGTCCCAGCCCGGCCGCCGGCCGTCCGGGGCAGCCTGAGCCCGGCGCACCTCGCCCCGGTTGAGCGAGAAGGCTGCGACGCGCACCAGCGCTTCGTCTGCGGCGGGTGTGGGGGGCTCCACCCGCTCCAGCGTCAGGCGCGTCGGGGTACCCGTATCTACGACCACCGCTCGCATAACGCGCTGCCTCCGCTACCCGTCTCCGCCGAGGCCCAGGAGTTCTATGGCGTTCTCCTTGAGGATGAGGGGCTTCACCTCGTCCCGGAAGCCCGCCCTCTCGAAATCCTCGATCCACCTCTGCGGCTTTATGGCCGGGTAATCGGAGCCGAAGAGCATCTTGTTCTTAAGCAGGGTATTGGCGTAGTGGATGAGGTTCTCCGGGAAGTACTTGGGCGACCAGCCGGAGAGGTCTATGTAGACATTGGGTTTGTGCAGGCACACCGAGAGCGCCTCGTCTTGCCAGGGGAAGGAGGGGTGGGCGAGTATGATCTTCATCTCCGGGAAGTCCACCGCCACATCATCGATGTACATCGGGTTGGAGTACTTGAGCCGGATGCCTCCCCCGCCCGGCATCCCCGTCCCCATACCTGAATGTCCGGTGTGGAAGAGGGATATGAGCCCGGCTTCGGCGATAGCCTCGTAGAGCGGGTAGGCCATCCGGTCGTTGGGATAGAAGTCCTGCAGGTTGGGGTGGAACTTGAAGCCCCGCACGCCCTCTTCGATGAGCCTTCTGGCCTCCCTCACGCCCATCGCACCGCGCGCCGGGTGGATGCTGGCGAAGGGGATGAGCACGTCCGGGTTCTCGCGTGCGGCCTCGAGTATCTCTTCGTTGGGGACCCTCTCCTCCCCTGTTTTCATCTCCATATCTACCGTGAAGATGACGGCCGCCATCCGGAGCTCCCTGTAGTATTCGGCCACCTCCCAGGCGTTTGGGTGCTCGCTCTCCCCGAAGTACTTCTCCGCCGCCTCCGCGAAGGCGTGTTTGGCGCCGGGGTTGTGCCGGGAGGTCTCGGCGTGCGTGTGCACATCTATGGCTTTGAGCTGCTCTACGTTCATCGCTCTCCTGACCTCTCTCGCCTACCGGGGCCCCATCCGGATCCCGCCGTCCAGCCGGATGGTCTCGCCGTTTATCATCCGGTTCTCGATTATGTGCTTGACCAGCGCGGCATACTCCTCCGGCCTCCCCAGCCGCGGGGGGAAGGGCACCTGCCGCTCCAGCGACTCGCGGGCCTCATCGGGCAGACCGGCGGCCATCGGGGTCTCGAAGAGACCGGGCGCCACGGTCACGATCCGGATCCCGAACCGGGCGAACTCCCGGGCGATGGGGAGTGTCATGCTCACTATGCCGCCCTTGGAGGCGGCGTAGGCGGCCTGCCCGATCTGGCCCTCGAAAGCGGCCACCGAAGCGGTGTCGACGATCACCCCGCGCTCGCCGTCCCCGCGCGGTTCCTCCTCCGAGATGCGCGCTCCGGCCAGGCGGATGACGTTGAAGGTTCCGACGAGGTTGACCCGAACGGTCTCGGCGAAGAGGTTCAGGGGGTGCGGCCCCTTGCGGCCGAGAACCCTCGCGGCGGTGCCGATGCCGGCGCAGTTCACGGCTCCGCGGAGCCCGCCGAAGGCGCGCCCGGCCGCCTCCACCGCCTCCCGGACGCTCTCCTCATCGGTCACGTCGGTGCGCACGAACTCCGCCCTCCCGCCGATCTCCGCCGCGACGCTCTCGCCGGCCTCCTCGCGGATATCCGCGATCACCACGTTCGCGCCGCTCTCCGCGAGCGCGCGGGCGGTTGCGGCCCCGAGCCCGGAACCGCCCCCGCTGACCAGAAACGTGCCGTCCCGCAGCTCCACGATAACCCCCTCACCGGCCTCTGAAGTCGGGCTTGCGCCGTTCGGAGAAGGCGGCCATGCCCTCCCTCGCGTCCTCAGTGGTGAACAGGAGCGCGAACAGATCCCCCTCATGCTCTATGCCGCTCGCGAGATCGGTGTTTCTGGCGATGTTCATCGCGATCTTCGCATTCCTGACGGCGAGCGGGGCGTTTCTGGCTATCCGGCGGGCCAGCTCCTTCGCCGCCTCCAGGGCTTCGCCCTCCTCGACGACGCGGTCTACCAGCCCGATCTCCTTCGCCTCACTCGCGTCGATCATCCGGCCGGTGAAGACGAGCTCGCGGGCCACGCCGCTGCCGACCACTCTCGGCAGACGCTGGGTTCCCCCCGCGCCGGGCATGATGCCAAGTGTAACCTCCGGGAAGCCCAGCCGGGCGTTTTCGGCGGCGATGCGTATGTCGCAGGCCAGAGCCAGCTCCAGCCCGCCCCCCAGGGCGTAGCCGTTGATGGCCGCGATAACGGGGACCGGAGCGGTCTCTATGGCCTCCATCATCCGGGTCCCGATCCGCCCGAACTCCCGGATCTCCAGGGGGTTCATCTCCTGCATACCGCCTACATCCGCCCCGGCCACGAATGCCTTCTCGCCGGCCCCGGTTATGACGGCGGCCCGGACCTCTCCCGGCGAGATCGCGGCGAATACCTCGGTGATCTCCTCCTGGACCCGCGCGTTCAGGGCGTTGAGCTTCTCCTGACGATCTATGGTGATGACGGCCACCCCGCCTTTCCGGTCTAACCTGATATGTTCCAAACTCTCTCCTCTCGGGCCGGTTGGATCGTTCCCCTTCAACTGCTTTCAGCTCTCCCGCGCTCTTCCTCGGCGAGCACCCGCCGCAGGAGCTTGCCCACGGCGCTCTTGGGCAGCTCGTCCCGGAATTCGAGCAGCTTCGGCACCTTGTAGGGCGCGAGACTCCCCTCGCAGTGGGAGATAAGCTCTTCTTCCGTCACGGCACTGCCCGCCCTCTTTACGACGAACGCTTTGACGGTCTCGCCGCGATATTCATCGGGCACGCCGACGACCACGGCCTCCACGACCTCCGGGTGCTCGTAGAGGACCTCTTCGACCTCGCGCGGATAGACGTTGTAGCCGGAGGTGATGATCACATCCTTCTTGCGGTCGACGATGTAGAAGTAGCCCTCCTCGTCCATGCGGGCGACATCCCCGGTGTAGAGCCAGCCACCCCTCAGAACCTCGGCCGTCTCACCGGGCATGTTCCAGTACCCCTTCATGACCTGAGGCCCCTTTATGATGAGCTCTCCGGGCTCCCCCGGGGGGAGATCCTCCCCCCCGGTCCGCAGATCGACTATCTTAGCGTCCAGGGTCGGCATGGGCACCCCGATGCTCCCGGGAACCGGCCCGCGCAGGTAGGTGTTGATGGTTACCGTCCCGGCCTCAGAGAGGCCGTATCCCTCCCAGATGTCGCGGCCGGTCTTGCGCTTGAAGGACTGCATGAGCTCCACCGGCACGCTCGCTCCGCCGGAGATGTAGAGCAGCACCTCGTCCAGTCCGTACTCCTCCATCCCGGGGTAGTTGTGCAGCGCCACGAAGAGGGTCGAGACTCCACCGAGCATGGCGGGTTTCTCGCGCCTTATGAGCTCCATCATCTCATCCACCTGAAACCGGGGTACGATCAGCAGGTTCATCCCGTAGTGGATGGAGGTCAGCAGCACAACCACGGTCCCGAAGATGTGGAAGAAGGGCGCCACGGCGACGGTCTTGCCGCACTCGAGAACCCGCGGATCTTCCAGCGCGAGACTCATGTTCGCCTCTATGTTCACCAGCAGGCTGCGATGGGTGAGCATCGCGCCCTTAGAAACACCGGTCGTTCCCCCGGTGTACTGCAGTACGGCCAGGTCCTCAGCAGGGTCTATCTCCGCCTCCGGCACAGAACCAGAGCCAGCTCCGAGGAAGGATTCGAAGGTAACGTCCGATCCTCCGAGATCCGCCACCTCACCGACCACGACCGCCCGCCTGAGCGGCAGGGACTCCCGCACCGCGCACACTTTAGGATACGCACTCGCGTGCACCACTATCGTCTCCGCGCCCGAGTTGCGCAGGATATGCTCCAGCTCGCGCTCGACGTACACGGGGTTGACCTGGGTGACGATCGCCCCCAGCCGCGCAGCTGCGAAGAAGGAGACGACGTACTCCGGAGAGTTGGGGAGCATGAGGGCCACCCGGCCGCCCTTCCTCACCCCGCTCTCCGCAAAGGCAGCGGCGAGCCGCTCGCTCTCCTCGAGCAACTGCCCGTAGGTCGTCTGCCGCCCCCGGAACGTCATCACGGGCCTCTCCCGGTAGCGCTCTACGGCGGCCTCGAGGAAGCGGGTGAGAGAGGTCTCTATGGTCCTGTAAGAGATTTTCCCCTCGTAGAGCGAGAGCCAGGGTCTTCTCTCATCCGCCATCTACCCCCACCTCCGAAGGCCCGAAGCCATCCGAATACACCGCCCGTCCCCGGCCGGCTATCCAACCGGCGGGCTGGGCGGCATGGCGACCTCCTCGATGGTCTCTATGACCTCAACCTCTATCCTCTCCCCGTCCCACACGTTCTCACCTATGTAGTAGTTCTGGATGGGGTTGTTGGTCTCAGGGTCTATGGTTATAGGACCGCGCGGGCTCTCTATGGAGATCCCCCTCAAAACCTCTATTAGAGCCTCGGGCTCGGTGCTCCCCGCTTCTTCTACCGCCCTTGCTATGACCTGCCCCGAATCGTACCCCTGGCAGTTGAAGGCGTTGAGCAGCCGGTCGTGCCTGCTCTGGAACTCCTCGACGAAGCGGCGGTTGGTCTCGTTGTCTATGCCGGGCAGGTAGTGAGAGCCGGAGATTATGCCCTCGGCCGACTGGCCGGCGGGGTCGGTGACGAGCGGGTCTCCGAGCTCGACCGTTCCGGTGAGCGGTATCTGGCCCTTGAGTCCGAAGCTGTCGTACTGCTGGATGAAGCGTATGGCGTCGGTGCCGGAGAGGAAGGCGAACACCAGTTCGGGATTGGCTCGTCTTATATTGGTGAGATACGTCGCGAAATCGTTGGTCCCCAGAGCGGGATAGGCCTCCTCTATTACCTCTCCGCCGGCCTCCTCGTAGGCGAGCCTGAAGCCCTCTATGGCCTCGTAGCCGGCGACGTAATCCGGAGCGACTGTGAACGCGGTTCTTCCCACGTTTTCGGCGATGTAGCGGGCGCCGGCCGAACCGTTCTGGTAGTTGGAGAAGGAGACGCGGTAGGCGTAGTCGCTCTTCTGCTCCCAGGAGAGCTCGTTGGCCGCAGCGTTGGCCACGATCAGCATGACGCCATCCCGCTCCAGACGGTCGATGAGCGCGAGTGCCACAGTAGAGATTATTGGCCCCACGATGAAATTCACTCTATCCCGGCCCACAAGCTGCCGGTAGAGGCGCAACGCCACCTGAGGATCACTCTCGTCGTCCTCGTAGCGCACCTCAACCTCCCGCCCGGCGATCTGGTTGCCGTTCAGCTCCAGGAAGAGCTCCAGCCCCCTCCTGATATCCTCGGCGAGCGGCGTGTACACACCGCTGAAAGAGAGGAGCGCTCCGATCCTGATGGGCTCATCCTCTCCCCCCTGAGTGCCCGCGCCGTCTCCCCCACAGCCCGTAATTCCCAAGAGCGCCGCCCCGGCGAGCCCGCCCCCGGCCAGCCTCAGGAAATCCCGCCGCCCGATGCTTCTGCCCGAATAACCTTCGCCCTTCACCGGCTCCTCCTCACCTCCAGCACGAGATGCCTTCCCGGCTTCTACCCCACCTCTGACGGGTTAATTTTGATCTCCCTCCGGACTATAGTTCAAATACCGGTTAAGTCTTTCAGGTATATGCTTCGAATATAGCAAACCCGATATATGCGGCGTGGGCTAACGAGCTACTCTTGCTCTCCCGATGCTCCTGCTTCTGCGGCTTCGACGCCATGCTCGGAGAGGGCGCGGCGGGCGACGGCGAAGGCGGAGTTGGCGGCGGGGACCCCGCAGTAGATGGCGCTGTGCAGGATGACCTCTTTTATCTCGTCGGGGGTGAGCCCGATCCTGAGGGCGGCCCGGACGTGCATCTCGAGCTCGTCCAGCCTCCCCAGAGCTATGAGAGCGGTCATGGTCATGCAGCTGCGGGTCTTGCGGTCGAGGCCGGGGCGGGCCCAGATCTCACCCCACGCATACCGGGTGATGAAGTCCTGGAAGTCCGAGGTGAACCTCGTCGCCGAGGCCAGCGCCCGGTCTACGTGCTCGTCGCCGAGCACCTCCCGGCGGATTCTCATCCCGCGGTCATAGTTCGGGTCGCTCAAGATCCCCTCCCCTCCAGCACCGGGGAGAGGTGCTCGAGCAGGGCCTCGGTGAACGCCTCGGGCTGCTCGATGTTGGCGAGATGCGCCGCGTCCTCTATGATCACCATGCGGGCATCCGGTATCGCCTCGCGGAGGCTCTCGCCGTGCTCCGGAGGGGTTGCGGGGTCATCGGCGGCGGAGATCACCAGGGTGGCGGCCCGTATCCTGCCCAGCCGGTCCCGCAGGTCCATCTCCCTTATGGCCTCGCAGCATCCGGCATAGCCCTCGGGGGGCGTCTCGCGCAGCATGCGCTTCGCCCGCTCTACCACCTCCGGCTGCCCCTCGCGGAACGCCGGGGTGAACCAGCGCTCGACCACGGTATCTGCCAGCGCGTCCATGCCCTCGCTCCGGGCCACCCGCGCCCGCTCGTCCCACAGCTCCCTGGGGCCGAGCACGGCCGCGGTGCAGCAGAGCACGAGGCGCTCCACCCGCTCCGGCACCTCGCCGGCGAGCCACATCCCCACCATCCCGCCGAGCGAGAGGCCGCAGAAGGAGAAGCGCTCCACCCCCAGCCGGTCGAGCGTGGCGAGAACGTCGCGGCCCAGCTCCGCGATGGAGTACGGCCCGGGAGGCACGGGCGAGCCGCCGTGCCCCCGGTGGTCGTAGCGCACGAGCCTGAAGCGCTCCCTGAGAGCGGGTGCCTGCGGGTCCCACATCCTGTGGGTCGTCCCCAGCGAGCTGGAGAGCACCAGCACCGGGGCGTCCTCGGGGCCCTCGATCACGTGATGAAGCTCTACCGTCACTTTTATCCCTCCCTCCGGTACTTCTCCAGCGCCCGGTCCACGAACTCCCCGGCCGCACCCAGGTAGCGGGCCGGGTCCAGGGCGGCATCTATCTCCTCCTCCGGGAGAACCTCGCGCAGCCCGGGCTCGGCGAGTAGCTCCTCCCGCAGCGACCCTCCCCCCTCCACGACCCTCCGGCAGGCGGCCTCGACCATCTCGTGGGCCTTGAGCCGCCCCAGATGCGCGGCGGCCAGGGTGGTTACGTTCTCAGCCAGGATCAAACCCTCCGTGATCCCGAGGTTCTCCTGCATCCTGCCGGGGTCGACCTCCAGTCCCTCCAGCGCCTCGCGCACCGCGGCGGCGGCCCCGCCGGTCAGGGCCAGGGATTCGGAGAGGGCCTCCCACTCGGAGTGCCAGGCCCCGGCGGCCCGCTCGTGCTCCTGGGCCAGGGCACCGTAGAGGGTGCGGGCGTGGTCCTGCACCCGCCGGGCGGCGGCGGAGGCGGTGACCGAGAGGATGGGGTTCCGCTTGTGCGGCAGGGTTGAGGAGCCGCCGCGCCCGCCGCCGGAGGGCTCCGCGACCTCCCCCACCTCCGTCTGGGCCATGAGGATGATGTCGAGCGCCACCTTGTGCAGGGTACCTGCGGCGAGCGCGAGCGCCCCGCCGAGCTCCGCGATCCTGAACCTCGCCGTGTGCCAGGGGAGCTCGGGCTCGGGGAGCCCGAGCTCCCGGGCGTACTCCCGCAGCACCTCCGGCCCCTTCTCCCCCAGGGAGGCGAGCGTCCCCGCCGCCCCGCCGAGCTGGGCCGCTAGGCCCCTCTCCCTCGCCTCCCGCAGCCTGCGGCGGGCCTCCAGGGTTGCCACGAGCCACCCGGCGGCCTTGAGGCCGAAGGTCGTGGGCAGGGCCTGCTGCAGGAGGGTCCTCGCGGGCATGAGGATGCCGCGGTGCTCCTCGGCGAGCCGGGCGCAGGCGGCGCACAGCGCGTCGAGCTCGGAGAGGATCAGGGCGAGGGCCTCCCGGCAGACCAGCATGGCGGCGGTGTCGGTGATGTCCTGGCTGGTCGCGCCCTTGTGGACGTGGCGGGCGGCCTCTTCGGGGACCTCCGCGGCCAGGGCCTTCACCAGCGCGGGGACCGGGTTGCCCGCCGCCCGGCCGCGCCGGCCGAGCTCCTCCGGGTCGGGGTCCATCTGCCGGCAGCGGCGGGAGATCTCCCCGGCGGCCTCCTCGGGGATCAGGCCCACCCGCGCCTCCGCCCGGGCGAGCGCGGCCTCCGCCTCCAGCATCGCCCGCACCCAGGCCCTCCCCGAGACCGCCTCCCGGAAGCGGCCGGGTACGAAGATCGGACCGAAGAGCTCCCCGCTCATGCGGAGAGCTTGAAGAAGGCGGTCTGGCCCTCGCCCTGCAGGCGTATGTCGAAGCGGTAGAGGCTTCCGGCCTCTTTGCGGGCGATCAGGGTGCTCCTCACCCGCTCGTCCCCTATGGAGCGCAGCACGGGGTCCTGCCCGTTGGCCTCCTCCTCGTCTTCGAAGTAGATGCGGGTTATGAGGTGCTTCAGGAGCCCCCGGGCGAAGACCGCGACCATCACGTGCGGTGCCTGGGTGGTCCCTCCGGGGCCGGGCACGGGACCGGGCTTGAGGGTGACGAACGAGAAACGCCCCTCTTCCTCGGTGCCCGAGCGGCCGAAGCCGTGGAAGCCCTCCTCGAGGGGGAGCTCCTCGCGGCCGTCGGCCGGGTGGTCGTAGCGGCCTGAAGGGGCGGCCTGCCAGATCTCTACGAGCCCGTCCGTCACCGGTTCCCCCGCACCGTCGTAGAGGGTCCCCTCTATCCGTATGGCCTGCGGGTGGCCGGGAGGGACGAGCTTCGACCAGTCCTCCCGCAGAAGCCCCAGGCTCAGGTAGGGACCGACCGTCTGGGAGGGGGTGAGCCGGAGACTTTCCTTCCTCCCCATCATGCGTGCGGCCTCTCGAACGGGGTGGCGTCCCGGCCCTCGAGCACGATGTCGAAGCGGAAGCCCAGGGCCTCCTCCGGGATGGTCGCCTCCAGGTCGAAGGAGGAGATCATGCGCCCCCGCGCCTTCTCGTCGCGCACGGAGTTGAAGATCGGGTCCTGGAAGAAGAGCGGGTCGCCGGGGAAGTACATCTGGGTAACCAGCCGGCTCCTGAAGGCCCTCCCGAACAGGGAGAAGTGGATGTGGGCCGGACGCCAGGCGTTGTAGTGGTTCTGCCAGGGGTAGGCCCCGGGCTTTATGGTGATGAAGCGGTAGTAGCCGTCGTCGTCGGTGAGGGTCCTCCCCGCCCCGCTGAAGTTGGGGTCTATGGGGGCGGGGTGCTGGTCCACCTTGTGCCGGTAGCGCCCGGCGGCGTTGGCCTGCCAGATCTCCACCAGCGTGTTTCTGACCGGCCGGCCGTCGCCGTCGAGCACCCGGCCGTGCACGATGATCTTCTGCCCCTGCGGCTCGCCCCCGTGCTGGCGGGTGAGGTCGTTGTCGAGCTCGCCCGGCTTGCGGTGGCCGTAGACCGGCCCGGTGATGTCCGAGAGGGTCTTGGGCAGGATGATCAGGGGCTCTTTGGGCGCTCTGAGCCGCGTCCCGACGTAGCCGGGGTAGAGGTAGGGCGGCTGCTCGAGATCGTCCTCCTGCGGGACGAGGATTTCCCGCTGCTGCTCCTGTGCTGGTCCGTGCTGCTGCACCCCTCCGGCCTCCTCTCAGTCCACCTTCTCGACGACCATGGCGATGCCCTGCCCCACCCCTATGCACATGGTGGCAAGCCCGTAGCGCACCTCTTCTCTGCGCTTCATCTCGTGCACGAGGGTGGTGAGTATCCTGGCCCCCGAGCACCCGAGAGGGTGCCCCAGGGCTATGGCTCCCCCGTTGGGGTTGAGCCTCTCGTCCTCGGGGTCCATCCCCCACTCGTAGAGCACCGCCAGGCTCTGTGCCGCGAACGCCTCGTTCAGCTCGATGAGCCCCACTTCGTCCATCCCGATGCCGGCCCGATCCAACGCCTTCCTCGTCGCCGGTACGGGC
Source organism: Rubrobacter taiwanensis (assembly GCF_004337705.1). GTDB lineage: Bacteria > Actinomycetota > Rubrobacteria > Rubrobacterales > Rubrobacteraceae > Rubrobacter_C > Rubrobacter_C taiwanensis. The sequence goes on from NZ_SKBU01000037.1 coordinate 24,375, forward strand.
CCTATGCCCATCACCCGGGGCGGCACCCCGGCAACCCCTATGCTCCTTATCTTCGCCAGGGGCTCGAGCCCGTGGGCCCTCGCGTACTCCCCGGAGACCACAAGCACCGCCGCGGCCCCGTCGTTCAAGGGAGAGGAGTTGCCCGCGGTCACCGTGCCCCCCTGCTTGAAGACGGGCTTGAGCTTCGCGAGCTTCTCCAGAGAGGTGTCGCGCCTGGGCCCCTCGTCGGCCTCGACGAGCCTCTCCTCCTTGCGGGTCTTCACCGGCACGGGAACGATCTCGTCCCTGAAGCGCTTCGCATCCTGGGCGGCAACCGCCTTCTGGTGGCTCCTCAGGGCGAAGCGGTCCTGCTTCTCGCGCGAGATGTCGTAGCCCTCGGCGAGCTCCTCGGGCTTCTGCTCCTCGGCGGTGAGCTTGAAGCGCTCCTGGACGAGGTTCTCCGCGGTCATCCCCAAAGAGTCGGTGTGGCCCATCTGCTCCATCCTGGGGTTCGTGAGCCGCCAGCCCAGCGTCGTGTCGTACATGGTCGTATGTCCGGTGGGGTAGGCCCTCTCCGGCTTCGGCACCACCCACGGCGCCCGGCTCATGGACTCCACCCCGCCGCCCACGTAGACGTCGGCCTCCCCGAGCATGATGGCCCTCGCCGCCTGGGAGACGGCCTCGAGCCCCGAGCCGCACAGGCGGTTTACCGTGGCTCCTGCCACCCCTTCCGGGAAGCCCGCCAGCAGCAGGCTCATCCTGGCGACGTTGCGGTTGTCCTCCCCCGCCTGGTTGGCGCACCCGAAGTAGACGTCCTCCACCTCGGAGGGAGGTACGCCGGTGCGCTCCATGAGGGCCTCCAGCGCCAGAGCCCCCAGGTCGTCGGGCCTCACCGGGCTCAAGGCCCCGCCATGTCTGCCGATGGGGGTCCTCACCGCCCCCACGATCCAGGCCTCGCCGACTCCTCCGTACGCCATCAAACTCACACTCCTCTAACCGGTAATCCGTCCGGCTCCTTTTCTGGACGCCTCCGTGCGGGCCTTCAGCTCCCTCAAGACCTCCAGCTCCTCCCGGGCAGGCGGCTCGGTCGTCTCGAGGTCTTCGGAGACGCGCAGCTTCCAGCCCGTCTCCCGCTGCACATCGTCCACGCTCACACCGGGGTGCAAGGCGGTGAGGGTCAGCTCCCTGCTCTCGGGGTCGGGCCTCAGAACGCCGAGGTCGGTGATCACGGCCACCGGCCCCGCCCCCGGATAGCCCAGCCCCTTGCGCGATTCGCCGCCCTCGAGGTGCCCGACGGAGGTGATGAAGTCCAGCCTCTCTACGAAAGCCCGCCGCTTGTGCCGGAGCATCACTATAACCTCTTTAGCAGAGGCGGCTATCTCGGGGGCCCCTCCCGCTCCGGGAAGGCGGACCTTGGGGGTGCGGTAGTCCCCTATGACGGTGGTGTTGAGGTTGCCGTAGCGGTCTATCTGCGCGGCCCCCAGGAATCCGACGTCTATCCTTCCCGCCTGCAGCCAGTAGTTGAAGATCTCCGGCACCGAGACCACAGAATCCGCGTACTCGGCCAGCTCCCCGTCTCCTATGCTGAGCGGCAGGACCTCAGGCCTGGCCCCGATGGCACCCGATTCGTAGACGAGAATGGCGCCCGGCGCGTGAGTCTTCCGCGCCAGGTTCGCAGCCTCCGAGGGAAGCCCTATCCCCACGAAGCACACCACCCCGTCTTTCAGCTCCCTCGCGGCGGCGATCGACATCATCTCATCCGCGGTGTAGGCGCTCAAGCCTTGATCACCTCTTCCTTCCGGATGCTCTTCAGGTGGGAAGCGTAGTCCTCAACCTCCAGCACGTGCCGTTCCATCCACTGCAGAAACTTCTCCCGCTCGCGGCTGATCCCGTCCCACTCCTCGTAGAAGGTATTGTCCCGGGGGTAGTAGCCGTGCGCGTAGGAGGGATAGGCCCCGCCGGGCACGGCACAAACGGCGTCGACGGCCACCGAGGGCAAGACGATCTGGAAGGGTTTCGGCTCGAACTTCTCCACGACTTCCTCGACCGTAACGATGACACGCTCCGCGGCCAGTGCGGCCTCCTTCTGGATGCCCGTTATCCCCCAGATGGCCACGTTGCCCTTGCGGTCGGCCTGCTGAGCGTGGATTATAGTTACGTCCGGATTGAGCGCGGGGACGGCCATGAGCTGCTCGCCCGTAAACGGGCACCTCACGGGAGCAATGGTCTCCGTGACTTCGGGCAGATCCGTGCCGACATACCCCCTCAGCACGGCAAACGGCAGGTTGGACGCCCCGGCCACATAGCGGTTCGCCATCCCGGCGTGGGAGTGCTCCTCTATCTCGAGCGGGCGCGGCCAGCCGTTCTCGATGGCGTCCCTGAATCGGTGCAGAGAGCCCACGCCAGGGTTCCCTCCCCAGGAGAAGATGAGCTTATCTGCGCAGCCCATCCCGATCATCTGGTCGTAGATGAGATCCGGGGTCATGCGGATGAGCGTCAGGTGACGCTTCCCCTGGCGGATGATCTCGTGCGCCGCAGCCGAGGGAATGAGGTGCGTAAAGCCCTCAAGCGCTACCGAGATCCCATCCCGGACCAGTTCACCTACCGCTTCCCGCAGATCTACTACCTTATCCACCGCTCTCCCTCACCGGTGCCGCCATACAACCGGATTCCTCCCGCGCGTGCCGAAACGCCCTTTTCTCCATCCTGACATTTTGATGCTCCCGAAGCTATAGCGCAAATACCGAATGCATCCAGTAGATATATCTTTCAGGTATACTACCGGCATGGATCTGCGGCGTCTGAGATATTTTGTGGCGGTTGCGGAGGAGCGGAGCTTCAACCGCGCGGCCCGGCGGCTACACATGGCGCAGCCGCCCTTGAGCACCCAGATCAAGCAGCTGGAGAAGGAGCTGGGAGTCCGGCTCTTCGAGAGGAGCAGCCGGGGCGTGAGGCTGACGGAGGCCGGGGAGCTGCTTCTGGAGGAGGCGCAGCGCATCTTCGTGCAGCTGGATCAGACCGTCAGCATCGTGCGGCGGGTGGGGCACGGCGAGGTGGGCCGGCTCACGCTGGGGTTTGTGCCCTCGGCCTCGAATGAGGCGCTGCCGACCATTCTGCGCGCGTTCAGAGACCGCTTTCCGGAGGTCGAGCTCTTCCTGCGCGAGATGCGTCCGGACCGGATCGTGCAGCGGCTGCATGATGGGCAGATAGACGCGGGCTTCCTCTACCTGCCGCTGGAAGACGCCTCGCTCAACGTAGAGTGTGTCTCGCGCGAGGCGCTGGTTTTGGCGCTGCCGGAGACCCATTCTCTCGCCTCGGAGCCCGAGGTCGAGCTGCGGGCTCTGGCGGACGAGCCTTTTATCTTGCCCGCGCGCTATCAGAGGATGCCGGGGCTCTACGGGCAGGTCACGGAGACGTGCCGCAGGGCCGGCTTCGTTCCCGATGCGGTACAGAAGGACGTGTGGCTGATGCAGACCATCGTCGGGCTGGTCGCCGCGGGCATCGGTGTGGCCCTGGTACCGGCCTCGGTGCGGAACCTGCGGCGGACGGGCGTGGTCTACCGGCCGGTGCGCGGGCTCTCGCCCACGGTGGAGCTGGGTGTGATCTGGCGCCGGGAGGACACCGGGGCGGTCCTGAGCTCGTTCCTGCAGGTGGTGCGGGAGGAGTCTCGAGACAGGTCCGCCTCGGCGCGGGAAGAGCTCTGTTAGAATTCCCCGTGTCAGGGGTGAAACGGAGCGGGAGGCGGAAGATGCGAGCCGAGGAGATCCAGGGTCTTACCGTGGGCGGGCTGCTAGATCTGGTGGCCGGGCGGCGTCCGGATCACGACGCGCTGGTCTATCCGGAGCACGGTCTGCGCTACTCCTACGCTGAGTTCAGGGAGGTCGTCGAGCAAGCGGCGCGCGCCCTCATGGCGCTCGGGGTCAAGAAGGGAGATCACGTCTCCATCTGGGCCCAGAACCTGCCGGAGTGGGTGATACTGCAGTTTGCGACCGGCAAGATCGGGGCCGTACTCGTCACCGTCAACCCGGCCTACCGCTCGGCGGAGCTGGAGTACGTTCTGGACCAGTCGGACACCACCACCCTCTTCCTCTCCACCGGTGTGAAGGGCGCGGACTTCCCCCAGATCGTCTACGACACCGTTCCCGATCTTGCCGGCTCCGAGCCCGGCAGGCTTAGCTACGAGAAGCTTCCATACCTCAAGAACGTGGTCGTCTTCGACGATGGAGAGCACCCCGGCATGTTCCGCTGGCGGGACGTGATGGAGCTGGCGGACCGGGTAACACCGGAAGAGCTGGCCGAGCGCCAATCCTCGCTCGACGCCGAGGAAGTTATCAACATGCAGTACACCTCCGGGACTACCGGCTTCCCCAAAGGCGTGCAGCTCACGCACTCCAACATTGTCAAGAACGCCTTCTACATCGGCGAGTGCATGAAGCTGGGCCCGGAGGATAGGGTCTGCATCCCGGTCCCGTTCTTCCACTGCTTCGGGTGCGTACTCGGGACGCTCAACACCGTCACGCACGAGGGTACGATGGTGCCGGTCGAGCAGTTCGACCCGGAGAAGGTGCTAAGGGCCATCCACGAGGAGCGCTGCACGGCGGTGCTCGGGGTGCCGACGATGTTCATAGCGGAGCTCGAGCACCCCAACTTCGAGCGGTACGACACTTCATCGCTCAGGACCGGCATCATGGCCGGAAGCCCGTGCCCGATTGAGGTTATGAAGAAGGTAGTGGACGTGATGGGGGCCTCGGAGATAACCATCGCCTACGGCCAGACGGAGGCCTCCCCCGTCATAACCCAGACGCGGACCGAAGACCCGATAGAGCTCCGGGTCTCCACCGTGGGCCGGGCGCTGCCGGACGTGGAGGTGAAGATAGTGAGCCTGGAGACCGGCGAGGAGGTCGGTCCGGGCGAGCAGGGCGAGCTCTGCACCCGCGGCTACCACGTCATGCGCGGCTACTACAAGATGGAGGAGAGGACCCGCGAGGTCATAGACGAGGACGGCTGGCTGCACACCGGGGATCTCGCGGTCATGGACGAGAACGGGTACGTCAGGATCACGGGCCGGGCGAAGGACATGATCATCCGCGGAGGAGAGAACATCTACCCGCGCGAGATCGAGGAGTTCCTCTACACCCACCCGAAGATAAGCGACGTGCAGGTCTACGGCGTCCCGGACGAGAAGTACGGCGAGCAGGTCGCAGCCGCCATCAAGGTCAAGCCGGGCGAAGAGCTCACCGCGGAGGAGGTGCGGGAGTTCTGCCGGGAGAGGATAGCCCGCTACAAGATCCCACACTACATAGACTTCGTGGACGAGTACCCGATGACGGCGAGCGGCAAGATCCAGAAGTACAAGCTGCGCGAGGCCGCAATCGAGAGGTACGGCTTGCAAAAGGCCGCCGCGACGGAGACCGCGTAGCAAGGGAAGATAAGACAACCGGAGCCCGAAGGCTCCGGTAGGGTACCATTTGCCGAGTTTACGGCAAGGGGGTCGAGGCGTCCCGGATCAGGACCACCGTCTGCGCCTTCCCTTGGTGGAAGCCCGAGCGGGGATCGAGCGGATCGCTGGGTTTCACCGCGCTGCTTATGATCCAGGTGCCCTCGGTTAGCGTCCTCACGGTGGTGTCCGAGACCGACTCCATCTCGTCGTTCTTCAGGAGCAGTCCTCTCTCTTCCCCGGTGCAGTTCGCTCCGGTGTCCGTCGTCTTCCGGGCGCTCGGGCAGAAGAGGACCCGGTTCTCGCCACTGGCGTACTCGTAGAAGGTCGCCTCGGCGGTGATCAGGGCCTCATAAGTCTTGCCCGCCGGAACGGTGACCTGGACCCGCACACACTCGTTCCAGGCATTCACAGCGCTGCACTCATCGGTGAACTGCATCCCGCTCTTTATGAGCTTCATGCCGAACGCGCCGGAGTCCAGACCGTCGAGCTTGTCGGCGTTGAGGTTGGCCACCCTCGCACTAGAGTTGAGCATCATGGGGGGCTGCCCGGGTCCGACCAGCAGCCTCAGCGCAGGCCCCGGTCCCTGCTTTATGAGGGTGCTCACCGTCTTGGAGTAGTTGTTGTGTCCCAGGTGGAAGAGCCCTCTGTAGCCGCCGTGGGCGAAGACCGCCGGCGCCGATACCAAGACTAGCGCTACCACCACGGCCAGCACCGTCACCTTTCCTCTACCCAACATCCCGCGCATCTTCTTCACGTGCCGGCCTCCTTTCCCTGTACCGTTCCTTTCCGCTAGACCGAGGTTAGCTTGCGGAGGGCGACCTTCCTATCCCAGATTCCTGGGGTTTTGCGGCGTCCGCCGCCACTCCCCGCGCTACCCTTGCGGTGGCGGCACTATCTCCAGGCCGTACCTGGGGGCGACCGCCAGGAGCTTCTCGACGTCCTCCGGGCCGGGCGGGGGCGGCGGGGCGGACGGGTCCGTCGCGGGCGTGGCTATCTCCTCGAACATCTTCTCCAGCCCCGCGGGGGTGACCATGATCAGGGCCCGGCTGGTCCTCGTCCCCACGTTCTTGAACCTGTGCAGGGTGCCCCTGGGGATGTACACGAAGGAGCCCGCGCCTCCCGGGAAGGTGTGCTCGCCCTCCAGGAACTCTATCTCCCCTTCCAGCACGTAGAAGCTCTCGTCCTCCCGGTGGTGGATGTGCGGCGGCGGTCCGGCCTGCGGAGGGATTACCGCCTCCCACAGCGCGAAGGCGCCGTTCGTCTCCTCGCCCGTGACCTTGAAGGCGTACAGGTCCCCCACCAGGTACAGCAGGTTCCCCTCGCCCGGCGGGACGTACGTCACAGTCCTTTTCGCCACGTCCTCCATGCTCATCTCCTTTCCTCAGGGGAGCCTTGCCTGTACCCGGAGTCTGCCGCCGCGCCGGGCGGCAGACCAGACACACCGCACGCACACTACCCACACAGTCGCGACCGTGTGGCATTATGAGCACCGTCGGGCTTTGGTAACATGTGATGCGTAATGGAGTCGTGTTCGGGCAGAGGGCCGAGCTGAGAGCGGTTGCCGACACTTCGTTCGGGGCGCGGCTGAGACGGTTGCGGGAAGTCGCGGGTCTGACGCAGGAGGAGCTGGCGGCGCGGGCGGGACTCAGCCCCAACGCCGTCGGCGCGCTGGAGCGCGGCGTGCGGAGACGGCCCTACCCGCACACCGTCCGGTCGCTCGCAGAAGCGCTGGAGCTGTCCGAGAGCGAACGGGCTGCCCTCCTCGCTTCCGTACCGAAGCGGGGTGCTGCCGCTGCTACCGCCGCACCGGAGATCGTTGCGGAGTTCGCCGTTACGGTGCCTCACACCCCGCTCCTGGGCCGGGAACGGGAGCTGGAGGAGATCGAAGCCTTCCTGCGGAACCCGGGGGTGCGGCTGCTCACCCTTACCGGGACCGGCGGCGTGGGAAAGACGCGCCTCGCTATCCAGGCGGCGCGAGACACCGCGGGGCTCTTCCCCGACGGCGTGGCGTTTGTCGCCCTGGCATCGCTGGGGGATCCCTCCCTCGTCGTCCCGACCGTCGCGCGTTCGCTGGGTCTGAGGGAGGCAGGTGGCCAGAGCTTGGGCGAGGCCCTGCGCGCCCGCCTGCGAGGTAAGCGGCTGCTCCTGGTGCTCGACAACTTCGAGCACCTGCTGGAGGCGGCTCCCGAGGTCGCCGGGCTCATCGAAGACTGCCCCGATCTCGTCGTGCTGGCCACCAGCCGCGCTCCCCTGCGCGTCCGGGGCGAGCAGGAGTACCCGGTGGGCCCCCTGGCGCTGCCCGCCTCCACCCGGTCGCCGGCCGCGGAGGAGGTCCTCGGCTCGCCCTCCGGGCGACTCTTCGCGGAACGCGCCCGGGCGGTCTCTCCGGCCTTCAGGCTTGAAAGGGGTAACGCCGCCGTGGTCGCGGCGATCTGCTGGCGACTGGCCGGGCTGCCGCTCGCCCTGGAGCTGGCGGCGGCGAGGGTGAGGTTCCTGGACCCCGCCACGCTCCTCGCGCGCCTCGACCGGGCGTTGTCCGCGCCCTCCGGGGCGCGGGACCTTCCCGAGCGTCAGAGGACTATGTGGGCGACCCTCGACTGGAGCTACGACCTCCTTCCGGAGGCGGAGAGGGCTCTGTTCCGGCGGCTGTCGGTGTTCGCCGGGGGCTTCTCGCTTGAGGCGGCGGAGGAGGTGGGCGCGTCGGGGAGCATCGCCGCCGAAGACGTGCTGGAGCTCCTCGGACGGCTGGTCGAGCAGTCGCTGGTCGCGGCGGAGCCCGCCGGGGAGGAAGGCGGGGTGCGCTACGGGATGCTGGAGCCGGTGCGACAGTACGCGCGGGAGAAGCTGGTGGAGAGCGGGGAGGCCGAAGATGCTCAACGGCGACACGCCGCCTACTTCTTGCGTCTGGCGGAGGAGGCGGAGCCGGCCCTGATCGGCCCGGAGGAAGAGGTCTGGATGGACAGGCTCCAGCGCGAGCACGACAACCTCCGAGCAGCCCTGCGGTGGGCGAAGGAGCGGGGCGAGGTCGAGGCCGGGCTCCGCCTCGTCGGGGCGCTGAACTGGTTCTGGTGGATGCGCGGGTATCTCGCCGAGGGGCGCGGCTGGATCGAGGGCTTCCTGGAGGCCGCGCACGGCCTCCGAGCCACCGACGGCACGCGGGCCAGAGCCCTGCTCGGGGCGGGCAGGTTGGCTATCGCCCAGGGCGACCTCGACAGGTCTTTCGCGTTCCTTGAGCAGAGCCTCGCGATGTATCGCAGGCTCGGGGACGAGGCCGGCATCGCCGGGCTCCTCGCCGAGCTTGGGCAGGCGGCGCGCGCCCGGGGCGATGATGAGCGGGCGGAGGCGCTGAGCGAAGAGGGCCTGCGCCTGAGCAGGGCCCTGCAGGACCGCAGGTCCGCCGCCATCTCGCTCATCACCCTGGGGAACATCGCCCGCCGCCGGGGCGACCTCGGACGGGCGGCGGATCTTTTCGAGGAGGCTCTCGCGCTCTTCAAGGAGCTGGGCCACGGGCGGGGCCTGGCCTACTCCTTATGCAACCTCGGCGTCGTGGCGCTCGAACGCGGCGAGGCCGGACGCGCCCTGGAACTGCACCAGGAGAGCCTCGGACTCTACGAGGCGCTCAAGGACAAGGCGGGACGGGCCTTCGCCCTGACGAATCTCGGAGATACGGCGCATGCTCTGGGAGAGGAGGACCGGGCCTTCTCCCTCTACGAGGAGAGCCTGGCCCTGCACCGTAAGCTGGGCAACAAGAGGGGCATCGAGCGCGCCCTCAAACGACTCGAACGGGGACGGCAGAGCGCGAAGCTCCGGGAGGCGTAGCCACCTGAAGAGGTTCCGGGCGTAGTTTTCCTCCCTATCCCGGCTGCGCTTTCTGGTACATCAGGGACCGCCCGAAAAGTCCGGATGGATCCAAACCGAAGCCCTTGCGAACCGACGAAACGTGGCGAAGAGTTCCCATGCCCTTCCCGCTCATGACGGCGAGGCGGGAGTTCGAGAGGGTTTCGGCTACGGCCTGGTTCTCTCTTCGCTGTAGCTAGACGACTACCAGTCGCCGTCCTTCACATAAGGATGACTCCATAAGATCACAGACAGCATCAGAGCCTTGGTCCAGGCCTGGTGCATCTTGTCCACCTCTTCGTCACTATGGTCTTTCCGAGCCAGGAAGGGGCGGATGGCAGACATAGGATAGACGACGGCCCATAGGTAGCGGAAATGCACGATAGGCACAGAGTCCACATTGTCGGTCTGGTTCTTCTTGGTGCGATGGTGGCGCAGGCCGATCTCATGCTGGTAGTTGAGCCAGTCCTGGTCGTAGGTGCGGTTGCAGGTGTCGAAGATCCACTGAACGAAGCGTGGGTGAGCAGCCCCTAGGTACCGTTCGTCCGGCGTGCCATCGGGTCCTGCGAAGTAGGACATGAAGATGGGACCGAAGAGGCTCATCCAGTGCTCGAAGAGGGCGTCTGTCTGGTCGGAGAGGGCCTCCCCAACCATGCGCAGGTACTCGTGATCCTCCTCGCTGAACTGGATGGTCTGCTTGAGCTTCTCAAGATCCTCAAGAGAAACAGGCGATCGGGCGACTTCTGCGGTGCCGTAGGTGTAACCTGGAATATCTGCCATGGTGGTTGGTGTGCCTCCTTCCTCTCCCGCTTTCCCTTAGCGGTTAGCTCCTACACACCCGCATGTTGGCACACAGCGACGCCTGGCGCATCTGTAGCAAGGTCTATTGCACTCAGCACTGTGGATCTGGAACGGGCTGTACTCCCCCAGCCTGACAAAAAGGCACAAGCCTTGCCGGGCTGCTCTCAGAGTGCGTCCAACTTGCCTAATATGGGGCCTTTTCGAGCAACGGTGCGTCAAACGGCCTGCAATGGTCTTTCCCTCATTTCTTCGACAACCTGTACCCAACGCTGTTGAGGTGGCTGCGAGGCATAGGCGAGAGGGGCTGGGAGTCCTACCGCTCGGAAGGCGGCGGTCCTTCGACCGTGAGACCGTGGCGCTCGGCGAGCACGGGGATGGAACCCAGGTCCATCTCCAGCCCGTACCTGGCCATTATGGCGCCGAGCGCTCGCTCGTCGGGAGGCCCGTTGTGGGCGGGCGGGAGCAGCGGCGCCACCTCCGCGAAGTAGCGCTCGAAGCCTGCGGGGGAGATGATCTCCAGCGCCCGCGCCGGCCCGTCCCCCACGTTCCAGAAGGCGTGCGGCACGCCCCGGGGCTTGAAGACGAGGTCCCCGGGCCGGGCCACGCGGACCTCGTCGCCGACCTGGACGCCGATCTCTCCCTCCAGCACGTAGGTGTACTCGTCCTCGTACCGGTGGGTGTGCACCGGCGCGGCAAGCGCCCGCGGCCCGATCGGGTGCTCTACCAGCGCGAAACTGCCGCCGCTCTCCTCCGCCCCGACCATGAACCGCACGCCGAGCCCGCCGATCACCACCTTCTCACCCTCGTTCGCCGCCAGCACGATACGCGCCCGCGAGTCTCCTTTTACGCCCATGAACGGTCTCCCTTCCCTGTTTCGCCGATGTTTCGTTGCCCTGGCCCCACCGGGCGACTCCCCGCCCGGAGACACCTCTGCCGAAAAGCGTAGAGAGGATCGGGTTTATCAACACTCCCTCAATCGCGGCCCCTCCCGGTCACTCCCCGGGAGGCGGCGGTATCTCGCAGCCGTACTTCGCGGCGGTGGCCACGAGCCTCTCCACGTCCGGCGGGCCATCCTGGACCGGCGGGGAGGACCTGTCGGTGGCCGGCTCTCCGGCCTCGAAGAAGAACCTCTCGAAGCCGCCCGGCACGACCGTCACCAGGAACCTGGCGGGCGCCGCTCCCACGTTCTTGAAGGTGTGCATGGTCCCTTTGGGGACGTGGATGAAGGAGCCGGCCCCGGCCCCGACGGTGTTGCCGCCGACCAGGAACTCCAGCTCGCCTTCGAGGACGTAGAAGGTCTCGTCCTCGCGGTGGTGGAGGTGCGGCGGCGGGCCACCTCCGGGAGGGGAGAGCGTCTCCCAGAGCGCGAAGGCTCCGCCGGTGTCCTCGCTCACCGCCTTGAACGTGTACAGGTCGCCCAGAAGCCACACCGATTCGCCCTCTCCGGGCGGGAGGTAGGTGGCGCTCCGATTGCTCGTCTCCACGGTCCTGCTCCTTCCGGGTTGTGTCCGACATTGCTAAAATGAAATGTAGCATGTGGTACGAGAGCCGGGTATCCCAGATCTCTGGGATATTTGCGATCCGGTCCGGTTGTGAAGGGTGGGCGATGGAGACTCCGTACTCTCTGGAGGAACGGGCCTTCCGGGAGATCAAACGCCTCTGCTACGCGGGGCTCGACGCGAGGGCGCTCCGGCTCGAAGTAGCCGAGGTCTTGAGGCGTGTGGTGCCGTTCGACAGGCACTGCCTCTTCACCTCGGACCCTTGGAGCGGGCTGCCGACCGACGTGGTGGTGGAGAGGGTGGGGGAGGAGGAGATGCGCTTCTTCCTCGAGAACGTCATGTTCGAGGACGGGGTGAACACCTACGACTGGATGGTGCGGAGCCGGCGGCCGGTAGCGCTGCTCTCCGAGGGCACCGGCGGCAGGCTCGAGCGGGCCCTGCGGTACCGCGAGATCCTTGCGCCCAACGGTTTCGGTTATGAGCTGAGGAGCGTCTTTGCCGTCGGCCGGCTTCCCTGGGGCGGCGCGGAGCTTGCCAGGGAGCGCGGGCGTTCCGACTTCGACGCCCGAGAGGTAGCGTTCGTCCGGCGCGTCGCTCCCCACCTCGGGGCCGGGCTCAAGGCGGCGGTGTTGCGCGAGCAGGCTTTGCCGGAGGCGGAGGGAGGGAACGTTTCGGGGGTCTTGACCCTGGACCGCCGTATGCGGGTGATACAGCACACGAAGGCCGCGGAGGATCTGTTGCGGGAGATCGGGGACCTCGGGCCGGGGTGGCTCGAGGGCGAGGGGCTTCCGGCGGTTGTCTGCGCGGTGGTGGGCGCGCTGCGGAGCGCCCTCGATCCTGGGGCCGGTGCGGATGGCGAGTCCGCACCGCGCGTCTGCGTCAGGGCACGCTCGGGGCGCTGGATGACGCTTCAGGCCGACCTCACCGAGCCGACCGGCGCCCGCCCGAGCGAGGTGGTGGTCGTCATCGAGCCGGCGGGACCCAAAGAGGTGGGGTGGCTGCACATGGCTGCCTACGGGCTGAGCCCCCGGGAGCGGGAGATCGTAGAGCTCATCGTTCGCGGGGCCCAGAACAGGGAGATAGCCGCTGCTCTGTACATCTCCGAGTACACCGTCCAGGATCACCTCAAGAGCATCTTCGAGAAGGTTGGGGTGCGGGGTCGAGGCGCGCTGGTGAAGAAGCTCTTCCTAGGCACCATCTTTTCGTAGCTCTTTGGATAGTCTCTCCCGAGAACCAGAGCAGAGGCCCCGGTTATAACTGCGTGGACGAGTACTAATGGCCGTGAGTGGCAGCACGGAGCGCGCATTTGCCCCGTCAGACGGCACGGCCTAAACTAGTCGGAGGAATCCGCGCGTGAAAAGCAGAAAGGACGAGACGCATGAGCATAGAGCGCATGGTTCTGGCGCTGGGCATAGCCATCGCCGTAGGCACGGTGCTGGTCACGATCTTCGCGATAATCTCCTTCATCGCCGGGGCTCACCACCCCTGATCTCCAGCGCCTTCCGGGCGGTCCGGAATAGCCCGGAGAACCGGGTGAGAGCGTTCCGCGGCAACAGGCTGCGGCTCTTCCCGCGATCCCGGAGCTTTCGCCTTGCCCGGGCTGCTTCCGCCGCGCGCAGCAGATCCCGCCGGTGCTGCCGGTACGTATCGTACTCGTACATCTCTCGTCTCCCTCCTGCCGATCTTCCGGATCAAGGCTAACCGGAAGCTAAACGCCGGGGACCGGCCGTCGGGCGGGAGACTCGCCCGCGAAATCGTACGGGGAGGCGACCTGTACCGGGGTACAGGCTCTAGAGCTCCACGAGGCCGCGCCGGGCGGCTAAGGAGACGAGCTCGGTGCGGTTGTTCGCGCCTAGCTTCCGCATGAGGGAACTGATGTGGAACTTGACGGTGCGCTCGCTGATAAAGAGGCGGGAGGCGATCTCCTTGTTCTGCAGCCCCCGGGCCAGGAGCCGGAGGACCTCCAGTTCGCGGGGCGTCGGCCTCCCGGGGCTCCCCTCTTCCCCGCTGACGTGCCGCAGGAGTTTTCTGGCAACCACGGGCTGCAGCAGCGAGCCGCCCGAGTAAACCACGCGGATGGCGTCGAAGATCTCCTCCCGGGTGGTTCCCTTGAGCAGATAGCCATGAGCTCCGGCATGGACGGCGCCCAAGATACGCTCGTCGGTATCGAAGGCGGTCAGCACCAGCACCCGCGCCTCCATTCCCGACTCCTTCAGGCGCTTTAGAACCTCCACGCCGTCCATTCCGGGCATCTCCAGGTCCAGCAGCACCACGTCCGGTCTGAGGCGCTCGGCCTCCCGCACTGCCTCCTCTCCGTCTCCCGCCTCCCCCACAACCTCGAAGTCCGGCTGGGTGCCGAGCACGGCCGCGAGTCCCTCCCGGAGCACCGGGTGGTCGTCGGCGAGGAGTATGCGGATCATGACCCCTCCAGAGGGAGGGCCACCTCCACACGTGTACCCGTCCCGGGCGTGCTCTCCAGGTTCAGCTCCCCGCCCAGCAGCCGGACCCTTTCGTTCAGCCCCACGAGCCCGAACCTCCCCTCCGGGATGCGCCCGGGGTCGAAGCCCGCCCCATCGTCCTCGACCACCAGCCTCACGCTCCCCGGCTCCGCCGTGAGCTCGATGCTCACCTTCCGGGCCCCGGCGTGCCGCACGACGTTGGCCAGCGCTTCCTGACAGATGCGGTAGATGCCGGTCTCCACGCGGACCGGAAGCGGGCGGTGTTCTCCGGTGGCCCGCAACTCCACCCGCAGGCCACCCCGCTCGCCGGCTTCCTCCGCGAGCCGGCGCAGGGCCTCGGGCAGGGTGCTGTCCTCAAGCGGCGCGGCGCGCAGGTCCATCACCGACCGGCGCGCCTCTTCCAGGCCGGCGCGCGTGAGCTCCAGAGCCCGCCGCACGGCGGTCCGGGCCCGGCCGGGCTCCATCTCCATCAGGGCGTCGGCGGTCTCCAGCTGCAGGGCGGCCGCCGTGAGCCCCTGGGCGAGGGTGTCGTGAATCTCGCGCGCCAGGCGGTTGCGCTCCTCGACCGCCCCGAGCCGGACGTTGCGGGCCGAGAGCCGGGCGCGCTCGACGGCTACACCCAGGAAGTCCCCGACGGTATACAGCAGCTGCAGCTCCTCCGGAGAGAGCCGCCGCCACTCCGGGCTCGCCACGTTGAGCACGCCGAGCTTCTTCCTCCCGGCGTAGAGCGGGATGCTGGAGTGGTAGCGCAGGCCGCCGGTCCCGTCCACAAGCCCGGCGAGCCGGCTGCACCCCACGACGTTAACGTTGGCCGCACCGCGCATGTCTCCGGCCCGGTAGGTGTCCAGGCAGTAGCACCCGCCCTCCATGCGCCGGGGGTTACCGGCCAGTCCCGGTGGCAGGTTCTGCGCAGCGGCCAGATACGGCTCACCGGTGCTCTCGTTCAGGAGCCAGACCCACCCTGCCTTGAGGTTCATGAGGTCCACAGTCCGGGCCAGAGCGGAGCGCAGCAGCGCGTCCAGGTCCCCGGAGCGGTTGACCTCCCGGGCGATGGCGTTCAGGATCGAGAGCTCCCGGTTGCGCCGCCGCAGCTCACTCTCTGCCGCTCCCTCCCGGAAAGCACCTCCGTCGCGCTCGGTGTACACATCACCAAGTTTATAATAGTTTATGCGGCCCGTGGGTCCCGGCTGGGAGAGGGTGAACTGACGTGACTCCGGAGAGAATCAGAGCGGCAAAGCTGCGCGGCGTAGTAGACCGCCGGGGGTCGGGATCCATGCTGGGATTCTTCAGAGACCTCTGGACGCTTATGAGCCTCGAGGCCCTCAAGCGCACCGTGCGGGAGTTTCAGAGGGACGACGTAACGGCGCTGGCCGCCCAGCTGGCATACTACCTGGTCCTGGCCATCTTCCCCCTGCTGCTCTTCCTGGTCGCGCTGCTGGGGACCTTCGGCAGCCAGGATCTCGCCGAGAGCGTGCTCGGCTACTTCCGGCAGGTCGTTCCGGTACAGGTCTACGAGCTCATCGACACATACCTGGGCAACGTCCTCTCCGGAGAACGGCCGGCGCCGGGTCTGGTCTCCTTCGGCATCCTGGCCACCATCTGGGCGGTGTCCAACGCGTTCGCGGCCCTCATCCACGCGCTCAACAAGACCTACGACGTGGAGGAGACCCGGCCCTTCTGGAAGGTGCGCCTGCTCTCCGTCTTGATGACCTTCGGGCTGTCGGTCTTCATCATCCTGGGCGTCCTGCTTTTAGTCGGCGGCTCCGCCCTGGGGGGCTGGCTGGCCGGGCTCCTCGGCATGGGCGAGCTCTTCGAGGTGGTCTGGAACCTCGCGCGGTGGCCCATAGCGCTCCTCCTGCTGGGCGTCGCGCTGGCGCTGATCTACTACTTCGCCCCGGATGTGGAGCAGCCTTTTCGCTGGATCACCCCCGGAGGCGTGATCGGGCTGCTGCTCTGGGTTCTGGCGAGCCTGGCCTTCTCCTACTACGTCAACAACTTCGGCGCCTACGACCGCACCTACGGCTCCATCGGGGCCGTGATCGTGCTCCTGCTGTACCTGTACATATCCTCGATCATGATCCTCTTCGGCGCGGAGTTGAATGCAACGCTGGCCAAGATGAAGGAGGAGCGCTCCGGGAAGCAGATAATCGAGGGAAGGCCGGAGGAGTGCTAGAGACCGCTTCTGAACCTCCGCTCCTCTTCCGCGTCCATTGCATAGCCGTGGACCTCCTCCGGGAACCGGCCCTCCTTGACCTCGGAGACGTATCGGCCCGCCGCCTCCACGATCGTCCCGGCGAGGTTTGCATAGCGTTTCAGGAAACGCGGGCTCAGCTCCTCCTGCAACCCGAGCATGTCCGGCGTGACGAGCACCTGCCCGTCGCACCCCGCTCCGGCCCCGATCCCGATCACCGGCACCTCCAGCGCCCGACTGATAGCCTCCCCCACCGGAGCGGGAACTGCTTCGACCACGACCATGAAGGCCCCGGCGGCTTGCAGATCCCGCGCGCCCTGTAGCAGCTCCCGCGCCTCCGCAGCGGTCTTGCCCTGCACCCGGAAACCGCCGTACCTGCCCGCCGACTGCGGCAGAAGCCCGACGTGCCCCACGACCGGGATGCCAACCCGGACCACGGCCTCCACCGCCGCAACCATCTCCGAACCGCCCTCCAGCTTCACGGCGTCGCATCCTCCCTCCTTCACCAGACGCGTCGCCGAGCGGACGGCCTGACCGGGGCTCTCGCCGTAGGAGCCGAAAGGCAGGTCCCCGACCACCAGCGCCCGGCTCGTTCCCCGCACCACGGCCTTCACGTGGTGGATCATCTCCTCCAGCGTCACGGGCACGGTGGAGTCGTAGCCCAGAGTCACCATACCCAGCGAATCCCCGACCAGGATCACCTCCACCCCGGCCCGCTCCAGCAGCCGGGCCGTGGGGTAATCATAGGCGGTCAGCATGGCGATCCGCTCGCCCCGCCGCTTCATCTCCAGAACCGAAGGTACTGTGACCCTCTCCAACCGCGCCACCTCCTGCCCTTTAGAAATCCGGCAACCCTCTGGTATAATAACGGCTCCTCGGAGGAGTGGCCGAGCGGCCGAAGGCGGCACCCTGCTAAGGTGTTATACCTCTAACGGGGTATCGAGGGTTCGAATCCCTCCTCCTCCGCTCTCCCCGGCAAGAACGGAATTTAACCCGCTTTTAACCCAACCCCCTTTGCGGGTTCGCAACACATCGTTACAATAACTCGCATGAACGGAACTCTGATCCTGCGGAGGAGCGGCTGTGAGTGACAAGGGTCCGATCATAAAACCGCACACCGTCGCGGCGGCCGGGATGGCCTCCGCCATAGCGGCTTTCTTTACCTCCAGCATCGGGGTCGCGGGGACCCTGATCGGGGCCGCGTTGACCTCCATGATCATCACCACCGCCTCGGCCTTTCTGAACGTGAAGCTTGAGAGCGCCTCCAGCAGGCTGGCCCGGATCCCGCAGACCGTGCGTCAGAGGGTCGCCACTTCGGCCCGGCCGGGCGGCGGCGGAAGCCCGGAACCCCGACCGGCTTCCGGCGGTATGAAGCTCTACGGCAGCCGGCGGCGCTTCTCGAAACTCTCGCCCCGGCGGCGCAAGTCGGTGCTGGCGACCGGTATCGCGGCTGGCGCCCTGGCGTTCTTCCTGAGCATGGGCGGGATAACGGCCGTGGAAGCCGCCGTCGGCAAGTCCTTCACCTGCTTCTGGCAAGACTGCACCGCCGAGGCGGGAATCGGCCAGCAGGCGCCGAGCACTACCCTCGGTGCGATTACCGAGCGGGCCCGGAGCGGAGCCACCGCCCCCGAGCAGCCCACCGCCCCTCAGATCCAGCAGCCCGGGAGCGTGCAGCAGGAGCAGCCCGGATGGCTGGACCGGGTGGGAGGTAGCGGCCAGCAGCAAACGCAACCCGCACCCGGCATGCAGCCCGCTCCGGGGTCTCAGCCCGCCCCGGGAACCCAGCCCCAGCCCAC
>NZ_SKBU01000038.1:0-54752 GCF_004337705.1 Rubrobacter taiwanensis
CTAGAAGAAGGAAGAGGAGGCTACAGGCCCACGCTCTCCCCTGATGTGGCGTGGAGCTCTAGGGGATACCAACACCGCCCTGAGCTCAGGCGTGCTGAGGCTGAGGAGTTGCCGCAGATGTTTGTGGAGGAGCTTGAAGCGCTGGGGGGGCATGGGGTAAGGGTTGGGAGTCTCGAAGAGGCCAGGGAGTACGTGCTCTCTTTAGCCCGGGAGGTAGGGGCGAAGCTGGTTATAAGGTGGGATGAGCCCTACCTGGAGGAGCTTGGGGCAGATGAGCCGCTAAAGGAGGCTGGGGTAGGAGTATCTGTATGGGGGGAGGGGGAGGATGCAAGGGAGCAGGCAGCCCGCGCCGACATAGGGCTCTCTACGGCCGAGTATGCGGTGGCCGAGACCGGGAGTCTGGTGGTGTGCAGCGGCGTTGGGGCCGGGCGCAGCGTGACGCTTCTGCCGCCGACCTACGTCGCCGTGGTCCCGGCGGGGCGGGTGGTCTCCGGGGTGGCGGATGTGATCCGGGCATACGCCGGGCGGGGTGAGCTACCTTCCGGGCTCTGCTTCCACACCGGCCCCAGCCGCTCGGCAGACATCGAGCAGTCGCTGGCCATAGGGGTGCACGGGCCGGGGGACGTGCACGTGGTGCTGGTGGGGTGAGGGAGGAGCGGGTGAGGCTCGCTGCGGCACTGGGGATACGCGCGGGAGACACGGTCGCCTTCGCCGGTGCCGGCGGCAAGTCCAGCGCCATCGTCCAGATCGCGCAGGAGCTGCGGAAGTCGGGCATGACCGTCATCGCCGCGCCGACCACCAAGATGTTCCTCTCAGAGGCCGAGAAGATCGGACCGCTCGTCGTCTCCGGAGAAGAGGCGGAGCTGGTGCGGGGTGTCAAGGAGGCCCTCGCGGAGTCCGGAACGGCGGTGGCCGGGAGCGAGCTCCTCTCCAAAAAGCGGGTGGGCGGGGTAGCGCCGGAGACGGTAGGGACGCTGGCCGGGCTCGCGGATGTCACGCTCGTCGAGGCCGACGGGGCGCGCCGCCGGCCGCTCAAGGGAACGGCCGAACACGAGCCTGTGCTGCCGGCGGGTGTGACGCTGGTGGTGGCGGTGGGCGGGATCCGGGCGCTCGGCCGGGAGCTAAGCGAGGAGGTAGTGCACCGGCCCGAGGTCTTCTCCGGGCTCACCGGCATCGGGCCCGGGCACACCATCACGCCCGAAGCCTTCGCCCAGGCGCTGGTCCTCGGGTCGCTGCGCAACACGCCGGAGGGGGTGCGCCGGGCGGCGCTCATCACCGGCACGGAGCCGGGCCGGAGCATGTTCGACGCCGCGGTGGTGGCGCGCCAGCTCCGTAGTCTCGGGCTGGAGACCGTCGTCGGCGCGAACCTGCCGGAGGAGGGTCCGGTAGGGGTCTGGGCGCTGTAGGGCCGAAGCGCCGTCCGGTCCGGGTGTGTACCGGACGCAGGCAGCCCGAGGGCCGGAGCTGCCGGAGAAGGCGGCCTGCATCACAGAGCAGCCCGCCCGAGCAGGGCATATAAGTTCTTGACTGAGGAGGTTGCAGGCTTGGCAGTAGAGACGCGGGGGTTCGGCGGGTTGCGGGATGAGATCCGCACCCGCCACGGGGAGAAGATCGTGGAGCTGCGGCGCTCCATCCACCGCGAGCCCGAGCTGGGCTTCGACACCGAGAAGACCGCGCGGAAGGTCATGGCGGCGCTGGACGGCCTGCCGCTGGAGATAGAGACCGGCGTGGCGAAGAACGGCCTCGTAGCCCGGCTGCGGGGCGCGCGGAGCGGTCCGGCGGTCGGCCTGCGGGCGGACATGGACGCCCTCCCGATCCGGGAGGAGACCGGGCTGCCGTTCGCCTCGGAGGTTCCGGGTAAGATGCACGCCTGCGGTCACGACGGTCACACCAGCATGCTGGTCGGAGCGGCGCACGCGCTCTGCGGGCTGCGCGAGAGGCTCCGGGGCGAGGTGAGGTTCCTCTTCCAGCCCGCCGAGGAGGGCGAGGGCGGCGGGCGCGTGATGGTCGAGGAGGGCGCGCTGGACGGACTCTCCGCGGTCTTCGCGCTGCACCTGTGGCCGGACCTGCCGCTCGGCACGGTCGCCACGAAGCCCGGCCCGATCATGGCCGCTGCCGACGGCTTCGAGCTGCGGGTGAGGGGCCGCGGCGGACACGGGGCGATGCCGCACGAGACGGTGGACCCGGTCGTCATCTCGGCCCAGATAGTGAGCGCGCTGCAGACCCTGGTCTCGCGGGAGACGGACCCCGCGGACTCCGTGGTGGTGACGGTCGGCAAGATACACGCCGGTACCGCTTTCAACGTCATCCCGCAGGAGGCGCGCCTCGGCGGCACCGTGCGCACCCTGGCGGACGAGACCCGGCGGCGCATCCCGCGGCGCATCGAGGAGCTGGTCCGCGGCGTCGCCGCGGGCCTGGGCGGCGACGCCGGGCTGGAGTACGAGCTCTCCTACCCGGTGACCGTCAACGACCCGGAGGCGGCGGCGCGGACGCTCCGGGTAGCCGGAGAGCTCTTCGGAGAGAAGCGGGTCATCGAGGCGGAGCGTCCCTCGATGGGAGCGGAGGACTTCGCCTTCATGCTCCAGAAGGTGCCGGGAGCCTACGTCTGGCTCGGCATCCGGGACGAGAAGCATACTTCCAGCGTGCACACCCCCACCTTCGACTTCGACGAGAGCGTGCTCTTCGAAGGCTCGGCGCTGCTGGCGGCTCTCGCTCTGGACCGCCTCTCCTGAAGATGCGGTGTTGACGCGGGACGCCCGCCGGTCTATTCTGACCGCCAGCCGGGGCGACGGGAACCAGGAAGCCGGTGAGAGTCCGGCGCGGTCCCGCCACTGTAACCGGGGAGCGAACCTCGAAGAGCGCCACTGCCCCTGAAGAGGGGTGGGAAGGCCGGGGGGAGCGGAGATCCGGGAGCCAGGAGACTGGGCCGTCGCTCTTCAGAGACCCAAACCGGAGCGAGGACTCCGAAGGAGGTTTTCATGCAGAGGACTCTGGGGGACGCACCCGCCGCGATCTGGCCGGCCCTCGCCGGGCTGCTCCTGCTTGCCTTCGCGGTCCTGTACGACAACGGGCTGCTGCTGGTCCCGCTGCTAGGGGAGGCCGCTCACGCGCAGAACTACCTGCACGCCTTGTTCCATGACGGGCGGCACATGCTCGGCGTTCCCTGCCACTGATCCGGGAAGGGCAGGCGTAACATGTTCTCGGTCTACCTGCGCGCGGGTCTGGCGGCGGGGCTGCTGGCCGGGCTGCTGGCGGGCGCTTTCGCCTTCCTGGCCGGGGAGCCGCTCCTTGAGGAGGCGATCCGGCTCGAAGAGCGGCACGCCCACCACCATCACCCCGAACCCTTCGGCCGGACGGCCCAGAAGGCCGGCCTGATAGCGGCCACCTCCCTGTACGGCCTGGCGGCCGGCGGTGTCTTCGGGCTGCTCTCTGCTTACCTCCGCGGCCGGACGGATCTGCGGGACGGGTGGAGCCGGAGCCTGATCCTCGCCGGGGCCGCCTTCCTAGGAACCTTCCTGCTGCCGTTCCTGAAGTACCCCCCGTACCCGCCGGGCGTGGAGCCCGCGGTCGGTGTTGGGAGCCGCACCCTCTACTACCTGGCGGCGCTGATCCTCTCCTCGCTCGCCATCTTCTTCGCCTGGCGGCTCGCCAAGAGGCTGAGCGACCTCTCCCGCCCGGCCCGGCACCTGGCGGCCGGGGGGTTCTTGGCCGGCTGCTGGGCGCTCCTCTTCTTCCTGCTGCCGGCGGTACCCGCAGCCGGGGAGTTTCCGGCCGGTCTGCTCTGGGACTACCGGCTCTCGGTACTGGGCACCCAGGGGGTGCTCTGGGCCGGGATCGGGGTGCTCTTCGGGCTCCTGGCCCGGCGGGCGGAGAGGAGGGTGGCTTGAGGGGCGCGCTCCTGGTCTGCGGGACCTGCTCGGACGCCGGCAAGAGCGTGGTGGTGGCGGGCATCTGCCGCTGGCTCGCCCGCGAGGGCGTGCGCGTGGCCCCGTTCAAGGCGCAGAACATGGCGCTCAACTCCTTCGTCACAAGGGACGGGGCCGAGATCGGGCGCGCCCAGGCCACGCAGGCCGCAGCGGCGGGCGTCGAGCCGGAGGCGGCGATGAACCCCATCCTGCTCAAGCCCTCCGGCGAGCGGCGCACGCAGGTCGTGGTGATGGGCCGCGTCCGGGGCGAGGCCGGCGCCCGCAGCTACCAGCGAATGAAGCGCGAGCTTCTGCCGGTGGTGCTGGAGGCGCTGCAGGATCTGAGAAGCCGCTTCGAGGTCGTCATCTGCGAGGGGGCCGGAAGCCCGGCCGAGATAAACCTGCGGGCGGCCGACCTGGCGAACATGGGGCTGGCGCGGGCCGCCGGGCTGCCGGTCCTGCTCGTCGGAGATATAGACCGGGGCGGGCTGTTCGCCAGCCTCTACGGGACGCTCGCCCTGCTGAGCCGGGAGGACCAGGCCATGATCGGGGGCTTCCTCGTCAACAAGTTCCGGGGAGATGCGGCGGTGCTGGCCCCGGGGCTGGACCGGATCCGGGCTCTCACCGGCCGGCCCGTGCTGGGGACCCTGCCCTGGGTGCAAGACCTCTGGCTCGACGCGGAGGACTCGCTCGCCCTGGACGCCCCGCGCGCCGGCTCATCACCGGGCCGGGATAGCCTGGAGGTCGCCGTCGTCCGGCTGCGGTGGATAAGCAACTTCACCGACTTCGACGCCCTGGCCGCCGAGCCCGGCGTGAACGTCCGGTTCACCCGCTCCCCGGCGGAGGTCCGGCGCGCGGATCTGGCGATCCTGCCCGGCACCAAGGCGACCGTGGAGGACCTGGAGCTGCTGCGCTCCGGCGAGCTGGACGAGGCGCTGCTGCGGCGCTCGCGCGCCGGGCTGCCCACCCTGGGCATCTGCGGCGGCTACCAGATGCTCGGCGAGCGGATAGTGGACGGCGTGGAGAGCGGGCGGGGCGAGGTTGCGGGCCTCGGGCTCCTGCCGGTCGAGACCCGCTTCGAGCGGGAGAAGAAGCTGGGCCGCCCGGCGGGATGCGCCCCGGAGTTCGGCGGCGCGGAGGTCGCAGGGTACGAGATCCACCACGGCCGGGTGAGCCCGCGCGGCGGAGACCCGCTCTTCGTCGCCGGGGACGGCTCTGCGGAGGGCTGCCGGGTTAATAGCACCTTGGGAACCTCCTGGCACGGTATCTTCGAGTCCGACGAGTTCCGCCGGGCGTTCCTGAGCTGGGTCGCCGGAGAGCGCGGGCGGGAGTGGGTCCCGGGGAACCTCTCGTTCGCCGGGCTGCGGGAGGAGCGGCTGGACCGGCTGGCGGACCTCGTGGCCGGGAACGTGGACACCGGAACCCTCCTGCACCTGATAGAGTACGGGCCGCCGGAGGGGTTGCCGTTCATCCCGCCGGGAGCGCCGGAGGGGAAGGAGGCGGCGTGCTGCTCTTCCTGACCACCGCGGACACCGAGATCCTGGCCGCATCCCGGGCCGTCGAGCGGCTGCCGGAGGGCTTCCCCGGGGTGCGCTGCGCTAACCCCGCGGGCCTGGAGGACACCGGGCGCTTTCTGGAAGAAGCGCTGCCCGGAACGCGGGTCGTGATCGCCCGCCTGCTGGGCGGGCGGCGCGGCTGGGAGGGCTTCGAGGCTCTCCGCCGCCGCTGCGAGGAGCTGGATATACCCCTTATCGCGCTGAGCGGCGAGGCGGAGCCCGACGCCGAGCTCACCGCCGCCTCCACCGCCCCCGCCGGGGTCGTGGCCGAGGCGTTCGAGTACCTGCGGCACGGCGGGGTGGCGAACGTCGCCAACCTGCTGCGCTTCGTGGCCGACTCGCTGCTGCTGGAGGGCTACGGCTTCGAGCCCCCCTCCCCCCTGCCGGAGCTGGGCTTCTACCATCCGGAGCTCCCGGCGGACGGCGATCTCGAAGCGCTGCGGGCGCGGCACGACCCCGCGAAGCCGACCGTGGGGATCGTCTTCTACCGGACGCACCGGATGAGCGGGAACACCGCGTTCGTGGACGGACTCGTCCGGGCGCTGGAGCGCGAGGGGGCGAACGCCCTGCCCCTCTACTGCTACTCGCTGCGCCCGGACGCCGACGGGCGGGTCCCGGCGCTGGAGGCGCTGCGGGGATTGGTGGACGCCCTGATCGTCACCGTGCTCGCCGGAGGAGGATCGAACGCCGCCGACGCCCGGCGGGCCGGCAGCCCCGAGGGCTGGCTGGAGTGGGAGGTCCCGGCGCTGGCGGAGCTGGACGTGCCGGTCGTGCAGGGGATCTGCGCCACCTCACCGCGCGCCGCCTGGGCGGACTCCGACGCCGGGCTCTCGCCGCTGGACACCGCGATGCAGGTGGCGATACCCGAGTTCGACGGCCGCATCATCGGGGTCCCGTTCTCGTTCAAGGAGCGTCTGGAGGGCGGCTCCCGCGTGGGCGCCCCGCTCACGGTCTACCGGCCCGACCCCGAGCGGACCGCGCGGCTCGCCGGGATAGCCGTCCGGCTCGCCCGCCTCCGGCGCGTCCCGAACCGGGAGAAGCGGGTAGCGATCCTGCTCTCCAACTACCCGACCAGGCACTCGCGGGTCGGTAACGCGGTGGGCCTGGACACCCCGGCGAGCGCCGTCCGGCTGCTGCGGGCCCTGAGGGAGTCCGGCTACCGGGTCGACGGGGCTCCGGAGGAAGGCGACGCCCTGATCCGCGCCCTCATAGCCTCCGGCGGGCACGACCCGGAGTTCCTGACAGAAGAGCAGCTCAGAAGCGCCGCCGGGCGGCTGGAAGCCGGGCGCTACGCGGAGTGGTTCGCCCGGCTTCCGGAGGAGCTACGCGCCGCCGTGGAGGAGCACTGGGGGCCGCCGCCCGGCGAGCTCTACGTCGAGAGCGGGGCGCTCGTGGTGGCCGGGATCACGTCCGGCAACGTCTTCGTCGGCATCCAGCCGCCGCGGGGCTTCGGGGAGAACCCGGTCGCCATCTACCACGACCCTGACCTACCCCCCACCCACCACTATCTCGCCGCCTACTGGTGGCTCGCCGAGGAGTTCGGAGCGGACGCCGTAGTCCACCTGGGCAAGCACGGGACGCTGGAGTGGCTTCCGGGCAAGGGGCTCGGTCTCTCAGGCGCCTGCGCCCCGGACGCGGCGCTGCGGGACCTGCCGCTCTTCTACCCGTTCGTGGTCAACGACCCGGGCGAGGGCACGCAGGCCAAGCGGCGGGCGCACGCCGTCATCCTGGACCACCTCATCCCGCCCATGACGCGGGCCGAGACCTACGACACCCTGGCCCGGCTGGAGCAGCTCCTGGACGAGTACTACCAGGTAGAGACGCTGGACCCCTCGAAGCTGCCCGCGATCCGGGTCAGGATCTGGGAGACCCTGCGCGAGGCCGAGCTGCACCGGGACCTGGGCGTGGAGGAGCAGCCGGAGGAGTTCTCGGACTTCCTGAACCACCTGGACGGCTACCTCTGCGAGATCAAAGACCTCCCCATCCGCGGCGGGCTGCACGTGCTGGGCGAGCCCCCCGCCGGGGAGGCGCTGCGGGATCTCGTGGCCCAGATAATGCGCCTGGGGGCCGGGGAGGTGCCGGGCCTGCGGCGGGCGGTCGCCGCGGCGTTCGGCCTGGAGGAGAGGGGTCTCGCGCAGGACGGCGGCGCCCGGGTCAGCGCTCCGGAGGGGCTGGTCTCCCGCTTCCCCGGCCCGGCGGCGACCGCCTCGGACCTGCTGGACCGGCTGGAGGACGCCTCCCGGGCGCTGCTCGAGGAGCTGGCCCGGCACGGCTGGGACGCCGGGGCAGTCCCGGAGGTGTGCGAGGTCGTGCTGGGGGCGTTGGATGAGGGGGTGATCTCCTCCCTCCGGTTCGCCGCGGAAGAGGTGGTTCCGCGCCTCCTGCGGACGCCGGATGAGATCGAGAACCTGCTCAAGGGCCTTCAGGGCGGGTACGTCCCGGCCGGGCCCTCCGGCTCTCCGACGCGCGGGCTCGTCAACGTGCTGCCGACCGGGCGCAACTTCTACTCGGTGGACCCGAAGGCCCTGCCCTCCGAGCTCTCCTGGGAGGTGGGGCGGGAGCTGGCAGAGAGCCTGCTGCGGCGCTACCTGGAGGAAGAGGGCGGCTACCCGGAGAGCGTGGGGATCGTGGTCTGGGGGACGGCGGCGATGCGCACCCAGGGCGACGACATATCCGAGATCCTGGCCCTCCTCGGGGTGCGGCCGGTCTGGAACCGGGAGTCCCGGCGGGTGGAGGGGCTGGAGGTGATCCCGCTCGAAGAGCTGGGCCGCCCCAGGATAGACGTCACGGTGCGCATCAGCGGCTTCTTCCGGGACGCCTTCCCGAACCTCATCTCGCTTATAGACGGGGCGGTCCGGCGGGTGGCGGCGCTGGAGGAGCCCGAAGAGATGAACTTCGTCCGCAAGCACGCCCGCGAGGACGCGGCGGCCGGGGCGGACCCCCGGCGGGCTACGGCCCGCATCTTCGGCTCCAAACCGGGGGCCTACGGGGCCGGCCTCCTGCCGCTCATAGACGCCCGCAACTGGCGCACGGACGCGGACCTGGCCGAGGTCTACGCCGTGTGGGGCGGCTACGCCTACGGCGAGGGGCTGGACGGCGCGGAGGCGCGGGAGGAGCTGGAGCGGAGCTTCCGGCGCGTCCGGGTCGCGGTCAAGAACGTGGACACCCGCGAGCACGACCTCTTCGACTCCGACGACTACTTCCAGTACCACGGGGGCATGATCGCCGCCGTCCGGGCGCTCACCGGCCGGGAGCCCAGGGGATATATCGGGGACTCGGCCGACCCCTCGCGGGTGGGGACGCGGCATCTGAGCGAGGAGGCCCGGCGCGTCTTCCGCTCCCGGGTTGCGAACCCGAAGTGGATCTCGGCCATGCAGCGCCACGGGTACAAGGGGGCCTTCGAGCTCTCGGCGACCGTGGACTATCTCTTCGGCTACGACGCCACCGCCCGGGTGGTGGAGGACTGGATGTACCGCGAGGTGACCCGCAGATACGTCTTCGACCGGGAGGTGAGGGAGTTCATGCAGCGGTCCAACCCCTGGGCGCTGCGGGCGATCTCCGAGCGCCTGCTGGAGGCCGCAGATCGCGGCCTGTGGTCCGAGCCGGCCCCGGAGGATTTGGAAGGGATCAAGCAGACGTACCTGGAGCTGGAGGGCATGCTGGAGGAGGAGCCCGGATGAACAACCCCTACCCGTTCTCGGCCATCGTGGGGCAGGAGGAGCTGAAGCTGGCGCTGCTCCTGAACGCCGTCTCCCCGGAGATCGGGGGGGTCCTGATCCGGGGCGAGAAGGGGACCGCGAAGTCCACCGCCGTGCGCGCCCTCCCCTCCCTCCTGCCGCCCGTGGAGGTCGTGAGCGGGTGCCCGTACTCCTGCGATCCCCACAACCCCGACCCGGACTGCCCGGCGGGCCCCCATCCGGAGGACGCTCCCCGGGAGCGCCGCCCGGTGCGGCTGGTGGAGCTGCCGGTCGGGACGACCCCGGACCGGCTTGCGGGCACGCTGGACCTGGAGCGGGCGCTCGCCGAGGGCGAGCGGGCCTTCGAGCCCGGGTTGCTGGCGGAATCTCACCGCGGCATACTGTACGTGGACGAGGTGAACCTGCTGCCCGACGGGCTGGTGGACCTGCTGCTGGACGTCGCGGCGATGGGCGTGAACCACGTAGAGCGGGAGGGCGTGAGCGTCCGGCACCCCTCCCGCTTCATCCTGGTCGGCACGATGAACCCGGAGGAGGGCGAGCTGAGGCCCCAGCTTTTGGACCGCTTCGGCCTCGCCGTGGAGACCGCCGGCAGCCCGGACCCCGCCGAGCGCTCGGAGATCGTCCGCCGCCGCCTGCGCTACGAGGCGGCCCCTGCGGACTTCGCGCGGGAGTGGTCAGCCCCAGAGGCGGAGCTGGCCCGGCGGGTGCGGGAGGCGCGCGAAGAGCTGCAGCACGTAAGCCTCCCGGAGGAGACCCTGCACCGCATAGCCGCCCTCTGCGCCGGACTCGGGGTGGACGGCCTGCGCGGGGATATAGTGACCGCCAGAACCGCCCGGGCGCTGGCCGCCTGGGAGGGCGTGCGGGAGGTCGCCCCGGAGCACGTGCGCCAGGCGGCGCTCATGGCCCTCTCTCACCGCCGCCGGCGCGGCCCCTTCGAGCAGCCGGGCCTCGAGCCGGAGGAGATAGAGGCGGCCCTCCCCGAAGACGACCCCCCGGACGGCAGCGGAGGGGGACCGTCCGGGGGCGGCCGCCCGCAGAGCTCCGCCGGAGAGCCCTCCGAGAGCCGCACCGGGGGAGGCGAGCGGAGCTACTCCGCCTCCCGTCCCTTCCGGCCGGTCCGGCTGGAGGTGCCGGAGAAGGGCGCGGGCGGTCCCTGGGGGCGCAGGAGCCGGTCTCTCGGAGAGGGCGGGCACCCCGTAGGCTCCCGCCCGGCGGAGAGGCCGCGGGACCTCGCGCCGGCGGCCACCGTGCGGGCCGCGGCTCCCCACCAAGAACGGCGGGGCCGCAAGGGGCCCGGGATCATCCTGAAGCCGGAGGATCTGCGGGAGAAGGTACGCGAGGGCCGGGAAGGGAATTTGATCCTCTTCGTGGTGGACGCCAGCGGCTCGATGGCCGCCCGCCGCCGCATGTCCGCCGTCAAGGGGGCCGCGCTCTCGCTGCTCGCCGACGCCTACCAGCGGCGGGACCGGGTGGGCCTGGTGGCGTTCAGGGGCGAGGAGGCCCGGCTGCTCCTGCCCCCCACCTCCAGCGTCGAGCTGGCCGCCTCCCGCCTAGAAGAGCTCCCCACCGGGGGCCGCACCCCGCTCGCAGCGGGGCTCGAGAAGGCGGCGGAGGTGCTCCGGCTGGAGCGGCTGCGGGACCCGGACCGCCGGCCGCTCCTGGTCGTGCTCACCGACGGCCGGGCGACCTCCGGCCCGGACCCGCGCCAGCCGGCTGCGAAGCTGGCCGCCGCGGGCGTGGCCTCGGTGGTCGTGGACACGGAGGAGGGTGCGCTGCGGCTCGGGCTGGCGTGCGAGCTGGCAGAGGCCCTGGGCGGGCGGTGCCTGCGGCTGGAGGAGCTGGCCGCCTCTCCCCTGGCCCGGGCGGTGAGGGAGAGGAGGCCGGCGTGAGCGAGGCGCGCCCGCCGCGGGAAGAGAGGCTGCGGCAGAGGTCCCGGAGGGAGCGGCCGCTCCTGATCGTCAACACGGGGCACGGCAAGGGCAAGTCCACGGCGGCGTTCGGCATCATGCTGCGCGGCTGGGCCCGCGGCTACCGTATCGGGGTCTACCAGTTCGTGAAGAGCGGCAAGTGGAAGGTGGGCGAGCAGAAGGCGGCCGGAGCTTTAGGCAACATCGACTGGTTCAAGATGGGCGACGGCTGGACGTGGACCGTCCGGGACATCGAGCACTCCGCGGATCTGGCCCGGGAAGGCTGGGAGGAGGTCAAGCGGCGCTTAGAGGCGGAGACCTACGACATGCTGATCCTGGACGAGTTCACCTACCCGATGAAGTTCGGCTGGGTGGAGACGGGAGAGGTGGTCGAGGTGCTGAAGAACAGGCCCGGCTTCCAGCACGTCATCATAACCGGCCGCGACGCGCCGCCGGAGCTCATCGAGGCCGCGGACCTGGTAAGCGAGGTGCGGAAGGTCAAGCACCCCCTCGACGAGGGCTACCGGGGACAGAAGGGGATAGAGTGGTGAGCGTCCCCCGCGTGGTCGTGGCGGGCACCCACTCCGGGGTCGGGAAGACGACCGTGGCGACCGGCCTGATGGCCGCCCTCGCCGCCCGCGGGCTGCGCGTGGCCCCGTTCAAGGCCGGCCCGGACTTCATAGACCCCTCCTACCACGCTCTGGCTACCGGGAGGCCCGGCCGCAACCTGGACGCCTTCCTCAGCGGGGAGGAGCTTGTGGCCCCCCTCTTCATGCACGGGGCCCGGGGGGCGGACGTCGCCGTGATCGAGGGGGTCATGGGCCTGTTCGACGGGAAGAGCGGCGGCGGGGAGCTGGCCTCCACGGCCCAGGTGGCGAAGCTGCTTGGGGCCCCGGTGCTCTTGGTGGTGGACGCCGGGGCGATGGCCCGCTCGGCGGCGGCGGTGGTCCACGGCTACGCCACCTTCGACCGGGAGCTGCGGGTCGCAGGGGTGGTGCTGAACCGGGTGGGCTCGGCGGGGCACGAGAGGATGCTCCGGGAGGCGCTCGCCCCGCTCGGGATACCCGTCCTGGGCGCGCTGCGGCGGGAGCCGGGGATCTCCGCCCCCGACCGACACCTGGGGCTGGTGCCGGTGGCGGAGCGCCCGGAGGAGGCCCGCCGGGCCACGGCCGCGCTGGGGGAGATCGTCCGCCGGGAGCTGGACCTGGAGGGCGCGCTGCGTCTGGCCCGCTCCGCCGGGCCGCTGCGCGCGGAGGCCTGGGAGCCGGGGGAGGCTCTGGAGGCGGGGCCTCCGGCGCGGGTCGCGGTCGCCGGGGGGGCGGCCTTCAGCTTCCTCTACCCGGAGAACCTGGAGCTCATGGAGGCGGCAGGAGCCGAGGTCCTGCGCTTCGACCCCACCCTCGATACCGCCCTCCCGGAGGGTGCGGACGCCCTCTACCTGGGCGGCGGGTTCCCCGAGACCTACGCCGGCGAGCTGGCGGCGAACGAGCCCCTGAAGCGGGAGGTGCGCAAGTTCGCTTGCGGCGGGCGTCCCGTGGTGGCCGAGTGCGGCGGGCTGCTCTACCTCTGCCGGGAGCTGGACGGGGCGGCGATGTGCGGCGTCCTGGAGGCCCGGGCCCGGATGACGGAGCGCCTCACCCTGGGCTACCGGGAGGCCCGGGCCGCAACGCCTTCGGTCCTGGCCGCGGCGGGCGGGCAGGTGCGCGGTCACGAGTTCCACTACTCCGCCGTCGAGCCCGGCTGCGGCGCGCGCCCGGCCTGGGAGTTTCCGGAGACCGGGCGCGCCGAGGGCTTCGTCTCCGGCGGGGTGCACGCGAGCTACCTGCACACCCACTGGGCGGCCTTCCCGGAGCTCCCCCGGCGCCTGGTGCGCGCGGCCGCGGGGGTGCGGGTGTGAGCGGGATCTTGATCGGGGTCGGCGTCGGGCCCGGCGATCCGGAGCTCATCACGCTCAAGGGCCTCAGGGCGCTGCGGGAGGCGCGCGCGGTCTTCGTCCCGGTCGGGGATGCGGGCGAGGCGGGCCGGGCCGAGGCCATCGTGCGCCACCACGTGCCGCCGGAGCGGATCCGGCGCCTCGTCTTCGCCCTCTCCGGAGACGCCGCAGCGCGCCGCCTCAACTGGGAGCGCGCCGCGCGCGAGGCGGCCGGGGCGCTGGAGCGGGGCGGGGCATACGCCTTCGCGACGCTCGGCGACCCGAACTTCTACTCCACGTTCACCTACCTGGCCCGGCGGTTGAGGCAGGTTCTGCCCGAAGCCCGGGTGCAGACCGTACCCGGTGTGACGGCGATGCAGGATCTGGCCTCCAGGAGCGGGACGGTGCTGGTCGAGGGGGAGGAGCGGCTGGCCCTGCTGCCCTTCACCGCCGGAAGAGAGCGGCTGCGGGAGGCGCTGGAGGGCTTCGAGAGCGTGATCTGCTACAAGGGCGGCGGGCGTCTGGCAGAGGTGCTGGAGGTCGCCCGGGCGGCGGGCCGCCTGCAGGACGCCGTCTACGGCGCGCGGCTGGGCTTGCCGGGGGAGGAGATCCGGCCGGCCCGGGAGATGGCGGGGCGGGAGGGTCCCTACCTCTCCACCGTCATATTCACCTCCGGAGGCGGCCGTGAGCGGTAAGGTGTGGTTCGTCGGGGCCGGGCCGGGCGCGGAGGACCTGCTGACCCTCCGGGGGGCGCGCGTCCTCTCGGAGGCCGACGTGGTGGTGTGGGCGGCGAGCCTGGTCAACCGGGAGGTTCTGCGCCACGTCCGGCCGGGGGCCGAGATCGTGGAGTCCAGCGGCCTCCCGCTGGAGCGGATGCGCGGGATCTACGCGCGCGCCGCGCGCGAGGGGCTGGCGGTCGCCCGGGTGCACTCCGGCGACCCCGGCCTCTACGGGGCCGTGCAGGAGCAGATAGAGCTCTGCGAAGAGCTGGGGCTGGAATGGGAGATGGTGCCCGGCGTCTCCTCGTTGGGGGCCGCGGCGGCGGCTCTGGGGAGGGAGCTGACGGTGCCGGAGATCTCGCAGTCGGTGATCCTGACCCGGCGGGCGCACCGGACCCCGATGCCGGAGGGCGAGAGCATAGCGGGCTTCGCCGCGCACGGGACCACGATGGCCATCTTCCTCTCGGCGGCGCGGCCGCGGGAGCTGCAGCGGGAGCTGCTGGAGGGCGGCTACGGCCCCGACACGCCCTGCGCGGTCGTCTACCGGGCGAGCTGGCCGGACGAGGCCGTGATCCGCTGCCGGCTTAAGGAGCTGGCCCGGAGCATCCGGGAGGCCGGGATCACCAGGACGGCGCTCATACTGGTCGGTCCCGCCCTCGGTGCTGGAGGCACCCGCTCGCACCTCTACAGCCCCCACTTCAGCCACAGCTACCGGCGGGCCGAAAAGGGGGGCGATGGACCGGCGTAAGGTCCGGGAGCCCTCCATGCCGCCCAGCATGCAGCGCGTGCGGGGCAAGAGGCTGCGCACCGGCTGGACCACCGGGACCTGCGCCGCAGCAGCCGCCAAGGCCGCCGCCCGCGCGCTGCTCACCGGCGAAGTGCAGGAGCGGGTGGACGTGCGGCTCCCGCGCAAGGGAGAGGAGCGGCGGGTCGAGTTCGCGGTCGAACGGTGCGAGCTGGGCGAGGGCTGGGCCGAGGCCGTAGTGGTCAAGGACGCCGGGGACGACCCGGACGTGACCGACGGGGCGCACCTCACCGCCCGGGTCTCCTGGCGGGACGAGCCGGGACTCGCGCTGGAGCGGGGCGAAGGAGTGGGCGTGGTAACCCGGCCCGGGCTGGGGCTTCAGGTGGGGGCACCCGCCATAAACCCGGTGCCGCGGAAAATGATCTCCTACTCCGTCGCCGAGGTCCTGGACCCGGAGGAGCGGGGCCTGCTGGTCGAGATAAGCGTGCCGGGCGGCGAGAAGATGGCCGAGAAGACCACCAACGCCCGCCTGGGGATTCTGGGCGGCATCTCCATCCTGGGCACGACCGGCATCGTCCGGCCCTTCTCCACCGCCGCCTGGCGGGCCAGCGTGGGGCAGGCCGTGGACGTGATGGCCGCCCAGGGCATAAAGACCTTCGTCCTCAGCACCGGCGGGCTTACGGAGAGGGCCGCGATGCGCCTGCTGCCCGATCTGGAGGAGGTCTGCTTCATCGAGGTCGGGGACTTCACCGGCTACGCCCTGAAGCGGGCCGCGAAGCAGGGCCTCCGGCGCGGCTTCTTCGTCGGGATGGCGGGCAAGCTGACCAAGCTCGCCGCCGGGGTCATGATGACCCACTGGACCCGCTCGAAGGTGGACAACGAGCTTCTGGCCGGGATCACGCGCCAGGCCGGGGGTCCGCCCGGCCTGGTGGAGGAGGTGCGCGGGGCCAACACCGCCCGCCACGCCTACGAGCTGTGGCGGGCCGCGGGGCTGGAGCGGGCCCCGCACATCCTCTGCACCCTGGCGGCGGAGAGCCTTACCGAGTTCGTCGAGGGGCGGCTGGAGATCCACGCCATCATGGTGGACTTCGACACGCTGGAGCCCGCAGGAGCCAGCCCGGGCGCTCTGGAGCTAACCGCCTGGAGGGACCCTTCTTGAGCCGGATCTCGGTCATCGGGCTGGACGGCTCGCCGCTCCGGGAGGAGGCCCGGAGTGCGCTGAAGGAGGCGGCGCTCGTGGCCGGCGGGCGGCGGCACCTGGAGGCCGCGGGCGTCGACCCCTCCCGTTCGGTGGAGCTGCGGGGCGACCTCTCGGAGGCGCTGGCGAAGCTGGAGTCCTCCGAAGGGCCGGTAGCCGTTCTGGCCTCCGGCGATCCGGGCTTCTTCGGTATCGTGCGGCTGCTCTCGGAGCGCTTCGGACGGGAGCGTTTGTGCGTGATCCCGGGCGTCTCCTCCGTCGCGCTTGCCTTCGCGCGCGCCGGACTCCCCTGGGACGACGCGCTGGTGGTCAGCGCCCACGGCCGGGAGCCCCGCCGGGCCCTGAACGCCTGCCGGGCGCACCCCAAGGTAGCGGTGCTCACCGCCCCGGGCTTCGGACCGGCGGAGCTCGGCCGGGAGCTGGCCGGCCTTGAGCGCATCTTCCTGGTCGCCGAGCGGCTGGGAGAG
Organism: Rubrobacter taiwanensis; assembly: GCF_004337705.1. Taxonomy (GTDB): domain Bacteria; phylum Actinomycetota; class Rubrobacteria; order Rubrobacterales; family Rubrobacteraceae; genus Rubrobacter_C; species Rubrobacter_C taiwanensis. The sequence continues at coordinate 16,108 of NZ_SKBU01000038.1, forward strand.
CCGGATGAGCGCCTCTTCTGCGGCGACGCGGCGGCGCTGGCGGGCGAAGAGTGGCGCGACCCGAACGTGGTGCTGGTCCTGGACGGGCGGCGGCCCGCGACACAGAAGGGCTGGGCCTGGCCCCGGCCGCCGGGCGGCGGGTGGGCGCTCCCAGAAGAAGAGTTCGAGCACCGGGCGGGCATGATCACGCGCTCCGAGGTGCGGGCCCTCGTGCTGGCCCGGCTCGGCCCGCGGGTGGGAGACCTCGTCTGGGACGTCGGCGCGGGCAGCGGGTCCGTGGCGGTGGAGTGCGCCCGGCTCGGGGCCGCGGCCGTCGCCGTAGAGCGGGAGGGGGCGAGCGCCGCCCGCATCCGGCAGAACGCCGCCCGCCACGGGGTCTGCCTGCAGGTGGTGGAAGGCGAGGCCCCGGAGGCGCTGAGCCATCTGCCGGAGCCCGATGCGGTCTTCGTGGGGGGCACGGGTGGCGCCTTCGAGGAGATCCTGAGGACGAGCGCCGCGCGCGCCCGCCGCTCGGTCGTGCTGACCCTCATCTCGCTGGAGCGGGTGGTCCCGGCCGGCGAGATCCTGGCAGAATGCGGGCTGGAGGTGGAGACGGCGCTGATGCAGACCGCCCGGCTGCGCGGGGTGGGCGCATGGCACCGCCTGGCGGCGGAGAACCCGACCTTCGTGGTGTGCGGGAGGCGGCCGTGCTAGGGCTCGTCGCCGCGACTGCGAACGGCCGCCGGCTGGCCTCTCACCTCGCCGCCGCCTGGGAGGACGCCCGGCTCTACGAGGGAGGGCCGAAGGAGGCCCTGCCCCGGGCCTGGGAGGAGTGCGGGGGAATAGTCCTCTTCCTCGCGGCGGGGGCGGCGGTGCGCCTGCTCGCCCCCCTGCTCCGGGACAAGCGCACCGATCCCGGCGTGGTCTGCGTGGATGACGCCGGGCGCTTCGCGGTTCCGCTGGCCGGCGGGCACGGCGGCGGGGCCAACGCCCTGGCCCGGCGGGTGGCCGCGACCCTGGGGGCCGAGCCCGTCATCACCACGGCGAGCGACGCCCTGAACCTCCCCGGCCTGGACGCTCTGGGCCGGGAGCTGGGCTTCCGGCTTGAGGAGGACTCGGATCTGGCCGCGGTGGGCGCGGCGCTTCTCTCCGGGGAGCGCGTCAACCTGGTTTGCGACCGGCGGTGGCCGCTGGGCCCGCTGCCGGAGAACGTGGCGCCCTCCGGGGAGCTGGAGCCGCCCCTGATCCTCATCTCCGACCGGACCGTCCCGGTCCCGCGCCCGGCGGCCGTCTACCGCCCTCCCACCCTGCTCGCGGGCGTGGGCTCAAGCCGCGGAGCGGGGGCGGAGGAGATCCTAAAGCTGCTGGAACGCTCGCTCGCGGAGGCCGGGCTCTCGCCGCGGAGCCTCGCGGCGCTCGCCACGGTGGATCTGAAGGCCGGGGAGGAGGGTCTCCTGCGGGCGGCGGAGGCTCTGGAGGTGCCGCTCCGGTTCTACCCGGCGGAGGAGCTGGCCGGACTGGAGGTCCCCAACCCCTCCGAGGAGGTCCGGCGGGCCGTCGGGACCCCGAGCGTGGCCGAGGCCGCGGTCCTGGCCTCCGGGGCCCGCCTCGTCCTGCAGAAACGGAAGTCGCAGAACGCCACGGTCGCGCTCGGGCGGCTGCCGGTGCGGGGGAGGCTGTACCTGATCGGGCTGGGACCGGGAGACGAGAGCCTCATCCCCCCGCTCGCCCGAAACGCGCTCGCCAGAGCGGAGGTGGTGGTGGGGCTGGAGCAGTACGTGCGGCGCGTCCGGCACCTGCTGCGGCCGGGGACCCGCGTTCTCACCCCGCCGCTGGGCCAGGAGCTGCAGAGGGCCGAGTTGGCGCTGGCGGAGGCCCGGGCCGGCGGCAGCGCCGCGCTGGTGAGCGGCGGCGATGCGGGGGTGTACGGCATGGCCTCCCCGGCGCTGGAGCGGGAGAGAGGAGAGGTGGAGGTCACGGTCGTCCCGGGCATCACCGCCGCCCAGGCCGCGGCCGCCCTGCTGGGATCGCCGCTGGGCCACGACCACTGCTCCATCAGCCTCTCGGACCTGCTGACCCCCTGGGAGACGATCCGGGAGCGGATTCTCTGCGCCGCCCGGGGGGACTTCGTGATCTCGCTCTACAACCCGCGCTCGAAGGGCCGCGACCGGCAGCTCGCGGAGGTGCGCCGGCTGCTGCTTGCGCACCGCGACCCCGAGACGCCGGTAGGGATCGTCACCGATGCCTACCGGCCGGAAGAGCGGGTAACCCTGACGGATTTGGCCTCCCTGCCGGTGGAGGAGGTCGGTATGCGCTCGATCGTGATCGTCGGCAGCTCCCGGACGCGCGTGGTGGCGGGCCGGATGGTCACGCCGAGGGGGTACGAAGGATGAGGGTCTTCGCCGTCACGGAGCTGTGCGCGGGCTGCGGAGCCTGCCTGATCACGTGCCCGGAGCGGGCGATCCGGCCCGCCCCGGAGGACCACCCCGCGCCGCTGGTGGTGCTGGAGGAACGCTGCACGGCCTGCGCCGAGTGCGCCGAGGTGTGTCCGGCCGGGGCCTGCGTCGAGATCTCCGGGGAGGAGGATTGAGGGAGGCGCACCCCATAGAGCGCGAGAGCTACAGGATACTGCGCGAGCTCGTGGACCTCTCCCACCTCCCCCCCCTCGCGCGCGCCGTGACCGAGCGCGTGATCCACGCCTCGGCGGACCTGGAGTACGCCCGCGACCTGGTCCTGAACGAGGACGCCCTGCGCGGCGGCCTCGACGCCCTGCACCGGGGAGCGCCCATCGTGGCCGACGTCCAGACCGTCGCATCGGCTATTACATCCCGCCGAACGCTCTGCTTCGTGGCCGATCCCCGCGCCCGGGCTCTCGCCAAAAGATCCGGCACCACGCGCTCGGCCGCCGGCTTCCGCCTCGCCGCCGCCACGACCGGGCCCGGAGCGGTCTGGGTTGTGGGCAACGCCCCCACCGCACTCTTCGAGCTCCTGCGGCTCGAAGTCCGGCCCGCTCTGGTCATCGGGCTGCCGGTGGGATTCGTGGGAGCTTCTGAGGCTAAACGGGCGCTACTTGCGAGCGGCCTGCCCGCCCTCGCCAACCGCGGCCCGAAAGGGGGCTCGGCGGTCGCCGCCGCAGCGCTGAACGCCTTGCTGTACTATCGGAAGGAGGATTAGTAGACGCATGAGCCAGGAGAACGGACGCCCCGCCCTCCTGCTGGCCGGCCACGGCAGCCGGGACCCCCGGGGAGCCCGCGAGTTTCACGCGCTCCTAGAGCTGGTGCGGGCCCGGGCCCCGGACCTAGCCGTCGAGGGCGGGTTTATCGAGCTGTCCCCGCCGCCCATCTCCGAGGCCGTAAACCGCCTGGCAGACCGGGGAGCGCGGGAGATCGCGGCCGTCCCCCTCATGCTGCTCGCCGCCGGCCACGCCAAGAACGACATCCCCGCAACGCTGGTGCGCGAGGGGCTCAGGCACCCCGGCCTCAGGTTCCGCTACGGCCGGGCGCTCGGCGTCCGCCCCGAGCTGCTCGCGCTGATGGACGAGAGGATCTCGGCCACCGTCCCGGCGGAACAGAGAGATGAGACGGCGGTGCTCGTCGTGGGCCGCGGCTCCTCGGACCCCGACGCCAACTCCGACCTGGCCAAGATCGCGCGCCTCTTCTACGAAGGCCGGCCCTACCCGATCGTGGAGAGCGCCTACGTCAGCCTCGCGCCCCCGAACGTCCCCGAAGGGCTGGAGCGCTGCCGCCGGCTCGGCGCCCGCCGCGTGGCGGTCTTCTCCTACTTCCTCTTCACCGGCGTCCTGGAGGAGCGCATCCGGGATCAGAGCCGGGAGTTCGCCCACACTCACCCTGAAGTAGAAGTCCATTATGCAGGGTACCTGGGGGCCTCCGGGCCGGTCGCAGATCTGGTCCTGGAGCGCTACCGGGAGGCGGTCGAGGGCGACATCCGGATGAACTGCGATGTCTGCGTGCACCGGGTGGCGCTGCCGGGCTTCGAGGAGAAGGTGGGAGCGCCCGCCACCCCGCACTACCACCCGGACGAGCCGGGGCACCATCACCATCACTAGGAGAGAAGGTTGAGGCTGGAGGAGAGAGTTAGAGAGCTTGCGCGCGCGGTGCGTCCTCCGGACGGGGCCGCGGCCGGAGCGGCGCGCGAGCGGCACCGGCGGCTGATCAAACCCCCGGGCAGCCTGGGCGCGCTGGAGGAGCTGGGCGCGCGGCTCGCAGCGATGGCCGGGGAGTGCCCGCCGCCGGTGCCGGAGCATCCGGCGGTGGTCGTAGCGGCCGGGGATCACGGCGTGCTGGCGCGGGGCGTCTCCCCCTGGCCGCAGGAGGTGACGGCCGCGATGGTCGCCGGCTTCTGCTCCGGCGGGGCGGCGGTCAACGCCATCGCCGAGGCGGTCGGGGCCCGGGTCAGCGTGCTGGACGTGGGGGTGGCCTCTCCCCTGCAGCCCCACCCCCGCCTGCGGAGCGCGAAGGTGCGCCCGGGGACGCGGGACATCAGCCGGGAGGCGGCGATGAGCCGGGAAGAGGCCGCCCGGGCCGTAATCTCCGGAGCCGGCATCGCCGGAGAGCTCGTGGAGAGCGGGGCGGACCTGCTCGTCACCGGGGACATGGGCATCGGGAACACCACCCCGGCGGCCGCGCTCGTCGCGGCCTTCACCGGCCGGCCGGCGCGAGAGGTCACCGGACGCGGGACCGGCATAGACGACGATACATTTAGGCTGAAGGTCAGGGTTATAGAGCAGGCGCTGGAGCTGCACGGGCCGGAGACGGCCGACGCTTTGGGCGTGGCGGCGGCGCTGGGGGGACTGGAGCACGCGGCGCTCGCGGGCGTCATCCTGGAAGGCGCCGCGCGCCGGGTGCCCGTGATCCTGGACGGCATCGCCGCGAACGCGGCCGCGCTCGTGGCCCGGTATCTCGCGCCGGAGTGTGCGGGGTACATGGTGGCCGGGCATCTTTCGGCCGAGCCGGGCGCGGGCGCGGCCCTCAAGCATCTGGGGCTCGAACCCCTGCTCGACCTCGGGATGCGGCTCGGGGAGGGGACCGGGGGGCTGCTCGCCGCGCCGCTCGTGCGGGCGGCCGCCGCGGTGCTCGCGCGGATGGACACCTTCGAGTCGGCGGGGATCGCGGAAGGATGAGGGCAGCGGCGGCGCTCGTTATAGATGCGCTCTTCGGGGAGCCTCCTGCCCGCCTGCATCCCACCGTGTGGATGGGGTGGGGGATCTCGCTTCTGGAGGAGCGGGCGCTGAAGCTGCGCTCGCCCCTCGGGCGCAGGATGGCCGGGGTCTTCATCGCCGCGGCGGTCCCGGCCACGAGCTCGCTTCTGGCGCTGGCGGTCCTGCGGTGCATGCCGCCGGCGCTGCGGGGGGTGCTGGAGTGGGCCCTGATCTCCACCACGCTCTGTCCGCGCGGGCTCGGGGAGGCGGCGCTCGCCGTGGAGCGCGCGCTGGAGCGGGGAGACCTTGAGAAGGCGCGGAACCTGGCGGGAGAGATGGTGGGCCGCGACACCCACCACCTCTCCGGAGGGGAGGTCGCCCGGGCCGCCGTCGAGTCGGTGGCGGAGAACACCAGCGACGGTGTCGTGGCTCCGGTATTCTACGCGTGCCTCTTCGGTGCGCCCGGGGCTCTGGCGTACCGGGCAGCGAACACGCTGGACTCCATGCTGGGATACACCCGCCCGCCCTACGGCGAGCTCGGCTGGGCCTCCGCCCGGCTGGACGACCTCGCAAACCTCCTGCCGGCCCGGCTCACGGTGCTCGCCGCCGCGGCGGCCTCCGGCAGACCCGGCCCCGTGCTGGCTGCGGCGCGGCGCTACGGTCCCCTGCACTCCAGCCCCAACGCCGGGCGGGTCGAAGCGGCCTTCGCCGGGGCGCTGGGGATCAGGCTCGGGGGCCGCAACTACTACTGGGGCGTACCGAACGAGGGTAGGTTCCTGGGCGACGGCCGCCCACCGGAGGCCCGGGACATCCGGCGGGCCGTGCGCCTCATGCGCCGGACCTGCCTGCTCGCGGCGCTTGCCGCCGTCCTCGCGGAGGCTCTGCGGCGTGGTTGAGGGCTGGGCGGATCACGCCGGCGGCCGCCACCACGGCGCTCACCGGGGCCTCGCCGCCCGCCGGCTGGGCACCGATCCCGGATACTTCCTGGACTTCAGCGCGAACATCAATCCTCTGGGGACTCCTCCGGTCGCACTGCGCGCCGCGCGCGCCGCCCTGGAAGAGGAGACCCGGCAGTACCCGGACCCCGGCTACCCGGAGCTGCGGGAGGCGCTGGCGGGATACCTGGGGGTTCCGCCCGGGCGCGTGCTGCCGACCAACGGGGGTGCTGAGGCCCTCTTTCTGGCCGCCCGCCTCTCCGGCGGGGGCGCGGCGCTCATCCTGGAGCCGACGTTCAGCGAGTACGCCGCCGCGGCGCGGGCGGCGGGGCTGGAGTGCCGGCGGCGGGTAGCCTGGCGGCCCGAGGGGGACCGATTCGTTCTGGACCCCGCAGCGCTGGACGACCTCTCCGGCGTCGGGCTCGTCTTCCTCTGCAACCCCAACAACCCCACCGGCGGCGCGCTCTCCCGGGAGGAGGTGCTGGAGGTGGCAGAGAGGGTGCGCAAGGCCGGGGCCGTCCTGGTGGTGGATGAGGCGTTCGCGGACTTCGCGCCGGGCTCCGGAGTGGCCTCCGAAACCGGCGCGGGGCTCGCCGCGGCCCGCTCCCTCACCAAGTTCTTCGCCCTGCCCGGGCTGCGGCTGGGATGCCTCGTCTCCCCGGAGACCGGGCGTCTGGCGGCCCTGCAGCCTGCCTGGCCGGTGAACGCGGTGGCCGCCGCGGCCGGAGCGGCCGCAATCTCCGACGCGCAGTTCGCCGCGCGCACCCTGAGGGAGGTGGCCCGCCTCCGCCGGGAGCTCTTCGAATCTTTAAGCGAGCTTCCCGGCATCGCGCCGTTCGCCGGGGCGGCGAACTTCCTGCTGGTGCGGGGCCCCGCCGGGCTCCCGCAGCGCCTGGCCCGCCGGGGCGTCCTGGTGCGCGGCTGCGCGCCGTTCATGGGTCTCGGCCCGGAGTACTTCCGCGTCGCGGTGCGCAGGGCTGAGGAGAACGCGGCTCTGGTGCAGGCGCTCCGGGAGGAGCTGTGAGCGTGCGGGCGCTCTTCATCGGCGGGGCCGGGAGCGGCAAGAGCGCCGCCGGCGAGGAGCTCGCCGGCAGGCTGGGCGGGGAGCGGGTGCTGTACGTCGCGACGGCGGGCGCGGGCGACGAGGAGATGGAGCGCCGGATAGCCGCTCACCGCCGCAGGAGGCCCGCCGGATGGGAGACCCTGGAGGCCGGGGGGGATCTGGCCCCGGTTCTGAAGCGTGCGGCCGGCATGGGAGCCGTGCTGCTGGACTCCCTGACGCTCTGGGTCTCGGGGCGCATGCTCGAAGGCGCAGGCGACGAGGAGATCCTGGAGAGCTTAGACCGCTTCCTCCGGCGCGCCGGGTCCGCCGCAGAGCCTTTCGTCGTGGTCACCGACGAGGTGGGCCAGGGGGTGGTGCCTGAGAGCGCCGCCGGCCGCAGGTTCCGGGACCTTCTGGGCGCGGCCAACCGGCGGGCCGCCGCGGCGGCCGGCGAGGTCTACCTCTGCGTGGCCGGTATACCGGTCCGGATCAAGTAACGTGCGGGGCTTGCTCTCTTTCTTTACGGTCTTTCCCGCCCGGGCGGCGACGCTGGAGGAAACCGCCCGCTCGGTACACCTGCTGCCGCTGGTCGGGCTTGTGGCCGGTCTGCCGGGGGCGGCGCTCGCACTCTCCGGTTACCTCCTGCCGGCCGGGGTCGCGGCCGCGCTGGCGCTCGGAGCGGTGCTGCTGGCCGCCGGGCTGCACCACGCCGACGGTCTCCTGGACGTCGGGGACGCCCTCATGGTGCGGGGGAGCCCGGCCCGCCGGCGGGAGGTGCTGAAGGATCTCCGGGTCGGCGCCGGCGCGCTGGCCGCGGCCTTCCTGGTCTACGCGCCCGCCGTCGCCGCGCTGGCGAGTCTGGTGGAGCGCTCCCCCATCTCCGCGGCTCTGGCGCTGCTCGCCGGGGAGGCGGCGGCCCGCTCGGCGATGCTCTGCCTGCTGAGCTTCGGGGAGGCGGCGGAGCGAACCTCGTCCGCCGCGCCCTTCACGGCCGCCCTCAAGGACCGGCGCAGGAGGCACGCCGGGCTGGCGCTGGCGCTGGCGCTGCCGGCGCTCGTGGCGATACCCTCAGGCGCTCCGGCCCCGATTCTCGCGCTGCTCTGGCTGCCGGCGGCCGGACTGTCGCTCGCGGTCGCGCGGCGGGCCTTCGGCGGCATCGGAGGTGACGTCTGCGGGGCGTCCGGGGAGCTGGCCCGGACGCTGGTCCTGGTCGGTCTTTCGGCGGGGGGCGCGTGATGGAGGGCGGGGTGGAGGCGATCCTCGTCCGCCACGGGGAGTCCACCGCGAACGCGCGCGGGATCTGGCAGGGCCGGCTGGACTTCCCGCTCTCCCGGCAGGGGTGGCGGCAGGCGGCGCAACTCGGCCGGGCGCTGCGCTCCCGGCCGGTGGCCGCAATCTACAGCAGCCCTCAGCTCCGGGCGGTGCAGACGGCCCGCGCGGTAGCGGGCGAGCTGGGCCGCCCGCCGGGCGCGGTGGTCCTCCTGGACGGGCTCGCCGAGCGCCACGGAGGTATCCTGCAGGGCACTGCCTGGGCAGAGCTGGAGGCGCGCGACCCGGAGCTGGTACGGAGGTTCTGGAGCCTGCCGGACGGGGAACGCTGGCAGCTCCTCGGAGCCGAGAGCACCCCGGCGGTCGTAGAGCGGTCCCGGCAGGCCCTGGAGGAGATCCGGGGCCGTCACGGGCCGGACGAAGCGGCCGTTGTCGTCTCGCACGGGGGGCTGCTGGAGACCCTGCTGATGGACCTGCTAGGCGCGGAGGCGCTCGGTGGCCGCCGGCTGCCCAACGCTTCCGTGACCCGCCTGCTCCTCGCAGATCCCGCCCCTCGGCTGCTGGAGCTGGGCTCCACCGCTCACCTCGAAGGTGGCGGCGAAGCGCCCCCGGGGCCGGCGGGCTGGTAGCGCGCCGCGGACTCCAGGAAGGCGCGCAGGTTCTCCTCGCCGGGACGGACCACGCCCAGCTCGGCGATCCTCCTGCGGGAGGCGTGTCTGGTCCATGAGCCGGACCCTGCCTTCATACCATAAGCAGCCCCTTCCCCGCGAATCTAGCACCCGTGCCGGTCCTCCGGCAACGGGCCCGCTACCCCGGCGGGTTCTTCAACAGCTCCCACGCGTCGGCCGGGCCGGTGAGCAGCAGGATAATAAGCAGGAGCGCCCCGAGCGGGATCAGCGCCGCTGCCGCTGCCCGCCCGAAGCTCAGGCGGTGCGTCTCCTGCATCGCGGCCGTTGCCACGTACAGCCCGTAGGGGACGGCGACGAGTGGTGCGTAGGGAACCCAGAGCACCGCCGCTATGGCCGTGGCGAAGCCGTAGGCCCGGAAGGTGGGCAGGAACCCGCGGGTCGGAGAGTTGTCGGGGTTGAGGACCATGAGCGAGAGCGCCGCGAGCCCCGCCACGAACGCCGGTCCCAGCACCGCGGCCACAACGAGCCCGACCACCGGTGCGTAGAGCAGCACGGGGTTGAACTCCCGCGCCCACACCGCTTCCAGCAGCGCGCTCAGCACCAGGTTGACGTACAGCACTCCGGCGGCGAAGAGTGCCGGGCGCAACGGCCCGCCCTCGGGGTCCAGACCCCGGAAGAAGCGCCGCGGCCTGAGCCACACGCCCCCGAGCGCCTCCCGGAAGCCCTCCGGCGAGCGGTAGCCTGCCACCCGGCGTCCCACTACTCCTCCCCCTCCCGCATCACCTCTCCGAGCCAGACCTCGAAGCTCAGGCTCGCCGTGTCCTCCTCGGGTACGCCCACGATCACGTTGCCGCGCTCGATCCGGATCTCGCCGCTTCCCCGGATGCGGCCCGCAAGCTCGACGTCCCCGGCACCGACCCGCACGTCCAGCGTCCCCAGGGTGAGGTCCCGCAGCTCCACGCTGCCGGCGTCGGCGCGCAGGGAGAGCCGACCGGTCTCGGTTGTCACGTTCTCTACCGTAGCGTCGCCGGCGGAGGTCTCCACCGTTACCGAGCCCCGCGATCCGGCGACGGTGACGTCGCCGGCTCCGGTGCCCGCCGTCACGTCCCCGAGCACGCCGCGGACCTCCACCGCCCCCGAGCCCGTCTCCACCGTCACCGAGCTCCCGGCGGGCACGGCCAGCTCGTAATCTACGGCAGTGTTGCGGCCGCCGCCGCTCTCAATGTAGAGCGTGTCGCCCTCGCGCTCGATGTCTATCGGGATGCCGGCCGCCCGCTGCTCCGCGGCGGCCTCATCCGGGCCGCGGGCGTGCCGGCGGGCCGTAATCTCCACCGCCTCAAGTCCCTCCCGCCCCTCCACGATCACGCGCCCCACGCCGCCCCGGACGGTCACGGCCGGCTCTTCACCGGTGTTGACCGATTCGCCGTACTCGCTCGTGCCTCCGGCCCGCGTGTCGTAGGAGCGCCAGAGGTAGAGGCCTGCCGCCGCCAGCCCGATGAGCGCCGCAAGGACGGCGGCCAGGATCAGGGTCCGCCGCCCGCGTCCCTCCCCGCCCTCCTCCCGCCGCTCCCTTTCGCGCTCATCCCGCATGGGGTAATTCTACCGGGGCGGAGAATCCGGGATAAGGGAGCCCCGCCGGGGCAGAAAATCAGGAAGAATTATTGATGCAACTCGGGGAGAATGCGGGTAAAATCACATACATGACGATATTCCGGTACGAGAGGGAGCTCCGGGAGGGAGACTACGTCCGGCGCAAGGATGCCGAGCCGGGCAACAACGTGGACCCGGTGGTGCGCATAGTAGAGGATCTGGGGACCGTGGAGATCCCCTGCGGGGAGGTGGACTGCCGGGCCAACTGCATCGAGTACATGGTGGAGTCCTTCCGCAAGCGGGAGAGCTACACGCTCCCCGAGTGCCGTATCCGGCCTCTGGTAAGCATCCTCTAGCGGCCTCGTCCGCCGGGGGCGTTCTCCTATATAATCCGCCATCATGCGGGCGCTGGTTGCAAGCGGGATCGTCCTGGTAGCAGCCGGGATCTACCTGCTCCTCCCCGGCTTCGGGGTTCTCGGGCTTCCTCCCATAGGGGCCTACTGGCCCGCTCCCATCCTGCTGGCCGGCATCATCTCGCTCTGGGCCTACTTCTCCCGGCGGGGCGGTCCGGAGGAGATCTTCTTCGGCCTCGCCCTGACCGGCCTCGGAGCCGTGCTGCTCCTGCACACCCTTCGCGGCTACGGAGCGGGCGTGGGGGATCTTCTGCCGGCCGTCTTCTTCGTAGCGGGCCTGGCGTTCCTGGCCCGTTACGGCGTGGACCGCTCCACCGGCGCCTCGGCGCTGGCGCTGGGGCTGGTGCTCACCCCGCTGGGGACCTTCTACCTGCTGGTGGAGCAGGGGCTGCTGAACCCGGCGGTTGCCTCGTTCTGGCCGGTGCTCCTCATCCTGGGCGGGCTGCCGCTGCTCTTCGCACGCAAGTAGAAGTCTAATCTCCCGCCACGGCCGCCAGGATCGCCAGCACTCCGGCGAGCAGCGTCGGGAGCAGCAGCAGGGCGAAGGCTCCGGAGAGCGCGAGCCGGGCCGCCTCCAGCGCCGGCTGTGGCGAGAGAGCGCCGGCACTCAGCACCAGCGCCCCGCCGGCGATCAGGGCCGCCGGAGCGCCCACGAGGTCCTCTTGGCTCGGGACCGCACCCAGGGCGAACGACCCCGCTACATACAGCCACAGAGCTCCCAGCAGCGGCTGCTCGAAGGCCTGCCGCAGCCGCTCCAGCATCTCCCCCGCCCCCAGACCCACCAGCTCGGACGGGTTCACCGGCGTGAGCCACATGGTCACCAGCCACACGCCCAGAGAGTTGAGCAGGAGCGGCGCCAGCCCGATGAACGCCTCCACCAGTACCCCGCGCCGGGCGTGGCGCACGTAGCCGAGCTGTATCCGGCCGTCCGGACGCACACCGGGCTTGAACGGGGCGAAACCGGCGACCCGGGTCCCGGTGGCCAGACACGCCAGATAGTGCGCCGTCTCGTGCAGGATGACCCCGGGGGCCACGAAGAGGTAGAAGATCAGACGCCTCCCGGACGACCCGTACGCCATCCCGCCCAGATGCGAGAGCGCGTAGGAGCCCAGCGCGTACAGGGCCACGAGCTGTAGCAGAACCGCCAGAGCGGCCGAGTGGACCGACTCCACGGCCTACCCTGTCGAGATCCGACGAGCCATACCCGAAGCACCTCCGGCAGACGAAGAAGCCACCGGAGTAATATAGCAGCGCGCCAGTGCGGGCTACAGGCCGCCCTCGCCGGAGACCCGGGTCTCGCCCCCGCCCTTCGCCCGCAGCTTGAGCAGCAGCCCCCCGCCGATGGGAGCCAGGAAGAGGCCCGTAAGGCCCGCCGGCAACAGATCCCGCGCCAGCGTCCAGCCGATCAGGAGCGGTATGCCCCCGCCCTCGTGGATGGAGGCGCGGATGAGGTTGAGCGGGTCCATCACACCGCCGGGCGGCAGCAGCCCGGTGAGGTACGCCGCGACGGTAAGCGCCGTTGAGATGACCCCTATGAAGATCCCCAGCCCGAGGCTGAGCGGCAGCCGGCGCGCCGAGGAGACGGCGTACCGGGTGTTACCGCCCCGCCACAGCAGCAGAAGCCCGTAGAGAGGCCCCCCGACGAGACCGGCCAGCAACCCCGAAGCCAGATACACCGTGGCCAGCAGTCCCAGATCACCCTCCGGGTGCTCCCCCTGCACCGTGAACAGCATGACCAGCGGGAACGGGAAGAAGGACTTTATGACCGTGAAGGCCACCCCGTACACCAGCCCGACTCCTAGCAACCTGCCGAACAACATCACCTGTCATCCTCCGTATGAACCATCCGGTTTGTTAAGCGTTGCGGCGGCGGACCGGACAGAGCCCCCGCAACGGGCGCAAAAACCCCCGCGCCCGATCACTACAGAAGGTAGCACGCCGGAGGGCTCCTGCAGCAATATTTTTCACCACCCTCTGCTAGAATCCCCTCCCATGGCGAACGCGACGGCCTGCTACCACAGGATCTCCACCCCGCTCGGCCCCCTCTGGGCCGCCGCGACGGACGCCGGAGTCTGCGCCATCGAACTCCACCGTACCGAAGAAGACCTTCGCCGCTCCCTGACCGCCCGCGCACTGCGGCCCGAACACACCCCGGAGCGCCTGCAGGCCCTGGAGCGCGAGCTCACAGAGTACCTCACCGGCGAGCGCCCCAGCCTCGACGCCCCGCCAGACCTCTCCGGCATCGGCGGGTTCCGGCGCGATATCCTGCTCACCCTCTACAAGACCCGCTTCGGAGAGGTCGTATCTTACGGCGAGCTGGCCTACCGCGCCGGCCATCCCCGCGCCGCCCGCGCCGCCGGTAACGCCGTCGCCACCAACCCGGTGCCGCTCATCATCCCGTGTCACCGCGTCATCCGGAGCGACGGAACCCCAGGCAGCTACGCCGTCCGCTCCCTGCCACCCGCAGAAGGACTCAAGCTTAAACTCCACCTCCTCGCCCTCGAGGGCGTGAGGCTCTAGCAGACCGCTTGCCCTCGCAGGCGACGGGCGTATACTTGCTGGGGCAAGTATTTTCAGAGACTGCGAGCGGAGAATGACGAGAGGCGAGAAGCTGGCGGAGAAGTTCGAAGGTTTCAGTCCGTTTCATCCGTTGCTGGCACCGCTGGGGCTGGCGACCCGGCGCTTTCTGCGGCTCTTTGAGCGGGAGTCGGGTTTTTCGGCGCCCAAGTGGTTCATTCTGGCGGTACTGGAGCGGGAAGACGGGCTGAGTCAGGGCGAGGTATCGCAGCTCTTTGAGCTGGATCCTTCGCGGGTCACCCGGATCGGTCAGGCGCTGGAGAGCGACGGTTTCATCCGGCGCGACCGGTGCGAGGCGGACAACCGGGTGGTGCGCATGTACCTGACGGACAAGGGTCGGGAGCATCTCGAGAGGCTTCCCGCCTTTCGGGAGGGCATCCACCGGCGCATTCGGGAGGCGCTCGGCGAGGCTGAGCAGGCGGAGCTCAAGCGGATGCTGGAGGCGCTGGCGGAGGCGATGAAGAGGTGACCGGCTTGCGCCGGGAGAACGTCATATTCATCGCGCTGATGGCGGGGATGCTCGTCGCCGCGAGCAGCCAGACCATCATCTCCCCCGCCCTGCCGGTCATGGTCGCCGAGCTGGGCGGCATGGACCACTACAGCTGGCTGCCCACTTCGGGGCTGCTCGCTTCGGCGGTGACCGTACCCATCGTCGGGAAGCTCTCGGACATGTACGGCCGGCGTGGCTTCTACATCGGGGGGTTTGTGCTCTTCCTAACCGGCTCGGCTCTGGCCGGGGCGGCTCAGGACTTCTGGTGGCTGGTGGCGGCCCGGGTGGTACAGGGTATGGGGATGGGGACGATCATGCCGCTCTCCCAGACCATAATCGGGGACATCATCTCGCCGCGGGAGCGCGGACGGTACATGGGGTATATGGGGGCGGTCTTCGGGCTCGCTTCGGTAACGGGGCCGCTCGCCGGAGGCCTGATAACGGACAATGCGAGCTGGCGATGGCTCTTCTATGTGAACCTGCCCATCGGGATAGCGGCTCTGGCGTTCATCGCGATGTACCTCCACCCGCCGCAGCTCGTTCGGCGGCACAAGATAGACTACATCGGGTTCGTCACGCTGGGCCTCGGGCTCACGGCCGTGCTGCTAGCCACCTCCTGGGGCGGGACGGTCTACCCGTGGGGCTCGTGGCAGATACTCGGGTTGTACGCGGCCGGGATTCTCGCTCTGGCGGCCTTCGCCGTCAACGAAACGCGGGCTCCGGACCCCGTCATACCGCCCCGCCTTTGGAGAAACCCCGTCTTCACGCTCTCCAATCTCGCCAGCATGACGATCATCATGACGTTCTTCGGAGCCACGATCTACATCCCGGTCTTCGCGCAGGGCGTGATCGGGATGAGCGTCACCGGCTCCGGGGCGGTCATCGTGCCGCTAATGCTCTCCATGATCCTCGTCAGCATCCTGGTGGGGCGGCTCATCACCCGCACCGGGCGCTACAAAGCCTTCGTACTGGCCGGGACGCTCGCCGTGGCGCTCGGCTACATTCTGCTCGCCCGGCTCGGCCCGGGCTCCACACAGCTCGACCTCACGCTGGCGATGGCGGTCATAGGGATCGGGCTCGGGGCCGTCATCCAGACCTACACGCTCATCGTGCAGAACGCCACCTCGCGGGAGGATCTGGGCGTGGCGACCGCGACCACCCAGTTCTCCCGCTCGGCGGGAGCGACGCTCGGCATCTCGCTCTTCGGCACCATAATGACCGGCGGGATGGCGCGCGAGATGCCGAGATACCTGCCGGAAGGGGCCGCCCCTGCGCAGCTTGCCAACGGCGGCGGAGTGGGAGCGGTACTGGACCCGGAGACACTTACCGGCCTCTCCCCCGCCGTCGAGGCCGGTATCCGGGAGGGGCTGGCCGCCGCGATGCAGCCGGTCTTCCTCGCCGGCATCCCGCTGGCCCTGCTGGCTTTCGCGGCCACGCTGTTCATCAAGGAGCTGCCGCTCAGGCTCACCTCGTTCGCCGCCGAGGCCGAGAAACGGGAGGCGGCACGGCGCCTGCTGGCGGCCGGGGTCTGGCTGACACAACTGGCGGACGAGGTGGAGCACGCCAACGGCGACGTGCCGGAGGCGCTGGAGGCCGCTGCCCGGCTGGTGCCGGGAGAACCGCGTGAGTCCGGCCGGGAGCGCGCAAGGCGGGCGGCGCGGGAGGTGATCCGGCCCCTGGCGGCGCAGCTTCTGCTGACCGCAACGCACGCGAGAGACCCGGATCGCCGGCCGGAGCGTTCCAGGGTCGACGGACGTGCCTGATCCCTCTTCTCGACGTCCCTCAAGGGGGAGCGATCCGGTCCCGGCAGTCGAAGCCGGCGCGGTTACCATCCCCTTTCCGCGAACGTCCCGACGGCGTAGACGAAGAGGACCAGGACGCCGAACAGGGTCAGGACCAGGACGGCCAGCCCCAGCCACAGGCTACCCACGACCAGCCAGTTACGGAGAGCCTCTCTGCCCCGGCGGCGGGCCTCCTCCGGGGAACGCGGCTCGAACGGCGAAGGGAAGAGGCGCCTGACCACCGCTATGGAGAACCCGAAGCCGGTCCCTGCCGCAAGCGAGGCCCCGGAGACCTCCAGAGATGGCCGGGAGGCGAGGTAGGCGAGAAAGATCAGGGCGAGCAGAGCGGCCACCCGGCGGCCCCACCGTTTCGAGAGGGTGAGCAGGAAGACCAGCGCGTAGCCGCCCAGAAACCCGACCCCGTACTGAAAGACCTCCCCGGCCCGCGCAGATCCGGTCTTCGCCGCAAGCCCGACCAGGGCCAGAACCCCGGCCAGTATGGCGAGGCCATAGAGCTCCCGCCGGTCTTTGTAAGACAGGCCTCGCACCCCGGATACACCTCCTGCCCGGGGAGTGTAACATCCCGCCGGCGCTCCGATGGCAGAGGCTATCAGCCGCCGGGGAACCATCTTCTGGGCAGCCGATCCGGTCAACGTCAGAAGCGGCATCAAGGATATACACTCAGTCCCATGAGCGGGAGCGCAAAGGAGATCATCGCGGAGAAGGCCCGGGCGCTCGGCTTCGACCTCGTGGGAGTGTCGCGGGCGGAGCCGCTGGAGGCCGGCGGCGAGCGCCTGCGCGAGTGGCAGGCGGCCGGGATGGCCGGGGAGATGGCGTACATGAACCGTCCGGTGGAGCTGCTTTCGGACCCGCGCAAGCTTCAGAAGAGCGCGCGAAGCGTAATCTCTTTGGGCGTCTCCTACTACCCCGGAGAGCACCCGGAGAACCCCGGGAGCGGCGGGCGGGTCGCCCGCTACGCCTGGGGCCGGGACTACCACGAGGTCATCAAAGAGCGGCTGTTCCGGCTGCGGCGGGAGCTGGAAGAAGAGCTGGGGGTGAAGATAAAGGCCCGCGCCTTCACCGACGCCGTACCGCTTTTGGAGCGCTCGGCGGCCCAGCGCGCGGGCCTGGGCTTCTTCGGGCGCAACTCGTGCCTGATCAACGGCGAGATCGGCTCCTACTTCTTCATAGCGGACCTGATAGTAGACCTGGAGCTGGAGCCGGACGAGCCCGGCAGCGGGACCTGCGGGCGCTGCACCCGCTGTATGAGCGCCTGCCCGACCGGCGCCATAAAGGCCCCCGGCGTGGTGGACGCCCGGCTCTGCATCTCCTACCTCACCATCGAGAACCGGGGCGAGATCCCACGCAAGCTGCGGCCGCTCGTCGGGGACTGGGCCTTCGGCTGCGACGTCTGCCAGGAGGTCTGCCCGTACAACAAGCGCAAGGCGCAGAAGAGCCGCTGGCCGGAGTTCTCCGCCGAGGCCGGCGCCGGAGAGTACCTGGACCTCCTGGAGGTGCTGGAGATCCGGGACGAAGAAGCGTTCGAGCGGCACTTCGCCGGCACGCCGCTCACCCGCCCCGGCCGCGCCGGGCTGGTGCGCAACTGCTGCGTGGTCGCCGGGAACCTGAGGCTCGAAGCTGCGGTCCCGGCTCTCATCCGGTGCCTGACCGAAGACGAGTCTCCAGTGGTGCGCGCTCACGCGGCGTGGGCGCTGGGTGAGATCGGGGGCGCGGCGGCCGGAGCCGCGCTCCGGCGGGCGGCAGAGGCGGAAGGCGACCCCCGCTGCCGGGAGGAGATCCGCGCAGCGGAGACCTCCTGCGCGAAGAAGTCGGCGCCCCGATCTCCCTGAAGTCGGAGAGGCCTTCGTGGGTTAAAATGACCTGCAATGAACGGCGAACGGGTCAACTACTACGAGGTCCTCGGAGTCTCCCGCGACGCCTCGCAGGACGAGATAAAGGCCGCCTACCGGCGGCTCGCCAAGGACAAGCACCCGGACAGCCCGGGCGGCAGTGAGGCCGAGTTCTCCCGCATTCAGGAAGCGTACGAGGTCCTCTCCGACCCCAACCGGCGGGAGCAGCACAACGAGGCTTTAGATCTGGCCTACGCCGCCGACCAGCTCTCCGACCTGGAGGCGGAGTTCAGCAAGCTGGAGGACGAGCTCGCCGCCAAGCGCGCGGAGAGGGAGGAGAGGGGTCCGAGCCTCGGCGAGCGCCTGCGGGAGAAGTTCCGCCGCTCCGAACCGGAAGACATCCGGCAGGGGAGGCGGCGGAGACGTGAGGAGCCCCGGTGGCACGAACTCTCCGAGTTCGACCCCGAGCCGATCACGCTCAAGAGCGCCGCGGTGACCTTCCTGGCGGCGTTCTTCGGCTTCATACTGGTCGGCCAGCTCGGGTGGTGGACTCAGGGCGTGGACACGCCGGGCTTCCTGCAGCCCTGGGTCCTGAACCTCACGCCCTTCATGCCCGTCCTCTACCTGGTGGCCGGGCTCGTAGCGGCGTACTTTGCCTACCGCTCGGCCGGGTATGCGGCCGTCGGCCTGACGTTCGTGGCGGGGCTGGTCGTCAGCGGCTCCGGCGGCCCGGAGGGTCTGCTCCAGTACGTCACGCTCGGCATCGTCCTCGTCCTGGTCCTGATCTACCTCGGCAACCGCCGCCGCCGGTGAGCCGCTCTTGAGGATTCGAGAGGGAGGGGGTTTCTAAGATCATGCACTCCGGGATAGAAGACTTCATCCGGCGCTTTACGAAGCGTCTCTCTCCGGCCGAGCGCGCCTACAGGGAAGCCCGGTGGAGGCTCGCCACCACGGGCACCGAGGAGGCTCAAAACGAGCTCGTGCGCGCCGGCCTCGCCTATACGGAGCTCTTCGCCGACACCGGCGAGTTCGAGCGGGTGCGCGGCTGGTACGGTGAGCGGGAGGACATCCGGGACCCCGCGCTCCGGCGGCAGGTGGAGATCCTCTACCGGATGTTCGCCGGCAATCAGGGCGCCCGGGAGGTCCTGGAACACGTCGAGGAGCTGGAAGCCAAAGCCAACGCCATCTACAGCAACCACCGGAGCGTCCTGCGCGGCCGGGAGGTCGGGGAGAACGAGATCCGGGAGATCCTGCGCCTCTCCGGCGACCCGGAGCTGCGCCGCGAGGCGTGGGAGGCCTCCAAGACGGTCGGCCGGGAGGTGGAGCCGGTGGTGCGCCAGCTCGCCCGCCTGCGCAACGAGCTCGCCCGCGAGCAGGGCTATGAGAACCACTACGAGCGCTCACTCGACCTGCAGGAGATAGACGGCGGCAGGCTCCGGAGCATCATGGCCGAGCTGGAGCGGTCCACCGAAGAGCCCTTCCGAAAGTTCAAAGAGGGGCTGGACGCGGAGCTGGAAGAGCGGTTCGGCGTAGAGGCCGTCCACCCGTGGCTTCTCTCCGATCCCTTCTTCCAGGAGCCGCCCGAGCAGCCGGACCTGGACGTAGACCGCTACTTCCGGGGCAAGAGCCTGGAGGATCTTACGGCCCGCACCTACGGCTCGATGGGGCTGGAGGTCCGGGACGTCATGCAGAAGAGCGACCTCTACGAGCGGCCGAACAAGGACCAGCACGCCTTCTGTACCGTTATCGGGCGGGAGCACCCCTACGACGTGCGGGTGCTGGCCAACGTCCGCCCCGACTCTTACTGGATGAACACCATGCTGCACGAGTTCGGGCACGCCGTCTACGACAAGTACATAGACCCCTCCCTGCCCTACCTGCTGCGCACCGTGGCCCACACCAGCTCCACCGAGGCCATCGCGCTCATGATGGGCGCTCTGGCCGACGACGAGGGATGGCTGCGCGAGATCGCCGGCGTCCCGCGGGAAGAGCTCGCCGCCGACGCCCCGAAGCTGGATCTCCGCCGCCGGGCCGACCGGCTCGTCTTCACCCGCTGGGCGCTCGTGATGTTCCACTTCGAGCAAGTCCTGTACGAGAACCCGGACCGGGACGACCTGAACCGGGTCTGGTGGGATCTGGTAGAGCGGCTGCAGCTCGTAGAGCGCCCGCCGGAGCGCGACGAGCCGGACTGGGCGGCCAAGATCCACATAGCCACCGCACCGGTCTACTACCACAACTACGTGCTCGGAGACCTGACCGCCGCGCAGCTCCGGGCATACCTGGAGCGGGAAGTGGCCGGAGGCCCCTTCTTCCTGAGCGAAGACGCCGGCGACCACCTGAAGGAGGCCTTCTTCGCCCCCGGAGCGCGGGAGAGCTGGGACGCTACGGTCGTCCGCGCCACCGGAGAGGAGCTCGACCCCGCGCACTTCGTGCGGTCGCTCGGCTAATAAAGCGGGCCTACCGGCCGGAAGAGATCGGGATGCTCACGCCCTCAAACGAGCCGTCCCGGGCACTCAGCGCCCCGACCTGCAGCGTACCCTCACCCCGGAACGGCGGGAAGTCCAGGGTCGTGTCGAAGTAGCCCCAGGTGGCGCTCCAGTCGTTGCCCTGGACGGTCTTCTCCGCGATGACCTCCCCGCCGGCGTCCCGGAGGATTACGACGTTCGTCGCCTCGAAGTTGCGGGAGTAGCCGCTCACGGTGAGCGGACTGCTGACCCGGGCCCCGCTCGCAGGGCTCACCAGCACCGTGTTCCCCTCCCGGACCGGGAGCGGTACGGCGAGCGGTATCCCGGAAGGCTTGAAGTCCACGACCAGCCGGGCGGGGTCGGAGAGCTCGATCACCCGGTAGAGGAAGCCCTGCCGGGCGATGAGATCCACGAACATCCCGCCGTCCGGGGAGCGCACCACGTAGAAGTCCCGCAGCACGTCCCCCGGGAAGAGCCCGTCGGAGACCAGCGTGGAGTTCACCGACGGGAGGCTCACCCGCACGTACCCCTCGCCCTCCGGGCTGCTGATCGTCCACTCCGGGACCCGGCCGGCCGGGCTGTTCCCGGAACCGAGATCTATTACCGCGCGCTCGAAGCCCTCGTGGCTGCCGAACCGCACGGCCAGTATGCCGTTCGCCTCGGTGCTGGAGCCGCCCCGCATCTGTACCGCGGCGGTAAAATCCGGCCCGCCGGCCGCCGCGGGAGCCTCGTCCGCAGTCTGCCCGCCGGCGTACTGCTCTTCCTCGTCGGAGCCGGCCTGACCTGCCGTCGTCTCATCCTCCGGCAAGACCCCGGTCGTCGCCTCGCGGTCCTGTTCGGTCCGGGTCGTGGTCCCGTCGACCGTCTCTTCCGCCGCTTCGTCGCCGCTCCGGGCGGTGCCCGCCTCGCCGTCCTCCTGCGGAGCCGTCCCGCAGCCGAAGGCCGTCAAGATCAGAGCCAGCAGCAGAACCCCGATGATCTTCCTGAACACCCTCTTCCTCCAGACAGAGATGCCGTCTTCGGGCGGTATTCTACAGGAGGAATGTTAAACGGCGTTCAAGGGCGTGTTTCGATCCTGTTAA
Source organism: Rubrobacter taiwanensis (assembly GCF_004337705.1). Lineage (GTDB taxonomy): Bacteria > Actinomycetota > Rubrobacteria > Rubrobacterales > Rubrobacteraceae > Rubrobacter_C > Rubrobacter_C taiwanensis. The sequence goes on from NZ_SKBU01000038.1 coordinate 37,368, forward strand.
TTGAGGAGGAGCAGGTTTAGCGAACCGCACAACGGGTAGTAATTTGGTAAAGGCGCATACCGGCGGACCGGTCATATTCTGCATCCCCCCTCCACGCACGGCCGGTCCGTCTTCGTTTTCGCGCGTCGGGCGGGTAGAAAACGGAGGGTATGGGAGAGAAACAGCGGAGCACGGCCGCCCCGCACCTGCTGGCGCTGGGGCTCTACACCGTTCTGGCGTTCGTGTTCACCTTCCCGCTGGCGCTGAACCTGGACCGGGTGAACGCCGCGGGAGATCCGGCCGTGATGGTCTGGAGCATGGCCTGGATCGCGCACGCTCTGGCCACCGACCCGCTCTCCCTCTACGACGCCAACATCTTCTTCCCGACCGAGAATTCGCTCGCCTACACGGACATCCTGCTCCCGAGTGCGCTCGCCGCCGCCCCCTTCTACCACCTGACCGGCAACGCCCTGCTCGGGATGAACGTCGTCCTCTTTCTGACGTTCGTGCTCTCGGGGTACACCACGTTCCTGCTCGTCCGACACCTGCTTGCGGAGCGCCCCTACGCCGTACCCGCGGCTCTGTTCGCCGGGGCCGTCTACGCGTTCTCTCCCTATCGCATGGGTCACATAACCCAGCTCAACTCCATGACCACCTACTGGCTGCCCCTGATCCTGCTCTTCATGCACCGCTACCTGGAACGCGGCCGCAGAAAGCGCGACCTCTGGCTCGCCGGACTCTTCTTCACCCTGAACGCGGTCTCCGGTCTCTACTACGGCGTCTTCGCCACCCTCATGGTGGCGGCGTTCCTGGCGATCTGGTTCGCCCTGCGCCGCAGCCTGCCCGAAGCGAGAGACGCACTCCGGGCGTTCCCGGCCGCCGCGGTGTTCGGAGCGGTCCTGACCTTCCTGCTCTACCCGTACATCGCCCTGAGCGGCGGCCAGGAGCACAGCCGCGACATAGAGCAGGTAATCGGGGGCTCCTTCATCCCGCGAGCGCTCCTGGTCTCCCCGCCGGAGAGCCTGCTCCTGGGCTGGACCCCGGAGGCCCTCGGCCTCCCGCACGGCGGCGGCCGCCCGCTCTACGAGCTCACACTCTACCCGGGGCTGGCAGCCGCCCTGCTCGCCCTCTACGGTCTCCGGCACCGCATCCCCCGCCACGCCGCGCTCTACGCCGGGATCGGGCTCACCCTCGCCCTCCTCTCGCTCGGACCCCGTATCTCCCCGTTCGGCCTCGCTGAGATCCCCACCCCCTACGCACTGCTCTACGAGTACCTGCCGGGCTTCGGAAACCTGCGGGTCCCCGCCCGGATGTGGGCGATAGTCATGCTGTGCATAGCCGTCCTGGCGGGCTTCGGCCTCCGGGCGCTGCTGGAGAAGCTCCGGGGCCGGAAGGCGGCGCTGGCGCTGGCGGCCGTCTCGGTCTTCGCCGCCCTGGAGTTCATGCCCACCCTGCCGTGGGACCGCTACATAGACCGCGGCCCGGCCACGCCGGAGCCGGCCTACGCGTGGCTGGCGGAGAACGACCCGGACACCGTGGTGGCCGAGGTGCCGTTCGCCAGCGATAACGACCCCTTCCGCGAGACCCCGCGCATGTACCGCTCCACCTACGGCTGGTGGAGGCTCGTCAACGGCTACGCCAGCTACTTCCCGGAGGGCTACGCCGAGACCCGCACGGCGCTCAATACCTTCCCGGACGACCGGAGCCTAAAGCGGGCACAAAATCTGGGCGTACGGTACATCATCCTGCACCCCGGCGAATACGACGAGGACGGCGAAGACGGCTCAGCCCGAATCCGGGCCGCCGACGCGAACCCGAACCTCGAACGGGTGATCGGCGACTCCGAGGCGATACTGTACCGGCTGAAATAGCCGCTCTGCTCTACGTGGCCAGGTACGGCGTCATGCCGTAGGCGCTAAGCCCCCGGGGCTCAGGAGCCTCACCCAACTCCATCCGCAGCCGGTCGGGAACGCCGCTGAACCCAAACTCTTCCAGCAGCCCGTGCGCCGGACTCTCCCCGGGGACCATGACCTCCAGCGGCCCCTCCCCCCGCCCGGCGAGCGCCCGGGAGAGCAGAGCACGCGCCGCCTCGTCGTTCTCGGCCATAAACGGCCCGATGCGCCTCCCGGTGCGCAACAGATAGCCGGCCATCCGGCCGGCCGCATCCCGCGCAGCTATCCCCCAACCGGGATGCAGCCGCAGGATGGTCTGCAGCAGCCGGGATCGGTCGGCCCCGAAGGACCAGAGATCCAGGCCATACAGCTCCGGCAGGTCGCCCACGAGCAGCGGCGAGATCCCATACCGGGAGCTCTCGAACACTCCCCCGCGGGGATGCTGCAGCCGATAGAGCCTCCGCCGGGAGACCTCCCGGAAGCCGAGCGAACGGTAGAGCCCCTCGGCCTCCGGAGTGGACTCCAACCTCACAACCCGCGCCCCCTGAGAACGCAGGTAAGCAACGGCCCACCCGGCGAGCCGGCGGCCCAGACCCCGCCGCCGGCAGGAGTGGTGCACCGCCAGATGACACAAAACCCCAACCCCCCCGAACGGCACGGCACCGACCATCCCCACCAGCGCACCCCCCGGAGCCTCGGCTACGGCCCAGCGGGCGTCCCGGAACCCCCGCAGAAGCTCGAAGGCCCCCGGATCCGCACTCCACCGCACAGCCGCGCGCAGCTCCAAAATGCTCTCCAGATCCACATCATTCATGGGTCGCACCCGAAAGCCGGCCGCGCGCTCCAGGTGCGAGATCCCCGGTCTCGAAGCTAGCAAGTCTCCCCCGATGCTCTTGACGTATATCCGGATACCAAAGAGAGAAAAGAACCGAAGGAAGCCCCAGCGCAGACGACCCTAAAAGACGCCCGCGCGGGGCATGGACGGTCGAGCCAGCCGCCCGCAGCCAAACCCTGTGAGAACTCCACCCACGCTTCTCATGTTACACCAGCCGAGCCGCCCGCGGAAGGCCCCGCCAACAGACTTGCAACGATCGTCATACCCCTTTACAATCCAGGGCGTGCCTGCAATAGGTCTTGCTTTTAGCTTAGTTTCGTGCTAAGAACACAGCCATTGCAAGCACCCGGCTTTCTATTACAATGTTTACGGCGCAACCGAACAAAAGGAGTTGTTCCCAAGATGAAGGCCACGCTACAACCCGGATTGACCAACCGCCTGACCAAGTATCTGAGGACGACGCAGCAGCTCATAGAAGAGGGGCGGGATGCGGTCTCCAGCAAGGAGCTTGGGGAGTACACGGGGATCAACCCCGTACAGGTGCGGCGGGATCTGAACGCGATAGACTTCTCCGGGACCCGGGGCGTGGGCTATCAGGCGCATGATCTGGTGGAGGCTGTGCGCAACATCCTCGGGTTGCGGCAGACCTACAATCTGGCGCTGGTCGGGGCGGGGAATCTCGGGGCGGCGATCGCGAGCAGCGCGATGTTGCCCAAGCGGGGTTTCATCATTCACGACGTCTTCGACAACGATCCGAAGAAGATCGGGCGCACCGTCGGCAACGTGGTCGTCAAGCACATCGACGAGCTGGAGAAGAGCGTCGCCGAGGCTGATGAGATCATCGGCATCATCGCCACCCCCGCCTCTGCCGCGCAGGAGGTGGCCGAGCGGATGGTGAAGGCGGGGATCAAGGTCATCCTCAACTATACCGACGTGCTGCTGCACGTCCCGCCGGGCATCGAGACCCACCGCATAGACCCCACCGCCCAGCTCATGCACACCCTCTACTACCTGACTCAGGTGGAGGAAGAGGAGAAGAGCGAACGGGAGTAACCTTGGCGGGAGGGCCTCCGGCCGGAGGCCCTTCGCTCTCCTCTCTTACGGGTGCCGCGTCTCCGTTAGTTCGCCGCCCACCACAGAGCGTGAGCGGCCTGGGGGAACAGGCCGCGGGGGTGCGCTCTGAAGAGCGGGTCGGTGCCGAAGAGCACCGCCCGGCCTCCGGCGGCTGAGGTTCCGTGGACGGCGCTGATCCTGCCCGCCGCGTTCTCCTGACCGGTCCAGTGTCCGGCCACGAAGAAGTCGCCGCCCGCAAACCGCTGGGAGACCTCCACGCCCGCGCCGGGATCGGTGAACCACAGCGGCGCGTACACGAAGCCGTGGGTCGGCGCGGTGGAGGTCACCGGCGAGTCTGCGGCGTTCTCGACCCGGACGATGCCGTTGGCGCGGGAGGGCCCGGTCGCGTAGCTCACGTCCAGCACGCCGGCATCCCGGTTGAACCGCGCTCCCACGGCTCCCCGGGCGACCAGACCGCCGCCGGAGGAGAGAAACTCGTCCACCTCGGCTCTTGCGGCGCCGTTCAGGGCGACGTAGTTCAGCCCGGTGCTCACGAACAGGACGTCGTACTCATCGAGCTGGAAGCCCCCGTTCAGCACGGAGGTCGAGATCCGGTCCACCTCGAAGCCGAGGTTCGTGAGCACGAAATACTCCTCATCGGAGATGGCCCCGGCCACCCGCACGGCGTCCAGCGGTTCGGCGGCATCCGGTGCTGCGGCGGCGAAGGTCAGGCCCTCATCTCGGGCGAGGCGCTGCACCTCCGTGCGGGCCGCGGAGGGCACGAACACCCGGCCGTCATCCGAGCGTTGCAGCTCGATGCCGGACTGCAGGAGGTGGTTGACGGCCCGGACCGCGGCGGGGCTGTTCACCAGGAGCTCGTAGTAAGGGGTCGGGCCGCCGGCCACCGAACCCTGAGCCCGCTCGTGGCGGGTGACGGGCCGGGTGGAGGCCGAGAGCGGCGTGCCCTTGGGGATGACGTCCACGGTGGCGCCCCACAGCAGCGCGTGGCTCCAGGCGGAGATGTCGTACATCACCGGCACGACCTCCGTGATATCCCAGCCCGGCTCGAGGATCGTATTCGCCAGTCCCCGCTTGGGCTGCTGCATGCGGACGACGTACGACCCTGCGGGGTAGGTCTCGCCCCCGGCGGAGAAGGGCCGGGCGGCCCGCTCCACCTCGATGCCGTTGTCCAGGAGGTGGTTTACGAGCCCGGCGGCGGCCGAGAGGCTCCGCTGGCTCTCTCCGGCGGGGATCACGTACGCCTCTGGGAACTCGGCCAGGAACTCGTGCTGCTCCCCGTAGGTGTCACCGATCGGGACCTGGGGCTCGCCCAGCCACCCGCGGCGGAAGACCTCGATCTGGTCGCGGACCATCTCCCGGCGGTTCTCCGAGGCGAAGAGCAGTGATGCCCAGACCGTGGTCATGTGGGACCGGACGTTCAGCTCCGCCCGCCGCTGCCGCTCCCCGGGCGGGAGATTCACGTCCGAGCGGTTAACGCGGAACGGGGATTCCAGCGTGTGCGCGTAGGCCCCGTGATACATCGCGTACATCGGGGTGAAGATCGGCGGCCAGTCGTCCCAGCCGTCCTCCCAGTCCCGGAACGGGATCACGGCGCCAAGCCCCATCTCCCGCTGCAGCGCCTCCTCCATCGCCTCGGCCTGGTCGAGGGCCCACTTGATGTACAGGTCGTACTCGTAGTTCGGGTTGTGGGGCGGGGTTGCGGGCTCGATCAGGTACGGGTTCACATAGCCGTGCAGGTCCAGGAAGACCATCGGGTGCCACTCCAGGATCTGCTCCACCGTGAGGCGCGACTCGGGCTGCGAGAGGGTAATGAAGTCCCGGTTCACGTCGAACCCGTTGGCGTTGGCCCGGGTGCCCAGGACCCGCCCGTCGGGGTTCTGCGAGACGTTGAACAGCACGACGGTGTTGGCGAGGATCTTCCGCGTCTCCGGATCGTCCGAGAACGCCAGACGCTCTATGAGCCGCAGCGAAGCATCCACCCCCTCCCACTCGTCACCGTGGATCGAGGCGTTCACGAAGAAGGGCACCTTGAAGTCCTCAAACTCCGCCGCCATCCGCCGGGCCCGCTCGGGATCGCGGAGCATCGTGTTCCGGAGCGCCTTGTAGCGCCCGAACTTCCCGAAGGACCGGGGGTCGGAGACCGTGACCAGGTAGAGGTCCCGCCCCTGCACCGACTGCCCGATCACCTCCACCTGCACCCGGTTGCTCCGGCGCTCGATCTCCCGCAGCTTGGGACCGATCTCGTGGTAGGCGACGAGGCCCGGCGGCAGATCCCGGTTCTCCTCCGGTACGGTGTTCCACCACGCTCCCTGCTGACCGGCGGCCGGCAGAGCCGTGCCGAACACGGCGACGGCGAGAACAAGCAGAACGGCGGCACCCCTGCGCATCGCGTCGACCCTCCTCTCAGAACGAACGGATACGGAAATTTACCACCCCGGAGAGAGTCCGGGCAACAGTTTACCCGGATTTATCCCGCATTTTATGGCCCTTTAACACGGCCTCCGGACGCATCCTGTAGATTGAGCTCGCCATGATTGACCGGAATCCGCGCGATCACTATAGTTTTTAGTCGTCCCGGAGCTGATGGGGTGGCGATGAAGGAGGGGGCGAGAACCATGAAGAAGCGACCGGAGACCGCAGAATCCCTGCCCATCCTCGGTCACAGCGGGCGCTCGGCCATGACCTGTGCCTACCGTTGCGGCAGTGCGTGCGCCAGAGAAGCGCCGAACACCAGCGACAACCCGTACTTCGGCGATATACTCGATCAGGTCCTGAGCCGGCGCGGATTTCTGAAGCTGGGAGCGGCAGCGGCGATCGTGCTCTATGCAGGAGCCCGTCCCTCACCGGCCGGGGCCCAACCGGCGCGGAACGGCGGCCGGCGCTCCGGGCTCACCTTCGAGCCGGTGCCGCCCAACGATCTCGACGACATGATCGTACCCTCAGGCTACGACTACAACGTGGTCGTGCGGTGGGGGGATCCGATCCTGCCCGGAGCTCCCGAGTTCGACTTCGAGAACCAGACAGCAGAGGCCCAATCCAGGCAGTTCGGTTACAACTGCGACTACGTGGCCTTCTTCCCGCTGAGCCGCCGCGGGCGCGAGAGCGAGCGCGCGCTTTTGGTGGTCAACCACGAGTACACCAACAGCGAGCTGATGTTCCGCGATTTCGATCCCGAGGGCACCTCCCAGGAAGATCTGGAGCGCATCCAGATAGAGCTGATGGCGCACGGCATCTCGGTCGTGGAGATCCGCAGGCGGCGGCAGGGCGGCTACGAGATGGTGCGCTCCCGGCGCTACAACCGCCGCATCACCGCGCAGACGCCGATGGAGCTCACCGGACCGGCCGCAGGACATCCGTGGCTGCGCACCAGCACCGACCCCGAGGGGCGCACGGTGCTCGGGTGCCTGAACAACTGCGCCGGGGGACACACCCCCTGGGGCACCTACCTCTCGGGCGAGGAGAACTTCAACCAGTACTTCGTCAACGCCGGGATGGTGGAGGACCGGGCCAAGCGGGAGTCCTACGAGCGCTACGGCTTCGGAGAGACGCTGCCGCCCTTCGGCTACCGGGGCTGGGAGCGCACCGAGGAGCGCTTCGACCTCGCCGAAGAACCCAACGAGGGCTTCCGGTTCGGATACGTAGTGGAGGTGGACCCGTTCGACCCGGACTTCACCCCGCGCAAGCGCACGGCGCTCGGGCGCTTCAAGCACGAGGGCGCGGAGACCACGCTCTCCCGCGACGGACGGCCCGTCGCGTACATGGGCGACGACGAGCGCTTCGACTACATTTACAAGTTCGTAAGCTCCCGCAAGATGGCCAAGGGCAACGGTCCGCGCGCCCGCAAGCACAACCTCACGCTCCTGGATCACGGAACGCTCTACGTCGCCCGCTTCAGCGGCGACAGCCCGCAGCAGGAGATAGACGGCAGCGGAGAGCTGCCCTCCGACGGGGCATTCGACGGCACCGGCGAGTGGGTGCCGCTCGTCAGCGGCGAGAAGAGCTTCGTGCCCGGCATGAGCGCGGCCGAGGTGCTCATCAACACGCGAGTCGCCGCAGATAAGGTAGGGGCGACCAAGATGGACCGCCCCGAAGACATCGAGCGCAACCCGGTGAACGGCAGGGTCTACGCCGCGCTCACCAACAACACCCGGCGCGGCGCGCCCGGCAACCCCGGCCCCGACGAGGCCAACCCCCGCACCGACAACAAGCACGGGCACGTGCTGGAGATCTCCGAGGAGGGCGACGACCCGGCCGCAACCCGCTTCACCTGGAAGGTCTTCCTGCTCTGCGGCGACCCGGACGACTCCTCCACCTACTTCGCCGGCTTCGATAAGTCGCAGGTCAGCCCCATCTCCTCGCCGGACAACGTAACCTTCGACGAGCGGGGGAACCTCTGGATCGCCTCGGACAGCGCCCGCGCGCTGCCGCAGAACGACGGCTTCTTCGCCGTCCCCGTCGAGGGCCCCGAGCGGGGGTATCTGCGCCAGTTCCTCACAGTCCCCTTCGGGGCCGAGGCCTGCGGGCCCCGGATCACGCCGGATGAGAGAACCATCTTCTGCGCGGTGCAGCACCCCGGCGAGGTGGACGGAGCCTCCCCGGACGACCCGGCCAGCCGCTGGCCTGACGGCGAACAGCCGCGCCCCTCGGTGGTGAGCGTCTTCAGGCAGGATCGGGGGCGTATCGGGAGCTGATCTCGGGCTACACCACCCTGTTCTGAATGTTATCCGCGGCGGCCCTCACCTCAACCCTGCCGCCGCGCACCCGAACCTCGTAGCGCGGCTGGGGGAAGACGGCGGGACCGTCCAGTACTTCTCCGCTGCACAGGTCGAAACGGGAGCCGTGCAGAGGGCAGACGACGGTGTCGCCCCTCCGCTCCCCCTGCTCCAGGGGACCCCCGAAGTGGTTGCAGGTCGCGGAGATGGCGCAAAGCCGTCCGCTCGAAGCACGGCCGAGCAGGATGCCCACCCCCGCGGCCTCGACCCGCCGCAGGCCGCCGCCGTCCAGCTCCGCCTCGTCCAGAACCGGGGTGAACTCCTCGGGGCCGCTCCCTTCGAAGACGTTCCTGCTGACCCTCAGGCCGTAGTGGTAGGAGAGCTCTCCACCGAGGTGGGCGGCCATACCCGTCACCGAATAGCCGGCCAGGAAGGTGAGGCGTCCGGCCCGCCGGCGCCCGGCGGCCCGCAGGAGGAGCGAGGCGCCGGCGAGCAGGAGCCCGAGCGCGTTCAGGAGCCCGTGCGCCGTCCCCATCCTCCTCGACCCGCCGCTGAGGTAGCGCCAGTCGGAGAGCCCGGTCACGGCCGCACCCGCCGCGCCGACCACCCCCAGCGCGACCGAGGCGTCAGCCGCGTTTCTCACGGCCCGGGAGCCGCCGGCGGCATCCAGCCCGTCGAAGACGGCCGCCGCGGTCCAGGACCCGATGGGAACGTCCGTGAGGGCCGGGTGCAGCGGTGCCTCGAACCAGACCCCGTCCAGGACGTTGCGGACCCGGCTCCCGCCCGCCTCGACCGCCTCCCGCACCCGGGGCTGCACCTTCTCCGCCACCCCGTCCAGGAAGGGGAGAGCGTCGACGAAGCGCTGCATAAGCGTCTGTGACATCTTCCCTCCGTCTCCTCTAGCCCTTATAGGTGAGCACGCGGCCCCACAGGCTCTTGGTGCCCCAGATGCCGCGCCGCAGGGTCTCAAGCTGCACGATCTGGGAGTGGTCCACAAACAGGTTCACCTCGGGCCCGTAGTTCTTCACATACCACTCAAAGACCTCCGGGTCTGCGGCCTCGAACATGACCTTCTCCAGCCCCAGAGCGTTGATGACCTCCGCCGGCACGTCGGTGCGCCAGGGGTCGGCGTTCTCGGTTATGCCCTCGGACTCGATCATGACCATGTAGGCACCGGCCTCCAAGAAGCGCCGGGCCTGGGAGATCATCCACTCCGGATCGCGGGTGCCCTCGGCCTGAAGCTCCCCGGCGGCGGTGTCACCCCCGGCGCCGAACTGGATGCCGACCTCCGGCTTGGCCTTAAGGCCCGCCTTCTGAACCCGCTCTACCAGCCGGAGCCAGTCGTCGGTGGGGATGGTGATGAATCCGCCCGAGATCTCGATCATGTCGAAGCCCACCTCCCGGCATGCCTGAATGTATTTGTCCACGGCCTCCGGCCCCTGGGTCAAGACGTACTCGATGAACCCGCCGGTGGAGACCAGCACGTCGTGCTCGTGGGCCGTCTCGATGATCTCTTTGAGCGCCTCATCCGGCATCAGCGTGAAGGACCCGCCCGCGAACTTCAGGGAGTCCACGTACTCGCCCATGGTCTCCAGCACGTCTTTGAGGTAACGCCTGCCCATGGCCGAGTAGTAAGGGCCCCGGATCTCGGTTATGCCGCGGCTCCTCGGCTTGCCCTCCCGCTCGTTCATCCGCAGGAAGCCGAAGGCGGTCCTGTTGGTGATGGCCGTCTCGCTCATCGCATCGCCTCCTCTCTCTCTATCGCTCGCCGACTTTTTCGAGCAGCCCGGTTAGCTCCCGGACCTCTATCTCATCCAGCCGACCGACGGCATCCGCCGTAGCCTCAAGGAGCTTTCCGTCGGCGTGAGGCGCCGCCAGACGCTCGAACTTCTCCACCACCCGCTCCCAGGACATGGGCCGGGTGAAGAAGCCCTCGTAGTCGCGCTTCTCGGCCTCCAGGGTTCGGCCGTCCTGCAGGAAGACGCGGATGCGGCAGGGCATCTCCTGCGGGAAGCGCCGGCTCAGGTCGTAGGCGGGCCGGACCACAACCCGGCGCAGAAGGTCCTGCACGTCCTCGCTCCCTATCCGCTCCGGCCGGTACTGACCGGGGCCGACCTCCCCGTCCAAAAGCGCCACGGCCAGCATGTAGGGCAGGCTGTGGTCGGCCTCCTCCTTGGTGCGCACCCGGCGCTTGTCCCCTTCCTCTCCCCCGCCGATGATGTTGTACGCCACATCGAAGGTGTCGAGCTCGATGCGCTCTATCTGCCCGCCGGAGAGTCCGTGCCGCTCTTTGAGCCCCAGGATGCCTTCGAGGGCGGACTGGGAGTGGATCTCGGCGTTGTACTTCTTCAGAATCGTGCGCCTGACCAGCTCCAGATCCTCACCCTCCCAGTCGATCTCGAAGCGGCCGGCGATGGCCTGCATGAAACCCTTGTTCCCCTCGAAGACCTCGGGAGGGCCGGTTATGCCCCGCATCGCCAGAAACGCCGCGTGGGTAGCCGCAAATGCGGTGTTGGGGTAGGCCAGCCCCTTCCAGTGCGAGAGCGCCCCGGTGCGCGTGACACGCAGGGCGTTGTTGGCCGTGCCGCTGATGGAGATGGCGTTGGCCGTCTTCTCCTCGTCGAGGCCCAACGCCCGGGCGACCCCAGCCGCGGCCGCATAAGCCCCCTGAGTGGTGTGGTCGAAGCCCTTCGCCCGCACCGGAGCCTCCTCCGAGAGCCGCCCCTGCACCTGGTAGGCCACGGCCAGGGCCGTGAGCAGCTCCCGCCCGCTCCCACCGGCGTACTCGCTCGCGGCCAGGACCGCTCCGAGGTTGTCGGAGGGGTGACAGGTCTCCCCTCCGGCCAGGAAGGAGTCGTTGTAGTCCAGGTAGCGCACCAGCGCGCCGTTGTAGAAGGCGGCACGGTCGGGAGCGGTCTTGCCCCCGCCTACGAGCGTGGCCAAAGGGTTGCCCCCGAACTCGGCGATCTGCTCCCGGATCATCCGCACCGGCTCCCCTCCCAGAGCGCCTATGGCGCACCCCAGGGAGTCCAAAATCCGCACCTTGAGCTCCTCCACCGCCCCCTCCGAGAGGCGCTCGTAAGAGGCGCGGGCGACGAACCGTGCCAGACTTTCGACATGGGTCATATCCGCCTCCGCTTCGGTCCGGGGATGGGTTTGCCTTTCTCTTCTCAATATATATACCCTCATCCCTCCGCCGGCTCCCAGCGGTCCCCCTTCCGGATTAGCGTCACGGCCCGCAGGCCGTAGGGATCGGGCGCGATGTCGCGGGAGAGGTTCATGAGCTCGATCCGGTGGGGCACGAATTCTATGAGCACATAGTCCTCCGCACCCGGCCCTGCAGGCCAGAAGGCGCTCCATTCTTCCCGCCAGTACCGCTCCTTCGCGCTGGCGTCGTCCCGCACCCGCGCCAGACCGTAGAGCGCTGTGTAGGCCGTTTCGACCGGATCCTGGAAGGCCAGCGCGCTGCGGCCGTCGTTCCGCACCTCGCCCACCTTGCGGGATCCCCGGCTGGTGCCCAGACAGACTGACAGGTCTTCTTCCGGGGGAAAGTGCTGCATCAGCCGCACGTCGGGCGCTCCGGACGCGTTCAGCGTCACGAAGAAGCCGTACTCCGCCTGCTCAACGGTAGCCCTCACGACGCTCAGCAAGCCCTCCACCGACAACACCTTCAACCTCCCGCTTCGACTTCCAACGGCTACCCGCCCTCTATCCGGGAGAGAACCTCCAGAGTCCAGGTCCGGATCACCTCCTCGAAGCTCCGCACATCCCCCGCCTCCACCCGGCTTTCGGCGCTGCTCCACACCAGAGCGGCCAGGCTTACGGGGCTGGCCGCCAGGATACCGGCGCACGTGCCGAGCTCCAGCCGGTCCACGTAGCGGGCGAACCGCTCGCGCCCGGCGGGGCTCCGCCCCGGAGGGCCGATACCGAGGATGTGCCACCTCCCCCCCTCAAACCCCCACTCCAGCCGCACCGGTCGGCCCAGCACGGAGCGGGCTCTGGAGATCATCCGCTCCAGCTCCTCCCTCCCGGGCCGCGCGAGGCAGATCTCCGGCGCGCGGAGCTCCGCGTCCGTCCAGCCGGCTAGCTCCGGCCGAAGCTCCTTCTGCACGAGGACCGGCCATAAGGGAGGCTCCCTGCCGGCAGCGAGAGCCCGGATCTGGCGCTCAAGCCCCCGCGGCGCAAGCCAGGCCGCGCGCACGGCGTCTAGGATGTCCGGGATGGTACTCAGATCGCCGCTCCGGCCGTACTCAGAGAGCACAAGGGCGCTCCTGGCTCCGAGCTCGGCCAGCGCCTCACACAGCGCCTCCCTTATCTCGTCGCTCAGAGGCGCAGCGGGATGCCCGCGCGCCTGAGACCGGAGCGCCTCTGAAGCGGCCCCGGCGAGGCGCTCCCTGAGGCCGCTCTCCTTAAGAAACCTCGCGTGCGCCGCCCGGGTGAGCACCACTCCTTCGGGCACCGGCAGCCCGGCGCCCGCCAGCCGGTCCAGAGCTCCTACCAGACCGGCGTCTCTTCCGGCCGCCCCTTCCCCGAGAGGCCGCAGAAGCTCCCCGGTTACCGGAGGGCGCGGCCGATGCCCCGAACCCCTCAAGCCGTTCTCCATTCCGGCTCAGCGTCCGACCCGGCGGCCTACCTCTCCCGGCTGAAGATGAGCCACGAGCCGCAGATCTCTCCCGTCTGGCGGCCGTCCACCCCGCCGGGGATCACCCGCACCAGCCGGCCGCCCTCCGCAGCGAACCTCTCCAGGACCCTGCCGGCCTCTCTGGAGTGGACGACGAAGACCGTCCCCTGCTCCCCGCTCACCTCCTCGAACGACCTCTCCTCGCCCTCCTCGCGGCTCAACGCCTCCCTGAGCAGCCTCTCGCGTTCGAGCGCCTCTTCCCAGAGCCGCTCTCTGTTGGCCTGCGCCTCCGCCTTGTGGAGCGCGTCCTGCCGACGCCACTGCTCGATGCGTCCTTCTATCCTGTGCAGCAGGTTCGCCACCGGGGCGGGCTGCATGTTCATCATAGCCTCCTCTCCTCCGGCCTCCGCTAGGCTGCGGGGCTCCGGCGGACCACCAGAACCGGGCAGTGCGCGTGGCGCACCACGGAGTCCGAGACGCTGCCCACGAGAGCCCGGCGCACTCCGCCCAGTCCCCGGCTGCCCATCACGATCAGGCTCGCCCCTAGCTCCTCGGCCTCCTCTACTATCTCCTCGTCCGGCTCGCCAAAGGCGACCTTAGCCACGGCGACCTCCGTGCCCGCCGCCCTCATCTGCTGAGCCTTCTCCTCTATGAACGAGCGGGCCTTCCTCTTGGCCTCCTCGACGTAGCTCTCCCACCCCTCGATCAGAACGGGGGGCGTGTACGGCTGCCGCTCCGTAAGCGGGAGCGCGTACAGGAGGTGCAGCCCGGAGCCGCTAGCGGCCGAGATCTCGGCTGCCATCCGGGAGGCGGCTTCGGCCTCCCGGGAGCCGTCCACAGCGACCAGGATCTTCCCCGGCAGATAGGATTCGTTCTGCGGCTCCCCCCGCACGACCAGCACAGAGGTGTGGGCGTGGCGCAGCACACTGATCGAGACGCTACCCACTAAGGCGCGCCGCAGGGTTCCGAGGCCCCGGCTACCCACAGCCACGATCTCCACCCCCAGCTCTTCCGCAAGGCGCACGATCTCCGCGTCGGCGCGCCCCACCGCCGCATGAACACCCGCCACCTTCACGCCCGCCTCACCAAGCTTCGCCGCCTCCTCCTGCGCCCGCTCCTGCGCCTCGGCCCGCGCGCGCTCGAAGATCTCCTCCAGCATCCCGGGCTCGGCCAGGGACCACTGGTTGACGTAAGCCTCCGGAACGGTTCTCACGTAGATTAGGTGCAGCTCCGCCCCCAGCGCCTCCGACAGCTCCCGGGCCATCCCGGCGGCGCGGCGGGCCTCTCCGGAGCCGTCGGCCGCCAGCAGCACCTTCCTCGCCGGACCATCCATCTCCTTCTACGCCTCCTCCCTCTGCTCGGGGATACCTTAAGCTCTCTTAAGGCGAACTTTAGACGAGCGGGAGGCTACTGCCATGATGAGGGCACATCATTCGCATGATCAGAATTGATCAGCGGGGCAGTATCCCGAGCTCCCGCGCCCGGGAGACGGCCTCGAGCTGGGAGTGCGCCCCGAGCGCCTGCAGCACGGCGCTCACGTGGTTTCTGACCGTGGCCTCAGAGAGGTAGAGCTCCTGGCTGACCTCCCGGACCGTCTTGCCCCTGGAGAGCAGCTCCAGCACCTCCAGCTGCCGGGGCGTCAGAGCCGGGACGTCCCTACGGCCCGAAGCGGCGGGCCTGTCCCGCTTGGAGGAGATCTGGATGAGCCCGCGGGCCATCTCCAGCGCCTCGTGGGCCTCCTGCGCGTCGCGCAGCAGGTGTACGAGGTACGGACCGTCACCGCCCTCCAGGCTCAGGATGCTCACGTTCACCCAGCGCTTCTCTCCCGAGCGGGTGGTGATGCGCATGTCGTAGCTCGAGACGGGCCGTCCGGCCCGGGCCAGATGCATGACCGAGCACCCGTAGGTGCAGAACGGCCCGCCCCCCTCGCGTTCACCCAGAATCACCTCGTAGCACTGCTTGCCCAGAACCTCCCCGGCCAGAATCCCGGTGAGCGACTCCGCCGCCCCGTCCCAGTGCACGACCCTGTAGTCCGGCCCCACCACGAAGACCGCATCCCCCGTGCGGGCCTCGACTATCCTGCGTACCGCCTCGGGCAGCTCATGCACCCCGCTTTCAGACCCCATCAGCCGTACCCCGGTGATCTTCGCTTCCAAACTCCGTTACCCTCATATTACCCCATCTTCCCGGCGGTACTGATCAATTCTGGCCATGTAAATGGGGCACCCTGATCATGTCCCCTCACCTCCCCCCTGCTAGCCTCTGAACCGAGACAGCAAGAAGAACGAAGGAGGAAAGAGATGAACGCGGAGGCGAGAAGATCCCAGATCCCCGAGCCGAACATCACGCGCTTCCTGTTCGCCGACGCCCGGATGGCCCCGGTGTGGCTGCTGGTCAGGCTCTACCTGGGTATCCTGTGGCTCATGTCCGGCTGGGGGAAGCTCTTCGATCCGGCATGGACCGGCGCCGAGGCCGGAGCCGCGGTGAGGGGCTTCTCGCAGGGAGCGCTGCAGCTAACCGGGGGAGAACACCCGCAGGTCACCGGCTGGTACGCCTGGTTCCTGGAGAGCATCGTCATCCCCAACGCCACCCTCTTCTCCTATCTGGTGGTCTTCGGGGAGATCCTGGTGGGAGCGGCCCTGATCGCGGGCCTGTTCACCGGCATAGCGGCCTTCTTCGGAGGCTTCATGAACGCCAGCTTCATGTTCGCCGGCACGGCCGGGGCAAACCCCCTGATGTTCATCCTGGCCATCCTGCTCATGATGAGCTGGCGGGTGGCCGGACACTGGGGCCTCGACCGCTGGGCTCTGCCGCTCATAGGAGTCCCCGGCGCTCCGGGCCCCCTGCTCCGGAGGGAGCGCACCACCGGAGGCCGCGGCGAGGAGGCCGACTCGCAGGCCTGAGACCGGGAGGCGAAGTGAGCCGGGGGCCCCAGGGCCCCCGGCTCCGGGATCGCGGCGGTAGCCTGAGAGCGCCGGAAGAATCTACTGAGAGGTAAAGCCATGGACGTCACTGCCCGCCAAGAACTGCTGAGGAAGCTCGGGGAGCGCTTCGGGAGCCGCTGCAAACCGGCCGCCGGGCGCGCGGGGGCGCTGGCCACGGTCTCGCCGGTGAACGCCGGGGAGGCCGAGTACCTGGCACGCACGGCCCGCCAATACTCCGTAAAGCTGAGCCCGGCCGGAGCCGGCGTGGACCCCGACCTCCCGGAGCCCGCGGGAGACATCGTGCTGGTGAGCACCGGCATGATGCGGACCATCCGCTTCCCGGATGACGAACGCGTCGCGGTGGAGGTGGAGCCGGGCGTGCTCTGGGTGGACCTCGAAGACGAACTCCGCGCCTCGCACCGGGCGCTCACCGTCTACCCCTCCAGCGCACCCCGGAGCACGGTCGGGGGCTGGATCGCCCGCGACGGTCTGGGACTCGGCTCCTTCGCCCACGGCTGGCTTAAAGAAAACGTTCTCTGCGCGAGGGTGATCACACCCGCCGGAGAACCACGCACCCTCACCGGCGAAGACCTCGACCTCGCCGTGGGCGCGATGGGGAAGAGCGGCCTGATCGTGCACGCCACCCTGAAACTGCGCCAGACGCGGGGAGACCGGCCCTTCGCCGCGACCTTCACCGCAGCGGAAGCCCTCCAGAACGCCATCGGCTCGCTGCTGGAGCGCCATCCCCCCCTCTGGCATCTGGGCTTCATGAACCCCCCGATGGCGCGCGCCATGCACTCGCAGGAGCGGTACCTGATCTTCGGAGCCTACCCGGCGAGCGGGGCCGCTCCGGCCGAGAACGAACTCCTGAAAGCGCTGGGACAAAACCGCGGCCGGCCCCTCGCCCCCGCCGAAGCCTACAGGATCTGGGGCAGCAGGTTCTTCCCCGTCGTGCCGGCCCGGCCGACGCCGTCCCCGGGCCGGATCCTCATCCCCGCCTCCCGTATAGGAGCCGTCCTGAATCACCTCCGCAGCATCCCCGGCGAGCCAGCCGTCACAGGCTCCGTCTCCCGGGACGGCTCCGCCCTCCTGCTGGCGTTCGCAATCTCAGAAGACCGCCTCCAGACCCTCCCCGCCGACGCCGAGATCGCCCTTCTCGGCATAGCACGCACCGTCGGCGGAGATCTCTACCACACGATCCTCAAACAGCGCGCCGGACTCTCCCACAGAAGATGAACGAAAAGAAAGGCCCGGAGCCCAGAGCTCCGGGAAAGGGGTGGGGAAGGAGGAGTCCGGAGGGTCTTTAGGGGTGATAGGTGGGGAAAGGGAAAGGAGGAGTCGCCCCTCC